>NZ_JAERVK010000016.1 GCF_016745425.1 Candidatus Methylomicrobium oryzae | reverse complement strand
AACCTTATCAACCCAATTACGGAAGGTTGTCTTGACTTTTAAGACGGTATCTACAGCGCAGCTCTTCATAACGCTTGATGTGGATAACAGTATCTACGGCCCTTAATCCCGGTGTCGGCAAGCATCGGCCGGCAGTTTGGAGAAAATCGGGTGATTGGCAAGCCGGTAGCATTCGGGGTAAAACACGCCGCCCAGGTACAGGCCGTGGGGCGGGGCGGTAACCCCGGCAAGCGCGCGCTTCCTGACCGTCAGAAGTTCCTGAATCCAGCCGGCCGGCTGTTTGCCCGCGCCGACCGCGATCAGGCTGCCGGCGATATTGCGGACCATGTGGTGCAGGAACGCGTTGGCGGCGATGTCCATGATCACACGGTCGCCTTCGCGGTACACGTCGACGAAATGCACCTGCCGGAACGGGCTCTTGGATTGGCAGCCCTGCGCCCGGAACGAGGAAAAGTCGTGATGGCCGATCAGGAATTGGGCGGCCTGATGCATCCGGTCCGCATCGAGCGGCGTATAGCACCAGGTCGTCTGCGTCGGCGTCAGGGCCGATTTGACCGGCCGGTTCAGAATGATGTAGCGGTAAAAGCGCGCGATCGCGCTGTAGCGCGCATGAAAGTCGCCGACCGCGGGTTTGGCCCAGAGGATCCGCACGTCGTCGGGCAGATGGGTATTGCCGCCCATCACCCAGGAGTAAGGTTCCCGTTCGGCGGCCGTGTCGAAATGCACGACCTGTTCGAGCGCGTGTACGCCGGCGTCGGTGCGCCCCGCGCAGATCGCAGTGACGGAATGATTTGCGACTTTCGCCAGCGCCCGTTCGAGCTCGGCCTGGATGCTGCGCCGTTCGGCCTGGAATTGCCAGCCGAAAAAGGCGCTGCCGTCGTATTCGATGCCGAGGGCGATGCGGCTCATATGGCGGACGTTAAAGTGTAGGGTACGCTGCGCGTACCTTTTCCCGCAAGAATCGATCCGGTCATATCGGATACGGTATGCGTAGCGTACCCTGCGCGGGCTGTCCGAAAGGTCGTGCTAGTCTTCATGAATGTAAACCCTGATGCCGGCTTCGATACGGTCGAACAGTTCCAGCACATCGGCGTTGAACATCCGGATGCAGCCGTGCGATTCGGGTTGGCCCCGCATCCCTTCGTCCGGCGTGCCGTGGATATAGATATAACGCCAAGCGCTGTCGATCTCGCGGTAACGGTTCTTTCCGGGCTCCAGTCCGCCGAGCCAGAGGATGCGGGTCAGAATCCAGTCGCGTTCCGGGTGCAGGCGACCGAGTTTCGGACTGTAGATTTCGCCGGTCGGGCGGCGGCCCTTGAAGACGCTAAAGAGCGGCTGCCCCGCGCCAATTTTTGCGCGCACCCGATGCCAGCCGCGCGGCGTGCATTCGCTGCCTTTCCGTTCGC
The DNA here is from genome assembly GCF_016745425.1 of Candidatus Methylomicrobium oryzae. Taxonomy (GTDB): domain Bacteria; phylum Pseudomonadota; class Gammaproteobacteria; order Methylococcales; family Methylomonadaceae; genus Methylomicrobium; species Methylomicrobium oryzae. The sequence continues at coordinate 114,548 of NZ_JAERVK010000016.1, read as the reverse complement.
CGGGGCCGTTTTTCGCGGTCGAGACCGGGTAGGTTTTGAGGGGCTGCCCGTTTTCGACCAGCGTTAGACGCTGATGGGCGATTGACACGTCGAGGTAAATGTCGGCCATTATTTGACCGTCTTTATTTGACGAACAGCGCCATCGATTCGACATGCCCGGTCTGCGGGAACATGTCCATCACCCCGGCTTTGACCAGCTTGTAGCCGAGTTCGTTGACCAGGATGCCCGCATCCCGCGCCAGGGTCGACGGGTTGCAGGAGACGTAGACGATCCGCTCCGGCTGCCATTTCTTGAAATATTTCAGCACTTCCGAGGCGCCGGCCCGCGACGGGTCGAGCATGATCTTGTTGTATTTGCGGTTGAACCAGGGATGGTCAGAGACGTCTTTGCTCAGGTCGGCCGCGTAGAATTCGACGTTTTCGATTTTGTTATGTTTTGCGTTCTCTTTTGCATGGTCCACCAGCGGCTGATCGCCTTCGACGCCGACCACGCGGCCGGCGTAGCGCGCCATCGGCAGCGTAAAGTTGCCGAGGCCGCAGAACAGGTCCAGCACCGTATCGTGCTCGTTCAGTTCCAGCGTTTCGAGCACCCGGTTGATCATCTGCCGGTTGATTTCGTAGTTGACCTGGGTGAACATCGCGGGCCGGAACTTGAATTCGATGTCCTGGTCGGGCAGGGCATAGGTCGGGATCACTTCCGGCTCGCCGTCGAGCGGCACAATCGAATCGGGTCCTTTCGGCTGCAGGCAGATCGACACGCCGTGTTCGCGCGCGAAAGCGCGCAGCTTGTCCTTGTCGGCCTCGGTCGGCGGTTCCATCACGCGCACGGCGAGTACGCATTGCTTGTCGCCGATCGCCACTTCGATCTGCGGGATTTTCTCGCGGATGCTGAGCCCTGAGATCAGCTCGGACAGGTCGATCAGCTTCTCGCCGACGGTCGGGTGCATGACCCGGCAACTGTCGATCTCGGCCAGATAAGGATGGCGCCGTTCGCGGAAACCGACCAGCGTGCGGTTTTTCTTCGCGACATATTTGACGCCCATCCGCGCTTTGCGCCGGTAGCCCCAGTGTGGGCCGATCAACGGCTGCCAGAGTTCGGGCACGGCGACCTTGCCGATCCGTTTGAACTGTTCCTTCAGCAAATCCTCTTTGATGTGAATTTGCTTGGCGGCTTCGACATGCTGAAAGCTGCAGCCGCCGCAGACCCCATAATGCGGGCAGGGCGCCTCGCTGCGTGCCTGATTGCGGGTAATCAGGTTCACGACCTTGCCTTCGGCGAAATCGCGGCGGATTTCGGTGTAAACGAATTCGACTTCCTCGCCGGGCAGCGCCTCGTCGATGAACACGGCCTTGCCGTCGACATGCGCTACGCCGCGCCCATCATGGGCGAGCGATTCGATCGTGGTCCGAACCGGCGTTTCCGGTAAGGTTTTCTTTCTTGCTCTGTTGCCTGCCATCTGTTATTTCTGTTTCCAGCTTCCGTTCGAAGATTGCACCCACCAGCCGGGTTGGGCGTTGCCGATCCAACGCGCGGCGAAGGTTGATTTAATTTGATCCTGCCATTCGGGATGGCCGTTCGCGTTGGCGATTGCCTGATACAGGCGCTGCCGGTCCTGGTTTTCGGCCGCGACCAGTTTACTGACCTGATTCCGGTCTTTCAGCGGAATGTTCGCGCCTTCGCGGACCGTCAGGAAACCGTCCGCCTTGATCCCGATGTAGCCGGCCGCATAGTTCGGCTGTAGCGAAGCGAAGCGTTTCTCCATCGACGCGCGCAGCTTACGGATATCGGGGCTGTCGATCGAAAGATCGGCCTCGGCCGCTTCCGCGGAGGAAATAAACAGCGCGACCGCTTGGTCGATCCTGCGGTAGAGCTCCGCATGGTCGTCGCTCCGGCCGGATTTCGATTGCGGTTTCGGCGGCGCGGCGTTCTGAATGTCCTGGATGATTTCGTCGGCCGCTTTTTCGGCCGCCGCGGCCGGAAAATAGATATTGATCGTGACGCAGGCGGAAAGCAGCAGCGCGCCCAGGAGGGAAAGTTTTTTCATGGGTTTTACCTGAAATTATTTGATAATGACTTCATCCGATGCGGTTACGCGTTGCAAGCGCTCGATCAGGACATTCCAGTCAATGCGTGAATTATACCCGATCACGTCGATTCTCGGCAGGCCGCCGCCCTTGATGATCCGGTAGCCGCCGTTTTCGGCGGCCTCGATCCCCATCATCTGGCAGACGCCGTCGTGCAGATAGCAGCCGAGGCCGATTTCGTCGTAGCCGAAAGTATCGAAGAAGCGCAGGAAACTCCGCGACAGCAGGTCGGCCGCGCCGCCTCCGCCGATGTTCGCGATATTTTGCACCGCTTTCTGGCTGATCCGGTGCCGCGAATCGTCGTCTTCCGGCGTGCCGAACCAGGCATAAAAGCCGACCGGGCGCCAGTTTTCGAGCTGCAGGTTTTTGACGAATCCCGACAATCTGCCGGTAATCCCACCGAACTCGAATTTGCGGGTGATTTGGTCGAGATCCAGGCGGTCCAGTTCGATTTCGGCGGAGAGTCTCGGAAAATCGCCGAACAGGCCCGAGGACGCCAAGTTCGCGATCCTGACGTTGCCGTCGAAGACTTTGACGTTCAGTTCCCCTTTCAGTTGCAGCGTGTCGTCCCGGTATTCGACGCCGGGAATCCGGCCGCTGACCGTGCCCGACAGCGGCGTCCAATGCAAGGCGCCGGTCAACTGTTCGAGCGAGACGTTATTCAGGCGCCCTTCGAAATAGACGTCCGGTTCCTGTTCGGGATGGCTTTGAAAAGTGAACCGGTTCAGCGCGAGGTTGCCGCCCAGGAATGGCAGGCGGGTTTTTTTCAGCAGTTCGATCCGGTTCGCATGTGCCGAAAAAGCCAGGCGGGCCGGGCCGAGCGGGAGCGAGTACAGTGACAGTTTTTGCCAGCCTAGCGCCGAAGGAACGGCTGGATCGGGATCGTTCGACCAGTAGATCGAGCCTTCTCCGCCTTCGACGCCGATCCGGCCGTTTTCGTCGTGTACCGCAAGGCCGGCGAAGTTTAGCGCCAGATGCGTCAAGGCTTGTCCGGTCAAGGTCAGTTCCGCTTTTGCGCGGCCTTCTAGCGAGAGGCCTTCGAAAGCGGTCTGTTCGGCGAAAGGTTTCAGATAGACCGATGAGAAGCGCGCCAAATCCTCCGACTGTACGGAGAAGTTGGCTCGGGTCAGCTTCACCTGTGCACCGGTTTTGATTGATACCCGGCCGCTCGCCGCGGCGGTTCCGGCATGTTCAAATGCGAACGTGTCGATATCGAGGCGTTGCCGGAGGGGACGCCAATTGCCTTGTCCGACCAATTCGATCGCCTCCTTGCCCGTTTCGAGATAGACGGGTTCCAGGTACAGCGCCCCGCTGGTGAGTTGCTCAGCGATTTGCCAGTGCCAGTGCTCTCCTTCGCGGATGGCGTGGATTTTCGCGTTGGCGGACAACGTTTCGGTGGCGGCCTTGCCGTCCGGCGTTTGCAGGGTAAGCCGATCGAGCCGGGCGGTCAGGTCGATCTCGTCGATGTCGTCTTTGGCGCCGGAAGCCAGGAGCTCGAAGTCCAACTCGCCGTTTTTGATTTCGACCGGTCTGAAGCCGAGCTGCTTCTGAAGCAGCATGCCGTCGAGTTTTTCGCCGGTCAGCCTGACCTGCCAGTGCATCGCCTGTTCGGTCATTTCGGCGTTAAGGATGCCGCCGAATAGCCGGAGGCCGGTTACGGTCGCGCTGCTCGATTTCTCGCCGAGCCGGAACGAAAACGCCGCCTTCGGCGATCGCCAGCGCTTCGAGTCGATCCTTGCCCGGCCCTGCTCGCAGACGGTTTGATGGTCGTTCCATTTGAACGCGGTGCAACGGATGTCGGCCAGTTGCAGGTCGTCGAGCGGTTTCGGCAGGGTTAGCTTGCCGATCGTCAAGGCCAACTGCTGGCGAGGGTTTGGGATGCCTTCGAGGACGAGGCGGATGTTTTCGAGTTTCCAGCCCTGGGCGTTCAATGCGCCGATATCGAGCGAGACGTCATCGATTGCGGCACTTGCGGTGCTGAATAGCAGTATAAGTGTGACCCAAAGTTTGATGGATGCGCTTCGCTTATCCACCCTACATACCGCTCTCAAAACTCCGTCGATATACGGGCGGCGATCAGTCCGGAAACACGCCGGTCGATAAATAGCGGTCTCCCCGGTCGCAGATGATCACTACGATCACCGCATTTTCGACTTCCTTTGCCAGTTGCAGTGCCGCATACACCGCGCCGCCGGAGGAGACGCCCGCGAAAATGCCTTCCCTCGCGGCCAATGCGCGGGTCGTCTCTTCGGCCGCGTGCTGGTCGACCAGGATGATCCGGTCGACGCGGCCCGGATCGTAGATTTTCGGCAGGTATTCCTGCGGCCAGCGGCGGATGCCGGGAATTTTGGATTCGCCTTCCGGCTGCACGCCGACGATCTGGATCGCCGGATTTTTTTCTTTCAGGAATTTCGAAGTGCCCATGATCGTGCCGGTGGTGCCCATCGAGCTGACGAAATGAGTGGCGGTTCCCTGGGTATCGCGCCAGATTTCGGGGCCGGTGCCTTCGTAATGCGCGCGCGGATTGTCCGGATTCGAGAACTGGTCGAGAATACGCCCTTCGCCGTTCGCTTCCATCCGGCGTGCCAGGTCGATCGCGGCTTCCATGCTGCCGGCGGCCGGTGTCAGGATGATCTCGGCGCCGTAGGCCTTCATCGAAGCGCGGCGCTCGGCGCTCATGTTGTCGGGCATGATTAGGGTGATCCTGTAGCCCTTGATCGCGGCCGCCATCGCGAGCGCGATGCCGGTATTACCGCTGGTCGCCTCGATCAGGCGGTCGCCGGGCTTGATTTCGCCGCGGGCTTCGGCATGCTGGATCATGCTCAAGGCCGGCCGGTCTTTCACTGAGCCGGCAGGATTGTTGCCTTCCAGTTTAGCCAGGATCGTATTGCTGTTCGGGCCGGGCAGGCGCTGCAGGCGGACCAGCGGCGTGTTTCCAACGAAGGATTCGATGGTGGGAAACTTCATGTGCGATCGGGATAATTTCACTCAATTGGCGGAATTATCCCACAAAATGGGAGAAACAGGCGGGTGGAATTTCAACGCGTGTTAACGGGGACGGAACGATGGGAATAAGGGCGAGGGACGTTTTATCTTTGGAAAAGCCTTGCCGGTTCGGGATGAAAAAAGACCTGCCGGGTTTTAAAACCCGGCAGGTCTGGAGTAAAGTAGGGAGGTAATGGCTGGAAAGCGCCTGAAATTTGGTGCCGAAACGGTACGGATTTTGTCCGTCCCGGCTTTGGTTTAGCGGTTGTTCTGCAATGCCGCAATCCGCTCTTCCAGCGGCGGATGGCTCATGAACAGGCGCATCAGCCGGCCGTCGCCGTTGATCCCGAAAGCGGCCAACTGGCCCGGTAGCGTCGCGGTTTCCTGAGTGCGCTGCAGGGCGCGCAAAGCGCCGATCATCTTCTGGCGCCCTGCCAGATGCGCGCCGCCCGCATCGGCCCGGAATTCGCGGTAGCGCGAGAACCACATCACCAGCATCGAGGCAAGGATGCCCAGTGCGATTTGCGCGACCATCTGCACGATGTAATAGGCCGGCCCGTAGCCGCGTTCAGTTTTGAACACCGCGCGGTCCACGACATAGCCGATCAGGGTTGCGAAGAAATAGACGAAGGTGTTTACCACGCCCTGCATTAGCGCCATTGTGACCATGTCGCCGTTCGAGACGTGGCTGATTTCGTGCCCGAGTACCGCCTCGACCTCGTCGGCGCTCATCGATTCCAACAAGCCGGTGCTGACCGCGACCAGAGCGCTGTTTTTGTTCCAGCCGGTCGCGAACGCATTCGCTTCAGGCTGTTGGAACATCCCGACTTCGGGCATGCCGATATTCGCCTGCCGGGCCAGGCGTGCGACCGTGTCGACCAGCCAGCGTTCGGTTTGATTTTGCGGCTGCTCGATCACATACACGCCCATCGCGTTTTTCGCGGACCACTTCGACATCATCAGCGAAATGAACGAGCCGGTCATCCCGATCACGGCAGACATCACCAGCAACGCATTCAGATTCAGGTTGACGCCGTGCGCATCGAGGGCGCCGCTCAAGCCCAGTACGTTGAAAATGATACTGATCACGACCAGTATCGCGACATTGGTCGCTAAAAACAGAAAAATTCGCATCATGGTGTTTGCCTTTTATGACGGGTTTTAGGATATCGACGAAATAGGGACTGAATAAGTAAATTCAATACGGGTCAGAGTGATAATATACAAAAAAGTTTAAAGGAGGGTGTTATGAAGCATTTGAAATCCACCTTGGTTGCGGCCCTGCTGGTCGGCTTGGGATTCTCCGCCTGTGCGCAGCAAGTGGCGCCCGAAGACGTGATTGCCAAATTGAACGTGCCCCGGGGATTTTCGATCTCGCTGTACGCGCGGAATTTGCCGAACGTGCGCAGTCTGGCGCTCGGTGACGACGGCGTCGTGTTCGCGGGCACCGGCCGAGAAGGGAAGGTGTATGCACTGCAGGACAAGGATCGGGACGGTACCGCCGAAACGCGTTACGTACTCGCGGAGGGTTTGACGATGCCGAACGGAGTCGCCTATAAAAACGGCGCGCTGTATGTAGCCGAAATCAGCCGCATCTTGCGCTACGACAATATCCTGCAAAATCTGATCAGCCCGCCGAAGCCGTCGGTGGTGTACGACAAGCTGCCGACCGACATGCACCACGGCTGGAAATACCTGCGCATCGGTCCTGACGGCAAGCTTTATACCGCGGTCGGCGCGCCCTGCAATATCTGCAATCCGGAAAGGCCGGTGTATGCGTCGCTGGTCCGCGTCGACGCGGACGGCGGCAATTTTGAGATTCTGGGACGCGGTATCCGCAATACGGTCGGGTTCGACTGGCAGCCCGGAACCGAGGCCCTGTTTTTCAGCGACAACGGACGCGATTATTTGGGTGACGACCTGCCGCCCGACGAGCTGAACCGCTGGTCCAGGACCGGCGAGCATTTCGGCTATCCCTTCTGCCACGGCGACGCGATCGCCGATCCGGAATACGGCAAAGGCAAGCAGTGCTCCGACTATACGCCGCCGGTCTGGAAATTCAAGGCGCATGTCGCCGCTTTGGGTATCCGTTTCTACCGCGGCGAGCAGTTTCCGGAGCATTACCGGAACCAGTTGTTCGTCGCCCAGCACGGCTCCTGGAACCGTTCGGTGCCGGACGGTTATCGGGTCGTGCTGGTCACTTTCAAAGACAATAAACCGGCCGGCGAAGAAGTCTTCATCGACGGCTGGCTGACCAAGGACGAACAGGTGCTCGGCCGGCCGGTCGACGTGCTGACCTTGCCCGACGGCAGTTTGCTGATCAGCGACGACCGTCTCGGCGTAATCTACAAAGTGCAATATCAACAAGGCAAATGAGCAAAACCTTTGAAATCATCAGCAAGGAAATCGGCTACTCGGGATTTTTCCGTTTGGAAAAATACCGGCTCCGGCACACTTTATTCGCCGGCGGCTGGAGCGGCGAAATCGAACGCGAATTGTTCGGGCGAGGCCAATGCGTCGCGGTTTTGCTGTACGATCCGGAACGGGATGCCGTCGTTTTGATCGAGCAGTTCCGGATCGGCGCGATCGGCAGTCCCGAACGGGCCTGGCTGGTCGAAATTGTCGCCGGTGCGGTCGAGGACGGGGAGACTCCTGAAGAAGTGGCCTACCGGGAAGCGGAAGAAGAGGCCGGCTGCGCGATCGAGGAACTGGTCAAGGTGATGCAGTTCTATACGTCTCCGGGCGGTTATTCGGAAATGATCACGCTGTTCTGCGGCAAGGTTGACAGTAGGGAGATCGGCGGCATTCACGGGCTGGATCATGAAGACGAAGACATTCTGGTGCGCGCCGCGCCTTTCAGCGAAGCCTACCGGATGCTCGAAAGCGGCGAGATCGAGTCCGCGATTCCGATTCTGGCGGTGCAGTGGCTGGCGCTGAATCGCGACCGGCTTCGGCAGCAATGGAGTTGTTAATTAAGGAGTAAAAATAAAGATACTTAAGATTTTATTTAACCAACATAAAAATATGTAGGAGTAAGAATAACGGTTAAAAATTGGCACATCATTTTTTCACGCATCCATAAAATATTTATGCAAATGTTTTGCAGGCCGGGGCATCTATTTGCCTCGAATACTCGCTGATTTTGTGACTAATAAAATTATCATTAAAATAAATGATGAAAAGATTATAGGCTCTCAGAAAAAGGGTGTAATTGCTGACCTCTTGTGATATATAGGCGTCTGCAAGGGAAGAGGTTATGCTAGGGAGCGATTCGGCCCCCCCCAACACTCCTATCTTTACTTCGTTCAGTGCGCGCATTAAGAGAGGATTTCCTCTCGTACTCGACAGGTAGGGGCTTCAAGAATTGGGGAATACCATTAAGTTAAGAAAAATCACTTCTTCCGGTCGCTGAAGGTGGAGAGGGCAGCGGCAGAATGCCGCCTCTAAAATGGGGACTCTAGAGTAGAGTTGTCAGTGCTCAGCAGACCATCGATCTTGTTATTTATTGGCGGGGCGTGGGGTGAGGATGGACGGAATATAATAAACAGTCACAGTTTTTCATGACCAAGACTTGCAAGCTTGGGAAAATGATAAGCATCAAAATGTATGAGTTATCTTTAATACAGCAGAGTTTTCAGCAGGTCGAAAAACACCAGCGTTACACACAATAAAAATAAATTATGCCTTGTTTACTACTATTTTGGCGATTCTGACAGCTTTTAGGGGAAAATAGTGAAATTTAAATTGAAATCTCGGTTACTTCTGCTGCAAAGCCTTGCATTTTTTATTGCTTCGGTTAGTGCCATTAATCCCATATTCGCTGCACCTGATAATCAAGGCAATAAATTCATATTGGGTTTCATGGAAAATTACCGGAACGACGGCAACCCAAGCAATATATATCTGTATTTAACTACTGCCGCTCCACAGGGTACTACGGTAACGGTGGAAGCGCCCGGCTACGGGCCACAGTCTTTCCCTGTGTCTCCCAATACAATTACCTCGGTTTCTAACCTACCTTTATCCTTGCGGGCCAGCGGAAGCGGGACCATTGAAAACAAAGGCTTATTGCTATCTGCACCTGATGAGTTCGTGGTCTATGGTTTAAATCAGCAGAAATTTACCACCGATGCTTACCTGGGTCTGCCGACCGACCTTGCCGGTACGGAATATATCGTGCCTTCGTTTCCCAGTGCCAAGAAAACGCTATCGAGCGAACTGCAGGTTGTGGCGCATGAAGATGGAACCGTAGTTACTTTTACGCCGACAAGAGCGACTGTCAAGGGGCGCGATGTCAAGTCGGTACAAGCCGGAAAGTCGGCACAATTTACTTTGAATCGGCTGCAGAGCATTCAGTTTAAGGCAAAGGGGGGGTATCCCGCCGATTTGACCGGTTCGATAATTACCGCATCCAAACCAATATCGGTTTTCGGCGGTCATCAATGTGGGGTCGTGCCGAGTAAATCTTTGGCCTGCGATCATATGGTGGAACAGATTCCTCCCACAAATACATGGGGCACTTCATTTTTTACAACTCCTTTGGCTACTAGGAAAAAAGGAGATGTGTTTCGTATTCTGGCGGCCAATGACGGGACCGAAGTTCAACTTGACGGGGATAATGTTGCGCTGCTGAAAAAAGGTAAGTTCAAGGATGTAGATCTGGCATCCGGCTCTTTTCACCAGATTCAGACCAGCAAACCGGCGCTCGTTGTACAGTATTCAAAAGGCCAATCGGTCGACGGTGTACCTTCTGATCCTTTTATGATGATTATACCTCCGGCTGAGCAATTCGGATCAGACTATGTTGTCAGTACGCCTGCCAGTGAACCGGTTAGTTTTGTAAATTATATCAATATCGTCGCACCGACGAGCCAATTGGCTGGGTTGCGTCTTGACGGCGAGCCTATTTCCGCTTCCGCTTTTCTTATACCCTTCACTCCAATCGGAGCGACGGGATATTCCGGAGCGCAGGTATCTGTCAATATCAATGCTCATACGATTAATCATTTGTTGCCGAATGTGCCTTTCGGCGTTTATTCCTATGGTTTTGCGAGTTCCGACTCCTACGGTTATCCGGGCGGTTCAAGATTGGCCAAAATTGCGGAAGCATGCACAGCTACTGGGACCGAGCAAGGTGACGGGATAGACAACGATTGTGATCGTAGAATTGACGAAGAACTGTCCAATGGACTGGATGACGATGGCGATGGGAAAATCGATGAAGATTTGGCGCAAATGCCGTTCGAGGCCAATGCTGGAGGACCTTATACGGTCAATGAGGGCGGTTCGGTTACCCTTAATGGCTCGGCAGACTCCGATACGAATGCAGATCAACTGACTTTTGAATGGGATCTTGACAACAACGGAAGCTTTGAAATATCGGGTGCAACGCCTTCGTTCCAAGGCAGCGATGGCCCGTCTGTTCATTCTGTAACATTGAAAGTGGTTGGTCTCGGCGGTTCGAGTCAAGCTGTAGCCACCGTTACGGTTAACAACGTGGCGCCGACGGTCAATGCCGGCGCCGACGCGACCCTCAACAGAGGTTCGGCGTTCAATCAGTCCGGTTCTTTTAGCGACCCCGGCACTGACACTTGGTCGGCAACCGTCGACTATGGCGACGGTTCAGGCGTCCAACCCTTACCGTTGAACGGCAAGAATTTCGGGCTCAATCATCTCTATGCCGGTAACGGCACCTATACGGTGACCGTGACGGTGACCGATGATGATGGCGGCACGGGCAGCGACACGGTCCAGGTCAATGTCCAAAACCAGCCGCCGACGGTCAATGCCGGCGCCGACGCGACCCTCAACGGAGGTTCGGCGTTCAATCAGTCCGGTTCTTTTAGCGACCCCGATTCCGCCTCATGGTCGGCAACCGTCGACTATGGCGACGGTTCAGGCGTCCAACCCTTACCGTTGAACGGCAAGAATTTCGGGCTCAATCATCTCTATGCCGGTAACGGCACCTATACGGTGACCGTGACGGTGACCGATGATGATGGCGGCACGGGCAGCGACACGGTCCAGGTCAATGTCCAAAACCAGCCGCCGACGGTCAATGCCGGCGCCGACGCGACCCTCAACGGAGGTTCGGCGTTCAATCAGTCCGGTTCTTTTAGCGACCCCGATTCCGCCTCATGGTCGGCAACCGTCGACTATGGCGACGGTTCAGGCGTCCAACCCTTACCGTTGAACGGCAAGAATTTCGGGCTCAATCATCTCTATGCCGGTAACGGCACCTATACGGTGACCGTGACGGTGACCGATGATGATGGCGGCACGGGCAGCGACACGGTCCAGGTCAATGTCCAAAACCAGCCGCCGACGGTCAATGCCGGCGCCGACGCGACCCTCAACGGAGGTTCGGCGTTCAATCAGTCCGGTTCTTTTAGCGACCCCGATTCCGCCTCATGGTCGGCAACCGTCGACTATGGCGACGGTTCAGGCGTCCAACCCTTACCGTTGAACGGCAAGAATTTCGGGCTCAATCATCTCTATGCCGGTAACGGCACCTATACGGTGACCGTGACGGTGACCGATGATGATGGCGGCACGGGCAGCGACACGGTCCAAGTCACTGTCAATAATGTGGCGCCATCGATTACCGAGGCTTCATGGAACAATGGTTGTGATGCAGAAGTGACTGTAGCTTACTCTGATCCGGCAAACAACTTTGATAATCCGTACAGCCTTACGATCAACTGGAGAATATCATTTGAATCCTGTTCTTCGGAGTTTTGTTCTCCAATAGATTATCAGCAAACCGTCAGCAATTATTCAAGTGGTACCGCTGTCTCTCTTGATTACAATCCGGAAGCAGGCAGCTTTATTGGTAGTTACACGCCTACTAGCGTTGTAGTATCTGATAAAGACGGCGGCAGCGATATAATCACCTCGATTCCTAATAGTTGTGGTTAAAATTAAGAGAAATTTAGAGGCTGTTTGGAGGCGCTGATTTTCGAATTCACTTTCTAGGATTTTTTCCTCGGGGTTGAGATGATTCTGTATCAAAAGACGGAAAAATCGCAACCCGAACAACCTAAGCAAGAGCGAATGGTGTTATTTGAAGCAGCATCTGTTACAGGTCAGGTGGCGCCAAAGAAACAGGGCGTCACCAACCCGTGATGGGAGGCCAGGCAACCAAAGCGTCAAGTGCGCTGAGGTTTTTAGTGTGTGCGATTTCGAGGCAGGGAAACTGATGGTTTCAACGCCATCTGCTGATGGATAGTCTGGCTCATGGCTGTCGTGGTGGACGAGAACCAGGATACAAGATCAAGACGGTGCTCGCCGCTGCTAACTCATGCTGGGGATGTGCGGCGGCTTAGTGGTCGATAGATAGACTGGTTTGCAGAGCGTTTCAAGTTCTGCCGGACGGCGGTGCTTTGCGTGCTAAGCAAACGCAAAAGTCTTTGCTGTGGGCTTGCTGGTAGGAGGAGTATGCCTTCAGTTGTCTGAATCGGTATCGCCGCCTCAGTAAAATCGGTGGATATCCCGAAATTTGGCTTTACATTGCCATCAGACATTAGAGTGAGTTGCCGGGCTTGAAATAGGAATTTCCAAACAGCTTCAGCTTCTTAGACATTGTCGTCCGAATAAATCAATCACTGTATCCTGAATTATTGGGCCGGTGTTTTTATAGATTCGCTGGGCGCTATATCAACGAAAATATCACTGAAGAGTGTTTCCGCTAGCTGACACGAATTCCAAACCAATCTCGAGAATTTGCTACATGGGTTACTCGAAGAAAATTAGTTCTGTATCTATATTAAATATACAAATATACAAAATACAAAATGCAAGGGCAATTTAAAACTCAGTGCGCACTCCCGCGTTAATCGAATGCTCGGAAATATTTTCCCGTCCTACCATAGCTTCATAGGACAGAAACGCCGATGTGCCGTGCGTAAACGTTGCCGAAAGCCCTGCGCTCAGGTTCGCGAAATTGCGGCTCGAACCGTCGCTCAGGTTTACAAAGGACGTTTGCTGATTAGGAATGCTGCTGAAACTCCAGTTTAAGGGCCTGCTACCATTATGGAATTCGTGCACCCACTCGGCTCTGGCTATGGGCATTAAAACTCCGAAGGAGGTGCTAAACGCATAAGAAAGCTGTCCTCCTAAAGCGGTTTGCAGCGAAACGGCATTCTGTTTGTCAATTGTTGTAAGACCGCCGAAACCCAGCGCGCTTGAGTTGCTTGAATTTTCCTGATAGCCGTCGATCTGGACGTTTTGATAACTGACCCGGCCATAGGGACCATAGGTCAATCCTTGCTGATGAAAATCGTAGCCGCCGGTGACATTGAAGGAATAATCGTTGCCCCGAGTATTGCCGAGGGTGGTTTGATTAAAGCCGGGCAATTGGATGTTCCGGCGGGTGTCATACTCGTTCCACCCCCCCGAAAATATGGTATCGAGATAAAAGTCGTCGTTGTAATAGGTGCTGTAGAGCGAAAAACTGTAACCGTCCAGGTTCAGGTTTCCTCTCGAAGCATCAAAATCGGATTTGATCGCGTTATAGCCGAAGGTGCCGCCGAGAACGAAATTATCGGTAAAGCGGTAATCGACCCCCGCCGTTACACCCTGGCTGTCATACTCGAAGCCTAATTCCCGGTCCGTGCCGTCCTTATCGCCGACGCCGAAGTTGCCGTTAACGAATATACCCAGTCTGTCGAACGGACTGTCTTTGTCCCCACTGGCGCCGCCCCCGTTTGACTGACGGGAAAATCCGGATAAGGAACTGGGTAAAAACGCGTCTGTCGGCTGCTGATTAAGGCCGCTTACGTCGATTCCGCTGCCGAGGCCGCGGCGCAACAGCATCAGCCGGTTTTTTACGTTTCGGAATTGTTGATTTGCAATTGAAATTGCCAGAGTCGTTTGTGCAAGCGCCTGGTAGGGGGTCAATTGGTCACTGGCATTCGCGTATTGACTACAGGTCGATACGAGATCCTCTTGGGCAGGGGTAAGCGACAATTCACTTTGAACGAGTTCGCTGAATACAATGGTACAGGGATCGGGAACAGCATAGGCTTTGGTGGTTACAATCGCTAACCCGGTCGTCAAAACTCCATAGCCGATCTGTTGAATTAGTTTTGGCATAGCCGCATCCCCGTATAAATCTGTTGAAAATTCACGATTCCGCTCAAAACTGTAGTTAAGATGCCCAGCTTCCGCTTGGGTAATTGTTAGATGGAATCTAGCTGCGATTAAATCGCTAAGTGTTTTTCTTGTCAAGAATAATATCTCTAGAAATCAAAGCAGTATTATAGATTGTTGTTAAAAGAGGTAAAGAATTGCTTGATCCGTTTTGCCGATCTCTAGCACCCCGCGAGGACTATAGTGGTATTATCCCGTGCTCCTCGGGCCAGGCAGAGTTCCAATAATTCAGGAAGGGCCTGTTCGAGCGCGACCGAGTTTAAAACGGTTTCGATTTCGTTATCGCCGACTTCCTTGTTCAATCCGTCGCTGCAGAGCAGATAGATGTCTCCGGGCCTGATTTCGTGAATCTGGGCTTCGAGGAATAACTCCGGATCGGCGCCGACCGCATGCGTCAGAACTTGCGCATAGGGATTGCTGTCGGCTTCTTCGCTGCTGTAGCCTTCCGTGAGCATTTGCGAGGCGTAATTATGGTCGCGCGTGAGTTGTCTCAATCGCCCTCGTCTATGCAGGTAAACCCGGCTGTCGCCGGACCATAAACAGACGCCGTGATGGCGGCTGGCCAACAGCATTGCGACCGTACTGCCGACGACCGAATCATGGCCGTTATCGACGGCCATCTCGACCAGCAGCCGATTGACGCCGAGCAGTTTGCGATAGATGTCGGCAACTGAGGCGCCGAGCCATTTTTCCTGTTTGAACGACTGCAAGGCGTTCACGATCGCCGCACTGGCGAGTTCGCCTGCTTCATGGCCGCCCATGCCGTCCGCGATCAGCCATAAATGTTGCCCGGGCAGGTCGAGATAGGCATCCTGATTGATCGCGCGTACCTTGCCGATATGCGTGGTGGCATAAGAGTCCCAGGAAAAATCACGCATCGGCATCAAGGCGAAGACAAAGTGCCCGAGGATTGACTTGAAGAATGGTTTTCTCCCCAGCCCCATTTTTGCCAATCCCCGTCGAACATCGCGGCGACGCTTTCCACCGGGGGCAGTCCTTCGCTGAATAAAAACGATGATGGAATCTGTTCCGAGCCTTCCGTCCACCACAGGCTATAGGCAAGGCACCGCTCCCGCAGCACCCGGTCCAGAAAGGGGGGGATCAAACCGTTCAATGCATCCAGGCTGTTCAGCGGTTGACGCCAAACGGCGAGGAACGGCGTCCGGTCGTGCCGTTCGGTCAACGGCAAACAATCGGCCGGGATCGGGCCGATTGTTTGCCCCAGGCGGTCGATGGCCTGATTGAATTCATCCAGATCATAACCGTCCTTCAGGCAGGAAAGCGCGATTTCCTCGATTTGCGAGAACCAGGCCGTTTTTTGCATCGCCACGAAAGGACTTATTTCCGCGTTGTTCATCAGGGCGATCGTCATCGGATAGTAGCGGCCAATCCTGTCCACGCTGGGCATCAAAACGCCCATCCAGCCGCTGTTTCCGCAAATCCCCGGCGACAGGGCGAAATGGTACAAAGGGCTGGTCAGATAATGGTTCAGCCAGTTTTCGCCCAGTTGCCGGCGGCTGGTCAGAATCGCCTCCTGCAGCCAGAGATCCCAGGGTTCGATAAAACTGCGCGGCAGGCCGCGCGTGACGAAATCGCCATGGGTCGGCACCTTGCCGTAATAGCCCAGGATATTTACAGATTCGGCAGACATCTGAAGGTTTGCAGTTCCGATAATTGGAAAGGATTGATCGCGCTGCTCGCGGTCAGTTCGAATTTTGCCTCGCGTCCCTGAATGTTAAAGGTGACGATAAAGGTGGTGGGATTGGAGGTTTTGGTAATTTCGGCTTCGTCGAAAACCCGGAACAATGCCCAAGGACCTTCCTTCGAGAGTCCCGAATCGCCCGGCAAGGGCGGCAGCAACTGGACCCTGACCTGCCCCGAATCGTTCGGTCCCGGCCATTTCATCGATACCGGGCGTACCGGGCCGTGGGCGTAAGTCAGCACTTGGCCGTCCACATCCAGAACGAATTGGGTGATGCTGGGGCTCATCGAGATCGGCTTCAACTTGAAGCTGACCGCAGGCGTCTGCTTTCCCATCCGGAAGAAAATGTTTTTGATCGTATCGGCCAGTTGAAATTGTTTCAGGGTTGCGGCGGATAAGCCGGAGCCGGATTCGCCGCGGGTATTCCAAACCCAGTCGCGTCCAGTTTTTTCAACCGACGGAGCCAGGTATTTAGTGAAAAAAGTGTCTACCAGCCCGTTCGGCCCGAAGAAGAAGGTGAAATCCTCGTAGGTAATTTCACGCGAGCCCCGCGCGATCGGATAGAGTCCCTGGATGGCCTTTTGGCAGAACGGCAGGACCTGGGATTTCCACGAGTCGTTCAGGTGTTTATGGATGCCGCCGCTGACCAGGTCGTTGCTGCCTTCGGCGATATTCGCCATCATTTTGCTGACCGGAAAAGGATTGCGCTTGCCTTCCAGGGTGACTTTGTTGATCACCTGGACCACCTGTTTGCGCTGTTCCAAAGCCAGTTCGTCGCCGGTGGCGTTCAATAGCGAGTTCAGGTAGACATACAGTTCGTTCAGCGTGGACAGCGAACGGTCCAGGGGCGGCGGGGAGCCGTCGAGGGTTGCCACGAATTCATGCAGTTCCTTGAAATGTTCGGTGACCAGATTGGTGGTGACCGTGGGCGGCGCCGGGTTCAGCGCTTCCGGCGTCTTGCTGATGATCGTGTCGAGGGTCGAGCGCGCCGAACTCAGCGTGCTGCTGGCTTTGTCCAGCAGGGATTTGTCTTTTTCGGCCAGGCAGGCAAAGCTGGTTTCCTTGTCTACCGCCTGCAGCAGCTGGCGGAGCGGCGAATGTTCGCCCGATACGATGTTCAGGATTTCGACCATTTGCGTCTGGCTCGAAAACGGTTTGATCTGCATGTCGGACAATAAGCCGTCCCATTGCCGGATATAATCCTCGAGATAGTGCTTGAGTACGCTTTCTTTAATATCCTTGACTTCCGCATCGGTCAGCGCCGCCGCTTTTTCGGCCCCGACGATCCAGTTGTCGCCGGCCTGCCGGTCGATGATCTGTTCGCTGTTTTTCAGGAAAAGGTTGCGGTAGCCCGCGCAGGTAAAAAAGCCCGGCACGCCTTTGGTCAGCGGCGCGCCGCTTTTGGTCGCGAGCACCAGGAGCGCGTCGCGCCCGGCTTTTTCGGCGATTTGAAAATCCGGAATCTCCGCATCCGCCAGCTCCAGCTTCAGGCGCGAATAGATCCGGTCCGCTATCGGCGTATTTTCCAGAATGCCGCGGGTCTGGCGGATCAGCGCGCCGTCCAGCGGCCGCGGCAAAGGCACCGGACGCGTTTCCAGCAGCGCGTCCAGGTGCCGGTTCAGCGATTCGCGTTGGTCGTTGCCGACATCCGGCGGCAGATTATGCTTCCAGTCCAGCGTAATCCAGGTGCGGATTGCGCTCGGGTCGTAATGCTCATTGTTAAGCATCAGATAGACCTTCAGCGCTTCATACAGGTATTCGCCGTTGTCCGCATTGTTTTGCAACTGTTGTTCCATGCGGTTCATCAGGCGCGACAGGAACAGGTCCTTGAGCAGTTTGCGATACAGCGAAATCGCCGCTTCGCCCAATTTGTCGCCCTGGTATAAGCCGAAACTCAGCATCAAAGGCGTGCCTTTTTCGCGGTCGCCGTAGCCGCCGGGAAGGCTCCGGGCTTTATCCAGGATCGGCAGCAGCGCCAACGGATTGGCGTCTTCCGGATTCAATTTGTTCAGGTTGGCCTGCAATGCTTGTGCCTCTGCTGCCACGTCCCGGATATAAGCTTTATTGCCGGCAAAACTGGCCAGCCAGAGCAGGGAGAAGAGCAGGGCGGCTCCGCCGACCGCGGCGAAGGCGCCGCGCTGCAGCCAGACGCGCTTGTTTTCGAGTTTGAGATTGGTGCCGGCAAGTCCGGATTCCCTGAAGATCACATCGGACAGCAGGCGGTTGATGAAAAAGCTCTTGCCCTGGCCGGCCGCGGCGGAAAGGTTTTGCCGGTCGAGCCCGAAATTGCCGGCCAATGCGCCCATAATCCGGTCTATCGGCGATCCTTCCTGTGTTGCGCTGGTGAAATAAACGCCGCGCAGCATCACCGTATGCTCGTAGCGCGTCGGCTGGAAAATTTCGTTCAGAAAGGGCTGGATCAGGTCCTGCAGCGAGGCGAACTGCTGCGGGAAGGTATAAATATAATTACGCCGTTCGGCGCCGCGCTCGCGTTCCAGTTTGTCGACCAGCTGATTTTGCAGGCGCTGCGCCAGCAGGTCGAATTCCGCGGCGAAGCGGTCCACGGTAACTGCGGCGGGATTTTCTTCCAGTTCGAACGTCATGCCCCAGACCTCGGCGCGCCGGTCGCGGTCGAGGTCGTCGAAATATTCCATGAAGCCCGCGAGCAGGTCGCATTTGGTGAACAGCATGTAGACCGGAAAACGCATGTTGAAGCGTTCGTGCAATTCCTGGATGCGTTTGCGGACTTCATGCGCGGCGGCTTGCTGTTCGGCCTTGCTCCGGGTCAGCAGGTCGGCGATGCTGATTGCCACGATCGCGCCGTTGATCGGCCGCCGCGGGCGGTATTTCTTGAGCAGGTCGAGAAAGCCGAGCCAGGCGCTCTGGTCGACGCGCTGGTTGCTGTCCTGCGTGGTATAACGGCCGGCGGTATCCAGCAGCACGGCTTCATCGGCAAACCACCAGTCGCAGTTGCGGGTGCCGCCGACTCCGCGGATCGCGTCTTTGCCGTATTGGGCGGACAGCGGAAACTTCAGGTCGGACGTTTTCAGTAAGGTCGATTTGCCGGAGCCGGGCGGGCCGATGATGATGTACCAGGGCAGCTGGTATAAAAACTGCCGTCCGCTCCGGCCGCCGAGTTTGGCTTTCTTCAGGATTGACAACGCATCCTGCATTCGCTCCTGCAAGGTTTGCAGTTCGTCTTTCGAGGCCAGTTCGTCCGGGTTCAAGGCCGCCTGCGCGGGGGCCGCCATCACCCCCAGCATCCGGCTGTTCATGCGTTTGGCCGAGAGATAGGACCAGAGGCGGACGGCCAGCCAGACGGCCGCAACCAGCATGATCAGTCCCCAGCGGCGGCCTTCCGGCTCCAGTGGCGCATGGCCGGCAAACGCGAACAAGGGGCCGACGAACCAGATCAGCAATGCCAGGCCGATCAGGCCGAGCAGGGAAATGAACCAGCGTGCTTTAATAAAATTGAAGAGTTTCATTATCGGTAAAATCCTGGGTCGATCATCCGCGCAGCAGCGTCCTCGAAAATTATTTCAACAGGGTGACTTCAACGCGCCGGTTCCTGGCTTTACCTTCGCGGGTTGCATTGGAAGCCACCGGTTCGAGGTCGGATTTGCCTTCGATGGTCGTTCTGTCGGGCGATTTGAGGTTCTGTTCGATCACTTCGGCAACCGCTTCGGCGCGCGCCTTGGAAAGATGCCAATTGGAAGGAAAGCGGGCGCTGCGGATCGGGGCGTTGTCCGAATGTCCGGTGATCAGCACCTGTCCGGGCAATTGGTTCAGCGATTCGGCGATCCGGTACAGGAGCGGGTAGATCTTGGGATTGACGGCGCTGCTGCCCGATTCGAACAGATTGTCGCTTTGCAGCGTTACGATGCTGCGATGCGTAAGTTCGGTGACATTCAGAAGTTTGAGCGCGATTTCGTTCGCGAGCAGGCCCGATAAGGTCAACTGCGGTTCCGCGGCTGGCGGAGGCAACGGTTCCTGTTCGGCGACTTGGATGACCGGCGGTTTGATCGCGTGGATCGCTGCAAACACGGGATCGGATTCATGGTTCAGCTTCAATAAAAACAGGCTGAAAATGACCGCGAGCAGGGCGGCGGCGGCCGCGCCGAACACCCACAGCGGCACCAGCCTGATCAGCGGGTTGCGCCGGTCCACCACGCCTTGCCAGTGCGGGGACAGGGCCGGTTCGGCAAGGCCTCTTTCCTTTTGCAGAATCTGGTACAGCCACTCGCGGATACCCGCCAGCTTGTTCTTGCCGCCTTCGACCAGGCGATAACGGCCTTCGAATCCGAGCGCCAGGCAGATATACATCAATTCGAGCTGGTAGCGGTTCTTTCCGGGATTCTGCGCCAGCGATTTCAGCAAATCGAAGAAGCGTTCGCCCCCGGACACTTCTTTATGGAAAATGCTCAACAGGCTTTGTTGCGCCCAGCCGCTCTGGTGTCCCCACGGAGTATTGATCACCGCTTCGTCGAGTACCGTACAAAGCACGTAGCGCGCGCTCGAAATGGTTTGCGTGTCGATCTGTTCCGCCTGTGCGGCCAGTTGAAATTGCTCGATTTCCTTGACCAGTTTATTTTTGAGTCCCATCGGGTCGGCCTGGTAATGCGAGGTATTCAGCCGCGTCACCAGTGCCAAGAGGACCGAAGCTGCCCGCTCCAGCGGATTCAGCCGGCCCAGTTTTACCAGCGGGACGGCTGCGGCGGACCGCACCGGTTCCGGCGCCGGAGGCGGCTGCACGGTGGTTCGCCGGCCGCCCGGCACGGGACGGATGACGGTCCGGTCGTCGGACGGCGGGGAAAAAAACGGGTCGTCTGAGTGCATAACGATTATCCTCTGATTGCCCAGAATTCGAGCTCAAGTCCCGGGTATTCGCCGGAGAAGTGCATCGCGATCGTGCCGCTTTTCTCCAGCTCCTGCCAAAGCGGGTTGTTTTTATCGAGTCTGAAATAACTCATCCCCTTATGGTAGGGCAGTTGCTTAGGCGCCACGGCCAGCGTGGTGAGTTTGATGCCGGGAACCTGCGCCATCACGAAATCGCGGAGTTTCTCGACCGTGGTAATGGTCGTTTGGCGGGGCAGTAAAGTGATCAGTTTTTCGGTGGGAATTTGCGCGTTGACGGCGAGCACGAATTCGGCGGATTGCAGTAATTGGCGGTCCGGGATGATCGCCGTACGGATCTGGTGCGGATGCTCTTCGAGCGGAATCGGTATCGCCCGGGATTCCGATACCCAGCTCAGTGCCTCGCGCAATGCGGCCACCACCGGTGGGAAGCAGGCCGTTAAATCTTCGTGGCTATACACCGGAAAAGCCTCGGGCCGGCGCTCGGGCCGGGTCATGGTCGCGAGTTCGCCGACCATCTGCAGCAGGACACCGTATAAGGTTTCCGGATGCAGTTCCCGGACGGTGGCGAAGTGCGCCAGCAGCGGCTGATAACGGTTCACGACCTGCAGCAGCAAAAAATCGATGATTTCCGCCGCACCGCCGGCGCCGGGCGAACCCAGCCGCTGCGCCAGCGCGCTGCCGCGGTGCTGCAGAATGCCCTCGATCTCGCGGATATAGGCGCTTAACGGGGCGGCGCCGCCTGCATGGAGGCCGGTCGGAATGAACTGGCTGTCGAGTACGACCTGTTTATCGGATTTGATTTCGTTGATGCGGGCGATCGGAATTGCAACGAAAGCGTCCCTGTTTTGTCGGGCCAGCAGGAAGCGGGACCGGATTTCACCGCTTTGCAGGGTGGCGCTGTCCTGGCCCGAGGGCGACTGCAGATCCTTGATCTCGATTTCCCGCATCCGGTAACGGCTCAATTCATCGTCGCCGTTTCCCCATGCGATTTCCCTGCCGGTGACGCGGCCGACCGGAAGCGCCAGAAAGACGGTTTGATCTTTGGTATCAGTGGCGACATCCAGCGGCGTCGGCGCCGAATCGTGGTCCGGAATGCTGAAAGGCGTGCCGTCCGGAAAAATGCCCCGGCAGGCGGTCACCGCAAACTTGCCGAGCGTCAGCAGCTGCTGATCGATTTCGAGGTGGGTGACGCCCCAGGCGTAGCACTGCAATCCTCCGCAGCGCGCTTCGACCCAGTGCTGGAAATGCCGCTCCTGTTGTTGAAAGTGGACAGGGCGGAGAAACATGCCCTCCGTCCAGATAACCTTATTATTCCAGGACATATGTTTACCTTGCGTGCCCAATGGGCGCAATGAGGATGATTATTTAATGCCGATGCTCAAGGCATCCAACCTGATTTCGAATCGGGTCGCTTGTTTTCCCTCCAGTTCCTTGGAAGCGCGCCAGATCGCGCGATCTAAATCGCGGTAGGCGGCCGTCACCGCAAAATAGTTCGTTTCGAGCGGCACTTTAAGTTTGAGGGTTTTCGTGTCGCCCGGCTTGAGGTGAAATTGTTCGGAGGCGATCAGATCGGCGCCTAGAAAGGCCTCGTATTCATCGAACAGTTTATAAAAATCGCCCACTTCGAATTTGCCCAGGGTTTTCAGCTCGTAGATGCGTACCGCGACCGGCGAGGGACGCCCGTCGATATCGGGATTGACCGTATCGGAAACCGCGATTGTCGCTTCGATTTCTTTCGTCGTGGGTTCCGGCGCCTCGACCTTATCCTCCTGTTTTTCAGGGTCCGAGCCGCAGCCTCCCAGCAACAAAAAGCCTAAAGCCATCGCGAGGGAAAGTGGGCATGATCGGGATGTGCGTTTGTCCATCATTTCAATAGGGAGTCTGGTCGTGTGAAGAACTTTTTATTTTTCGCAGTTGCTGCTCGTAAGTTTCTGCGAAAGCCTGCCCGAACAGGTGATAAAAATTGTCTTCCGCTTCCCGGCCGAGATCGCTATAAAGCTGTTCGAACAGGCTCCACAGTTTGGCCTGTTTGTGAAACGGGATGCTGGCGGCAATCGGGCTGGTGGCCTGCAGGCGCTGTTCGAGTTTTTTGGGGTCGAAACGCTGGAGCACCGAGAGCAGTGCGGTGCGCATCCCGGCAATCACCGCAAACTGATGCGCACGAATGTCGTCGAACACTTCCTTGATTGCGGCATCGGGTTGCAAATAGGCCTTGTCCTGCACGGTCAGCAGTTTGATCATCGCTTCCTCCGCACTGACCGAAAATTTGATCGGATTATTCTGCCGGGCGCGGATTGTCGTCACGTCAAGGTGCATTTCGTTTTTGATTTTGGCCCTGCCGACCAATACATCGAGCGTGCCCTGGAGGGATTCCCGCACGATCTTGCCGATGGTATGGAAGGATTCCGGAGTCAGCGCCGTCGGGTTCAGGCTGTCTTCGAGGCCCGCGCCGCGGAGAAAACTGCGGATCAGTTCATCCTTGAGATCGTCCGCAGGCGCCGGTTTTTCCGTTTCAGGCAAAGGGGCCGGCGGTGTCTTCTCGAATACCGGCGCCGGTTCGGGCTCGGGCTCGAAGACGGGGGGTGTTCTGGTGGCTTTTGGCGTCGGAATCTGCGGAGGGCTGGTTTTTTCATCCGGCTCCTCCGGGGACGGGACAGGAAAGTCCGCGAAAGGCGATGACTTGGACAAGGCTCCGCCGGCGGCTTTGTTTTTGCCGGGGCCGCTAAACCAATCCGCGCCGAAAATATCGGAGGCCGATGCCGTGGAAGCGGGCGCGGTGGCCGCTTCGGACTGTGGTTCCTCCGCGTGGCCGGAAAAAGGTTGGAACGCTTCTTTAAACGCCGGGACTTGCTCGAACGCTTGCGGATCGGGCCGGCCCGTTTCCTGTTCACCCACAGCAGCATCCTGAAAGAGGGGCAGGTCGAAGGGGTCGTGCCGGTCCTTCCAGTCGGACGGAATCAGCTCATTGTCTTCGATCGTTTGCTGGATGGCATCTACGCCGATTTCGGCAAACGGATCATCGGAAAAATCGAAAGATTTGGCTTCGAAATCGTCGGCGGAAAATCCCCTCTTGTCGAATGGGGAGGCTTCAGGGAAGGACTCGAGCAGTTTGACCGAAATCGTGTAGTCGCCGATCTGGACGCGGTCGCCGTCGTTCAGCATGGCGCTGTTGCCGTTCCCGAGCGGCACCGGAGACAGGTTGATCAGTACGCCGTTCGTGCTGGTGTCAATGATGAAATAGTGGGGAGCCCGGTATTGAATCTGTGCGTGATGTCCGGAGATATATTTCTTCGGATCGGGGAGGACCAGCGTGTTGTCGCTGAGCCGGCCAATCGTTGCGCCTTCGTGATCCAGGGTGATCGAGGAAGCAAAACCGGGGTTCGCTTCGGCTGATGTGATGCTTAAATAAAGTTTCATTTAACACGCCGCTTTGATTTACCGGTTACGGAACCTTCTCACCAACATGAACACACGTTAGCCATGGGCAAAGCAAATCATTTGTCGAACTCAAGTCCCTGCCAGGAAGCCATTGCTCCACTATAGCGTATTCTTGTTCATCAACGCAAGCTGCGCGGAATCCTATAAATTATCCGTCAGCGGCGGGGATTTACTTAACGAGGAATTGCTTGGATTGCGGAGCGGAGTGCCGTCATCAGCCGAATGATTTAAGGCTCGGGCAAGGGGGTTCACGCGGGCGAACTTACGGTCGGCTTATGCGATTTTCCGTGTTCCTGCCTGCTGAATAAATAATCGAAGGATCATAAATAAAACCCTTTAATGTCCGAATATATTGATGTTAGAATCGAAGAGGAAGAGTTAAAGTCAATGCTGGGCTGACCGGGTAAACGGTGCGGGCGGTTCAGGCGGGTGACGATCGGCAGCAGCAGGTGGACCAGTGAGCAGCTTTACCCTAGAGAATTACTTAACCGAAATTGCGCCCGATTCCCCTTGCGGTGCAAGCCTGGAGGACGATTTCGCTTTCGCTCAGTTGGAAAATGAGGCGAAATTTGTCGGCGAGCGGCAAATGGGCGGTGAAATTGTACCGGAGGTCGAGCCCGACTGGAAAAAAGTTCGCGCCTCGGCGCTCGACCTGCTGACGCGCAGCCGGGATATTCAGATTGCGATGCATCTGTCCTGCGCTTTGCTCCATACCGACGGCATTTCGGGACTGAACGAAGGACTGTCGCTGATCCACGGCCTGTTGGCGAAATATTGGGAAGAAGTCCATCCCCGGCAGGATCCGGAAGACGATTACCCCATCCTGAGGGTGAATACGCTCGGCACGCTCAAGGACGGTAAAAAAATACTCGGCCCGCTTGGCAAACTCCCTCTGACGCAATCCAAGGCCGGCAATTTTTGCTGGCGCGAAATCGAGCTTTCCAGGGACGTCGAGGCCAATGTGATTCCCAAAAGCGACCAGATCCCCGATATGGCGCTGATCGAAGCCGCTTTCCTCGACACGCCGCTCGATTTCCTGAAAAATCAGGCGGCTCATTTCAAACAAACGCAGAAGCTGCTCCAGGACATCGTCGCGCTGGTCGCCGACAAGGCCGGGTCCGTCAATACGCCGGATATTGCGCCGCTGCTCGGCATGCTCATCAACATCAACAAGTTTTTGGCGGAAAAGATTCAGCAGCGGGCCGAGGCCGTGCAGGACGAAGGCGCTGAAGCCGAGATAATGCCGGGAGTGGAGGGTGAAGCCGTTCCGAGCCGGGCTCCCGCCAAAAACGGCGGCATTCAGAGCCGCGAAGACGTGATCCGTTCGATCGATGCGATCTGCAAATATTTCGAGCGCTACGAGCCCTCCAGTCCGGTGCCCTTGCTACTGCTGCGGGCCAAGAAAATGCTGACGATGAATTTTATGGAAATTCTGTCCGAGCTGGCGCCCGATGCAGTGAAACAGGCGGAAACGATTTGCGGCGTGACAAACCGGAATAACCCATAAGAATAAAGATATCGATGCGCCTCTCGCACATCGATTCCACAACCCATTTACTTTTAGGAGTCAATCATGGCCAAAGAAAGCAGTCAAAAATTCATCGCCCGCAATCGGGCACCGCGAGTGCAGATCGAATACGACGTAGAACTTTACGGGGCCGAAAAAAAGATTCAATTGCCTTTTGTGATGGGCGTGATGGCCGACCTGTCCGGCAAGCCGGCCGATCCTCTGGCGCCGGTTGCGGAACGGGATTTTCTGGAAATCGATGTCGATAACTTCAATGACCGCCTGAAGGCCATGAAGCCGCGGGTGGCTTTCCAAGTGCCGAACGTCCTGACCGGCGAAGGCAACCTGAGCGTCGATATTACTTTCGAAAGCATGGACGATTTTTCTCCCGGTGCAATTGCCAGCAAGGTGGAGGGATTGAATCAGCTGTTGAAGGCGCGTACCCAGCTTTCCAACCTGTTGACCTACATGGACGGCAAAGGGGGAGCCGAAGAATTGATCGCGAAAGCGCTGCAGGATCCGGCCTTGTTGCAGTCCCTGGCATCGGCGCCGAAGCCGGCCGGCGACAGCAGTAAAACCGAAGCGCTCGGCGCATCCGAATAAGAATTAGACTGGAGAGTTAACAATGGCTGAAACCGAAACTCAAGCTGATGTCGCAGCTCCTGCCGCGGCGACAGAAACGCGGGAAGGCGGCGATTTTGCCGCGTTGCTGCAAAAAGAATTCAAACCCAAATCGGATCGGGCCAAGGAAGCGGTCGAGGAAGCGGTCAAAACCCTGGCCGAACAGGCACTGTCGAAAACCAGCCTGATTTCGGACGATGCGGTTAAATCGATCGAAGCGATGATTGCCGCGATCGACAAACGGCTGAGCGATCAAGTCAACAAGATCATGCATCACGAGGATTTCCAGAAACTCGAAGCCAGCTGGCGCGGTTTGCATTATCTCGTCAATAACACCGAAACCGACGAGATGTTAAAAATCAAGGTGCTCAATATTTCCAAAAAGGACACGCACGGCACCCTGAAAAAATTCAAAGGCACGGCGTGGGACCAGAGCCCGTTGTTCAAGAAGATCTACGAACACGAATACGGCCAATTCGGCGGCGAACCGTTCGGTTGTTTGGTGGGCGACTTCGAATTCGATCACCGCCCGACCGATGTCGAATTTCTGAACGGGATCGCCCAGATTTCGGCGGCGGCGCATGTGCCGTTCATCGCCGCAGCGGCGCCGACCTTGATGAACATGGAGTCCTGGCAGGAACTGGCCAATCCGCGCGACCTGACCAAAATCTTTCAGACGCCGGATTATGCGGCTTGGCGTTCGCTGCGCGAATCGGAAGATTCCCGCTATATCGGCCTGACGATGCCGCGTTTCCTGTCGCGTCTGCCGTATGGCGCGAAAACGGTGCCGGTGGAAGAGTTTGCGTTCGAGGAAGATGTCGAGCATGCCGACCATAACAAATATACCTGGTCCAACGCGGCTTATGCGATGGGTGCCAATATCAACAAGGCGTTCAAACTCTACGGCTGGTGTTCGCGGATTCGCGGCATCGAGTCGGGCGGCGCCGTGGAAGGGCTGCCGACGCACACGTTCCCTACCGACGACGGCGGCGTCGACATGAAATGTCCGACCGAGATCGCGATCAGCGACCGGCGCGAGGCGGAGTTGGCCAAGAACGGTTTCATGCCGCTGCTGCATAAGAAAAATTCCGATTTTGCGGCTTTCATCGGCGCGCAGTCGCTGCAGAAACCGTTCGAGTATGACGATCCGGACGCGACCGCCAATGCCAATCTGGCCGCGCGTCTTCCGTATCTGTTTGCGGTATGCCGCTTTGCGCATTACCTGAAATGCATCGTCAGGGACAAGATCGGTTCATTCAAGGAGCGGGACGATATGGAAAAGTGGCTGAATAAATGGATCAGCAATTATGTCGAGTCCAACCCGGCCACGGCTTCCGAGGCGGATAAGGCGCGCAAGCCGCTGGCCGCAGCGCAAGTGGTTGTTGAAGAAGTCGAAGGCAATCCCGGCTATTACACTTCGAAATTTTTCCTGAGGCCGCATTATCAGCTTGAAGGGCTGACGGTGTCGCTGCGGCTGGTTTCGAAGTTGCCTTCCGAGAAGAAGTAAGACCGAAAGCAGTGTTATTTTCTAACTAATTATTATTAACTAATCATTATATAGGGGTAATTCATTATGGCCGCTTATTTGCAAATAGAACCAATTAAAGGTGAGTGCACCGAGGAGAAGCATGCGGACTGGATTCAAGTCCTAAGTTACAGCATCGGTGTCTCTCAACAGGTTTCGGGATTCACCGGAACCGGAGGGCGCTCGGCAGGCGACGCTTCATTCGGTGATCTTTCGGTTATGAAGGAAGTCGATAAAGCGAGTATCGATTTGAATCTTCACTGCATCCAGGGCAAGCATATTGCCAAGCTGGTTCTTGAAATATGCGAGGACACCGGCGAAAAGATCTGCATATTGAAATATGAGCTGGAGGACGTTATGGTTTCGAGTGTCCAGTTAAGCGGTAGCACGGGTGCAGGAAGACCGGCGGAATCGGTTTCCTTTGTTTATAAGAAGATCAGTTGGACTTATACTCCTGTCAAAGCGGATGGTTCCGGCGATACCGCAATAGGTCCGAAGTATTTTGATCTTTATGAAAAGAAAAGCGGTTAATCTCAATCGTTCTTCGTAATGCTGCGGTATAGGGCGGAGGCATTTTAGCCTCCGCCTGCCGGCCTCTTAATCATCCACCTGCGTTAAGCAAATGACAGCCGAAGAATATTTGAAACAGGGCGATCTGAAAAGTGCTTTACTAAGGCTTCAGGATCAGGTTCGGGCGAATCCCGCCAAGTCGGATTATCGGGTTTTTCTGTTTCAGTTACTGTCGGTTCTGGGGCAATGGGAACGTGCGTTGACGCAATTGAATGTCGCCGGCGAACTCGATGATGCAACGTTGGCGATGGTCTCGATGTATCGTCAGGTCATTGCCTGCGAGCGGTTGCGCGAAGAGGTTTTTTCGGGTCGTCAAATGCCGGTAATTTTCGGGCAGCCTTCGGAATGGACTGCGTTGCTGGTTCAGGCGCTCAAATTGACCGCGGAAGGTCGGTACGGCAACTCCAGGGAGCTGCGCGAGCGTGCCTTCGCGCTGGCGCCTGCGGTTTCCGGAACGATCGACGGCACGGGTTTCGCATGGCTGGCCGATAGCGACTCTCGGCTGGGGCCGGTGTTCGAAGCAATCATCGACGGCCGTTATTTTTGGGTACCGACGGAACGCATCGCTTCGGTCGTGATCGAGAAACCGGCCGATTTGCGCGACGTCGTCTGGTTGCCCGCGCATTTTACCTGGAGCAACGGCGGCGAACGTTACGGCGTAATCCCGGCGCGCTATCCGGCGTCTTACCGGCACGACGATCCTTTGTTTGCGCTCTCCCGCAAAACCGCCTGGGACGAGTGCGGAGAGGACGTGTTCCTCGGCATCGGTCAAAAAATCCTGACCACCGATGTCGCCGAGTACCCTTTACTCGATGTCCGGGAGATTCATTTCAATGCCGGCGTCGATCGGGAAACGGAGCGCGCCGGTGGCTAGATCGTTGCCGAAGGACCGTTATCTGCCTTCGTTGCTGGATCGTTTGACCGATGACGATCCGATCAATTACTCGATGCGCCTTCAGAAGGAAGCGATTCAGGGTATCGAAGCGGCATTGGCCCGGTTACCCCAGGACGGTAAAACCGGAGCGACAGAAGAAAGTAAGCGGGAGCGTCAGCAACTGCTCCGGCAACTCGAACAAGCCCGGGTTCAATTTAATGTGCTTTCGGCGTCCGTCGCGTCGCTCAAGGAAATACGCGCCTGCGTCAAGCGCGACCTGGACTGGCTGCTGAATGCCAGCCGTTATACGCCTCAGGAAGAGTTGGAAGAACTTCCGGATGTGGCGAATTCGGTACTGAATTACGGAATGCCCGACCTGACCGGTAAAACGGTCTCCGGCCTGGATGTCTTGCAGATGGAACGTCTGCTGAAACAGGTGATTATCAACTTCGAACCCCGGATCATTCCACGGACTTTAGCGGTACGGGTGATCGCGGATAAAACCTTGTTCGACCACAACGCCGTCGTGTTCGAAATCGAAGGCGAGTTATGGGCATCGCCGCAGCCCCTGCATCTGCATTTACGCACCGAATTCGAGCTGGAAAACGGACAGGTTGCGGTATATGACTACCGTCCGACGGAAGCGCATTCATGAATCCCCGCTTTCTTGACCATTACCAACGGGAACTGCAGTTCATCAGGGAAATGGGGATGGAATTCGCCAAACGCCATCCCAAAATTGCTGCAGCACTCGATCTCGGCGGTACCGACTGTGCCGATCCTTATGTCGAGCGTCTGCTGGAAAGCTTCGCTTTTCTGACGGCACGGATCCAGCTTAAAATGGAAGCGGAATTTCCCCGCTTTACCCAGCATTTGCTGGAAATGGTATACCCGCATTATCTGGCGCCGCTGCCGTCGATGGCATTGGTGCAGTTCAAGCCCGACCTGCAGGGAGGCGTTTCCGAGCAGGGTTTTTCGATCCCCCGGCAAACCCGGCTGTTCAGCAATACCAGCATCAAGGGCCGTGCCAAATGCGAGTTTCGTACCGCGCACGAACTGCGCCTGTGGCCGATTCAATTGAGCGAGGCCGGGTATCTGCCGCTCGGCGCGGCGATGCGTTATGCCGGGCCGAACATAAGGAAGGTCAAATCGGCTATTCGTCTGCGTCTGGAAACGGTGCTCGATTTGCCTTTCGGGCAACTCCCGATCGACCGGCTGCCGATTTATCTGCACGGCATCGGCGCGCTGCCCCTCCAGCTCTACGAATTGATTTTCGGCCACGCGGTTGCTGTGGTGGTCCAGCCGGCCGCCGCGTCCCCGGCCTGGCGCGAAACGCTCGCTGACGCGATCCGTCCTGTCGGGTTCGGCGCCGAAGAGGCGCTGCTGCCTTACGGACCGCCTTCGTTTCAGGGCTACCGTCTGCTGCAGGAATATTTTGCCCTGCCGCAGCGTTTCATGTTTTTCGAACTGGCAGGCTTGCAGGCGGCGCTCTCCCGATGCGAAGACACCGCGGTGGAGATCGTCCTTTTGCTGGATACGGCCAAGCCCGAGCTGGAAGATCTGATCGGCAAGGATAACTTCATGCTGAACTGTACGCCCGCGATCAATCTTTTTCCGAAACGGACGGACCGCATTCATTTGAATACCCGCAATGCCGGATATCAGATTGTTGTCGATAGAACGGCATTGAGCGACTATGAAGTGCATACGGTGACCGAGGTGACGGGGTACGGCGCGGGAACCGCGGTCGAGCAGACCTTTCGGCCTTTTTATTCGCTGCATTCGGATACGGCTTCAGGCGCCGAGTATTATACCGTGCAGCGCCAGCCGTCCCTGGACGGCACGCTGAATGTGACCGGCCGGTTGAAGGCGGATTATCCGGGCAGCGAAGTCTATCTTTCCCTCGTCGATAGTAATGCGGTGCCTTATCGCAGCGACTTGAGGCAGCTCGGCGTGACCGCCTTGTGCACGAACCGCGATCTGCCGATGCTGCTGCTCTTGGGCGAGGGTGAATCCGATTTCAGCCTCGAAATCAGCGCCCCGGTGACAGCGGTCAATTGCCTCGTTAAACCGACCGAGCCGAGGCCTTCACGCCCGGAGGGGGAGCACGCCTGGCGCCTGATCAGTCATTTGTCGTTGAATTACCTGAGTTTGATCGATCATGACGAACAGCAGGGCGCCGTGGCGTTGCGCGAGTTGTTGCGGCTTTACGGAGATTGGGGCGGGATGGCGGCGGCCAAGCAAATAGACGGTGTGGTAAGCGTGCAAAGCCGGCCTGTCGTACTGCGTGTGCCGGTTTCAGGGCCGATGTGTTTCGGACGCGGCGTAGAGATTGCCGTGACTTTCGATGAAACGGCCTTTTCCGGAGCCGGCGCGTTTTTACTGGGCGCGGTCCTGGAAAAATTTTTCAGTAAATATGTTTCGCTCAACAGTTTTACCCAAGTGACGGTTAAAACCCGCGAGCGGGGAGAAATCATGCGATGGCCGGTGCGCACGGGAACCAGAACGCTGATTTAGAATTCCTCGGCAGTCTTGCCCGCGAACCGTATGCGCACGGCTTTTTCGCGGCGCTGAGACGTTTGGAGTGCCTGAATCGTACGCGTCCCCGGCTCGGTCGTTCGGCACGCCCGGGCGACGACCCGGTGCGCCTGGGGCAGACGCCGAGTATGCAGTTCGCCCCTTCGACACTGGCGGAGTATGTTGCCGGTCCGGACTTTCCGCCTTGGCTGAAGGTGTTCTTTTTCGGGGTGTTCGGGCCGAACGGTCCTTTGCCGCTGCATCTGACCGAGCATGCGCGCAACCGGATGCGCGATGCGAAGGACATGACGATCGCGGACTTCGCCGACATGTTCCACCACCGCCTGTTATCCCTCTTTTACCGGGCCTGGGCCGATACCGAGCCGACCGTGCAACTGGATCGTCCGGAGTCCGACCGTTTCGCTTGGTACGTCGGCTCGCTGGCCGGGCTGGGCGATCCGTCGCTCCGGCAGCGGGACAGCATCCACGACCATGTCAAGCTGCATTTCGCCGCCCATCTCGGCTGCCATACCAAGCACAGCGAAGGGCTGGCCTCGATTCTCTATGCCTATTTTCGGCTTCCTGTCCGTATCGAGGAGTTTATTGGGGAATGGCTGGAGATGCCCAGGGACAGTTACTGCTATCTCGACGGCCGCCACAATACGGGCCAGCTCGGCGTGTCGGCCGTGATCGGCGTGCGCAGCTGGCAATGCCAGCATAAATTCCGGATCACGATGGGTCCTTTGCAACTGGCGGACTATGAACGGTTTTTGCCGGGCGGCGAGATGCTCGTCCGGCTTTTCGATCTTGTCAACAACTATGCCGGCTTCGAATTGAACTGGGACTTGAATCTGGTTTTGCAGAACAACGAAGTGCCCGCCGTTCAGCTCGGCAACTACGGGCGGCTCGGCTGGACAAGTTGGCTGCAAACCGGAACAAGAATGAATGATGCCAATGATTTATACCTCGATAGGGAGAAAATGACATGACCGCGATCAGCCGCACGGCTTTGTTCGGCAAACTCAATAATGTGGCTTATAAAGGTATTGAAAGCGCGACGGTTTTTTGCAAAATGCGCGGGAATCCCTATGTAGAGATCGTGCATTGGCTGCACCAGCTTCTGCAACTCCAGGATTCCGACCTGCACCGTATCATCAAAAAGTTCGAGTTGAACCCCTCGCATCTGGCGCGCGATTTTACCGAAGCGCTGGACCGTCTTCCCGCGGGCGCGACCTCGATCTCGGACCTGTCTTCGCATGTCCAGGAGGCCGTCGAGCAGGGCTGGCTCTATGCGAGCCTGATGTACGGCAGCAATCAGGTGCGCTCCGGCCATTTGATCGTCGGCATGGTTAAGACCAATGATTTACGCAACGCATTACAGGCGATTTCCGGCCAGTTCAAAAAGATCAATGCGGATACGCTGCTCGACGAATTCAAGGATATCGTCGCCGGCTCGCCCGAAGAATTGCTGTCGGCGCATGACGGCAGCAAACTGGCCGGAGGAGGCGCTCCCGGCGAGTATTCCGGGGCGATGCCGCCCGCGCAGATGGGAAAACAGGCCGCATTGAAGCAGTTCTCGGTCGATCTGACCGAAGCCGCCCGCAAGGGCGAGCTGGATCCAATCGTCGGCCGGGATGACGAAATCCGCCAGGTGATCGACATTCTGATGCGCCGCCGCCAGAATAATCCGATCCTGACCGGCGAGGCGGGCGTCGGTAAAACGGCGGTCGTCGAAGGTTTCGCGTTGCGGATTGCGGCGGGAGAGGTGCCGCCGCCGCTGCAGGATGTCAGTATCCGCACGCTCGATCTCGGGCTGCTGCAGGCCGGCGCGAGCATGAAAGGCGAATTCGAAAACCGCCTGCGGCAGGTAATCGAGGAAGTGCAGTCGGCCGAAAAACCGATCATTTTGTTCATCGACGAAGCGCATACCTTGATCGGCGCGGGCGGCGCGGCCGGCACCGGTGACGCGGCCAACCTGTTGAAACCGGCGCTGGCGCGCGGTACGTTGCGGACCATCGCGGCGACCACCTGGGCCGAATACAAAAAACATTTCGAAAAAGACCCGGCTTTGACGCGCCGCTTCCAGGTCGTCAAAGTCGACGAGCCGACCGACGAGAAAGCCCTGTTGATGATGCGCGGTGTCGCGTCCGCGATGGAAAAGCACCACAAAGTGCTGCTGCTCGACGAGGCTTTGGAAGATTCGGTCAAACTGGCGCACCGCTACATCCCCGACCGGCAATTGCCCGACAAATCGGTCAGTGTGCTCGATACCGCCTGCGCCCGCGTCGCGGTCAGCCAGGCGGCGGTGCCGGCCGAAATCGACGACAGCCGTCGGCGGATCGAAGCACTCAATGTCGAGTTGGGCATTATCGAGCGCGAAACGGCGGTCGGCGTGGAAACCGGCGAGCGCCGGCAAAACGTGCTGGATAAGCTTTCCGAAGAGCAGTCGCGCCTGTCCGAACTGGAGTCGCGCTGGCAAGAGGAAAAGGTCCTGGTCGAGCAAATTCTGGCCTTACGCGCGCAGTTGCATCCGGGCACCGCCAAATCCGGCCCGGCCCAGTTGCAGGCCGAGGAGCCGGCGAAAACCGATCAGCCTGACGATGCCACGCGTCTTCAATTGCTGCCGCAATTGAAAGAACTTCAGTCGCAACTGGCCGCGTTGCAGGGCGAGCGGCCGTTGATCTTTCCGACCGTCGACAGTCAGGCCATCGCGTCCGTGATTGCCGACTGGACCGGCATTCCGGTCGGGCGCATGGTCAAGAACGAAGTCGCGGCGATCCTGAAGCTCGGCGATACACTGAATCGACGGGTGATCGGCCAGCGCCATGCGCTCGACATGATCGCCCGTCGCGTGCAGACTTCGCGGGCCGGCCTCGATAATCCGGGCAAGCCGATCGGCGTGTTCATGCTGTGCGGCCCGTCCGGCGTCGGCAAGACCGAAACCGGCCTGGCCCTGGCCGAAGCGCTCTACGGCGGCGAAGAAAACATCATCACGATCAATATGAGCGAATACCAGGAAGCGCACGCCGTTTCGACGCTGAAAGGGTCGCCGCCGGGTTACGTGGGCTACGGCGAGGGCGGCATCCTGACCGAGGCGGTCCGGCGGCGGCCTTACAGCGTGGTATTGCTCGACGAAGTCGAAAAAGCCCATCCCGATGTGCACGAAATCTTTTTCCAGGTTTTCGACAAAGGCTGGATGGAAGACGCCGAAGGCCGTTTCATCGATTTCAAGAACACGATTATCCTGTTGACCTCGAACGCCGGCACCGATCTGATCATGAACCTGTGCAAGGACCCGGAATTGCTGCCGGAGCCCGAAGGCATCGCCAAAGCACTCCGCGAGCCGCTGCTGAAAATTTTTCCGGCCGCGCTGCTGGGACGCCTGGTCACGATTCCTTACTATCCGCTCAGCGATGAAATGCTCAAATCGATCATTCATCTGCAGCTGGGCCGCATCGGCAAGCGCATCATGGAAAACCGGGGTATTCCTTTCAGTTACGGCGAAGATGTCGTGCAGTTGATCGCCGACCGCTGCAGCGAAGTCGAAAGCGGCGCGCGCGTGGTCGATGCGATTCTGACCAATACGGTGTTGCCGGCGATCAGCGAGGAATTTTTGAATAAAATGCTGACCGGCGAACCGATCACGAAGGTCGGCGTGGAGGTCAAGGACGGCGAGTTTCAATACCGATTTGCCTAGGATGAACAGGTTAAATTAAGATACCCGGCACGACGCCGGACCAGCAAACGGTTAAATACCATGGCAGCTACGCAGAAGAACAGTCAAATAGCGATCATGACGCCTCTCGGTGAGGATGTCTTATTGCTGCAGAGCGTGGGCATCGACGAGGAAATGGGGCGCCTGTTCACCATGCAGCTGGACGTGCTGAGCGCGGACAATATCAAATTCGAGGACTTGCTGGGCCAGAAGGCGACGGTCCGCGTGGATGTCACCGGCGATCAAAAACGCTTTTTTAACGGCTATGTCGGGGCGATTTCACAGGCGCCGGACCAGGGTTACTTCATGCATTACCATGTCACGGTCTATCCCTGGCTGTGGTTTTTGACCCGCACTGCCGATTGCCGCATTTTTCAGAACCAGACCGTTCCTGAAATCATCAAACAGGTTTTTCAGGATTGCCCGCATTCCCAATTCGAAGACAAATTGACCGGAACCTACCGGAAGTGGGAATACTGCGTTCAATATCGCGAAACCGACTTCAATTTCGTCAGCCGTCTGATGGAACAGGAGGGGATTTACTATTACTTCATCCACCAGGACGGCAGACATACCCTCGTGCTGGCCGACGACGGCAGCGCCCATGAAACCATCGAGGGCTTCAAGACCATCGAATACCACCGCGAGCCGCATAATTATTCGGCAAGCGAAGGCCAGACGATCAACGACTGGCACCTCAAGAAGCAATTGCTGCCGGGCGTCTATGCCTTGAACGATTATGATTTCGTGCGTCCGAGCGCCAAGCTGGAAGTGGATTGCAGCATTGTGCCGGGCCATGAATATGCGGATCAGGAAATTTATGATTATCCCGGCGAATATGTCGAAAACGGCGACGGCAGCCATTATGTGCGCGCCCGGATTCAGGAACTGCATGCCCAGTACGAAGAAGTCAGCGGGCGCAGCAGCGTGAGGGGGTTGTGTGCGGGCGGCCTGTTTTGCCTGGAGGGCTATCCGCGCGACGACCAGAACCGGGAATATCTGGTCACGTCGGTTCGACACTCGATCAGCATCGACGATTACCACTCGGGATCGAAGGGAGGCAACCCTGCCGACTATACCAATAACTTTACCGTTATTGTCAGCAAAACGCCGTTCCGTTCCGCGCGGATCACCCCCAAGCCGATCGTCCAGGGACCGCAAACGGCTGTAGTAACCGGCCCCGGAGGGGAAGAGATTTATACCGATGAGCACGGACGGGTTAAGCTGAAGTTCCATTGGGACCGCCACAGTAAAAAAGACGAGAATTCGTCCTGCTGGGTGCGGGTTTCGCAATTATGGGCCGGCAAAAACTGGGGCGGGATCCACATCCCGCGTATCGGACAGGAAGTGATTGTGGAGTTTCTGGAGGGCGATCCGGATCGGCCGATCGTGACCGGCCGGGTCTACAACGGCGAGCAGGTTCCTCCCTATGCCTTGCCCGCCAACAAGACCCAGAGCGGCATCAAGAGCCGCAGTTCTCAAGGCGGCAGCGGCGCGAATTTCAATGAAATCCGCATGGAAGACAAAAAAGGCGAGGAGCAGCTGTATATCCATGCGGAAAAAAACCAGGACAATGTCGTCGAGAATGATGAGACAACGATGGTCGGGCACGACCGCACCGAGGACGTCGGCCATGACGAAACGATCCATATCGGCAATAACCGCACGGAAACGGTCGATGTCGACGAAACCATTACGATCGGCAATAATCGCACCGAAACGGTCGTTGTGAACGAAAGCATTACGGTGGGTGCCAACCGTACCCGGTCGGTAGGAGGCAGCGAGTCCGTCACCGTCGCCATGCAAAGGACGCATATGGTCGGCATCAACGAAACGATCGGCATCGGCGCGGCGCAGGAAATCGGGATCGGCGCCTTTCAGGCGGTCGCGATTGGCGCCTATCAAACAGTGGATATCGGCGCTAATCAATCGATCAATGTCGGGGCGAATCAGGACACCAATGTCGGCTCCAATCAATCGATTGCGGTAGGCGGGAATCAGAGCGAGTCGGTCTCCGGCAATGTTTCGGTATCGGTTGACGGCAACCGCGGTACGAGCATCAAGGGCAATGATTCACTTAAAGTCGGCAAGAATCTGGTGATCGATGCCGGCGATTCGGTGACGATCAAGACGGGCAGCGCCAGCATTACGATGAAGAAGGACGGGACGATCGTGATTAAAGGAAAAGACATTACGGTGGAAGGATCCGGAAAGATCGATGCCAAGGCCTCCAAGAATATCGTAATGAAAGGCCAGAAGATCTTGCAGAACTGATGGCATTCGGCTGAATAAACCAGGCGTATTAGGTAAATAGCGGAGAGCGGCGTGGCTACAGACCAACTTCAAGAAGCATCGGATACTGTCCGGCAGAAAATTGACGGCGTTGTAATTGGCCTTTTATTGAGCATCAACGAGGCTGGCGAACCGCTGGTCGCTTTTCCGGGCAATCCCTCGGAAGCCGCCGTTCCGGCGCGCAGCACCGCAAGCCTTCAAAGCGATGATGCGGGCAAGGAAGTGGCGCTGTTGTTCGAGGGCGGCGATCCGCTTCGGCCCTTGATCATCGGCAAAATCCACCACCCCGTCCAAACCGTTTCAATGCCGATTGAGGAGACGGCGATTGCAGAGCTCGACGGCGAGCACATCACGCTATCGGCAAAAGAATCGATTACGCTGAAATGCGGCAAAGCCAGCATTACCCTGACTAAAGCCGGTAAAATCCTGCTGCGCGGCGCCTACCTTTTGAGCCGTTCGTCCGGCGTCAACCGGATCAAGGGCGGTTCGGTGCAAATCAACTGACGTTCGGTTAGCCGAGGGAGCGCTTTCGTTATGGAACTTCTGAATGCCACCGGCATGCAGGCCGGCTACACGATGGGCATGAAACCGGACGGTCGGGAATTGCTCGTCGTCGCGGTCAAAGGCACCTTCATCATCCCGAAAAGCGGAGAAGAAGCCCGGCTGGCCGAACAGCCGGTTCCTCTGATCATGGCCGACACCTTTACCGGCGAGCCGGGGTTTTCCGCGCCTGCCGATGAAGTCGATTATGCCCCGGTCAAGCACCGCTGCGACGTGTTGCTGAACGGCAGCGCCTATGCGCCTGAAGGGCGGCCCGCAAAGGTGGTGCAAGTCGGGATGAAAGTCGGGCAGCTGGCCAAAACCTTCAAGGTCGTCGGCAACCGTTACTGGAACGCCGGCATCCTGATCGAATCGACGGCGCCGGAAGCATTTACCGTGATGCCGATCGGCTACGACAACGCTTTCGGCGGCCTGGATAATTTCCACCCCGATAAAAACAAGCACAGCGCCTACATGCGCAATCCGGTCGGCAAAGGCTTCCATCGGCAACTGGACAGCAATCTGGTCGACGGTACTCCGCTTCCGAATACCGAAGAAATCAATCGGCCTATACAGCGTCCGGACGGCGATTACCCGCCGATGGCGTTCGGCCCGCTCGGGCGCGGCTGGACGCCGCGCCTGCAATATGCGGGCACCTATGACCAGGACTGGATCGACAACACATTTCCTTTTTTGCCCGCCGACTTCGACGAAGCCTATTACCAGGCGGCGCCGCTCGACCAGCAAATGCCCTATCCGCAAGGCGGCGAAGACGTCGTGCTGGTCAACCTGTCGCAGGAAGGACGCCTTGCCTTCAGGCTGCCGACGGTGGAAGTTCCCGTCGTTTTTTTCCGCAAAAAAGGCGAACGCCACGAAACGCAGGCCGTGATCGACACGATCGTGATCGAGCCGGACAAAGGTATTTTCACGATGACTTGGCGCGCAAGTATCCCGCTGAAGAAAAACATCTTCGAGATTCCGCAAATCCTGGCCGGCAAGATGTCGCGCGGCTGGTGGCGCGCGCGCGAACTGGGCAAGACTTTTTATCCTACCCTGGCACAGCTG
Source organism: Candidatus Methylomicrobium oryzae (assembly GCF_016745425.1). GTDB lineage: Bacteria > Pseudomonadota > Gammaproteobacteria > Methylococcales > Methylomonadaceae > Methylomicrobium > Methylomicrobium oryzae. The sequence goes on along the minus strand of NZ_JAERVK010000016.1, from coordinate 75,105 downwards.
GCCGAGGCCAATAAATCCGAAACGGAGGAATGATGGGGTTTCCATTGGCGATTACAGGCACAGGCATGGTTACCGGCGTCGGCCTGAACGCGCCGGCCACCTGTGCCGCGATCCGTTGCGCGATCGACAATTTTCAGGCGACCCGATTCGTGGACCGCGGCGGCGAATGGCTCATGGGCTGCGAAGCGCCGCTGGAACAGCCCTGGCGCGGCAAGACCAAGCTGATCAAGATGGCCGCGGCCGCCATCAACGAGTGTCTGGCCGGCAATACGCGGATCGTTCCGAAAGAGACGCCGCTGCTGCTTTGTCTATCGGAGCACGAACGCCAAGGCCGTGTGATCGACGACGACAACCGTTTTTTTTGCGCGTTACAGGAAGAGCTTGGTTTGGAGTTCCATGAAAAATCCCGGATTATTGCCAGGGACCAAGTGGCCGCCGGGGTTGCCTTGAAACATGCGCGGCAAATGATTCAGGAGTTGCATGTCCGGCATGTGCTGATAGCGGCAACAGACAGCTTGCTGGCAGGGGCGACGCTGGCGCATTATGAAGAACATGAACGGTTGTTGACCAGTCAGAACTCCAATGGGTTTATTCCCGGCGAAGCGGCGGCAGCGATTGTGGTGGAGCCCGTGTACGGTAAATCGGAGCCTCAATTAGTCTGTTTAGGCTTGGGATTCGGGATGGAACAGGCGCATGTTTATTCCGAAGCCCCATTAAGAGCGGAAGGGTTAAAGAATGCCATTCAAGAATCGCTTGCCGACGCCGGCTGCGAGTTGAGCGACCTGGATTTCAGAATTGCGGACCTCTCGGGGGAGCAATATTATTTTAAGGAGGCCAGTCTGGCTTTAAGCCGGTTGCTCAGAAAGCGCAAGGAGGAGTTCGATATCTGGCATCCGGTCGATTGTGTAGGCAGAACCGGAAGCGCGGTCAGTCTGATTATGATCGGCCTGTTGAAAACGGCCTGCGAAAAGGGCTTCGGCAAAGGCAACAGTATACTGGCTCACATGGGGAACGACGACGGCAAGCGGTCCGCCATGATCTTCAGGTGGCATCCCTAGGGGGGGATATGGCGAATGACGTTTTTGCCAATGGGCGGGAAATATCTTGTAAGTCAGGCAGCGGTAAAACCGTTTGCGCCTTTCCGGATGTCTGCTTTACGCCGCCGGAAAATCCGGCTACGCCGCCGGGCGTTCCCATTCCCTACCCGAATACCGGAATGGACCAGGATACGACAAACGGCTCGAAAACGGTCAAGATCACCGATAAGGAAGTGATGCTGAAGAATAAATCCTATTACAAGACCAGCTATGGCGACGAAGCGGGATGTGCGGCCAAAAAAGGCGTTATCACCAGCGTAAACCGGGGAAAGGTTTATTTCACCAGTTGGTCGATGGATGTCAAGTTCGAGGGAGAAAATGTCGATCGGCATATGGATTTGTCCACTCATAACCATGCTTCCGAACCTCCGCAGACGCCTCCCTGGATGCACGTCGATGAAATGGCGACTTCAGTAAGAAAGTCCTGCGAGAAGGAAATCGATAATGCGGAAACGGCGTGCAAGGGTAAGTCCAGGACTAAATGCGGTGATGCCTGCCGGGACGCTCAGAAATGTTTGCTGATCCCGAAGAGCGCTGATAAAAAAAGTTGCTGCGAGCCGGAAACGACCGGCCATCACCTTATCGAAGTGCATTGTTTTTCGCCTACCGGGTTACGAGGAAGTCCTCTGGAAGGCCTGGAAAATTATAACCAGAACAAGGCGCCTTGCGTTTGCGCGTCCGAATCCCGCGCCGATGGGACACATGGTTTACTGCATGCCATTCAGGGGCGAATCGAAGGGCATTATGAACAAACCGGTACGGAAATATGTTCTTGGGTTGATCCGGATGGGAAAGGCCGTCCCAACGTCTCCAAATGGCGATACAAACACGCGCGTGATGCGGGCGTCAAAGCCCATAAAATTGCGTTTCCGCAATGCAGTGAAGAGTGCACTCAAGCACAGCTCGATGCTTACCATAAGAATGAATGCGGCATTCATGAAAACTCGCCGGTGCGTACTGATTCCGGTGCAGAAGATCGTTCATCCGGTACCTTAACGCCCGCACAAAAGGCGCAGATTACCAAGTTCCTTCGCAGTTAGACGTTAATCGCTCCATCTTTTCAAATGTAAATAAAAATGGCTGATTCAGAATTACCGTTCGATCTTGAAACCCTCCCGAAAACCTTGAGTTTTCGTTCCGGCTACGTCGAATCGGAAAATCGGGCCTATCTGATTGTTCAATTCGATGCGCTTGCCGATCTGGGGGAGCCGGATAGCTACGTTTTCGAGTGGAACAAGGCAACCGGAGAATGGACCACTCATTTCAATGTCGAGTGGCTCGCGACAAAAATTTGCGGCCTGGATAACGGGGAACTGCTCCTGATGGGAACCATGGGGCAGGTGGCTGTCAGACAGCCTGATGGCACCGTTGCAGTTGAACATGTCGATCCGAGTTTAACCGGACCTAAAGGAAGCGGGCCTCTCCGGGATATGCGAGTCATTGGGGGAACCCCCTTTGTCTGCGGGATGGCGCGGCGGGTTTATGCACGGCGCTCGTCCGGCAACTGGGTGTCGATAGACGCCGGAATGGCATTGATTCCAAGCGAGGAAGTCGTGGTGGGTTTTAATTCGATTGATGGCCTTGATGAAAATCACATGGTTGCAGTCGGTTTTGCGGGAGAAATTTGGTTACGCGATGAATCCCTTGGATGGACGCAGGCTGTGAGCCCAACAAACGTTGTACTGCACCGCATTAAAGCGCTTCAAACGGGCTACTTTTATGTCAGTGGACAGCTAGGAACAATCTTGTACGGGCAGGGCGAGAATTGGCAGGTCATAGAGCATGAATTGACCACTGAGAATCTTTGGGGCTTGGAATTTTTCGCGGGCGATATTTATACGGCATCCGAGAGTGCGATCTTCAGAATCAATCCGGACAAATCAATAGAACGTCTCGATACGGGGTTAGGTGAAGACTGGACTTATCGCCATCTCTATGCCAGCGACGGAATTCTTTGGTCTTTCGGGCCGCGCCACGCCGCCTGGACAAGCGATGCGAAAACCTGGAATCCGGCAACTCCTTGACTTAATAATAAAGTGAATGGTTGCCAGCTTGAATCTGTAGCCAAGCAGTTTTGAATTGAAACGAACCCGTAAGTCGGAACCGTTTACGGGTTCCTCCAGGATAACGGAGACACGATCTGGATTGGCGGATCACCCTTCGGACTATGTTTGGAACCTAATGCCGAACTATTGAGGTTACCGGGTTGATTCGCCCTGTCGACCGTCTATTGAAGAGGAATTTATGCCTGATGACCAATCTCCTGCGCTAAGCAACAGCCCCATCCCGGACAGCCCGCCTGGCAGTACCCCTTACGGCGGATTCCGCTCCGCGCAGCCGGAAGGGCTTTCGACTTCGACCGGCGGTCCTTCCTTATCCGGGTGGCCTCGGAAAATCGCCTGGAGTGAATTCAAGGAGGTCGGCAGCCGGCCGGACGGCGAGTCCGAGGATGCGCAAATTTCGGTCGAATTGGGCGCGGAAAAAAATGTGTCCGTCGAACGCGAAAACGGCCGGTTCAAGCTGGGCAAGGTGACTTTTAAAATGACCGTCAAGAAATCCGAGTCATGGGTCGTCGGCAGCCAAAAAAGCGACGCTTTGCTGGCGCACGAGCAAGGCCACTACGATATCGCCGGGCTTTTTTACCGCGATTTGATGACCGTGTTGCAGAGCCTGAGGGAAAACTCGGTGAATGATCTCGGCAGTGAAGTCAACCGCCTGATGCAGGAATACGACAAGCTTGCCGACGACATGTCCGATAAATACGATTCCAGCCTGGAAACCAACCATGGCCTCAATGCCTCCCGCCAGCAAGCCTGGGAAAAGCAGATTCAGGATTGCATCAAAAACGGCACCAAGTTGACGGCGCCGCCTTAGCTTCAAGTTTGAGTGTGCCTGCCGGCGAGGCGTGAAAAAATTTATTGTTGCCGGTTAGATCGGCGTAGGATGGCGCATCCTTTGTAAAACTGACGGGGTAGAGGATGACGGAACGATTCGATTTTTCGTTTAATTGGGCGGAGCCGAAGCCGGTTTCCGATCCGAGAAGATTGGAGGAAGGGGCCATGCGCATCCTGATCCTCGGAGATTTCAGCGGAAGAGGGCTTTCGGAGAACCGTTCGCAGGCTGGGGAAAAGCATCCGGTCGTCCAGGTCGATATCGACAATTTCGATCGGGTCATGTCGGAGATTGCCCCGCAGCTTCATCTCCGGCCGGATCAGGACGGCGCGCCGCCGGTCGATTTAACGTTCCGGAAAATGGAAGATTTTCATCCGGATGCGCTGTGTCGGAAACTGGAATTGTTCCGGGAACTGTGCGGTATTCGCGCGCGCTTGAACAATCCCGCTACATTTGCCGAAGCGGCCGAACAATTGCGCGCCCATCTCCGTATCGAGGCCGAATTGCCCGCCTATCCCGGGGGAGGCAAGGCGATACCGGAAGACAACGCAACGCTGCTGGAGCGCCTGCTCGGCGATCGTCCGGCCGGTTCGGGGCAATCCGCCGAGCGGCGTACGGAAGAAGCCGCCGCAAGTTTTATCGAGTCCATCGTCGCACCCTCCATCGTTCCCGGCGCGCCGCCGTTCCAGAACATTTATTTGAAGGCCGTGGACGAGGCGTTGAGCGCGAATATGCGCAAACTGCTGCACCGCCCGGATTTTCAGACCTTGGAAGCGACCTGGCGCGCATTGAAAATGCTGGTCGACAACCTCGAAACCGGAGAAGAATTATCGCTGCATCTTCTGGATATGACGAAAGCGGAGCTGTCTGCCGAACTGAATGCGGGTGGCGGCACGCTGGCCGCTTCCTCTTTGCTTCGCCGGTTGATGGATGAGCGAGAGGGCGCCTTCGGCGGCGAATCCTGGTCGCTGCTGATCGGAAATTACCGGTTCGGCTCCAGTGCGGAAGATGCGGCCCTGCTGGCGGCATGCGGCGTCCTGGCGTCCCATGCCGGAGGCCCGTTCATCGCGGCGGCCGACGAAGGACTGTTGGGGTGCCGGTCTTTGGCCGAGTCTTCGGATCCTCATGATTGGCAGGAATTGCCTTCGGAGGCGAAACAGCGCTGGCATGCGCTAAGGCAAAGCCCGGCGGCTTCCTGGATCGGCCTGGCGCTGCCGCGGATTCTATTGCGCTTGCCGTACGGTCCGGAAACCGAGCCGGTCGATTGTTTTGCATTCGAGGAAGCCGCATCCGTTGCCGGGCATGAAGCCTTTTTATGGGGCAATCCGGCGTTTTTTTGCGCTTTGCTGCTGGGATTGTCCTATACCGAGCGGGGCGATGCGATGCAGCCGGGCGATCATCTGCAGATCGACGATTTGCCGGCCTATGTGCTGAAGCAGGAAGGCGGTTCAAGGCTGTTGCCCTGCGCGGAGGTCGGCCTGAGCGATAAAGCGATGGAAAAAATTCTCGCTTTGGGTATCATGCCCTTTCTGAGCCATCGGACCCGCAACAGTGTGCGCTTAGCCCGATTTCAGTCGTTGGCTTATCCGGCTGCCGGTTTGCGCGGATTTTGGAGCATTTAGGATTTGGCTCCGAATAATTTCCCGAAGTCGGTAGGCTACGGATAGGCTGAAATAAACGTTCGCTTCCCCCTTTGAAAAAGGGGGATCGAGGGGGATTTATTTGATAAATCTCCCCCGCCCCCTCTTTTTCAAAGAGGGGAGTGAACAATCCGCTTTTTCAAAGCGGGGGACTGAACGCATACGCGCTAACAAGCCACGCAATGCGAACAGATGAAAACCGGGAAGTTATTTCCGCCCAAATCCTTAGCGGCAGGCTGCCGTTCGATACCGAAAAATTTCAAAGAAGATTGAGTTTGGATGTGACCATTAAGCCTAATCCGGTAATTCCGCACATTATCGATCAGCATGCCGAGGAAGCGGCCTTCCTGTGGCTGCTCCGGGACCGGGCGGTCTCGGCGCCGCACTACAGGTTGACGGATCTTGCCAAGTTGGACGACCGTGTCGAAGCGCATATCGATGGCCTTCGGATAGCCGGCGATGACGGCTGGGAGGCGGTGCGGAACAATCTTGCCGCGTTGGAGCCGGGAGAAATCTTTGCGGCCGGAGTGTTGGCGCTGGAAGGAGACCGCGTGGAGCGGCTCAATCGGCTTTATAGTACGGTCGAAGAAGCGCCCGAAACCGCAAGAGGCTTCATTTCCGCGTTGGGCTGGGTGGAGCCGCGGCATCTGCGCGGCAAGGTCAACGGTTTACTGGTTTCCGACAGTCCGTTATGGCGGCGGGTCGGCATTGCGGCCTGCGCGCTTCACCGAACCGACCCCGGCAAATTTCTCGATCAGAGTCTGGCCGATCCGGATCCTCAATTGAGGGACCGCGCCGCGAAAGCGGCCGCCGAATTGGGGCGGACCGACCTTAAACCGGCGCTTCTCGACCAGGTTTACGATAACGAACGCGGCATCGGTTTCTGGCCGGCTTGGGCGGCCGTGCGCCTCGGCGACCGAGGCAAAGCCCTGGATGCGTTGCGCGGCGGCATCGTTTCAGGCAGCGAGTGGACGGTACAGGCCTTGCAGGTGGTCTGCCGCGTGCTGGATCCGGCTTCGGTCAAAGAGATGCTGAAAGTCCTGGTTGCCGATGAGGCGCGGCTTCGGGAGGCGATCATCGGTGTCGGCATTTCGGGCGATCCGCTTTATGTTCCTTGGCTGATCAAGCAGATGGAAACGCCGAAATTGGCCAAAATTGCCGGGGAAGTGTTCAGTTTCATCAGCGGCGCCGATATCGCCTATGAAGACCTCGAGGGTGAAATGCGGCCTGAAATGGCGGCTGGCCCCACCGAAGATCCGGAAGACGGGAATGTTTCGCTGGATCCCGATGAAGATTTGCCGGTTCCCGATCCCGCGCTGATCGCCGCCTGGTGGCAGCAGCATCAGCACCAATTCCAGCCCAATGCCCGCTATTTGTCGGGCAAACCGGTCAGTCAACCCCATTGCGAGAACATCTTGAAAGCCGGAAAACAGCGCCAGCGCCGGGCGGCCGCACTGGAGCTGGCGCTGATGCAGCCTGCAACGCCGCTGTTCGACACACGTGCCGTCGGCAAACTGCAGCAGCGGCGGCTGTCCTAGAGAATGCCGGATTTCTGTTTTCCCAAGCAGCTGCCAGGCCCGCAGGGTCCGCATGACGGTAACGGCAGGGTAAGAGCCCACCGATCCGGCGCCGATTCAATCCGACATGGCATCGATTGTTGCCGGAGCAACCCTATGCACGAGGGCAAGGCTTTGATTCAAAACTTCACGGACGGAGGCCGGCATGCAGGACGATAAAACCGTTGTCCGGATTCCGGGTGCTTCCCGGGGTGAGCCGGGTACGGACCGCACGGTCGTATTCAAGCCGGAGCTGCATGTGCGTGTGCAGGACGGTTCCGGAAAAACCCTGAAGGACTATTTTTTTAGCCAGGGGTTTACGGCCGGCCGCGCGCAGGATAACGCGGTGGTATTGGAAAGCGGAGAGATCAGCCGGCATCATCTCGAGGTGAAAAAGGAGCAGGGCGACTGGTGGCTGTTCGACCTGAACAGCGCGAACGGCGTCTTCGTTCATAACTGGCGGGTCGAGCTAAAATTCCGGCTGAAGCTGCCGGTCCTGGTCGAATTGGGTCATTCCGGCATTTTTCTGAACATTCAGGCGGCCGGCCGGCCGGCGCCGGTCAACGTGCCTAACTCCGATGCCGCGCCGGCGTCTGGCGCGCGGCCCGAGGCCGCGGCCCCGGTTACGCAGGCGGCGACAGAAGCTGCCAGGCCCTTCCTGTCCAAAGAAAAGGTCAGGGACCGCCTGATGGCGAAGGAGGAAGCCGAGGATGCCGGCGAATATACCCGGATGGTGCGAACGCTGATCCGCGAAGACCGGGTAATCCGAAGCAAAAAATACAATAAATGGATCACGGTGCTGGCCGTGCTGTTTCTGGTTGCCGGCGGCATGGCGGTGTATCAGCGGATTGCTCTGTCCAATGCCCGTACGCTCGCGATCGGTTTGTTTTACGATATCAAAACGCTCGAAGTCAGCTTGTCGCGTGCCGAGATCACGATCGAATCCAGCGCGGAAGTGCTCGCACAGACGGTCAAGACGGTTGCCCAGGAAAAGCTGAAGGTCGAGCAGGAACGCATCAAGGCCGAACAGGCAAAAATCGCCGCGGAGAGCCTGCGACTGGCGGAGGAGCGCAAACGGCTGCAACGGATGAAGGCCAAGTACCAGGAGTACGTAAAAGAAGCGGAATCCCTGCGTATCCGTTTTCCAAGCCCGGCGCGTTACGAAGAGGAACTGATCATTAGGGTTGCCAGGGAGTTCGGCGAAAGCGAACTGGAACTGCCCGAGGATTTCGTCGAAGAAGTCAGGCGTTATATCAAGTACTGGCAATCCACGCCGCGCATTGGACAGGCGATGGCAACCCTGGAGGGCAACGGTTATGCTCCGATGGTCCTGGCGGCCCTGGAAAAGGAAGGCTTGCCGCTGCATTTCATTTACCTGCCGTTGCAGGAAAGCGGCTACGACAGGATGGCGGTCGGCCCGGAAACCCGCTTCGGGATCGCGAAAGGCGCGTGGCAGCTGCTGGCGTCGACCGGCGAGGATTTCGGGCTGAAATCCGGCCCGCTGGCCGCGACCCGTGAATACGACGAGCAGGATCAGCGCTTCGATTTCGACCGCGCGACCCGGGCCGGAGCCAAATATTTAAAGCTGATCTATGGCACCGAGGCGCAGGCGTCCGGCCTGTTGGTGATCGCCAGTTACAATTACGGGCAAAACCGGGTCAGGGACATGATCAGGAAGATGCCCGACAATCCGCGCGACCGGAATTTCTGGAAATTCATCCGCCAATACCAGATTCCGAAAGAAACCTACGACTATGTCTTCTATATCTTTTCGGCCGCGGTGATCGGGGAGGACCCGAAATATTTCGGTTTCAAGTTTGCTCCGCCTTTGCTATTGAAGGAAGCGCCAAAGCCGGGTTAGAAACGGGCGGGGCCTGTTCAGGGTCGCAGGGCTGAATTATTCCGGGCCGAGCTGGTCCGGACGCGTTTCGATCATCTCCAGAATCGAATGCCATCGATCTTCCCAGCAGCAGTCATGATCCGCTTCGGGTACGACGGTCCATTTTGCCGAAGGCTGGCGCTGCACGGCCGGACGAATCAAGTCCGGCGGGATGTTCGTATCTTTTTCGCCGGCCAAGTGCAGTTGGAAGATGTTTTTGGGCAAGGGCGGCCGCTTGGCAGGATTTTCCGAACCGGTCAGCGGCGAATAATGGTGATGCTTGGCCCAGGCGTCAGGATCCAAATTGCCCGCGATCGTGACGATGCCGTCTATATTATTCAGTTGCTCCGCCATCAGCATAGCCAGGGTGCCGCCGCCGCTGAAGCCGATCAATACCGTTTTGCGCGGATGCAATGACCGGTGGATTTGCCGGAAGGCGGCCGTCATCGATTCGACGACGGTTTTCGAATAACGCCGACCGGTCCAGAGATCCGCGGCGCAGGGCGGTTTCGCGCCGTAACCGTGATAACACGGACGGCCCAGATAAACCGAGGGCATCGGATCTTGCGCCATCAACCTGAGCACGAGCGGATTGCGCGGGGTCGGATTGTCGGAAATCCAGCGGTGGTGCAGCCAGGGCGAGCCGTCGCCGTCCAGATAAACGTGCAGTTCGCCGATTTGGTTCTGTGTTCGACTCAGATAGGCGACATGGAAAAAATCGCTGCCTTTGACCACGGTCCGAATCAAATGCAGTCGTTCGGCTTCCCGGTCCAGGCGGACTTCGGGAGTTGCGCAACCGGCCAGCCACAGCGTCAGGCAGCCAAGAAGCAGAGGGCGTTGGGGCATTGGGCTTCGGGGAACAAGGCCGCTTTATTGTTGGCCTTCCAATTCCAGAATCTGCTTTTTTAACGCCAGCAGGCCGTCGTGTTTCGGGACCGCTTCCAGCCCTTCTTCGATTTTGGCCAGGCTTTCGGTGATGCTGTTTTGGGCGAACAATTCTTCCGCCTGTTGTTCGCAAAGGTTGGCGATCTTTTCGAGTCCGGCTTTGGCCGCTTTGTTGTATGGATCGATTTCGAGTACCTGCCGATAGGCCCAGAGCGCATTGCTGCCGGAAGGCGCGGTGATGAAGCCGACATCGTAATGAATCTGCGCGAGTTCCAAGAGATCCTTGATCTTGAGTTCCTGCTCGGGCGTCAACGCGATGACCTTATCGGCCAGAGGATCGACATTGTAGTAGAGATAGACGTAAGCCCCCGAGGCGCTCAATAGTGCCAGCGCGGTGATTGCCGATAAAATCCAGGTGATTTTCGATCGCGGTTCGAATTCGCTGATGAATTGAGCAATAGAAGGCGTACGCTGTTCTTTTTTGAACGCGAGCGCATGCGTCAGCGCATTCCATTGCCGCCGCTTCAGGCCGGGAATGGCCGGCGGCTGCAAATTGACCGCATAGGCTTTCGGCGCCTCGATCTTGCCGAACGGATGCTTGCCGGTCAGCAGTTCGTAAGCGACGCAGCCCAGCGCATAAATATCGTCGCGCGGGTCCGGCGGCTGATTTTCGAACATTTCGAGGCTCGCGTATTCGGGAGTCAGCGCGCCCAAGTCGCGGGCGTTGAAAACGGTTTTGTCGTGGTCCGAACGGGCCGCCGCGCAGGCGATGCCGAAGTCGAGCACTTTGACGTCGCCGTGGGTCGTAATGAAGACGTTACCGGGTTTGAAGTCCGAATGGACGATGTTGTGTTTGTGCGCGTAAGCCAGCGCTAACGCCAGGCCTTTGATGATGGGCCAGGCTTGCTTGAAAGGCAGGCCGTCCGGCGCCTGTTCGCGAATGTATTGGCGCAGCGACTGGCCTTCCAGAATCTGCATCACCATGAAGACATTGCTGCCGTCCCGGTCGAAATCGTAGACCGTGACGATGTTCGGATGCGCCAGTTGCTGGGTTTTCTTGGTTTCCCGCTGCAGCGCGATGAACAGCTCCGGGTCCTGGCGGAATTCTTCGTTCAATACCTTGATGGCGACATCGGGGGATTCGTCCTGCGCTTCCTCCCGGCGTAAATCGGTGGCCCGAAATACCGTGCCCATGCCGCCGCAGCCGATGATTTCCTTGATCACGAAACGGTCTTTGATCACCGAGCCGATGGTCAGCGGCGCCGAGGGCGAACCGGTGGAAAAACTCAGCGTTTTGGCCGTCGCCGCGGTGCGCCGGGTGGACGGCGCGGGCGTAGCGGGCGCCGGATTTACGACGATTGTCTCGGCATCTTCATTCGGCGGTTTTGGGGACGCCGACGGTTGAATCCCTGTTTTGACGGCGGCAATGACCGTCGCATCGTCTTCCGGGGCCGATGGCTGCGTACGAAACGAAGCGCTCAAGCGCGTCTCCGCATCCTGGGTGTCCGCCGTCCTTGCCGAAGCCGCCGCTTGGGTGGCTGCTGGATTAGGCGGTCGCGGCGCAATCCGGGTCGCATCATCGGCATTGTCGTCGGGGATTTGATCGCTCATAAACGGCTCGAATCGGGTTAACCTTTCGGTACGAAGAAGAAGGGACTGCCTTCATGTCCGGCATGCTGCAAGGCGGAATATTCGGGCGATTGTTGAAAGCCGACCATCGAGGCGGATTTTTTGACTTGGCCGGAAACGATCCGGAACAGTTCGTAATCGACCATCATGCCCTTGTTCGACTTCAGTGCGGCCAACAGCGCCTTGGCAAAGACCGAGTGGTTGCCGCCGCCGGAGTCCAGCACGGGTTCCTCGCCGCCCGATGTCATGACGGTGCGGGCCTTGCGGTTCATCATGAACTTGAGCCATTTTTCGCGCTTGTCTTCCGGCATGTCCTTCGGCAGGCGGACGATCGCGCCTTGCGTCATGGCGCCCGAATAACACGAATCCGCGATGACCAGAATATGCCTGGCCGGAATTACGTTCAGATACTTGGTCACGTTGAAGCTGGACAGCCAGTTGGCGGTATTGTTCGGTTCGGCGTCGGTCGGCAGCCAATAGGCGCTTTCGTCGCTTTTGTCGATCTCGCCGTGGCCCGCATAGTAAATCAGCAGATTGTCCTGGTCGGTCAGGTTCTGGCGCAGGTCGTTAAAGGCGGTCATGATCTGGTGCCGGTTCGCGTTGATCAGCAGTTTGGTCTTGAAGCCGTAGCGCGAGCGCAGGACTTCATCCACCGCTTTGGCGTCGTTTGCCGACGTATTCAAAGTCGGCATGCTGGCATAATTGTTGTTGCCGATGATCAATGCGTAATACCGGCCGAAATTGACCGACGGGTAGGTGCTTGAAACGGTGCTTTCCGGCGCTTCGTCGAAGGTCTGCGCTGCCGTCCGGGTTGGGGCAAGCAGGTTGAAGGCGATCAGGCTGCGGCGGTTTTGCCGGTCGGTCGCGAGGATCTTGACCGGGGTCGAGGCCGACGCGATCTCGATTTCGGATTTGAAGAGGCCGTCTTTGTCGGGCTGGACGGTCATTTGATTGATTTTCAGGCTCTTCAAACTACCGGGCGACGAAATCCGGCCGACGATTTCCTTGATCTTGGTCGCCGAACGCAGGCGGAAACTCGGCGCCGTGCCCCGGGTCAGCTTGACCGGCGGATCGAGGATTTCGATTGCCGGCCCTCCCTGCGCGACCGCCAACGGTTGGGCCAGATTATGCTTTTCATTCGCGATCGCATTTTTCAGTTCCTTGATCTGCCGGCCCTGCGCGATCAGTTCGCTCTTCGAGCGGGACAATTTGCTGCGCAGCGTCTCGACCGCCAGCTTTTCCTGCGTCGTGCCGGCCTGTCCGGCCTTCTCTTCGATGGTACTGACTTCCATGTTGATATGGGCCGCATTGGCTTGGTACTCGGTTTCGAGCGCTTTCAGGCGGGCTTCCAGGTCGACCAGCCGGTTTTCCGAAGCCTGGGTTTGCGGTTCTTCGACCTGCCCGGGCTCTTCGGTTTCGGGGGCTGCCGTTTCCTGGCGAGCGGTCGTTTGGGGTTGCGGCCGGCTCTTGATTTGCCTTTCTTCTGCCTTCAACTGTTTTTCGAGCTGGGAAACCTGTTGCCGCTGGCTTTTAAGATCGGACTGTTTGGCATCGACTTCCTGCTGCAGCGATTGGATCAGCGCTTCGTTGCGGCCGGCTTTGCCTTTTTCCTGTTTCAGCCGGCTGCGGGTTTCGTCGAGCTGCCGCTCGATCGTTTTCGACTGCTGTTTTTGCTCGGTGAGCTGTTGGCGGGTGGCATCCAGTTGGGCGCGCAGGTTTTCGGCTTCCTCTTTGTAGCCTTGCGATGCTTCGCGCAGTTGGCTGAGCTGCTGCTGGTAATTGGCCTCGATCACGCTCGAAAACTGCAAATCGGAGCCGGCCAAGCCGGAGGCCTTGCGGTACCAGTTCAATGCGGTAGCTTTGTCCTGTTTGACGCCGAGACCCTTTTCGTACAGGTAGCCCAGGTTGATCTGCGCCTGCGAATTGCCCTTTTCGGCCGCCTTCAAATACCATTCGGCGGCCAGCTTCGGATCGGCCATTCCGCCGAGGCCTTTTTCGTAAATCTCGCCGACCTTCACCATCGCTTCCGGATCGCCCTGCTGCGCCTGCGGCAGCCAGATCTTCAGCGATGTAGCCGCATTCGCGCGGTCGTAGGCGACGTATTCGCCGCCGCGCATTTCGCAGTCGCCGGCGGTAGTCTGGATCGGTCGGCGCGCGGTCAGATACATCGCCTTTGCGCCGAGTTTGCGGACCTGCCCCGGCAACAGGCAGTCCACTACGAACAGCTTGTCGGTGTCTTTCGGATCGTAGCCGGCCGTCGCGTTCGGATCGTTCAGTTCCGAAACGCTGGTCGCCGCGCAGCCGACCAGCGCCGTCAGCGCCGCAGCCGGAATGAAAGCGGGAATTTTCGAGGATTTGCGCGCCGTGGTGCCGGATGCGTCCGGCTTACGAAATGGTTTCATGGGGCTTGTCCTTCTTCGGATTCGGAAGCAGTTGGAGGCAGAGTTGCTTAAAGCGGGCATGTTAAACGAGCCCTTCAGGAACGGCAAGCGGGCGAGAAATTTATTTCGGCCGATGGGGATGGGGCTGGGTAAATCCGGTATAAAACTTTATTTCTTCAAGGGCCTAAATGCGGACGGAATCTCTACCGTTTGAAATGGCCCAATACCTCAAGCAGAAAACCGAGATCCTTTTCGGTATGATTTGCCGATACCTGCAGCCGGATTTCTTCTTCGCCTTTCGGTATCACCGGATAGTTCAGACCGGTCGCCAAGATCCCGTGCGTGAAAAGATGTTCGGCCAACGCGGCGGTGGCGGTCGTGTCGCGGACCAGGATCGGCACGATCGGATGCTCGCCGGGCAGCGTCTCGAAGCCCAGGCGTTCCAGGCCGGCCCGCAGGCCGAGGCTCAGCCGGCGCAATTTTTCCAGCAAATCCAAACCTTCGTGACTGTCGACGATTTGCAGGGCGGTCAGGGCCGCTGCCGCTTCCCCGGGCGTGATCGGGTTGGAATAGATATACAGCGGTGCGCTTTCGCGGAGATAGGCGATTACGGCGGCGCTGGAGGCGACATAGCCGCCGTTCACGCCGAATGCCTTGCCGAGCGTGCCGATCAGTACGTCGGCCTTGCCGCCGGTAACCTCCTCGGTGCCCCGGCCGGTCCGTCCGAAGGCGCCGACCCCATGCGAATCGTCGGCCAGCGTGATGATACCCTGTTCGTAAGCGTCTTCGTGTCGCCTGCAGACCGTCTCGATTTCAGCAAGATCCGCATGGTCGCCGCGCATACTGAACACGCCGTCGGTGATCACACAGACGCGTTTGAACCGGCCTCGGTGGGAGGCAAGGATGTGGTCTAGCGCGTCGAGGTCGCCGTGCGCAAACACTTCTTTCCGGGCCGGCTGGGCGAGGCGGATCGCGTTGATGATGCAGTTATGATTCAGCGCATCGCTGACCACCAGCGTTTCTTCCGCGATCAGTTGCGGCAGTACCCCGAGCATCGTCGCGTAGGCTGCGCTGAACAGCATCGCGGCTTCGCGTCCGTGGAATGCGGCCAGCTTTTTTTCGAGTGCGACATGCGGCCGGTAGGTGCCGCTGATGAAGCGGACCGCGCCCGGGCCTGCGCCGAAGCGGTCGGCCGCTTCGGCCTCGCTCCGGATCACGCGCGGGTCGAGCCCGAGGCCCAGATAAGCGTTCGAATTCATCCTGAGATACGGCGTATCGCCCGCGCCTTCCAACAGATAACGCGGCCCGAAGCCGTCCGCCGCGGGCCGGATTCCGGCGATTGGCTTTTCCTGTCCTTTGCCGACACCCTGTGCCCGCAATGCCTGGACTTTATCGTTCAACAGCGTTTCGATTCTTGCCAGCGTCATCGTGATCTCCGGTTAGCTTTTTTGCAGTTTGACTGCGATTTTATCGAGCATATCCTTGACCATCGCGGCCGCGTCGAAGCGCGGCTGCCAGTCCCATTCGGTGCGGGCGGCGCTGTCGTTCATGTGCCGCGGCCAGGAGGAAGCGATCGCCTGGCGGACCGGGTCGACCCGGTAGCCGATCGTGAAGTCGGGAATGTGTTTCCGGATTTCGGCGGCCAGCTCCGCCGGCGTGAAACTCATCGCTGTCACATTGAACGCATTCCGGTGGCGCAGTTTGTCGGGGGCCGTGTTCATCAGTTTGAGCGCAGCATCGATCGCATCGGGCATGTACATCATATCGAGCTGCGTGTCGGCGCTCAAAAAACAATCGTAATGCCGGCTAGTTAGAGCCGCATAGAAAATTTCGACCGCATAGTCGGTCGAACCGCCGCCCGGCAGCGCTTCGCTCGAGATCAGTCCCGGATAGCGCAGGCCGCGCGTGTCGACGCCGAAGCGGCGGTAATAATAGTCGCACAACAGTTCGCCGGATACCTTGGTGATCCCGTAGATCGTCGTCGGCCGCTGCAGCGTGTCCTGCGGCGTATCGACGGCCGGCGTACCGGGGCCGAAGGCGCCGATCGAACTCGGGAAAAACACCGCGCAACGGTGTGTCCGGGCAGCTTCGAGCACGTTGAGCAGACCGTTCATGTTGACGTCCCAGGCCTCCTGCGGCCGGGTTTCCGCGACGGCGGACAACAGGGCGGCGAGATGGAAGATCGTATCGCAGCGGTGTTCGGCGACGAGGTGTTCGAGGCGGTCGCCGTTGCGCACGTCGAGCAGGTAAAAAGGACCCGCTCCGGTAAAGTCGGCGGAAGGCTCCCGGTTGGAAGCGGCAAGTACGTTGTCCGCGCCGTATGACTGTCTCAAGACCTGCGTCAATTCCGAGCCGATCTGTCCGGTTGCGCCTGTGATCAATATTTTCTTCATTCCCGTCCGCCCGTGCCGTTTAAGGTCGTGCCTAAGTTTACAACAGGTTCCGGCAATTTCGGGTGCGCGAATTCGGCCGAAACGGATTTTTCAAAAGGCGAGAGATTCGGAACAAATTTTTTTTCTCGGCAGCCGTCTGCGACAATCAAAGTTCTGGGAAAAGCGGTCATTACGGGATTTGCATTTGGGCCTGACGACGATCTTCGACTAATATCCGCCCTCTTTTAATAACCTTTCTTTTATTGTGGGCTTGATGTTTTGCGCAATTCTTGGCATTGTAGCGGCCCATTTCGAGTAACCCTGTCAACCGCATGTTTCAATTTATTCTCTCGCTGATCAATCGGCTGCACGCCAAGCAGGTTCCCGCAACCGGCATTGGCCTGTTCCGGATTTTGTACGGCTTGGTCACCCTTCAGGAAGTCCTGTTTTTAATTTATTTCAATCATCTGATTTTCGATCCGATCCCTTTTATCGACGTCGAATTTCCGACGATTCCGTTCTTTCTGGGGCTGTGGGCGTTGGTCGCGTTTTTCGTTGCGATCGGCTACCGTTACCGGTTCTCGCTGCTTGCGAATTACCTGTTCTGGATCGTGTTCGTCAACTTCACGCCGATGCAGCGCGATTTCGACGGCGGTTTCGACATGTTTATGACCGGGGCCAATTTTTTCCTGCTGTTCATGCCGGGCGACCGCGCGTTTGCGATCGATGCGCTGCGCCGCAAGCTCGGCACGCCGTTCCGGCATTACCGCAGCTATCCCGAACCCTTGGTGTCGTCGCTGACCTATTACCTGCCGGTCCTGATCTGCCTCGGCTTTTTGTATTTCGATTCGGCGATCCATAAACTGTTTGCCGAGCATTGGCGCAACGGCCTGGGCTCGTGGCTGCCTTCGACGCAGCCTTATTATGTTTCCGCATTGGACATGTCGTTCTTGCTGAACCAGGAGCATCTGGTCAAAGCGTTCGGCTATACGATCATCGTTTTCCAGTTTACGTTTTTATTTTTCTTCAATCACCGGTGCTTACGTCCCCTGTATTTGTTCATCGGCATCGGCCTGCACCTCGGAATTACGCTGTCGCTGAACATTTATCCGTTCGGGTTGGGAATGCTGAGCTTCTACACGCTGCTGGTGCCCTTCAGCTGGTGGCGGCGAATCGGCCAAATTTTTATCGCACGGGAACCGTTGTTGACCGTGTTTTACGACCAGCTTTGCCCGCTCTGCAACCGGACCGTGCTGTTCCTAAACCATTTCGATATTTTCCGGCGCATTGATTTCAAAAGCGCGCAGGAACATGCCGGGCAATATTCAGCGTTGAGCGCGCTGAGCCAGGAAGAACTGCTGAAAGACCTGTATGCGCTGGATCGGGAAAACCGGCTCTACGCCGGACTGGATACCTATATCCAAATTTTGATCAAGATGCGTTATCCGAGTCTACTCGGCTTTATGCTGAAGCTGCCCGGCATTTATCATCTGGCCGCGAGAAAATACCGGCAAATCGCCGATACCCGTGCCCGCGTGACCTGTACGGAAGAGTGCGCCGTTTCGACCCCTTTGCCGGACCGGACTTTTTACCACCAGGTGTTCGAGGAATACGCCGGACAGAAACCGAAGGCCTTTGCTCGGAAACTCGCGAAAATCCTGGTCGCGATTGTGCTGCTGCAGTTGAACAGCACACTCCATTACGGCATCTTGTACCGCTTTAAATGGAACAAGTCCGAAAGTCCGGTGTTGGCGGCCGTGATCAAAGGCAGCAACGAGCTGATCTCGGTTTCCCAGCTGTTTTTAGGGATTGCACCGCATGCCTTGTATCTGCATGATCATTTTGCCGGCTACGACCGGATCATCGGGATCACTTATACCGACGCGCAAGGCCGCGAGCAATGGCTGCCGTTCGTGAACGAGCAGGGCAGGCTGCTGGCGCCGAACTGGGGACGGGTGCATTCGATGTGGGCGAATATTGCGGTGACGCCGACGGTCAACGAGACGCGGCTGAAAAAATTCATTATGAAGGTGACCGCATTCTGGGGGCAAAAAATCGGTTTACCGCTCGATCGGACGGTTTTCCATCTGAAGATGAAAAAAATCGATGCGCCGACGGAGTGGGTCGAGGATCAGCTGCATAAAAATCTCGCCTCGCCCTGGTTTGAGATCGGGACGGCGAGATGGAAGAGCGGTGTGATCTCGATAGAGTTGCCCAGCAATATCAACGAACTATGAAGCAGTCGCCGTGCCGGTCTATTTTTTATTGCGTGATTAGAATTGGCATGGTATAAATTACGTGCCTTTTGGCGCACAAATAAAAATAATTTAAATTTTTTTTGGAGGATATTATGAAGAAAGTTCTTTCAGTTCTGGCTGTAGCTCTGATGATTGTTGGTCTGACCGGCTGCATGGATCCACAAGACGGTTCTAAACAAAGACCAGAAGGTGCATCTCACGTTTCTCTCTAATTGAGCAACTGAAAGTTCGGTTTGTCTTATTGCATCAATTAAAAAGTCATGATATAAGGTGATCGTGCTCTTGAGCGCACACACTTATAAAAATAATTCAACCTACTGTGGAGGATATTATTATGAAGAAAGCATTAGCACTTCTGGCTTTGACTCTGACAATTGTTGGTTTGACTGGCTGCCTGGATCCGCAAGACGGTGAAAAACAAAGACCAGGCACATCTAGCTCAATCAGTTTGTAATAAAAACTGACCGGATATACCAGAAAACCCAGCTTAACGGCTGGGTTTTTTGTTTCCGCTCGCCGCATGCAAAGCAGCGGATTTATTCCTCCCTCTCGAAATCGAGCTAGCCGTAGTCGTTCAGGTATTCATCGAAGCCGATTTCTGGCTTGAGCTCAACGTTAAATTATTCCATTCTACCGCCCATGAAATCTGGTCCGGCAAGTCTCGGCCTTCCAGCCGATCGGTATATATTTTCAGACGGCAGCTATAGGTCATAAATTGCTCGCGCAACGGCAAAGCTCACCGGCAGCATGTGCAACCGGATGTTCGGGCAATGTACGGTCAGGCGCTTGAGCAGGCTCCATAGCGCAGTGAAAGCCTCAGTAAGGCGTTCCATCCTTGTGGGTGAAATGCCATTTGCCGTCCTTGAGATCGGCTTGAATATCATCGTCCGGGTACGCCCCCTGGTCTCCGGGAGTTCTATCGCCGATCTCGATATAGACGACGACTTCGGATGTATCGTTTATCAAGTGATGTGCGTTACCGGTGCCGGCCTTAAAGCCAGCGCACATGCCCGGCGCGAGTTGGGTATTGCCTTCGTCAGTTCGCAACGTGGGATGGCCGCTGAGGATGTAGATGAACTCGTCCTGTTTGGTGTGACTGTGGCGAAGGGCAGAGACCGCTTGCGGGGCGAGACGGGTTAAATTGACGCCAAAGTGGGTGAGCCCGAAGACATCCCCCAGTTGCCGCTTTTCTCTCCCCTTCATCCGCGATGCAAACGGTTCAGGATAAGTCGAGGGCTTGGTACGCGGGGGCACTTCATCGGCCTGCACTGCGATGGGAGTCTTAGGATTGCTCATGGGCTGTACTTTGTGAGGGCCTAACAGTTAGGCGTTGATGGCTTAGGTGGAATGGGGCGATGCTCATGGCTCGTAGTGCGCCTGAGCACGAAAGACCAAGCCCGCTTCATTGAAGTGGAAGACCTCGGCCACACGTTTGCCGGTGGCGCCCACGTAGTGAATGACAACGCTGTTGACGCCAATCAGTGTGCATATGGGTTCGAAGCGCAAGTTCGGGAAAAGGGTTAGTGCCTGAGCCCAGTAGGCGCCGACTGCCTGCTTGCCTTGAAGCCGTCCTTCCGGATTACCGGTCACTTGGATGATAACCGGTGAGAACATTTCGAAGTCATCGGTGTAGTGAGCCAGGATGCGCGGTAGGTCATGCGCATTCCAGGCATCGAGCCAGTTCTTGGTGAAGTGTTCGGCGAGTTCTCTGTTCATGGGATGATTGTTGGCGATCTATGCCTAACTTTGCTTTTAGCTGAGTAAGTGGGCTAACGGCTGCGTTCGCGGGAAGGCATTATCATAATTATACACTTTTTGCCACGAGCATTTTTGTGGCGCCTTTTTGGAATTCATAGCCCACTTCAACCAGAGAGACACTGATTCCACCTGCCTCCAATTCAGCTATGACTGGCTGAAGATGCGGTGATTCTTGATTGTCTCTAAGCGATAGAAGGGGGTAAACGCGAACTTCTTTGGCTATGCGGCACAGCTCTTTCATCGAAAGAATGTGCTGATTCTGACTCACATGTTCGCTATATAAGAACAAATAATGTGAACAAAGCGCAATTTCAAATTCACCATCATCGAAAGGAAGCGCGGGCAGGGAAGCATTCAGGTAGCGGCCGCTTTCTTTTGCTACTCTATAATCAGCGAGAAAGAGGCGCATCGCCTGCATTCTTGCTTTCCCTAGGGCTTCAACATGTGGAATATTCTTCCAAACATAGTCGTCTTTATTTTTAGAAACTTGCTCGACAACTTGAGAATACACTTCATCAATTCTTGATTGAATTTGATCGGCACTAAACTGATAGATAGGGTCAACTGAGATGACATTGCCGTTCTTCTCGGTTAATTCGGCATTAAAAGATGCCGGTCCATCACCACAGCCAAGAATTTTCTTGCTGAGGTCACGGTTTGAAAGCGAGAACATTTCTTTGTACTCACTTAACGATCGGCCCCAAGGTACTACACTCGATAATTCCACAATAATTCCTATTTGAAAATTTTGATTAGTTGTTCGAGTGAGGCATTCATGGAGTGCACTCCGCTCGCTAAACAGAAAAAGCTGTAGCAATGCATTTCTGAACGAGTTTGAACTGATATTTATACTTTTTCCGCTGCCACTTCAAGCCGTACCATCGGAACATGCACACGGCCCTCTGCATCCTGAGGTTTTTTCTCAAGGTATCTTGTCGCGATCAATTCAATAAATTGCTCTCTTTCACCTTCGGGCACCCGTTCGGTATAGGGTAGCCATGTCGTCCGGATCCAGCCCTTGAATTTTTCCTTATTCGCATGAAGGGCATCTTTGGCAATCAGTTCCACGCGTTGGATTTGGAAACCGGCCGCCAACAGCATGACTTCATACTCCTCTACGCCCATAAAGCCGTAAGGAAACTCAAAATTTTGAAAATAAATTTTCCATTCAGGGAGCAACAGAATTTGATCCAGAACAGCCAGATACGCACTGATGCCGCCTTTCGCACCCATCTGCAGCAGTATTTTTCCTCCCGGCTTGAGGCTTTTAAACAGCCCGCCTATAACAGGTCTATGATCTTTGATCCAGTGCAAGACGGCATTGGAGAACACCACGTCAAACTGGTTTTCAAAGGCTAACGCGCGGGCATCCATCCGTTCAAAGGTGAGGTTCGGATAGCGGTTGGCGGGATATTGCTGGCGGGCGAGCGTAATCATTGAACTTGAATTATCGATCCCAATGACGGTTCCATTGGGTAACCGATCGGCTATTTCAGCGGTTATCTTGCCATCGCCACAACCCAAATCAAGTAGGTTTTCCGATCCGGTCAGCGCCAATTTCGCGATCAACTCGCACGCCCATTGCTGTTGGGCTGCGGAGTTTTGCTGATAATCCTCGGCATTCCAGTTATAGCTACTCATCGTGAATTCCTAAAATTAATGGAGGGAATGCTATTGTTTCGCCATCATGTAACGGGTACAAGACAACCTTTTATACGGGTATAAAAACAACCATGACCGAATCCAATCCGCGCCGTCTCCTCGGTGCCTTTATCCGCGCCCACCGCGAGCATTTGCCCGCACCCGCCAAAACGATGGGGCGGCGTCGAACGCCGGGGTGGCGGCGCGAAGAACTGGCCGATGCGGCCGGCGTGAGCGTCACTTGGCTCACCTGGTTGGAACAAGGGCGGAACGTCACGGCTTCGGTAGCCGCGCTGACACGTCTTGCCGAGGCGTTACAGCTCAAGCCGGCCGAACGGGCTTCGTTGTTCGATCTGGCGGGTAAACGTGATCCGGCCGGGGCTGTCGAATCGCAGACGGAACTGTTGCCGGAGCTTCTAAATTTGCCCTCGCTGTTTAGGGGGCCGGCTTATCTGATCGATCGGAGCTGGACGGCCAGGGCCTGGAACAATGAGGCGGCCCGATTGTTTACCGGCTGGCTGGACGCCGCATCGACGGAACGCAATTTACTGAAATTTGTATTTCTTAATCCCGATGCGCAGCGCCTGATAGTCGATTGGCCGGAGCGGGCTCGACGCTTGGTTGCCGAATTCCGTGCCGACTACAGCCGACGTCCGCAAGATTCAGAAATGCAAGCGCTGATTGACGAGCTTTTAGCTAAAAGTCCGGCATTTTCGCACTATTGGCGAGAACAGTCCGTGCTCAACCGGGAGGGCGGGGAGCGTTGTTTTCATCATCCGTTACAGGGAGAGCTGATTTATTTACAGACCACGTTGATTGTCGCCTTGCAGCCGGATTGCAAATTGGTCTGTTTAGCCCCTTTGAAAGGAGAAATCACGATGAGATAACGTTGATTTAATCTTTAGGCAGCTGATTCTAAATCAATGCCGTCATGGTTTTTTGATATAGCCGATGCAGTTATGGGGTGATTTTGGTCTGTCAATTATGACAGAACAGGTTCGGCCATAAGCAGCCAATTACCAACCGTAGCTATACGACTGCAAAAGATCAGATAACGGCCAAAAACTATCTGATCTATAAAAAACCGGAACTCGATCTGATATTTTTTAATTCGGGTTTCAACAACATTCACATTGAATGCCTGAATTCGACCTAAACGAGACATACGATGCGTTTTTCTCGGTGGTGGTTGAACATCAGCGTGACATAGGTCCTTTATTTATTGACCCTCTCGATTACTCAAATTCCGCTACTTTAATCAAGAAAAATTTCTCCGCTGGGATAAGGATACGGAACCGTGCGCCAGGATGGCGCTCTACGGTGAGCCGGCCATGCAGTTGCGTCACCAAGCTTATTACCAGCTGCAGGCCCATGGAGGGTAGGTGTTCGAGATCCAGCTCATCCGATAGACCGCATCCGGAATCGCCGACTTCCAACGTTAGACCGTCGGGTACATGCGTCGCCATTGTCACCCAAATCTCTCTCCATCCACCGACATCCAGATGGGTAAATGCATACTTAAAGCTATTCGAAACCAATTCATTGATGATCAGGCCCAGCGGCAGCGCATGGTCAATGTCAAGAATGAAAGACGGAATGTCAAGGCGGACCGTGGCGCCGGAAACGGTGCGTGCAAACGAGCGGTGAATGTGGTTGATCAATTGCGCTACATAGTCGGCAAAATCGATGGTTTTTAGATCGCGGGTTTTATAGAGCTGCTCATGGATCAAGGCCATGGAACGAATCCGGCTTTGGCTTTCCCGAAACAGTTCGCGCACATGGGCTTCGGGTTGAGCATCCGATTGCATTTTGAGCAGGCTGGCGATGATCTGCAGATTATTTTTGACGCGATGATGAATTTCTTTCAGCAGCACCTCCTTTTCATCCAGCGAAGTAGTTAATTGTTCTTGGTTACGCTGAAGTTCGGCGGTCCGTTCCTGAACCCGCTGCTCAAGCTCCACATTCAGCTTGAGGAGAGCTTCTTCCGCCTGCTTGCGTTCGGTGATGTCCACGATGATGCTTAAGATCAGTGGGCCTTCTTCCGTCTGGAGCAGGCTGAGCCCAATCTCGACAGGAATCTCCCGGCCATCTTTGTGACACCCATGGACCTGTCGACCCAGTGCCATCAAGCGGGGCTTGGGATCGTTAAAAAAGTGTTTCAGGTCGATGCGGTGTCGGTGACGGGAACGCTCAGGAACAAGGAGTTCGACGGGCTGGGCGATCAGTTCGGCCCGTGTGTACCCGAAAAGTGTTTCGGCCTGGGCGTTGATCAGCACGATATGTCCCTCTCGGTCAGTCATCACCATGGCGCAAGGGGCAGATTCGATCGCGAGCCGAAAGCGCTCTTCGCCTTGGCGCAGTGCCTGAGATGCCAAACGCTCTTTCGCCGACCGCAGGTCGCGGGCGCGCTTGACCCGCGCCTGAATCGATCGAACCAGATGCCAAGGTTCGATCGGTTTGGTGAGAAATTCGTCGCCACCGAGGTGCATGGCGGCGAGTTGTCGATCGATATTGGACTCGGTCGACAGAAACACGATGGCAAGTCCGGTGTAGGTGTCGCATTGACGGATCACGGCCGCGAGCTCGAGACCACTGCAAAAGGGCATATGCACATCCATCAGTACTAGCTCCGCCCGCGTATGCGGTATTGCCGCCAGAGCCTCTCGCGGATCCGTGACGACGGAGACGGTCATGCCCGCCCGCTCGAGATGTACTTGATAGAAGGCCGCAAGCTCCGCATCATCGTCCACGATCAGAATACGATAGGGATCTGACGGCCGGGCAAGGACGACTTCTTCCAAGGTTCTGACCAGCGCAGGGATATCGAGAGGCTTGGTCAGATAGTGGGTGTTACCGGTGCGAACGGCATGCAGGCGGGCGTCGAGGTCGTCCCGCACGGAAATGAAAATCACCGGAATGGGCTCTTCGCGCTCGGCATTGATGGCGCGAATGGTCTCGGCGCCCGCCAAGTCTCCTTGGGGAAAGACCATATCCATGAGAAGCGCCGAGGGGGCGGTTTGCGCAACGGCCTCGCCCAGTCCCTGAAGCCCTGGAAAAAGGCGTACTGTGTAGCCGAACTGTTGCAGCGCATAGCTGAGGTGGGTCGCGAGGTCCCGATCGTCATCTACCAGGAAGATCAGTTTTTCCGAACCTGCCGACTCATAGAATTTAGAAGGTTCGAAGCGGAGATCCCGTCCTGCCGGCGATTCATGGGAAGACTTAGCCGGAGCCGACGCCGCTTCGAGCAACACCCGATGAGCTTGCAGTTGATCGCGCTGGGTTTCCATCAAACCGGAGCTGGCCGTGATCAAGGTTTGGATGAATCGTTCGAACCGCCGTGCGTTCTCACTGACCTCATGATAGCCAAAGGTCGCGCCGGAGCCCGCCAGATTATGCACCAATTGGTAGAGAGCGGTCACTTGAGCCGCGGCACCATCGCTGGCCAAGACTTCTGAGCAAGCCTGTCTCACCGCTTTGATACGTTCGGGCAGCAGCACCTGATAGTGCTCGCGGAGCGCCGTTAAATGTTGGTGAAACGCCTCCCGGCCTTCATTCATGATAGCGATTCCAAAGATCCAGCACGGTGTCGGCGAGTGACATTGGATCAAAGGGCTTAGCGATGACCTCGACAACACCGAGCGTTTTGAATTGGGCGATTTCCTGCGGCTGAACCTTGGCGGTCATGAAGATCACCGGAATACCGGCGAGAGGGGGGATGGCCCGCAGTGCCTTAAGAGTTGAGGGGCCATCCAGGCCCGGCATCATCACGTCGAGCAGGATCAGGTCCGGGGTAAAGGCGGATGCTCGCTCGATCGCCTCCTCTCCCGAGCGGCATAGCGTTACGCTGAATCCGCCCACCGCTTCCAACGCGAGCTTGGCAACCGCGCCAATATCGGCCTCGTCTTCGACGTATAAGATCGTGTTTAATCGGGGGACGCTCATTGATATTCCTTCCCAGGCGCAAGGGTGGTCATACAGGCTTTCTCGTTCTCGAGGGGCGCGCCGTTGTCAACCGTCACGTTATCTGCGCTGCCCCAAGATCTTTCCTTATCCCTCTGGACCAAGGCGGTGATCGTTTCCAGTAATTCCTCGTTGGAGGTTCGTGTTTTCACCAGGACCTCAGCCACTTCGTGCAGGTGTTCAGGATCCGGTTCTTGGGAGGAGAACACGATCACCGGAACGGGCGGGACCTGCCGATTGAGCAGCGGCAGCAGGTTTAAGCCGCTGCCGTCCGGCAGCACGATATCCAGAATGACCAGATCGAACCGCTGCCGTGCCATCGCCTGTTCGGCACTCCGGAAATCCATCACAGCCACCACTTCCGCCGCGTCCGCAAGCAACAGTCCGATCACGCGCTGCAGATCCGGGTCATCCTCGACATGCAGGATCTTAGGCTTCCCCGTCATCTCGGATCGAGTGGCCTGTTCGACCGCGGCTATCAATCGCTGCTGATCAATCGGCTTGTCCAGCCAGTCCAGTACCGCAAACCCCGAACCCGCCAACGCCTCACACCCGGCCTGCGCCAGCCCGGACACCACGACGATGGGAAGCTCACGGGTGGCGGGTGCCGTACGCAGCGAACGAATCAATGTGATGCCGCTCTCGCCGGGCAACATCAAATCGACTATGATGGCGTCGTAATGCGTCTGCGCCAGCCTTTGGCGGGCCTCTTCGGCATCACCGACGATGTCGCAAGTGAATCCGCGTCGTTTCAACAGCAGGCCGATCAGGGCGCCAATGTCATAGTCGTCCTCGCAGATCAGAATCCGACCGCGTCCCGCATTGTTACAGCCGGCGGGCAGTGCCGTAAATTCGAGGTCATGCCAGATAGGCAACTCGAAATAGAACCGCGTACCGGTGCCCGGTTCGGTATCGAACCCGATCCGGCCGCCCATCTTTTCCACCAAGGCCTTACTTATGCTCAAGCCCAATCCAGAGCCGCCTTTCTGGCGCGTGTCCGAGGAATCGGCCTGGGAGAACTTTTGAAAGATCCTGTCGCGAAACTCGTCCGCAATTCCGGGACCGTGGTCGGCAACGGTGACCCGTGCCCAGTGTTCGCCGGAAGTTACGCTAATGTCGACCGGCGCACCGAGGGGCGAGAATTTGGCGGCATTGGACAATAGATTCGCCATCACCTGCAGCAATCGGTCAGTATCTACATTAACCTTGGCGTATTGAGTCTCCGAGTGGATGTCCTCGAGCCTGTAGTGGACACCGTACTGTTCGGCATAGGCTTGGTTTGCCTCCAATGCCGCCTCGATCAGCGGCTGAAGTGCCTGGGGTTTTAACGCAAAGCGCATTTTGCCGGATTCAATTTTTTCGATATCCAAAATATCATTGATGAGCAGTCCCAACCGTTCACTGTTGTTATAGGCGATGGTGATGAGTTGCTTCGCCTGCTCGGGTAACTCGCCTGCGATCCCGCCGGCAATGAGCCCAAGCGACCCGCGGATCGAGGTGAGGGGGGTGCGCAGCTCATGGCTGACGATGGACACGAATTCTTTTCTCATCTGTTCAATGCGCTTCCGTTCCGTCAGGTCGCGAACGATGGTAACAAATAGATGCTCGTCCTCGTGGTGTATTTCATTGGTTGATAGCTCCACGGGCACCAAAGACCCGTCTTTGCGGCGCAGCTCCACGCTACGGATCGTACCGGCAACCCTGGGCAAGTCGTCGGGCGGGTAGTCCGTGAGATAATGATCGTAATCGCTATAGTAAGGCTCGGGCATCAGCACATTGACCTTGCGACCAATGACCTCCGCGGCCGTGTATCCCAATAGCTGCTCTGCGCCGCGATTGAAGGATTCGATCGCGCCGTTCGGCTCAAGACTGATGATGCCTTCGATGACATGGTCGAGCACTGCCTGCAAACGGCTTTGGACCCGGCGAAGTTCGGTAATCTGTTGCTCGAAGCTCAGCTTGGGAGCGCGAGGTTCCTGCTCGACGTACTGATGCTCGGTGATCTCGTCATTCAACTGAGCGGTGATAGCCTGCAATTGGGCGGCACTGCTTCTGGGGGCGCGGATCGCGGCAAAAATAGCGGTCCCCCCTGCGATCACGCCGTTGAGAATGTTCCGCCTAATCGTCCAAGCCATAATTGCCTTTGATGTTTGCAGTGTTTATCAAATAACCATTTGTTTTTTATGGATAAATGTTTTTGTCTTTATCTTTTATCATGTTTTGGTGTAATTTCCAAGCCTTCCCCCAAAAAGCTTAATTGTTACTCGGTTTCGAAATCTTTCCATTTTTTAACGAATGGGCGCCCAATTTTTTTCAGAATATAACCCAAGCGAATGTTAAAAAACGGATTTTTAAAATTACCAGCTTGCCAATCACTGAAAAAATATCATCGCTGGTTAACACTCTGGAGCGAAGTAACTCTGAATCCACTCTACGATCAATAGGGCCGTATAAACAATAATTAACGTCTGCCTCTCATCAGTAAAGAGAAAGATAATGAAATTATTGAAAGTCGTTTATACACCGATACCAGTCAATAAATTTTTGAACTACGATCAATCACTTAGCTGTTTCTTAAATTCTGATATCTGACACTTGACCTGCGCTCTGGAGCTGCATGGCAGATGTGTCGGGCAAACTGCAGGAAGCGGAAGCGAGATTGGAGCGGCCTTAGAAGTCTTCGGGAAAAAGCGCAAATGCGCGCGGCTTGAACGCCAGATCGCGCGCGGCCGGGCTATGGTCGAACACCATGTCCCGGTTCATCCGTTCCGCCATCGCGGACGACCAATGACGATAGCGGGGAAACAGACGGAACAGGGCGCAGGCTACCCGGAAAGCAAACAAAGGCACCGGTAAAAGCAGCGGAAACCGGCCCATACAGGTAAATATGCGGATAATCATGTTCCGGTAAGAAAGCGTCTCTCCGCCGGAAAGATTGTAAGCGCGGTTGGCTGCCGCCGACGATTCCAGCGCTGCAAGACAGGCATGGGCGACGTCCTGCACGTGGATGGGCTGGCGCAGCCCTTGTGCTTTACCGAACAAGGGAAAGAACCCGAATCGCCGGACGAAGCGGGCAATCTCGGCGATATTTCCGTCCCGCCCTAATCCGTAAATCAAGGTCGGCCTGAGGATCACCCATTCCACGCCGCCGCTTTCCGCCCATTGCTGCACCCTGGCCTCCGCTTCGGCCAGACGGCGCGAAACGGCCTGCTCTTCTGCATCGGAAGAATTCTTTTTCGTAAAGCGGCTGGTTGACGACAGGGTCACTAGGCGCCGCACGCCCTGGGATTCGAGCAAGGCGAAATGCTCGGGCAGAATCCAGATAGGTGCGGTGCAGATCCAGTACTTGACCGCCGTTTCGCTTGGCGCAGGGGGAGCGGCAGCGGCGCCCGGTTCCGGTAGAGGCAGCCATTCTATTCCCTCGGGGGAAGGCGCCGATTCGCCCCGGTAATAGGCGGTTACCCGCCATCCGGCCTCCGTTGAAAGCGCCAGTAAACATTCTCCAACCAGACCGGTCGCGCCAATAACGGCGAGGTTTTTGGAGGCTGGTTTCGCAGCGTTCAGCGATAAATGATGAGGGAACGATATAATCGAATTATGTTTCACTTCCGAATCCTAACCTGCGTTCGACATTTTTGAATGAACGGTAAGCAGCGATCAAACCGAATCGGAACCAGACCCCTAATGCGACCAGCCACATCAATATGCCGGGATATTGATGACGGAAAAATTTGAGGTAAAACCGCATCATCCCCTTGTGTTTATGCCATTCGACGAAAATAGGCCGACTGCGGCTGCACGCGCCTTGTGCGTGAATCACCCGCGCCGAAGGGACGAAGAGGATTCTCCAGCCTTTCTGACGGAAACGCATGCACCAGTCGAGGTCCTCGCAATGCAGGAAGTAGCCTTCGTCCCATAGTCCGACGTCGGCAACGGCTTTGCGTTTCACCAGCATGCAGGCGCCTGAAATCGCTTCCACTTCGGTCGGGCTTTCGGGCAGCGGCTGTTTGTGCAGATAAAAATCGAAGAACAGCTTCGGCCAGCGCTTGTCGAAATAGTTCAAACCGAACGCCCGTACAAATGAACGCCAGGGCGTCGGTACCGCGCGGCGGGCTCCGCCTTGCTCGGAACCGTCCGGATTGATCAGCAGCCCGCCCGCCATTCCGGCTTTGTCCTCGGCTTTCAACGCAGCTAATAGTTCGGCCAGGGCGCCTCTTTCGAAACAGCAGTCGGGATTCAGAAACAGCAGATAATCGGTTGTCGCCAGGGCGGCGCCCTGGTTGCAAGCGGAGGCAAAGCCGGTGTTGACGGCGTTTCTGACGAGCGTTACTGCAGATAAACCTTCGATTTGTTTGAGACTCTCATCTACGGAGGCATTGTCGATGACGATGATCTCGACAGGTAAGGGGCTGGTAGACAGGGATTCAATGCAGTTACATAACATATTCCCTGAGTTGTAATTAATAATGATTGCCGAGAGTGAAAAAGTCACTTTTTACCTGTTCAACGCCGCAAGGGAAACATACGTTTGTCTAACGCTCGCCAGATTTCGCCTATAGAGGCTTTCCTTGTTTGCTGTATTGTTTTCCTTTTTTGCCACATTTTGGGAATTCCACGAATCGCGTCTAGTTTTGCTTGGGCAATAACTTTACCTTTTCCTTGCAGACTAAAGTAAACGACAGAAATTAGGTTTAATAGTATATGAAAAGGGAGAAATAGCCAAAACAATATTCCCGGCATATTTTTAATGTAAGTCCACACCAGATTACGGTGGCCATGATAAATCGAGAAGTCGCTGTGCTGGCCTCCCGTGGTTGCCGAGCCGACATGGTTTACCACGGCGTCGGAAACATAGAAAGCTTTGTAGCCGGCCAGCCTGAGGCGAAAACCTAAGTCGACATCCTCGACATAGCAAAAATAGTCTTCATCGAAGCCGCTAATTTCCTGTAACGCTTCTCGTTTGTATAGGGCCGCGCAGGCACAAGGAGAAAATATTTCCCTGGAGATTCCTTCAAGATCAGATTGGCGCCGCCCATGAGCATGACGCCACACCAAGCCGGAACAGTGATAGACATCCCCGATACCGTCGATTATTTTTGTTAAACCATAGCTCATCTGCCGTGAGCCGAATGAGGCAAGATCTGGATGAGCTGTAGCAGCGGCCATTAATTGTTTCAGCCAATCAGGCTCCGGAAAGGCATCTGGATTCAGTAAAGCTACAAATTCGGTATTACATTGTGACAGAGCAAGATTATTGGCGGAGGCAAAACCAGTATTTTTGTTTAATTTATGAATTGTAATATTTGAGGCAGAATCATTAAATTCGATTGAACTGTCAGTGCTGGCGTTATCAATAACTAAAATATGTGCTGGTAGCAGCGACTGCTTTAGCAATTGCGTTATGCATTTGCCAAGTAAATCTCCGCTGTTCCAATTAACTATAACTACAGTTACAGAGGCGCTTCTATTTTTTAAAGGATCGTGAAATTGAGTTTGCATATTGCATATATCTTAACTCAAAGCAAAATCGCTAACGGAAGGATTACTTGGAGGGGCTAATTTAGAATTGCCAAGACATCCGGGTCAAAAGCCAACTCATAATTTTCGAGCTCACGTAGAGTGTAACCGAGCTGTGAAGGCAGTAATCCTATAATCCTTTCAACAGCATGCGCCAACGTGCCATCCAGTTGGCCGGCTTCCAATTCAAACTCATCGACTTTGATTACAGATTTATCTAACAATGGCAGCAGTGCGGAAACACGAAACCAGTACATTGATCCGGCTGGAAACCGGAAAGCATATTTACCGATGGACTCTTGTGCCCCAAGCCGGGCGAGAAGCACGTCTAGCCACGGCTTATTGTCGGAATGAATATACGGCGCAGAAAGGTCAATTAATGAATTGGGCGGTGCGAGCAATCCCAGTTCACTTTCTGATGAAAATCTACCGACAATTTTCTCGACGAGATTGGGAGTGGCTACTAAGGAAGAAATTAAATTTTCGCGCAAGTTCTCACCATCCGTTCGCTGAGGTGATTTTTTCGTATGTAACTTGCAAACATATTGATAACCGAGTTGACTAACTTGCTTGTATGCCATTAAAAAAGGCCGAATATCACGCCCACGATTTTCCGTCTTTAGAACGAAAATATTCGGAAACCATTGACGAATTCTTTTTAAAGCTTCTAAGGAGATATCTTCTTTAACGGTAACAAACAAATCGACCATATTCTGTAACTGTGACAGATATTTAAAAAATATAGCGTCGATTAGATCTTCATAATAAAGGTGAAGAATTATGGCAGTATCATAGCGTTTAGTAAAATCAGCATTAATATCTGCTATCAGTGCCGTAACCTCATCTTTAGCCTTTATAAGGTTACGTAGAACATTAGCAGTGGCATGCAGATGGGCATAACCATAATAACGATCCGGTTCGAGATGGGCGCCTTCTGCCCATTCGTTCCAAGCATTAATGAACAGCAACCGTTCATCAGGTTTATGTTGCAATGTTATCTGAGCAGCAGCTGAAAGCCACTTCGCATAAAGTTCCGGCAACGCGTTAGCGAAAGTATGACCGTTTCCCGGCTTACGGGCTTCGTTATCCCATGACGGAACAACGGTTTTAAAATTAACAAACTCACTCTCTTTTTGCTGACTGTATTTTTCCGCCAGATGGGCATATTCGAAAATATTCCCTGTATATTCTGGATTGATAATCTTGAATTTGCGAGTCAGGGGCGGCACATTCACTTGATGCGGGGGAAACTCTACCGCAGCGTCGAATCCGTATGGCCGAGGATCGGTAATCTCGAATGTGCGGGCTGCGACCAGATAAAGGCCGGCAAAGCCGTTTTCCTGCGCCCGTTTACGCCATCTGGCTGCCGTCGCTTTTGCGTCGGGCAATATACTGGCGCGATACACAATCAGCAAGGGCTTGTCGTCAATCCGGATGTAACGGGGATCCGCAAAGGCCGGAAACATCGCTTCGATAAAAGCAATATCGTCTTCAGGCGAATGATTTTGCGCCATCAGCATATCGTTTTCCGAGCCGTCCCAGCGCCGCGACCAATTTTCATTAGCCCAGCAAAAGCAAAAATCGATATTCATCGCAGGATCTGCCAAAAAATTATTGATAGGCAGCTCAAGCAGGCGTTTACCTCCAAACCAGTAAAAATGAAAGCAAAAGCCGGAAACGCCATATTGACGAGCCAGTGCGATTTGTTGATGCATCGTTTCCGGCAGGCGGAGATCGTAGAAGCCCAACTCGCCGGGCAGGTGAGGTTGATAGTGGCCGAGAAACTGGGGTTGTGCCTTAGTTACGTTGGTCCATTCGGTAAAGCCTTTTCCCCACCAAAGATCATTTTCGGGGATGGGATGGAACTGGGGCAAATAAAAGGCGATCGTCTTGAGGGGAAGCTGGCGCAGATCCAGATGATCGGAGACTTTCGGAACATAGCGGCTGGCCCAGTTTACCTTGTGTTGAGCGGTTAAGAATCTCTCGTTGACGTAGGACTCCAACGAGTCCAACCGCAAGAATGGACTCTTCTGTATTTTGGATGATGATAATCTTTGCTTAAGACCTTCAAGGCCTTCTTCGCGGAAAATTGCACATGTCTTGCGCCAAGCTCCTTTGATGCTGCCGCTTCTGCTTAATATATCCCGGAGGATTCTTATTAAATTTTTAATAGAGGTTACATAATGTCTGATAATTCTAACTGGCAAAGTAATTTTCCAATTCTATATATTAGATTCTAGTTAACTTTTTATGGCTAAAGGTCAATGATTTTTGAGTGGCACTTAATTAAACGTGTTCTTAATGTTATGATGGTAAATTATTTTAATCAAGATGACTGCATGGCTTCTGTTATTCAATTTAAAATCCGTTTTTATAGCCCTACATGTGATCAAGAATATAATATAACTGATTTTGCACTGGCATAAATTGCGATTATATGTTGGACTGAAGCATATGCAGCCGACCTACTCGATGCGATTTTGACTCGGAAAGCTTATAAAATTAGGATTAGATTGAAAGTTTCATTATTTCAATAGAAAGAAAAAAATGATTTGAGTCGATTTGGGAAGCTTCTAATTATACTCCAAAAAATCATGTCATCTTGACTATTTTGGTTTGCAGGTATGTCATATTTAAACTTTTGTTCAAGCTCATTCGCCCTTCCTCCAATAAAAGAGCAACTGCCTGGAACGGCAATTGTTGGGTATTTCTTAGCCAAATAATCTATACCCTTATAATATCTCTCAGTCAACTTTCCATGAGAATAATGCTGGAATTGAAGAGGAAAAACTTTTATCTCGATCCCGAAATTTTTCTGAGCACTAATGCAAAAATCTTCTGCGTATAAGTCAAAAGTCAATTTCTCGTCAAAGCGGAGACCCGGATAGGTAGCCAGCAGTGATGTATGGATCAATATACTTTGACAATCAAGGGTTTGAACTTTAGCCGTATTGGTCACTTCGTTTCCCACTTCAACTGCATGAGAGCCATCCTTATTGCTACACAAATGTCTTCCGTAGGGAACTGGAGCATCGTTCTCAAGATTTATCCCAAAAGTACCATAAACGGAGGTTTGATCTAAACGGCCAACAACAGCTAAACCACACTTTATTTCGAAATCCTCGTGAACAAAAAAAAGCCAGCAATTATCATGTATATTTTTTTCAATTATATTATTATAAATTACAGGCAAGCCGTGATTAAATTGTCTATTGTCAATTCCTATTAATTCATAACAATTTAAATTGATATTGGATGTAAAAAACCTTTCATACATCTCAGGATTAATAAAAACCGTCACTAGTTTTATTTCTTGCATATTGATATTTTTTTCAATAAACATTAAAAAAGCTGATATCGAGCTTGTAGAAACGAATGCACCAGAATAAGTAGAGTGAGAATGGATTGCTTGGCTCTATTTTCAGGATGGGACTCAAAATTTAATGGTTTTCAAAATTAAGATAAGATTTGTTGCGGTTTTAAATTAAGAACAGTATGTGTGTAGTTATTGCCGATCATCATCGCATGTTTGAGTTTTCTAAATTGGACGATATCTTCTTCAGAAGCATGATCTCGTAATGACTCAAATAATGCCTGAAAATCATACGGACGAATGAAGTCTAACCCTGCAATATCTTGTTCTTTAACAATTTGTGCAAAATCAATTATTCCTTTCTGAATTTCAGCAGCAACAAATTGTCTTTGTTTTTCATGTTCATTGACAGTTCCAGATATGGGAAAAAAAGTGCCATTAGCATAATCAATCCGAACAATTCCATTTTGAGGAGACGAAGTTATAAGTTCTATTAAATTAAAATACTCTGCAAAATGTGTTTGATCACCATTAAATAAAAAGCCGACTTTGTTATTTTTGTGAGCCACTTTATCATTTACGCCCAGATAAATTCCATGAAGGTTTTTCTTCTCATAACCCCAGAGCTTCAGCAACTTAACTAGGGAGTTTTGAATACTTCCGCCCCATCCTACATCGACTATGACGATATCTTTCTGATCGAAAAAATTTATTTTTGAGAGATAATCAAAAAGTACCCTACGCTCTGTTATTGCTTTTTCGAGAATAGATTTTTTATTTCTTAAAAAGCATTCCAATATCATGGGCTCAGCCCATTTCGAAGGATCTGGACCAATTTTTTTCAAGTCTGCTTCAAGATCTCCTAGGTTTGTGTAGCCGAATCGCTCCAAAATATCTTTTGTCCCACTTACTCCAATTGTGGTAGTAAATAATTTAAGCGTTTCGACATCTTCCGCATGTGAGAGATCTATGAGCGAAGGGAAACTCATGCAGCGGCGAGAGGCCATCAAATATGCCGCTTCAACATCATCATAAAATAGACGGTATATCTGGCTCATTATGTCGCCATCTCGTGCCAGAAAGAAAATTTTATTGCATGATAATTTGTTTTTTAGTATTTGACTATTAATAAAGCCGCAAAAAACAGAAACCAGTGCACCACCAAATAGAAACCCGAACTGTCTCCAATAATTGGGAACCTGATCGTGAAATCCCGATTTCCAATACCGGAAAACAGAAATCAGAAAAGATAAGCCAAGGCTTTGTTTTGAATTTAAAAACTCGATTTTTG
This sequence comes from Candidatus Methylomicrobium oryzae, assembly GCF_016745425.1. GTDB lineage: Bacteria > Pseudomonadota > Gammaproteobacteria > Methylococcales > Methylomonadaceae > Methylomicrobium > Methylomicrobium oryzae. Next base: position 39,036 of record NZ_JAERVK010000016.1, on the reverse strand, counting down.
AATTTAGGAATGAATCATGCTGATAATAAGCATGGCTTTCCATATAATGAATTGCGTCGAATCCATACGACGTCGGCTGCATAAAATCGGCAATAATATTATCGCCAATGTGAATTGCATTGCCTATACAGCTGGGAAGGCTCTTTTTTAGCCACTCGAATCTGCTTCCGTCGCCCTTGATGTAATCATCTTCCGATGACACAAAAATATCTGCATAAACGGAAAATCCATTCCGTTCTAACATTTCGGCGATTGTTGATTTATTCAAATACATATCCGAAATGAAATATATCTTTTTTCCGGCGGATAATAGCTTTGAATAAAACAAATAAACTTCGGGATTAGCTACACAAAATTTAAGCTCTGTAGCAATTTCCTCGTCAATTGACGCATCTGCAAAATCCTTATAAATCTCAAAGATGCTGATATCCTTCCGATCCAGGAAAAGCTCTCTTGTTTTTGTCTCTTTTTGAATGCGTCTGATATGAAACTCGGGATCTTCCGTTCTTACCGAAATATATTCAAATAAATCGATTGGCCTTTGAAAAAGGCGGATAATCGCGGTGTCAAATACATCGAAGAAAAAATACTCGTATTTATTGATGTCAATGGATGAGAGAGGCTGGTAGGCTGGCTTTTCAAGTGTATTGGCTAGCTTAGACTCTGGTTTATGTGGGTTTGAGTTAAAGTCTCTCAGGCGAGACCTGATTCCTTCCAAACCCTCCTTGCTCATGATATAAAACGTACGTTTGAAAAGCTCAAAAACTGAATGGCGACGGGAATATCGAAGAGCTAAATCAAAAATACTCTTTCTCAATATATAAGCTTTTTTAGCATGCCTTACTGCTTTTCCAAAAAATCTTATTGGAGCTGTCAATTTCCAGCTAGTCGATTCTAGAATAGCTTTAACCGTGGACTGCGCCTGCAAAATTTGCATGTCTCGCTTAGCTACTGTATTTTGCAGATTAACTAGTTGTCCCTCATAGTCAGCTATGATTCGGTTGAGGTTAGCGATTAATCCGTCATGTTGGGCTATAACTTGGTTGAGATTGGCTATCTGGTTATCTCGATCGGCTACGGTTTGTTTATGATAGGTTAGCTGTGCATCGTACTCGGCTATGGTTTGGTTCAGTCTGACGATTTGCTCATCCCGTGCAGCTATAACTTGGCCGAGGCTGTTGATGTTGCTATCGCGTTCGGCAATGGATTGGCTGAGGTGATTGACATGGATTTTTATCTGGCTAAATTCGAATCGTTCCCACTGCCTGGCACCTAAAGCTGCAAAGTAATTTTTCAGTTGCAGTTTTTCTGATGTATTGCAATTCAGCCAGACAAGTTTTTTGGCCTCGGTCGCTCCATCCAACTGTAGTATTCCAAGGCCATGAGAATGCAGAAACTCGAGAGTATTGGGATAACGTATTTGGAGTTCTTCCCATAATTTCCATACACCGAAACCACGCTCACGCACATTGATGTCATGAAATAGCACAACTGCACCCGGTGCTAATTTGGGCAACCAGGACTCAAAATCGTGATTGACCGCTTCGTACGTATGCAGGCCATCGATATGCAGAAGTTCAATTGAGGCATCTGAGAAATAATTCAGCGCTTCATCGAATGTCATGCGTAGCAGTCGAGAAAAACCAGCGTAGTGTTCCTGGTTGTGTACATTGACATGATGAAACACTTCATCGCCATATTGCCCTGCATGCTCATCGCCTTGCCATGTGTCGATAGCATAGCATTGAGTGGCGAGATTAGCCTCATAGACTGATTGGCAGAACGAAAAATAGGAATGCCCCCAATGCGTACCCAGTTCGACAAAAATAGACGGTTTGTATATTTGAATCAGCCATGCTGCAAATGGAAGATGGCCGAGCCAGGCACTATTTTTTTTAAAAAGGTATGGTTTAAAATTTGCTGATTCTAGTAACTTTTCGCAAACGCTATCCATCTATGAGCTCATTGTTTTTAAAATAATGCTGTTCATGGGTATGCCAATTAATCCGCTAGCTACGCTGGTTGATTCGGATTTGAAAATAATTGCATCATGTACCCAATGATGTTGTATATGATTTTGCTGAGTGCCATTTGCGATTGCTACGGTAATCGAGTAATTGCCCGCAAATAACCTGGGCATCTGAAATAAAAAATCCGCCGTCAAGAACTGGCCTCCTGGACAGACAACCGGTGAGTCCATATAGCTAAGATAAGTATTATCTCCAAATAAACATTGTCCTAACTTATCTTTTACGAAAAAGCCAATGATAGGAGAGTTAAGATTTGAATGCGCGAGGGCTTCAATTCTCAGCACCACTTCTTCTCCACCTACAACCCAGGCAAGCGGCTTGCCTTCCCTGTCAAGAAATTTGACTGAGACAATTTGTGCTTCGCCTTTGCCGAATGACGGCGCTTCGGGGTTGAATTCGAATAATTGAATATCGTTGCGCAAATTGCTCGCGTTGATAAACTCCTGACGTTGATCTTTCGCGTGGGCTATCGAATGGTCAATCGCTTCTATTTTAATGCGGGTTGTCGTGCTTTTGCCCTGTTGAGCCTCGTAGAATGCTTCCAAGTAATTTTCGCAAATTTTCTTGGGTGGGCCCTCTTGCAGAATACGCCCTTTTTCAAGCCAGATGCCATGGGTGCATAAACTTCTTACAGAGCCGGTATCATGGCTAACGAATAACACCGTTCCCGTTTTCATAAAGCTGCGTAAGAACAGCATGCATTTTTGGGTAAAGAATGCGTCTCCCACGGCCAATGCTTCGTCCACGACTAAAATATCCGCATCCACATGTGCAATGACGGCAAATGCCAATCTTACCATCATGCCGCTGGAGTAGGTTTTGACGGGTTGTTCAATGAAATCGCCAATATCGGCAAAAGCGACAATATCATCGAAACGGGTATTGATTTCTTCTTTGCTCAAGCCAAGGACGGCGGCGTTCATATATACATTTTCGCGCCCGGTAAATTCTGGGTTAAAGCCGGAGCCTAGCTCTAGCAGAGCGGCGATGCGCCCATTGGTTTGAATGTTGCCGCCGGTCGGATTCAGCGTGCCGCAGATCAGCTGCAATAACGTTGATTTGCCGCTGCCGTTACGGCCTATAATGCCGACCGTTTCACCTTTTTTTATCTCGAAAGAGACGTCTCTCAGCGCCCAGAATTCGCGGAAATATTGTTTGGGTTGCTGCCCCGCCAAGTGTTGCAAGCGCGGATAGATCGATTGTTTGAGCCGGTCCTGCGGCTTATCGTAAATCTGGTAGCATTTGGACAAGTTGTCCACTTTAATGGCGATTTCAGAGGACATCGGCAAACCCTTTGCGCGTCTTCTGGAACCAGACGAAGCCGGCCCACGCAGTGCTCAATCCTGCCGCCCCCATCAGGGTCCATTGCCGAATATCCGGCACTTTTCCGAAAATCAGCGTATTGCGTCCTTCTTCAATGATAAAGGTGAGCGGATTGATTTGCAGCCAGAGCTGATATTGATCGGGCAGGGCGCTGACCGGGTAAAACACCGGGGAAAGAAACATCAATACCGTCGTCAGTATGCCGGTGATCTGGCCGATGTCGCGCACGTAGACGCCGAGTCCGGCCAGAAACCAGGCACAGCCCATCGTCGCAAGGACCAGGGGCAATAAGACCAGCGGAAACAGCAAGGCCGTCCACATGATCTGCTGGCTGAGAAGCAATTGCGCGGCCAATAAAACGATCAGGCTGATCGAGCTATGGAAAAGCGCCGAACTCAAGGCAACCCAAGGGAGGATTTCCAGCGGAAAAATGACTTTTTTTACATAATTGACATTCGAGAGAATCAGGCCGGGGGCGCGGTTCAGGCATTCGGCGAACAAACCGTGGACGATCATGCCCACGAAAAGAACGATTGCGAATTCGGTTTGGCTTTCTTCAACGCCGATCCCCCAGCGCGACTTGAAAACTACCGAGAACACAAAGGTATAAATCAGCAGCATCAGGACCGGATTGAAAAAAGACCATGCCATGCCCAGCAACGAACCGCGATAGCGTCCTATCACTTCGCGTTTGGTCAGCGTATAGATCAGGTTGCGGTTGCGCCAGAAGCTGGCAAACATTTCGCGGAGAGAAATGTTGAAGCGTTGCATCAGGCAAATGTTTCGGCTTGATCCAAAGGCAAGCCGCCGGCGTCCTTAGCCGATAGAACCGGAGCATCCTGAATCAGCCAGTCGATCGCGAGCGTCGCATCATCCCAGGCAATACAGCGTTCGTAGGTCGGCGCATAATAGTCGGTCGTCTTGTAAAGGAACTCGGCGTGGTCGGTCAATACGACGAAACCGTGCGCGAATCCTTCGGGTACCCAAAGCTGGTGTTTATTTTCCGCGGAAAGAATGGCGCTAACCCAGCGGCCGAAAGTGGGCGAGGAGCGGCGAATATCTACCGCAACATCGAGCACTTTGCCGTATGCCACGCGCACCAGCTTGCCCTGGGGCTGGTGAATTTGATAATGCAACCCTCGCAGGACGTTTTTCGCGGAACGCGAATGGTTGTCCTGCACGAAGTTCACTTTTCGGTCTACGATGTCTTCGAATTGGCGCAGATTGAAGCTTTCAAAGAAAAAACCGCGTTCGTCGCCGAACACGGCGGGCTCGAGCAGGATAACGTCGGCTATCGCAAGGGGAGTCGCTTTCATCAGAATATGTTCTCCTGCAGAATTCGCTGCAAATATTGTCCATAACCGTTCTTGGCGAGCGTCCGCGCGAGCTTGTCGAGTTGGTCGACACTAATCCACTGTTGCCTGAAAGCGATTTCTTCGGGGCAGGATACTTTGAGCCCCTGACGGTTTTCGATGGTGGCGATGAATTGGCTGGCGTCCAGCAAAGATTCGTGGGTGCCGGTATCGAGCCAGGCATATCCGCGGCCCATGATTTCGACGTTTAGCTTGCGTTGCTCCAAATAAATGCGGTTCAGGTCGGTGATTTCCAGTTCGCCGCGCGCCGAAGGCTTGAGATTCCGGGCGAGTTCCACCACGTCCCGGTCATAGAAATACAGGCCGGTCACCGCGTAATTCGATTTGGGCAAAGGCGGTTTTTCTTCCAGCGTGAGGGCCTTGCCTTGCTGGTCGAATTCGACGACGCCGTAACGTTCCGGATCGTTGACGTGGTAAGCGAATACGGTGGAGCCCTCGCTGCGCGCCATCGCATGGCCGAGAAGCTCCTGGAGATCGTGGCCGTAAAAGAGGTTATCTCCCAGAATCAGGGCGGAAGGGTCGCCGCCGATGAACGACTCGCCGATAATGAATGCCTGTGCAAGCCCGTCGGGACTGGGCTGCACGGCATAGTGCAGGTTGAGTCCCCATTGTTCGCCGCTGCCCAGAAGCTGCTCGAAGCGCGGCACGTCCTGCGGCGTGGAAATGATCAGAATGTCGCGAATGCCGGCCAGCATCAGGGTGCTGAGCGGGTAATAGATCATCGGCTTATCGAATACCGGCAATAACTGTTTGGAGATGGCGAGCGTGGCGGGATGTAAGCGGGTGCCCGAACCGCCGGCCAGGATGATGCCTTTACGTTGCATAGGTTTTTAGGGTAACGGTGAAAGCGTCAATTGATCGATCGTGCGGTTTGCATGCACGGTCCAGTCGGGTAACTGCAGTCCGAGCCCGGAAGACAACAGCGAAGTATCGAGCCGGGAATTTTTCGGGCGACGGGCAGGAACAGGATAGTCTTCGGTGGTGATTGCATTAATCCGCAGCGCGTCCAACTGCAGCGGGAGGCCGTTGGCCAGCGCGCGGTCGACGATGTGGCAGGCGAACCGATGCCAGTTGGCTTCGCCGTTGGCGGTCAGGTGATAAATGCCGCTGCCGAGGCGGCCGGATCGATAACCTGCGATTGCCAGGGCGGTTACGTCGGCAATCAACTCTGCCGATGTCGGTGCGCCGAATTGGTCCGCGACGATATTCAGGCTGTTTTTCTCTTTGGCCAGGCGCAGAATCGTTTTAATGAAATTGTTGCCGTGTGCGGAAAACACCCAGCTGGTGCGGAAAATCAGGGCGTTGCAGCGGCTTTGTTCGATCGCCTCTTCTCCTTTCCTTTTGGACAGGCCGTACACGCCGAGCGGGTGCGGGGCGTCGGTTTCAACGAAAGCGCCCGGTTTTTGTCCGTCGAACACGTAATCGGTCGAATAATGCACCAGCAAAACCTTTTGATCGAATGCATAGCCGGCCATCGCTTCCACTGCCTCCGCATTGACTCGGAAGGCCGTTGCCGAGTCGGTTTCGGCCTTGTCCACCGCCGTGTAAGCGGCTGCGTTCACGATCAGATCCGGTTTTACCGTCTGCAGTAAGCGGTCCAGTCCGGTAAGGTTTTGCAGGTCGGCGTCCTGCCGGTTGAGCGCGAACACTTCCCCCAGCGGCAGCAATGTCCGCTGAAGTTCGCGCCCGACCTGGCCATCTTTGCCGAATAAGAGAATTTTCATACCACGTAGTGTTTGTTGATCCAATCCCGATAGGCGCCGCTCGTCACATTGCGTACCCAGTCCGGATTATCCAGATACCATTGAACCGTTTTGCGGATGCCGGATTCAAACGTTTCGGCAGGCTTCCAGCCCAGCTCTCTTTCCAGCTTCGTCGCGTCGATCGCGTAGCGGCGATCGTGTCCCGGACGGTCTTTGACGAAAGTAATCTGCGTGCGGTACGAGAGGCCGTCAGACCGGGGCTGCAGTTCGTCGAGAATATCGCACAGCGTATGGACGACATCCAGATTCGCTTTCTCGTTCCAGCCGCCGACGTTATAAGTTTCTCCCGCTTTGCCGGCAGCCAGGACCCTTCGGATCGCGCTGCAATGGTCTTTGACATACAGCCAGTCCCGTATTTGCTGGCCGTCTCCGTAAATCGGCAGCGTCTTGCCGGCGAGCGCATGATGGATCACCAACGGAATCAATTTCTCGGGGAAATGGTAGGGACCGTAATTGTTGGAACAATTGGTCGTCAATACGGGCAGCCCGTATGTATGATGATAAGCGCGCACCAAGTGATCGCTGGCCGCCTTGCTGGCCGAATAAGGGCTGTTGGGTTCGTAACGGTTGGCTTCGCAAAAGGCCGGATCCTCTTTGCTCAGCGATCCGTACACCTCATCGGTGGAAACGTGCAGGAAACGAAAACCGGCCTTCATCTTTTCCGGTAGCGTGGTCCAGTAATTCCGTGCGGTTTCGAGAAGGTGGAAGGTTCCGACGACATTGGTCTGAATGAAATCTTCGGGGCCGTGAATCGATCGGTCGACATGGCTTTCCGCCGCAAAATTTACGATCGCCCGCGGCCGGTGTTCTGCCAGCAAAGCGTTGACCAGGTTCTTGTCGCCGATGTCTCCCCGGACGAAGCGGTGCCGATCGTTTTCTTCAAGGCTTTGGAGGTTTTCGATATTGCCGGCATAAGTCAGCTTGTCCAGGTTAATAAGGGATTCCTCATGATGTTTGAACCAGTCAAGCACGAAATTGGAACCGATAAAACCTGCTCCGCCTGTTACAAGAATACTCATTTTTCTCTTAGTCCTAAAAATGGGTTGCCATATCCCGTTAAATGAATCCTTTAGCAATTTATCGAATATTTGCAAAAAGATCGATGGCACTTGCCATAATCGTCGCAGTAGAAGATTGCAGGCATTATATGTCTTGCGTGGTCAGGCCGCTGGCGAGGTAATCTCGAAACTTCAGGTCTAACCAGCCCCCTTGTTAGTGAGGGCGTTTGTAGATGCCCGCTGCCAGAGCGGCTTTTTCTGTGCCCTTTCTTCAGCGATTAAAGTGTATATCCATGAACGGTACAATGTAACGGATTAAATAATGATACCTCGCGGATATACAATGGTTAGTTTTATTACCCATTCTCAAGCCCTCTTTCGTCTTCATATCCATCACCGAAGACTTCCAGAAAACCAGGCCTAAATGCCGACCGACCCCGAGGGATCTGAAAGACGCCGTTCAGTTGAGCGCGTTGGCGGTGCCGTACCTTGGCTAACAAACAGCAATTGGTCGGACAAGTCCGAGCTGTTTTTCAGGGTTTCGAGCAGTACAGTGTCATGACCGTAGATGTCGCGATAGAAAGCTACTTCACCGTTCTGCTCGACGAACGAGGTCGTGTAAAAGAATAGAATGGGGATCGATCTTTTCAGCATCACGCGCTGCATTTTTGGGGCCTGCATCGCGAGCTGAATATTTTCTTTGGTCCATTCGGGCTGGTTTCTGAGCGCGAATTCGGCGAGATCCTGCGGCCTTTCGATGCGCACGCAGCCATGGCTGAAATCGCGTGTCGATCGGTTGAACAGTGATTTCGACGGCGTATCATGCAGGTAGACGTCGTCCTTGTTGGGAAACATGAATTTGACTTTGCCGAGCGGATTTTTTTTGCCCGGGCGCTGACGGATCTTCAGGAGTCCCTGTTTGAGCATCAGCAGCGAATCGACGTTCAGCGGGACCGGTTTGGCCTGGTCGCTGAACGCGGTAACGATCTCCAGGTTTTCGGAATGAAGATAAGCCGGATTCGCGATCAGTTTGGGTATGATCTCGTTTTTGGTGATACTGTAAGGGACATTCCAGTAGGGCATGAAATCGATGAACTTCATTTCGGCCATCAGCACCGGGGTTTGGGTCTTCATCGCCTGGCCGACCACGACCCGCATGCTGAGAGGTGAAGGTTCGCTCTTGCTGATATCGTCATACACCCACATTTGAAACGCCGGAATGTTCACTAGAATATACGGGCCGGTGCCGATTTCGGGGAGCCAGCGCAGCCTTTCCAGTGCCAGTTCGATTTGGGTAACCCGTTCGGAGAGCGGCACGCTGAGTGCAGCGGCGGTACCCCTGCCGAGCACGCCGTCTGCGGTCAGCCCGTGGCGAGCCTGGAAGCGCTTGACCCCTTCGCTCAGTTCCTTGTCGTAAACCGGGTCGGTCGGCGTCTGGGTATTGTCCGCGCCGGCCTGAATTTCACCGGTTTGCACCAGGAAGCGCCGCAGTTCCTCCAACTGCGGATGCTTATCGCCGATATGCACGGAGCGGGCAACATCCAGTTTAAGCGGTACGACGCGGGCGGCCAATTCGCGGTAATGCGCCAATGCCGGTTTAAGTTTTCGGTATTGGTCCAGCTTCGGCTCGACCTCTGCGGGCAACGGCGTAATCCGGCTCCGGTCAAGGGCGGAGAGGATCAGCGCAGGTAAGTCGATGAGCTTTTTCTCGCGCAGTTTCAAGTTGAAGTTGATGTCTTGCGGGCTGACCCGCCCATAATGCAGATCGTGCAGATAGCGCAGCAGCGACAAGCTGACGGCGGTATCGAACATGGCCCGTTTTCGGACCGCGACCGGGGGAAGCTGGAGGGTCGCCGGCAGCATTTCCTTCAGCTTGCCGGCATCGTAATGTTGCGGATTCAGTCCTTCGCTGGCGGCATTCGATAACAGATCGAGCGTTTCCGTGATCAGCACTTCGGCATCGTTGCGGTTCAGCCAGACCGGTTCGTAATTCGCGGCTTTGTAAAGCGCCTGCATGTCCTCGGCGCGGCCGGCGAAACCGGTTTGGACCAGGTAAGGATGCTGTTTCGACTCGAGCAGCATAAAAATCTCTTTCCCGATGCCGGTCTGGGGAAGGGAGGCTTCTTGTGCGTGAAGCGGCGGCAACGGCCAGCCGAGAGAGAAACACAGCAGCAGGCGTGCGAGATAGTGGCGCTTGCTTGAGCTGCTTAGGGCTTTCGATATTGAAAGCGGACGGCTGGCAGAGGCAACTCGAATTAATCCCATCGGGTCGGTCATTTTTGTTACTATAAACGAATTCATCGATTTATCGCATTGGCAATTGTACAGGCCATGGCGGAGCTTTTTCAATGGGCTTGTCTCATACCAAATTTGCGTTTAACCCTTTTTTCATCAGTTACTTACCGTAATTGATCCGATCGTTCTTCCGCGCATTGCTTTCCTGCAAATTTCGGTGTATCCGGGCCATTATAATGGATGATCGGGTTTGTGTTCATTTCATTTTGCGGGCCGGCCCGGACTGTCGAGGCCGGGCCGGATAATCCGCTTCGACGGTCCTTGGCAAGGCGGCAGTCAACTTCCAACGCGTTTTTATCATGATATTTTGCAGCTACCGATATTTTTTTACCGAAAAAATGAAAATTCACGGGGTATTGATCATTTTTCTGCTTTTGAGCCTCGGATCCGGAGAGCTCCGGGCCGGTACGGCGCTGCCCGTCTCCAGTCCGAACGATTCGGCGGCCGAATTCGGCAAGAAAGATCTGCAGGCCAGGATTGATGCGCTGAACAAACGGCAGGGCGTCGATGCAGTCTTAAAAACCAAAGTGCTGGCGATTTACCAGGAGGCGGGAGACAATCTCGAAAATAAGGATAAATTTGCGGAGGGAGAGGCGAATTACCGCGGGGTGTTAAAAACCGCGCCGGTAGAGACCCGGAGACTGCAGAAAGACATCGAGGCGCTTCAGCAGAAAGCCGCCAAGTCAAAGAATGAGGAGTGGGACAGCATTCCGACCGAAGAGCTCGAGCAGCGGCTGATCATCGAAAAGAGCAAGATGGCCGGTCTGATCGAGCAGATCAAGAAGAAAGAAACGGAGTTCGTCGAGCAAAACAGCAGGCCGCAATTGATCCGCGAAGAGATCGTGGCGGCAAAACAGGCGATCGAAACCGATCAGGCGCATCTGACGGCGCCGACAGCCGGTCTGACGTCCGCGCTGGAAAGCGAGGCGAGACAGGCATTGCTGCGGACCGCCATCGCCCGCCGTAATGCCGAGCTGAAAATGCTCGAAGCCGAAGCGCTCAGCAATCCGGTGCGGGTGGATTTGCTGAAAATCGAACTGCAATGGCTTGAACTCAAACGGAACGAATTGGGGCCCGTTCTCGAAACCGTAGAAGGATTGCTGGCAGAGCGCCGGCAAAAGGAAGCGCAGGAAATCCAGAATGCGCTGAGCCAAGCCGAAAAAGAGCTCGCCGGCAAGCATCCCTTAATCCAACAGATTACGCGCGAAAACCTGCAATATACGCGCGACCTGCAGGACATCAACAGCAAGACCGAAAAATTCGCCGAGCAGAAAAACACCATCGATGCCGCGGCGGTCAATATCGGCAACGATTTCCAGTCTGCCGAAAAGAAAATCAGTCTCGCCGGGCTGAGTCCTGCGCTGGGAAGGATTTTGCGCGAGCAACGGCGTAATCTGGCTAATCAGGATCGTTACCTGTTGCTGACCGACAATCTGCAGGATGACACGGCAAAGGCCAGCCTCGAGCAATTCAAGGTCGATGACCAGTTGCGGCGCCTCGTGAATCTGGATGTCGAGCTCAGGGAGTTGATGGGCGCCCAGGTCGATCCGTCGCTGCCGGTCGATCAGCGCATGAGGGTCCAGGCAGAGCTGCGGGTGCTGCTGAACAGCAAGAAAGATCTGTTGAACCGACTGTCTGTGGCTTATGCCGCCTATTTGCGCACATTGGGAGACTTCGATTTCGCACGCCAGCAGCTGGAGTCGCAAATCGATAAATTCGCCAGCTTTCTCGATCAGCGTTTGCTCTGGGTGCCCAGCTCCGAGCCGGTCAATCTGGTTTTTTTCGCGGGCCTTTATGAATCGGCGCAATGGCTGCTGGCGCCTTCGCACTGGCTAGGGGTGGTCAAAGACCTGTGGCGCTCGGCGCTGAACCGTCCTTTCCTGGCCTTGCTGGCGGTGCTGGTTTTAAGTGTTTTGCCGTTAGGCAGAATCTGGGCGAAGCCGCGGTTGTCTTCACTCCTGGAAAAGGCGGAAAAGATCTATGCCGACAGTTTCAGCAACGGTCTGCAGGCTCTGGTCTATACCCTGCTGATGGTTATGCCGGCGCCTGCCTTGATCTATTTGACCGGCTGGTTTCTGGAGAACGCCTGGCAGGCGGCCGATTTCAGCCGGGCGGTAGGGGTCGGGCTTAAGACATCCGCGGTGCCGCTCTGCCTGATGCAGTTCTTTTATCGATTGTTTTGCGCCGACGGCGTGGCGGTCAAACATTTTCAATGGCAAAAAGCCAATGCCCAGCTGATGCGCAGACATCTAGGCTGGGTGCGCTATGTGGTCGTGCCCGGCGTTTTTACGGTCTACTGCGCCAGCGCATCGAAAAGCTCGATCTATGGCGATAGTCTGGGACGCCTGGCGCTGATTGCCGTAATGATTGTGATGGCGGTATTTTTCGGCCGGATTCTGAAATTCGACAAGGGACTCTTGAGCAGTCATATGCTGACTTATCCCGAGGGTTGGGTGGCGCGTTTGCGTTATATTTGGTACCCGGCGGCCTGTTTCTTGCCGTTGATCGTGGTCGGCTTTGCGGTGGCAGGTTACTATCTGAGCGCAGTCGAACTGCAACAAAAACTGGTCGTGACGCTGAGGTTCGCGTTCGGCTTGATCGTGATTCACGAACTCGTGATGCGCTGGCTGACGCTGGCGAACCGCCAGCTGGCGATCAGGAATGCACGGCAAAAACGCAAGGCGGCGATGCAGAACGAAAAAGCGGCGGCCGCACCTGCGGGGGGCGAGGATCCGATGCTGCCGATCGACGAACAGTTGATCGACATTCCGAAGATCAATGCGCAGACGATTAAACTGATGCACGTATCGATTGCCTTTGCCGTACTGGCCGGCGCCGGCATCATCTGGCGGGACATTTTGCCGGCATTCTCGTTTCTGGAACGGGTCGCCTTGTGGCAGCATCTGGACAAAATGGATGGGCAGGAGGTTTATCTGCCGATTACGCTGGCCAATCTGCTGTTGGCCGGTTTGTACGTGTTCGTCACCGGGGTGGCGGTCAGAAACTTTTCCGGGGTGATGGAACTGCTGATCTTCAGGCGGTGGTCGGTCGAGGCCGGGGTGCGTTACGCGATCAATCAGCTCGCCGGTTACGGATTGATTGCGGCCGGCTTTATTGCCGTCGCCAACGAACTGGGAGGCAGTTGGTCGCAGGTACAATGGCTGGTCGCGGCGCTCGGCGTCGGTCTGGGATTCGGTTTGCAGGAAATTTTCGCCAATCTGGTGTCAGGCATTATTTTGCTGTTCGAGCGGCCGGTCAGGGTCGGGGATACGGTCACGATCGGGGATGTGACCGGCAAGGTCGCCCGTATCCAGATGCGTGCGACCACCCTGATCGACTGGGATCAAAAAGAGCTGATCGTGCCGAACAAGACTTTCATCACCAGTCAGCTGATCAACTGGTCGCTGACCGATGCGACGACCCGGGTCGTGATTCCGGTCGGGATTGCGTACGGGTCGAATGTCGAAGAGGCACATCAGTTGATGATCGATACGGTCAAATCGACGCCGCTGGTGCTGGCCGACCCGGAGCCGGGCGTGCTGTTCGTCGGCTTCGGCGAGAATTCGCTCAATTTCTCGATACGGATTTTCGTCAGCGAACTGTCGCATCGCCTGCAGGCGACCCACAATATCCACCTGCGGCTCGAAAAGGCTTTTCGCGAACATCACATCAATGTTCCGTTTCCGCAGCGGGAAGTGCATATTCGCTCGGTCGGCGCGGGCTGCGGCGTGCCGATGCAGGAAAAGCCGGCTTGAAGCCGGCTCGCAAAACGAGAAATTCGCAGCCGTTACCTATTGCAGCCGTTACCTATTATTGTTCGGACAGTCCCCGGTATTGGCTGCGGAAATACAACAGGGGCTCGCCGCCGCGGCAGACCGTGTTCTCGACTTCTCCGATGATGATCCAGTGCGTGCCCGCGTGCACTTTTTCGACGACCCGGCAATCGAGTGACGCGATACTGTCGTTCAGCAGCGGCACGCCTTGAATCCCCGTGGTCCAGCCTGCTTGTTCGAAGCGTTCCTGCTGGCTCAGGCCGCCGGCAAAGTGATTCGAAACGTCCTGCTGCCGGCTGCTCAGTACATTCACCGAAAAACGCTCGCTTTCCTTGATGCCTTCGCCCGTATCGGCGGATTCGTTGATGCAAACCAGAACCTGCGGCGGAGTCATCGAGACGCTTGCAAAAGCGGTTACCGTCATTCCCTGATTCCCGAGCTTTGCCGAGTGGGTGGCGACCACGGCAACGCCGCTTGCCCATTGTTGTAATGCTTTTTTGAATTCGTCGCCGGTGACAGCCATCAAGTTCTCCAGAGTGATTTGAAAAGCGCTGCATCTTCCTGCCGATGAAGAAACAACGTCGAAAATAGCCCCATATGTTACAACACCGTGGCAGGCTTGTTAAATCCGCGCAGGGGACGAAAAAATACGGGCAGAAATTGCGGTTTTTACCGCAATCGTATTGTTTTGAATTGGCCGGCCTTTAAGAATCAATGTCTTAACGGGTTGGCGCGAAATAATCCAGTAAATCAAGGATTTCTGTGGTATTTGCCAGGTTGAGAAAAGTGCGGTTTTGTGATGTAATGGGGTGATTTTTTACCATAGTGTCTCCGGATGTTTGATTGCGGTCGGAATAAGGGGGACAGTTTCGCGGCTACTTGCTTGGAGAGTAGGTTTCAACTATGCAATTTACAATAAAGAAAGGTTTGGATCTGCCGATTACCGGCGGCCCCAAACAGGTAATTGAGAAGGGCAACGAAGTCAAAACCGTCGCCGTTCTGGGAGCGGACTATGTCGGCATGAAGCCGACCATGCTGGTCAGCGAAGGGGACTCCGTCAAGCTGGGCCAGATCATCTTTGCCGACAAAAAAAATCCCGGTGTCAACTTTACCGCGCCGGGCGCCGGCACGATCAAGGCGATCAACCGCGGCGCGAAGCGCGCGCTGCAGTCGGTCGTGATCGAACTGGCCGGTGACGAGCAGGTTACGTTCGCGCAATATCCGGAAGCCGATCTGGGCAGCCTGACCGAAGCGCAGGTCAAAGAGAATCTGTTGCAGTCAGGTTTGTGGACCGCGCTGCGTACCCGTCCGTACGGCAAGATTCCGGCCGTCGACACGAAGCCGCGTTCGATCTTCGTGACTGCGATCGACACCAGTCCGCTGGCGGCTGATCCGGTTGTGATCATCAAGGATCGCAGTGCCGATTTCGTGAACGGGCTGGCTGTCATTTCCAAGTTGACCGAAGGCAAGGTCTATGTTTGCAAAAAAAATGGCGCCGATGTTGCGGTCGGCAATACGCCTTCCGTCCAGGTCGCCGAATTTTCCGGTCCGCATCCGGCAGGGCTTCCGAGTACACACATCCATTTCATCGACCCGGTCAATGCCGAAAAATTTGTCTGGCATCTGGATTACCAGGCCGTGATCGCGATCGGCGCGCTGTTTACGACCGGTAAACTGAATGTCGAGAAAGTCGTTTCATTGGCCGGTCCTACGGTCAAGAATCCTCGCCTGATCCGGACCCGCGTCGGTGCGAATACCGACGATCTGGTCAAGGGCGAACTCGAAGACATCGAAAATCGCGTAATTTCCGGTTCCGTGCTGTATGGCCATCAGGCTTCCGATTGGGCGGCCTACATCGGTTGCTACAGCAATCAGATTTCCGCGCTGCAGGAAGGCCGTGCCCGCGAACTGTTCGGCTGGATCGTACCCGGCAAGGACAAATACTCGGCACTGGACGTCTACATCAACAGCCGTCAAGACAGAAAATCAGGCCGCCTGTTCCCGTTCACGACCACTAAGAACGGCAGTAATCGGGCGATCGTGCCGGTCGGCATTTACGAAACCGTGATGCCGTTGGATATTCTGCCGACGCCGCTGGTCAAGTCGCTGATCGTCGGCGACACCGATAATGCACAGTTGCTCGGCTGCCTGGAACTCGATGAGGAAGATATGGCGCTGCTCACGTTTGTCGATCCCGGCAAACACGACTTCGGCCCCGTGCTCAGAGCGAATTTAACTAAAATTGAGAAGGAAGGATAATGTCGGCTAGAGAGTTTTTAGATAAGTTAGAGCCACATTTTACAAAAGGCGGCAAGTTTGAAAAGTATTACGGCCTCTACGAGATGGTCGATACTTTTGTTTACACGCCGCCGACGGTAACGCGCGGCACGACCCACGTTCGCGACGGCAACGACTTGAAGCGTACGATGACCTTCGTCGTCATCGCCACCGCTTTCTGTATCCTGATGGCCTTGTACAACACCGGCTATCAGGCCAATTTGGCGATCAATGCCTTGGGGCGGGAAGGCACTGACGGTTGGCGCGGCGTGATCATGTCGGTGTTCGGCTACAACACGATGAACCCGCTGTCGAATCTGCTGCACGGTGCCCTGTACTTCTTTCCGATCTATATCGTGACCCTCGCGGTCGGCGGGGTCTGGGAAGTCTTGTTCGCGACCGTGCGCGGCCATGAAGTCAACGAAGGCTTCCTGGTTTCCTCGATGCTCTATGCCTTGATTTTACCGCCCGACATGCCGCTCTGGCAGGTCGCGCTGGGCATCTCGTTCGGTATCGTGATCGGCAAGGAAGTATTCGGCGGCACCGGCAAAAACTTCCTCAACCCGGCATTGACCGGCCGTGCCTTCCTGTACTTTGCGTATCCGGCTTCGATCTCCGGCGACTCGGTTTGGGTTGCGGTCGACGGCTATACCGCGGCGACACCTTTGGGCTTGGCCGCGAACGGCGGGATGGATGCAGTGCATGCGGCAGGCTATACCTGGATGCAATCGTTCTTCGGCTTCGAGCCGGGCTGCCTTGGCGAGACCTCGACCCTCGCAATTTTGATCGGTGCGGCTTTCCTGTTGTGGACCCGCGTTGCCTCCTACCGGATCATGGCCGGCGTCTTCCTGGGCATGCTAGCGACTTCATTGTTGTTCAATGTGATCGGCAGCGATACCAATCCGATGTTCGCCTTCCCTTGGTACTGGCATTTGACCGCCGGCGGCTTCGCCTTCGGAATGGTTTATATGGCAACCGATCCGGTTTCTGCGGCGATGACCGATGCCGGACGCTGGATTTTCGGCTTCCTGGTCGGCGCGATGACCGTATTGATACGCGTAGTCAATCCGGCCTTCCCGGAAGGCATTATGCTGGCGATTCTGTTCTCAAACATGTTTGCGCCGACGATCGACTATTTCGTAATTCAGGCCAATATCAGAAGAAGGATCAAACGCCATGCCTAACCAACAAAAGCAATGCAAACATCTGGAAAAGGTTTGCAACAAGCTGAATGAATACGAGTCATATCGTAAGTTTTTAATTTATAAAGATAAAGTTCTGGCGATGGGTAATGATAGTCTGGAAAAGACTATCGCGATCGCCTTGTCGTTGTGCTTTATCTGCGCAATCCTGGTGTCGTTCTCGGCGGTTGCGTTGAAGCCGCTCCAGATCTACAACAAGGATCTGGATATGAAGAAAAACATTCTTGACGTCGCCGGCTTGCTCGAAGAGGGCATGGATATCGACAAGGCATTCGCAGACAAGATCGAAGCGAAAGTGGTCGATCTGGAAACCGGCGATTATGTCGAAAACATCGATGCGAATGCTTACGATCAACGTAAGGCTGCGAAAGATCCGGCGCAAAGTGTCGCGATTCCGAAAGAAAAAGATATTGCGCACATTCGCGTTAAGGCGAAACTGGCGAAAGTCTTTTTGGTCAAGGAAGGCGGCTCGCTGAAATCGATCATCCTGCCGGTCAGTGGTTATGGTTTGTGGTCGACCTTGTACGGCTTCCTGTCGCTGGATCCTGACGGTCAAACGGTGCAAAGCATCAACTTCTATGATCAGGCCGAAACGCCGGGCCTGGGCGGCGAAGTAGTGAACCCGAACTGGCGCGCACTGTGGAAAGGCAAAAAAGTCTATGCAGTGACCGATCAGCCGTCCCTGGAAAAAGGCCTGATTCCGGAAGCCGATGTCGGCGAGCCGGCGCTGAGCCTGATCAAAGGCACTGTCGACACGAGCAAGCCGGGTTCCGAATACCAGGTTGACGGCCTGGCCGGTGCAACCCTGACCAGTACCGGTGTGAGCAATCTGATCAGATACTGGATGAGCCAAGAAGGCTTTGCGAAGTACCTGAGCAAAGTAAGAGTGAATCAAGGGGCAAAATCATGAGTGCAGTATTAGATAAAGTCGGACTCGATTCCGAAACTCAAAAAGTGGTGACCACGCCGCTGGTCGAAAATAACCCGATCACTTTACAGGTTCTGGGGATTTGTTCGGCGTTGGCGGTCACATCCAAAATGTCGACTTCGCTGATCATGGCGCTGGCGCTGACGTTGGTGACCGCGTTTTCGAGCGCGGCGATCAGCGCGATACGCAACCATATTCCGGGCAGCATCCGGATTATCGTACAGATGACGATTATTGCGTCGCTGGTTATCGTAGTCGATCAGATTCTGAAAGCTTTTGCGTTTGACGTCAGCAAACAGTTGTCGGTATTCGTCGGCTTGATCATCACGAACTGTATCGTGATGGGCCGCGCCGAAGGTTATGCGATGAAGAATCCGCCGCTTGAAAGCTTCTGGGACGGTATCGGCAACGGCATGGGCTACAGCCTGATCCTGGTAACCGTTGCGTTTTTCCGAGAAATTCTGGGTGCCGGCAAGCTGCTCGGCTTTGAGGTTCTCAAATTGACCAAAGACGGCGGCTGGTACGATCCGAATGGCCTCATGCTGCTGCCGCCCAGCGCGTTCTTCATTATCGGCCTGATCATTTGGGGCGTGCGTCAATGGAAGCCGAACCAGCGCGAAACGGTTGATTACAAAATCATGTCAATAGCTCACGGTGAAGGAGGGCACCACTAATGGAAGCGTATATCAGTTTATTCATCAAATCGGTTTTCATTGAAAACCTGGCGCTTTCCTTCTTTTTGGGCATGTGTACCTTCATTGCGGTTTCGAAAAAAATATCGACCGCGATGGGCCTCGGCATTGCGGTGATGATCGTACAGGCGATTACCGTGCCGGCCAATAACCTCGTTTACCATGCGGTATTGAAGGAAAACGCGCTGGCCGCAATCGGCATACAGGGCGTCGATCTGAGCTTTCTGGCGCTCTTGAGCTGTATCGGGATGATTGCGGCATTGGTGCAGATTCTCGAGATGATTCTGGATAAGTTTTTCCCCGCCCTCTATCATGCACTGGGCGTGTTCCTGCCGCTGATCACAGTAAACTGCGCGATTTTGGGCGGCAGTCTGTTCATGATCGAGCGCGACTACAACTTCGGCGAAAGCGTGACCTACGGTGTCGGCAGCGGCCTGGGCTGGGCGCTGGCGATTACGGTCATGGCCGGCGTACGGGAAAAACTCAAATACAGTGATATTCCCGCCGGTCTGCAAGGCCTGGGCATCACTTTCATTACTGCGGGTCTGATGTCTCTGGGCTTCATGGCTTTCTCCGGAATCCAACTGTAAGGGTAATCGAATGCTGGATATTTTATTAGGGATCATCATCTTTACGGCGCTGGTGATCGCGCTCGTATTCGTGATTATCGGCGCGAAAAAGAAGCTCGTGGCCGAAGGTGATGTTGAGATCCTGATCAATGACGAAAAGAAGATTCATGTGCCGGCCGGCTCCAAATTGCTGACCGCGCTGGCCGATAATGGTTTGTTCGTGTCCTCGGCCTGCGGCGGCGGCGGTACCTGCGGCCAGTGCAAGGTGATAGTCAAATCCGGCGGCGGCGAAATCCTGCCGACCGAATTGACCCATATCACCAAGCGCGAAGCGGCTTGCGGCGAACGTTTGTCCTGCCAGGTCAGCGTCAAGCACGACATGGACATCGAAGTCGAAGACTCGGTTTTCGGCGTGAAGAAGTGGGAGTGCACGGTCAAGTCGAACCACAACGTGGCGACCTTCATCAAGGAGCTGGTGCTCGAGCTGCCGCCCGGGGAAGCGATCAACTATCGCGCCGGCGGGTACATTCAGATCGAATGCCCGCCGCATGTAATCAACTACAAGGACTACGACATCGAAGAACGTTTCCACGAAGATTGGGACAAATACAATCTGTGGCGCTACGTTTCCGACGTGAAAGAGCCGGTATTGCGCGCCTACTCGATGGCGAGCTATCCGGAAGAAAAGGAAATCATGCTGAACGTGCGGATCGCGACCCCGCCGCCGAGAGCGGACGAAAGCGTACCGCCGGGCAAGATGTCTTCCTATATCTTCAGCCTGAAACCGGGCGACAAATGTATCGTTTCGGGCCCATACGGCGAATTCTTCGCGAAGGATACAGACGCCGAGATGGTGTTCGTCGGCGGCGGTGCGGGTATGGCGCCGATGCGTTCGCACATTTTCGATCAGTTGCGCCGACTGAAATCGAAGCGCAAGATGACTTTTTGGTACGGTGCGCGCAGTAAACGCGAAATGTTTTATGTCGAAGATTTCGATATGCTGGCGAAGGAAAATTCGAACTTCACCTGGAACGTCGCGTTGTCCGATCCGTTGCCGGAAGACAACTGGACCGGCTATACCGGCTTCATTCATAACGTGCTGTATGAAAACTATCTGAAAAATCATCCGGCACCGGAAGACTGCGAATTTTACATGTGCGGTCCTCCGATGATGAACGCAGCGGTGATCAAGATGTTGCTCGATATCGGTGTTGAGCCGGAAAACATCATGCTCGACGACTTCGGCGGCTAAAGATCTGACCGCACCTGCAAAGCCGGCTTTGCAGGTGCGGGTTTTACTGCTTTTGCCTTTTCCGCAAAAACAGCCGGCAGAGAGATTGATATACGTCAACCGCGCGTTCTTCTCATCTTTATCGGAGTTGTTTGACGTCATGTTCGTGACTGATCGGGTCCACTCTTCAGATGAATCCTGCCGCAGGATAAGAAATCGCTTGGTCTTTCTGCTCCTGATGGCGCTTCTGATGCACGCCGGTACCGCATTCGGCATTTCCACGATGCGCTGCGGCAACAATCTGATCGAGCTTTGGGACGATAAATACACAGTCCTGGAAATCTGCGGCGAGCCGGAATACATCTCCTACCGGACCAAGATTGTCGGCAATATCCTGCACCATCCCCGCCGTACTCTCGATATTCAACAGTTCGAAGAGATCCAGGTCGAAGAATGGGTCTATAATTTCGGGAGAAACCGGATCAAACAATTACTCCGTTTCGAGAATGGGATACTGGTAGAAATATCGGATCTGCACCGGGGGAGATAAAAAATGAAAGGGGGAGTTGTTCGAGCTTTCGGCTGCTTTCGAAAATTTCCGTCGAGAATAAACTTTTGGGTTTGTTACCTGTCCTTTGATTGACCGATTCATTTTGATGGCGGCAAACCCCGGTAAAGGGTATTATTGGTCCAATGCAATCTTGAAGATTGTCCGTTCCTGAAAACGGGATTTTTTGCTTTCTAGAGATTTATTATGACTTATTTTTTAGTGACATTTGCGATCATGCTCGCAGTCATCGTTTTAATGGCGATCGGCGTGATGTTCGGACGGCGGGCGATTAAAGGTTCGTGCGGCGGATTGAATTCCGGCTCATGCGTCTGTGTTGAAAAATGCGATAAAAGAAAAAAACTCGAGGCCGAACAGGCATCGCTGCAGCAGCCTTAATTCTTATTTATACAAAGCGTCGGTATTGGTCTCGATTCGGTAACTGCTTTAATTGATAACAATTTAATGCGTTAAGGAGTTTGTTATGCTGAATAAAATATCAACAGCAGACTATATGACCAAACACTTAGTCACATTGACGCAGGATCACAGTGTCATTGATGCGATAAAGATCATGCTCGACCATAAGATCACTTGTGCGCCCGTTCTCGATGGTAAGGGCCATCTGTTAGGCATGTTTTCCGAAATGGACGGCATGAAAGCGTTTCTGGATGCGGTCTATAATCAGGGTATGAGTGGTAAAGTCGGAGATTATATGACCCGCAACCCGATTACCGTGAATGCCAATGCCGGCATCGTCGATCTGGCCGAGAAATTCATGAAGTTGCCGGTCAGAAGTTTTCCCGTGTACGAAGACGGCGAACTGGTGGGAATCATCAGCAGAACTGATTTATTCAAAGCGCTGGCCGCGACCCAATAATCCGATCGTAGGTTGTGACGGATCACTCGCTTTATTGGCACGACTATGAAACGTTCGGTACGGATGCGCGCCGGGATCGCCCCGTCCAATTCGCGGGCGTCCGTACCGATCTGCAATTCAATCCGATCGGCGAGCCGCTGGTCGTTTATCTGAAGCCGGCAGATGACTGTCTGCCACACCCCGATGCCTGCCTGATTACCGGCATCACCCCTCAATTGGCCGAACAAAAAGGCGTCTCTGAAGCCGAATTCATTCGTCTGATCCATCAGGAAGTCTCGACGCCGAACACCTGCGCCTTAGGCTACAACACGCTGCGCTTCGATGACGAGGTTACGCGCAATTGCCTTTACCGCAATTTTTACGATCCCTATGCGCGCGAGTGGCAGTACGGAAACAGCCGCTGGGATCTGATCGACGTGGTTAGGGCGGCGCGTGCGTTGCGCCCGGACGGGCTCGCATGGCCGTTCAGTGACGACGGCACGCCGACGTTGCGCCTCGACCGCCTGACAGTGGCCAACGGGCTTGTTCATGAAGCTGCGCACGACGCCTTGTCCGACGTTAAGGCGACGATTGCGCTCGCGCAGCTGCTCAGCCGGGCGCAGCCGAAACTGTATCAGTTCCTGTTTCGGCATCGGGTCAAAGCCGAAGCGCTGAAACTGCTGCAAATCGGCAGCTTTGAGCCGGTCGTCCATGTTTCGGGGAAATATTCGTCATCTCGCCATTGTCTGGCGGTCGTACTGCCGGTTGCCTGGCATCCGGTCAACGGCAATGGCGTGATCGTTTACGACGTATCGATCGATCCCGGCCCGATGCTCGAATTGTCCGCCGCGGAAATCCGCCGGCGCATTTTTACCGCGGCGGAAGACTTACCCGAAGGGGAGAAAAGAATTCCGCTCAAGACCGTTCATTTGAACAAATGTCCGGTGCTGGCGCCGGTGTCGGTAATCCGGGGGCAGGACGCCGAGCGCCTGGCGATCGATCTGGCCGTGTGCGGAGCGCATATCGCCAAAATCAAAGCCGCGGCGGGGCTGGCGGAAAAAATCGTACAGGTGTTCGATGCGGAAAACGATTTCGAGACCGAGAACGATCCCGATCTGGCGATATACCAGGGCGGTTTTTTTACGGATGAAGACAAGCGCAAAATGGCCAAGCTTCGTTCGATGTCGCCCGCACAACTCGCCGAGACGACATTGACGTTTGCCGACAGGCGCCTCTCCGAAATGCTGTTCCGTTACCGCGCAAGGAATTATCCGGATTCGCTGAACGCCGAAGAAGCGGAGCGCTGGCAGCAATTCTGCGCCGACCGGTTGAGCGGCCGCACACCGGGTGCAGGGATCACGTTCGACCGGTATTTTGCCCGCCTCGAAGCGCTGAGAAATGACGCGTCGGCCGATCAATCGATCGTCGCCGCGCTCGAATCCTATGGGCTTCAAAAAATGCGACGTTTAGGCATCGAGCGCAGCCAAGCCGGTCTGCCGGCCGCTTTGCCGGTTTAGCGGTTTCCGCCGGGTTGCCGAAGGATTTACAGCGTGCTTTTCAATTCCTATGCGTTTATTTTCGGGTTCCTTCCGATCACGTTGATTTTATTTTTCCTGATCGGAAAACGTAGCCAATTTTTGGCCGCCGCTTGGCTGACGCTCGCTTCGCTGGCGTTTTACGGCTGGTGGAATCCGAATTACCTTTTGCTGTTGCTGCTTTCGATCGGCTTCAACTTCCAGATCGGCAAACAGATCGCCCTGATGAAACTCCGTTCTTCCGGATGGGCCAAGGCGGTCTTCATCCTCGGCGTTGCGGTCAACCTCGGCTTGCTCGGCTACTATAAATATCTGGGGTTTCTGATCGGCAATCTAAATCATTTCGTCGAGCGGCCGTTGCCGGTTCCCGAGATCGTGCTGCCGCTCGGCATCTCGTTCTTCACGTTCACCCAATTGGCTTTTCTCGCCGACGCTTACCAAGGGCATGCGAAAGAATTCCGCCCCGTGCATTACGTCTTGTTCGTGACTTATTTCCCGCATTTGATCGCCGGGCCGGTGCTGCACCACAAAGAGATGATGTCGCAATTCGCCAAGCCTGCCATTTACCGGATCAATTGGGAAAATCTGGCGGCCGGTTTGTCGGTTTTTTTCATCGGCCTGTTCAAGAAACTGCTGCTTGCGGACGAGATGGCGCAGTATGCCCGGCCCGCGTTCGATGCGGCGGCCAAAGGAGAGGTATTGGGAATGCTCGATGCCTGGGGCGGGGCTCTGGCGTACAGTTTCCAGCTTTATTTCGATTTTTCCGCCTATTCGGACATGGCGGTCGGCATCTCGCTCCTGTTCGGGATCAAGCTGCCGCTGAATTTCGATTCGCCGTACAAGGCCGCCAGCATCATCGATTTCTGGCGGCGTTGGCATATGACCCTGTCGCGCTTCCTGCGCGATTATCTTTACATTCCGCTGGGCGGCAACCGGCACGGGCCGTTCCGGCGGTATCTGAACCTGCTGGTTACGATGGTGCTCGGCGGCGCCTGGCATGGGGCGAACTGGACCTACATTCTGTGGGGCGGCCTGCACGGCCTGTACCTGGTCGTCAACCACCAGTGGCAGGGCAGCGTTTTGCGCCGGTGGGTGACGGCTTGCGTGCCCGAGCCGGTGTACCACAAAATCGCACTGCTGACGACTTTTCTCGCCGTCGTAGTGGCGTGGGTGTTTTTCCGCGCCGAGAACGTCGACGCGGCGAGGCTCCTGCTGGAAGGCATGGCCGGACAGCACGGCGTCGCATTGCCTTTGAAATGGCGGCAGGGGCTGGGAGATGCGGCCGAAACCCTGGCTCGGCACGGCATCGAGTTCCGTAACACCGACACCTTCAACGCCGCCAAGGCGCCGCTCCGGATTCTGATTTGCCTGGGCATCGTCTGGTTTCTTCCGAATACCCAGCAAGTCATGGCGCGCTATCGTCCTGCGCTGGGCATGGACATGGACGTTCGCGGCGAAGCCCCGCAGGTGTGGTGGCAATGGCGGCCCAGCGGCGTATGGCTGGGCTTCGCCGTGACCGCCGCGGCGCTCGGCATCCTGTCGCTGAACGAGATCAGCGAGTTCATCTATTTCCAATTCTGACATGCAGCCGAAACATTTCGCCCTGTCGCTGCTGATCGGCATCGGCCTGATTCTCGCCGTAGTGGCAGCACTCAACCGGGTGGTGGATCCTTTCTGGTATTACCGCGATTTCGAGATCGACGGCTTGAACAAGGTCAAAACCAAAATGCGGCGTTTCGAGCGCCACGTGAAGCCGATGATCGTTGCGCGGGAACAACCGGAAGCATTGATTTTCGGCAGTTCGTTTGCGGAAATCGGCTTCGATCCGACCCATGCCGGATTTACCGGCAGCGGCAAATTGGCCGGCTACAATTTCGGGATTGCCGGCGCGGATTGGGGGCGAGTACTTTGTTATTTCGATTATGCGGCCGCTACGACCGGGATGAAGCGAGCCTTCATAGGAATCACGCCGGGCGCCATGCCGCGCGTCGACTGTAAGGGCCGGTTGCCCGAAATCGACGGGTTTTCGGAAAGCAAATTGCTGTTGTCCCTGAAGGCGGTCTCCGCCTCGATCGGTACGATCAGGGAGCAGCGCAAGAACAGCCCGAGCCATACCCGCGAAGGCATGTATTATTACATCCGCGGCTTGCCGGGCGTAGAAGGCCAATTCCGTCAGTTTTTCGGCGAGCGGCTGAAAAAACAGCATTGCGACCTGATCCCCTTGCACCAGTCCGCGTTCGCGCCGCTCGTGCTGGACGCGGCCTTGCCCGGCGCCGATTCAGGGCTCGATCTGGAAGGCTTGCGGCATATCGTTCGCCTTGCAAAACGGAAAGGCATCGAACTGACCTTGTTCGCCTATCCAAAGCATGTGCTTTGGCTGGAGCTCGACGCGGTGTGCGGCGCCTACAAAGCTTATTGGTCGGGGCTCGCTGCGGTCGCCGCGCTTCTCGAAGAGGAAGGCGGCCATGCGGCGCTGTGGGAGTTTACCCGCTACAACGGCATTACCGGCGAGCCAATCACTCAAAACAGCGCCGTTTATTGGCAGGATCCCGAACATTTCAATTACGAATTCGGCAATCGGATTTTCGATGCAATCTATAAACAGCGGGATGGGGATCACCTTGGCAGCCGGATCACCTCCGGGAATATTTCCCAGGTTTACCAAAATTATCTTGAAAACAGAATTTCTTACCTCGGCTCCCATCCGGAGATTCTGACCGCGCTGCGGAAGCAGTTGCTGTTGCCGGGGCGCGATTGACGGCGGTTTAAAAAAAGCAGGAGCCTGGATTCCTCCATGCAGGCTCGTAGATCGCCGGATGCGCTTCGCTTATCCGGCCTACGAAATATCTTAATTTGACGGCACGGCCCGGAGGGAGAGGGGGGCTTATTCAGAGTTTCCTTAACCGGAAAATAGGTTGGCGAGGGAAGGTCCGGCGGATTGGCCATTGCTGCGATTTTTTCGCTTCAAGAGCCTCGGCCGTTATTTCGCTCCCAGATGACCGGCAATCTTCAGGGTGAAAACAGCTTCCGGCCCCCGGGGTACTGACGACGCTGACGTCTCCCGAGAGCAAATCAACCGCAATTTTTCGCGTCAGATACAATCCCAAGCCGGTGCCCGAGGTTCTTAAGCGCAAAAAAAAGTCCAGGCGCTCGAAAGGAATGAAAAGCCTCTGCATCTGCTCCGTTTCGATGCCGATGCCGGTGTCCCTGACATCGGTCAATACCTTGCCGTCGGCCGGGCGCACGGAAATCGCGACACTGCCTTGTTCTGTGTATTTGATCGCATTGAGCGGTGTGCGCAGTTCATGCGACATGGTGGGATGAACATCGATTTGGTGCGGTCGGCTGACACGGCGGCTTCCTTGGCCTGAAGCAGTTGCCTTCCTATTTCCTTTTGCTGGGACATATCGGTAATGAGATTGGCGATATATTGTGGGCTGCCGCGCTCGTCGCATACCGCAAAAAAGTTGTCGAGCGTCGGGATGCGTTTTCCGTGACTCTTGCCCAATTCGAGTTCGCCGATCCCTTGGCGGGCGTCGAGCAGTTTCGGCAGGACTTCCGAACTGAGCCTGCGTGCGACCTTTTCGGTGTAATAATCAGTCAATACTTTGGAGAGATCGTAGAACGACATGCATCGGCGCGGTACCTATCTGTCGCTGGACGATTTCGGCACCGGTTATTCCTCGTTATCTGGCCGCTAAGCCTTTGTCCTTGGTAGAGGTGAAGTCGTGGACTGCGCCTCCGATGCCTTTCGAAGAATCCGGGCAAGCCGGTACTCTCATCAATACGGCCTGAGGCCGGCAGCGTACACCGCATGCCGGCGCCGTCGCTGCCTTTTCAATAAAATCCGCTTCGTCCTGACCGATTCGATATAATGGGCGCCTTTCGAATCAATCTGATGCTGAAGGGCGGCCATGGCGGAGAGGAATAACGAAAAACACAAGATCGTGATCGTCGGAGGCGGCGCATCCGGACTGGAATTGGCGACCAAACTGGGGCGCAAGCTCGGCAAAAAAGGGCTGGCGGAAGTAACGCTGTTCGATGCCGCTTCGACCCATATCTGGAAGCCTTTATTGCACGAAGTCG
This sequence comes from Candidatus Methylomicrobium oryzae, assembly GCF_016745425.1. Lineage (GTDB taxonomy): Bacteria > Pseudomonadota > Gammaproteobacteria > Methylococcales > Methylomonadaceae > Methylomicrobium > Methylomicrobium oryzae. The sequence continues at coordinate 11,555 of NZ_JAERVK010000016.1, read as the reverse complement.
CGGCCGGCACTCTGGACGAATCCGAACAGGTCGAATATCTGGCCCAGGGTTACCGGAACCGTTTCCGCTTCCGGCTCGGCAGGATGGAAGGGCTGAATCGCGCAAAAAAAGAAATCACGATCGCGCCGACCTTGAGCGACAGCGGCGAGGAACTGATTCCGCGGCGGACGTTCGGTTACGACACGCTGGTGATGGCGGTCGGCAGTGTCAGCAACTCGTTCAATATCCGGGGCGTTGCCGAGCAGTGCCTATTCCTCGATACAACGCAGCAGGCTTTCCGCTTTCAACGCCAGTTGGTCGAAACTTATATCAAGAACTTTGCGGATGAGCAAAATGTCCATGAGAAGCCGCTTTCGATCGTGATCATCGGCGCCGGCGCGACCGGCGTGGAACTGGTCGCGCAACTGCACGAAGTGACCAATCTGCTGGCGGTGTACGGGCTTCGCGAATCTAACAACGTCCGGCTGACGATTATCGAGGCCGCACCGCAGCTTTTGCCGGCGCTGCCGGGCAAACTTGCCGAGGCGACCAAGCAGCAGTTGCTCAAGCTGGGCGTCGATCTGAAACTCGGCTGCCGGGTCACCGAAGTGACCAAGGAACACATCAAGACCCACGACGGCGAAATCATCCCGGCCGAACTGAAGGTCTGGGCCGCCGGCATCAAGGGCCCGGACTGGCTGAAGCAGCTGGACGGGCTCGAAACCAATCATCTAAACCAGCTGATCGTCGACGAGTTCCTGCAGACGGCCGATCCGTCGATTTTCGCTATGGGGGACTGCGCCGCCTGCGCCTGGCCGGGGCATCCCGGGAATATCCCGCCGCGCGCGCAGGCCGCGCACCAGCAGGCTTCGGCATTGTACAAAACGCTGCGTAACCGGCTGGCCGGCAAGCTGCCGGTCAAGTTCGTCTACTACGATTACGGCTCGCTGGTGTCGCTCGGCAAATACACGACTGTCGGCAACCTGATGGGCAACCTGATGGGTTCGGTCAGCGTCGGCGGATTCATTGCCCGGATCGTGTATCTGTCCTTATACAAGATGCACCAGGTCGCGATCCACGGCTATTTCCGGACCGCCATGCTGACGCTCTCCAATTTATTCAGACGCACGGTGCACGCGATGATCAAGCTGCACTGATTTTTTCCTTAAATATTATTAAAACAAGAACATGCTGGAAATAGAATACGAGTTCAGAGAAGAAGACCTGGTCAATTTCAACGAGGCGCAATACCTGAATTCGAAAGACGTTCAAAACCAAATCAACAAAAACCGCTGGATCGTGCCGAGCATCATGGTGCTGATCGGCATGTTTTATTATTACTATTACGGAGACGCGAAGTCGGCAGGCTATATCGGGCTGGTTGCGGCGCTGTGGGCGCTGCTGTCGCCGAAAGTGATGATGTACGACATGCGCCGGCAAATTCTGAAGCATTACACGCCGCAGGAAAAGAAAGCGATGTTCGGCACCTATACATTGACGATCGATCCGGCCAATCCGGCTTATCTGTTCGAGCAATCGCCGAGCGGAAAGAACAAAATGCCTTGGAAGGACCTGGTTCGGGTCGAATACGGCAAGCGCTATGTTTACATCTACATTACCCTGACTACCGCGCTGGTGATTCCGGTCGAGACGGTCAAGAAAGGGGACTTGGAGAAATTCGCCGAGCAGGCCGAGAAGCTGATCGAACTTTACGCGGGTTAAAACGAGCCTTATTCAGATGAAAATGCGTTCAGCCAATCCCCGCATCGTGGTGCTCGACACCGAAACGACCGGTTTAAGCCCGGAGCAGGGCCACCGGGTCATCGAAATCGGCTGCGTCGAGCTGGTCAACCGGCGGCTGACCGGCAACCGGTTTCATGTTTATATCAACCCGGAGCGGGTGATCGACGCCGGCGCGATCGAAGTGCACGGGATCACTAACGAGTTTCTGGAAGACAAGCCGCGCTTCGCCGGTATTGCGGAGGATTTTCTGGCGTTCGTGCAGGGCGCCGAACTGGTCATTCACAACGCGCCGTTCGACGTCGGCTTCATCAACCACGAATTCGCTCTGCTCGACGATCCGCTGGCGCCGATAACCCAGTACTGCCAGGTCTTCGACACGCTCGCTTTTGCGCGCCAGAAACATCCGGGCCAGCGCAATAGCCTGGATGCGCTCTGCAAGCGTTACGGCGTCGATAACAGCCAGCGGGAACTGCACGGCGCGTTGCTCGACGCGGAAATTCTCGCCGACGTTTATCTCTTGATGACCGGCGGGCAGTTTTCGCTGCTCGATGAAGCGTCCGAGGTCCAGGCGACAACGGTCGAATCCGGCCTGGTCCAGCGCATTGCGTCCGACCGTCCGCGTTTGAAGGTGATTGCCTGCGGTCCGGAGGAACTGGAAGCGCACCAGCAGCGTCTGGCTGCGATCGAGAAAGCGGGCGGGGTTTGTTTATGGAACCGTTGATTCGATCGCAACCTTCGCAGACCGGAAATAATTGGCATACCGAGGCGGCTGATTACGTCAGTTAGCGACTCGTCGGTTTCGTAAAATCAAAATGCCCTCCTGCCGCCAAGCATGGAATTTGGCCAATAGTCGACTATACAAGCCGGTACGTGGCAAGGTCGGACCGCCTTTTCATTATAAATCGGTTTCAGGTCAATAGACGGAAGTTGTAGCCATCGCGCGGCCGGATATCAGGCCCTTCTTTAGTAACTCAGAGAGGGTGCCTGAGTAAGAGCGGACTTCCGCACTTCGTCGGTCACCAGCCAGTAGATGTCTGCCATGAGAATCTGAGGCTGATGAAGGCCATTGATGAAATTCATCTGGAACAACCATTCAGAGGGAGTCGCAGGCTGCGGGATGAACTGATCGATCGTGGCGTGGTTGCGCCGAGATCAGCCGCAAGAAAGTCCAGCGGCTCATGCAGCAAATGGGCTGGGCCGCGCGCTATCCGAAACGGATCCAGGGAGTCAATTCACCCGCGAGGCTTTCACCCGGATTCAATGCTCATCAGATCCAGATCAGCAGGGGGGGGCAACGCTGGGTCGATCATGGCTTTATTGAACGGCTCTGGCACAGCTTAAAATATGAAGAGGTGTATGAAGCGCCGCGCCAAGCTGAAGGCGTCTATTTCCGCTTCTACAATGAAAAACGACGACATCAGGGATTAGCGAGAAAAACACCGGAGAAGTCTATGACGCTGACTTTTTGAGTGAACAAAAGGCCGCATGAACGGGCAGGGGTATCGCTTAAGAAGAATAAATGGCTGCCCAATCAGGAGGGGCAGTTCTGAGAATGCCGAAAAAAGACGACCGATCGCCGTCTGATTCAAATTCGGCGGACATCAGATTTGACTATTTCTCTTTTCTCGACACCCCATCCATCTCACGTTTTAGTTCACTTTATGATCCTCAAGAATAGCGACATCCATGTTATCTCCGGCGAGTTTGGGGTAGGGAAATTCAAAAGTGCTTATCATGGGAATGATAAGTCACGGTCTCTGAAAGTCAAGGACCGGGTGCTCGGCCAACGGGACTTTATCTCCTACGGTCCAACGCCTCACTGTGCCAGTCTGCAAGCATGGGATCGAGTCCGCACCGATTATTACCGGCAGATCTTAAAGGCCTCGGATCTTTACATCCATAACCTTCCGACGGACCTATTGTATAACGCCTACCGGCTCAAAGATTTCGAGTCGATTTATGTTTGGGCGGGCATAGGGCTTGAAGATCAACTGCTTATCCTGTTTGTGGTCTATCTGGTCGATTTGGTCGGCGGCAATCCGGAAAATATCAAACTGGTCCAATACGAAACCTTTCCCGGCACCAAGCTCAAGACGCCAGTCTACTCTATCGGCTGGCTTTCTCCGGATCAAATACGTGCCCATCCGGAACCGGTGCCGCTGACCTCCGCCCACCTTGAAGATTGTCGGGCCAGCTGGGCTGCCGTGACCTCGAACAGCCCTGGGCCTTTGCTGCAATTTCTGGCATCCCGTCGACCTGAACGTCCATACCTAACTGCGGCTTTGCACTATCTCTTGCGCCGCTATCCGCGCATTGAATCCGGCCTCGACTATTGGGATACCAAAATTCTCATCCATGTCGGCAAACGCAGCCGTTTAATGGCCAAGATTATGCGAAATGTATGGGGAAAAGAAATTGAGGCCGATACGGTGCCCGACTTTCTCCTGCTCTATAAGGCATTCTATCTGGCTGGCAGTGAACTGCCTGAGCCCTTATTCAAGCTTTCCGGGCCCCAAACCTCTTATCGCGATACCAAAGTAGCGCTGACAAAGTTTGGATTGGCGGTACAACAGGGGGAAGTTTCTTTTTATCCTACCAATCCGATCGATACCTGGGCTGGCGGCGTGCATGTATCCTCGGCGACGAGGAATCTGTGGTTCTATCAGGACGGGGAACTGATCGAAAAAACGGCTGAATCCTAAGCGCCTGAATCCGTTAAAGGTTGCCGGATGCCTGCCCTTAACGAACAGAGACAATCAAAGGCAATAACATTCATAATTGCCACTGGCTGCTTTCAACAAGGAATGCCCAGCCACTTTCCTAATAAATAATGAATGGTGACTTACATCGAAATATTCAGTTAACGCCGTTTCGCCCCGTTCACCAACAGATGGCGTTTCCAAGCGCCGTTCGCGTTTATTTTACAAAACATGATCTTACGCAAAAAAGGCGCTCGTTTGGTTTTTGTTATCCCGAACTTAGGTTACTGACTAAATGCTATTCCAGCAATGATATCTGAACAGTTCCTCATTGAGATAAAGCTAAAGCGCGATGAAGTCCCCTCATTCAATGAATACCCCTTTTATTTGGATGCCGTCAGACAGTTAAACAACCTGCGATTCCATCCTGCCGTTACCTTCATTATCAGGGAAAACGGCTCGGGAAATTCAACTTTGCTGGAAGCCATCGCAGTCGCATGGGGTTTTAACCCAGAAGGAGGGACAAAAAACTTTTCCTTCAGCACGCATAGATCGGCGCTCCCGCTCGCACCAGCCAACGCAGCCCATTGAATATCTCGCGCAAGTCGTGCTGGCGTTGCGGGGCTTCAAAGGTCATCAGGGTCAGATACGGTACCAGGAAGGCCATTCATCGTCCGATACACCACTAGAGCATTTTCATATCGCGTGTAGGGAAGTCCTCACCTTCTGAAGGGGTGCCATGCCGTTAAGTCCAGCCGTCATCTCGGCAATTCCTGCCGGAATGAGGTGTTTTCCTCTTACGAAGGACATATATCCAAAGCGAAAATGCTCTAGGGTGAGGTTTACGAGTTATCATGCCCTCATAACCATTCTCCCCACAAAAAGTTTATAACACGCTCTAAGCAATATCATCTGTGTCTTACAGCATTTTCAGCCTCCGCTGACAGACAAAAATCCGGCTCCTCATTAGAATGGTCGCATAACAGTAACGTTAGACTGGCTCTTAAGAGGTTCAGTGCATGAATATTAAAAAAGCGAGCTTTTGGATAGGGATCGTGGTTTTCACTTTCTATCATGGGTTATTAACCCGCGTAATGGCAGACACGACCGCGCCTTTAGACTCCACCTCACCCAATGCCGTCACCTCTTCAGCCATTGAGCCTCTAGCTGATTCCCTAGCCGCCCCTGCGGGGAGTACGACCATTACTTTTTCCGAGTTTCCGGTAGGAACGCAGATTTCCAATCAGTACCAGAGCGTCGGCATCCTTTTCGGCGGGGATGCACCTTTTATTACGGCTGACGGCGCCAATCCGACCAGTCCGGTCTTGGCCGGGACTCCTAAATTTTTTGGCGCCGTCGAAGGCACATTCGTCTATTCGACCACAGGACAACCTGTTGGCGTGAGCTCATTTTCCTTGGATGCGGGATATTTCGACAATTTGAACAGCACCAAACTGACCTGGTACGACGCTTCCGGCAATATTCTCGGGTCCCAGTTGAATGCCCAGTATGGCATTCAGACCTTCAATGTGAGCGGAGCCAATATCGTGCGTTGGCGTCTTGAAAACGCTAGCGAAGAACCGGCTGGTTTCGGTGTCGATAACCTGACTTTCGTCTCGCCGCCAGCGGCCCCACCAAAGGATTCGGATAATAACGGCAAACCCGACTGTCCGGCCGCTTGCGCGGGTGATCCTATCAACGTAGGAACGGGCAATGAATATCAGAGCGAAACGGATTTCGAGTTGCCCGCTCATACCGGATTGTCTTTGACCCGTTTTTACAACAGCCAGGACACCGGTTCAACACCCTTCGGCGCCAATTGGCAAAGTACGTGGCACCGTACGGTCAGATCCGCTAAGAAAGCCGCCACGGCGACGTTTATTCGAGAAGACGGTCGAACCGAAAGCTTTACCCAAAACGCCTCTGGCGATTGGTTAGCTAACCCATCTGTCAATACGAGGCTTACCGCGCTCTATAATAAGGGAGGCCACCACCAGACAGGCTGGCAAGTCAAGCGTATAGATGATTCAACCGAAACCTATAGCTTCGACGGACAGTTGCTGAGTATTACCACCCGTGAAGGTTTGACGACCTCGCTGGCTTATGACAACAAAAAACGCCTTGATACCGTAACCGGACCTTTCGGGCATACCCTCACCTTTACCTACGATCCCGCGAATCACGTGGCCTCGGTGAGGCTGCCCAGCGGGAAGCTCTACAATTATGGGTACGACGCGGACAATAATTTAACCACCGTGACCTACCCGGACAACACGGTAAGGCAGTATATTTACAACGAGCCGGCTAACACCGCGAACACGAATTTGCTTCATGCGCTGACCGGGATTATCGACGAGAATAATAAACGCTATGCGACTTTCCAGTATGATAATCAGGGCCGTGCCGTTTCAACGCAACGGGCAAATGGCGTTGAGTTAACCACCGTCGCCTACAATAACGACGGAACGGTCAGCGTTACCGATGCCTTAGGCCATTCGCATACGTTCAACCTTACGACGACCCTCGGCGTCGTCAAACCGACAGCCATCTCCGGCGCGCCGATTCCCTCGGCAGGCGGCCAAGCCTTTACCTTCGACTTAAACGGGAATGTGGCCAGCCGCCTGGATTTCAACGGTAATCTGGATTGCCATGCCTATGATCTGACGCGCAACCTTGAAACCGCCCGCGTGGAAGGGCTGGCACCAGGCAGCACCTGCCCCGCCAATATCGCCACCTATACGCCGGCTGCCGGCAGCGCTGAACGCGTGATTCTCACCCAATGGCATCCGAGATTCCGTCTGCCGACGCAGATCACCGAACCGAGCGGTGTGACGGGGACTCGCCGCGTCACCGCATTCACCTATGACGATGTGAAGGGTACCTTACTCGCCAAAACCCTCACGGCAGGTGCGCTAACCCGCAGTTGGACCTATACCTATAACAGCCACGGTCAAGTGTTGACCATCGACGGTCCGCGGATGGACGTGGCAGATATCACCACTTTCACCTATGATGACGCTACCGGCAACTTGGCAACCCTTACCAATGCCCTGGATCAGGCGACTCAAATCACTGCCTACAATGCCGATGGAAGCCCATTGGCCATTCAGGATCCGAACGGGTTAGTGCAATTGCTCACCTATAACGAAAAAGGGCAAATCGATTCCCTTCAAGTGGGGAATGAATTGACCACGTATGCCTATGATCCTGCAAACCAGTTGAAAAAAGTGACATTGCCTGACGGTTCCTTTCTGGCTTATCGCTACAATGATGCGCACCAGTTGATAGGCCTCGATGACAAACAGGGCAATCATATCGACTACACGCCCGATCTGGCAGGCAATATCCTTGAAGAACAGGTCTTTGACCCGAACAATACGCTGGTGGGAACAAAATCCCATGTCTATGATGAAGTCAATCGGTTGGCCAAAGACATTGGCGCCTTGGATCAAACCACCGTTTATGAACGCGATGGCAATGGCAATATTCGCGTCACTACCGATCCGAACACTTTCAAGACCCAGAACAGTTTTGACGCCTTGAACCGGTTGGCGACCCGCGTCGATCACTACAATGGCGAAACCCGCTTCGACTATAACCCGGACGACAGCATCGCGAAGATGACCGATCCTCGCGATGTCGCTACCCAGTACGGCTATGACGGCCTGGGCAATCAAATCTCGGTGCAAAGCCCCGACAGTGGCACGACGATCCGTACGTTTGACGAAGCCGGCAATATCAAGACTTCCACCGATGCGCGCAGCAAGACGACGACCTATTTTTATGATGCCCTGAATCGGTTAACCCGTAAGGCTTTCGCCGACGGGACCGCCGCCGATTATTTTTATGATCAAGGCACCTACGGCATCGGCCATCTCACCGCCCTCAGCGATCCCAGCGGATCCACCGCCTGGACTTACGATCAACGCGGGTATGTGCTGACCAAAGTGCAGACGATAGGCAATGTCACCTTAACCACGGCGAATACCTACGATACCAGTACGGGAAAACTCGCCACTACCACGCTGCCTTCCGGGCAAATGCTTGCCTACCAGTACGATGCGAACGGCAAACCGGCCTCGATCACGGCGGGTATCTCAACGGTTGCCTCGGAAGTAAAATACCTGCCCTTTGGTGCGCCCCTAAGTTGGCTGCAGGGCAATGGCGCTTACCCCTACCTGCGCCAATTTGACCTGGATGGCAATCTATCCGAGATCAGTTTCCGCAACACCGCCTTAAATACCAGCCAGCAGACGATCCGTTTATTCTACGATCCGGCCAGCCGTCTCTACGAGACCCAGGATGACGCGGAGTTGGGGAAGACCTTCGACTACAATGCCCTCAATGCGCTTATCTTCTATGCGAGCGCGAATGAAGCGCAAAACTATGAGTATGATCCGAGCGGCAACCGAACCCTGCTTTCCTCAAGTCTCGGCACCCTAACGAACTATACCACCGATACGCTCAGCAACCGTCTGCTTGGCAGGACCGTCACCAATCAGCCGGCCGTCAATTATCTGACCGATGAGTCCGGCAACATCACCAGTGATGGGGCTCGGAGTTTTGTTTATAATGCCGCTGGGCAACTGGCCTCGGCCACGATGGACGGGATCACCACCCAATATGCCTATAACGGGGCCGGCGAACGGGTCAGGAAAAGCAATCTGAACGAGACCGTGCTTTTTATCCAGGATGCGGCCGGCAACCTGATCGGGGAGTACGACGGGAGCGGCCAACCGATCCAGGAGACGATTTACCTCGGCAACCTGCCGGTCGGTATCCTGAAAGGCGGCATGCTGTATTACGTCAATCCCGACCAACTCGGTGCGCCGCGCACGATCACCAAAGTCACCGGCACCCCCGTTTGGACCTGGAACCGCGATCCCTTCGGCAACGGCCAGCCCACCGGCACGCTGACCTATCATCTGCGCTTACCCGGCCAGTATTACGACGCCGAAACAGGCTTGCATCACAATGGCTTTAGGGACTATGATCCAACGCTCGGGCGCTACCTCCAGAGCGATCCGATCGGGCTTGAAGGCGGGATTAATACGTATGCATACGTCAACAACAATCCGGTCAATCTGATAGATACTCTTGGACTACAGGGTGAGTACCCACCTTTACAAAGAATACACCCAGAGTCAACTATTATGTCCGGTTCGAATCGTTTCAGTTATGAATTTTGGAATAAAAAATCAACTGATGAGCTTGTTAATTCACTTTGTCCCGGTTCCGAATCACCATTGACAACTACTCCAGATGGTAGAATTTTTAATGGAAACGTAAGAATTTTAATTTTGGAACAGAGAGGATATGATGTAAATTCTTTGCCAAGGGATATATATTCAGGCGCCGGTATACCTGAGCCAAGATAATTAATTTATTAGAAGCTAAGTTATGACAACTGAATGGAAAACCGTTTTAGAAAAATATCTAAAATTAGATACCTTTCACCAAGTTACTTGGCTCAGTAATCTTTTATACATTATTTCAATGATGGCCCGTAGCACCTATGAAGCCGGGACAGAAAAAGTTATTCAACCTGAGCTATTAAGAAGGTATAACGAACTGTTGCATAGAATATCAACTCAACAGTTTTTTATAGCAAGAGGAGTATTAAATAGGATGCCAGATGATGTATTTTTTGAGATGATTTATGAAGAAATTGAATATCTTGGCATAACCAGCTCAGTTATTAATCTATTAAATAGATAGCATTTTTTCATTACTAATTATTAGTTTAATCTACATGTATAAGTCAGTATATTCATGACAATGCATGAAACCAAAAGACAGAGAAATACTTAGATTTTTAGATGAGGAAGGAAATATTGTAGAAATGCGTCATGATTATAGTGGACATTATTATGGTGAATCTGATCCACAAAACCGAGGGCCGCACTTTAATTATCCTAATTCACATGACGGTGGTCATTTTGATTACAATGGTCCCGGCACTCCAGTTGGGCCAGATACTTACTATAGACCCTAAATACCTAACAAAAAATGATCTCTGTTACTAATACAAGCAAGTATGATCTTTTTAAGGGCCGTAGGATGCGCTGAACGAAGTGAAGCGCATCGCTCGCGTGAGAAGAGTTCCCTCGATCGATGCGCCTCGTGCCTCGGCACATCTTACACTTGGCGCATCTTAAGGGTTATCTATAAAAATCGCAGGCTCCTTAAAGAGAAAGTCCCTCAGGCCCTGAAGCGGACTTATCGCCTTGATCCCCACCATAAAAATAGCCAAGCCAAGTAGGTCGGGCAACAGCTTTATCGTTGCCCGACATTGGGATGCCAATTATTACAGTCATTACGGAATTGAAAAACATTTTCCTCTTGGATACTTAAAAACGTCGGGCACAAAAAGCGTGCCCGACCTACTACAGGGCTGCGCGAGGAGCCCGGAGCCTAACTTGATAGTTGGGCGTCTTAGTGTTCATAGAACCATTCCATGAACTTGCCAGCCACCTCAGGCGACAGTTCCAAAACTGCCTCGGCGACCAGGGGCTGTCCTTTCGCTGCAGCGACAGCTGAAAGAGCGCAGCGGAGAAACCCTTCATCCCATTGGCGCGAGGACGCCGAGGCTACGAGCGCGGGCAGACGTGACAAGGACTCGAAATAGGCGGGAGCAATATCTACAGGGACAGAAACGCTCTTCTTGGCGCGACAGACTTCAACCCAAGCCGGAAACTGGAAATACGAGAAGTCCGCCTTCAATGGGGCAGAGGCGAGTGCCTCAATCACGTGGGGCACCGCTGCAAATGATGCTGAATAGACGTCGCCTTGGTGAGCCAAGGCGCTCCAGATGGAGAGCCACGGCTCTTCGTCATTTTCAGATGACGGAATGCCAGCGAGTTGTTTCAACAATGCGGGGATGTCCGTAGCAACGCCATAAGCATGCTGCAGCTCAGACCAGTGCGGATCATCAAGGCTAAGCAAGGCGCGACTCCTTTAAGACACTCAACGTTACGGTAAGGGGCGCGCCGCTAACGAAAGCGAAACGAAGTCGCCGAACCGGATTAAAAAGCAAACCTGCAAAACCGCCAACGGACGGCGTGTCCCTTTGACCACTGTGTTGGACGAAGCCGCTATCGCGGAGAAAAGCCAAGCCGCTTGATTGACAATAAA
>NZ_JAERVK010000015.1:46581-135446 GCF_016745425.1 Candidatus Methylomicrobium oryzae | reverse complement strand
GACCGGATGCCAAACCGTTAAAAACTCCGTTTACACAAAATTCAGGACACCCTCCCGCTTGGTATCAAAGTGGACCCGTTCACCCGGATAAGCCTTGTTATAGCGCTTCGCTTCCCGTTTCAGGCGCTCCTGGATCGATTGCTCGATCTTGGCTAAGCGTTTGAGGCCATATTGCAGCGTCTTAAACCGATGATTGGTGCTGTTACGCGGCGTAAACTCCTGCAGCCTGGCCCGTTTCAGCACGGCATCAATCGTTGGTGGACTGACGCGGAAGCTTTCCGCCAGCAGGGTCACTTTCCATAACCGGGTTTGATAAAGCTGCCAGATTTCCTGGCGGTCCAGTAAGGTTAAGCGGGTCCGTTTGTGAATGTTCATCTACAGTATTTTCCAAAATACTGTAAACAACGCTAGAAATTCTTACAATTTATAAATGTAAATTAACTGATGATTAAGGGCATCAATTTGTTTAGGCTTCCATTTAAAATTGCGAGCTTAGCCGCCCCCGACGGAGTTAATGCTTCTCCAAGCGCGACCACGTTTATTAAAACTGAAATCCAGAAACTCACTTGGAATTCGACTTTGGCGGTCTTGTGACGAAACAAGCGTTGGGCAAAGAGAGCGCCAGGCCAACCACCCACCAATCCCCAAAGTAAAAGCGTACTTTCTCTTGAACGTCGATATCCATTATGCGCCGCCCATTTGTCGAGCCAATACATAACAAAAGCTATAATGCTTGCGCCTAGGTAAAGCCAAACAAGAAACCCAGGAAGATATCGCAATACACTTAAGCCGATAACTAAAAGCAGGAAGACCAGCGAAGCAATAGTTGCGATAAAAAAACCAACTCTTGACTGGGTTCGTTTTACTGGACGAAGCTTCTCGCCGCTATAAACTACACGTTTAGCCTGAGGTTTGCCGTTGCTGTCGGTAAGAATTTCGTAAGTCACGAGTTCCCCAACTACGGGCCGACGTGAGCGATTTTGGAACGCTTTGATATGGACAAAGATTTCATCACCCCCTAAACTCGGTTCGATGAAGCCAAACCCCCGATCGTCCTTCCATTTATTCAGTTTCCCCTTGTGCCTCATACTCTCACTCAGAAAGATAAAAATTAACCATCCTAAAAGACGCTAACACTGGCGTCAATTGCCACTTTACACGCTACATTTCTCCTTAAAATCCGCACACATTACCAATCATGCCAGATTAAAAAATGCTGGATAGACTCTTATTCGTTTTGCTAGCGTCCCTTTAACAGGCTGTTGAAATTTGCCGACATGCCTTCGGATTCGGCGCCCTTTTTCGAGGTTTTGAGGCACTGGAAGCCTGATTAGGCCTCAAAAACCGGTTTTAGCCGATGATATTCGCCTCGACGGATTAATTTCCGCCTTTTGGCGGATTTCAGGCGCACGACCACCACTTAGGCCGTACTGTAACGCCAACCGAATATGGCGCCCATGCGCGTGAGGTTATACGCAGCCAAGGTAAACAGCGTTTGCGCAGCGACTTTTTTCAAGCTACGGAACTTGGTTTGCCGTAGCGGGCCGACGGTCTTGGCCCAGTCGAAGACTTCCTCTATCCGCTTACGGATTTTGAGGCTTTTACGATAGCCCTCATGTCGGCTGGTCCTGCCATCAATGGCGGAACCTTGATCTTTGCTCGCGACAGGCGGGGTGACTTTAGGCGGGCGTAGCTTGCTAACAAAGTCCTGCGTATCGTAGTTTTTATCCGCGCCCAACGTAGCCCCTGGCTTGCGAATGCTGCGTTTGACCAGGGTGTGGGCCGCCTCGCGTTCTGCGGTGCCGGTGGCCTGAGTCAGTTCGACATCAACCACCAGGCCGTTGCGGTTTTCCATCAAGGCATGGCCGAGGAAAGCCAACTGCGCCTTGTCGCCTTCGCTCTTTTTGTACAGCCGGGTGTCCGGGTCGGTCGTCGATGCATGGGTCTCGTGGCTGCGCTTCTCGCCTTTGAAATTGACCGTGGGATTACGACCGCCGTCTTCCGGCGGCGGGGTCGAGCCGTCTTTCTTGACGAAGCTTTTCTGCGAGGCCCAGGCCTGAATCAGCGTGCCATCCACCGAGAAATGGGCCGTCGGAAACCAGTTGCCTCCACTCCGCCAAGGCCAGCACGCGCTCGAAAAACAAGCGGCTGATCCGTTCGTTCAACAAGCGGTCGCGGTTGGCGCTGAAGGTGGAGTGATCCCAAACCGCGTCATCCAACGTCAAGCCGACGAACCCGCGGTAGAGCAGGTTGAAGTCGATGTGCTCCACCAACTGCCGCTCGGAGCGGCTCGAAAACAGGACTTGCAACAGACTGGCGCAAAGCAGGCGTTCCGGTGGAATGGAATCCCGGCCGCGGCGCGCATACAAGGCGTCGAACGCCTCATCCAGCGTAGCGAGCAGGAGGTCGACCACTGCCCGTAGTTTGCGCAGCGGATGGTTTTGGGGAATCCGTGCTTCCTTATCATCAATAACAGTACCTTATAGCGTTTATCCGGCTCCGGCTTACCCAATGAATGCGGCTTCCAGAAGGATAAAATCAACAGCCTGATTAATGATGATCTGCGAATTCAAACGGGGACTTTCGTCAGGTGGAGATCACCGATCGGCGCACCAAGCTTGAATTTGCGCACAGCATGAAGCACATCGCCGAGCTATATCCCGAAGCCATGGTGATCCGGGTAGCGCTCGACAATCTCAATACGCACAAGGGGGCCTCTTTGTATGAAGCTTTCCTCGCCGAGCAAGCTCGAGCTTTGGCACGGAAGCTGGAGTTCCACTATACGCCCAAGTACGGTAGTTGGTTGAACATCGCTGAAATCGAATGGGCTGTCCTGTCGAACATGTGTTTGTCGCAGCGGATATCGGACAAAGCCAGCCTCCACCGTGAGGTCGAAGCCAATATCCTATCGCGTAACGCTAAGGCGACACCCGTCAATTGGCGGTTTACCGCGCGAGACGCGCGACGTAGGCTGGCCCGCCTGTATTCTGGTATTTCTGAGTGACTGACTACTCGGTATATTATCTGCCGAGACGTGACATATGATGAAACGAAAGGGCGTTTCTCTATTTCATTATACTTGGCCTAAAGTCCAATAGTCAGCAGTTACAATTCCCGATAGATTCCTCAACATAAATCTTCAATTGCCTTAACAAATGGGTTATCCAGTTAACTGACTAAAACTGCCACTTATTGTTAGTACAGATCAAGAAACGCCAGATCATCAGGAAAAATGCCATGGTTGAAAAATATCGATTGATTTATTTGTTCATAACCTTATGGATTTTAGTTGGGTGCCAATCCACGGGGAGCGTTGGCTCGGCAGTGGCGGGTTCTTCCGTACAGATCGATCGTGACGTCGATTACGCGTTACAGGAGCTCTACGAAAGCAATCCCGCTGCAAGAAAATTGGCTACAAGTGCGAAAGGTATTCTGGTATTCCCCAGCATCGTCAAAGCCGGTTTCATGTTTGGTGGACAATTAGGACGCGGCGGTGCTTTACGGGTCAGAGGTCGAACAGTGGGCTATTACCAGAGCCTCGCAGCTTCCTACGGATTGCAAGCGGGTGTGCAATCTTTCGGATATGCGCTGTTTTTTATGAATAATGAGGCACTAAATTACCTCAATCGCAGCGGAGGATGGGAAATCGGAGTCGGTCCCAGCATTGTGATTGTCGATGCAGGAAAAGCCAAAACATTGACCACCACAACCGCCAGAGACAATATTTATGCATTTATCTTTGGTCAAAAAGGGTTGATGGCAGGGCTGGGTTTGCAAGGCTCTAAAATCACACGCATCTATCCCGAATAGATAAATCAATGCGCATCCGACGATTATAAATCAGATGCCAACCGTATAGAAAAAACTGCCGGATGCAGCGACCTCTGCACATTATTGCACTATAAAATTACCCTTACATTTAGTGAGGCACAGGATGGAAGCTTATACAAAACCTACGAAACAACTAAAAACAATCGCCGCTTTCTTGACGGTAACCTTACCCTTATCGGTTTTTGCACAAAACCCGATGGTCTATCCAGCACAAGAACAAAGGCCAGACCAGATGTCTAAAGATCGTTTCGAATGCCATAACTGGGCGGTCTAACAGAGCGGCTACAACCCGAGTACCGGCGCATCCGTTACGCAGCCGAGTTCTCAACAAGGCAGCTTGGGACGGAAAACCTTAAGGGGCGCCGCGATCGGTGCAATTGCCGGTGATGCGGGAGCAGGAGCGGCCATCGGTGCGGCGGCAGGCGGAATGAAGCGCCGCTTCGCTCAAAAAGATGCAAATAGGCAAGCTGCGTCTACAGCCTCTAACGAGGCAGTGAATAATTATAATCGTGCTTTGGGCGCGTGCCTGACCGGGCGCGGCTATAGCGTTCAATAAGTGGTATAAGCCTTTATTTTTGGCTGCAGCGGGAGAGCCTTTAAAATGCATGACTTATCGGGCGAAATAAAACTCGATCGTATCGATGCGCGCACCCTTGTTATTTATCTGAGCGGGAACTGGGTTCAGGGCGCCAAGATCAAGCCGGCAGACGTTGTGCTCACGGAAATCAAGGGCTCAGCGCCTTTCCAGCGGATATTATTGCAGGCGAATGAATTTGAAAGATGGGACAGCCGCCTGCCCACTTACTTGCTCAAAATTCTGGATTATTGCCAAGCCCATCGCATCGACATTGATGTGTCCGGTTTGCCGGAGGGTGTGCAAGGATTACTCAAACTCGCTCGCGCGGTTCCAGAACGTGCAGGCGCCCGCAGGACCGCCACATCAATGCCGTTACTGGCCAAATTAGGCAAATCCGTATTGGGCGGTTGGAAGGATGCCAAAGACCTCATTACCTTTATCGGTGAGGCCGTGCTGGCCGGACTGGCCGTGGCGCGAGGCAAGGCGCGGTTTCGGCTGCATGACTTATTTTTATGCCTCCAGGACGCCGGCCCCGGGGCACTTGCGATCGTGACGCTGATCAGCCTGCTAGTCGGCTTGATTCTTGCCTTTGTCGGGGCTGTGCAATTGGCGATGTTCGGTGCGCAGATTTTTATCGCCGACCTGGTCGGCTTGGGAACGGTGCGCGAGATGGGAGCTTTAATGACGGCCGTCATCATGTCCGGCCGGACCGGCGCCGCTTATGCTGCTCAATTAGGCACGATGAACGTGAACAGCGAAATCGACGCACTCAAGACGATGGGAATATCGCCGATGGAGTTTCTGGTGATGCCGAGGATGCTCGCTTTGATCCTGATGTTGCCTTTACTCTGTCTCTACGCCGACCTAATGGGGATCCTGGGCGGAGCAACTGTCACGATCAGCGCCTTCGATGTGTCGCTGATTCAGTATATCAACGAAACTCGCAAGTCCGTGCACTTAATGGATTTCGGCATCGGTTTGTTTAAAAGTCTGGTGTTCGCGGTACTGATCGCAACGGCCGGCTGCATGCGCGGGATGCAATGCGGACGCAGTGCTTCGGCAGTCGGCGATGCGGCGACCGCCGCTGTTGTGAACAGCATTGTTTATATCGTGGTTGCTGATTCGATCATTACCTTGATCTGCAACCGGCTTGGTATTTGAACGTCAGCGGGAAAAATCATGAGTACGCCTCATATTACTGTCACCGATCTGACCATGGCCTATGGCGACTTTCTGATCCAGCGCGACCTGAACTTCACCATTAATCACGGCGACGTATTCATTATCATGGGGGGAAGCGGCTGCGGCAAGAGCACCCTACTCAGGCATTTAATCGGCTTACAGCAGCCCGCCAAAGGAGATGTTTTTTATGAAGCTCAAAGCTTTTGGCATGCCGATTCTGAAGAGCGCGTCAAGATGATGCGCCGCATCGGTGTCTTGTATCAGAGCGGGGCTTTGTTTAGCTCGCTAACCTTGGCCGAGAATATCGCTTTGCCGCTCGGCGAGTTTACCGACTTTAGCCGGCAAGAAATCGCGGATATCGTTTCGTATAAACTCGCGTTGGTGGGTCTGGCGGGATTCGAGGATTATTACCCGTCGGAGATCAGCGGCGGCATGCAAAAGCGCGCAGGGCTGGCGCGGGCGATGGCACTCGATCCGGAAATCCTGTTCTTCGATGAGCCGTCGGCCGGCCTTGATCCGGTGAGTGCCCGGTTATTGGATGATCTGATTATTAGCCTGCGCGCTACGCTCGGCACCACGATCGTGGTGGTCACCCATGAGTTGGCAAGCATCTTCGCAATCGGCAACAATTCCGTGTTTCTCGATCCGGAGACCAAAACGATGCTGGCAACCGGCGCGCCCGAGAAGTTGTTGGCCGAGTCCAAGGATCCCAAAATTATTCAATTTCTCACGCGAGGCGAAGGCCGTGCTTAAAGTCAGCCCGAAACGGAGCAATAAGTATCATGAGTAAACCGATTAATCCTATGGCGATAGGAGGCTTCACTGTTGGCGCTCTGGCGCTGCTGATCGTGGGGGTGCTGATGTTCGGCGGCGGTCAGTTTTTCAATGCCGACAAATCTCGCTTTGTGGTTTATTTTGATACATCGCTGAATGGCTTGGATGCAGGGGCACCGGTCAAAATGCAGGGGGTCAAGATCGGTGAAGTCACTGAAATTTCAATAGAACTCGATCCTAAAACGATCAAGACGTACAAACCGGTTGTGGTCGAGATCGATCGCAATTCCTTAACCGGTGTCGGCGGTGTCAAATTTCCCAGAGCGATGACGCGTGCTCAACAGGTAATCAATCGTGACAATTTGGTGAAAGCCGGATTTCGCGCCCGTCTGGAAACGCAAAGCCTCTTGACCGGCCTGCTGTACGTCGATATTGACGTGTATCGCGACAAGCCGCCAGTGTTTGTCGGGCTGGATTATAAGGGGCTGGTGGAGTTTCCAAGCATTCCCAAAACAACCGATGAGCTTCGCAACACGGCCGAGGAAGTTGCGAAAAAACTACGCTCGTTGCCGCTGGATCAGATCGTGATGGATTTTGCGGAAAGCGTAAAAGAGCTCAAAAATCTTCTGGCTTCCGAAGACGTTAAGAAATCCAGACAAGCGCTGACCAAAACGCTTGAAGGGATGGAAAAAACGGTTACTACCTTGAATAAGAATCTTGAGCCGCTGCTTAAGGATACGAATCAGGCCATTCAGAATACTAATTTATTCATGCAGGACTCCAGGGCGATGGTTCGGGATGTGCATCAGGATATTCGGCCGATTCTGGCTACTACCGATAAGACTTTATTGGCGGCCACTGCGGCATTGAATAGAACACAGGAGTCGATGGCGAACGTCAGCGAGGCAATTGGCCCGGATTCGGCATTGAATGAGACGCTGGAATCGCTAAAAGAGGCCTCGCGCTCAATCAAAGAATTGACTGATTACCTGGAACGGCATCCGGAATCCTTGATTTCCGGAAAGGATCATTAAGGGGGGATGTTAATCATGTACACATACCGTTTTATTTATTATTCATTACTATCTTTTTTGCTCTTGCCCCTGGCAGGCTGTATCGGCGGTTCGACACCTCCCGCGCAATTTTATCTTCTCGAGCCGATCGGACAGAACGAAAATCCCAGTACGGAGCTGACCGAAAAGCCTGTCGTTGCGCTCGGGCCGGTACGCGTTCCCCGCTATGTTGACCGCCCTCAGATAATCAGGGCGTCCGGTAAGAATATGTATCAATTGAGCGAACTGAATCGCTGGGCAGAGTCGCTTGACGACAATATTAGCCGCGTGCTGGTGCAGAATCTGTCGCAACTGGCCTCCGTGAATACAGTGCTTGCCAATGGCTCTAGTCGAGCTCGCCAGGCAACGCTGCGGGTCGCGGTCAATATCAGGGAGTTTCATGTGAATTCAGAAGGACAGGCGGGATTAAACGCGCAATGGCAGATTATTCGCGGCGACGATACGCTCTTGAATCGACAGGTCTCGTACCACTCGCCGGCCTCGACAACGGACTATGCCGTGATGGTCGCGGCGCTGAACGATTGTCTGGATCGGATGAGCCGCGAGTTAGCGGGGGCATTGCAACAGGCCCTGAAAGAAAGACAAATACCTTAAGGAAGATCGATGACAGTTAGGAATCCCGTATCGGGAACCCGCACCAGCTCACCGTTCGCCAGAACATCCAGGAAGGCGTGGAGTTGAGCGTTGCCTATCTGTTGATGGACATTCTTGCCGCTACAATTGCCAGTTTCGGATTGCTTGCGAACAGTCCGGCGCTCATATGGGGACGATGATTGTCGCAATGTTGCTGGGGCCTATCGCAGGTATCGCGCTGGCCTTGGTGGATAGTGACATAAAGTTCCTTTGGAAAAGCACATTTTCCTTATTGGCTGGGGCGGCAGTTGTAATGGTGGCTGCTTTCGTAATCGGCATCTATGAAAGTCTGGACCTTGAAACGGGTAACGGGGAGACGGTCAAAACATACAGATTCACTTAAAAAATGAACATTAATAAACCAATTAACGCCTCATGCGGTGTCAAATTGCCCGACGATTTTTCTCTCGTGCAGGGCGGGCCCTTATTTCAGCTTTTTGTCCGTAGCCGTTTATCGACGAGCGAGTTGGGCTGGCTCAAACGGCGGATCATTTTCTTTTCCTCGCTGACCTGGTTGCCTTTACTGTTGTTGTCGACGGTTTCCGGGTTCACATTAGACGGCGTACAGATTCCGTTTCTGCATGACCTCGAAACACATATCCGCTTCTTGTTTGCCTTGCCATTGCTTTTAATGACGGAATTGATTGTTCACCAGAGATTGAAGCCAGTTGTTACGCAGTTTATCGAACGGGGTATTGTGACGGAAAAAATACGGCCTTTGTTTGATGCATGCATTACATCAGCATTACGTTTGCGTAATTCCATGCTGATCGAGATTGCGTTGATTGTTCTGGTTGTCACTGTTGGGCATTCGTATTTTTTCGATCTGATGACCGTAAAAGTTGACACTTGGTATCTCATTAGGACAGTATCGGAGGTCCGCTTCTCTGCTGCAGGTTACTGGTTCGCCTATGTCAGTTTGCCTGTGTTCCAATTTTTTCTTGTCCGCTGGCTGTTCCGGTTCTTCATCTGGGGGTGGTTCCTTTGGCAGGTGTCTCGGCTGAAGCTTTATCTCGTGCCGACTCATCCGGATCACGCCGGCGGCTTGAGTTTTCTAGCTGGCAGCCTCGCCGCATTTATTCCGTTTCTAATTTCCCAAGGAGCCTTGCTTTCCGCAATTATCGGAGAGCGAATTCTCTTCGAGGGGGCAACATTGCTGTCCTTCAAGCAAGAGATTGCAATCTTTGTGGTGCTCCTTATACTCCTAGTGCTTGGGCCTCTGAGCGTATTCGCTCCCCTCCTGGCGAGAACCAAAAGGCAAGGCCTTCTGACTTACGGTGCTTTGGCGAGCCAGTATGTGGTTGAATTCGATAAAAAATGGTTGCTAGGGGAAGCTTCACAGGATGAAGCA
Organism: Candidatus Methylomicrobium oryzae; assembly: GCF_016745425.1. Taxonomy (GTDB): domain Bacteria; phylum Pseudomonadota; class Gammaproteobacteria; order Methylococcales; family Methylomonadaceae; genus Methylomicrobium; species Methylomicrobium oryzae. Next base: position 126,025 of record NZ_JAERVK010000015.1, on the reverse strand, counting down.
TTGATTGGGAGTGGTGACATCCAGTCCCTGGCCGATTTGAATAATAGCTTTGAAATTATTCGCACCATGCAGGTTTTTCCGTTCGGAAGAGAGACAATATTGCAAACGGTCGTGGTAGCCTTATTACCGTTGGTACCTCTTTTACTGACGATGATCTCGCTGGAAGATTTGTTGAAGCGGCTTATCGGAATGTTGCTGTAGCCTGTCGGTTAGAGGGCCTAAAGTAGTCTGATGTCACTACGAAGCTTCCTACTCTGTTCCGGTGCTTCCAGACTTGTTGGTCCAGATTTCAGCTGATGAGATCATCATGCAGGTGAGGGGGACGGTGCTGATGACACCAAAGCCTGTCTTCCCGCAATTGCCGTACGCGGCGCAGAAGCCATTATTCCCGTGCGTAAGAAAGGCAAGCTGGGGAAAGAGCATACCTCAGGCGTCAAAGTCGGAAATGAAACGATTGTGTTGAAAAAGTCAGTTTGGGATAGAAAACAGCTTACTTCAAAAATTTATTTATATTAATAACAATGAGTTATTATTTTCGCTCATGGTCGAATCAGCTTGAATACGCCCAAAATCGACTTTTGCAACATAAGCAAACGTTACGTACCGCTCAACGATTGAGCCGAGCGCGTCATGTCGCGTCACTTTAACAGTCAAGTAGCCGAGTTACAGGTTCGCTCTGCACTTTTAAATCGGTTTACCCAATTGGAGATACCGGTGCCACTTGTTATACCCTAAATCCGCCCCAAATTTGGGGTAAGGGTAAATTTATCCGCCTTTTGACCTATGCAATAAAGCCCTGTGTTTGAAAAAACTTGCCCCCCTACAAGTCACTACGTATTAATTCAGGGAGTAGTTACAATCCTAAGCTATCCCCAAAAATTGACCTCTGACGGATTTAAGCTCCAACGCCATTGAAGGACTGAATCTATCGGAAGACTCTTCCGTCGGAGCTAATGGCGAAGCCCCTCTGCCTGCATGGCCTCCACTACCGAGGGCTGTGCTGCGACGTGGGTAAGATACTCCTGGAGTCTAGGCCATTTCTTAAGATCGACCTTCAGTAAAGCGCTCCAATTCAGGACTGTAAAAAGGTAGGCGTCGGCCACGGAGAAAGAGTCGCCTGCCAGGTAAGGCTTGCCGTTGAGCTGATGAGTCAAATAGTCGAAACGTTGGCCAAGCCTTTCCAACTGATTTTCTCGCCATTCCGCCGGAATTTTAGGGTTGAACAGTGAGCCGAACAGCTTGTGGAGCTCCGAAGAGATGAAATTCAACCATTCCATCAAATGATAGCGCTCTTTCGTTCCCAGTTTAGGCGCTAACCCGGACTCCGGCTTTTGGTCCGCGAGATACTGCAGTATGACGGCTACTTCGGTCAGGATGTCCCCCTCATCGAGCCGCAGTGCAGGCACATAGCCTTTGGGATTGATCGTCAGATAGTTCTCGCCGCGTTCGGTTTGCTTGTCGGCCAGATCCACCTTTTCCAATTCGAAGCGGTAGGCCGCTTCACGCAGCACGATATGCGGAGCCATCGAGCAGGCGCCCGGTGCATAATAAAGTTTCATCATACGTCTCCTCTCGTTAAAAAATAATCTCATTACTTTATAACGCGCATTGGCGATAAAATTTGGATTACCCTTTACTTGCTAGGTTCAGCGATGTCTATGACGCTTTACTATTTCCATGACCCTATGTGCAGCTGGTGTTGGGCATTCAGGCCGCACTGGCAAGAAATCGTGGCGGACCTTTCTGATGCTGTACGGAGTCAACGCACTCTGGGCGGACTTGCGCCTGACACGGAGCAAGCGATGCCAATAGACATGCAGGTTAAGCTGAGGAGCATCTGGCAGACCATCCAACAGATTGTCCCCGGCACGCCGTTCAATTTTGAATTTTGGGACAAATGTACGCCTCGACGCTCCACTTACGCGGCCTGCCGTGCTGTCATTGCCGCCCGGCGACAGCATCCTGGCTCTGAAGAAACGATGATCCTGGCGATCCAGCAGGCCTATTATCTGGAGGCAAGAAATCCAGCCGATAGGAACACGCTGATTGAACTGGCCAGTGAAATCGGTTTGGAAAGGGCGCGCTTTTCCGTGGATATCGAAAGTCTATCCGTCCAGGAGGAACTGTTAAAAGAGATTGCGTTCACGCACAGGTTGGCAGTAAAAGGCTTTCCGACCCTGTTATTGGAAAAGGAAGGTATTTTTACTGCCATTCTGCACGATTACCATCATGCCAGGACCGTGCTTGATCAAGTCGAGCGCCTAAGCAGGCCAAACATTTCAAAATGAAAATAATCAAGTTCGACCCAAAGCCGATTTACCTATCACAAGCTTGAAGGGCCGCTTAGCCTGTCAAACGGGGCCGCCAGCCTTCCTGTTCGGAGCACAGTCTGACTGCCGCGCCACCCAATAGAACCAACCGCTCTTGTTTGATTTGGAATATATCCAGCCATCCAAGAGATGAATCAAAGAGGAATGACTTAGGGTCTAATTTTTCGTTACGCGCCTTTGCTTCAGCCGTCCTCCAAGAGCTAGCGTATCCATTACACCGAAGAAAAGCGCAGCGTGGTTAATGGATACTTCGGTGAAACCAAGGAACTGATCGGCGGCTAAACCTTAGATTTAGATGAAGTCCAGAAGAGAGCAAATGCGGTGCAAAAACAAACGCAATACAATTTTGACCGTCTCCGGCTGATCGCTAAGGTGCGTATACCGCTATATTAGGGCATGGTGGCGATGCCCGCACACAATGGACCTTGTTTACACATGACTTTCTAACCACATCCTGAGAGGAGGAAACCATGCGTTACATTCAACTCACTTTCACCAGTCTCTGCATCGTACTGATGGCATCGGTTGTCATGGCGAAGGACAAAAAGTCGGAGAAATCGAAGGATCCGCAGGCGATGATGGAGGCCTACACGAAGCTGGCCACACCGGGCGAGCAGCACAAGCAATTAGCAAGCCTTGCGGGAAGCTGGACAATCAAAACCAAGGAATGGATGGAGCCCAACAAACCACCCGTGGAGTCTACCGGCTCCGCAGAGATGAAAATGCTGCTGGAGGGTCGTTTTCTCCAGCAGGAAGTCACCGGCCAAATGATGGGGCAGCCTTTCTCCGGGATTGAGATTACCGCCTACGATAATCTGCTCAAGCGGTATGTTACGGCCTGGATGTCTACCATGGGCACCGGGATCTTCATGATGGAAGGCACGGCGAGCGCGGATGGTAAGACGGTCACCTTGAAAGGCCAGCATGCTGAGCCGGGTGGCGGATACATGAAGCATCGCGCCATCTGGAAGATGGTGGATAACAATACCCAAACGTTTGACATGTATGGGGCTCACCACGGCGGCAAGGAATGGAAGATGATGGAGATGACGTATACGCGAAAGCAGTAGTCAGTAGACCGAACTGCCAGACTGATGCCCAACCTGTATGATCTTCGCAGTTTTCATATCGCTCGACGATTTGGCCGCTAGCCCTGCTCGTGCATGAAGATCTCGCTGTAAAGCGGTGAGCATCTTTATGTACTTGTACCTAGGCAATGGAACCTCGAGCTTGAGTCAGGATCTAAGAAAGTTTAGTTCACCGAGATCATGCTCCGACTCCGGAACATGATCCGCGCCCCCTTTGAGAAACTTTCATGTCTGATTTATTGAAACCCAGTGATGCAGCTCCGGCTACCACGCGTCTTAGAATCACCATCAAGAAGGCTGTCGGCCGGCTACAGGACTGGTTCGTGATCCAATCGGTAGTTATCAAGCTGACAGTGCTGGCCGTTGCCCTCCTGATCCCGGTCACCGGTATCTATTCGTTCATGCTCGTCCAGAGGCAGGCCGCTATGATTGAGCAGATTAAGACCATGGCGGCAGATAAGGAGAAGGAGGAGGGAATACTCAACGACAAGCTGCCCGTGGTGTTTGGTACTGGTTCGGTGCTGAGCTTTCTGGAAACGCACCCGGTCGAGCGCATCACCGTGGTCTACGAACCGCTGCTGTGGAACGTATCGGAACGCATCTTCCTGGTCGAAGCGCAGGGCAAACTGCATGCGTATTACCCCAGCGACATGGAAGCCAAAATCTTTGCCGACAAGGCCGTCACCGCGCCGTGGGGCAGCAAGCTTACCTTCATTCCACGCGAAGAGCTCAATTCCGACAGCCTTGAACTGTTCGAACTCCTGGACCAGCGCTTTGCCAGCGCCCGCCCGCAGCTCGAGAAGGACAGTTGGAAGGCCGGCATCAGCGGCGTGTTATCGGGCATACTGACGATCGGCGTGCTAGGTTTCCTGTACTTCCAGATCAAAAGCCAACACAAGTCGCTCACCTTCATAGAGCCGGCACAGATACAAGGCTCCATCGACGACTTGCTGGGTATGGATGATATCAAGGCCGAGGTGGCACAGATTAAGGATCAGTACGAGCGCCGCACCGAATATGCCGAATACGGCATATTCAAGCCCTTCAATGTCATGTTCAGTGGTCCGGCGGGTACCGGCAAGACCAAGCTGGCCAGTTACCTTGCCAAAGAACTGCGGCTACCCATCCTGTTCCACTCCGCCGCCAACCTGGAAACGGGCTTTGTGTCCGGCGGCTCGACTACACTCGGCCGCATCGTAGCCATGGCCAAACGGCGCAAACGCTGCATCATCTTCCTGGACGAGGCGCAGGATCTGTTCATGAAGCGCGGCGGCCGCCGCAAGTTCGACGACGATACCGCGAACACGTTTTTGTCTATGCTGGATGGCGTGCGCAGCAAGAACGAAACCGAGATCATCTGGATCGTGGCCAGCAACTTCAACAGCGAAACCATGGAGATGGACGAGGCCATGCTGCGCCGCTTTCAGATGAAGGTAGACTTTCGGATGCCCAATCGGGCGGAACGGCTGGCTATCTTCAACCACTATCTGGGCCAGCGGGCGGACAAGGTGCTGCCCGACCTGGACCTGCGCCATTTAGTGGAAGTAACCGAAGGCCGTAGCCCGGCCGACCTGGAGACTATCGTCAACCAAGCAGGCATCACGGCCGTGCAGACGGGAAGAATTATTGGGTCAGATACCTTGATGCAGGCCGCCGAGCGCGTACTGGTGGGCAACGTTAACACCAACACTACGAAGGAACGCGAGCGCGACCGCCGCATCATCGCCGTGCACGAATGGGGCCACTTCCTGGTGGATCTTGCGCATGAACGCCGGCAGACCAACGACAACTGGGAACAGATCCTGGATGACATGAAAACTATCAAGATTTCGCTCAAAGCTAACCCGCGCACCAACGCATTGGGCTTTGTCTTCCACAAGCAAGGAACCAATCTGCTCAAGACCAAAGGCGACATCGAACACGATGTGCGCGTGCTGCTGGGAGGGATGGCCAATGAGGAACTGTTCTTTGGCGAGGAAGGCACGACCAACGGGGCGCACAACGACATCACTCGCGTGACGCGTTTGCTGCACCATGCCGTGGGCGAAATGGGCATGTTCCGCGCCACTCGGCTGAATTTCAGTGCGCTGCAGGACAGGCACAGCGGCGCGAAGGATCTGGATGAGGAAACGCGCAGCATCATGGAAGCGCAGAGCGAGCGCTTATATGGCGAGACCAAGGCTATATTGGCCCGGCTCAAGCCGCTGACCGAGCATCTGGTCGGCAAGCTCCTGGAAGCCCACGAAATGAGCCTGAGTGAAGCGCTACTCGAAATCCGCAGCTTCGAGGCCGCCTGTACGGTGTCAGAAATGTATCAGGAATTTCAGATTGAGGCTGAGCTCAAAAGGGTCTGACTCTTACGATGTCACATAAAAATTCGCTCAAAGCTAAAATTCATGCAGCTGTAGATGCCTTGGGCAATCCGGTTCGCCTAGTGCTGACTCCCGGCGAGGCTTCTGAATATACCCAGGCGGAAGCTTTAATCGAAGGGGTTGAGGCGGATTATGTGTTGGCAGATAAAGGCTACGATTCGGATACCTTTATCGCCGCGATTATCGCCCAACAAGCACGGCCTGTGATTCCACCAAAGAAGAATCGAACAGCCCCGAGAGATTACGATAAAGCACTGTATGTATAAAGTGTATAAGGAGCGCAATCTGATTGAGCGCTGCTTCCTGAAATTGAAGCATTTCCGCCGCATCGCCACGCGCTATGAGCGACTGGCGATTACTTATCAATCGATGCTCAACCTGGCCGCCAGCATGATTTGGCTTAATTGAGAACGCCCTGTAGGTAAACTTTAATAAGGAAAACCGTCGTTAGAGGTTGGATCAACTTCACAGTTATAGTAGAACTCAAAAATTTCTTTGATTCTGATCCCACATGACATTACAACGGGCTTTCGCGGCGGCGGTGAGCAATTCGATTAACGGTAAGGCCCTATGTGCTAGAGACACGGGTTTTTCTTTCCAGTCATCCTGATCTGCATTTTCTTGACGGGATGTCTTAAGCGGTGGCTGTGCCTTTAGTTTTTCGATTGCGCTCTGCAACCGTTCCAGTGCTTTCGGAACATCTTCCGCCAGAAGGGCGCCCGGCACGTTGCCGCTTTTCCCCATCATTTTCAACAAAGTTTGCGCAACATCACCAAAATAGGTGGTATTCGGGTATGCCTTGCAGCTGAACGTAACTAACATTTTTTTCCGCCGTGTTATTCAGTTTTCTGGTAAATCCTCAAGGCCCTGTTGTAGACCGGATAATACTTTTGATGCCAACGATGAAATCGAACGGTATGCTTTCAAAATGTCTTAAATGCCTATCCTTATAGGATATACAGCCTGACGAGCCAGTTCCCCAATAAAGCTTGCCTGTTAGACATCAATGCAAGACTGGCTCGATTGGGAAGATCCTCATGAGTTCACGAGGAGTTGGATGTAACCCATCAATATTGGGCTATCCATTGAGCGAGTTACCAGGTAAAGGGATTGATGATGAGCCTGCTTTATTCGGAAACCGTTCGGTGACCATGGTACTTTAAATCAATGGTCGTCGAACGCTGGGTTATGAGCAGTATACCCGTTTTTGACGGATGTTCTTCAGGTTTGCGAAGCGCTCGCCCTTGAATTGCTTCCACTCCCGAAATGCCACCGTTTGGGCTTTGACTACCTCTGGTCCGGAGGGATGTTCCCGATCCCCTTCCGTTACGGAAGCTTTGTAATATGCTGTGCTCGCTGCCTGGCTCGACTCTATTGAGACAAAAAAGACCTTCTGCAAGAGTGCGTACCCTTATTGGTCAGGATGAATGACTGGCGAGGCCGAGATGCAACAAAAGTGGTAGATGAGCGGACGACAGCTGCCTAGGTGGAGCCAACGCTCGAGTGACGGCTCCAATAAAAAGACGAACGATCGCAGATGGCCTATAGTGCTCTGTCGAGCTTGAATGAGCTAGTTCGACCCTTTCCTGTCCCTCGCGCTTATTCTTTGAAAGGCCGCTCGAGAACCGTAAGCAGGCTGACGATAACCGTGATCAATTTGCACTTATGGGTGAATCCAAATGCATGTCATAATATTAGGATCTATTTATACCCTTCTTTGGGATGATAGGCTGTTAGCGAGCCGGGCTGATACTGTATGATTTGTTGTAAAGTTGCCTGAAAAAGCAGGAAGATAAACAGAACCACCTACATTACTAGATATTCCTAAATCAGTTCGGTTGCTCCATGCATGGAATTTCATGACTTCAACATCGACCTTTCTTCTGCGGGCTGCCTGTCTATTTTTGGCTATTTGGCCGCAAGGGGTACTGGCCGAGTGGCACGGAGATCTGAAGTTTCTGACCGACTATATTTATAGAGGATACTCGAAAAGCCGAGGGCATCCTGTAGCCCAGGCTCATGTTGACTATCAGGGGAATGCCGGATGGTTTGCCGGGTTGGGCGTATCTCAAGTCCGTTTTGATGACCAGATAGACCGAGAACGCGCCGAGATCGAAGTAACGCCTTACTTGGGCTGGAGTTTACCGCTTTCCTCAGACTGGAGAGCCGAGTTCTCGGTCAGCGGTTATCTCTACGACGGCAAAATTTTCGGCCGGAACCCTGATTACGCGGAAATTTACGCTTCTTTGCATTATCGGGACTGGCTGAGCGTCAGGGCATCAATCGCGCCCGATGCCTATCAGCGCGGCGCCGATGTGCTAAATTATGAGCTAAGTTATCGGCGCGATCTTTGGGACAATCTGCAGTTTTCGTCCGGATTGGGATATCACCAGGCCGGGGCTTTGTTGGGCCACGACTATTTCTACTGGAATGCGGGCCTATCCTGGTTTGCGACTTCCTATTTGGCTATCGACCTGCGTTACGTCGATGTCGACCTCAGCTCTCCGCACGAAGCGGAGGATCATCCTCCCGATCAGTTTTATCCTCGCCAGCAAGACCACAATTATCTATTCTCGATCATTCTGGGATTTTAAAAAATTTCGATGCGATTGAACTTTTTTGTTTCTCGGAAGAATACAGTTACGAAGCCGTCTTCGAAAGCACAGGAAAAAGTTTTAACCATGGGGCGTTTAGTTGGTAACAGAGCATCACAAATACCCGATAGGAAACAGGCCGACATGGATGAATATGTTTTGCTTCAGCGTATCGTCGAGGGTGACGCCTCGGCATTCGAAGTGTTTTATAAGCATTACTATCCGAGGCTGTTTCGTTTCATTCTGCGAACGACTCGGCAAGCCGAGCTCGTCGAGGAGCTGATTCAGGAAACGTTATTGTTCGTTTGGGAGAAGCCGGAACGCTTTAATTACGAGAGCAAAATATCGACCTGGGTATTCGGGATCGCGTATCACAAGGCGCTTAAAGCGATGGCTAAGACGGCCCGGCGCAGTCAGGAAATGGATATGGATGAACTGGATGAAATCATCGGCGACCCCATGGGCAATTTGGCGGAAACCACTGAAATACAGGATTGGCTGGATTGTGCGCTCGATCAATTGTCTGTCGGTCAGCGCGCTGTAATCGAGTTGACTTTCCAGCACGGGCTGGCGTATCAGGATATCGCCAAAATTCTCGGCTGCCCGGAAAATACCGTTAAAACGCGCATGTTTCATGCGCGCAAGAAGCTTCATGCCTTTGCAGAAGCTCAGGAGAATTAATGCCATGACCTCATTGACATCAACGACAACCGATCCGCACCAACAGATACGGCTTCTGCTGCCTTGGTATCTAAACCAAAGCCTGCCGTTCGAAGAGTATCGCCGCGTGGAAATTCATGTGCGCGATTGTCCGGCGTGCCGCCAGGAATTGGAAGGCCTGGAAAATTTCGCCCAGGCCTTAACGGAAATGCCCGAGCCGGAAGGGGACGCGGAAGCGTCTTTTGCTGCGTTGCGTTTAAAATTATCCCCTCGAAAGGCCGATCATGCGCAGGCATTCGACTCGGCTAATGCCGCCAAGTACCGTAAAACACCGCCTCCCGGCGGTCGCCAGTATTTTATCAGGTATGCCATGGCTGCTACGTTGTTGCTGGCAACGGTTCCGTTAATCCGGTATACCTTGCAAATAAGCTCGTCGGAGGCGTATGCCACGCTTTCTGACGCCAAACCGGTATCGCCAAGCCGAAACGAACTGCGTATCGTCTTTGCCAAATCCCTCTCTAACGCGGAAATCAGTGCGGTATTGGCAGAAATTCAAGGTCAGCAGGTCGGCGAACCCAACAGTATCGGCGCATTTACCGTAAGGCTGGAGGGCGGTCAAGACAGTCCTGCGCAGATGCAAAACGCCATTGCCTTGCTTCGCAGCCGTCGGGATGTGCTGCTGGCGGAACCCGTCGTACGACCATGAATTGGTTGTACCGCGGCGCCGTTATTGTATTGGCCATCCTGTTCTCGGGGTGTGCCCCTAAAGCCGGCAATTTCCAATTGGGCGACAATGCCGGCGCCGAAGAACGGCGCCTCTTGGTGACTTTTGCGGATCGCACGATCAACCGCAACTTTTCCGGCAATTCCCAGGACAATTATCGTCTTCGCGGTCGATACAGCAATTCCGGCTGGAGTGAACGCCTAGCCCATCAATTGGCAGAGCGCTATCATCTTGAATTCGTCGCTCAATGGCCGGTAACGGAATTAGGCGTCAGTTGCGTTGTTTTCCAAGTTCCCGAAGCGTTGCCGCTGGAGGAGGTGATGGCCGCGTTACAGCACGACCCGGATGTGTCGGTCGTCCAACTGATGCACAGTTTTGAAGTCCTGGGAGACGAACTGTCGGTTGCTCCCCCGCATAATGATCCTTATTTAAAATTGCAGGCCGGGTTTCAATCGCTGGGAGTTTCCGAGTTACATAAAAAAAGTACGGCGCGAGGTGTTCGCATTGCGCTGATCGATACCGGAGTCGATATCGGTCATCCTGATTTGAAGGGGCAAATCGGTTACTTCGAAAATATGGCTCCTGACCCCGGCGATTCCGATTTCGCGGAGATCCACGGAACTGCGGTGGCCGGGGTGCTGTCGGCTCGCTCCGACAACCATATCGGTATCGCGGGCATAGCGCCCGAAGCCGAAATTCTGGCTTTTCGCGCCTGCTGGCCGAAAAAATCCGGCGCCTTGGCAGCCCGCTGCAATAGCTTTACGTTGGCATTGGCGCTCAACCAGGCTATTCGCCTCGATAGCCGCATCATCAATCTGAGCTTAAGCGGTCCGGAAGACCCGTTACTGAAGCTGTTGATTGAGAAAGCGCTGAGTAAAGGGATCGTTGTCGTCGCGGCGCGGCCAGGCGATGATCAAAACGACAGTTTCCCGGCGTCGATGCCCGGCGTAATTCCCGTGGCCCAGGAAGGAAAAAATGAGAAGCCGGGCATTGTCGTCGCACCGGGACAGGATATTCTGACGACGGTTCCCCATGAAGGGTACGACTTCATGAGCGGCAGTTCCTTCGCCACGCCGCATGTCGCCGGCGTTATCGCACTCTTGATGCAGCTTCATCCCGACTGGCAGGCGGCCGAACTCAAACGCGCGTTTATTTCCGAAGCCAATCGGTTAACGGCTCATACGCTCAATGCGGAGAACCCTATTTTTCAGAAAGCTCCTGAGCCGAAGGGAGATGTTCCAATTTTACAAACTGTCTCGAATAAAATGGCGTCAAATCCCTCGGTTCCGTAAAAGAAAGGCGGACAGACGCACGGTAGTTTTTCAGGTTTTTTCCGTGTCTATTGAACCTTGCATGGTTTTTGGGAATTAACGGGCTGAGCAAATTCCAATGCCTCAACTATCAGTTGAAATTCAACATAGACTTAATCAGGAAAAACCATGAAATTGACAAAGCACAAAGAAGTCGCGTTATTACTGGTCGGGAGCTTAGCGATAATGAATCCAGCCTTTGCGCAAAACGGTGCAGATGATGGGATAAACTCGGGAACCTCGGGAACCTCGGGAACCTCGGGAACCTCGGGAACCTCGGGAACCTCGGGAACCTCGGGAACATCAGGAACATCAGGAACATCAGGAACATCAGGGACTTCAGGGACTTCAGGGACTTCAGGGACTTCAGGGACTTCAGGGACTTCGAGCAACACAATTGCACCGGCTGTAAATGGAACTGTCAGAGGAGGCTTTACTCCATCTCTCGGCACGCCGATGGTAAAAGCGACTTTCAAACATACCGTCAAAAGGCAGGGGAATAGACAGGAGCTGAAGATTAGTGTCAAGGTCGGGAAAGGGGGGGTAATTACCTCGGACAATTTCGATGAGGGAGTCGTGAGAGCGGTATTCCCTGATGGCGTCGTGTGCGAGCTAGAAAGCGACGATAATCCGCGCAAGCATTACAAATACGCTTTAAAGCTCAGGGTGAGAAAAGGGGTTTATGAAGAGAAAGACGGTTTTTGCGATTTTTCGCAAACGGCCCCGCAACTTCCTCTTTATGCCGGCAACCCGATTGTGATCGACTTTGATGCCGATGACGATCCCGATACGCCAAATGTGGAAATCGCGACCGGGATTTTCAATCCTTAAACTGCACCGGACAGGCAGACCGCTCCGAGTCGATTGAACTTGGAGCGGTGTTTCCCGATTTTTCAAAAATTTTCAAGGGTGCGGACAACGCTCAAGGTAAGGCAGTAGCCTACAAGAAGGGTCTTATGGCTTCGATAACCTGGCGGCCGCTGATCAGACGGGAGCATTCGAACATCCGTGGCGTGCCTTTATGGTCCGGACACCAATTCCAGTCGTTGGGGTCCAGGCGAAAACGGTTGAAGCATCCGCTGCAGATATCCGCCCGGGGAAACACCCGGATACAATCTTGCATCTCGGTGTACGGGTATGAAAAGCCGCTGATCAGACAAGTGCGGCATCCCACTGCCCAGGAAAGCCAGCTCAGGCCGCTCCCGATTCCGATAAACATGCTGGCGTGCTGCAGATAATTGACCATGATGTCCAGCGTGATTTCCGGCAGCAGTTTAATCCCTTGCGGAATGCGGTTGCCCATGTATTCTTTGCCCTCCCGGGACAGGAGCACCACTTTATAGCCCTTGTAATGCAGAAACCGTACGACTTCATCCCAGCCTTTCGGATTATTCCAGTATTTGGCCTGTGAAGTGGAATGAAAACCGATACAGACATAAGGTTTATCCATGGGAAGAGGCAAGTCTTTCAACTTTACTCTGGGCTTTGTCTCCGCATAGGGCAATCCTAAAATGTCGTAAGCCGCCCTGGCGATGGAGTGTTCGCGAAACGCCGAGTAGTTTTTACTGTAGTCGTAGCTCCCATCCTCCCGATAAAACACGCCTATCCGATAGGCCGCATAAAGATCCTCGACAATCGCCCCGGGCTCGATAAATTCGATCTCAGGATAGTTACCCTTGAATAAGCCGTTGAGAAACGTGGAACAGATCAGCCGACAGCCGTGCTGTTCCCGGAATTGCTCAACGGCCGGAAACCAGGCCAGGGTATCGCCTAGCGAACTGGACTCAAAGCCAATATAAACCCGTTTCTCCCGGCAATCGTAACGATGCTGAAAAACGGGTTTGTTGCCGGACAGCTCAAAAACCTCGATAGCCCAACGCACAAAATAGGATTGGGGAGACCGCACCCAGCCTCCGGCCGGGACTTCGCATTGCAGAACATACTCCGGTTCATCCAGATCCTGGAATTCCACGCGATAGCGATTGGGGCTGTCCCCCTGAATTTCCAGATAGGCGCCATTGATAAAATTGCACTTAAACGACGGCGCGAAAGGGGATGGAATTTGCCCGGCGGGGTCGCCGGGCTGTTCATCGGATACAGCTGCTCTATCTGTCATTTCAAGAAATTTCCTCAATCCTGATTGAATCGCGACGGTTATTCCGGGATAGTGAATTTTCGATGTTATCTGATACAGGCTCAAACTTTCCTAACTTCCCAAAATTCAGCAAAAACCGGCTTTTTCAACGCAATCGACTCTATGCCGTCATTTATTCTCTCAAAATAATTGTGACAGCAAACGATCATATATAACACACGCTCAAAATCTATCGTACCTATTCCGATCTAAAATGCGAGGCTACTATTGAAAGCTCCTGTTCTGGTTGAATCTTGACTCCTGTGAAGCCTACCTATTCTCCTGGATAAAAATTTTTGAACCTTTTGCACGACTTTGGGAATTAACGCTCCGCTGGCAAAAAAGAGTGAGGCAAAAAATAGCCGGCTGAATGTAAGTATGTGTCCAATAACAGGAGAAAAGAATGAATCGAACTGGGTCGTCGCACCTCATACGGAAGGTAAATCTATTGTTTGCTGTGGGTTTCCTGACGCCGTCCCTCGCAGCAGCGGGAAACTATATTGTAGGCTCATTGGGCAACTTCGATGCGGCCAATTTTGAAGGTCAGGATGCACATGGGTTTGAAGTGCAGCTGGAGGGCATTCAACCCGGCGACATGACTCAGCCTTGGACCGGCAACAAATACGGTCAACCCGTGGTAGAACCCTATGCCACAGGCAGTTATGTCCGCTACCAAAGTCCCTACGATACGCAAAGCCACCAATTTCCCGCTACAACGATTGCCAAAACGCCGGGTATAAATTTTTCTGGAACGTGTTACCAGTGGAACCCCAGTTATCTCACAGCGGGGTGTGACCACTTTGGGATTCATTTGAATTACACCGCCGTATCCAAAGCAACTGCGGTTACCTATCGCTGGCTGCTGGAAGATTCGGCCAATCCGGGTCAATTGATCGGCTCGGCGAATACAGTAACGGTACCGACGCCCAACTATTACTTTCAGCCCCCACCGCTGGATCAACCTACAGCTCCGCCAGTGTTAGTTGCAGAAGTTCAGTTACCTCCGCCCCCTCCACCCCCAGAGCCGGAACCCGTACCCCAGTACGGCGATGCCGCCTGGATGAAGGTATATAAAACGGAACTAAATCGAGAAATCGAGTTGAGCGAGCTGGTTTCGACTAATCCCGATGGCACGCCCAATACCCTCGTACCCCAAGATGCGGCACAAGTGGAAACAGATTGGGTGCTGATGCAACCGAGTCCACCACCCGATGGTAAGCACCGTCAACGCGGAAAATATGCCAATCAAGGCTCGCCCCACAGTGGGTCAAGGGCTGTGGTCAGACGTTATGAAACGTACGCGTATACGGGAAATTACGATCCTTTGACACATGAAGCCGTGTGCGGGGGCGATGGTAGCTGTAACGCGCCACTGGATGGTGAGTTAGGGGACCTATTAGTTGCCCAAATGGCAGCGGCCAATATCGCTGTGCCGTCGTTAAGTGTGTCGACCTCCGGCAACGGGAGTGTCGTATCGAATGAAAAGAGCATTAACTGCGGCAAGACATGTTCATCAAGCTATGAAATAGGCACCGTCATCACGCTGAATGCCAGTGCGGGTTCAGGAAGCATATTTACAGGTTGGCAAGGGGCCTGCCAAGGAACAAGCCCGACCTGTAATGTTACGGTTAACGATCAAATCACGACCTCCGCGACATTTGTATCCTTGTTTTCCGTTTCGGCAGCTACCAGCAATTCGGGTACGGTAACCGCGACGCCCAACGGGATCGATCGAACGATTAACTGCGGTAAGGATTGTTCGGCTAAATTCGCCCAAGGCACGGTAGTGACCTTTACAGCCATCCCCCCAGCGGGAAAACAATTTTTAGGATGGAGTGGAGACTGTGCGGGTACCGGAAATGTATGCGTGGTGACGGTCAATAAAAGCATGTCTGTGAAAGCCAGTTTTTCCAGATAAGGGACAACTGCAAAAATAGTGAATGGCCCTTCCATAAATCAATAGTTATTTTCCAGCCTTTAATTCGCCTTTGTGTATTAAGGACGGTTAAGGGCTGTTTATTGGCATAAACCCGCTATTCGTCAGGAAACATCCAAAAATAAATAGTGGCCGAATTCAGGTATTCATAATTCAGCCGTTTTTGAAAGGCGTTGACGGAGATTTAATCTCAAAATTTACTTATCGGCAATGTCATTTTTGATCTTCGAGGAAATAGGAAAAAGGCGTAATAACGCTGGTCTCTTTTTTGAGAAAGCCTTGGCTTTGCTAGCGGCGGTTGACATTTTTTAACCCTCGTAAATATTCCTGCGGATTTTGAGTAAAGATATTCAGCAAAACGGAGTGATAAGCCATGAAAACTATTTCATACCCTTCTGCTGCGCCACACTCTATGATACAGCTCTCTCCTGGTAAATAATTATCCTACCTATTCTCTATCCTATAGATAGCCTTAATTCTCCATTTACCCACCGCTGCAGGACGTTAAACTCTAGTTTGATAATTGCCGATAGCGAGAAGACAAGGGGAAACCAAGAAGAAGCTCAAACCGCTCACCCGAGCGAAAAGGTCATTAGGCCCCACTCGTAGTTATCTCATCCCCTGCGTTTAGCGCCGCCGTGCTCTTTTTCATAAGGCGGTCTGAGACATGGGAGTGTTTTCCCTCTCCGCTTATTTGCTGTGATCGTGCTCGCGGTTATTCTAACGCCAATAATACATCGCGATGCCTTCCGGTTGGGGCGGCCGGCTTAAAGGTTTCGCGCCGCACGTGTATGGCGCGCCACGCCGCACGGCGCTGTATGTTTTTCGGCTTCCAGAGTCCCACGTAGCGACGACTGACCGATGAAGGGGGAATTCTCAAAAAACCTTTATTGCAGGAGAACACATGATGAATAAAGCCAACTTCGTACCCTGGAAACTTATCCTGTTCTGTTTTTTAATTACAGGACTTATATTCAATTCGATGACTTTTGCCGGCGGTCAGGCACCTTTATCCTCAAAATCTTCCATCAAAATGGCCCTGAAGAAAGACCCCATCATGAAGAACGCGGCACAAATGCTCACTCAAGGACGCGATATTTTCCGTTTCGACACGTTTGGCGATGAACAATTCTGGGAAGATGCGCTGCATTTGCATCAAGCGATCGAAGGCCAGCAGTTCGGCGGGGTCGGTTCCGGCTTATCCCCTGCGCAAGCCTTGGAATTGGGGCTGAAGGTGGATGTCGACGCACTCCCGCAGGACATCGTCCAGGCGCTTGAAGCAGGTCAAGTCGACCTGAACGATGTCGCCGTCACTCTGGCTCTCCTCAAGCTGGATGCCGTGGTGGGCGTTAAGGGCACATTCAACGGCAATTCGCTGCAGTCGGTCGGGATCACCTGTGCACTCTGTCACTCCACGGTGGATGACTCCCTGACGCACGGCGTAGGCCACCGGCTGGACGGCTGGGCGAACCGCGACCTTAACGTCGGGGCCATCATTGCTTTTGCTCCTACGGTACAGCCGCTTACCGACCTGTTGAAAATTGTGAATCCCGATATTACGGACGAGAATGTACGCACTGTCCTGAATAGCTGGGGGCCTGGAAAATTCGATGCGGAGCTGGTGCTGGATGGCAAGGCCTCCAATCCGCAGCAGGTTACCAATGGCGTAGTCACCGCAACCAATGTCCCGGGTGCGACGCTGCTGCCCAATGCGTACGGCTTGGCAGGCTTTAATCAGCATACCTGGACCGGCGACTGGGGCTCGATTCCCTACTGGAATGCGTTTGTCGCCATCTTGGAAATGCATGGGGTTGGGAATTTCTTCGATCCAAGGCTCGATAATGCAGCCAAATTCCCGATTGCGGCGGCGAAGAAATTTGGCCATATCACGGTGGATCCGGATGAGGATTTGGTCACGGCCAAATTACCGCCGCTGCATTTGTATCAATTGTCCCTGCCGGCGCCCCAACCCAGAGCCGGCATCGACTTTGACGAGGCCGCGGCCAAACGAGGTGATGAACTGTTCAGCGGCAAGGCCAATTGTACCCAATGTCATGCCGAGCCGTTATGGACCGATCCAGGCTGGAATCTCCATACGCCGGCGGAGATGAAGATCGACGCCTTTCAGGCGAATCGTGCGCCGGGAGACACTTATAAGACGATGAATCTGGCTGGTCTCTTCGTCAGGGAGGAAGGTTTGTTCATGAAAGATGAAAACGCAGGGCGGTTTTATCATGATGGGCGCTTCAAAACACTACTGGATGTGGTCGACAGCTATAACGCTCGTTTTGACCTGAAGCTAACCGACTCAGAAGAGAAAGATCTGGTTGAATACTTGAAATCCCTATAATTCTGGGAACGAGATAGCGCTATCCTTTGATGACCTTCGGCCTTTCCCTTCGAGCAGGCATGAGCTCGGAGGGAAAGGGATAACGTATTTTCCTTACCTTTAAGCCTCTTGCTCCGACTCGGGGGAAGCATTTGTAAAACGGAACGTCGGTTTTTGGCCGGCAGTGCTCGACCGCTGTTTTGATCGTGGTCTATTGATCCGAGCTGTCTATCCATGAAACATAGCGCGTAGCCCAACCAGGGCGAAAAAATAAGAGTGCTATCTCCGCGACCTGGTACGCAAGACAAGCTACTCATTTAGCTATCATTTGAAGAAGCGATGACTTTCCGTTATATCTCCCTCGCGAACCATCATCCCTTATTCTTCAAAGTTTTCTCCATCCGGGGGACCCTACCTGGGCCTTATTAATATCGAAATCGCTAAGAAACCAGGACGGTTGCCTGCGACCGGTCCGCTTCTTGACATAAAATCAGCCATTCGAAACACCTATTAATTGACAGCTCTTGGCCGAAATAAGTCCGAGAAGATTCTACGAGTTTGGCATTAGCGAATTGCAGTTTTCATTTAATGTTCCGATTGAAAGGGCACGGTATGTATCATCAAATATTACAATCAATAGGCATCGCGTGAAAAACAAACATAACGAGTCGCTCCAGCCTACGTCAGGCCGCGATACGGCCTTCCTCGGTTGAGCTTGGCGTTAGGTGCCATGGGAGACACCCGAGATTTCGACAAGCTGCTGGCCTACCTCAAGCGGGTTCCGGCCATGTCGCCTGCTGCCATTGGTACGGGCCGCTTCGACGATGGCAATTGGTGGGTCAAGTTCGGCATAGACATTACGCATCCGTTGGCGTGGCACGTCGTTCAAGAGTTCGGCTGCGTTCTCAACTATCTCTCCGTCAAGGAGCGCCTGCCGACGGTTTTTATGCCGGTATCTCCCGCGCCCTATCTCAATGGAGGACCGGAGGATTACTTATCCTGGGTCATTGAGTCTAAAGACCCTTCGTTCCAACCCGGTACCGTTGCGGATTGGCTGGAGGGGCGCTTACCTCGCCCCGTAGATGACTCGGAACAGGGGGAGTTCGCGGATGGTGCCTAACAATTCATTTCAAGCCGAAGCCGCTTCGCAGCTCGGCTTAATTCAGGCGTTGAGCGAGCAATTGGTGATCTTTAGCAGCCGCTGGAAAATGCATAAAACCGGCAGAAAATGGCCTAGTGTTGTCCGTCGGTCTGCTTGAGATAAACTCGTAAGCGAATTATATTAAACGCTAACATATGTTTTCGTCCCCTTGGACTTCAAACCCTTTCAACCTTTGCAAAGAGTTAAAGAAACGAGAAAGCGGACATCTTAGCCATCAAAGGTCATTCATGAGCAAATATCCCAAAGCCGTCGTCCCAACTAGGGTAGGTGAATACCCGGCACTCGCTAAATCTGGAGCAGGCTACTTTTTCGACGAAGTCCTCGAATACAGAGTATGGTGCCATCCTACTTCTGACTCCACAGAGGATTTTGATGAGGGTGATTATTACTATGCGTTTGAAACGTATGAAGAGGCCCTAGCGTGCTCCATAGAAGCCCCCGGTGCTGAAGAACCTCTTGTTTTAATTCGTCAGTGGGAATGGATCAATGAGCCGGAATCCGGAAAATTTATCCATGAAAAGGGAGAGCGAATTGCTGAATGGCGGGTCGAGTGGCTGGAACGAGGTCCACGCCGGCCTGGAGAGATTGAAGCCTTCATCAAGGCGAAGACTCCTGTGTAAAACTCTGGATTTGATCAGCAGGATTCAGAAATTAGCCTTGACTGAATAAGGCAGACAGGCAGGGCTCGACTCAGGCTGTGTAAAAACGTGAAATTCCGGATAGAGGTGGAATTTTGTAATCAGTTTGCCAATTAGTGCCAAATCTTAGTGGAGATCAAGGTGGTTTAAATGGGCTGAAGGATGAACCAAATCGAGAAATTTTCAATTTCTGCCTTCATTTTCCACATTTTTACACAGCCTGGACCCTTATCGGTCTTTCAAGCGCTATTCCTTGAATGCCTGCTCGCTGTCAATAAGCGGACTCACAATAGTCCCCGTCAAACTTGCATTGTTCGGATGGGCCCAACTGCATGCCATGAGATCCGGATCAGTTTATCACCCCGTTTTAGGATGATAGGCCGTTAAGTGAACCTGCCTAACGTCACAGATTTGTTGTAAAGCTGCCCAAAAAGCAGGAAGATAAACGGAAACCATTTAATTACTAAATTACACATATGGACGACCTGATTGACGCGACTGTAGATCGTATAGTCAAAAACGGCTTTGATCCGATCCAATCGCCCTTTTCCCATAAGGTAGCCGTAATGCTCACGACTGCCCAAGGCATAATTGACAATGGCGGATTCGAATATTTCTTTGGCGTCCCCTTTAATATCGAGCCTGACATAAAGGACTTTGTAAAAGCCTATGAAGCTGTTGGAGCCCTTAGGTCTGCTAAGGCATTTGAGGAGGCGGCCATGACCTCTAACAAAACAGTGGAGCCGACGTGGTGAAATCAATTCGGCTCTGCCTTGGCTCATCTGCAAGCGGCGCATCCTTTATTTGCCTTAGAGCATGCTATGCCCAATCCGCTTCGTGAAGCCGTCAAACAGAGGTTCTACCCATTTGCAGAGTCCCGCGGGTTCGCGCGCATTAAGTCAACAAATTCACTCTTCACAGAATTCCGCAAGGATACCGGAGAAGCAACATACGTCTTTGAGATTCAATGGGATAAGTATCACCGCCCCTACTTTGTACTCAATTTCAGTCAGGCCGAAGCGACATTAGTCGGTTCGAGGACGAAACAGGGTCGCCTTCAACGCAAGCGAGGGGGCTCTTTGAGCTGTTGGTTCAACCTCAGGAAGCCACTGCGGGAAGTCATAAAAACCGGGCGGTTGAAGTACGCACCGGAGGAAGTTGTAGAACAAGTTATTTCTTGCTTCCCTGAAATGGAAGCATGGTGGGCGAGCGGAGCAGAGGGGCCGCATGTCTACTGCATTTGAGCGCGGGCTTGCCATTCGCTCCAGCCGATGGCCGACGGCTGCGGCTGATCTTCATTTTTACGCCAATTAAGGACCGCAGGGAGATGAAACAGAAAGTAGAAGCGCTATCGCCAGAAGATTACGCGAGGCTTGAGGCCCAAAGGAAATGGGTGCGCGAACATTATCCACCAGAATCAGAAGATAAATATCAGAGCTTAGAAGGGAAGCTGGTTTTGCTAGACACCATACTCAAGAACCAATGGATAGAACCTAACGAAACGGTAAAGCTCCAATGCCTCGGAATTACGTTCGGTGACGCTCTGGCGCAGAAACTCGGTTTGAAGTGGGTTATCGTTGAGGATGAATATGGCCGTGACCCAGCGCTGATCGTAGAAGGGACGTCAATTATGACGTTCCCCCTCACTTCCCTATCAAAACGCATCGAAAACGATGAGGAAGTGAATGTTTTCAATTTATTTGAAAATGCCTGTGCAAAAATCAATGCACTCAAACAACCGTTGACATAACTGCGCTGGCCGGTGGGCCTTTCAATGCGCGCCTTGAACCTAGTCTGTCGGTAGCTTCTGCTGTTGGCCGGGATTGGGATGTTTATACTCTATTTGAATGGCGCGGCCTATCGAGCCTGGCTATCCGGCGGGCCTCCTACCTCAAACTCGGAAGGATGGCTATTTAGCGCGTGGAATTTCTTGTCGTGGTCATTGGCATTCTTAAGCGCCGGTATGGGGGCATTTTTTGTGTTAGGAAAGTGGCCACGGCGCAGTACATTTAGGCTGAGTTGGTTGATTCTCGCTCTTGTGCTCTGGGTCGTTCCGCATATTCGGGAGTTCCCCGCTTCGGATGCCTGCCTTGATGCAGGCGGGCGGTGGGTTGCAAGAAAATTGAGGTGTACGCATGAGTAAGGCAGGCCCAACAAGATGCTCCAGGCTACCTTCATGTCTGCGCAGACGTGTTATGTCACAGAAGGGCAAACAGCGAATGCAATACCCGACGCCTTTCATGGAGGTTCGTCGCAGTAGTGCCGATCATAGGGTTTGTAGCGCTAGAGGCCTGGCTTGACGCTGACGAAGATAACGGCCATTGTAGGCTATTGGATGCTGGCTGGGAATGCAGTTGACGCGGTGGCCAGATAATTTCTAACTTATTGAGGAATGATTAATGTTCCGTAAAGAAACCACTAAAGCTAGCCCACCGCTTCCTTTAACCCGATGCCTTGCCAAAACCTATGTAGCGAATACCGGCGAGAAAAAAGCAGGGCGCCAGGTACTAAACCACTGCCATATTGTTGGCGAAGTAGCCCGTGGACTACTCGCACGGCTACCGGATTGGCTGGTTGCAGAATTATTTCCCAATGGGGTAGAGCTGATTGCGGCAGCGCACGATATCGGCAAAGTCAGCCCAACATTTCAGGCCAAAATTTATAAGGGTACTGATGCCTATAAAGATAACTTACCCCCTGAATTAATAAGCTTTAACCCAGAAATAGAACACCAATGGGGTGGTCATGCTGGCGTCAGCCAGGCTACGGCAAAATACTTAAAAGTTGGCAAATTCATCCCTGAAATTCTCGGCCAGCATCATGGTTATTCACCAAATGTTGCCAACTTGGCAACCGATGAAGTGTTTGGTGGTAGCGTATGGCAACAACGGCGTGAAGAATTACTCACCGATTTAAAAAGCGCGCTACAGACCGATTTCCCAACCGTACAGAATGAACTCCAAGCCAGAATTCTGGCAGGATTTACCAGTGTTTCCGACTGGATTGGTTCTGGGTCATTGTTTAATGATCCAGCGGAAAACTGGCAACCAAAGATAGAACAAGCCATTGATGAAGCTGGTTTTGTACGACCAATATTAAAACCCGACTTACGTTTTACCGATATTTTTTCTTGGCAACCTCGTGATACCCAACAGTACTTTATTGAGCAAGTCAAGCAACCGGGTGTATATGTATTGGAAGCGCCGATGGGGCTGGGCAAAACCGAAGCGGCGCTGTATGCCGCCTACCAATTGCTTGTAACCCATCAAGCATCCGGTTTGTATTTTGCGCTACCGACGCAACTGACCTCCGACAAAATTCACGAACGTGTGGGTCAATTTTTGCAGCGCATCCTAGTCGGTGAAGGTCCGCATCAACAACCCTTGTTATTACATGGCAATGCTTGGCTCAAAACCGAATTGGGCAAAGAAGGTAATCCGGGTGGTTCCTGGTTTCAGGCCTCGAAGCGCGGCATTCTCGCGCCGTTTGCCGTCGGTACCATCGACCAAGCGCTTATGGCGGTCATGAATGTTAAGCATGGCTTTGTGCGCACCTTTGGTCTGGCCGGTAAAGTGGTGATACTGGACGAAGTCCATTCCTATGATAGTTACACCGGCACCTTGCTCGATGAACTTGTTAAGGTATTGCGCGAATTGCATTGTACGGTGATTATTCTCAGCGCAACCCTGACCCAACAGCGCCGTAGTGCTTTATTAGGCACGGCCTCATCCAATGAGGCTTACCCGTTGATTTCGGCGTTACCGAAAAATGGTTGTTTGATCGAACAACCGGTACTCAAGATTGCCGATTGCACGATTGCCATTCAGCATTGCTATGATGAAGACGAAGCGATTGAAGAAGCCTTGCGCCGCGCGGAATTAAGTCAACAGGTGTTATGGGTAGAAAATACCGTGGCCGAAGCCCAGCGAATCTATCAAGCATTATCTGCCCGCGACTGCGAACCCAAAATTGAATGCGGTTTATTGCATTCACGTTTTCTCAAAATGGATCGCGAAAAAAACGAAGAGCATTGGACCAGACTGTATGGTAAAGACGGCGGCCCACAACGTCAGCAGTGTGGGCGCATTCTGGTGGGGACACAGGTTCTGGAGCAATCGCTGGATATTGATGCCGATTTTCTAATCAGCCGCTTTGCGCCCAGCGATATGTTGTTACAGCGCATGGGCCGCTTATGGCGACACAGCGGAACGGTTCGAATTGCCGGAGCGCTATGCGAAACCTGGTTATTAGTTCCGGAATTGGCCAGCGCTATTGACAACCCTGAACAGGCGTTTGGCCAAACCGCTAAGATCTATAGTCCTTATGTCTTGTGCCGTAGCTTGGAAGTCTGGCAAGACCGGCGAACGGTTGCCGTACCCGGACAAATCAGGGAAATCATTGAAGCGACTTATATGGACAGGGGCGAAGGTGGCGCGATGTTGAGCCATTTAAACGCCCTTGAAAAGAAGAAAGAAGAGATGCGAAATCAGGCTCTCTTTGGATTATCCAAAGCAGGCAAAACCCTGCCCGAAGAAAAAGCCAGCACCCGCTATAGCGCGCAAGACAGCGTAGAAGTGTTGCTGATCAAAAATTATCGCCTCGATACCCAGCAAGGCGGATGTTTTGTGCGTTTCCTAGACGATACCACCGCGCTGCTGCCAGAGAAGGGTAAAGGCCTGTCGCCATGGCAACGCCGGGAGTTGGCGGCCAAACTGCTGCGGAATACCGTGCGAGTTGCCGATTATTTGGCGCCTAAAGCCATGGATTTAAAAAGTCTGGACTGGCTGCAAGACTACATATACCTGGGCAAACATGAGGGCGAAAGCCGATTCCGATTGCGAGTGGCCAGGGTTTTGGATAGCGATACCGTCGTTAGCTTGGATGGCGGTGATGCCTCAGAAGAGTACACGATTCAATACGATCAACAATTAGGTTATCTTTCAATAAAAAAATAAACGATAGACTTGGATGTAAAAATTTATCTATAATAATTCCGTCCTTCCGACTTAGCAAAGCCATTAAATCGCTTACGGAAAAGCGAATCCTAAAATCCCAACAGCCGGGCGCAGCGTGAAATCCAGCTTTGCCTTGCGTCGAAATTGGAAAGACAAAATTTTCTCCACTTGATGTGGAGGTGTTTCCGATAGACTTGGTTGTTTAGTAATTTTTGCAAGTTTTTCCCCACATTAGTGGGGGTGTTTCTGTATAGACGAACTTAAGCTGGCCCTTCCATCGAAGGAAGGCCAGGTTCCCTTTAAACAGTAGAATTACAAAAGATAATTTGATGATTGAGGCACGTTTTAACCTGATCGACGAACCCTGGATACCCATTGTAGATGTTGGGCTAGTCAGCTTGAAAGCGCTATTTAGCCATAGCGGCTACCGCGCTTTAGGCGGCAATCCCGTACAGAAAATTGCCTTGACTAAATTGCTGTTGGCCATTGCTCAAGCTGCTTGCACACCTGAAGACGATGACGACTGGGCGGCATTGGGCGCGGATGGCATGGCAAAAAAAAGTTTGGCATATTTGGATCAATGGCATGAGCGTTTTTGGCTTTATGGTAACCAGCCGTTTTTGCAAATGCCGGCTATTCAGGCCGCTGATATTCAGAGCTTCGGCGCAGTATTAGCCGAAATTGCCACCGGCAATACCACAGTATTAACTCAGAGCCATATCGAAAAACAGTTATCGGAAGCCGACAAAGCGCTATTGCTGTTAACGTTGATGGGCTTTAGTTTAGGCGGCAAAAAAACCGATAACAGTATCGTGCTCTCATCGGGCTACAAGGGCAAAAGCAACGATAAAGGCAAAGCCAGTACCGGTAAGCCAGGAGCGGCCATTGGTTTTATGGGCTTTCTGCACAGTTTTCTCGTGGGGCAATCGATTATTGAAACCCTCTGGCTAAACCTGTTAACTCGTGAGCATTTGCAACAACTACCGATTTACAGCAGTGGGCTGGGTGTTCCGCCGTGGGAAAAAATGCCGGCCGGCGAAGCCTGCGATATCGCCAAAGCTTTGCAAAACAGTTTGATGGGGCGATTGCTGCCGCTATCGCGTTTTTGTTTATTGGTCGAAAACGGGCTGCATTATTCCGAAGGCATTGCCCATCTGGGTTACAAAGACAACATGGTCGATCCCAGCGTCTCGGTAGACTTTTCCGGTAAAGATCCCAAAGCCATTTGGGTCGATCCTGAAAAAAGACCCTGGCGATTTTTGACGGCATTATTAGGGTTTGTGACTCAAACCGGCACACAAGGGTTTGATTGCTATCACTTGCGCTTGGGCCTGCTCCGCGCTAGAGCAGAAGTCAACGCGCTGGGAATCTGGTCTGGCGGGTTACGCGTCAGCAGCAATGCCGGCGAGCAATACGTTTCAGGCACCGATGACTACGTAGAATCAGTCATTATGCTGCCGCAAACGATGTTGGGTGAAACGTGGTTCGCCAACCTAAAACTGGAAATGGCCGAACTCGAGCAGCTCTCCAAAGTCGTCTATAGCGCCACTTTGAATTTTTTCAAAACTCAAAATAGTGAAGGTAAAGCGCAAGCGGTAATAGCCAGTAACCTATTCTGGCAGCTGTGCGAGCGTAGATTTCAAGACCTGGTTAATGTATGTGAAGACACTGAGCAAGCCAAAGCACTTCGCAAACACTTCGCCGGATTCGCCAATCAAGCCTACGATCATTTTTGCCCCAGAGACACGGCCCGACAACTCGACGCTTGGGCAAAAAACCGGCCCAATCTAGGCAAATATCTGAAAGACCAAACCAAAAAAGAAGAGGTTCCAGTATGAGCGATGACGCAAAAAAACCGAGTAGATCAGAAGCTTTTGTGACATACACCATTGAGCAATGCCAAAAAGACAGAGGTATCGCCGCCAAATTGAAACGGGCCGACAACCCTAATACTGAATACCAGTGCTGGGAGCATCTGGCTGCGTTCCACATTGATCTGGAAAAAGAGTTTGAGCGCCTACCGTATGCCACCATCGCTGCGGCCATCGCCAAATCGAAGGCTGAACACAATGGCAACATTGGTATTGGTCGCGCCATTGCCTTGTGCTACGAGGACGGCAATGCCAATGATCAAGCCAAAGCCAAACTCCGGCGCTTGCTAGCCTGTGAAGCCGTCGACGAAGTCTGCCGGATACTCAGGCCATTATTCAGTCTGATTGAGGCTAAAGCGGGACTGAATTTGAACTATGACCAATTGCTCAGCGATTTGCTGTATTTCCATAGTAACCCGCAACGCGTCAAAAGTCGCTGGGCGCAAGATTTTTACCAGCGCAGCAACACCGAGGAGGTGGCATGACCAATCTGTACGCCGCCGTCTTGCGCTTATCCAGGAACGATGTCAAAACCCTGAAAATAACCGATCCCTATTCATTGCATCGGGTAGTTTATGATTTGTTTGACGATGTCCGAAGCGACCAGCAAAAACAGGCCAGTTTGCCCAGCGGCATTTTGTATGCCGATAAAGGCGGTGACTTTAATAGCCGCCGAATCTTGATGTTGGCCAATCGTCCACCCAACCTCGCGCCGGACCATGGCGAAGTTGAGTGCAAAACCATCAGTGCAGCCTTCTTACAACACTCGCGCTATGCCTTTGAAGTGGTCATCAATCCCGGCAGACGCGACAAACAAACCGGCAAAATCGTTGCCGTGCGTGGCCGCGAGGCCATTACTCACTGGTTTATCGAACGCGCCGAAACATCCTGGGGTTTCAAGGTTAATCCCATCAATCTGCAAATCGAAAAAATGGCCGTGCAAACCTTCAAAAAAGACAACCAAATCGTCACCCACGGCAGCGCTACCTTGAAAGGCGAATTGCAAGTGATTGACAGAGAACACTTCAACCAAAGCTTTCGCCAAGGCATAGGCCGGGGCCGCGCCTTTGGTTTTGGTTTGCTACAAATCGTGGCGATCTAAAAAAGACAATGTCATGGATATTTAAATTACATGGGCGTCTTTCCCTACATGAGTAGGGGTGTTTCTCGGGATGACGTCGGTGCGCCGAAAACGGCAATATTTTCCCCACTTCAGTGGGGGTGTATATTTAATTTTTAGGATAACTTTATGAATAATAACCCTTTTAAATCTACTCATATCGAATTTCATATTCTGCAATCTTTTCCTGTAACTTGTTTAAACAGAGATGATGTCGGCGCACCTAAAGTAGCAACGGTAGGTGGCAGTACGCGGGCGAGAGTCAGTTCACAATGCTGGAAAAGGCAAGTACGTTTAGCCATGCATGAATTAGGCATCACTCACGGCTCCAGAACCAAGCTCATATCTGACATGATTGCCAAAGCCTGTCTTGAAAAAGGTGCAAATGACGATCAAGCCAAGGCATGTGGCGACAAAATCGAGCAGATTTTTATCAAGAAAAAAGAAGAGAAGAAACCCAAAAAAGCTAAAGACAATGAGGCATTGGAAGAAGCGCCAATAGATTCCGGTCAAGAAAAAACCGATACGCTGTTATTTTTAAGTCCTAAAGAAGTCGGCATACTTGCCGAAGCATTTGCTGAAAAAGGTTTTGATCCAGACCTAGTCATCCTTCAAAAGGATGCAAAAAAACAAGCTAAAGAAATGGCCGCTTTGATCGGTGAAGTATCTGAGGCAGTTGATGCACTGGATATTGCCTTATTTGGTCGCATGGTCGCCCAGGCGGCGGAACTGAATATTGAAGCCGCCGCCTCGTTTTCCCACGCCATTTCCACCCACAAGATCAGCAACGAAGTCGAGTTCTTTACCGCATTGGACGACCTGCAAGAAGATCCCGGTGCCGCGCACATGGGCAGCCTTGAATTCAATTCAGCCACCTATTACCGCTATGTCAGCCTGGACTTGGGGCAACTTTGCCAAACCCTCGCCGGACAAAGCCTGCCGGAAGCCGTCGAAGCCTTTACCAAGGCCTTGTTTGTCGCGATACCCGCTGCCCGGCAAACCACGCAATCCGGCGCATCACCTTGGGAATACGCCAAAATCCTAATCAGAAAAGGCCAGCGCCTGCAAGTTCCCTTTGAAACAGCTGTAAAAGCCAAAGATGGCGGGTTCTTACAACCTAGCATTACCGCATTATCCGACTACCTGGCCAACAAAGAAAAACTGTTCGGCTCGTTGTTTGGCAAAATTGCCGACTATACCTGGGGTGAAGATACCAATTTCAGCATCGACGATTTAGTGGCGGCGCTCAAACAACATGCCGAAGGATGCGGGAATGAGTAACCCTTATCTGCTGTTATGGCTGGAAGCGCCGCTACAATCCTGGGGGCACGATTCCAAATTCGGCCGCCGCGATACCCTGAATTTTCCAACCAAATCCGGTGTATTGGGTTTGATCTGTAGCGCATTGGGAGCCGGCGGCGAGCAGCAAGAACTGTTGGCGGAGTTTGCACCGTTGGATCAAACCGTGCTGGCTTTCGTATCCACGCGCACTACGGGTAACGATAAGATCATCAAAACTGATCGGCAACCGTTATTACGCGATTTTCACATGGTTGGCAGCGGTTACGACGACCAAAACCCTTGGGAAAGTTTATTAATCCCGAAAACCAACGAAGGCAAAAAAGCGGTAGGTGGTGGTACTAAAATGACCTACCGCTACTATCTGCAGGATGCTTATTTTGCGGTGGCGCTGGAGGTTCCTGCCACCCGGGCTAATGCCATTGCCGAAGCCTTACAAAATCCGGCTTGGGACGTATATCTGGGCAGGAAGAATTGCGTCCCCACCGATTTTATCTACCGTGGCCAATATCCGACCCAGGGCGAAGCCATGGCTCAAGCCCTGAACATTGCCAGCGAAAAATCTCTGTTGGAAGACTTTCGTGTACTCTGTGGCGAACACTCGGGCGAAGCGCTCACCTTAATGGATGTGCCGGTCCAGTTCGGCGAGCATAAACAATACCGAGATCGACGGGTAACCGTGATTAACGCCGAATAGATGGGCTGCTCTTTAACAATTTGGATTTTTCACGGGCAACATAAAGGTTAACGGATACGATTTATGGCGGAAGATAAGCAGAGTCCGACTCGGCTCCTGATTAAAGTCACACGCGATACTCTGCCCCAGGTGAGTAGCAAGTACCCGTTTATTTATCTGGAACGGGGCCGGTTGGAGATCGACGACAGTAGTGTCAAATGGATAGACTGTGATTGCAATGTCATACGTTTACCCATCGCCACCTTAAACTGCTTATTGCTCGGTCCGGGTACGGCCATCACCCATGAAGCCGTCAAAGTGATTGCGGCGGCCAATTGCGCGGTTTGCTGGGTGGGTGAAGACAGTTTGTTGTTTTATGCCGTCGGCCAAACTCCCACCTCAAATACGCGTAACTTACGCAAACAAATGCTGTTATCTGCGGACGATACAAAATCACTGGAGGTCGCCCGCAGAATGTATGCACGCCGCTTCCCTAAAGCGGAACTCGCCGGCAAAAGCTTAAAAGAAATGATGGGCATGGAAGGCTACCGCGTTCGCGAGTTATACGAAAAAATGGCCAACGAGTATAAAGTAGGTTGGAAAGGCCGTTCCTATGTGCCGGGAAAGTTTGAAATGGGCGATCTGACCAACCAGATCCTGACATCGGCCAATGCCGCCTTATACGGCATCCTCACGTCAGCCGTTTATAGTCTTGGCTACTCACCCCATATCGGATTCATTCACGCCGGCAGTCCGTTGCCCTTTGTTTACGACTTGGCCGACCTATACAAGGAAAAACTGTGTATTGATCTGGCATTTTCACTCACGCTAGACATGGCTGGTAAGTACAATAAACACAAAGTGTCGGAAGGCTTTAGGCAACGGGTGATTGAGATGGATTTACTCGCTACCATAAGCGACGATATCGAAGAAATGCTAGGAGGTAAAAATGCTCGTCGTAATAGCCAATGATCTACCACCCGCCGTGCGCGGTCGTATGAAACTTTGGTTTGTTGAACCCCGTCCCAATGTTTTTATTTCGGGAATCAAGGATTCTGTGGGCAAAGCCGTTGTGGATTATCTGTATGAGCACTGTCCACCGGAAAGCGGGCTTATGGTGTTTCGCCGTATCAACGATGCCCCAGGCTATGAAATACGCGGCATAGGTGATACCAAGCGCAGTATTGTCGAATTATCCGGCTTGCAATTGGTGCAAGAAAAAGCGGGGTTGGAATAAAAATGGACTATTCAAAAACACTGCATATTGTTTCAGTATAAAAATTCACCACAAAATGCTGGTGTCTTCCCCACGCCCGTGGGGGTGTTTCCAGGATGAACTCAAAGAAAAAAACGCCTATTTAGTCTTCCCCACGCCCGTGGGGGTGTTTCCGCATATTGCTGTTTACCCGTTACCCGCCGGCCGTCTTCCCCACGCCCGTGGGGGTGTTTCTATGCCGGATAAGATCGAGGTGCAGATCCGGGAGTCTTCCCCACGCCCGTGGGGGTGTTTCTTAGAATCATACGTCAAATCCATTTCACCCAAAGTCTTCCCCACGCCCGTGGGGGTGTTTCTCTAAATTCTATCCAGTCCTCAGTGTGATCGATGTCTTCCCCACGCCCGTGGGGGTGTTTCTCTAAATTCTATCCAGTCCTCAGTGTGATCGATGTCTTCCCCACGCCCGTGGGGGTGTTTCCATAGTAGTTCGCCGGCGTGGCATTGCTGTACGGTCTTCCCCACGCCCGTGGGGGTGTTTCTTCAATATACAGCGTTCTTGAGTTTGCCGACGTGTCTTCCCCACGCCCGTGGGGGTGTTTCAGCACTGGTATAGGAGGCCCGCAGCGCGTCGTAGTCTTCCCCACGCCCGTGGGGGTGTTTCTGGTACGTGGCGATATACAAGAAAAGCGTCTGGGTCTTCCCCACGCCCGTGGGGGTGTTTCTCAAGCGGCAGTCGCTGACGGTAACCTGGCTGGGTCTTCCCCACGCCCGTGGGGGTGTTTCTTATCCGTTGTGGCTGGCCCGCACCACGCTGCAGTCTTCCCCACGCCCGTGGGGGTGTTTCTGCGGATAGCCGTCTTCACGCCGGTTCGTGCGGGTCTTCCCCACGCCCGTGGGGGTGTTTCCGAAGGCCGTTGCAGTAGCCGGCAAGCGATCTGGTCTTCCCCACGCCCGTGGGGGTGTTTCTCTTCCAGTGATATTCTGGAGGGCATCGCGCGGGTCTTCCCCACGCCCGTGGGGGTGTTTCCGACATCTTGGGTATGCCGCCGACTTTCCCCTGGTCTTCCCCACGCCCGTGGGGGTGTTTCCCCGTTGATCGTCTAGCCATTCGGCTAGGTTTAGTCTTCCCCACGCCCGTGGGGGTGTTTCCGGGTTTTTGCGGTTTGCTTCACCCAGGACGCAGTCTTCCCCACGCCCGTGGGGGTGTTTCTATTCTACGGTGTAGGTTTTACCGTGCTGTTCGGTCTTCCCCACGCCCGTGGGGGTGTTTCCCCATGAACGCAATACGCGAGTTTACCTACAACGTCTTCCCCACGCCCGTGGGGGTGTTTCCGCTTCACGATGTCGCAAACCACGGCGCAAGCGGTCTTCCCCACGCCCGTGGGGGTGTTTCTTACAAAAACGCGCCGGGGAAATTCTGTGGTTCGTCTTCCCCACGCCCGTGGGGGTGTTTCTGGGTTATAGTTGGCGTGCGGAGTTTTGGGACAGTCTTCCCCACGCCCGTGGGGGTGTTTCTAGTTTAGTGGAAGGAAACGAGAGCATGTTTGGGTCTTCCCCACGCCCGTGGGGGTGTTTCTCTTCGCGCGCAATGTCGACTCGCTCATGCCAAGTCTTCCCCACGCCCGTGGGGGTGTTTCCGGTTCGGAAATGGTCTGAATCGAATTAACTGGGTCTTCCCCACGCCCGTGGGGGTGTTTTTGACACTGGACTTTGAATTGACTTGTGTAGGAGTCTTCCCCCCGCGCACGCGGGGATCGACACCAGCGCAACGAGCGCATCAAGCGCATGTTCGTCTTCCCCCCGCGCACGCGGGGATCGAACTATAAGGACAAAATCTTCATCCGGGTCGTGGCAATATTGGCGTGACCAAGCCATTCCTGCACCTTCGCGATATCGGCCTGATGATCGAGCTCGTTGGTCGCCGAGGTGGCCCGTAGCGAGTGCGCGCCGATTTCAAAGCCTAATTTTCCCGAATACGTTCGCACCAGTTTATAGACGCCATCCGGCGTGATTGCCTTCGCCTCGCCGCTTTTTGTGTTGTGGCTGACCAGCCGGAACAGGGCGCCGGCATCATCTGCGCCGTGTCCGGCCCGCTCCAGATAGTTATGGATCAGCCCGCCGGCGGCCGGATGCAGCGGCACATAGCGGGTCTTGCCGCCTTTGCCGGCCACTTTCAGGTACGGCACCCCGCGCCGTTCGTGCTTGAAGTCCTTCACGGTCAATTTGCACAACTCCTTGCGCCGCAAGGCGTGATAGAGCAGGATGGCCAGAATCGCCTTATCTTGGAGGGGCCGGAGTGAGTCGCCATTCGGGGCATCCAACAATTTCCGGGCCTGGTGATCGCCCAAGGCCGGAGTCCGGCCTTCCAGGCTGTCGTGCTTCGGCCGTTTGACGCCCTTGACCGGGTTATGGGTCACCGCATTTTTCTCGCACAAATAATCGAACAGCGCCGACAACGCCGAGAGCCGGTGCCGAATCGTCGTGCCGTTCAGGACCCGGTTCCCTAAGTCGTCCGGTAAGGCGATCACATGCGCCCGGGTCACACGCCGGAACTCGCCCGGTTTCTGGATCCCGGTGAAGGCCATAAAATCCCGGATCGTATTTTCATAGGCACGGCGGGTGCACCGATTGGTCAGGTTCGCGAACCATTCGACTTCGGTCGGGCACATCGCTCAGACGTAAAAAATCTTCCGCCGTTAAAAAGACGGCTTTCGGAGGGGATCGTGGAGGGAATTTTCAGTGGCGTTCATTGGGTCAGTTTACTCTTGATAAAATCGGTTATCAGGAGTTTAAAGCTAGGGAAGGGGCCGGATTCAGATGTCACTTTCTAAATGAGTTGGCGCAGATTTTTTGGCATTATTTGGCGCCTAGGAGGCGACCTGCTTACCTTGGGGTGTAGCGATAGAAAAGACCGCTATCAGCTGTCGGAGGCGGAGCATTAGAGTTCTAAAAAGCTGTCGCCAAACTTTGACTGGAGGCCGAACTCAAGAAATCAGTCAAAGATTGGATAGGCTTGCAAGCAAAGTCTTAATGTCGGCATTTTTGCGGCTTTGCGGCAGGCAGACGGCATAAATCTGACGGCTGATTTCAGGATTGGCTAAATAGCGGCACTGCACGTCCTGAGCGTTCAAAGGCAGCGTATACTCCGGCATCAAGGCGACGCCAAGGTCGGCGCGGATCAGGTTGATGATCCAGTCTTCGCTGTTGCTTCGGTAAGAAGCGTAGAGGTTGATCTCTTGATCCTGGCAGACCGCCTTGAGTTTTTCCCTTAATTCGCAGTTGAGCCGATCCAGATACGGTTCCGCCTGTATGTCCTTCAAGTCGATCCGGGACAGGCGATGAAAGCGGTGGCTGCTGTGAAAAGCCACGACGTAGCGTTCCGTATAGAGCAGTGTGGATTGATACGGCGGCGCCAAGAGTTGAGTCGGGGCGCTGATCACCAAATCCAGCAAATCCGCTTCCAGTTGCTTCAGCAAATCGGCCTCCGTGCCGATAATCAGTTCAAATTCGATATGGGGGAATGCTTGCCGGTAATGGGCAAAGACAGGGCCTAAGCGTTGGGCGCCGACGGTTTCCATCATGCCTATCCGCAGCGGCACACTGTTCAACTGGGTAAAGCGGATCGCCTCGGCCTTGGTCGCCAAGGTGTCTTTGTATATTTTCCGTAAATTAGGCTCGACCATACGGCCGAGTGGCGTCAACAAGCAGCCGGAACGGTCCCGCGTAAATAATTCACCGCCTAATTCATCCTCCAGTTTTTTGATGGCCTGGGTCAACGACGGCTGGGAAATATAGCTGAATTGCGCGGCACGGGTAAAACTGCCATGGTCGCAGACCGCCAAAAAATAACGGATTTGGTGCAGTTCCATAAGTGCTCGCTCAGATCAGTATAGTTAAAACCTATTCTTTCATAGACAGTTTGTATTTTACAAGCCTTGTATTTCCAACCTATCATGGCCGCCATCATAAACAAATGCTATGAAAGGAGAGGCGATGAACGCTGCAAAATTAATAGTCATGTATCCCACCCCAGCCGATGTGGCCGTGTTCGAACGCCGCTATGCACAGGAACACGTGCCGATGGCGGTCGAAAAATTGGCCGGAAAAATCCGTTTTGACGCCAACTTGATTGCCTCGGCACCGGGACGGGAGCAGGCGCCTTATCATCGGATCGCGGAAGTGTATTTCCCTTCCATGAAGGCGTTGGAAGACTGCCTGAGTTCACCCGGAGGTCAAGAAACGGCGGCGCATGCGGTCGAAATCTCGAGCGGGGGCGCCCCTTTGTTCCTGATTGCGGAAGTCGAAACCTTCATTTTTTAAGCGGACTACCGTGGATAGTTCCAAGGATTCTTATGTCTTACCTGCCTTCAAGTCCGGAAATGGCCACGCTGGCCAATTTATTGTCCCAATATCCCCGAAGCGGCATCCTGTTGTGGAAGCTGTTGGAAAACGTCAAGGCCAGTTTTTCGCCGCAAGACGGCGGGATGGGTGAACTTCTGATGACCTACATCTCGGGGCTCAACCAGTCGGCGTTCTGCTATCAGGCGCATAAGCGTTCAGCCATGCAATTAGAGGTTGAAGCGGTCGTCTTCGACCAACTAAAAGCCGACATCGACAGGGCGAATGTGGAAACGAAATTAAAGCCGATCCTGCATTTTGTAAAAAAACTGACATTAACCCCGCAATTGATCTCTCAGGCGGATGTTAAGGCCATTTTTGAGGCAGGCTGGGACGAACGCCGCTTTCTTGACGCGATTTGCCTGTGCGCGGTCGTCAACTGCATGAATCGGCTGGCCATAGGGATTGGCATCGATAAAGCCATAGCCGACTCTCCCACGCTGTTGCCTGTGGCCAGGCCGGTACAGGTCGGCCTTCTTCATTAATTGTTTCGTTTGACTGTAGTCAAGCGACGAGGTAAAGCCGATGAGCACGCTCCTCCTGTTCTTTTTTAGAGTATTGATTATTTCAGCGCCCGTGGTTTTGTTGGTGGGTTTGTTCAAACCCGAATGGCTGCGGTTGCGCGGCAAACAGCCGGACCCTCTGATGACTTTCGTGTTGGCTGCCGGTCTGTTCATGGCGGGTTTTACCGGGGCGAGCAAAACCTACTTTTCCGTTGACGAAGGGACTGTTGAAGCGGCCAAGGAAGACGTGATCCCGGCGGCCGCAGACTATATGGATCGCCTCGCTGCGGCAGGCTGTCAACTTGGCTCGAAACCGGGCCCGGCCGGTGCCAGCGACGAGGAAGAAACGGATGACGGCATTCGTTTTTCAGTCAGGACACCGACCAATTATAAAGATACCGTCGCCCATCCTTTACTGGTGGTGTATGCGCCGGCCGGCAGGGATCGGGAAGAAACCGAAGCATTTACCCATTTGACTCGGGAAGCTACGGCGGCAGGTTTTATTATCGCGTATGCGGACCACCGCAGGTTATCGCCTGAAGAGGCTGTGCGTCTGGCCCAAATACCCAAAGCGGTTGAAGCAAAATGGTGCATCGACAGCAAGAGGATTTTTCTGACCGGACACTCCGACGGGGGCACAACCACGATGGCTATCGCCTTTTTCAACGGTACCAAGCATATCCCCGCCGCCATCGCCCCCAGCGCGGTGGGCCTTCGCGGGGATGATCTGACCGACCGCAATTGTGTAAAGCCCATACCCGTCATGATGATGCACAGTCGCCGCGACAAGCTGTTCCCGAATTATGGAAAAGAAGCGATTGAATGGTGGGCGAACTGCAATCAATGCGCCACCAAAAAGTACAACCTGGAGGACCGTAAATCCTTGTCCGGCAAGCCCATGCGCTGGGAAAGCTATTACCGGCACGAACTTGAACAAAAAGCCAAAGATCTGAAAATCGGCCAACCTTTACCCAATACCGTTCCCGTCCAAGACGCGGAAGGTTGCGTGGCTTACAGCGGCTGTAAAAACGGCGTGCAAACCTGGTATTGCGAAGGCAGCGGCCCGCATCCCGAATGGCCGGGTAAGAATAAAGCGATGATCGAGTTTTTCAAAGCCGTGAAAACAGACAGGTGAAAGCAATCTTTTCACTTCCATCGCGTTTTCTTCGATGTATGCTTTTTAGAGTGAGCAGACAGATAACAATTTTTTACACCAGTCTTCATTAAGATCAGAAGGGCGTGAGGTTATGAAAGACGTAAAAAAATTATTACTGGTGCTGGGGTTGCTGTTTCTATTGATTCAGTTGATTACCCTGTTCTTAGTTGGAACCAAAGGCATTGAGCTATGATCGTTCCATGGCTTCTAAATAGCTTAGTTACTCATATGCTTGAGCATCCCCGTATCTGGCAACGGCGGCTGTTCCTCGGTTTTCTTACCGGGAGAGAGAAAACCGCGAGAAGAAACGCCAGACTTCGGTATTGGCATCGATTACCTTTGTCGCTGGCCCCAGCAATACTTCCATCTTTGGTTCTGCCCCAGGCCAGCCATGGCCGGCCCCCGATAGTTTCCAAAGCGCCACTTCTGCGCCATTTCGGCAGTTTCCATAAACCCACAGTTGGGCCGTATGTTGGTGCCATTTCTTGAGTTCCTTCTCGGAGGCTATCGAATCACAACCGTTCCGTTGTATCCAGGCCGAGACAGTGGCCTGAACCGATGAATGCATCACCCGCATGCCCGTCAACGGAAAAGGCGGGCCCAGGCTTCCCTCATAGAGGGCGCGCGGATCGTCCACGCTATGGAGTTGCAGGACGGGAACCGATCGCCCCTTCCTATTAAAAGGCATATGCGCTCCGGCAACCGAGGCAATAGCGGCGATGCGCTCCGGTAGTTCATCACCCAAGCGATGAGCCATCATGCCGCCATTGGAATGGCCTACAATATAAATGCGTTTGAAATCGATGGCGGCCCGACGTTCGATATCGTCAATCAGGGCAGAAATGAAACCGACGTCGTCAATGCCTTGATTTTGCGCATAGCCGCAGCAATCACCCGCATTCCAGGTCAGAAGATGATTGGTCCACCGTCCGGTGCCGTTGGGATAAACGGCAATATACCCGTCTCGGTCGGCTGCCTCATCCATGCCGGAACTTCGACGATGTTGCCGGGCGTTGCCACCCCCGCCATGCAGGTTGATCACCAGGGGCAAAGGTCCGGATATAGCTTGGGGAGGCACATGAACCCAATAGGTTCGGGTCCGGCCGCTTTTTGTCAATTCAAACCGGTAATCACCCGGAGTCAGGAAGCTGGCGCCACTCGGGCATCCAATACTCAAGCCCCCAAACAAAATCATCAGGCAGAAATTCCGCGGCAATGGCGTATTCTTCAACCAAGGCAATTTACTATGAGGTTGCATGACTCAGGCCTTTTCAGAGACTTTGGCCCTCCTCAAAATGATCAGAAATAGACCCCTGTTCTAGCCATGCCCCATTATTTTTAATGACTGCAAATCTAATTCGGCATCTATGGCTGAGTAATATCGAAAATGAAGCGGGCTATAGAAATACAAAAAATAAGCTTGGAACGAAGAAACCTCGAGGGGCTGCTACGTGGCTTGGATTTTACTCATCTTTGATGGAATCCAATTCCTTATGGTTACATTGTAAGAAATTGACGGACGCGACACTGCGGAAAATGTCTTTGAGAAAGCAGAACAGTTATGAACGGCATTCACTGGACCCGCTGAAGTTGATTCGGAATTTGTACTAGGAGTCGCCATAGAATTACTCTTTCAATCCTCCAAACCCTCATTATAATCAATTAATTACAAAAACAGCCAAGTAATATTCGATGCTAATTTATTGAAAGAATTGTCAAGTAGTCAATGTTGACCAACAACCTGAGACGTTCCTACTGTAAAGCCCTATTATGTTTTCTAGAAAAGCAGAAACTCCTTGCTATTATTAAGGTTAACAGCATTTTCAGTAACGGGCTCAAAATGTTCAAAGCAGCAAGAATTTATATTCAACGTAATCTTAAAACAGGAAAAACAGAGTGGTTTTTTAAAGCCCGGGAAGGTGATTTTGGTCCTTTTAGCTGTAAGGAAGTCGCCAAACAAGAGCTAGACTTATTTATTAAGCAATGCATTGAAAAGGGTGAGGATGGTGGCCGCAAGTCTCGGGGTAAAGCTTCAAATAGGGGTAATAAGGCTGGTGAAGCTGGGCCACGGTAATCGAAGGAGCGAACAGAAAGCTGGCGGCAAACTCCCGGATATGGCGTTGCTTGCTGTGGTTCAGAGTGTTATTTGCCAAAATCTGCCAGCTATTAATTTTTATACTTAATTTTTTATGATCAATTTTTTGCTGCGTCATCCTTACCGCTTTTCAATTCTTTTTTCCGCATTTTTTGTTCTGTTATTTCCCGTTACAACTGGAGTATTCAAGCTTTGGTACAGCAATCAATCTATCTCATGGAATCACATTCTCGCACTTTATGACGGGCATGATGATTTATCGATGTGGGGGGCTGTAGCGTTGATTCTGGCTTTTT
Organism: Candidatus Methylomicrobium oryzae; assembly: GCF_016745425.1. Classification (GTDB taxonomy): domain Bacteria; phylum Pseudomonadota; class Gammaproteobacteria; order Methylococcales; family Methylomonadaceae; genus Methylomicrobium; species Methylomicrobium oryzae. Next base: position 87,163 of record NZ_JAERVK010000015.1, on the reverse strand, counting down.
TGGGCGTTTTCACTGGCAAAATCAGCATGTGGCTCAAGCAAAAGATGGAGAGTTTGGAGCAACGTACTGTTCAACTCAACACGATTCTGGATACTGTGGCCAGTGCCATTATCACCATTGACAAAACCGGTACGATAATTAGCTTTAATCGATCAGCGGAACGCATTTTCGGTTACAGCCCCAGTGAAGTCATAGGCTGTAAGATAAATCGCTTAATGCCTGCGGTTATCGCTGAACAACATGACGGATATATCCGTCGTTTTTTTGATACGCAGAAGGCGGTCATTATTGGCAAGCGTCGTGAAGTGGAAGCGCAACGTAAAAATGGCGAAATTTTCCCCGCCTTGCTACAGGTCAGCCTCCTTGAGATGGAAGACGAGTTGTTTTTTACCGGCATGGTCGATGACATCAGTGAAACTAAAGTTTTACAGGCCCAGCTAAGTCAGGCCCAAAAACTAGAAGCAATCGGCCAGTTAGCGTCTGGTGTGGCACATGAAATCAATACCCCGATTCAATATATCGGCGACAATCTCTCGGCTTTATACGATAACTTTAACGAGATCATTGCATTTCAAAGGAATCTTGATGTCTTGGCGGATGAGTCTTTGAAGATTAAACTGGATCAATTGATTGAACGTCATGATCTCCAGTTTATTCTGGAAGATAGTCCTAAAGCAATCGAACAGGCATTGGAAGGAGTTGAACGGGTTGCGGAAATCGTGAAAGCCATGAAAAGTTTTTCTCATGTCGAGGCTAGCCAAACCAAGCAGCTGATTAATTTGCCTGAGGCGCTTAACGATGCGTTAACGCTAAGTCGCAACAGCTATAAATATGTTGCTGATGTCGAAACAGATTTTGATCCCGAGATGGGTTCAATCGAATGTTATGCGGGTGAACTGAATCAGGTATTTCTCAATTTGATCATCAATGCTGCCCATGCGATCGAAGAGAAAAAAGCGGGCAGGGGGCTTATTCGCATCGTCACCCGCAAACTGAATAATAATAACGTGGATATTCTGTTTACCGACAACGGTGCGGGCATCCCGAAGGACATTCAAGAAAAAGTGTTCAATCTTTTTTTTACGACCAAGCCGGTCGGTAAAGGCACGGGCCAGGGGTTAAGCCTTGCTCACAACATTGTGGTGGAAAAACACCATGGCCGGCTGTTTTTTGAATCAGAGGTGGGTATCGGCACTACTTTTCACATTCAATTACCTCTTGCCTCTAAAGAGTCGACATAAAATGTCATGAATAAAAAAAATATCCTCTTTGTCGATGATGATGAAAACGTGATTAGCGGCATTCAGCGCCAGCTCCGCCCTTACCGCGAACAATGGCAATTATTTTTTGCAAATAACGGCCAACAAGCATTGGAATGGATGGCCAAACAGCCCATTGATCTGATCGTCACCGATATGATGATGCCGGAGATGTGCGGAGACAAGCTCTTAAAACAAGTCAGGGAGCGCTATCCAGCGGCGATCCGTATCGTTCTCAGTGGCCATGCCGACGAAGCCACACTGAAAAGCGGTCTGGAAGTTGCCCATCAATATCTTAGTAAACCCTGCAGCGCGGAAATGTTGCGCGAGGTGATTGCCCAGGTATTTAAGATTCAAGCCTGTGTTAGCAATCCGCGCCTTATCTCCGGCATCGGCGATATTAGTCAATTGCCCAGTTTGCCCAAAATCTATCACGAGTTGAATGCTGCCATTGCCAACGAAAACACGAGTAATCGTGACATTGCCGAGATTTTTTCTCGCGACATGGTTTTGTCGGCAAAGTTGCTGCAGCTGGTTAATTCCCCTTATTTTGGTCTGAACCGTAAGATCTCTAGCCTAACCGAGGCTATTAATCTGATTGGACTTAAACAACTCCACAGCTTGATATTGTCCGTCCACGTCAAAAGTGCATTTCCAATCAGTAATCCCCGCTTGGAACATCATATGGAATATCTTTGGCTGGATGCGATGCAGGTCTCTTGTCTGGCCCGATTGATCGCACTAGCCGAACAACAGTCGGATGACCGTCCCGATCAAGCCTATTTAAGTGGACTGTTACATAATCTGGGCTTATTGATTTTCATGTCGCATAGTGGGGATAAGTTTGAGTCTTTGCTGGAGCATGTTAAAAACTTTCAAACTCCCGTCGCTGAGCTGGAAGCAGAGGTCTTCGGCTTCAATCGTTGTGAAGCTGCGGCTTATGTTTTAAGTATATGGAAAATTCCGCCCCGTATTATTGAAGCAATTCTGCTACAAAAAAATCCTAACGAGACAGATTACAATGGTATGAATGCGCTGACCGCTGTTCATGTCGCCGCCAGCTTATCGAAGCCTCCTTTACAGGACGATTATGCTCGCTTATTCGAAATCGATCTAGATACTGAATATCTACAGCGTATCAACAAACTTGAGCGACTCCCCGATTGGCAGTCGCTGGCAGCGAAAGCGTTAAACCAATCATATCAGCCTCATTGAGTGCTGCCGATAGCAATATCCTCTCCGAGAAATTCCTTTATTTAGCCAAGCCTACGAATAAGGCGAACTCTGACATTCTGATGATTAACTCAACCTTCGATATCAGCCGGAAAATCCTGTTTGTTGATGATGAATCACTGCTATTGGAAGGGATAAAACGTCAATTACGGCGTGAATTTGCTCTTAGCTTTGCCGAAAGCGGTGACGCTGCCTTGGAACTTTTGGCATCACTAGGTCCATTCGCGGTAGTCGTGTCAGATTTCAATATGCCGGGCATGGATGGTATCGCGTTTCTCAGTGCGGTTAATCGGCTTTATCCACAGACCGTGCTCATCATGCTCACGGGGCGTGCCGAGCTTGATGTGGCGGTGAAGGCCTTGCATAACGCTCATATTTCTCGCTTTCTCAATAAACCCTGTCCAAAGGAAATATTGATTGAAACTTTAAGAGACGGTTTGGAACAATATCGACTGCGAGTTTCAGAGCAGTTGCTACAAGACCAGTTGCGTGAAGCCAATCAGCAGCTCTGCCAATTTAACCATCACCTTGAAGCATTGGTCGAGCAAAAAACCCGTTCATTACAATTGCAATACCGTTATGCCACACGCATGACCCAAGTAAGCCATTCTTCGGAAATAGCTGAAGCTCTTGCTGGCAATGTTGTTGAATTGACCTCTGTGCAGGATATTACTTTATGGCTCAGCCCCAAGCTGGATGACCAATTTGCCTGCCATTATCCGCCTAATGCCAGTTGGCCGGTATTTCAGGGGAAAAACTGTCCTGAAGGCATCATTGCCTGTCTATTGAGCAGTAAGCAACCTTGGTGGCGCAATAATGATGTTATTCAGGCAATCAGTACTTTTGATCGCTCACTGTTTCGAGGCGAACCGTTGCTGTCCATCCCCTTACTTAGCAAACAAGGCATCCTGGGGCTGTTAAATTTAGCCGGCTCTGAAATTGAATTAACAAACGATGTGCTGGATGCTTTAGCCGGTATGGCTGATGTTACAGCCACCGCGCTGCAAAGCTATTGGCATCGTGAAGCCCATGACGAAGCGCAGGATGCCATTATCACCGCGCTGGCCAAATTGTCCGAATATCGAGACCCAGAAACCGGAGCGCATCTGCTTCGCCTGAAAAAATATTGTGCGTTGATTTGCTGTTACTTGGAGAACACTGATAGATATCGTGATCTCATTACGCCGAAATTTACTCAAGATTTAGTTCGTTCGTCACCTTTACACGATATCGGCAAAGTCGGTATACCCGATGCTATTCTGAAGAAGCCGGGTAAATTAACGCCCGATGAATTTGAGATCATGAAAACACATGCGCTGATTGGCGGCGATACCCTGCGTGTACTTTATGAAAAATACCCTTCGCAAAGTTTTATCCGATGCGGTATGGATATCGCATATTGTCATCATGAAAAATGGAATGGCAGTGGTTACCCTTATGGTCTGCAGGGCGAATCGATACCGCTTGCCGCACGCATTTTGGCTCTGGTTGATGTTTATGATGCTCTTACTTGCCGGCGCGTTTATAAAGAACCTTTTTCGCATGAACAAGCTAAATCTCTAATTATAGAAGGGAGCGGCATCCACTTTGATCCTGACATTGTTGCAGCTTTTTTAGGCAATGAAGCCGATTTTTATCAAATCGCCCAACAATTCTCTGACTCAACCTAGAAGTTGACTTATTAATAATGAAGACTTCTTTTGGAAGCGTTACTCTAACCGCAGCATCACCGAAGGGGATATCTACCGACGAACTTTATAGCAGGAAAGAGGAGCAGGCCGAGTAGGAATACCAAGCCAAATTAAAAAGTCAACGAGTAGAACTCGAGCCAGTGTTTCATAACCCAATTGACCGAAGGCTTACGCTCAGCTCGAACTTAACGCCCCAAGGTACTTAAGGATATGCCCAAGTGATGGGCGGCCTGTTGTTGGTTATAGCCTTTTTCAAGTACCCGTTTGGCGGCAGCTGCTTGAATTCCAGACTGTATTTGGGACGCTTGTATTCTATGTCGTTCGTCATGGTAACCTCTGTTGAGAGTATACAGTCGCCTTGAGAGGTGTTCGGGTTCATTAAACCATTTCACAAACATTATGGCTCATCCTGTAGCGATACCGGGTAGCGATTATCGGGCTCGTAAAGAGCGCCGCTTTTTCAGCTTGTGATTCAAAATTTCTTCGCCCTGTCTCAGAGCAACCTTGGCCTAAAGTCCAATAGATTCAGAGGACGAAGGAATATAGATTATCTCCGAAATTCTTAAAAGACCTTAATCGGAGCAATCTATTATGCAAGTCGAACATAGCGCTAAAGGAGCAGCCAAACCTTTAGCGCTGGCATTGGCGGCTGCGCTGGCCGGCGCCGCGGCGGTTTTTGGGGTGATGAAATGGAAGCACAAGCCGGTAGAACCGTCTCCTTCCGCAACCGCTGCCGGCCAGGCAACGCCTGTAGCCGCCGAGCCGGCGAATGCACCGTTAACGGCACCCGCACTCCCCGCTTCCAAGCCTACCGACCTGGAAACCTTGGTGGCCCCGATCGCTTTATATCCCGATCCCTTGCTTGCTCAATTGCTACCTGCCGCGACCTATCCGCTGGAAGTTGTGCAGGCGGCCCGCTGGCTTGCAATCAATCCCAATGCCACCTTAGCTACCGGTCAGGATTGGGCGCCCAGTATCATCGCGCTGCTTGAATTTCCTCAGGTTATTTCCTTGATGAACGACCGGCTCGAATGGACGACTCAGCTAGGGGACAGATTCCTGGCGGAACCGGAGGCCATGCTTGGATCGATACAGTCCCTGCGCGCCAAGGCGATGGCGGCTGGACTGCTGAAAGACTCGCCGGAACAGAAAATTACCAAAGCCTCGATCACAAAGGTTTCTGCAGGAGATCAAGGCGCTACCGGTACTTGGGTCGAAGCGCCCTCCGCGCAATCGTCGGTTCGAAAAACACAGGCCGAGGTCGTCCGCATTGAGCCCGCGAATCCGCAAGTGATTTATGTTCCGCAATACAATCCGCAAGTATTGTACAGTCCGCCGCCTGCCCAGGTTTATAACACCACGACGACCACCACCACGACCGGCCAGACCTCGCCCTGGCTGACTTTCGGCGCTGGGGTGGCCACCGGCGCATTGCTCGGTTGGGCGATTTCCGAATGGAGCGATGACGATTGGAATGACCATTATCACGGTTATTATCATTATCCAGCAATCTCTCATTACCCCAATTACCATTATGGTTACGGCAGTCGGGTAGGCAACGAGATCGATATCGACCGTAATGTCAACATTAATGCCGACGAGATAAACGTCAATCGTGATAATCCGATCAACGATCGCCCCAGACCGACGGCGTGGATTCACGACCCTAAACATCGGCGCGGTTACCGTTATACATCCCAGGCGCAGCAACGCCTAGCTGCCGTTCAACCCCAACCGCAACCGGCGCTCGCGGGGCAGCGGAAGACGATAGACCAGCCCGCCAATCTTGATTATGCCGGTTTTGACCGGGATCAAATGGATCGGGCACGGCAGGCTCAAATTGAAAAGACGCTCGGTCAAGCGAATCCTTCCTTACGGAAGCGGCAGGAGAAGGCATCGCCGCAGAGGATCGCGCAGTCTCTCAGTAACCCAAACCAGAAGCCGGGGATTTCAAGCCAACCCGCGGCGCCAGCCGGTCAGAGGAATGATTTCTCCGGCGCTCGGAGGAATAAGACGGTCTCGGGCGGAAGCGAAAGGCGTGTTGCGCGATCCGATGCACAACCAGGGGAACGCGGGAAGGACCGTACGTCGGAAACATCGCTGAGTTCGCAATCTTTACCGAAACCGATACCCCAGCAACGGAACTTTGCAGTCAGGGATTCGGCATCGAGGAGCGCTTTTGGCGGGATTAATGAAGGCGGCAGGGCGAAAGCATACAGCCAAAGAGGGCAATCGAGCCGGGCACAAGCCTTAGGGAGGACCGAGGCTCGCAAATCCGCCGGCGGATTCGGGCGACGCTAGCAGATTGCTCCATGTTGTCGCACGCGCAAGAAGCAACTGTTTGGGCTGGGACCAAGCTTCTTGCCAGTATTCAATCAAGTGTGTCAATTCTGTTTTTAATCAGCCAGAGTTACCGATCCAGTGATCGAGTTTTCCACCCTATTAACGAGATACCGTAGATGGAACGCTTTTTATTTTTCAGCAAACAGGCTTTAATCCGTATAGCCGTATCGGCCACTCTTCTGATTGTGAACGGAGTGCAAGCGCAGCCGGTGCCCGATCAGCAATTTTTTGCATCGCCGGAACAGGCAGTGAACGCTTTGCTGGAGGCCATCAATGCCGACAACGTCGAGGCTTTGATGGCTCTGTTCGGATCCCGATACCGGGAACAATTGACCAGCGGCGATCCCGTCGAAGACAAAAATAATCGCGAACAATTCGCCGCCGCTGCCGCGGTCAAACAGCGGATCGAAAAACAGGCTGACGGACGCGCGATTCTGGTCGTCGGCAATGAAGCTTGGCCTTTGCCGATTCCCCTTGTTCAGGAAGCAAATACGTGGCGTTTCGATACCGAGGCGGGGATTGACGAAATGTTGAGCCGCCGCATCGGGCGCAACGAACTCAGCGCCATCAATGTCGCGAAAGCCTATGCCGAGGCCCAGTTCAGTTACGCAAGTAAGGACAGAGATCAAGACGGCGTCCTGGAATATGCGCAAAAATTCCTGAGCAGCGCAGGCCGGCAGGACGGCCTATATTGGGAGAGCGCTGCAGGCGGGGAGCCAAGCCCGCTTGGGCCGTTGATTGCAAAGGCACGCTCTGAAGCTTATCCTGCTTCCAAAACCGACGAGCCGCAGCCTTATCATGGGTATTATTACAAATTATTGACCCGGCAGGGAAAAGATGCGGCCGGAGGAAAATATGATTATGTGATCAACGGCAATATGATCGCCGGTTTCGGTCTGCTCGCCTTTCCGGCCAAATACGGTTCGTCCGGAATCATGACTTTCATGATCAATCATCAGGGAAAAGTCCTCGAAAAGGACTTAGGCCCAAAGACTAGCCAAGAGGTCAAAGCGATTAAGGCGTTTAACCCCGAGGGATGGAAGCTCGCTGAAAGTCGGCAGTAAAAGTCAGGTAAAGCATCGGATTTAAAGGATAGACCGGGCAAGGTATTTAGGCTGTCGGCAGATGAGTAAATAACAATATAAAGTCATATAAGTCATCTTCCGTGCAGCAGACGAAAAAAAATAGCCGACGAGATATCGGCAAAGCTTGCCCGGTATTTTTCCCGGCAAGGCTGGTTTAAACCGGCTATGATGCAATGAGTCCGGGCTTGTTCAAAACATAAAATTAAGCCTGTCGGATTTTTCGTCGTCGAAATGCCGAATACCCGACTACTCGTCGGGACAGACTCAGGAAAAAACTTATTAATAAATATTCTGTATGCCTCTGGTTTTAAGCGGGAGATAGTCATGCCTTCCTATTTGGTAAATTCTAATCAATGTTGGATTTTGATAGTTTCATTTATGATCGCCGGTTGTTCTTTTTCGGATAGCTCCAAAAGCATTTCCGATTCGACCAGCTCCATCATCAGTAGCCCGTCTTCCATTTCCGATAAAGAAAAGAAGTACGAAAAAAATGTGTCCGATTACACGGCAGCTTATGTAAAGTCCTCCCATGCGGAGGCCGATTACTCCGGTTTTCTTAAAGGCTTGAGCGGCATTGCCGCCGAGGCCGGTATCGCAAACTGGGACCGGGAGCCGATAACTTATATTGCAATCGGCAAGGGTTTGAAAAAAGCCGGCATCGAAGGGATTGCCTACGAAACCTACAAAAAGAATTTTGCAAACGCTGACGAGAATAAAATGGAAAATATTCAAAAAGGTTACGAGTCCGAAAAATAACCCGGCTCGGTATGGCTCTTAATTGCCAGTTTGAAAGGCCGGTCACTCGCATCATGCTACGCTTGTGCTTTGCCATCGGCGTTCGTGCGGCGTTAACGGCCTTCTTTTTTTTAGCGCCCGCGGTATCGGCCAACTCTTTCAATTATCTGTATGTAGAAGCCAGCGAAGGGAATTCGAGCGGGGGGCATACCGCAATTCAATTCGATGACGACATTTATCATTTCCAGCATCTCGATTCCGGGCTCATTCGCTTGTTCCGGCGGGAAAAGGCCGATTTTCATTTTCATTACCGGTACTTGCAGAACCGTCCGATGCATTTGAGCCGCGTCGAGGTGGAGGAAGACACCTTTGAGCTGCTGAAAAATCAATTCAAATGGAAGTTTCTGGCGCAGGAAAGACAGTTCAAATGGCTCGACGATCTGCATAAGGATCGGACATTTATCCGGTATTTGCTGCAGAAGTCGAAAGCCGGTCATACGCTTCTTGATGCCGATGCAACGTCGATTCTGCGGCTAAAAGGCGTCGGGCTTTTTTATCCGGAGCCCGGCCGGCCGCTTCGGCAACCGGCCAGCGAATTAACGAAACGCCAATCGCAAAGCATCCAGAGTTTGCGCAAGAAAGTGGAGCAGCGCTATGGTGCGGACTTTTTGCATCGCCGTCGCGCTCGGGCCGAAGCGCAAATCAATACGCTGGCACCCAGCCAGTGGCCCGTGATCGATCCGGATTTCACTGATGACAGTTTTCCGGCCTCGGTCTATTCCTTCACCGAAAGGTATACGGACTGCCTGACGGCATTATATGCCCTCAAAGCCATCGATGAAGCGCGGCCGTTACAGCCCGATGCGCTTTTATCGACAAAGCGGCAAGCCTTCAGGATTTCCGCGGCGGAAAGGCGAGCACTGAAGACGTTACGCCGTGATCTGGAAACCGGCTTCATCGAAGCGCTCGATTCGAACCGCCCGGACTGGGGCTATGCGGTTTTGGTCAATCTGGCCCGTTATCTCGCGGTTGAAGCCTCGCTGCTGTCGGGTTATTGGTTTTTTGTCGACGATTTTGGCGAAAACCCCGAATGGGTTAAACCGGATCAATACCTCCGGCATAAAGGCCAAATACGGGTTCTGCTCAACGATGCCCAAGTGGCGCTGAATCGCCACCGGCAATTGGCAGCAGCCCGGGAACGGTTGACCGAAACCGAGTGGAGCCAGATCGAGATGATCGCCAATCGTTACTTCGAATTGCTCAAGAGCGAACAACAGCGTGGTTTCCGCATGAGCGGCGAAAACGCTCTGCCTTCCAAAAGTATTGCTTTTCCGGAGGGGCCGACGCCGAATTTGACTCCGGAACGCCTGACAACGGCGCTGTCCGCGTTGGATAACGTCGAACGGAGCCTGTTTCAAAAATTGCAGCAGGAATACCGCTACGATCTGATCACGCGCAACTGTGTCACCGAACTTTTCAGAACCATCCACCAGGCTTTGCTGAAACCTTACGGTAACAGTCATAACCGGTTAGCGTCGGATACGTTGGCGGTGAAGGAATCCGTAAAACGGTTAGGGGGATATGTGGACTCCGCCTACAACTTCATTCCGTTTGTCTCCTATCGATCCGTCCGCGATCAATATCGCGTGACGCAGAGCCGCGATTTGGATTCATACCGGGGTATGGCATTGAAACAGATCATGTCGCGGCAAAACAGGATGTTAACGGCGTTGAAAGAATCGAATATCGTGAGTAGCCGCTTATATCAATACAATCCCGACGATGCGTTATTCGTGTTTTTTACCGATGACAACGTGTTCTTGCGGCCCTTGTTCGGCCTTTTTAATACCACTGCCGGTATCGGCCAAAGCCTTTACGGGTTTTTTTCTTGGCCATGGGATTCGGGAAAAAATTTGCAATCTGGCGCCACGGGCATCTTGATGAGCCTTCCCGAGCTCGTGTTTTTCAATATGCGTAAAGGCAGTTACAAGTATTTGTCCGTCAATCAGTTGGCAAATTCGGACATACCGGGGTGATCGGTTTTAGTGGCCATCCTTCGAGTCTGCAAAACTGCCCCGACTGCCGGGTTAATATTGTAAATCATCAATGCATCGGCTCAACACGGCGTGCCGAAACAGGCAAAGCAGGCTTGAAAAGCCGGAATATAACGCTTCTTTATAAAAATTCAGATTCCTGATGGCGGAGCTCCGCTCCGAGCTGCGAGCGAATTACGTTGGCAGCGCAATGAAGCCTCGCCAATCCGCCGGCACCGATAAAACTTGGGCTAAAGTCCAATAGCCGTACCGGCTGGCTCGCAATAGAATGGTCCGTCGCGGTTTCAGCAGAAAAATGATCCGTAAGCAAACAACGTATGAAGGAAGAATCCATGTTTTCGGTTCGATCACTGCGACTCCGTTTTCTGACGGCTTATAGTGGCGATTGCCTGTGCTCGGTTTCAGTAAGTGAATGCCGGGCTGAAGAGACCGGGTGTGATTGTCTGAATTCAAATACGGCAATAAATCGATAAGGATGGCTTAAATGAAGCTAATTAATAAAATAAAACACGAGTTCCTGCTGGTCCTGCCTCCAACGATCTTTTTTTTCATTTCTTTTCTTCTGCTTGCCACCACGCGGAATTTGATCGAACGGGAATATGGGATTCCACTGACCGGGCTAGGTGTCGCGGTGATGGGAGCGCTGATTGTCGGGAAGGTGGTCCTGGTCGTCGATAAACTGTCATTGATGAATAAATTCGCCGGTAAGCCTTTACTTTGTGGCATTGCCTGGAAAAGCGGCATCTATTTTCTTGCGACATTTGTTGTGCGTTATGCCGAGCATGTGTTTCCTTTACTGCGAGAGGGCGGGGATATCCTCGAAGCCCATCGACATCTGCTGGAGAAAATCGTCTGGCCTCATTTCTGGATCATCCAGATGTGGCTTGCGGTATTGTTCTTCCTCTATTGCTTGCTAAGAGAACTGGTACAGATCATTGGCCGGGACAAACTCATTTACCTTTTTTGGTCGGGGATGCCTGTAACGGCTGAAGCCGAATGATTTCGGCCGACATATTCCCATCTAGCTCAATAAGATAAGCCCGATGAGCCGGCGCAAGAAACACAAACAGGTCCAGACTGCGCAAACTGTGCCTGATTCACCAATGGAAGGCGTCTCTAAATTGCCGATTTGGCAAATACGTCGACCGACGGCAATTATCCTTTCATTGATTTTGATCGCAATGGCGTTTGAGACTTTCATTTATTTGAAACATCCGCCCAAGAAAGCCCCTGCGCCGGCAGCGATGAATTCCGAAACCGCGGCACTTATAGCGCATAACGATTATGTCGGTGCGAATGCGTGCAGCGAGTGCCATAAGGACGAGGCCGAAGCATGGGCGGGTTCGCACCACGCACTCGCGATGCAGCCGGCGAATGCGCAAACCGTGCTCGGCGATTTCGATAATGCGACGTTCATGCATTATGGTTTGGAGTCTAAGTTTTTTAAACGCGACGGCAAGTTCATGGTGCGGACAGAGGGCCCGGACGGCAAACTCGCCGATTATCCGGTCAAATACGCGTTCGGCATTACGCCGTTGCAGCAATATTTGATCGAATTTCCGGGAGGACGCTACCAGGCTCTCGGTATCGCCTGGGATAGCCGCACAAAACCCGAAGGGGGGCAGCGCTGGTTCCATCTTTACCCCAACCAGAAAATCGATCATAAGGACCAACTGCACTGGACAGGGCGTTACCAGAACTGGAACATGCAATGCGCCGAATGCCATTCGACCGCTCTCAAAAAAGGCTACGATGCGGCGTCGGATAATTACCGAACGACATTCAGCGCATTGAACGTATCCTGCGAAGCCTGCCACGGCCCCGCAGCCCGACACGTCGCATGGGCCAAACAAGCCCGGCCGCCGTATCGGCAGGAAGACGGCAAAGGATTTGAGGTACGCCTGCTCAGCCGATGGCGGGAGGCGTGGAAATTTCCGACGAGCGATGCGAAATTCGCTCAACGGGATCGGCCTGCGGACGACAGGCTGATGAATACTTGCTGGGCTTGTCATGCGCGTCGTTCTACATTGGCCGAAGACGGATTGCCCGGTTTGCCGTTGGAAGACACCCATCGTCCGGCGCTGTTGATACAGCCGGCCTATTACGCGGACGGTCAGCAGCGCGATGAAGATTATACTTGGGGCTCATTCCGCCAGAGCAAGATGTATCAAAAAGGCGTGACCTGCCTGGACTGCCACGAACCGCACACGCTCAAGCTCCGCGCTGAAGGCAATGCTTTATGCGCACGCTGCCACAATCCGGCCGTGTTCGATACCGGCAAGCACCATTTCCACAAAGCCGGTTCAAAAGGCGCGCAGTGCATCGACTGCCATGCGCCCGAACAAAATTACATGGTCATCGACGGCCGGCACGATCATAGTTTTCGCCTGCCCAGGCCGGACTTGTCGCTATCTTTGGGCAGTCCGAACGCCTGCACGCTGTGCCACCAAAACCGTAAGCCCGAATGGGCCGCCGATGCGCTGGATAAACGGTACGGCAAATCCTGGCGGCAGCGTCCGCATTTCGGCAGCGTGTTGGAAGCCGGGGTCTCGCAGGGCATTACCGCCTTGCCTGCCTTGCTTGAGCTTGCCCAAGACTCGGCCAGCCCTGCCGTCGTTCGCGCGACGGCTGCGCTGCTCGCAGGACCGATGCTGCCTCCGGATTTAGCAGGTGTTGCGCGGAAGCTGCTGCAAGATGCCGATCCGTCGGTGCGGATCGCGGCGCTAAGCTTGCTCGAGTCGATCGATCCGGACAGCCGTGTCGAAATGGCATCTCCGCTGCTGTCCGATGCGATACGCGGCGTTCGTGTCGAAGCGGCCCGCCTGTTGGCCGATGTGCCGGACAGCCGATTTCCTCCGCATCGGTTAAAGGCGCGCGCAACCGCGCTCAAGGAATACCAGAGTTTTTTGACGATCAATGCCGATTGGCCTTCGGAAAATGTTAATCGGGGCAATTTATTATGGCGTCAGGGCAGGGAGGATGCCGCGATTGCCGCGTACGAGCGCACGCTCAGGCTGGATCCGCTCTTTGCCGCCGCTTACGTGAATCTCGCCGATGTGTATCGGCAGCAAGGCCGCGAGGACGAAGGCGAGAAGCAATTGCGCCGGGGACTGGCGTTATTGCCGAACGCGGCCGACTTGCACCATGCACTGGGGTTGGTGCTGGTACGCCAGGGCCATATGTCCGCCGCGCTCCAGGACCTGATGGCTGCCACGCAGTTCGCTCCCGATAATGCGCGGTACGCTTATGTTTATGCCATAGGCCTCCATTCCGCCGGGAGGCCGCGTGAAGCGCTGGCGATTTTAAAGGCCGCAGCAATTCGCCAGCCCTATGATCTCGAAATTCTGAGCGCGCTCATTTCAATGGAGCGCGAGTCAGGCGACATCAGATCGGCGCTGTTGTCCGCGCGAAAAGCGGCCAAAGTGATCCCGGACGACGCCGGCATAAAACGGCTGGTTCAGGAACTGGAAGGAATCGCAAGAGCCGAGTAGGGGCAATACCGTCTTCATGACTCGCCGGATTGAGTGAGAAAACCGAATTTACATACCAAGCATGGCCAGTATAAAAACGCTGGTAAATGACAGAGGAGCAGAATGAAAACTTCCAAATGGCCGATCATTACGGCCTTGACGGCGCACGTCCTGGTTTCGGCATGCAGCAGTACTTCCGGCGGAGCGGCCGTCGGTAAGCCGAATCCCGTCGACGTCAAACAGTCATTGGCAAGAAATGATCTTGCCAATGCAATCTATCGAATCGATTCATTGGGTGAATTCCGTCTCGACGAGGGTGCGTTTAAACGTCCGTACGGCGAAGGAATGACACAGAAGGATCAGGTCACTCTGGAAAGGTCCGCCTTTGGGGATCTGGACCAGGACGGATTAGGCGATGCGGTCGTTATTCTGGATCAGCAAAGCGGAGGTTCGGGAAATTTCAAGTATCTGATGGCTATGCGCAATACCGGCGGTGCGCCTGAACAGCAGGCTAGCGTTCTATTAGGTGACCGGGCTCGAATTACCGATCTATCGATTGCCCAAGGTTATGTGTACTTGAATATGCTCACGGCAAGGGCTGGCGATCCTGCATGTTGCCTGAGCCGGCAGGTGCGGCAAGTCTACCGTCTGCACGGCGGCAAATGGGAACGCAGCGCCGAAAAAATAGCCGATCCGAAAATCACGCTCGTACCGAGAGAAAGCATTACCGGCATCGTCTGGCAATGGGAGCGCTTTGAGGACACCCGAAAGCCGTACCGCGCCGTGATCGACACCCCCGACAAATACACGCTGATTTTTCTACCGGACGGTTCGTATCGAGTCAAAGCCGATTGTAATCGGATGCAGGGTCAATATACCTTGGAAGACGGGCGCATCAAGATCATGCCGGGACCGGCAACATTGGCCGAATGTGAGCCGGGATCGCGGTATATGGATTACTTGAGGGATTTGACCGATGCGGTCAGTGTGGAAATACGCGATAACAAGCTTGTGTTGAACCTGGTGATGGAAGGGGAAATTCTGGTTTTCAAGAAAGGTGGCGTTGCGCCCGATAATTCACGGAATCGGCCTAAAGTCCATTAGTGCCGGAATAAGCGAGCGATAAATTCTCTTTCCCTAACTTAAACAGCGATCGACGCTTTCGCGGCGCGATGAATAACAGCCGATTTTGAAGATACCATATGAATGGGTTACTTTTTAAAAAATTAAAAGTGGTTGCGAACTGGTATTTACGCAGGTTGCTGAATGCTATGGCGCAGGAATATCGGAAAATTCTCCGACGGTCATTTTTATAATGCAGAGAAGGTGCTGCCGGTGTTTTTCCGAAGCAGGCCATCAAACAAAGCAGCCTTTACGTTGCGAATCAATCTGGCGATTTCGCATCGCCGATAATCAAAAAGATTATCGAGGGATAAA
This sequence comes from Candidatus Methylomicrobium oryzae, assembly GCF_016745425.1. Classification (GTDB taxonomy): domain Bacteria; phylum Pseudomonadota; class Gammaproteobacteria; order Methylococcales; family Methylomonadaceae; genus Methylomicrobium; species Methylomicrobium oryzae. Next base: position 71,856 of record NZ_JAERVK010000015.1, on the reverse strand, counting down.
ATCGGCTATCGCTGGCGCTCAGCCTTTACGCTCTTTTCGATCGGCATGAACTTGATTCCCGACCGTTCCGTCAAGCGCACAAGATCGGCCAACGACCTGATGTGTAATTTCTCCATAATGTGGGCACGGTGAACCTTAATGGTTTTCTCGACGGTTCCGAGATCGGCCGCGATTTGTTTGTTGAGTTTGCCGGTAACGACATGAGCCAGAACTTCCTTCTCGCGCGGCGTGAGCGTCGCCAGTCCTGCCAGAAAACCCGTCAGTTCGGCGCGCGCCTGGCGGTTCAACCGGTCTTTTTCGATGGCGGCGTGGACGGCAGCGATCAAGTCTTGTTCATGCACCGGCTTAGTCAGAAAATCAACCGCGCCTTCTTTCATCGCCTTGACGCTGGTTGGTATGTCGCCGTGGCCGGTCAGAAACACGACCGGTGCGGCATCGCCCAGCGCCGCGAGTGCTTGCTGCAGTTGCAAGCCGTCGAGGCCGGGCATTGAGACATCGAGCACTACACATCCGGCGGCATGGGGATCGTAATTCTCAAGAAATTCATTAGGCGAAGTGAAGGTGACCGCGTTTAAACCGGCCGAAAGCAACAGGCGAGCCAGCGCTTTCAATACGGACGGATCGTCATCGACAACAAATACGGTAGGTTGATTCGTTTTCATGAATATGTACCGGAAACCACGGGCAGCGTGAAGTGGAAGCTGGTGCCGCGGTCGTTGTTACCCTCTGCCCAGAGCTGTCCGCCGTGGGCAGTGATGATGGTGCGGCATATAGCGAGCCCCATGCCCATGCCTTGCGTTTTGGTGGTAAAAAACGGTTCGAAGATTTTTTCCAAGTCGCCTGCGGCGATGCCCCGTCCCTGATCGGCGACCGAAATTCGTACCACGCCGCCGGCATGGAGGCTGCGAATGCGCAGTCGGCGATTTGTCGGCTTGGCATCGGCCATCGCTTCGCAACCGTTGATCAGCAGATTGAGCATAACCTGCTGAATCTGCACCGTGTCACCGTTGACTGCAGGCAATTGCGGCGCCAGATCGACCTTCAAGGTGATTTTGTGATTGAGCAAATCGCCCCGCACCAGCTTTAGAACTTCCCGCACCGCGGTATTTATATCCAGCCGCTGATGCCGCGATTCGCCTTTCTTGAGCAACAGGCGTAGGCGGTGGATGACTTCGCCGGCGCGTTTGTCTTCATCGACGATATCGTCGAGAATGTCGCGTACCTCCGCAAGACCTGCCGCACCCTGGGCGAGAAAGCGTTGCGCCGCCTGGGCATTGCTGAGGATGGCCGCCAGCGGCTGGCTGAGTTCGTGCGCCAGCGAGCCGGACAACTCGCCGAGCAAGGTGACGCGCGACAGATGCGCCAATTCGCTGCGATGCCGTTCAACCTCCAGTTCTGCCTGTTTGCGCCGCGTAATATCCAAGGTCACCCCGTGCATTCGCAGGGCGGTGCCGGGGGGCATGTCGATGCCGCCGCGGGCGGCGATCCAGCGCAGCTTGCCGTCCGGCAGCATGATGCGGTATTCGCTTTCGTAATCGCCGCCGCCCTCCAGCGCTTTTTGTACCGCCTGGGCAACCGGTTCGCGGTCTTCGGGGTACAAGGTGTTCAAAAAACGCTCGAAGGAGACGCATTCTTGGGCATCGATCCCGAACAGGGCACGCCCTTTGTCCGTACTCCAGATTTCATCGCGGGCGATATCCCATTCCCAGAGACCGAGTTCCGCGGCGCTCGCCGCCAAGGCCATGCGCTGCTCACTAAGGCGCAGCTCGGCTTCGCTGGCCTGCAGGCGGTGGGTCAGTTGTGCCGCATGCAAGACCTCGTTGCTGAGCTCAAGGCTCATTGCGACGATCGTGGGCAAAAAAGAAAAGCCGACGATATACGGTGAATTGATAATTCCCATATTGACCAGAGCCGCATGGATAGGCGCGATCAGTAAAAAGAGCACGATGCCGCTGCTGATGATCAGAGCAAGGCGGCGGTCAGTCTCCGTTCCGTGCCTCCACACGGAAAAAGACGCATCGAGCACATAGATGATCAATGCTAAAACGCCGAGCGGGCCGACCACATACCAGGGATTGAGCACGCCTTCGGGAATGGAGATCGTTTCGCCGCCGAAAATGGTGACATGCTTAAGCGCCGTCACTTCGCTGAAGAACTGATTCGAGCCCGTAGTGAAACCTAGAATTAGTGTCAGAGCCTGTAACGCGCATGCCGTCAAAGCCAGCCATAATCGTCCAGCCACGGAGAAACCATATACGAAGCAAGCGATCGCCACAAAGAAAACGAGTATCGGCAGGTGGGCCCAGCGCAGTATGAGAGACATTTGGTCGGTGCTGGAAGCATGCATTGCCAGCAGTTCCATAAATGTAACAGCCGCAGCGGCTATCGCGACTATCGAAAAGGAGAGATGCACCCTTTGCTGCGGCTGTTTATACCAGACAAATAGATGAATTAGGGCCAACGTAAGGCTCGTTGACACCAGCATCGACCATACGATAGTTGTCCAACTCATCGGTTAACGTATCTGAGGTTTTGAAGTTGGAGTTTTGCTTAACGATAGACCAACGATGCGGGTAGAGGTGGGTGTTATCGTCATGGAGTTCAATAATGGCTAAGTTGCATATCGAAAAATTCTTGTCGCACTTGTTGCGAATGAATGTTATGAAAAAGCCTAATGCCCCAAATACGCGACTTGCAAACATCGATAGTATAACAAGGGAGGTTAAGTTTTTCATAATCTAACGGTAACTGCCGGATTACCTATAAATAATAAGTAGGTTAGCTATAATTCCTCGGCTTTTATCGATGTTCACCCAGACGGTTTAATTTGGGATGTGAGCGATTCCGTCCGATTGATTCTGAATTTTATTTTGAAAACTTATTTCAAAAAGATTGATTCACAGCCGTTTGCGCTGCTCTTCTGTTATTGGCCAGCAACTTGGGATAATGATGCGTATCCGCAATCTGTCACGTGTTGCGATTAGGCAAAATACTTTGGCTCTTGCCGATACTTCCAAATTCTGAATATTCCTGCCGTTTTAACGAGCCTCTGGAAACAACAATTCCAGGTGCCGCTGCTTCCTGATCTTAAGTGGTTTCTACTGGATCACTGCACCATTTGATTAGAGCATTTTCGTTTTGGGTGTACGGTCATCCGCAATGCCGCAAAGTTAGGGGAAACGCGTCATTCCGGCAGGGCGCAGTTGCCGAATCCACAAGCCAGGGATGGCAAGCTTTAATGCATCCCTGCCGTCTGGCTCTCGGCACACATCTGTCTGGAACAGATTTGCATGGACCCGAAAGGGGCCAGGCCGGAAAGCCGGGCATGAATCCCTGCCGAGATGACGGCTGGACTTAACGGCATGATCTCCCTAGAGGCGATATGGAAATGCTCTAGCCGCTTCCGGCGTTGTTCTCCCTTTATGTTGGACCAAGGTCCAATATCATTGATGAACCAAATGCAATAAATTGCTACGCCATGAATACCTCCATTCCGTTAATCGCCGTCGTAGACGACGAAGAATCCATACGCAAAGCCCTTGAAAGGTTATTGAGGGCTGCTGGATTGAGCGCCAAAACGTTTCCCGATGGAGGTGAATTCCTACACTTTCTGCAAACCGTTCGGCCGGATTGCGTCGTGCTTGATCTGCATATGCCGGGGGCGAACGGTTTTGTCGTTCTGGAACAGATGGCGAAAGCAGGGTTCAGCTTGCCGGTGATCGTGATTACCGGCGACGAGAGCGAGGAAACACAGGCAAGAGTAATGCAGTCGGGCGTGAAATTCTGCTTGCAGAAGCCAGTCGACGGACAACTCCTGCTGGATGCCATTGCGCCGGCAATCCAAGCGGCAGCGCAGGGTGCGCCATGAATTTTCAAACAAACCGATACAGATATTAATTTAAGGAGAAAATCAATGATCAAGCCTGTAACTGTAACTAGTGCAAAACGCCGCGCGAGAACGTGGGGTCCCTTGATGTCCGGCATGGGCGTTTTGCTGTTAACTGCGTGTACCGTGACGCAAAAAGCGCCTCTCGATCAGGCATCCGTCCATTGCGGGCTGCTCGCCAACGAATGCGCCAAACTCACTCCGGGTGGGAAGGATCAGGTAAGTTTGCGTTACATCAATCCCTCCGCGCAGTGGACAAGCTATAACAAGATCATGATCGAACCGGTCACTTTCTGGGGCGGGGAATCCACGTCGGTTTCTTCGGCCGATCAGCAAATGTTGGTGAATTATTTTTCCCAACAGCTCAGGGAACAGCTCGGCAAGAAATTCCAGATCGTCGAGCAGTCGGGGCCAGGCGTGATGAAACTGTCCGTGGCGATGACCGATGCGGAAACGGCTACACCGGTGTTACGCAGTATCTCAATGTTCGTGCCGCAGGCACATATGTTGAGCAATTTGAAATATCTGGCGACCGGCACTTTCCCGTTTGTTGGCGGGGCGCAGGCGGAAGCGAAACTGACCGACTCGGTTTCGGGCGAATTGCTGTCGGCCGCCGCCGATAAACGTATCGGCGGCGGAAATGCCACCACCGGTTTTCAGTGGCAATGGGGCGATGCGGAGCATGCCATCGATAAGTGGTGCGAGATGCTCGCGGAACGCTTATCGTCGTGGACGTCGGGTTCGCCTAGCTCTTAACGGCGGGTCTGAAGAAAGTCTTGAGGGAGCGGATGCTGGTCCGCTTCCTTTAAATCATCCAGTAAAAAACAGCAAAAAGCTAACATGAATTACAGAAAGCATAATTTTCGCCGCGCAGCCTTTGCATCGGTTGCGATAGCCTGGTCTATCTCCGGCGTTGCGGGCGTGAGTCATTTTGTACCCGGCATGATGAATATTCGGGACTTCTTGATGCCCGAAAAAGAAGGGCTCTATGCGGCGCTTTATTTGGGCAATCTTTCGACAGACAAATTGAAGGACAAGAACGGCAATCCTATCGATAAGGCTACGTTTCACGCGAACCGGAATTTGGGGCCGGGTATACCGGCGGGGGTCAACATTACTGCCGACCTTGATGCAAGTGTGGACATGTACCTTATCGCTCCAACGTTTGTCTGGAATTCCGGTTACAAGATCTTCGGTGCGGACTATGGGGCGATTATCTCCTTGCCCTTCGCCAATACCAGCGTCGGCGCCGCCCTCGACACGTTGACCAATATCAACGTCGCCAACCGCTCGATATCCTTAGGCAGAAGTCTTTCGGTTGACGATAGCGCTTTCGATATCTCCGATATTTTTGTAGAGCCTCTTTGGCTGGGATGGCATGGTAAACATTACGATGTTTCCGCCGGCTATGGCTTTTATGCGCCCAGCGGTAAATACCATAAAGATGATGTAGCGAATACCGGCTTAGGTTTCTGGAGTCATCAACTCCAACTGGCGGGGGCATACTATCCGTTCGATCATAAAGGCACGGCGCTGATGCTGGCAGGTACCTATGAAATCAATCACGAAACTGAAGGCAAGGATTTTACTCAAGGGGGCCATTTTACTTTGAACTGGGGGCTCAGCCAGTTTCTGCCGATCACCGACAATATGCTGCTGGAGGTCGGGCCTGCAGGTTACAGCCAATGGCAAGTGCAGGACAATCACGGCGCGGATCAGTCATCTTTCTTGAATTCGCCGAATCAAGTCCATGCGGTGGGCGGACAGATCGGCCTGGCTTTCCCAAAAGCCAATGCGCAATTCACCTTTCATTATTTTACCGAGTTCGCCGCCGAATCGCGTTTTCAGGGCGATTACGCAGGATTCACCGCAGCCGTCGGTTTCTAAAAACGCCGCTTTCACGACGTTCCAACCTAGAGAGAAACGATTATGAATAAGCCATATTACAAAAAATTATCCTTGATTGCTGCATCGCTGGGGCTTCTGGCGGTGGTTCCGGCGCAAGCGGACATCATGATTTATCCGATGAAAGGACAGAGCAGCGAGCAGCTTTCCAAAGATCGATATGAATGCCATGTCTGGGCTGTGCAGCAATCCGGATTCGATCCGAGCACCGCGCAGGCACCCCAAGCCGCGCCGCAAACCCAGCAACAGGGAGGGCAGGTAATCCGGGGCGGCATGCGCGGTGCAGCAATGGGAGCCGCCGTGGGGGCAATCGCCGGCGACGCCGGCAAAGGCGCGGCTATCGGTGCGACGGCGGGCGGCATCAGAGGCGGATTTAAACGAATGGATCAGAATCGTGCTGCACAAACGCAGGCCCCTGTAACAGCTCCTGGCCAGGATGCTTACTATCAGGCCATCAAAGCCTGTCTGGCCGGACGCAATTATTCGGTCAATTAAGCGCATTCATAGATAAATAAAGTCAAAAAAGTGCGTGCTTATGAAATTAAACGTTAATGCAACGATGATGGTGCTGGCCGGTTGCGGTCTCTTGTCTGGGCCAATGCCGCAGGCGCAGGCGGCTAAAGAAACGATGTTGGACCGTACGGCGCTGCCCATTCCCGAGCCCAAGCGGGCGCCGATCAAGGAACTCGACGTTCGGAAGGCCAAGGCGCCGCCGCGTTTCGAAGTCAAGGCGCCCCGCGGTGCGCCGAACGTGGTTGTGGTGCTGATTGATGATATGGGGTTCGGGCAGCCAAGCACGTTCGGCGGAGGTGTCGCGATGCCGACCCTGGACCGATTGGCGGCGAACGGTTTACGCTATAACAACATGCATGTTACAGCGCTATGTTCGCCGACACGGGCGGCTTTGCTCACCGGCCGCAACCACCACAGCAACAATACCGGCGCGGTGCAGGACGTCGCTACAGCGTTTCCCGGCAATACGGGCGTCCGGCCAAATAGCGTGGCACCGCTCGCCGAGATGCTGCGGCTCAACGGCTACAACACTGCCGCGTTCGGCAAGTGGCATCTGACGCCGTTGTGGGAAACCAGCGTTTCGGGTCCATTCGAGCTCTGGCCAACCGGTTCCGGTTTCGAGAAGTTTTACGGGTTCCTGGGCGGTGAAACCAACCAGTGGTCGCCGTATATTTTCGACGGTACTGCGCGGGTCGAGTTACCGCATGATAGCAAATACAACTTCATGACCGACATGACCGATCAGGCCGTTTCTTGGGTGCGCGCGCAGCATTCGCTGACCCCGGACAAGCCGTTCTTCGTCTACTTTGCGCCCGGTGCGACCCATGCACCGCACCATGTGCCGAAAGCATGGGCCGATAAATACAAAGGCAAGTTCGATAGCGGTTGGGACAAATACCGCGAAGAGACACTGGCCCGACAAATCCGTCTCGGCGTGGTGCCACCCGGCACCCGGCTGGCGCCGAAACCGGCAGCGATCAAGGATTGGGGTAGCTTGAGCGCGGAAGAAAAGCGCCTGTATGCGCGGCAAATGGAAGTGTTTGCCGGCTACGCCGAGTATGCCGACCACGAGATCGGGCGTTTGGCGCAAACTCTCGAAGACATTGGTGCGATGGACAATACCGTGTTCGTGTACATCGCCGGCGACAACGGCGCCAGCGCCGAAGGCGGCATGAACGGCATATTCAACGAGATGTTCTTTTTCAACGGCATGCCGGCGACGGTTGCCGAGCAACTGCCTCTTATCGATAAATGGGGGGGGGCGGAATCTTACCCGCACTTCGCGGCCGGTTGGGCGGTAGCAGGTAATGCGCCGTTCGCCTGGACCAAACAAATGGCTGCCGATTACGGCGGCACCAAAAACGGCATGGTGGTGCATTGGCCGAAAGGCATCCGCTCCCGAGGCGAATTGCGCACACAGTGGCACCATGTGGTGGATATTGCACCGACAGTGCTGGAAATTGCCGGCTTGCCCGAGCCCAAAACGGTGAACGGCATCAAGCAGCGTCCGTTTGAGGGCATCAGTCTCGCTTATACACTGAACGATGCCAAGGCTAAAGATCGGCATCATACGCAGTACTTCGAGATTGCCGGCAACCGCGCGATTTATCAGGACGGCTGGCTGGCGCGCGCCGTGCACCGCGCGCCGTGGGAGAGGCAGCCGCGCGCCGCGTTGGATCAGGACCAATGGGAACTGTTCGACACGCGCAGCGACTTTAGCCTGGCCAACGATTTGGCGGTCCAGCAGCCGGCCAAGCTGAAAGCCATGCAGACGCTGTTCCTGAAGGAAGCCGTCAAGTACAACGTGCTGCCAATCGACGACCGCAGCATCGAACGTCTCGTTGCGTCCGTGGCCGGCCGGCCCGATCTGATGGCCGGGCGTACCTCGCTCACGCTGTACGAAGGCATGACCGGCATGATGGAAAATGCTTTCATCGACGTCAAGAACCGCTCCCACACGATCACCGCCGAGGTCGACATACCGCAGGGCGGGGCGAACGGGGTGATCCTGGCGCAAGGCGGCCGTTTCGGCGGTTGGTCCTTGTACATGAAGGACGGCAAACCCGTCTATGCATATAACCTAGTCGGCATGGAACGCATCACGGTCGCGGGGCCTCAGCCGTTGCCGGCCGGCAAGTCGACGATTGCGCTCGACTTTGTTTATGACGGCGGCGGCCCCGGAAAAGGCGGGTTCGCGACGTTATCGGTAAACGGACAAAAGGTGGCGGAAGCCCGTGTTCCGCGCACTACGCCGTTCATCTTCTCGGCTGACGAAGGCGCCGATGTCGGTATGGACGAGGACACGCCGGTTACCGAAGACTACAAGCAGGGCGACAATAAGTTTACCGGCAGGATCGTCAAAGTAACGGTAGGAACTAAAGCCAATCCGCCCGCCCAGGCGGCCGTTAACAAGCAGTAGCTCGTAGGTAAGCATGGTTTAACCCGCCTTTTGATTGTCGAGATTTCCCGGGGGCGGGTTACGGTGCGCAGAAATGCCCGATGTAATCCGGCGGAGGACCGGTCAATGCGAAAGGCTTTCTAGGTTTTTTGCTTGCGGAGATACAAAGACTCCCCTACAAAAGATGAAGCATGAAAATTCGTTTTACTGAGCGGCGGAAAGCGGTTTTAGCAGCGGCTACGGGCCGGCTGTAAAAGGTTATGCATGGGCTAAGACACCATCAGGCTATCAGTGAAGACATTCCCGCTGGATACAGCTAATAAGAAAACAAAGCACTATGAACATTAATAGAAACTTTTCCACCGTCGTTTTCGGCGTAGCCCTTTCCTTGGCCGCTTGTGCTGCCCCGGCCAATAAGAATGTCGATCCGGTGGCCAAGCCCGTCTCGAAAGGGCCGGCAGAGACCTTTTTCGAAGGTTGCAAGAGCGAGCTGGAAACCTACTGTAAGTCGGTTACCCCCGGGGACAACCGCCTGCTCGCCTGCATCTATGCGCATGAAGACAAACTCTCCGGGCAATGCGAATACGCGCTGTATGATGCCGCCGCCCAATTGGAGCACGCGGTCGCGGCATTCAGCTATGCCGCCGCCGAATGTAACGATGATTTGGAGAAATACTGCGCAGATGTCGAAATCGGGGAAGGACGTATGCTGGCTTGCCTCGACAGGAACGACAGCAAGGTCAGCGGGCGCTGTAAGCAGGCTTTGCAAGATATCGGTGCGAAGAAATAATCGGTAAAACAATTAATTAACAGCAGAGAAAACATATGAAATCTTTCCGAATACTGCCTTTCTGCCTTGTCAGTGCAATACTGGCGGGCTGCTCCGCCGCTCAGTCGGGCTCGAACGGAATTAAATCGGTGATGGTCGAGCCTGCGCCCGACGCGGGTTTCATCGAACATCCCGAACGCCAAAGCAAGCCTGCGGACTTGCCGTTTCAAAAAGTCTGGATTAAACCCGGTTCCAGCCTAAGTGCCTACCAGTCGCTGGTTGTGGCGCCGGTCAATACCTATTACATGCAGGAGATGGATTGGCTGCACAAAATGAGTTCGGTTAACGTCATCAGCGATGTCAAAAAGGATATCGAGGAACTGGCATACTATTTTCATGACCAGGTGGTTAAAAAATTCAAGGATGATCCTCAACACCGTTTTCAGATCGTCGAATACCCCGGCCAGCAGAAGGGTCGCGTGGTACGTTTGGAATTGGCACTGATCGAAATCGACCCATCCCAGCCGGTCTTACATGCCTTGAGCTGGGCGGGCCCTCCCGGTACCGGCACCGCCGCCGGCTTGATCAATCAACGCCGGGCCGCTTTCGAAGGGCGTCTGCGTGACCTGCAAACCGGCGAAGTCATTGCCACCTTTGCCGATCGCGATACGGCCGATGCCGGTCCCCTCGATCTGACCCGGCTCACTTGGTACGGGCCTGCCAAAGGCATTATGGACCGCTGGGCGGAACAGTTTGTGCAAATCGCCAACCGCAGGCCGGGCGAAGCGGTGGAGGACCCCATTCCGTTCACCCTGAGGCCTTTCTAGACGGCGGTGTTTTTTTAATATGTACTCACTCAATAAGGCAGGGACGCCTTTGACTTATGGCGCATACATTACAAATACTGGAGGAGCCAACATGCCATATCGACTTATTGAATCACTCGATAGCGAGAACTGGGTCAAACTCAGCGGCAGACTCACAGTGCATGATTTTCAGGAACTTCAAGCGCTGGCCAAATCGAGCCAGGAACGCTTCGGCCGAATCCGGATATTGGCGGAATTGGACGAATTTGAAGGCTGGAGCAGGGAGCGGGGATGGGAGGATTCCTTTTTTCTGGCTGAGAACGGCGATCAGGCTTCCAAATTTGCCATTGTCGGCGACGAGAAGTGGAAAGATGAAGTCTTCATGTTTACCGGGAAGCCCATGCGCAAAACGGCCATCGAATTCTTTCCCCAAGATCGGCTTCCCGAGGCAAAAGCCTGGTTATCCGAAGGAACAACCCAAACAATATTCCGTGATTAAGGTACAACAATGTCAGTTCACTATAAAACCGCAGCCAAGGTATTTCTGCAACGATTGACTCTTGCTCTGGGAATGGCCGCCGTTATTCCCGTGCATTCCGCAAACCTTCCCGACGCGCAAGAATTAATGCAATTGCTCGGTATCGGGCAAAATGCGCTTGCTGAACTGGAGCAGGGAAAAACCGTTTCCTTCGATGTCGCGGAGGGCAAGGAAAACGAGTTGGCGGCCGGTGTGGTGATGTATTTGCCCGCCTCGCCGTCCAAAATTATTCAACTGATCAATAAAAAAGGCTTGGCATCGGTAGATAGTGATCTTCTGGCGCAGGGCGCCATTCCTATTTCGGCCGCGGTAGATAATTTTAAGGGTTTCGGATTCAAGGCGGAGAGCGGGGAAGCCAAGGATTTTTTACAGGCTGAGCCCGGAAGCGAATTCAATCTGTCATTTCAGGAATTTGAAAGTCTTCGCAATGCCGACTCAACGCAACCCGATGCGGCATCGCAATCCTATCGGAAAATGCTGTTTGATCGTTGGCAAAGTTATCGCAAAAACGGTCTGAAGGGGATCGCCTCGTATGACCGGGGCAATGGGACGGAAGCCGATCCGGGGGGGGAGCTGAAAGCCGCCACACAGGACAGCAAGGTATTGGCGCGTTATTTTCCCGAACTTTACAAGGCGTGGCTCGATTATCCTGCCGCGTTGCCAAAAGGCGCCGATGAGCAATTTTTCTGGCTTAACCGCAAGGTGGAGGGGCGCCCTACCGCCATTTTAGGCCATCGCATTATTTTCGATGCGGCGGCCGCGGGCACCCTCATTCTTGCCCGGCAGTTTTACGTGGGTCATTCCTATAATTCCAATCAGCTCAATATCGGTTGCCTCCCATATCGCGCTGGTTCGCTGGTTTTTTATGCAAATCGTAACTTTACCGATCAGGTCGCTGGGTTGGGCAGCAGTTTGAAGCATTCGATCGGGCGCGAGCAAATGAAAGGCGAGATCATCAAACGACTGACGAATTTGCGTAAGGCCATTAAATAGAAGGGATGGCTGCTAGGGAAAACCAGGACGATTAACCGGATGATTAGAGCATTTTCGTTTTGGGTGTACGGTCATAAGCAATGCCGCAAAGTTAGGGCAAACTCGTCATTCCGGCAGGGATTGCCGGAATCCAGAAGCCAGGGACGGCAAGCTTTAATGCATCCCTGCAGTCTGGATCTCGGCAATCCTTGCCGAGATGACGGTTTGACTTAACGGCATTATCTTCCTATAGGCGATATGAAAATGCTCTAGCGTGAAAAAGGCAGAAACAATGAAAATTTTAGTGATTATAGGATGTATGTTGGTTTGTTCTTCTGTATTTGCAGATTGCCGTACCGTCAATAATAGAGTGGTTTGCAACAGCGGCGAAGGAGCTGCCGGTTACAACTCAAGAACCGGAAATGCCTGGAAAGCGGAAGAGAATGATGCCGGTATTAAGACAATTGAAAGCAGCCGGGGAGGGAAGGCCAAAGCAAAAAATGGAAGGGCCATCTACACGAGCCCAAACGGGACTTTCTGCATCAAGACCAAGAACAAATTAGAGTGTAAGGATTGAGATGGCGGAGTGATGATATGTCGTGATTGGCGTATCTTCGAAGAATCAATGCACACCGAGATCTTTATGGGGAAGCCTATCATTTGGGTATTGTCAGGATTGATCCTGACCGCGGTTACCCTTTGGGGAGTATTGGCCGTCTATTTCGGCGATTCTCAAAGCAGTATGATTCAGACCAGTTTGGCTGCCGCGTGGGGTTTGTATGGCTTAACGACGCTGGTCGGTTTGGGCTTTCCGCGTTGGCGCAAGCGGTTATTTGCGGGGTATTCGATTCTGTTCGTAGCCATTCTGGGCTGGTGGTTTTCGATTAGCCCTTCAAACGCGCGGCAATGGCCATGGCAGCCGGATGTCGCCGCACTGGCTTATGCTGACTTCGAAGGCGACCATGTCACCGTGCACAATATCCGCAATTTCGATTACCGGAGCGAGAATGATTATCGGCCCGCTTATTACACTAAAACCTTCGATTTGAATAAATTGGAGGGCGTCGATCTGATTGCGGTTTACTGGATGGGGGCGGCAATTGCGCATACGATTTTGAGTTTCAATTTCGGCGGCAACGATCATCTGGCCGTCTCGATCGAAGCCCGCAAAGAACTGAACGAAGGCTATTCGACGATTAAAGGCTTTTTTCGGCAGTATGAACTGATTTACGTCGTCGCGGACGAACGCGACGTGATTCGCCTTCGCACCAACTACCGAAAAGATCCTTCAGAGGCTGTGTACCTTTACCCAGTGCGTGGGCCATTGGAAAACGCCCGGCGCCTGTTTTTGGAATATATGAAAAAGGTCAATGAATTGAACCGCAAGCCGGCGTTCTACAATACGTTGCTGGATAATTGCACCACGACAATCTGGTTGAATAGCCGAGTCAATTCGAGCCATCTGCCGTTTTCCTGGAAGATTTTGCTGAGCGGCTATGTGCCCGAATACTTGTACGAATCCGGGCGCCTTGACTCTCGAGCCTCTTTTTCCGAATTACAGAAAGAGGCACACATCAATAGCAGAGCGCAGGCCGCCGATCGAGCGCCTGAGTTCTCAACAATCATTCGTACCACCCTATTAAAATGATCGAGTTCCTGCCATGACCTTTTTTTCTAAAAACATTACTTTTAAACGCGGATGCTTGTCAACGGCTCTTACAGCGGCACTTCTGGTATCGGGGTGTTCGAGCATCGGCAAAGGCATCACGGAAGCACTTCTAGAAAAAACCGAATCCGAAGATACGCGATTGTGCCAGATTTGGGGCAGTCCTTTTCCCGGTATTGAATCAAGTTTGAAGAAAAGCAAGGGAAAGACCAAAGTTTTGATGGTTCACGGCGTCGGCGATCACGTACCGGGTTATACCACGCAGTTTTTGGAGAAATTGGCTAAACAGTTGAATCTGAACGTGCGTTCGGACATCGATAAAAATATCGCATTGAATGCGCCTTTATTTCCGGGCAAGGATATCGGCAATTTGCGTGTGACTCGACTGCTCAATGAAGAAAGCGGCAAAGAGCTGATTTTTTACGAACTTACCTGGTCAGTGATCAGCCGTCCGGAAAAAGAGTTGCTGGCTTACGATACTTCGGGTGACTACGATTTCAGGAGGGCCAGGCTCAACAGCATGATGAAAAAATTCAGCAATGACGTTGGCCCCGATCCGATCATTTATCTGGGACAAAGCCGAGAGCCGATTCAGGCGGCGTTCGTGCAGTCATTTTGCTGGATGGCAACTCGCGATTGGGAAGGGCTCCCCGAAAGCGGCAAACATGCGTGCGAAAACTTGAACGATTCCAGTATCGAACATATTGCCAATGATGACTATGCAATCATTTCTCATAGCCTGGGCAGCCGAATCGCGATTGACGGGATGCAGCGTATTGCTTATATGCTGGCAAATCAAGAGAAATATGCCAAAGCTACTCATAAGAAAGCGATTGCCACACAAAAGTCGATTGAAGCGCTGCAGAGCAAGCATATCCTGATGGTCATGCTGTCCAACCAGTTGCCGATGCTGCAACTCGGAAGAGAGCTTCCTGATATCACCGGTCAGTATGCGAATTATTGCGATCCCAAAGGAGATCATTACAGCAAGCGCATGGTGAGCGAAACCTCCATTCTTGCTTTCACGGATCCGAATGACTTGTTAAGCTACGGAATACCCCCTGGATTTGCCGAAAAATTTCTGGATTCCCGTTTATGTTCCCGTATCACCAACGTTAATATTAACGTTGCCAAGGTCATGGATGCTTTTGGAATCAGTGATCTAGCCAATCCGATGGAGGCGCATGTCGGCTACGACCATGACGATCGGGTAGTTGCCCTGATCGCCAATGGCGTGGGTAATGAAAAAACATTGCCCTTGGTTAAGCAGCGGTGCGAATTTACAAAAACAGTTAAATGAACGCCGGTTCACGGCCAGTCATTCGGTCGGGAGATCTTTTGAATTCCTGCGCAGGTAGTGTCAAGGGAAGCTCCCGCAAGCGCGGTCTATTTCTGCAATATTTTCCCAATCCTTATTTCATCCCGAGGCTTATCGATGAAAAATTCATCATTGCTATTGCTGGCTTTGCTGTTGCCATCCACTGCGATGACCGAAAATAAACAGCTCGACCTCAAACTGGATACTTCGACGTTTTATGAAGAAGTTGATAAGGAATCTTCCTGGGCGCGCGACGAAAATTACCGGTCATCCGAACAGCAGTTATCGAGCGAGTGTCGGGAGATAAGCATGCAGATCAGATCCCTGCAGGGCAAACCGCAACGCAAGTATGCTTTACAACAACGGTTTGCGGCCGAGTGTTTAAGCCGGTAGCCGTCATAGCTGCCGATTCCGGGCATTTTCGGTTCGAGTATACGGTTTAGTAGGACAATGTCGTACTTACAGGTTTTCATAACGGCTCAAGTCGAGCAGCCCCGCTTGTAAGCCGCGGTATTTTTTATGCTGCTCGTTAAACCAGTCCGAATAATGCCAGATTTCAGGATTCGTTCGGCGTATGCCGAATCGGCTGTAGAATTGCTCTAGATTGGAGTCCGTTTTGGCGGTACGAATTTGTTCGATGAACTCGCCAAGCCGATTTTTTTCGACGCTGAAGAAAAAGTTGGGATAGCTGCCGACAAAACCTGGGATGATCGTAATCCTGTCATTTTTCGGCAGTCTTCGGGAGCCCAGGGATACCATCTTCGAGATATTGCTATAGGCTTTATCGATCAGCAGGGTATAGACCAGGTCGCCTTCGGGATCGCCGGTTTTGACCCGAAGCAGCGACATTTCGGGCAGTGCGCCTAATTCGAGCCCTTGCAGTTTCGTCAGCTTGCGCAATTTGCGGTCGACTTCCTGCTGGAGGGGTGTTGCGCCCGCTCGGTCGCAAGGCTCCTGCCGGCACTGATTGATGCTGTCGACGAAACCGGCGGCCTTGCCGAGGCGTTGCCTGACCTGGTCGAAAAATTCCTGCTTGTAATCCGTGCCTCGGTAGTTAATCCGGGTCTCGTGACCGATGCTGAACAAGGCTTCGGCCGTTCTGAGTCCTTTGAAGCCTTGATACCAGCTGTTATAAATCGCCTGGCGCTGCTTCCCGGGCATGAAACGCAGGAAATTATCCTCGCCGTCCTGACGCAAAAGATCCATATAGGTTCGGCTGGCGACCTGATGCCCTGCCGTGCCGTAGACATTAAACCCGGCAACCAACAGATAATGCAGCCGTTCGAAAATCGGATAATCGATTACCCAGGCCGTCAGCGGCGTATCGCCGATAAGGCCTTGCGTAACGGTCGCGCTGTCGAAATGCCTGAAAATGGTCAGCGCCGCATTCCGATTCATGCCGTCGCCGTCCCAGATATTTTCGAGCCCAAAGCCCTGGTCCTTGGCGAGCAACAAATCGATGAACCGGTCTTTCTTTTTCAGGTATTGCCTGCCGAAAACATCGAACTTGGTCCACCCCATCAGGCCGATTTGATCGCCTTCTTCTCCGGGCAATGCCAGAATCTGGTTATTGTCGGCAAGCGCCTTGGCTACTTTTTCAGGATAAAACCGGCCCGGCTGGGAAAAAACGACCCAGAACTGATCCCGAATACTTTCGGTTGCGATTTCGCCGCGGCACACCGGGCCTTTGATGAAACCGGATACGAAATATTCGGCATCATCGAGCAGAAAACGGTATTTCGAGGCCAGGGGCAACTCGATAAAGGTTTTGAACGGATTCGCCGCGACTTCGGGGCGATAGGAAGGCAATGAGGTGACTTGATAATTCGGCCGGAAGAACAGCTCGTCATAGCGCTGCATCTTCCGATCGCTGAGTTCGTAAACGAAGTGAATCTTATCGACGATCGTTTCGGTCTGCGGCCGCAAACGGTAATAAAAATTGACCGTGCCCGGATCGTCGTAAGGTCGCACCGACTGGATTTCCTCGATCGGAATTCCCGGGGCCGTTTTCGAGCGCACCAAACGATAGAACTCATGCTCGGGATGGCCCTGGAAATGTAGATGGCCGATGAAAAGATGCTCATACAGATAACGGGAAACGAGTTTATGCTTGAAGGTAGGGCCGTTGAGATAAGTTTCCCATTTTGCAATCGTCGGACCGGATTCGCTCGACAGCGGCGGCAGCGGTTCTGCTTTTGCCCCTTCCTGCAGCCATTGCAAGAGTGTCGCTTCTTCTTTCGGAGACAGTCCGGGCATCGCATAAGGCATGCCCCATTGGGGATGTTGGCGCTGATATTTGGGGAACTCCTCTACCGTCGGACACAGCAAATCGCGGCTGAATTCAAGATCATAATCCTGGTCGAGCTTGCCTGAGGTTGGCAATGGATGCTCGCGTTTTAACCGAATCAATTTGGCCAGGACCGAATTATCCAGATTCGCCTCTTTTCCATCGCGGCGCTCGTTCAAAATCGGATAGAACTCCTTCTGCCGCCAGCCCGCCGTATCCTGGGCATCGATGAAAAGCCGGGTTGGTTCGGCCGCTTTGAAGCGCGCGAAATCGTAGACCTTGCGTTTGGTAGCGCCGCGGTCTATGCCTTCGATAGAGCCAAGCTTCAACTGGCACGGCGCATCATAACAGCCGTGGCAGACCACGCAGCGCGAATCCAGGATCGGCTTGACGTCTCGGGAAAATGAGACCCTGTTGCGCTGCCGATCCAGCATTGCCTGTTCTTGCGTCAGACGCCGCTGCTTAGGCTCGGAAGGTCCGTACAAAGCCGGATAATTTTCGGCCTGATAGACCAAGGAAGCGCAGCCGGTAAAAACCATAAAACAGAGCAGAATGAGTGGGCGTTTCATCATTTTTTACCTGCCGCTCATGGGAATTTGGCGGACTATAGTATCAAGTTACCGAATTAGCTATCGTAAAATCTCGGCTGCGGGCGGATTCCGCCGTCCATCGGGAATATCCGGGAGCCCGGCGCGAACGGGCGCCGCCGGTAAGTTTTCTAGGCGCCAAGACTATGTAAAAATCGCGCTTTACTTCGGAAACAACAGCGTCACCGCTATTTCACTTCAATCACCACTTTTTCGATTTTGCCGCTGAAGCGTGTTTCCGATCCTTCGCCGATGCCTGCGACGACCGGCGTTGCATCGTCGATACCGACATCGGCGGTTTCGTCGGCCGAGAAAAACCTCGCTTGTGTCCGTTCGATACGGCCTTCGACGACCTTGCGGCCATTGACCGATAGGGTTCCAATGCCGCCTTTGCCCATGCCGCCGCCTTCATAAGCGAAGTCGAACACCAGCTTGGTTTTACCTTCAGACAGGATTTCGGATGCTGCTACCGTGTACTGGTTCAAGCCTAGAAAGTTGTAGGTGTAGGCAGGTTTGCCGTCCTTCATGTACAAGGACCAACCGCCGAAACGGCCGCCTTGCGCCAGAATCACCCCGTTCGCCCCGCCTTGCGGTATGTCGACCTCGGCGGTGATCGTGTGGGCGCGGTTCTTGACGTCGATGAATACGTTTTCCATCATGCCGGTCATGCCTTCACCGAGTGTCAGCGAGGTACGCCCGGCCATCACGTCAGGCCGTCCCACATCGGAAGCGGTGATGCGTTCGAACACGCGGTCGTCGATTGGCAGCACCTTGTATTTGGCTGCTTCAGTCATGAACAGTTTTTGCATCTCCCCGAGTTTCTTAGGGTTCGCCTTGGCTTGGTCACTGGTCAGGCTGAAGTCCTTCCGCACATCATAGAGTTCCCAAACATCTTCTGCGAGCGGGTGACGGACCTGAATCTCCCAGGGCGCCCGGTGCACCGTGCCGGCCAGCCAGCCGTCGTGGTAAATCGCGCGGTTGCCGAAAATCTCGAAATACTGGGTGCCATGCCGCTCTTTGGCCTTGGCGTCATCAAACGAGTAGGCCAGACTCACGCCTTCGATCGGCGTTTGCTTGACGCCGTTGACCACTTGCGGTTCGGGCAAATGCGCCGTTTCAAGAATAGTCGGAACGATATCGACAACATGGTGGAACTGATTGCGTATTTCGTTTTTGGCTTTAATTCCTCTGGGCCAGTGGATAACCATGCCGTTGCGCGTCCCGCCGTAATTCGATGCCACCTGTTTGGTCCACATGAAGGGAGTGTCGAAAGCCACGGCCCAGCCCGCCGCCATGTGGGGGTAGGTTTCGGGCCCGCCCCAATGATCCAGGTGCTTGAGTTGATCTTCGACCGTTTCCTGCACGCCGTTGAAATAGGTCATCTCGCTGAACATGCCGTTCATGCCGCCTTCGGCGCTGGCGCCGTTATCGCCGGCGATATAGATAAACAGGGTGTTGTTCAATTCACCCAGGTCTTCAAGTGTTTTGACCAGGCGGCCGATTTCGTGGTCGATATGTTCGGCAAAACCCGCAAACACTTCCACCTGTCGCGTGAACAATTTCTTTTCATCGGTGTTGAGCGTGTTCCAATCCTTGATCGCTTCGGGCTTGCCGGCCAGTTGAGTATGGGGAGGCACAATGCCAAGTTCGATCTGCCGCTTGAGCGTTTCCTCGCGCATTTGATCCCATCCCTGGTCGAATTTGCCTTTGTATTTATCGGCCCATGCTTTTGGCACATGGTGCGGTGCATGGGTCGCGCCCGGC
Source organism: Candidatus Methylomicrobium oryzae (assembly GCF_016745425.1). Taxonomy (GTDB): domain Bacteria; phylum Pseudomonadota; class Gammaproteobacteria; order Methylococcales; family Methylomonadaceae; genus Methylomicrobium; species Methylomicrobium oryzae. The sequence continues at coordinate 52,447 of NZ_JAERVK010000015.1, read as the reverse complement.
GCAAAGTAGACGAAGAACGGCTTGTCCGGCGTCAAAGCCTGCTGGTAGCGTACCCACGCGATGGCCTGATTGGTCATGTCGCTGCTGAAATGGTAATTCGGGTCATGCGGCGGTTCGACTTTGGTTACGCCATCGTAGATAGACGGCGACCATTCGTTGGTCTCGCCGCCCATGAAGCCGTAGAACTTGTCAAATCCTTGCAGGGTGGGCCAGCGGGCGTAAGGTCCCGAAACGCTGATCTCCCAGGGCGCGGTTTCATGCCATTTGCCGAACGCGGCAGTGTTGTAGCCGTTGAGCCGCAGCATCTCGGCTACCGATGCCACGCTGCCGGGCAGGGCTCCGGTATTGCCGGGGAAGGCGGTGGAGGTTTCCATGATCGAGCCGGTGTTGCCGGTGTGGTGATTGCGGCCTGTCTTCAGCGCCTGGCGGGTCGGTGAACACAGTGCGGTGGTATGGAAGTTGTTGTAGCGCAGACCTCCCTGAGCCAGACGATCCAGGGTCGGCATTTCGACAGGGCCGCCAAAGGTTTTCGCGGTGCCGAAGCCCATGTCGTCGAGCAGCACCACAACCACGTTCGGCGCACCGGGGGGCGCCTTGACTTCGAAACGCGGCGGCGCCTTGGCCTTCCGAACGTCGAGTTCCTTGATCGGCGCCTGCTTGGGCTCGGGAATGGGCAAGATGGTGCGGCTCAACCCATCGGCTTCCGGAGGGGCGGCCTGAGCGACCGTGTGCACTCCCATCCATAGTAATGCAATAGAGATAACCGTGCTCGAAATTTTGAGCTTTTTCATTTTATCTTCTCCCATTCTATGGTTAATCTAAAAAATGATCCTTTCGGATTGTACTACTGCATAAGTTGCTCTCGGAATTGGACCTTAGGCTAATATCGGTTGCCGGTGGGCTTGCCCGGCAATCTGGAAGGGAAGTTGTGGGTCTAAAGTCCAATAGCAAAATCGGTAGGGGGATGCTTAAAATACAAGACGGCCATTTAAATCAGGGATCCAACAAATGAAAACCAAATTATTCAAAATCGTTTTGAGCATTTTAATGGTATGGATAATGGCCGGGTGCGCCTCGACCAGCGTCACAGCGAATCCGGAATCTGCGCTGTACGAACACTTACCGCGGCCCAGCCAAATCTGGGTTTATGACTTTACGCCGGCGTATGGGACTAATTCTTCCCAGCAAGCGGAAATCGGCAGGGAAATTGCAAGCGATCTTATCGGCAACATCCGCCAAATGGGACTGGCGGCCGAGCCGGGTTCACAAACGACCAATGTGCAGATCGGCGATATCGTTCTTCAGGGCAAAATCCTGATGGTAGATGAAGGGAGTGCCGCAAAGCGCATCACCCTCGGCTTCGGTTCAGGCGCATCGGAATTGAAGGTGCAGGTTGAAGGCTTTCAAATGACTCCTCAAGGGCTCAGAAGAGTGGGCGGCGGCACCGGCGATGCGGGCGGCGGTAAAACCCCGGGCGCTGTCCTGGGTGTTGCCGGCGCGATTGCCAGCGGCAGTCCGGCTGGCCTGATTGTTAATGCGGGCATGAAGGTTTACGGCGAGGCGAGCGGCAACAGCAAAATCGAAGGCAGAACCCGGCAGATCGTCGATGAGATCAGTGAGAGGTTGAGAATGCGGTTTCAGCAGCAGGGCTGGATTCGGTAATGGAACTGGAATAATCCTCTACGGGCGGAAAAACAAGGTTTGGGCTCTATCAGGAACAAATTGCGCGGTGTGGAGGTAAGGAGCATGCGCTTTTCCCCTGTACGAATGCCGTTATCCCGTTTAGTCGGATGGGGAGCTTTGGCAGCGATTGGACTGGCTTCTTCTTCAGTGGCGTTAGCGACCGATATAGAGCCCAGGGCTTATTCGAACATTCCGGTGGGCGTTAATTTTCTGCTCGCCGGTTATGCTTTTACCAAAGGCAACGTTGCATTTGCCCCGTCGGTGCCGATTAAAAACGGCAAAATGGAAATCAACAGCACGGTTCTTGCCTATGTCCGCTCGCTTGATGTCTGGGGAGCATCGGGTAAGGTCGACATCATCGTTCCGGAAGTCTGGGTGTCCGGACAGGCGGATTTTTTAGGGCAGCCAAGACGTAGAGAAACCTCGGGATTTGCCGATCCGGTCTTTCGTTTCTACGTCAATCTTTACGGGGCTCCGGCCCTATCGGTGAAAGAATTCGCTGCTTACAAACAGGACACGATTATCGGTGCGAGCCTGGCGGTTTCGCCGCCGGGAGGACGATACCAATCCGATAAAATCGTCAATATCGGCACCAATCGCTGGTCGATTAAACCTGAAATCGGGCTTTCCAAAGCGTGGGGGCCTTTGATTGCCGAATTTGCCGCCGGCGTGTTTGTATTTACCGATAACGACGATCAGTTCGTCCCTGTCTCTGCAAGTCAGGGAGTCGGGGTGCGGCTGGAACAGTCTCCTATTTATGCGCTGCAGGGGCATCTCATTTACAGTTTCGGAAAAGGCATATGGGGTGCGGTGGATGCTAATTATTACACCGGAGGACGTGCCACCATTGATGGAAGACTCTCCGATAACTTACAGCAAAACTGGCGCGTCGGCGGCACGCTTTCATTTCCGATCAATCGCCAGAATTCGATTAAGCTTTTCGGCAATACCGTCGTTCATTCACGAACCGGCGGCTTTTTCGATACGGTCGGGATTACTTGGCAGTATCGATGGGGAGAAGGGCTTTAGCCTTGTAAAAGAGTGTAACCGTCAGCCGGCCTAATGAATTACGCGTCGAAGTTGAACATAGCGATGGCGAAAAAAACATCTCGTGCTTTATGACGGCAACCGGATCACGGCTTATACGCCTATGCAATACCGGATAACCAGTTTGTATTAACAATAGCGGGTTTTTCGGGAAAGAGGCAAATTTTTCAAGCGAAAACAGTTCATAAGGCCGTAAACAGAGAGAGAATTCATGAATATCCGTTTATTGCTCGGGTTGGTGATGGTGGTCTGGTTCGTGATGGGAAACTGGGTCGGGGCAGCCGAAACGACAACCGTAACCGCGTCGGAATCGGCGGCTGTCGTATTGGACGGTGAGGCACTGTTTCAGGTGCGCCGACTGAAAAGCATTCCGGCCCGATTTCGGGCCGATAGCATCGCCGAACGCATCAAGCGTCTGGCCGAAGACCCTTATCTGAGTATCGACAGCATCACTGTAGTCAGCGATGAGCTTTCCTCGGATGTAACGGCCGGCGACAAAATTGTTGTGTCGGTGCTGGACCCCGATGTGGCTGGCGAAGGCGTTTCGCGTCAAGAGCGAGCGGCCCGATTGGCGGACAAAGTCCGTGCTTCGATCATCAAATACCGGGAGGCGCATAGCCTCAGTAATCTGCTTTACGGCTTGCTCTTCGCTTTGATGGCGACTGCTTTGTTAGCCGCCTTTATTTCCGTACTTTTCCGGCTTTTTGATAAGGTAAAGTACGGTTTAGAACCGAGGATTCGGGGGAGGCTGGCCCAAACGAATATCCGCATTTTCGAATTCGTCATCCTGGGAGTACTCGCGGGGAGTGCTAAGTTGTTGCGGCTGCTGATTGTGGCCGGCAGCCTCTATCTGTATTTCAGTCTTATTTTGAGCTTTTTTCCCTGGACGCGGACTTTTGCGGAACGCCTGTTTCTTACCCTTGCCGAGCAGGTCAGGCAGATCGGCAGGGATGTGTGGGAGGAATTGCCCAATCTGCTTTTCTTGATTATTTTATTTTTCGTTGTGCGCTGGCTGCTCGGCATCTTACGATTTTTTTTCTTTGCGCTCGAAAAAGGAGAAATTACTCTCGAGGGCTTCTATTCCGAATGGGCCACCCCAACTTATAAGATTTGCCGTTTTTTGATTATTATCTTTGCGATTGTAGTCGCCTATCCGTATATTCCCGGTTCAAAATCGCGCGCCTTCGAAGGCATTTCAATTTTTCTTGGCGTACTGTTTTCACTCGGCTCGACCTCTTTGATTGCGAATATGGTCGCTGGCGTGGTGTTGACCTATATGCGCGGGTTTCGGGTCGGCGATGTGGTCAAGATCGGCGATACGACCGGCAGAGTGACCGCAGTGGCGCTTTTAGTGACGCGCCTGCGCACGCCCAAGAATGTCGAAATTACAATTCCAAACTCTCTGCTGATGGGAAATCAAGTGACGAACTACAGCTTTGCGGCCGGAGAAGGGCGTTTGATTCTGCCGACCAGCGTCACGATCGGTTACGATGCGCCTTGGCGGCAAGTGCATGGACTGTTGCTGATGGCGGCCGAACGCACCTCCCAGATACTGCGCGAGCCGGCTCCCTTCGTCCTGCAAAGTGTGCTGGACGATTTCTTTGTTAAGTACGAGCTGAATGTCTACGCGGCCTCGGCGGATGATATGCCGAGGCTATACTCGGAACTGCACCAGAACATTCAGGACGCCTTCAATGAATATGGCGTGCAGATCATGTCGCCGCATTACATGGCTGATCCGGAGGCGGCGAAAATCGTACCGCCGCAGCGTTGGCGGCAGCCGCCAGCGGAACCGATGACGGATGATATGTTGGGCGCACCCATCTCCCCCGCCTTGAGCGAAGAGGAATCCAGGGAATGAGCCGGCGCCCCCTCTAAAGGTCAAACAAGTTAGGTAGAGCCCGCAAGCAGGCAAGCTTCTAAGTCTGCACATGCTTAGGCGGCAACACTTGAACGATTGCTATTAACCTGAGTTCGGGATAAGAATCCAGGGGAGCATGGATCTGAATCGGCAAACCGCTCGGCATATCCTAGAACTCGCTCCACTCTTCTTCGCGTTGACCGGCTTTGATCAACTTAGGACTACTGATGTTAAGGGATTTGGCAGCGTGATGGATAAGATGCGTCATCGGCCTATGCCTGAGGGTGTTTTGGGGAATTGAATGGTGCGTTTCGGCAATCACCTCGACGAAAGCATCCAGGCGGAAATGCTTCATGGATTCGGCCAGCATGGCGGCTTGCTCTTCCAGCGACTCGGCGGCCGCCGCCGCTTGTTCCACCAAGGCCGCATTCTGCTGGGTCACATCGTCCATCTGTGCGATAGCCTGGTTGACTTGCTCGATGCCCGCACTTTGCTCAGCCGATGCGGTGGCGATTTCTGCCATAATGGCGGTTACGCGCTGTACCGAATCGACGATTTCATCCATGGTTTGGCCGGCTTCGCCTACCAGCTTGGTACCATGATTCACCCTTTCGACCGAATCGCTGATCAGCCCCTTGATTTCCTTTGCCGCTGCCGCTGAACGATGCGCGAGAGTGCGGACTTCGCTGGCCACGACCGCAAAGCCTCGACCCTGTTCGCCAGCCCGCGCCGCTTCGACGGCGGCATTCAACGCTAAGATATTGGTTTGCCCTGCGATGCCGTCGATGACGCTGATGATATCGACGATTTTGCGCGCGCTGTCATTGATCGCTTTCATCGTGCCGGCTACTTGCTGCACCCTGCTGCCGCCCTGGACAGCGATATCCGAGGCGGCTACCGCCATGCGGCTGGCTTGCTGCGCGTTGCCGGCGTTCTGTTTGACTGTCGAGGCAAGCTGCTCCATGCTGGACGCGGTTTCTTCCAGGCTGGCTGCTTGCTGTTCCGTGCGATGAGACAGGTCGGCATTGCCGGCGGAAATTTCACGCGCCGCTATATTAATCGCGTCGGCTGCGGTTTTCACGACAAGCACAGGCGCCACGATGGTTTCCAGTGTCGCGTTGATACCCTCGACGATGCTGCGAAACTCGCCCAGATGTTTGCTGGCATCGGCTCGCGTCTGAACACGTCCTTCCTGAGCCGCTTCGGAGAGCAAGTGGGTATCGGCCACCAGCGCATTGACCGCTTCGATGCAGGTGTTCAGGTTGTTCTTGATGG
>NZ_JAERVK010000015.1:0-46571 GCF_016745425.1 Candidatus Methylomicrobium oryzae | reverse complement strand
TCGGCCACCAGCGCATTGACCGCTTCGATGCAGGTGTTCAGGTTGTTCTTGATGGTGTTGAAGTCGCCGTTGTAGCTGTCGGTGATTTTGGGAGGAATACGGCCCTGGGCGATGTCATCGACATACTTGGCCGCCACGTTCAACGGCCCGATCACCGCGTCCAGGGTGGCATTGACGCCCTCGACCACCTTGCGGAAGTCGCCCTGGTGCCTGGCGGCATCGGCCCGGACTTCCAGCCGTCCTGCCACCGCCGCTTCCGATAAGAAGTGGGCGTCGGCCACCAGCGCATTGACCGCTTCGATGCAGGTGTTCAGGTTGTTCTTGATGGTGTTGAAGTCGCCGTTGTAGCTGTCGGTGATTTTGGGAGGAATACGGCCCTGGGCGATGTCATCGACATACTTGGCCGCCACGTTCAACGGCCCGATCACCGCGTCCAGGGTGGCATTGACGCCCTCGACCACCTTGCGGAAGTCGCCCTGGTGCCTGGCGGCATCGGCCCGGACTTCCAGCCGTCCTGCCACCGCCGCTTCCGACAAGAAGTTGGCGTCGGCGACGAGAGAGCGAATCGCATCGACCGCTTTTTTAGTCATGGCGACGAGACTGCGCGGATTTTTACCTTTTGCATTAAGCGAAAAATCGAGCCGACCCTCTGCAATGTTGCGCATGATTTCTGCGGCTTCGCTGGGTTCGCAACCGAGCTTCCGTCGTAAATTCCATGCAAAGCTTATGTTGACCAGAGAGACAATGGCGATCGCTGCGAAGATAATTTTTAAAATGGTGGTGCGCGTCGATGCATAGTTTTGCTGCGATGCATCATATTCCTGTTTCGCCGCATCGACTTGCATCTGCAGCAGCGCATCGGTCCCTTTGCCGACCGGCGTATAATAAGGCTCCACCACCGTATCGATCAGTTTCTCGGCCTCTTCCGGCATCTCATTTTTCAGTGCAGCCCATGCCGGTTTTAGACCATTCTCAAAAAAATTTTGACGATCCGCTTCCAATCGCTTGGCTAACTCATTTTCTTTCGGGGCTAATTCGTCGGAGCGATAAGCTTTCCATGTGTCCGCGATGATCCTTTTATTATTTTCAGAGGCGCGGTATTTCTCAGCAATCAAATCGGGGTTTTGGTGCCGCGCTGCATCCAGGAGAAGATTCCGGTTCTCGAGCGTTTTCCTGGCGATCGTCATCAATTGGCCTAGGCTCACAATCCGATGATTGTATACCGTGCCCAGAGCGGCATTTGTATTATTCATGCCGTTGATGCCAAGGTATCCGATAATGGCTAAAGCTAGGAGAGTCGTGCAGATTAACAAACTCAGCTGTACTCCTGTTTTTAGCTCGAACTTAAACATTAATTTGCTCCTCTGTCTATTTGAAGATATCTCGATAGGTGGCGCCCTAATCCATTTTCGCTGACGTACCCTATAGGTTAAAAACTATTCAGCCATAAAGGATTTCTAATTCAGGCTATGCATCTAAACGATGCTCGCCAGTTAACAATTGGCCGAATATTGATTGGCTTAATGATTTTGAAAATATCTAACTGAATTTTCTTCGGTCATCTTAAAAAAATGGCTGAACTGATGGGGAGTAAACAGAATATATTTAACATTCTATATCAGTCGCAAAAGATGATGATTCAATATATGAACGTCTATTCAACCGATAATCAATAATAAGAAACATAAAATAAGTTAGTAATGATTGGTTGAAAATATTTTATAAATTAAATTGTTAGTCTGTTTTTACAAGATTATGACAAAATATTGTTACATCAATGTGACAATGGTTTTTGCTCTAAGAGCGACTCACACAGAAGAAGCTACGATCTAAGGCTGTCTTGAAATTTGATTTAAGAGGTCTGCCACGTTGGCAAATTCGGCAAGCACGAACTCTTGAATTTTCAGAACCAGGCGCTTTAACAGAACTGTCATATTTATTGGCTAGAATCGAGTCATTTTATGGATTTTATTGATGGCCGATCTAAAGACAGAACTGCTGCGCATCTTGGAAGGGAAACTGGTAACGCCGGTCTATCAGCCCATTGTGTCGGTTAACCAACGGCAAATCGTTGGCTATGAAGCTCTGATTCGCGGCCCTTCGGACAGTCCTCTGCACAGTCCTATGAATCTGTTCGATACGGCTGCTCGTCACGATTTACAAGCCAGGCTGGAGTTTGTATGTCGGGAAGCGACCATCTGTCGTTTCGCGCAAATGAGCCTTCCCGGTAAATTGTTCATCAATGTCAGCCCATCAATATTGCTGGAGCCCGACTTCAAGTCCGGCGAAACCTTGAAATTTATTCGGTCTTCCGGCCTGGAACCGCAGGTGATCATCATCGAACTGACCGAGCACCAGCCTACCGATGATTACCAGATCATGCGTGAAGCGGTAGATCATTACCGCAGCATGGGTTTTCAAATCGCGCTGGACGATTTGGGGGCGGGCTATTCGGGGTTGCGCTTGTGGGCGGAGTTAAAACCGGAATACGTGAAAATCGACAAACATTTTGTCCAGGGTTTACACGAAGACAGAGTCAAACTGAATTTTGTGCGTTCGATTCAGAATATGGCGGCTGCGATGCAGTGTAAAGTGATCGCGGAAGGCATAGAAACCGCAGAAGAATTTCAAGCCATTCATAAGATTGGCATCACCCATGCCCAGGGTTTCTATTTTGCACGACCAATGGGGCTGCCGCCGAAGGAACTGGATAAGAAGTTATTTGCAGGCACTAGGCCCGCTGATAATGCATTAAATCTTTATCATGCGAAGAGCGTGGCCGAAATCACCCAAACGATCGATCCGGTAACGGCCGACACCCCGATCTCCTGCATTTTATCGCTGTTCCAGCACGATGCCGACTTGGCGATGCTGCCGGTGGTCGATCATGGGATTATAGTGGGGCTTATCTATCGGGATAAGTTTCTCTGCCGGCTGTTCTCTTCACGCTACGGTATCGAATTACACGGCAAGCAACCGATCCAATTTTTTATCGACGGCATGCCGTTCAGCGTCGAGAAAAATACGGCGGTGGAGCAAGTCAGCGAGCAATTGACCACGGCCATGCGCAGAGATCAGGCGTTTGTTATTACTGATAACGGAGTCTACTACGGTATCGTGACGGTTCTTGATTTGCTGGCCGAGATTACGCGTCAGCAAATCCACAATGCCAAACATGCCAATCCGCTGACTCTGTTACCGGGCAGCGTGCCCACGAACGAACTGATCAATCGTTTGCTGGCCGAAAAGCGCGCGTTTTGCGTCGGTTATTTCGATCTGGACCATTTCAAGCCCTATAACGATGTATATGGCTACAGTGCCGGCGATAATGTTATAAAAGCGGTTGCCGATATCTTGACTCGCCATATTCCTTCTGAAGCCGGTTATGTCGGCCATATCGGCGGCGACGATTTCATTGTGGTATTTACGGTGGGCGATTGGGTCGAACGCTGCCAGGCTATTTTGTCCACTTTTGAACATTCGGTTTCCGGTTATTATAAAGCGGAGCACATCCAGGCCGGCGGTTTACTCAGTGAAGACAGGCACGGATGTGACCATTTCTTTCCGCTATTGAGCCTATCGGCAGGTTTGGTGGATGCGCAAGCGACCTGTTTGTGCCAATCTCACGTAGATATTTCCGATTTGGCCTGTGAAGCCAAGAAACAAGCGAAAAAGCAGCCCGGCAATAATTATTTCATCAATCGAAGAAAACCGAATAATTTGTTTAAATCGTTAATAAGCCCGGAATTTGTAGATGCTATAGAGCTGGTTTTTCGTGATTAATCATCAGTTTATCGTATATCCGATCCTTTCGTGAATCGGTCATTCAATCCTCCGCTACACGCTTAAGTTAAGATTCTATTTCTGGATTCCCTTGCTTTGTTAGATCAGGCTGTCTCGAATTTTTCCCAAACCGGATACAGCAAGACGCAAGCAGCGCATACTCGAGCGCGGCTTGCCTGCCGTGTTCGACCCGTTTGACGAGTAGCCCGGTTAAGCGCCGAGTTAGCGCTTTCGGTATAGCGCATCAGGGATCCACCATTCTTCGAGCACTTGTATTGCGAAGCCCTGGTTCGCGGAGTCTTCGCTGAAGGCCACCTCTTCCAGAAACGCAACGATCACCGCTTCCTGTGCTGCGGTGAGAGAGGCCAGGCGCGGAGGCTCCCTATCCGGTGGCCGCAGATTATGGAGCAGGCCTTCCACTACCATATGAGGATCGTCCATATGGCGGAATGCATAGGCGATCAAGGAGGGCAGATAATGCCGCCAAGATGCCGGGTCAAGATAAGCCAAGCCCCAGAATGTGTAAGCCTCCAGGTAGGCGTCCGTCAAGGCGTCGATAACGGGGTCGGGGGGCGGGGCGATATCATAGCTGTCCTCGGCATAGCCGCCGCGCAGTGTCATCGGGGGGACGGACAGAGCATCGGCCTGAAAGGCCGCGTAGGCCCGGCGACTGATCTCGGCACGGATTTTTTCGCTTGGCATAGCCCGCCTACGTTAATGAGCGATCATTTTCTTGCGCCCCTGCCAGAAATACTTCAAGGATACTTTACCCGCCGGCACGGATTATCGCAGGTCTGAATGTTAATGCCAAACGGGGCTCCCCTTCACCATTACATTGAGATAAGTACCCCGTTTGTAGTCGCGCGAGGGTATTCACGGCGGCCTAAAGAGATTCTCTGATTTTCCGATGATTAATCATAACTGTTAACCAGTGTGTAAAGCTTTTCAGCCCCCGTTTCCCCGAGATCCAGGAAAGTTTTACCTAGCGGTTGACAGGAATCAGGCCGATTTTATCAATAATCGCTATCTTTAAATTTTTGTTTTTAATGAAGGTAAATTTGAGCGGAAAAGGCTTTCCATCCAAAACGGCGGTTTGAAGGAGCAAACGGGGTGAATAAAAAAGACGACCGGTCTAATTTTTTTTGACATTATAGACGACCGGTCGTATATTGTACGCGTGCAAAAGATCTCTCAAAACAAAAACCAAGCGTGAAAATTTACCCAATAAAGGCGTCTCCTTGCTGATGCTTCAGGGCTTTCATAGGGCAGGGCGGTTAAAAGAAATTCTTGATAGCGTGCAAATTCCTAATTCAATTCGAGCCATGACAATGATCCAGAAAACAATCGTAAAGACCTTGTGCAGCCTGTTGCTGCTTACTTCAACGATGGCCCATGCCGAAATATTGGCCATGGTGAACTACGACAGCAAGCCCGGCAGCACGCCGCGCCGGGAAGGCATTGCGATCCTCGATGTAGATCCTGATTCGCCGCAATTCGGCAAAATCTTAACCGATCTGCCGCTACCGCCGGATACGGTTTCCCATCATTTCTTTTATAACAAAGATTTAAGCAAGGCCTATATCACCGCCTTGGGAAACGGCGCCTTACGCGTGATCGACATGAAGCGTACGCCGTACACCATTAAATTACTGGATGTGCCGGAGTGCGAAGTCGGCGAAGACATGGCGTTCACCGCAGACCGAAAAACCTGGTATCTCACCTGTATGGGATCGAGCAATGTGATCGTCGGCGATGCGCAGACGGATAAAGTCAGACAGGTCATTGCCGCCAATGGACCGGAGACCTTTATTCGGTACCCGCACGGCATTGGGCTGCAGGAAGAGATCAATCGGCTCATCGTTACCAGCACCGTGCGTCCGTCCGATCTGAAAGATCCGGGCGAAACCGTCACCGTCATCGAAGCGGCAAGCGGTAAAGTGCTGTCCACGCATAAATTGTCCGACCAACCCAGTCCGTCGGGCTCAGCGCCGGTAGAAGCGGTATTCGTGCCGCATGCGAATCCACCGCTGGCTTATATCAATACCCTGTTCGAAGGCAAATTATGGCGGGCCACATGGCAGGCGAATAGTGATAGGTTTGATTTTCAGCCCATTTATGATTTTTCGGAAATCCAGCAGGGCGTTCCTTTAGAAATTTACTTTAACCGGGCACACGATCGGTTATACGTCACCACCGCAAAGCCAGGCGCATTGAATATTTTCGACATCAGCGGCCAATCCATAGCAAAACCTGTTCTGTTAAAATCGATTCCAACCGCCGCGGGCTCTCATCATGTGGTCTTTTCGCCCGACGAAAAATATGCGTTTGTGCAGAATAATTTTCTAAATCTGCCCGAAATGGATGACGGCTCGATTACCGTGATCGATTTACAAAAAATGGCCAAGAAAACCACGATCGATACGCTGAAAAAGATGGGTTTAAAACCCCACGATATTTACATGCTGCCGGCATGGCATACGGATGATGCGCATTAAGAATACGCCCAAAATAACGTTCCGAAATTTTCCTACGGCAGAGAGGCTCGATAAGGCAGGGCAAAATTAGGAAAGGTCTGTACGCTAAGCTGTGCTTGCAAACGTGGATACCCTACTCGATTTGACCGTATCCGGTTGAAGTAGACCTCAACTTAGCGTCGAACAGGCTGAAAAGTGGGTGTTATACTTGTCTTTATAAATAAGAAAGTTATTAAGTTATGAAATTACGCAGATTATTTGCCTTATCGATTGTAATATCCGCCGTTACTGGTAAAGCCAGCGCCACGACTTACAACTGGCCGACCAATCCCAACGACACTGTCATTACCGAATATCCTGAAGGCGTGCCTTTAACCCGCGCGGAGCAGGAGGAAACCTTGCTGGATGTAGCCAGACGATTTAGTTTGGGGCAAACTGAAATAGTACGCCTGAATCCGGACATTGACCGCTGGCATGTCAAAAAAGGTGAAGTTATCCGTCTTTCGAACCGGCGCATTCTGCCGGATACGCCGCACCAGGGGATTACGCTGAATATCTCCGAATACCGTATGTATTATTATCCGCCGGAAGTCAAGGGCGTACCTCGGCAGGTGATGTCTTATGCGCATGGCGTAGGCAGGCAAGACTGGAAAACACCGTTGGGTGAGACCAAAGTGTCCCGTAAGGTTAAAAATCCGTCTTGGTATCCGCCTGAATCCATCCGACGCGAGCATGCGGCCAACGGGGATCCGCTGCCTGCCGTCGTACCGCCAGGTCCGCATAATCCCTTGGGATTGTATTCCCTGCATCTGGCACTGCCCGGCGAATACCGCATACACGGCACCGATATCGATAAAATCTACGGCATCGGCATGCAGATCACGCACGGTTGTGTGCGTACCTATCCTGAAGATATAGAGCAGCTATATAACAGGGTGCCGGTAGGGACGCCGGTTTTCATCGTCAAACAGCCCATCAAGGTAGGATGGCTGGACAATAAGCTTTACGTCGAGGCACACCCGGATTTAGAGGGTGAGAAAACGACACCAGATCAGCGTTTCGATCTGGCACTGAATCTTATTCAAAAAGCCAATAGTGGCGAAATACCCGAGTTTGATCGCCAGACGCTGAACGAAGCCCTCACTAAACTGGACGGCGACCCGGTGCCGATCTATGAAAGAAAGTCCCTTTCACCAGGGGATGAGGCGGTAACCGTACTGCAAGACCCGATTCAAACACCCGCCAAATAGCTTTCTAAATATGTTAGTAATTATTTAGTCTTTCTCAAAAAGCATGGTAAACGCTATGAAAACAGAATCCCTGAACCTTAATCTTCGTATCGTTGGGTTGGCGCTGCTGTTGGGGCAGAGCGCGTCGTATGCGATGCCCGGCATGGATATGCCGTCCGGCGCAAACACCCAAGCACCTTCGCTGGCCAAAAGCATCGGCGCACCGATCAACTCGAACGCTGCTGAATTCGAAATGACCTACAGCGCCGACGGCAATACCGTGTTGTTCGTTTCCACTCGGCCGGGCAGCATCGAATCTCCGGGAACCCCTTATAGTTTCGACATCTGGATGGCCTATAACGTCAATGGTGTCTGGCAAGCGCCGATTCATCTGGGGTCGGGTATCGACCCCAAAGTGGGCCCGAACATCAATACCGAGGCCTGGGAACTGGAACCCAGCCTTTCGGACGATGGCAACGCGATTTATTTTACCCGCTACCAGCCGGGCAATCTGTCGACCGGGGATCTGTACGTGGTGCAAAAAGTTGACGGCGTCTGGCAAGCGGCCAAAAGCTGGAACGAAGTACCGGAACTGCCCCACCTGAATACGCCGACCGGTGAGGAGCATTGCCCGATCATTGCCTCGGATAGCCTGATTTACTTCAGCTATCAGCAACCCGGCGTGACTCAGGACAGCGACATTTGGAAGGTTGAAAAGAAAAACGGCACCTGGCAGAAACCGCAAAGCCTGGGCTCACGCGTCAACTCACCGTACCGCGACCATTTGCATTGGACCGGGTTGTCGAAGGACGGCAAAAGCCTGATCATCACCAGCACGCGCGCCGACATGGGCTCGCGCGGCGGCCACGATGAATGGATTTCTCATCAGAATCTCAAGGGCGAATGGCAAGAGCCGTTGAACCTCGGCGATACCATCAATACCGCGGGTGAAGACATGTGCTGGTCGTTCACGCCGGACGGCAAGAAGTTTTTCGGCGGCTGGGGGCCTCAAGGTTCTTACAACATGGATGTGCTATGGGTCAACAAAGACGATGTACCGCTGCTGAAAAATTTCGATCCTATCGGTCCCCCGCCAAACTTAATGACTAAAACTAAGGCAAAAGCCAGCGAGATGAAGTAGTTTCGTCATTGTTGCTGGCTTTTAAAGCTTATTCTGACTGTCCCCGGTCAGAATAAGTGACCGGTTTGAGTGTATTTTGTGGCGTTAAAATTAATCGATTCAATCGCGGATCGACGGTCCTCAACCCGTAACGTAAGCAAGCCTGCTCATAGAAGTATTGTCGCGTGAGTTTATCTGCTAATGCCCATTTGAGTATCGGTTAGCCTTATTCGGTGAGGCCTGGTTCCGTCGCTATATTACCTCCGGACGAATAGAATCCACTTAGCGATCTTACTGTTCTGTGCGAAATATTTCTTCCCGGTAGGAAAATTTGCTTCAAAATTTTCAACTAACTGATATTAAAAATAATTTCTTTTGAGTTGCTGATTGATCGATGAGTTGGAGGTATCAATGTTAATCTTGATAATTTAATTCATGTTATTGATTTATAAGGATATAAGAACTGGCATATGATTTGCTTAAAGTCAATGTGATGGTGTTGCTCAATCACCTTGGGTTTTTGCTTAAGCAATTTTTTATGAGGGAGAACAACGTGACTGCATTAAAAAATAAGCTTGAACAGCGGATTCAAGATTACGATGTTTGGGCAACCCGTCGCCGTTATGGGGCCGCCGGGCACAACGACGCCAGTTTATGGGTACTCGCCTGTATGAAAACCATCGACACCTTCCGCACCCATCCCCTGATTCCGAAAGACGTCGTGGTAAGCGGGTGAATTTAGGAAGTCGAACATGCTAAACAGAGAGCACTTAACGATAAGCATGAGGCATCTTCGTTACAGCCATGATCAACAATAAGACTGAGGTAGAAAATGAGTCTGCCTATGACTATCAATGCTCGAAATGTGAGAGGCATTTTGAGGCTAAATTGATTGGCCGGGAAGAAGTCTTTCGTTCGATACTACAAAATCAGCAGAATAAATTCCCCGCACTTGAGGCGGAACGCGACTGCTATCGAAATAACAACGTTTTCAGTTTTTAAAAGGCACTTCTATGAGCAACAATTTCATTTTTACCTCGGAATCGGTTTCGGAAGGGCATCCCGACAAAGTCGCGGACCAGATTTCCGATGCGGTCTTGGATGCGCTGCTGGCGCAGGATCCGAGATCGCGGGTGGCCTGCGAAACGATGGTAAAAACCGGCATGGTGATCATCGCCGGCGAAATTACGACCAATGCCTGGGTCGATCTGGAAGAGCTGGTCCGGAAGACCGTCTGTGCGATCGGCTACGACCACGGCGACATCGGCTTCGACGGCCAAAGCTGCGCAGTGTTGAACGCGATCGGCAAACAGTCCGCCGACATTGCGCTGGGTGTCGACGAAGCCGAAGACCACGAGCAGGGCGCGGGCGACCAGGGCCTGATGTTCGGCTATGCGACCAACGAAACCGAGGTGCTGATGCCGGCCCCGATCCAGTACTCGCATCTGCTGGTCAAGCGCCAGGCCGAAGTCCGTAAGAACAAGACCTTGCCCTGGCTGCGTCCGGATGCGAAAAGCCAGATCACCTTCCGCTACGAAAACCACAAACCGGTCGCGATCGAGGCGGTGGTGCTGTCGACTCAGCATTCGCCGGAGATCGGCAACAAGGCGATCCATGAAGCGGTGATGGACGAAATCATCCTGCCGGTGTTGCCCAAGGAATGGCTGCACAAGGACACCCAATTCTTCATCAACCCGACCGGCCAGTTCGTGATCGGCGGCCCGGTCGGCGACTGCGGCCTGACCGGCCGCAAGATCATCGTGGATTCCTACGGCGGCATGGCGCGCCACGGCGGCGGCGCCTTTTCCGGCAAGGACCCGTCCAAGGTGGACCGCTCGGCCGCCTATATGGCCCGCTACGTGGCCAAGAACATCGTCGCGGCGGGCCTGGCCGAGCGCTGCGAGATTCAGGTCTCCTACGCGATCGGCGTGGCCGAGCCGACCTCGATCACGCTCGAAACCTTCGGCACCGGCAAGCTCGGCGAAGACCGCCTGGTCGAGATCGTCCGTTCGATCTTCGACCTGCGGCCGAAAGGCCTGATCGCGCAGCTGGACCTGTTGCAGCCGATCTACCAGCCCACCGCCGCCTACGGCCATTTCGGACGCACCGAAGCCACCTTTACCTGGGAAAGAACCGACCGGGTTGAGGCCTTGCGCGAGGCGGCCGGCATTTAATCAACACGGAAATAGAGGAGCAGGACATGAGCCAAGAGTATAAAGTCGCCGACATGGCGCTGGCGGATTGGGGACGCAAGGAAATCGCCATCGCCGAGACCGAAATGCCGGGCCTGATGGCGCTGCGCGCCGAATACGGCGCCGACCAGCCCTTGAAGGGCGCCCGGATCGCCGGCTGTCTGCACATGACCATTCAGACCGCGGTATTGATCGAAACCTTGACCGCGCTGGGCGCGGAAGTGCGCTGGTCGTCCTGCAACATCTTCTCGACCCAGGACCATGCCGCTGCCGGAATTGCCGCGGCCGGCATTCCGGTGTTCGCCTGGAAGGGCGAGACCGAAGCCGAATTCGACTGGTGCATCGAACAGACCATCGAAGGCCCGAACGGCTGGCGCCCGAACATGATCCTCGACGACGGCGGCGACCTGACCCTGATGATGCACGAGAAGTATCCCGCGCTGATGGCGAACGTCCGGGGGTTGTCCGAGGAAACCACGACCGGTGTGTTGCGCCTGCACGAACGGGTCGCCCAAGGCACCCTCCGGGTGCCGGCCTTCAACGTGAACGATTCGGTCACCAAGTCCAAATTCGACAACCTGTACGGCTGCCGGGAATCCTTGGTCGACGGCATCAAGCGCGCCACCGACGTGATGGTGGCCGGCAAGATCGCGGTGGTCTGCGGCTACGGCGACGTCGGCAAGGGCTGCGCGCAGTCGCTGCGGGGCCTCGGCGCCACCGTGTGGATCACCGAGATCGACCCGATCTGCGCCTTGCAGGCGGCGATGGAAGGCTACCGGGTCGTGACGATGGACGAGGCGGCGCCGCGCGCGAACATTTTCGTGACCGCCACCGGCAACGTGAATGTGATCACCCATGCGCACATGCAGGCGATGAAGCATCAGGCGATCGTCTGCAACATCGGCCATTTCGATTCGGAAATCGACATCGCTTCGCTCCGCCAATACCCCTGGGAAAACATCAAGCCGCAGGTCGACCATGTGATCTTCCCGGACGGCAAGCGCCTGATCGTGCTGGCCGAAGGCCGCCTGGTCAACCTCGGCTGCGCCACCGGCCATCCGAGCTTCGTGATGTCCAATTCGTTCTGCAACCAGGTATTGGCGCAGATCGAGCTGTGGCAGCATGCCGAGCAGTACGAGAACAAGGTGTACGTGCTGCCCAAACCGCTGGACGAAAAAGTCGCCCGCCTGCATCTGGCCCAGATCGGCGTCCAGTTGACGCAGTTGACCGAGGAACAGGCCCGGTATATCAATGTGCCGGTCGAAGGCCCGTACAAAGGCGAATCTTACCGTTATTGATTGACTCGTTTCGGGCTGCCCGCGGGACAGCCCGGGACATCCTCCGGCTTAGGTAACGCATGACATCACGCTACACGCACCCGAAGGTGCTCAGTTTCGAGTTTTATCCGCCGAAAACCGACGACGGTGCGGCCAGTCTGAAAGTCGTTCACGACAAGCTGGCCCGGCTGAATCCCGGCTTTTTTTCGGTCACCTTCGGCGCCGGCGGTTCGACCCGCGAGAAGACCTTCGAAACGGTCGTCGCCATCCAGTCCAAAGGCATCGCGGCCGCGCCGCACCTGTCCTGCGTCGCCTCGACCAAGGACAACATCCGCACGATACCGCTTCGGTTTCTGAAAAAATTGCTCAATCAGATTCCGTTCTTTATAAACCTACCTACCGAGCCAATAATAGCTCGGGCGGCTTTCCGGAACGGCCTTTATGATCGATTCCCTCGTTTACTGACCTGCCACCATTTCAAAAATAATAAGTTCTGCTTTAGTCGAGCCAATATTTTCTACTGTCATTTCCGCACCAGTTTCCCAAAATATTTCCCCTGACTCATATATTTTGCTTTCTCTCCTGTCTTCTACTTTCAATTTGCCTTGCACAACATAGCGAGGTCCTGGTCCTTCATGCGTATGTAATGGAATTTTAAATCCTTTTGGAAATTGTACGCGTAGCACATGAGTGTCAATTTCTTTTGATGGGAAAGCCACGCGTTTTTTTAACAATATCTGATGCGAGAATTTTGCCGAAGCTACTTCGGCATTTGCCGACTCGGTTAAAGCAAATAATCCCAGCAATAAAATGCAATTAAAAATTTGTAATTTGGAATTCATAAATATAAATCCTGTTAAATATGTGGTGCGCCATTAAGGCGTATGCCATCGAGTCGGAGCTAGCCGTCTTGCCGATTAGCACATGTTTTAATGATGACAGCAGCTACAGCCGGGCCCGTGACGATGCGCATCATTCTTTAGTTGCGGCTGTAATGAGCGAATTGCCTGTTCGCGGCCTAAGGCCATAGCACCATGTGTCGCTGGAGCGGTAAGAATAAGTTTATTGCTTACACCTCCACATTCAGGGCAGTAAGGCCGAGGATCGCTAATCCGATGTTTGGCTTCGAACTGGTGCTGGCATTGCTGACACTGATAATCATACGTTGGCATAATTTCCGCCTATTTGGCTAAGCTGTTACGGAAGGAGAGCGCCTCCATAACGGTACAACGCTCTCGAAAGTGGGGATTACTTTCAGGTCTTTAATTCCATCGGTCAGGCTGTTTCTCGGCCACGCCAAACGCGGAGGAGACCACATCCGTGCGGAGCCGTTTTTCGGGGTCGAGTGTCGGCGCGCGCAAGCGTCGGGTTTCGACCTCCCAAATCCATCCGCTTACCACGACGTCTCTCGGGATCAGGGGATGGGTGCGGAAGGTGTCGATGGTTTTCATACAGGCCACGTCGACATCGTCCATCATGCCGATCCATTTGGCGAAAGCGCCTTTATTCAGCTTCAATTCGGGCAGGGTCGGATCCAAGATTAAGTTTTCCGTATCGACGCCTCTCTCTCGAACAGCCTTTTCCAAATCCTGGGCATTGGCTGAAAGCATGCCGCACTGGGTGTGTTGGACGATCACGATTTCCTTGGTCCCGAAAAAGGTACAGGTCAGCATCGCGGAACGGATGGCGTCGTCCGTCACGATCCCTCCCGCATTGCGAAAACAGTGCGCATCGCCTCCTCCTACCGGCGTATCCACCCGGATTCCAAGCGCTTCATCCACCGGCAACCGCTCGTCCATACAGGCGAGTACCCATAAACTGGCGTCGTTGTGCCCGGCGGCCCCATAACGGCGACGGGTTGCCCAAAAATCGTAATCTTGGACTCGTTTTTCTATTTTGTCTTTTAGAGTGGTCATTGTCAGTCTTCCAGAGTGAATCAAAAATCATGCTTAAGCATTACTCCATGCACGTTTGGTTTTTCACTTACGTGCATTCATTCATCTTTTAGCAATGAATATGCCATGGTTGAAAACATATAAATATATATAATAAACAGTGGCTTATGTTTTTTCTTTGCATCCTGCGAGAAGATATGATTCAATAAGTGAAATACTTTTTCGCTCGGCTCTTTATGGAAAACAATCCTCTCTCTGAATTAACCCCCATCTTTTTTCTCCAGACTTTCATCCTGGAGCTCATGCATGCCAGCGAACAACAGGGACAAAAACACAACGAGGAATTAATTGAAAAGATCGCTAATACGGCGGGCTGCTTTTTTGAGGATACCTACCGAAGCAATACGAATAAAACCGAAGCCCTCGATATTGAAAGCTACATCGAACTGATTCTCGGCCTTAAAAATAACATAGGAGGTAAATTTTCACTGGAAGCCATTAATCAGGACTGCATTACCGTTACCAACAGTTGCTGCCCTTTTGGCGATCAAGTGACGAATTTCCCTGAATTATGCCGGATGACCTCCAGCGTTTTCGGCGGCATCGCCGCCAGAAATTTTGGTTATGCCAAAGTTGAAATCAAGGAAAGCATTGCCCGTCATGATGGCAAATGCGTAGTTTGCGTTTATAAAAACCCTGCGGCGGCCCAAGGGCGCCCAGGCATGGAATATACCGATACCACACCGGTTAAGGAAATCCAGGATATGAATGCATTGCATTCCCGTATCGAAGAAAGCATGCAACAGATTTGGCGCAAACAAGTTAAGCAGCCTGCAATAAAAGAGCCCCCTGCTATCGTCGCCAAATCAGCCACTATGCAGAAAATATTGCAGTCGATAGAAGTGATAGCCCCGACTACGGCGACGGTTTTAATACAAGGCCAAACGGGTGTTGGAAAAGAATTGATTGCCCGAGCAATTCATGCTATGAGTGAACGCTGTAGGAAGCCGTTTATTCCTATAAACTGCGGCGCTATTCCAGAAAATCTTATCGAAACCGCCTTGTTTGGCCATGAAAAAGGCGCTTTTACAGGCGCCGTTGAGGTTCACCGCGGTTATTTTGAAAGGGCGGACGGCGGCGCGCTGTTTCTGGATGAAGTAGACTCCTTATCTCCCGCTGCACAAACACGCCTGTTGAGAATACTGCAAGAGGGGGAGCTTGAGCGTGTGGGAGGCAAGCAAACCTTGTCTGTCGATGTAAGAATTATTTCCGCAACCAATCAAAATCTGGAGGAGTTGGTAAGTAAAGGCGTGTTTCGGCATGACCTGTACTATCGGTTGAACGTGGTTCGAGTAAATATCCCGCCACTGTCCGAGCGGCACGAGGACCTGCCTTTTCTCGTACAACTCATACTGAAACGGCTGAACAAAAAATATAACAAGAATATTGAATCCGTCAGCCGAAAGGTCATGCAAAAAATCCGCAGCTACTCTTGGCCGGGCAATGTCCGCGAATTGGAAAATATTCTCGAACGAAGCTTTTTGTTTGCCAAAGGCAATGAGCTGGTTGATCTGGATTTAGAGATTTCGCCTACCCGACCTAAGACTGACGAGTGGAAAGGCGTAAAAGAAAATACTGTGGCCAAAGTTGAGCAATCATTTCTTGAAGCAGCGTTAAAACAACATCAAGGCGATATTAAGAAAGTAGCGCTAACTATGGACATAACTCCTCGGGCGGTCTACCTCAAACTGAAAAAATACGGGATAAATTTGGCAACTTTCAGAAGCCAGACTAAAGCATAACCGCCTCGGTAAATTATTCATATCCGCGCATTGAAACAGTCCGTTGAACGTCGAATCCGGTTGGGCACGACCCGTCGGAATAGGGGCCATCGCGTAACGAGGCTCCGCAGCATGCGGAAAATCGACATTGGATACGCGATCAAACTCCGCAAACTTTTACCCCGCCTTCGACGGGCGGCAGAGCAACTAGCATTCCAGAGGTGAGGCCTGTAAAAAAATACCGGCATTAAGCCGGAGAAGAATGAGCCGCTCAAAGACTGTCTGTGAATTAATATTTCATCAATTGAAGTGGGATTTCATTTTCCGGATAGCGGCTAAATTATAACGCTATGAAATTAAAGTATAAATTGTACGACTCATATTGGCATGATATTTGTTGTACAAGTCATGTGCATTGAGCACTTCGACTAAAACTATATTCAAATAGCGAGGAGACCATGAGCGAAAACAAACCCCCTTTAGACCCCCATCCGTTGAGCGAGTATGTCGCTTGGGCCGGAAGCCGCAACCGGGAACCGATCTTGGGCGTTTTAAAAGAAAAATTGCCCAAAGCGTCTGGTCGCGTGCTCGAGCTCGCCAGCGGTAGCGGTATGCATATCAATTACTTTGCGCCGCATTTTCAGCATTTGCATTTCCATCCCTCCGACAAGGACAAGGAAGTTTTCGACAATATCAAAAAACTGTCCACCGATCATGCGAACGATAATATCGCCGACCCGGTGCATCTGGACCTGACCGATCCGCATACCTGGTTCAACCCCGGCAAGTCGAAAACCTTCGATGCGATTTTCTGCATCAACATCTTCCAGGTCGCGCCGATTTCAATCGCGGACGGGATGATGGAATGCGCTTCGCAGCTTTTGACCGAAGACGGTATCTTATTGATTTACGGTCCTTTCAAGGTGGAAGGCGGTTTTACTACCGATTCGAACAAAGAGTTTCATGAAACTTTGAGCTCCGCCGGCGTTGCGGAATGGGGTTTGAAGGATGTTGCCGATCTGAGGAAGGCGGCCGAAAAGTACAACATGGAGCTGAAGGAGATCATCGATATGCCGGCGAATAATTTCTCGCTGGTTTTCGGCAGACCCTAAGCGGGAGGCATTGAACAATGAGCGAAACCGGCGCGGCTGTGATTATCGGCGTGGGTCCGGAACAGGGACTGGGAGCGGCGCTTGCCCGGCGATTTGCCGCAGAGGGATTGCATGTCTATCTGGCAGGACGGAGTGAAGAAAAACTTCACAGAGTTGCTTCGGGTATCCGGCAGACCGGCGGTTCAGCCACGGCGGTCGTTGCCGATGCCACGGTCGAAGCCGATATTGAGCATTTGTTCAGCATTGCCGGGGATACAAGGCAGGGCGTGGAAATTGCGGCGTACAATGTTGACAGCAATATTCCATCGCCCCTGCTCGAAACCGATGCCGAAACGTTTTCCCTGCTTTGGCGGCAAAATTGTCTGGGCGCTTTTTTCTTCGGCAAGGCCGCGGTTAGGGCCATGCAGCCCAGGAACCGCGGCACGCTGTTTTTTACCGGCGCCACCGCATCCTTGCGGGCCAAGCCGCCGTTTACCGCCTTTGCAACCGCGAAAGCCGGTTTGCGGGCGTTGGCGCAAGGCATGGCGCGCGAGTTTTCGCCGCAAGGCATTCACGTCGTGCACGCGGTCATCGACGGTGTGATCAACGGCGAGCGTGCCAGAAACCAGTTTCCCGACTATGTCGAAGCGAAAGGCGAGGGCGGTCTTTTGGAGTTGGAGGCGATCGCCGAAACCTATTGGGCTATGCACCGCCAGCATCCCAGCGCTTGGACGCATGAACTGGATTTGCGGCCTTACAAAGAATCTTTTTAGGAGGAGAGCCTGTGAAAGAAAACCCAAGCTGGATTTTAGAGGGCAGCTATTTCGAAACCTGCAACTGTGAAGTCTCTTGCCCTTGCGTCTGGCTGCAGCCGCCTTCGCACGGGGACTGCAGACTGCTGGCGGCCTGGCACATCGAGCGGGGCCATCTGGAAGGGCTTGACCTGGGCGGCCTGAATGTGGCGCTGGCTTGCTACGCCCCGGGCCTAATGATCGAGGGTCAATGGCAAGCCGCCCTGTATGTGGACGAACGCGCCGACGCGAGCCAGTTCGATGCGCTGGTGCAGATTTTCGGCGGCCAGCAAGGCGGCCACCCGGCCGTTTTGATGAGCCTTGTCGGCGAAGTGCTCGGGATCCGCAAGGTCAGGATCGATTTTGAAGAGCAGGGCAAATCCCGGCGACTGCTAATCCCCGGCATCGCCGAAGCCGAAATTACAAGCATTCAAGGCATCCGCGGTGCAGAAGCGACGATCGACAACCCGCCTTTATGCGTGGTCACTAGCCACCCGTCAGTTGTCGCCCGCTCGAAAAGCTATCATTATCACGATCACGGCAAAGCGTGGGAGTTCTCCGAGCGCAACGGTTATTATTCCGAATTTGTTTACCGGCCGTGAAGATCGGATTCAAAAATCAAGGGGCGGTTTGGGCCTTGCTGATGGCCGCTATCGTGATCGCCTGGAGCACGCTTTATTTCCAGTCGCGGCCGCTGGAAGCCCTGCCGATGCACGCCATGTGGATGCCGCCGAGTCAAGCATCGGCATGGCGTTTTGGCGACTTTGCCTATGTCTATGCGATGTGGGCGGTCATGATGGCGGCGATGATGCTGCCGTCCGCCTTGCCGATGCTGAACGCCTACGCGAAAGTCAGCCGCCGCTTGAACGCGCGGCCGGCTCAAGCGCTCGCGCTATTCGCGGCGGCTTATCTGGGCCTGTGGGTGCTGTTCGGCATCCTGCCGACGCTGCTGCAATGGCGGCTGCACGGATTGGTCTGGCTGTCGCCGATGATGGAAAACCAAAACCGCGGCTTCGCGGCCGGGGTTTTCCTGCTTGCCGGCGGTTACCAGTTTATGCCGCTCAAAAATGCCTGCCTGACCCATTGCAAGACGCCGATGGGGTTCCTGCTGAATGAATGGCAAGGCGGTCTCGCCGGAGCATTCCGCATGGGGTTTAAACATGGCCTCCATTGCATCGGCTGCTGTTGGGCGCAGATGCTGATCATGTTTGCGGTCGGCGTGATGAATCTCGGCGGCATGGCCTTGCTGACGCTGATCGTTTGCGCCGAAAAATGGGTGCCGCTGGAAGCGAAGCCGATCGCCAAAACCTTGGGAACCGTTTTTCTGGTTTGGGGTTTTATTTTGTTGCTAAGCGCTTGGCAACAAGATAGCAAGTGAATGAAATCGAATTGTTAGCGGCTTTACCGTAGCCATAAAAAGCTAATCAAAAACGGCCGCTTTCGGGCAGGCGCCCTCGATTCACAAATTTTATCAATGGCGGCATGAGGAAACATCATTTAACACCTGGGTAGCGCTTTAGTATGGTGGTACGGGAACGCAACCAACAACGGGAATAAAAATGAATCGTTTAGTCAAATTTAGTGCTGTCTTGCTTTTGGGAGTAGCCTGGCGCGCCATTGCCGAGGGAAATTCGAATTTCGAGGTTCTTGCCAACCTGAATAAAGGGCCGGGCAACGTCACCGTCACTCAGGAAGGACGCATCATCATGAGCCTTCATCAGTTTTACGCCCCCGAGTTCTCGGTGGTCGAAGTGCAGCGGGATCATGCGCTGACGCCGTTTCCTTCTCCGGCGTTAAGTGCTTTTGCCTCGCAATCGGCTTTGAAGCTCGATTCGGTCCTGGGCATCCGTGCGGACAAAAACGGCATCGTCTGGATGCTCGATAACGGCATGCGCGGCAAGTCCACGCCGAAACTGGTGGGCTGGAATAGCCGTACCGATCGATTGCACCGGGTTATTTACCTGCCCTCTCCGGTAACGGGAGAACACGCTTTCGTGAACGATTTTGCGGTCGATCTGCGCCATCAGCATATCTTCATCAGCGATCCGGCCGGCGGCAGCGATGCGGCGCTGATCGCGGTCAATCTTGCGACCGGCGCCGCGCGGCGGGTGCTGCAAGGCCATCCCAGCGTGCTTCCGGAAAACGTCGATCTGATCATCGACGGAAAACCGGTTCAGGTCAGGGAAGCGTCGGGCCGTTTGGTCAGGCCGCATATCGGCGTCAATCCGATCACGGAAGACCTGAACAACGAATGGGTCTATTACGGTCCGATGCACGGATACAGCCTGTACCGAATCAAGGCGGCCGATCTGGCCGATGAAAATCTCGATGCGAAGACGCTGGCAGGCCGGGTGGAACGCTACAGCGATAAACCGATTTCGGACGGCATCACGATCGATCAAGCAAACAATATTTATCTCGGTGAACTGGCTGAAAACGCGATCGGCGTGATTGCGCCGGATCGGGCTTACCGGCGGCTTGCCCAGTGCCCGCGCCTGTCCTGGGTCGATTCCTTCAGTTTCGGACCGGAGGGCCGTTTGTATGCGGTGGTCAATCGGTTGCATCAGTCGGCCGTGCTGAACGGCGGCGAATCGGCATCGAAGCCGCCGTATTACCTGCTGGAAGTCAAACCGCTCGCACCCGGCCTGCCGGGTCGCTAAGGATTTGGCTCCACATAACTCTTCCCCCTTTGAAAAAGGGGGATCGAGGGGGATTTATTTAAAAATCTCCCCTAACCCCTCGGTAACTGCTTCCTGCGTTCCTCTATCTCCTGCATCCATGCAGTCGTCTTTTTCAAAGAGGGGGACTGAACGCGTACGCGCTGAAAAGGTTCGTGATCCGAACAGGTTAAAACCGCGAAGTCATTTCCGTCCAAATCCTAAGTCAATTTCATAAGGCGGCAAAGGTTCGGCCGATATCGGCGAGTTGCTTGCGCAGCCAGACCAATGCGGGATCCTTATCGCGCAAAGGATGCCAGATCATCGTCAATTCGTAGTCCGGCAGGTCGACCGGGACCGGAAAGATGTCGAGCGCCGCGAAGCGGGTAAATTGTTCGGCGATCCGCTGCGGCAGCGATAGAATCATGTCGGTCTGCGCGACAATCAGCGGCGCCGATAGAAAATGCGGCACGGTCAATTGAATGCGCCGCTCCATGCCCATTTCCTGCAGTTTTTGATCGATCAGACCGACCGGGCTGCCGGTCCTGGAAATCAGCATATGCGGTAACGCGACGTAATCGGTCAGCGACAAACCGTTTTTTAACATTGGATGCGCCTTGCGGGCCAGACAGGCCATGCGGTCGCTGAACAAAGTCAGCCGATTGAGATGGGAAGGCGGATTCAGCACCGATTCAAAACCGAGCACCACGTCCAGGCTGCCGTTTTCGAGCGCGCCGGCCGGGAACGAGGCTTCGGTGCGTTTGACCTGGACCGCAATGCCCGGCGCGAGGCGGCTGATCCGTTCGGATAGGGCGGGCAACAGCAGAAGTTCCATGTAATCGGTCGCCGCCAGTACAAAGCGGCGCTGGCTGGTCAACGGCTCGAACGCGGCCGGCGGCCGAATTAAAAGTTCCACCTCTTTCAAAACTTCCTTGACCGGGTCGATCAAAGCCAATGCCCTCGGCGTCGGCTTCATGCCGCTTGGAGTTTTGATCAGCAGCGGATCGTCCAGTTGCTGGCGCAGCCGGTGCAGCACATGGCTCATCGCCGACTGGGTAACGAACATTCGTTCCGCGGCGCGGGTCACGTTCAGTTCCTCCATGAGGATATCAAAGGCGACCAGCAAATTCAGGTCGAAATTTCTCAGCGAGGTCATAAAAAGAGTTTCCGGCAGGATAAAAACCGCATTGTCACAATATTTGTTGACGGCTGCATATTCTTGCGCATAGCTGTTTTTTTAAAATTATTACCATCCGACCAACATGTAGGCTGGGTTGAGGTACGAAACCCAGCTTTTCCCAACATTGGCAAGGCTGGGTTTCCGCAAAGCTTCAACCCAGCCTACGCAGGGATATTTCCAGCCTAATGCTGTTCCGGGCAGGCTATTCCCAATCGCAATCCTCTATTTCCGGCGATGCCGCCCAATTTTCGGGATATACACCTCGTTTTACCCAGCGATGAAACGATGAATACGGCCAATCTTTGACCTTCTGTACCAGTCCGTGTTTGACCGGGTTGTAATGAATGTAATCCAAATGGTTGCGATAATCCTGGTCGTCTCGAATCCAATGTTCCCAATAACGGCGCTGCCAGATGCCTCTTTCTTGTTTTCGCAGGCGGCTTCGCGAGATGAACTCAGCGTCCGGAATCGACCGGGAGAAATGCGATTTGATCAGCCGCCAGCGTACGGAATAATCATGATCATGCGGAGGCATTTGCCAGATGCAATGGAGATGTTCCGGTAAGATCACGATGGCATCGATCGTGAACGGATGGTCGCTGCGAACCTGCCGGAAGGCGGCGCGCAAGTTGTCGACATGGCGGATCAGAAGATCGTTGTGTCGGCGTTCGGCAAGGTTGACGGTAAAGAAATAACAGCCGCCGGGAACATGTAGGCGTTTGTAGGTTCGCATTCGGCAAGCATAGCAAGGTTTTGTAAAGTTTGGCGGTGCCGGGTTTCGTACTGCCCGGAACAGCGTTAGGCTGGAAATATCTCTGCGTAGGCTGG
Organism: Candidatus Methylomicrobium oryzae; assembly: GCF_016745425.1. Lineage (GTDB taxonomy): Bacteria > Pseudomonadota > Gammaproteobacteria > Methylococcales > Methylomonadaceae > Methylomicrobium > Methylomicrobium oryzae. The sequence continues at coordinate 24,273 of NZ_JAERVK010000015.1, read as the reverse complement.
GTTGGAGCGATAGCGGAAACCCAGCCTTCCCAACGTTGGGAAAAGCTGGGTTTCGTACCTCAACCCAGCCTACGGGGCTTTATGTTAATTTCGTGCCTTTCGTGTTTTTCGTGGACGATTTTTTGGACAGTGACGCGCCACCCCGGAGCGGAGCCGTATGTTGGCTGTCATGATAGCGACGAATCGCCCGGTTCACGCTAATGAATTTGCTCAATGGCGACATGAATTTTCACCATTTCACAAGCCGTATCGAAGCCTTTAATGTATCTCCCCAGCGTGTTGCCGGCCGATTACACTGGGCTCTTTCCTCCTCATTGAAGATTCTCGTCGTTCGGACAATACGCCCATTTTTTATTTTCAACCTGGGAGATGCGGATATGTCGCTACCTGTTACTACGCAATCAATCAAGCCCTATACGGGCGAAAAAGCCAGGCTTGTCAGGGCCTATGATTACCTGATTCTGGTCCTGGCCCTGTTTCTTTTTATCGGTTCGTTCCATCTGCATTTCGCGCTGACCGTCGGCGACTGGGATTTCTGGGTGGACTGGAAGGACCGGCAATGGTGGCCTTTGGTCACGCCGCTGATGGGCATCACCTTTCCGGCGGCGGTGCAGGCGGTGCTGTGGGATAAATTCCGGCTGCCGCTCGGCGCGACCTTGTGCGTTACGGCCTTATTGATCGGCACCTGGATCACCCGGATCTTCGCCTATCACTACTGGAATTTTTTCCCGGTCAACATGGTGCTGCCGGCGACGATGCTGCCCGGCGCGCTGGTGCTCGACGCCATGCTGATGTTGAGCAACAGTCTTACGATCACCGCGATCGCCGGCGGCAGCGCCTTCGCGTTGCTGTTCTATCCGAGCAACTGGCCGATTTTCGCGCTGTTTCACCAACCTGTCGAGTATGCGAATGCTCAACTGACGCTCGCCGACCTGTTCGGCTTCCAGTACATCCGCACCGGGATGCCGGAATACCTGCGCATCATCGAACGCGGCACGCTGCGCACTTACGGCCAATACGCCGCGCCTCTGGCGGCGTTTTGTTCGGCGCTGCTGTGCACGCTGATGTATGCCTTGTGGTGGTACATCGGAAAATGGTTTGCGACCACCCGTTACCTGAGCAAAATTTGATCGGAGAGAACAAGATGAAAATCAAGATTACACAATGGGTTTACACCCTCGGATTGATCATCCTGGGTTTCGGCGGGCCGGTACAAACCGCTCTCGCCCACGGCGAAAAAGCCCTGGAACCGTTCATCCGGATGCGCACGATCCAATGGTACGACGTGGCCTGGTCCAAACAGCAATTCAAGGTCAACGAGGAAGTAGCCGTGAGCGGCCGGTTCCATGTCGCCGAGGACTGGCCGGTCAGCGTGCCGAAGCCGGAAGCGGCGTTTCTGAATGTGTCGACGCCGGGTCCGGTGTTGATCCGTACCGAGCGTTGGCTGAACGGCAAGCCGTGGGTCAATTCGGTGGCGCTGCAGCCGGGCGGCGATTACGAATTCAAGATCGTGCTGAAAGGCCGCCTGCCGGGGCGCTACCACATCCATCCGTTCTTTAATTTGAAGGATGCAGGCCAAGTGATGGGACCGGGCGCCTGGCTCGATATTTCCGGGAATGCCGGCGATTTCAGCAACGGTGTCAAAACGCTGAACGGCGAAATCGTCGACATGGAAAGCGTCGGTCTTCTCAATGGTATCGGGTGGCACCTGTTTTGGGGCGCGCTGGCGACAGGCTGGCTGCTCTGGTGGGTACGGCGGCCGCTGTTTATCTCCCGTTACCGGATGTTGCAGGCCGGTATGGAAGAAGTGCTGATCACGCCGACCGATCGCTTGATTGCCAAGGCCGTGCTGGTGGCAGTGCCCGTCATCGTGCTCGCCGTCAATGCAGTCGCGGTCAATCGCTACCCGAACGCGATTCCGTTGCAGGCGTCACTGGACCGGATATTGCCGCTGCCCGCCTTGGTCAATGCGGGCCAAGTCGATGCCGAAGCGATTAAAGCCGAATATAGCGTCGCGAAACGGGCGATGGTCTTTACCGTCCGAATCGATAACCGCAGCGACAAGCCGGTCCGGATCGGCGAATTCAATACCGCGAACGTCGGTTTTATCAATCCCGAACTGCCGGCCGTCTCATCGCAGGCTCCGGCAACCGCTGCGGTTCTAAAGTTGGATGACGATACGCCGGTTCGCCCCGGCGAAACGCGTACCGTCACCGTGACGGCGCAAGACGCCTCATGGGAGGCCGAGAAACTGGATGGCCTAATCAACGATGCGGACAGTCGCGTCGGCGGCCTCTTGTTTCTTTACGCTAGCGAAGGCGGCGAGCGCTACATCTCGAGTGTATCCGCCGCCGTAATACCGAAGTTTTAATCATCAAGAGGAGAAACCTTATGGCTACCACATCAGAACCTATGCCCGCCGTCACACACATCGGCAAGCGGCTGCCCTGGTATTTGCAGGATTTGCCGAGATACCTGAAAACCTTCGGCGCACTGACCGTTCTCTATACCAGCTTGCGTTTGTACCAGGGCGCTTTTGCGGTCTCGGCCGGGCTCGATTCGACCGAGCCGGCGTTCGAGCAGTATTGGATGCGCTTGTTCTATATCGAACTGGCGGTGATCGCGGTGGTAATGACCGGTCTGTGGGCTTATCTATGGTTCACCCGCGACCGGCAGTTGGACAAGCTGTCGCCCAAGGAAGAAATACGCCGCTATTTCACGCTGACGATGTGGATCAGCATCTATACTTTCGCGGTGTATTGGGCCGGCAGTTATTTCGCCGAACAGGACAATTCCTGGCATCAGGTGGCGATTCGCGATACGCCGTTTACAGCCAATCACATCATCGAGTTTTACTTTAATTTTCCATTGTATGTGATTCTAGGCGGCTGTGCCTGGTTGTACGCCAGAACGCGGCTTCCATTGTACGCTAAAGGCATATCCCTGCCGTTGACCCTGGCGGTGTTCGGCCCGTTCATGATCCTGGTCAGCGTCGGCTTTAACGAATGGGGACATACTTTCTGGTTTCGCGAAGAATTCTTTGCCGCGCCGATTCATTGGGGCTTCGTGATCGGGGTTTGGTTTGCGCTGGGCGTGGGCGGCATCCTGCTTCAGGGCGTCACTCGGCTAATCGACTTACTGGATCAAATCGAGGATGCGGACTGACGCCGGGATGATTATAAATAGGAGGAATTCCGCGCCCCGGCGGTTGCACTATGCCTGGATCGTATTGGCGGCGACCTTTGCGTGTCTGTTTTTTGCCGCCGCGCTCCGGTCGTTGCCAGGCATCCTGATGCTGTCGCTGGAGCACGAGTTAGGCTGGAGCCGAGACGCCATCAGCGGCGCCGTAGCGGTGAATCTGCTGCTCTTCGGCGTTTCCGGCCCATGGCTGGGGCGCGGGATGGATCTTTACGGCCCCAAGCGCGTTTGTTTGGTCAGCGTTGCGCTGTTGGCCCTGGCGGCCGGGGCTGGCGCGCTGGTCAGCGAACTCTGGCAGTGGTATCTCCTATGGGGCGTCGTCGCCGGGATCGGTTCCGGCGGGACATCGATCGTGCTGGGTTCGGCCCTGATTAACCGCTGGTTTACGGAGAGGCGCGGGTTGGCGCTCGGGGTACTCGGCGCCGCGTTCTCCTCCGGCCAACTGATTTTCACTCCCTTACTGGTACAGATCAACAGGGATTTCGGCTGGAGGCCGGCCCTTCTGCTGCTGGCCGGATTGTTGGGAGTGCTGGTGTTACCGGTCTCCGCCTACTGCCTCGCCGATGAACCTGCCCGGAAAAGGTGCCTGCCGTACGGTAATGACGGCAGCGAAATCAAACCGGTGCCGGCCGATCCGAATCCGATGCGTAAAGCGATCCGCCAATCCCGGTTTTGGTTGTTGGCGGGCAGTTTCGCCATTTGCGGTTTCACGACCTCCGGTCTGTTTCAAACCCACTTGATTCCGCACGGTATCGAGCATGGCTTTACCGAAATGGGGATGGCCTTATCGCTGGGATTGATGGGCGCAACCGACATTTTCGGCACCATTCTATCCGGCTGGCTTTGCGACCGTTTCGACAAAGGCAGATTGCTGGCTCTTTATTACGGCTTGCGGGGCCTGTCGCTCACAGGACTGCTGTTCGTGGACTCCATTGAACAAATGCTCCTGTTTTCGATGGTTTACGGTTTGAACTGGCTCTCCACGGTGCCTGCTACCTCTGCGCTGACCGCCGATTTATTCGGCAAAAATAACGTCGGCGTCGTATTCGGTTGGATCTGCTGTGCCCATCAAATGGGCGCCGCATTGGCTTCGTACTTGGCCGGCTACCTGCATAGCCAACTGGGCGACTATCAGCTGGCCTTTCTTTGTTCAGGCCTGTTTGCCTTATTAGCGGTGCTCATGGTTGTTCGAATTCGCGGATAAAATGAAACTCCGGCTTAGGTACAGGCCCTGGTTCGGCGGCGAACATGGCGTTGTACGGGTTTGTCATCGTCCGCTTTCGATTCGCTTAACTTAAACGGAGCGAAGCAATTTCAGTAACTGTTCCGCTGCAGGCTCCGATGAGGCCGGATTCTGGCCGGTCACCAGCTTGCCGTCCACTTGGACGTAGGGAACCCAGTTGACGGCACTGCTGTAGATACCGCCCCGTTCCTTGAGCCGGTCTTCCAACAGAAAAGGCACCGCCGCAGTCAAGCCCACCGCTTCTTCTTCCGCATTTGTGAACCCGGTTATCCGTTTGCCTTTAACCCAATAGTCGCCATCCTTTCCGTGCACATTGACCAGCGCAACCGGTGCATGACATACCGCACCCACTGGCTTGTCGGCGTTCACAAAGGCTTCGATCAGGGCGATGGATGTCGCGTTGTCGGGCATGTCCCACATCGGGCCATGGCCGCCGGGATAGAAGACTGCATCGAAATCGTCCGCAACCACGTCACCTAGCTTTTTCGTGTTGGCAAGTTCAGCTTGCGCAGCGGTGTCGTTGCAGAATCGCTTCGTTAATTCAGTCTGGTTTTCTGGCAGATCGCTTTTCGGATCGAGCGGCGGCTGGCCGCCCTTAGGCGAGGCCAACGTGATCAATGCCCCGGCATCCTTAAACACGTAATAGGGAGCGGCGAACTCTTCCAGCCAGAAACCAGTTTTCTTTCCGGTGTCGCCAAGTTGGCTGTGAGACGTGAGAACAATAAGAATCTTCATAGCAAACCTCCTTCATGTTTGAGAACCTGCCTTAAAACGTCAGCATTCCGTCTGTATTGCCCCCGACTCATTCACTGTTTGCGCCGCCGAACGGATCGAAGGGATGGATTACTTTTTGGCCTGAGCGGTTTCCAAACGTTCCAGCTTGCTACCACTCATCGTGCAAAACTTAGCGGGTGCATTTCGAGGCGCGGCCGCAGGTTACGGCGGGCTTCCATGCAGCCGGATGCGATCACTGGCAGGACAAGTATTGTTTTCTCAGAGCCGTCAGCAGTTATGCCGACGTGCTCGACCGGGGCTTCGTGATCCGCAGAAAAAAGCCCGCGGATTTGGGCCGCGGGCTCAACCGGCTCATTTCGACTGGTTAGCGTTCACTTTCAGTATGGTACTGGATGGTACTGGATGAAGAAAATACAAGGCCTCTGGAACCCTGGCGATAGACAGACGCCACCTGCTGAGCGATCCCGGCAAAAAAGTAAACGAAAGTTACTGATTGCCGGCTTTCAGGTGTTCTGCCGCTTCGGACGCGGCTTTTGTCGCAGTCTTCCCATGCTCTTTACCTCTCATTTTGCCGTGCTCGATCGCCGATTTCAGGGATTGGATCGCCGCCTGAATATGGGTTTTGGATTCGCCTTCCGCGACTTCCGCCGCCTTGATCGCATGCGGCAACGCCTCTTTGGCGTGCTTGGCCAGTTCTTGATTGTGTCCGGCTTTTCCCTGCTGAATGGCCATATTGGTATGTTTCAAAGCCGCCTCAGCATGCTCTTCGGCAACTGCTGCGAAGCTGAAAAACGCCGATAAAAAGATACTGATTAAGATCATTTTATTCATGTGAACCTCCTTCTGCGCGTATTCCAAATTTAATCAAACACCCGGCTTAACGCTGTTAAGCTCTTGAATTTTGAGAATCACTCGGGGAGATAGTTCCTTCAGCGAACAGGTAGCGATCGCGCTGGGAATGGGCGACGGTTGATGCCGATTTAATCTTGAGATGCTTGACATCCTCCGCCGGCAGCGTCACCGCTCTGTTACCGCGCTCCACATTGACCGCCGGGAATCTCCCACCGCTTTAATCAACAAGATGCCGGCACATCTGATGCGCTTATCCAGCCAATCGTCCCTTACAAAAAACCTTGCAATTCAAGATGGTCCGGATTTGGACCATCTTATATTTCCTTTCCCTGCTGCCGACATCAGGTAGCTGGTTATCGGATTATTTATTCCTGTGTTCCTCGCGAAGGATCGAAGGTAAAAGTGAAGCTTCTGAAACCTCTGTCAAATAAGACTTTATCGGCCGGAACCGGCAACGGCGAGGCTTGAATGACCGCATTCTGAGCCGAAGTATCGAAAGAGTCATCGCCACTCGAGGCAATGATCTCGGCATCAATGACATGGCCATCCGGCATCACTTTGACTCTGACTCGGCATTTCAGGTCCTTTTTCGAAGTCACCGGTCGGATCCAACTGCGGTGGATCTTAAGTCTAATGGCTTGGATCGCGCGAGTGATCTGTACCTGTTGCTGTGCGTTAACTTGAGCTCTTGCCAAAGCTTGAGCCTCCGCTTCGGCTTGCGCTTTTGCCGCTGCTTGAGCAGCTTGTTCTGCAGTTTCGTGACCCTCACTGTCTGACTTTGACGGAGCCGGTACCTCATCCGGAATCGCTGGAATGGTGGAGATGGATGGAGGGGGAGAAGGCAGGGAGGGTGTCGGCGCAGCTGTTACAGGCTGATCCTGCGTTTCTATGGGACGGGAATCCGATGCCGGTTGAATTCCATCGCCATGGCTTTCGTAAAAATCGTAGGCGTTGAAGGCTCCCCATAAAAGCAGCAAAGCGGCGACCCCATATAAAACCGGGCGCCCATTAAAACCCCGAAACCTATCGGTGGTTCGGGCGGATCCTGAGGGGACTAGAGACATGCCGCACCAGTCGCAATATCGGGCGGTGGCCCGGTTTTCGGTCTGACATTTTCGACAGTAAAGCACCTTGAGCAGCGAAGCCCCACAATGCTCGCAAAACTGCGCATCGGGCCGATTCTCAGTATGACAAAAAGAACACTTCATGCAGGTTAACCGGTTTTTTGAAATTGGGAAGCGATTATGGCATGCGGGTTGGTTGATCGTCATCTTGATCTTACCTGCAGCCGATGCTGTTCATTTGGATTCAGGAGAACATTATTCAAGGGATCTGGCCTGAGTCGACTTGTCTCGGTTGCCAAGCACGGGCAAGTCTTTAATTTAGGTATAGGTTAGAGATAGAACTTATATCAAATGAAATTAATATTGAGAATTATTATTATTAACTATATTATAAGGGCAATTCCATTCATTAGGTGCAGCTATGAACCCCCAATTCGGAAATGCATGTGAGCGTAGTCCGGTTAACGAGATTTTGCGGAAAGCGATTTTTGTCGCGTTAACGACAACCTGGTCTTCCGGCGATTTGGCGGCCGAAGAAGTTCAAGAAGAGTCTGGAGCTGCGGAAGCGGGAATAGTGAGACCGGACGTTAAACAAAGCCCTGATGTCCAAAGCGAGGAAATCTTGCCGACCGTATCGGTGGTCGGACGGAAAGAAACTAAAGCTATCGATCCGGTAGACGGTTACGTCGTGAAAAAATCGCTGTCCGGCTCAAAGACCGATACACCCTTGATCGAGGTGCCGCAGTCGGTCAGCATTATCAATAAAGACGAATTTGCCGCGCGCACCGCACAAAGCATCACCCAGGCCGTTGCCTATACGCCGGGCGTAGTCACCGGTATGTTCGGTCCCAGTACGCGCGACGATTATTTCAATTTGCGCGGTTTCGAGGGCACTCAATACCTTGACGGCACTCGCCTGATGAGTTCGAGCAGCAGTTACGCCCAACTGCGGGTCGATCCTTACGGCATGGAACGGATCGAAATATTGCGTGGTCCTTCGTCGGTGCTCTACGGCCAGAACGCCCCCGGCGGCCTGGTCAATATGATGAGCAAGCGGCCGACAGCAATCCCGTTCCACGAAGTCCAGTTCCTCGGCGGCAGCTACGACAGGGTGCAGGGCAGCCTGGATTTGAGCGGTCCGGTCGCCGGACGCGACGATTTGCTCTATCGATTGGTGGCCTTGGGTAGGGGCAGCGATACTCAGGTCGATTTCGTGGAGGACAACCGCTATTATGTCGCACCGAGTTTTACCTGGAAGCCGAGCGATGCGACCACGTTTACCTTTCTGAGCCATTATCAGAAAGATGAAACGGGGAACGCGATGCAGTTTTTGCCTTACGAAGGAACGGTATTAGGTAATCCTAATGGCCGAATTCCTACGAGCCGGTTTCTTGGCGAACCCGATTTTGATGGATACGATCGCGAACAATTTGCTGTCGGCTATGCCTTTGAGCATCGTTTCAACCAAATTTTCACCGCTCGGCAGAACTTGCGTTATGCCAATATCGAGAGTGATTATCGAGGCATTTATCCGGATTACTTCTATGGCTTTAATTATGACACTGGGCGCTTGATTCCTAGAGCGAGCTTTGTTGATAGTCAAATGCGCAGTATTAACCGTTACGGTGCTCAATATAAGGATAATACGGATACCTTTACGCTGGACAATCAGGCGCAGGCCGATTTTGTTACCGGTTCGATTGCACATACCGCGCTTGTCGGCGTGGATTATCGCCATTTCAGTGCCGAGAGATTGCGTGGTTTTACCGATTTCGAATTGCCGGAACTGGTTCTGGATATCTATAACCCGGTCTACGGCAAACCGTTTGCCCGGCCGGTTCTGGATTCCGGCACAGATCAGGAACAGGATCAGATCGGTGTTTATGCGCAAGATCAGATCAAGTGGAATCACTGGATAGCAACGATTGGTATCCGTCACGATTGGGTGTCGGCTTCGACGCGCAGCAACGGCAGTGTGGAAGTTCCGCAAGAGGACGAAGCGTTCACTTACCGTACGGGCTTGAGTTATCTGTTCGATAGCGGTGTGGCCCCATATTACAGCTACTCCGAATCTTTTGAGCCGTCCGTCGGTACAACTTTTGCGGGAGTTCCCTTTAAACCCACGACAGGCCAGCAACATGAATTCGGTATCAAGTACCAGCCGCGAGGTTACAATGCGCTGCTGACCGCTGCGTTTTTCCATTTGATTCAGCAAAATGTCCTCACCGCCGATCCGGAACCTACGCATGCCGGCTATAGCATACAAACCGGCGAGGCTCGTTCGCAAGGTGTTGAATTGGAGGGCAAAGCCACGCTGGATATGGGTCTGAACATGGCGGCATCCTATACCTATACCGATACGAAAGTCACGCAGTCCAACATTGGTTCCGAATTCGGGAATAATCTGACCTACACGCCGGAACACCAGGCGGCGCTTTGGCTGGATTATACCCATCAGCTTGGAGACTTTAGGGGGCTGGGACTGGGTGGCGGTTTGCGCTATGCGGCCGGAAATTACGGCGACTTGAGCAATAGCCAGAAAACGCCCGGCTATGTGCTGGTCGATGCCGCCGTACACTACGATTTGGGACAATTGCACCACTCTATGGAAGGGATGCGCTTGGGCGTAAACATGAGCAACCTGCTGGATCATGAATATTTCACGACCTGCTATGGCGGCAGCTGCTTTTACGGCGACCGCCGCTCGGTACTGGCCAGCCTGCGTTATAACTGGTAACCGGCGGGCCGATAGTGCGAAAAATCTGGGTGCGGCTGCACCGTTATCTGGGGTTGGCAGCCGCTCTGTTTTTGCTGCAGGCCGCCTTGAGCGGCTGCATCATCGCCTATCAGCAGGAGTTGGATGCCTGGCTGAATCCCGAATTATTCGACAGTTCTGCGCAGGGCCCGATGTTGGACACGGCCGCTTTGCTGGCTCGATTGCAACGCGAACGGCCGCAATACCGGGTGGTGTCGCTGCCTTTAACGCGCGAGCCGGGTAAAGCGCTGCAGGTGACGGTAACACCGGCCGACCCGAGTCAGGAGCCTGCGGTTGACGAATTGTTCGTCGATCCCGTCAGCGCCGAAGTCCTGGGCGGCAGGCTATGGGGCGCTTGTTGTTTCGAAAGGCGGCATCTGATTCCCTTCATCTACGCGTTCCATTACAGTCTGCAATTACCGGGCGAGGTCGGGCTATGGGTGATGGGCGTGGCGGCGGTGATTTGGCTCTTCGAATCGCTGATCGGTTTTTACCTGACTTTGCCCAAGTTATCCTCAAGCCGGATGCCTGCGACGCGGTCTTCGCTAAATCCAGGTCTTCAACGGAAGACCTGGCTGCGCCGTTGGCTGCCTGTTTGGCGCATCAAACCGTCGGCAAGCCGTACCCGCCTCAACTTCGATCTGCATCGGGCCGGCGGCTTGTGGCTGTTTTGCTTTATGCTGGTGCTTGCCGTCAGCGCGATTTCGCTGAATTTGCGTGATGCCGTATTCGAGCCTGCCGTTTCGCTGTTCTCCGATTTTACCCTTTCGCCGTTCGACGCCCGCGAGCAGCGTGCCGAGGGACCACCGATAGAGGCAAAGGTTGGCTTTCAACAGGTGCTGCAAATCGCGAAAACCGATGCGGCCGGCCGCGGCTGGCGCCAGCCGCCTGCCTCGATGTTTTACAATGCCCAATACGGCATTTTCGGTGTCGGTTTCGGCGAGGAGACGGAGGGTTTGGGTCTCGGTTATCTCTACTACGACGGCGAAACCGGTGCCTACTTGGGCGATTACCTACCCGGAACCGGTACGGCGGCCGACGTGTTCGAGGCTTGGCAATTGCCGTTGCATAGTGGCCGTATTATCGGGCTGCCGGGCCGGATTCTGGTTTCGATAATCGGCATAGGCGTGATCTTGATGGCGGTCACCGGCACGCGGGTTTGGCTGCATAAGCGGAAGCCGGCTCGGGCCAGGGATTAAGCGCTTACAAATGGGCGATGGGTTTGTCGGTAAACAAATAGTCTTTCAATTCGTGTTCGAATTTTGCGTCCTGCCGCCGAATCCATTCCAACAGCATCGCTGCATGCTCTTTTTCCTCGTCGCGATTATGCGCCAGGATGGCTTTAAGTTCCGGATTTTTACAAGCGTCCACACGTTGGTTGTAAAAATCCACTGCCTCCAACTCTTCGCGCAGCGAGACAATCGCCCGGTGCATGTCGCGGGCCGCATCGCTCAATTCGTTTACAGGTTCTTGGTAGCCGTCGTTTGCCATGGATATACTCCTTTAGCGGTAGCTTGAAGGGATGAGTTTTGTTTGCGTTGCCGCATCAACCGTACCTTTCGATTTGCAAGATACGGTCCGTGTTTATTGTACACGCCGGCAAATTGGGTAGCAAAACACATGCATTATTGCTCCCGTCCTTGGCTCGGAAGGATCTCCAAGGGGCCGCATACGGGTTTGGTTTTTTGGGGAAACCGGCCTTATTTTAGGCATCGAAGCCAGAGAAACTGATTCCAGCTTTTCTTTGCAGAGGACTTCGGCACTGACTTAAAGCCATCGAATCACTGAACAAGTTGCGAGACGCAGGTTGATTCAGTTCGCCAGCAATGTGAGCCGATTTCCAGTAAATGCCCTTCATCCATTTTTACGACCCGGTCGGCGACATCGAAATAGTGCTCGTCGTGAGTAACGGCGAGCACGGTTTTCCCTTGCGCCTTCAATAGCGGCAAGAGCTCGGTGTAAAAGCGCCGGCGGTAGCCTGGATCCTGGTCGGCGGCCCACTCGTCCAGCACTATGATCGGCCGGTCTTCCAGGATGGCGACCAAGAGCGCCAGGCGCTTGCGTTGGCCTTGCGACAGGCGGGTGTCCTGCAGCCGGCTGTCTTCGACTTTGACCTTATGGGTCAGCTCCAGGAATTCCAGCCAATAAGCGACCTGTTCCGGGGCGGCATCACCGCCGTCCGGCCCGAGCAGGCGGTGAAACAAATGGAAGTCGGAAAACACCGTGGAGAACAGCCGGCGGTAAGCCGGACGGTCCGGTTCGGCCAAGGGAGCGCCGTTCCATAGAAGGGTCCCGGCTTGCGGCGCATATAAGCCGGTCAACAGGCGGGTGAAGGTGGTTTTGCCGCTGCCGTTGCCGCCGATCAGGAACACGATTTCGCCTGTCCTCAACGTAAAGTCGAGGGGGCCGACCGAGAAACGGTTGCCGCGCTCGGTTTCCAGATAGCGGTAGCTGATTTCTTGCAATGCCAAGGTTTGCCGGTTCGGCGGCAAGGGATGGTGCAGGCCGGAAAAGTCGGGCCGGTATTCCGGCAGTTGCAGGCTGTTGAGTTTATCCAGTGCGACGCTGCCGCCGATCAGGCTGGGAATCGCGGCGATCAGCCCGGTCAGCGACGTGCGCAGAAACAGGATCGTCAATGAATAGGTCGTCGCTACCGCGTGGTCTGCCCAGCCTGCGCCGTGCGCCAGGAAAAACACCAGGCCGATCGACCCTAGAATCATCGCATTGGCCCAATTTTCGTTAAAACCGTTGAAAATATCGGCGGCGGTTTCGCGGTCGCGGCTGGCGTCGGCATGCCGTTCGAATTCGTCCCGGTAGAACCGTTCCGCACGTTGGCGGTTCAGGGCCAATTCCTTACGGCCCAGCAGCGCGGCCTGGTAGTCCTCGTAGAGCAAATCTTCGATAGCGCGGGCGGCATTGATGCGGGCGTGGGTTTGCCGCATCAGCAGCCAGCCGGCCATCACGGTCAGCAGCATCCAGGCGGCGGTGGCGGCGAACAGCGGCTGCGACAGCCAGGCGAGATAGGCGAAGCCGCCCAGGTTCAGGACCAGCCCGTAAACCGTCGACGGCAAGCTGACGAATGCCGAAGTCAGGTGGCTGGTATCGCTGTTCAGGCTGGCCAGCAGGCGCGGCGGGCCGAGCTGTTCCAGCCGTTCCAGGTCGGTATCGAGGATACGTTTCACCAGCGTGCGGCGCAATTGGTAAACCAGGCGGTGGCCGAGCGTGGTCATGCAAATCTGCGAGGCGGTGCCGATTACGAATACGGCCGCCAGCAACCCGCCGAACAGTGCCAGGGTAGGGCCCAATTCGTTCTGCGGATGCAGCATGCGCTCGTTGGTGAAAGCGATCACCCCTACCGATAATCCGGCACTGGCGATACTCAGAGCGAGCACCGATAACAGCGCCCAGCGGAAGCGGTTGAACAGCAAGCGGAGCAAGGTCATGGGACGGTTCTGTGCGCGATAGTCAATGCCGGGTGTTGGCGGCCGGAAGGATCGTGGTCTTGCTGGTCTTGCCTATTTTTTTGGCTGCTTCTGCGGCCAATGCCGAGAGTTCGGCAAATTGTTCGATATTCAGGCGCAACGACAGGTTTTGCATGTGCAGGTGGACGACGCCGCATTCATGGCACATCGATATTTTTCCGGCGGAGTTGCTGGCGAGGTCTTCATGGCTGCAGGGTTTGTTAGACATGGTCAAATTCTCCAGGCAGTGGGGATGGGTAGGGCGATTCGGATAGCGTATTGACGGTTTTCGAATCGTGCTTTGCCGCGGCTAGTTTCGATTTGGCAAGCAACAGCAACATCTTCCAGACGATCTGCTTCGAATTCAGATCCAGGCAGCGGAAGTCGGTGATATGAATATGCCCGCTCGCTAATAGCGAGGCTAGAAAGTTCGGTTCGATTTCCAGTTTCACGGTTGCCGGCGTTCTCAATAAGAAAGGGAAAAATTTCATGACGGGCTCCGGTTTTTCTTGAGTATAAATGATAATCATTCTCAATACATATTTGCAACAAATTTATTATTTTCCGGCTAATGGGGTGTTCGCTGTCGAAGTTTCCAGCTGGAGGTATTGCCATTCGACCCGTAAGGTTATGTAGAAACTTATCAAATAATATTAATTAATAAAAATAAAAAATTGACAAAAATATAGTCAAAGTTAATAATAAGAATCGTTCTCATTAAGAATTGTGTTGGCTATGCTTTAGGCGGCCTGACGCCCTCTGAAATTAGGACTATCTGTGAGTCATCAATTTTTATAAGGTAATTCAATGAATAAGAAAACTTCAAAACACCCGGGCCTTACCTTGATTAAATCTTTGACGGCCGTTATTGCGGTGCTGTCGCTGGCGCAAACGGATTTGGCCGCTGCTGCCAAAGTTACAAAAGGCGAACAAGAGTTCGAGTGGGGTAACATGTCCAAATTGAAAAAGGGCACGAGAACTTTCACCAATCCGACGCCGATCGTTATTAATGATGAATGTGCCGATCCGGATAAACCGGAATGTGCGGCATTATTGGATAAATACAGCGCCGAGAATGCGCCGGCGGTGCAGGTGACTTCTGCGACCCCCTATGCGTCGGTCATCGAAGTCCCGGAATCGGCTTTTCCGAAAGACGCTAAGATCACCGACGTTAATGTCGTTATTAAAGACATTCATCACGATTATTTGAATGACGTGGATATGCTGCTGGTGGCTCCCGATGGTCGCTGGGTCATGCTGGCTTCCAATGTCAGTGCGGCCGGGGCGACGCCGGAAGGTGGGGTGTCGGGCATCAAAGCAGAGGGATTGAACTGGGCGTTCGACGACTCAGCCAGCTTGCCGCTGCCGCGTTCGGTAAGGGATGATGGCCGTTTAAGCGGCAGAGACACCAACCCTTTATACAACGTGATTTACGATGAATGGGTCGGTGTCTGGACCGACACGGCGCTGAGAACGTTCAAGCCGACTGATTACGACAACAACCCGGACAGCGATCATTTCCCTAACGGCATCGTCGGCAGTACGACGGCATTCAATACTGCGACGAATTCGGTGCCGCTGACGACCAGTACCGTTCTGGGAACCGTGGTTGCCGATGACCCAACCACCTTCAAAAAATTGTTGAACGGGCCGACGTTGAGCAGCCTGAACGGCATGTCGCCAACCGGACAATGGCGCTTGATCGTCGTCGACGATTTCTATTGGTTCGGCGGGGAAATCAAAGGAGGTTGGAGTCTGGAAATTACTGCCCAGAAATAAGCATCTACAATCCACGTTGCGTGGTAAACCCGGGTTTGCCACGCCCATCCAACTGGATGCTGTTGCCAATAGTCTATCCCAATGAAATTCACTGAATCGTTCGGCAAGCCCGTCAATTTGCTTAAAAGTCGGCCGTTCTTAGGGTGGCTGGCCGGTATGCTCGCCATCCTGGCGGGCCTGTGGCTGGAATCGATTGCTGCGCACGATGAAGCGTTTGAGTTGGCCGGCCTGGATCAAACCGTCGAGGTTTTCCGGGATGGTTTCGATGTGCCGCACGTCTATGCGCAAAGCGCCGACGATGCCTATTTCGCATTGGGTTATCTGCATGCCCGGGAGAGGTTATGGCAAATGGAGTTGAGCCGCCGCACCGGTTCCGGGCGACTGGCGGAACTGTTCGGTGCTGATGTCCTGGAGCAGGATCGTTTCATGCGTACCTTGGGATTGCGCCGTGCTGCCGAAGCCAACTGGGCGCAGCTCGATTCCGCCACGCAAGCTAGTCTGCAGGCCTACGCCAAAGGCGTCAACGCCGGCATCGCGCAAAGCCGTTGGTTGCCGGTCGAATTTTACCTGACCGGCGCGCCGCGGCCGGAACCCTGGCAGCCGGTGGATTCTCTGGTTTGGTTGAAAACCATGGCCTGGCGCCTGTCCGGCAACTGGTGGGAGGAACTGCTCAATCTGCGCCTGAAAAGCCGGTTGCCGGCCGTGCAGCTGGCCGATCTGTTTCTGCCTTATCCGGGCGATGCGCCGCAAACATTGCCTGATGTTTCAAAGTGGTACACACCGGCCGCTGCGCAGGCAGACCGTTTGTTGGTACAGCATCGGGACGAAGCCGACAAAAGCGTCGGCTCCAATAACTGGGTGGTAGACGGCAGCCGCAGCGTCAGCGGTAAACCGCTGCTGGCCAACGATCCGCATCTCCCGTTGACCGCACCGTCGACCTGGTACTTTGCCCATTTGCATGCGCCAGGCCTGAACGTGATCGGTGCCGGTTTGCCCGGCGTACCCGGTATTTTATTAGGCCGTAACGAGCAGGTCGCCTGGGCATTTACCAACACCAATCCAGACAGCCAGGATGTTTTCGTCGAACGTCTGGTATCCGGGAGTCCTACGCATTATCAAACGCCGGACGGTGAGGCGGCATTTAGCGAATTTACCGAAATTTTACGCATCAAGGGTGCGCCGGACGAACTCTTGATGGTCCAGACCAGCCGGCACGGTCCGCTCATTTCCACAGCCGATGCCGACGCTCGGCAAGCGACGCCTCCGGGTACTGCGCTGGCGCTGAGCTGGGTCGGCTTGCGCGCCGACGACATGACCGTCCGTTTCATGCTGAACGCCGGCCGCGCGCAAAACGCGGAGCAGTTGAAAGCGGCTGCGCGTGATTTTCACTCCCCGCAGCAGAACATCGTCTATGCCGACGCCGAAGGCTGCATCGGCTTTATCGCCGCCGGCAGGGTGCCGTTGCGTGCCCAAGGCAACGAATTACGCGGCACTTTACCTGCACCGGGTTGGTTGGCTCAATACGATTGGCAGGGAACGATTCCTTTTGAGCAATTGCCCCAACAAAATGCCGGCAGCGACGGCAAAATCGTCACCGCCAACCAAAAAATCACCCCCAAGAATTATTCTCATTTCATTACTTCGGGCTGGGCTTTGCCGTATCGGGCCGAACGTATTTCGCACTTGCTCGATCGACGGGCGCGTCACGATGTGCGTTCATTTGCGGCCGTGCAAAACGATGTGTTTAACCCGGTTGCCGCCGAATTGCTGCCGTTACTGCTCACCATAGACGCCGAGAATGACTTAAGCCGGCAAATATTGCGCAGCATGCGCGCTTGGGACTACCGGATGGCGGCGGATGCGGCCCAGCCTTTGGTTTTTGCCGCTTGGCTGCGCCATTTGAACGGCATTCTGCTGCAAGACAAACTGGGCGAACTTTACGAACTGGTGGGCGATTACAATCCGGCGTTCCTGGTTCGCGTGCTCAATAACCGCGACGGCAGTGCCGGGCGCTGGTGCCGGGGAGGCGCGTCTGCGCCAACACCATGTGCCGGCGAAATCCGCCAGGCCTTACAGGACGCGATCGTCGAAGTGAGCCGGTATTATGGCGACGAGCCGGCGCAATGGCGCTGGGGCAGGGCGCATGTCAGCGTGTTTGCCAACCAGCCACTCGGCAGATTGCCCGGCTTGGGATGGCTTTTCAATGTCGAAACCGAAAGTGCTGGCGGCATGGATGTCGTCAACGTTAGCGGCTATCGTTACGACGAACAAACGGGCCGATATCAAGGGGAGTCCGGGCCGGCATTTCGAGCGATTTACGATTTGGCCGAACCGGACAACTCGGTATTTATCCTGGGTACCGGCCAGTCCGGCCGGCCTTGGTCGCCTCACTACCGCGATATGGCCTTGCCTTGGGCGAAGGGCGATTATCTGCCATTGACTACCCGGCGCGACAACATCGAGCGCAACGCGGTGGCGCATCAGAGTTTATTACCCGAATGAGCGCACCATTTTTTTAATTTAATCGCAGGAAACAGTTATGAACGATCGTCTTGATCTGGCCGGTATAGGCATCGGGCCTTTTAATCTCAGCCTGGCGGCGTTGCTGTCGAAGGTGCCGCACTGCCGAGTGCGTTTCTTCGAGCGCCGGGGCAGCTTCAATTGGCATCCGGGCATGATGCTGCCCGGTACGCAAATGCAAACTTCGTATTTAAAGGATCTGGTCACCCCCGTCGATCCCAGCAATCCTTACAGTTTCTTGTCCTACTTAGTTGGCAAGGGTCGTTTTTACCGTTTCGTCAATGCCGATTATACCAGGGTACGGCGCGTCGAATTTGCCGATTACCTGCGCTGGGTTGCCGAGCAACTGCCCAGCCTGCAATTCTCCAGCGGTGTGGACCAAGTGGCGTTCGCCGAAGGCGGTTTTCGTTTGTATGGCGAAGGATTGCACGACGTGCGCGCTAGGCATCTGGTGGTGGCGACCGGCATGAGGCCGCATATTCCGGCTTGGGTCGAGCGTTATGTTGGCGATCATTGCCTACATAGCCACGGCTATGTAGGCTCGGATTTCTCGGTTACCGGCAAGCGGGTTGCGATTATCGGCGGCGGCCAGAGCGGCGCGGAAATTTTCTTGGATTTGATGGCCGGCAATCGAGGCAAGGCCGACGAAATCATCTGGGTCAGTCGCCGTCCGAATCTCGATCCGTTGGACGAAACGGCGTTTATCAACGAGTATTTCACGCCCGACTACGTGCGTCATTTTCACGCTTTGCCAGAGCAACGCAAGCCGCCGATCGTCGCTTCGCACAAACTGACTGGAGACGGCGTTTCTCCAGCTACGCTGCAGGTGCTTTCGCAATATTTGTACGACGCCGATTTTTTGAGCCGCGATATTACGCCTTACACGATCATGCCATATCGGGAAGTCCATTTGATGGGGCGCGACAAGGTCGGATTCCATCTGCACATGCGCAACGGTTTCAATGGTGCCGACGAAACCGTCAGCGTCGACCGGATCGTCCTCGCTACCGGCTACCGCTACCAATTACCGGGTTGTCTTGCCCCGCTATTGGAACGTCTGGATTTGGATCAGGACGGCTTTCCGAAATTAACGGCAGATTACCAGGTGCCGTGGGACGGCCCGGCCGGGTATCGCATCTACATGCAAAACGCCGGCCGCAACAGTCACGGCGTCGCCGACGCCCAGCTTAGCCTGGCGGCCTGGCGTGCGGCAGTCATAATCAACAGTTTGCTGGAAGAGGCCGTTTACGATGTTGACCCATTCCCGTCGCCGGTATACTGGGCCGGCGTTCGTGCCGAGGCAGCGAGTAAAGTAGTGAATAAAAGGGAGGCAGCAAAGATTTATCGAAAGGGATAAGATCTAATTGACATTTAAATGATAATCATTATCATTATTATATAGTTTATCTTTTATTTCAAATTCTTATGATGACAATCGATTCAGCTCAACGCTTGGCTAATGGTAGGCACTTGGCATTACGCCTTGATGAAACTGATTTATTGTTGAGCATAGATCAACAACTAACTGCCAAACTGCAAATGACTTCAGATCTTGGTAGCATCCTGGGACTGCAGATCAGCGAGATTAACGCCGCCGATACCTCTGAGATTGTCTCCGTCATGGCCTTAGGTTTACAGGGTTTATTCGACAAGCGACCACACTTGCTGGAAATTGAACTGTCCCTGGCAAAATATCCCGGGTTGATTGACTCGCTGGCCGGAGGCGGTTTCGCCGTCTTATCAACAGAAATTCAAAACTCTGTCACTAGCCGCCGCAGCATGTTGCGGCAAATCGCTGATCTGTATTTGCCTAAGGTGCGCTGTAACCCGTTTCCGCTGCAGTATGCAATCACAGACGGCAAACGCCATCCGTTGCGGCCGACTGTCGCACCCGGCGAAGTGTATCGCCGTTATTTGCCGGAACAAGGCCTGACGCTGTCATTCCGTACCGTCGATCCGGACGCCGATTTGGATGTTTTTCACACTTGGCACAACAATCCGAGGGTATCGGCGTTTTGGGAATTGGCCGGCAGCAAGGACATGCACTACGAATATTTGCAGAAAGTGACGGCCGACGCCCACATGCATCCGGTTTTCGGTTGTTTCGACGGCGAGCCGTTCGGTTACTTTGAGATCTATTGGGCCAAGGAAGACCGCATTGCGCCTTATTACGACGCCGATGATTACGATCGCGGCGTACACATGCTGGTTGGCGAGGAACGCTGGCGCGGTCCGCATCGGGTTGTGGCCTGGTTGCCGTCGCTGGTTCATTTCATGTTTTTGGACGATCCGCGCACCCGACATGTCGTTGCCGAGCCGCGCGCCGACAATGCCAAGATGATCGGCTACATGCAGCAGGCCGGATTTTGTAAACCCAAGGAGTTCGATTTTCCGCACAAGCGGGCCGCACTGATGATGTTGTCGCGGGAAGTTTTTTTCGACCAATTTTGCGTATAGGAATGTTATGAGTATCGATAGTGAAGACACAGTATTTCAGGTCGTGGTCAACGGCGAGGAACAATATTCGATCTGGCCGGACTACAAGCCGGTACCCAACGGCTGGCGTACGGTCGGCAAGTCGGGCGTGAAGAAGGACTGCTTGGCTTACATCGAAGAGGTGTGGACCGACATGCGTCCGCTGAGCCTGCGCAAATTTATGGATAGCCAGGCGCAATAAGGGAACGGCATGCGCCTCTTTTGTTTTCCGTATGCCGGCGCCAGCGCGATGGTCTACCAGCGCTGGCGCCGGCAAGTGCCGGATTGGCTGGACATCAAGCCGGTCGAATTGCCCGGGCGCGGCATTCGCCTGCCGGAGCCGTTAGTCAGGGACTGGGAAGAACTGATAACTACACTCGTCCGCGGCCTGACAGGCGACATCCGCCAGCCCTATGCCTTATTCGGCCACAGTTTCGGCGCGCTGGTCGCGTTCGAGACGGCGCACGCCCTGCGGGAATATGGCGTGCCGCTGCCGAGCGCTCTGCTCGTCTCCGGCTCCCATGCGCCCACCCGGCGGGACAATCGGCGCTTTGAGAATCTGCAAGACGATGATGCGTTGAAGGCCGAAATGCGGCGTTTGAACGGCACCGACGCCGTGGTATTCGCCAGCGAGGAATTGATGGCGTTGACGCTGCCGGTGCTGCGCGCCGATTTCCGGCTGTGCGGCCGATATGTGCGCCGCGACCGTGCACCGCTGGCGATTCCTGTGCATGTGTTGGCCGGAGTCGCCGACGAAACCACGCCGGCCACGCTGGAGGCATGGCGGACTGAAACTACGGGCGGCTTCACGCTCGATTATTTTGACGGCGACCATTTTTTCATCCAAAGCTGCGAGGAGCCGGTACTGGCAACGCTATGCCGTTACCTGGAGCGCACGCAAGCCGCAGATCCCGACAAAGCCATCCCATCGGATTTTCCGGAGTTTACCCTGGGGAAGCCTTGATACTCGTCTCTCAACGTCTCTTAGTGGATCAAGGTTTTGCTTCAGGGTAAACCCCGGAAATTTTGATGGTTTTTAAACAGACAAGGAATCTCACCCTATATGAATGCCGATAGCCGAATGTTGATGACGGAAAACCTGACCGCCAGCGGCGCTTTGCCTCTGCTGGTCAAGCCGGCTGCGCCCGGCATCGCGCTGTCGGAGGTGGCCGCCGAATTGCGCGCCTTGGCCGACCGTCATTTATTGCATTGCGGCGGCCTGTTATTTCGCGGTTTTGCGGTGGCGGGGCCCGCCGAGTTCAAAATGTTCGCCGCCGGTTTCGGCCATCCGCTGTTGAGTTACGAATTCGGCTCGACGCCGCGCACCCGGGTGGAAGAAGGCGTCTACACCTCGACCGAATACCCGCCGCACCAGTCCATTCCGCTGCACAACGAACAGGCCTATACCCGCGAATGGCCGATGAAGATCTGGTTCTACAGCGCGCTGGTGGCCGAGCGCGGCGGCGAAACGCCGATCGCCGACAGCCGGGAAATCTACCGGCGCATCGATCCGGCCATCCGCCGCCGCTTCGAACAACACGGGCTGATGTACGTGCGCAACTTCGGCAACGGCCTGGACGTGCCGTGGGCGCAGGTGTTCAACACGGAAGAACCGGGCGTCGTCGAACAATACTGCAGCGAACACGGCATCGTCTGCGAATGGAAGGATGACGGCGAACTGCGCACCCGGCAAATCTGCCAGGCCACCGCCCAACATCCCGTGACCGGCGATTGGGTCTGGTTCAACCAGGCGCATTTGTTCCATGTCTCCAATCTGGAGCCGGACGTACGCGAAGCCTTGCTCGACATGCTGGAGCCGGAAGATCTGCCGCGCAACGTTTACTACGGCGACGGCAGCCCGATCGAAGACAGTGTCCTGGACGAAATCCGCGGCGTGCTGGACGAGCTGACCGTCAGCTTTTCCTGGCAAACCGGCGACGTGATGATGCTGGACAACATGCTGGCCGCCCACGCCCGCTCGCCGTTCGGCGGCGCGCGCAAGGTCGTGGTGGCAATGGCCGAACCCTATTCGCAAACCCTTTCCGCGTAACCTACCGATGACGTTCAATCCCGCTCACGCCAACCATTTTGTCGACTTGCTGCTGCAACGGGCCGAACAGCATCCGGAGCGGACAGCCTTGCACTGCATCGCCGATACCGCGGACGGTGCCGGCAGTTACAGCTTTGCCGATCTGGACGGCCGTGCCCGTGCGATAGCGGCGCTTTTGCAGCAAACCGTTGTCCCCGGCGAGCGGGCCTTGATCGTGCTGCACACCGGCATCGATTACGTCAGCGCTTTTTTCGGTTGCCTTTATGCCGGCGTTATCGCAGTGCCGGCTTATCCGCCGGAATCGCAAGCGCCGCACCATCTCAAACGCGTGGCATCGATACTCGCCGATGCGAAACCCGCGGCTATATTAACGGCCGGCCCGTTGCTGAATACGCTGAATCAAGCGCTGGAGTCGATAGCCAGCGCCGAGCGGCAATTGGTGATCGCTGTCGATACGGTAGAGGCCGGGTTGGCTTCCGCCTGGCGGATGCCGAATATCGCCAAGGATGCGATCGCCTTTTTACAATACACTTCCGGGTCCACCGCCCATCCCAAAGGCGTGATAGTCGGCCACGACAATTTGCTGGCCAACCAGCGCGCGATCAAGCACGGCTTCGGCATCGGCGACGAAGATGTTTTCGTCAGCTGGTTGCCGTTGTACCACGACATGGGGCTGGTCGGCAGCCTGATGCAGCCGTTATACAGCGGCATTCCGCTGGCGTTGATGTCGCCGCGCCATTTTCTCGAGCGGCCGGTGCGCTGGCTGGAAGCGGTTTCGCATTTCGGCGGCACCATCAGCGGCGGGCCGGATTTTGCTTACCGTCTGTGCAACGAGCGTATCGGCGAGGCGCAGTTGGCCGGTTTGCGTTTGAATAGCTGGCGCCTGGCGTTCTGCGGCGCCGAGCCGATTCGCCGCGAAACCTTGACGACGTTTGCCGAAAAATTTGCCGCCGCCGGTTTGCCGGCCGGCGCACCGTATCCTTGTTATGGCTTGGCGGAAGCCTCGCTGCTGGTCAGCGGCGGTTTGCCCGGCGAGGGCGCGCGCGCCGTGGTTTGCGCCGCCGACGCGTTAGCCGAACATCGCGCGGAATTGGCCGAGAGCGGCAGCGTACTGGTCGATTGCGGCCAGGTCCAGCCGGAACACGAACTGGCAATCGTCGATCCGACGACCGGCGATTCATGCGGCGATAACCAAATCGGCGAAATCCGTTTCAGCGGTCCCAGCGTTACGCATGGCTACTGGCGAAATCCGGCGGCGACGCGGGAATCCTTTGTTCACGAGAACGGCAAAACCTGGCTGCGCACCGGCGATTTGGGTTTTATCCGCGACGGCCGCCTGTTCGTGACCGGACGCAGCAAAGATATGATTCTGATTCGCGGCCAGAACCTGTATCCGCAGGATATCGAGCAAGCCTTGGAAGAGCAGATTGAGCTGCTGCGTAAAGGTAGAATCGCCGCATTCGCGGTGAGCGTCGACGGCCGCGAGGATATAGGCATTGCCGCCGAAATCGGCCGAGGTACGCAAAAATTGGTACCCGTCGAAAACCTGTTCGAAGCGATTAACGAAACCGTGGGGCTGTGCTGCCAACAACCGGCGTCGCTAATTCTGCTGCTCAATCCCGGCGCCTTACCCAAAACCAGCAGCGGCAAACTGCAGCGCCGCGCCTGTTTTCAAGCCTGGCAGGACGGTACTTTGGATGCGTATGCAACACAGCAGACCGGCCGTAGCGCATCGGCGGCCGTTGCCGTGGACGAACTCGGTGAATTCGAACGGCAAATCGCCGCGATCTGGGGCGAAGTGTTGAACGTTGACGTCGTGGCGCCGCAAAAAAGCTTTTTTGCGTTGGGCGGCCAATCGATTACCGTGATGCAAGTTATTGCCCTTCTGCGCGAACGGTTGGACGTAATAATCGAACCGCGCCTGTTTTTCGAAAAACCGGGCTTACGCGAGTTTGCCGCTGCCGTTCAGGCATTACTTTCCGATCAAACGCAACCATTTACCGAGACACCGATTGTCCGGATCGATCAAACCGACGAGCTCTTGTTGTCTTACGGCCAGGAAAGCCTGTGGTTCTTATCGCAACTGGACCCGACGAGCACGGCCTACCACATCGCCGGCGGGGTGCGGCTGGTTGGCGATG
>NZ_JAERVK010000014.1 GCF_016745425.1 Candidatus Methylomicrobium oryzae | reverse complement strand
CGGCCTGATCGGCTTGTGCGTGAACGGCGAAGCGCATTGCAACGCCACGTTCGACAGCGAGGCGCTGCCGATCGATGAAATCTACAACGGACTGAAAAACAGAAAGATCATTTACTGAAGAAAATCCGGGGCGGGACGACTGTAAGAGCTCCGCCCGGAAACAAGCGGAATAGAGTTTACCGCTCTAACTGCTCAATGATAAGGATAGGCGGAAGGCATGGCGATGCCTTCCGCCTTTATTTTTGGGATCAGGACTTCGCCGACAACGCTTCCGCGTTACGCTTGGCCAGGCTTTCGATTACCGCGCCCAGCGAACCCTTTTGCTGCACTTCATTCGTAAAAGTCGTCCGGTAGTTGGTGACCAGACTGACGCCCTCGATCATGATATCGTAAGCTTTCCAATGTCCGGTTTCGCTCAAAAACATCCGGTAATTGACACCGACCGGCTGAATTCCCGGCTGCAGCACTTCGGTTTTGACGACCACTTTGTTGGAGCCTGGCTCCATATCCATCGGCAGGAAACGGACCGACCACTCCTTGAACTCGACAAAAGCGCGCGAGTACGTTCTAACCAATAACATCTGGAACTCGTGCTTGAAGCGCTCACGTTCTTCCGGGGTCGCGGTTTTCCAGATTTTGCCCAATACCAGCGCGGAGATTTTGTCGAAATCGGTATGTGGATAGATCACCTCATTCACGAATTGGGTGATTTTTGCGAAATCGTTCTTAAAGGAATTATCCTGCAGGCGTTGTTTCAGTTTGTCCGACGCATCCTGGATTGCTTGCTGAGGCGGTAGCAAGTCTTGCGAATAAGCGCTTGATACCGGTAAAAATGCCATAAAAAACAGACATAAACCGAAAAGCGTAATTTGTTTGAACTTCATATAACCCTCAGAATGATAGAAACCTGTTGCCTGTCATTTTCAAATAATCAAAATGACTTTCCTGTTACAATAAAAAATTTGCGGAACCGCGCCGCCGACTTGCTGCGCAGTGCTTAACGTTGAGATTCTCTTAAATACCAAAAGTTCTGGCAAGATGACCTATCATACCACCAATTTCCCCAAAACACGCATGAGAAGAATGCGTTACAGCGACTTTTCGCGTCGCTTGATGCAAGAGCACCGCTTGTCCGTGGACGACCTGATTTATCCGGTATTCGTGACTGAAGGCAGCAGTGAAAGAATCCCGATCGTGTCGATGCCCGGCATCGAAAGACTGTCCGTCGACCTCCTTCTGGAAGAAGCCTACGAATTGTTTAGTCTCGGCATTCCGGCACTTGCATTGTTTCCGGTCATTCCCCTCGAGAAGAAGTCCGATCTCGCCAAGGAGGCTTACAATCCGGAAGGACTCGTGCAAACCACAGTCCGCGCCCTAAAAGAAGCCATACCCGAGCTCGGCGTCATTACCGACGTGGCGCTGGATCCTTACACTTCGCACGGACAGGACGGCCTGATCGACCAGGACGGCTATGTGCTGAACGACGAAACGATCGAAGTGCTGGTCAAACAGGCCCTGTCGCACGCCGATGCAGGCGCAGACATTGTCGCCCCCTCGGACATGATGGACGGACGCATCGGTGCGATTCGGCAGGCACTGGAGACCAACCGCCACCGCAACACCCGAATATTAGCTTACTCCGCCAAATATGCGTCGAGTTTTTACGGCCCGTTCCGGGATGCGGTCGGTTCATCGGCCGCGCTAGGCAAAGCCAATAAATACAACTATCAGATGGATCCGGCCAACTCCGATGAAGCCCTGCGCGAAGTTGCGCTGGACCTGCAGGAAGGCGCCGACATGGTCATGGTCAAACCCGGCATGCCCTATCTCGACATCATCCGCCGGGTCAAGAACGAGTTCGGCGTTCCGACCTTCGCCTACCAGGTTTCCGGCGAATACGCCATGTTGAAAGCGGCTTCGATCAACGGCTGGCTCGACGAGAAACAGGTGGTGCTGGAATCGCTGCTGGCGTTCAAACGCGCCGGCAGCGATGCCATTTTGACCTACTTCGCCAAATCCGTGGCGGAATGGCTGCAAAATTGAACGCAGACATATCGAACTGAAACTCAACCGCTTTACTGAGCTCAAAAAGTCTAGATCGGCCGGCATCGAGCGCCGTAAAACAATAACAACGATAACGACAAACGGAGTCCCGGATATGATTCTCACCCCAAGGCGCAAGCGCCAGATCGAAGCCGTCATCTTAATCATATTGCTGATATTGTCGCTCGGCGGCATTTTCATCAATGACTATGCTCCGTCCGACGGTTTCGGCTACTGGATCATGATGGTCTTCGTGTTCGCCTTTTTCTCGATCATTCTGGGCTGGCTACAATCGCAACAAGAGGGTGAAAATTTCGCCCCGGTGTTGCGCGATCAGGCGCTGCATTGGTTCTGCTCTCTGCTCGTGGTAGGCGGTACCTCGCTCGTGCTGAAGCCGGAGAACAACTCCGGCCTGATCATTCTGCTGATCCTGTCGCTCGCGGTGGTTCTGGACGGCATGCGCGTCGGCTGGCGTTTCAGCGTCGTCGGCATCTTTCTGGGCGTCTCGGCCGTAATTCCGACTTATACGCAACATTTTTTCTGGGTGGAGCTGATCATCGTCGCAGCCATCATCACCCTGACCATCATCTGGAGCTTTTGGCTGAGGAGAAACAATTAAATGCCTGCTATTGACCGCTATGCCGTTTTTGGAAGCCCGATCAACCACAGCAAGTCGCCCAAGATCCACCGCCTGTTTGCCGAACAGACAGCCCAGTCGCTCAGTTACGAAGCGCAGGAGGTAAAGGCCGAGTCATTCGATGAGGCAGTCAGCGCCTTCTTTGCAGCCGGAGGTAAAGGCCTGAACTGCACCGTGCCGTTGAAGGAACTGGCCTATCGCTTTGCCTCGCACAAAACCGAACGCGCGGAACGCAGCAAGGCGATCAACACCCTCGCACTGCAGGCGGACGGCACGATTCTAGGCGACAATACCGACGGATGCGGCCTGGTTAGAGACCTGCTGAATAACCATCGCATCATGCTCGCGGGCAAACGCATCCTGATCCTCGGCGCGGGCGGCGCCACCCGGGGCATTCTCGGGCCGATCCTGGAAGAAGCCCCGTCCGAGCTGGTGATCGCTAACCGGACCGTCGAAAAAGCGGAAGGGCTTGCCGAAGAATTCGAATGTCTGGGCAGCATTTCTGGTTGCGGCTTCGAAACGCTTTCCGGACGGCAATTCGACCTGATTCTGAACGCCACCTCCGCCAGCCTGAGCGGCGAACTGCCGCCCCTACCCGAACATCTGCTCGCCGATGAAGGCAGCTGTTACGATCTTGCCTACGGCAACGAACCGACCGCCTTCGTGCGCTGGGGAATCGTCCAGGGGACGCAAAAGAGTCTGGACGGACTCGGCATGCTGGTCGAACAGGCGGCCGAAGCGTTCTTCATCTGGCGCGGGATCAGGCCTCAGACCTATCCGGTAATCGATCTGCTCGACCGGGAAAGAAAAAGCCGTTAAAACCTAGCCGAACCGGCGGATACGCAACGCTTATCCGCCTATAGGCGTCGATCAGCCAAGCCGACAAAGGAAACCCCATGACTGCCGGTCCGCCTTTACGCAAAATCATCCATATCGATATGGATGCTTTTTACGCCGCGGTCGAACAGCGCGACAATCCCGCCTATCGGGGCAAACCGATCGTCGTCGGCGGCCGGCCCGATTCGCGGGGCGTGGTCGCGACCTGCAGCTACGAAGCCAGAAAATTCGGTATTCGTTCGGCAATGGCCTCTTCCCAGGCGTACCGTTTATGTCCCCAGACCATCTTTATCAAGCCCCGTTTCGAAGTTTACAAAGACGTCTCGGCAGCGATCCGGCGCATTTTTTCCAACTATACCGAGCTGTTCGAACCGCTCTCGCTCGATGAAGCGTATCTGGACGTGACCGCGGTCTCGCGCTGCCGGGGATCGGCCACCCTGCTTGCAAAGGAAATCAAAGACAAGATTCGACAACAAACCGGATTGACTGCCTCGGCGGGTGTTTCCTACAACAAGTTCCTGGCGAAGATTGCCTCCGATCTCAACAAACCCGACGGATTGTATCTGATTACGCCGGAACAGGGCCCCGGATTCGCCGAACGCCTGCCGGTCGGCAAATTTCACGGCATCGGCAAGGCCACCGAGAAAAAAATGCACGAGTTGGGCATCCGGACCGGGCTGGATCTGAAACGTTGGCCGCTGCCCTTATTGGTTCAGCATTTCGGCAAATCCGGCCAGTATTATTACGACATTGCCCGAGGCATCGACAATCGGCCGGTCCGCAATTTCCGCCCGAGCAAATCGGTGGGCGTGGAAATCACCTATCCGGAAGACCTCACCGAGCCCAACCTCATCCTGCAGCAGCTAATCGACCTGATGGGCAAGGCGCTCGCGCGGCTGGCGGCGAAACATATGACGGCCCATACTCTCACGGTCAAAATCAAATACCATGACTTCGCGCAGATCACCCGCAGCAAAACGCTGCCGCAGGCCATTACGGGAGTGGAAGGGTTCGAGGCCATACTGGCCGATTTGCTGAAAGATACCGAGGTCGGCGCCAAAAAGGTACGCCTGCTGGGCATTGCCCTGTCGTCCCTGCACAGCCCGGAGTTACTGCATTACCGGCAAACGGACCTGTTCATCCTCTCCATGCCGTCACATTTCCCAGATTAACAGGCGGGTATGCCGCGCGTCGTTCAACTGCACGGTCCTGGCGGGAGAACAGTCCGGTACGGCAAAGGAATTGCTTACAAACAAAGAGCCTGCCCGCATTTCATGTTTCGCCTTCTGCCAGAGTTCGGCCATGGGTTCCGGCGACAGGAAAGCGTAGACGACATCATAAGCCTCCAGGTTTTCATTCCAGAAGCTGCCGTACCGGACATGCACGTTACTTTTCTTCTTCAACCGCAGCCAGCTCACCAGAAAAGGAAGCGGCGCCGATTCGACACCGTAAAACTGCCCGTCCGGCTTTTGCTCGGCAAGGCGGGCCAGCAGGCCTCCCAACCCGCTGCCTAAATCGAGGAAACGGAACGGTCGATGCCCGGGCAACAGCGACGCCAGCGCCGTACAGCTCGTTTCGTTGGAGAGATAAAGCGGGACTCTTTCCTTGGCATTACTGAAAAAAATCAGCCAAAGCAATAAAAATCCTCCCAAAAAAAAATGAGGAGGTAGATTGAAGCGGGATACCAGCAACAGCAGCGGCACAAAAAGCCCTTGTATGACGAACCACCATGGAGGCAAACCGAAAAGTCCGCTCAACACAACGGCGGTTACGCTTTGCAGGAGTGCCAATCCCCACAAAGGCAACAACAGGCCGAAAAACAGGCTTGCTTTAAATGCCAGAAACGCGGCAAGCAATGCTCCCGCCTGCGCCAGCAGGGCGGAAAAAACAACCGGCAAACGCATCGATGCCGAGGCTCAATGGCTTACCAGCTGAGGAACAGGCGGCTTGATCTCCGGTACGGACGGCGGCGGCGGCAAAGAAGGACTGTTCAGCAGCTTTTTCTGTGCGAAGTCACGGACATTGGCGCTATTGATAATGCCTTCTTCGGTTCTCCTATTCAGGACGATGATCGAAATTCTCCGATTGATCGGATCGAGCGGGTTGTCCTTGTTCATATGGACGCTGGAAGCCAGGCCCACGACCCGAATGATCTTTTCGTCCTTTAACCCGCCCCGCACCAGTTCTTTGCGGGCGGCGTTGGCGCGGTCCGCCGACAATTCCCAGTTCGTATAGCCCTGCCCATTGCCGGGAAAAGGGGCACTATCGGTATGTCCCGAAACACTGATCCGATTCGGTAATTCGTTAATGACCGGAGCGAGCTGATCCAGAATCTGCGCCGCATAAGACTCCATCTTTGCGCTGGCCCTGTTGAACATGGCCTTTTTTTCCTGATCCATGATCTGAATGCGCAACCCTTCCGACGTAAAGTCGATCATCAGCTGATCCTTGTACTGATTCATGAGGGGGGTGGTTTCGATCAAATTATCGATTTTTTCCTTCAATTGCTTCAGGTGGTTGATATCCCGCCGTTCCGCTTCCTCATCGACATCCTTGTCGCTGGCATCGGCAATGGATTCCTGCTTGCCTTCATTGGTCAACTTGACCTGCCCCTCGGACTGTGTAACGTCTTGCCCGCCGCCCTGGATCAGGCTGGTCGCATCGCCGGTATTGGCCCCTCCGGCAATAGACGGTTTCCAGGGATCGGTAAAATAATCGGCAATACCTTGTCGGAACGAAGGCTCCGTCGTTCCCAACAGCCACATGAGCAGAAAAAACGCCATCATCGCCGTCACGAAGTCGGCGTATGCCAGTTTCCATGCGCCTCCATGATGGCCGTGTCCGCCTTTTTTTATTTTTTTGATGACAATAGTCTGATTTTCACTCATGCGGATAAGACTAACATCGTTTACTGTTTGTTATTCTTGAGATGCTCTTCCAACTCCGCAAAAAGCGGACGTTCGGCGGAGAACATGACTTTACGCGCAAATTCCACTGCCACGGGAGGCGCATAACCGTTCATCGAGGCAATAAAG
This sequence comes from Candidatus Methylomicrobium oryzae, assembly GCF_016745425.1. Classification (GTDB taxonomy): domain Bacteria; phylum Pseudomonadota; class Gammaproteobacteria; order Methylococcales; family Methylomonadaceae; genus Methylomicrobium; species Methylomicrobium oryzae. The sequence goes on along the minus strand of NZ_JAERVK010000014.1, from coordinate 136,390 downwards.
CCGGCTTTGATGCTTTGATAGTATTTGGTGGATTCGGCCAGTTTCTGCTCCATTAGGCCGACCAGAGGACCGATAAAACCGTAGGAAAGCAGAATCCCGAGAAAAGTGCCTACCAGCGCCGCACCGATGAGTTCGCCCAATTCTGCGGGAGGTTTTCCTACCGAGCCCATGGTATGAACTACACCCATTACGGCAGCGATAATCCCGAAAGCCGGCAAACCGTCGGCCAGACGCGACAATGCACCGATAGGCAAATGCTCCTCTTCATGGTGAGTTTCAATTTCAAGATCCATCAGATTGTCGACCTGATGCACATCAAAATTGCCCGCAACCATCAACCGAAGATAGTCGGTAATGAATTCGACGGCATGGTGATCGGCGAGCACATTGGGCGCTGCGCTAAAAATAGGACTTTGCGAGGGATTGTCTATATCTGCCTCAATGGCTAACAATCCCTGCTGCCTGATTTTGACAAAAATATTGTTTAACAAGGTCAGAGTTTCCAGATAAAACGTCTTTGTATATTTGGAACCTTTGAATACGCCTCCCAGACCGCGCAACACAGCTTTTAATACTTTCGGGCTGTTGGAAACGATAAAGGCGCCTACAGCCCCCCCAAAGATGATAAGAAACTCAAACGGCTGCACCAGAACGCCAACATGCCCTCCTGCCCCGACGTATCCGCCTAACAGGGCGCCAACAACCACGATATATCCAATAACGACAAACATGCAGCCTTCTCTTCAAATATAATCAGCAAAAAATTATCAGGTAATTCCGTTTTTGATACGGCGAAGATATCAAAAGTGTAGCGGATTATTTGGATCAGGCGGGTCTTCTTTTCGAGGAACCAAAGGACGGCCTTTAAGCGAGCTCATTTAAAATATCTTCCGCGCTGGTAATGGCCTGTATGTAGATTGCGACTAATCTGTCCATGGCGACCAGTTCCGCAAACGGTTCGAGCGAATGGCCCTGTTCAAGCGCTTGAATACAGTTCAATCCGACGCTGTAGGGCCCCGTACGCTCAACGAGTGCTTGAGCCATTTCGGCCTGAATAGGCATGTCCTTTACTAATTGATCGATAGGTTGGCCGAGCATTCCATCGAGGATCGACAGCAGTCCTACGGCATAAGCGCTTTCCGGCTTACCGAGTGCAAGCTCTTTGCTCACTGAGTAACATAACTCGGCGCGGATCAGGCCCGTTTTTATGATCTCGGCGCTCTTCACGGGCATACCGGACATGATGACCAGACTTGCCCAGGCCCTTAGTCTTCTTAATCCGATAAATAAGACGGCTTGCTGAATGGAGTTGATCTTTTTAGTAAAACCGAAAAAGGCTGAATTAATAAATCGCAAGGCTTTAAAGCTGAGTTGGGGATCCAGAGAAATCAGCCGGGCCAACTCGTCCAGATCCACCGCAGGATCATTGATCCGGGAGATCATCTTTACCAATAAATTCTGATTGGTCTGCAGAATCTTGGTATTCAAAACCTGAGGTTTAGCGAAAAAGTATCCTTGGAAGAGATCAAAACCCATGTCCAGAGTCTTTGCAAACTCGGCATGCGTTTCAACTTTCTCCGCAAGCAAAGTTATTCCTCTTTTCTTTAAATCAACAATATTTTCCGAATAGGATTCGAGGTGGAGTCCGGTGATGTCGATTTTGATAATCGAGCAATAAGGTAATAAAGGCGTCCAATGAGGCTCAAACCTGTAATCATCCAGGGCGATGATAAAGCCGTTCTCATGCAGTTTACGTATGCCGCCTACCAGTTCGGTATCGATTTCAATGTCTTCCAAAACCTCCAGCACGAACCGGCCCTTATCCAGCGGTAGGGTTTGCCCATCGGTAAATAATGCTCTTGTAAAATTCACAAACGCTTTATGAGACCCGACCAAATGTTTTACGCCGAATTCAAGAAACGTATAAAGCAGGGTACGCGCCGTTACGAGATTTCCGTTGGCACCTTCCTCCGGCCCGGAATTCCGGTATCGATACAGCAATTCATAACCATAGGTCTGTTGATTGCGGTCGAGGATAGGCTGGCGTCCTACTTGAATGATCTCTGTCGGGTATTCCAGCTCTGTTTTGGGATTATTATCCAGCACTCAGTGTTTTCTTGTCTAAACGCTAACTGTTATGAATCTGCGATTCACGCCTTTACCGTACAGAATGCCATAAACACGGGGTAAATCGGAAGTAATTTCTCGACCCCACGGGAAACGCCGCCATTTTATCGCCGAACGAATATGTATCCCGGCTGTCGGCGAATAAATTTAACCGCATGATCAACTGCATTGGAATGATTTTTCTATACATCCGGGCAGAAAACCGGAAGCACAGGAACACTCCCCGAAGTCAAAAAAGGTTGAATAACGACAGCTTTTGCACCTGTACGAAAGCCTGCTGAGCCGCCTGCAATGCGGTGGATTGGAAGCTGAATCGGCTGATGGCATCGGCATAATCGACATCCTCGATCTCGGATAATACCGTTTTCATGTTAAGGACCTGATCGGCATGCATGTTTTCTTGCTGATCCAATACGTTGAGCCGTACCCCTATAGAGGATTGCACATTGACTATCCTATCCATGGATTTCTTAATATCGTCCAACGAACTGGATTCCGGCGCATTGCCTTTTAAATCGGCGATAAATTTGTCTATCGCTTCAAAAGCGTTATCGATGCCGGGAGAAGGACCGGCGGGGGGAGGCGCGCCGGTAGGCACTCCAAAAACACTGTCGCCCGAGTCTCCGTCAGCCACCAACCGGTCCGTACCGATTTGAATCTGCCGCTGATTGGCATCTCCGCCGTAGGCATACCCCCCGCCGGGGGCGGGAATCTTTTCAAAAGGCTGGGTATCGCTTTTGAATCCTGCAAACAGATATTCGCCGTTTGCGTTTCGGCTGTTGGCGATCGCCACCAGTTGATCCTTCAGGCCCTCCATTTGGGTGGCAATCGCATTCCTGTCGCTCGGCGAATTCGTAGCATTCAAGCCCTGAATTCCGAGCTCGTTGACTTGCTGAAGAATACCCATTGCGTTCTGCAAGAGTCCGTCCTGTAACGAAAGTCGTTGTCTGGCGGTATCGATGTTCCTTTGATACTGCTCGGTTTGATTGATGTTTTGATTCAGATCGACCACGCGCGCAGCGGCTGATGGATCATCGGACGGCGCCAGTATTTTTTTGCCGGAAGACAGCTGCATCTGGGTCTGGCTCAACCGGGCCTGCTGGTTCAGAATGGAATTAAGGCCCAATTGCTGCGCCCAAGAAGTCGAAATTCGCATGACAGTCTCCTCCTATCGAACAGCTCCAATGAGGGTATCGAACAGGGAATTGGCGACGGAGATTGCCTTTGCCGCCGCCTGATAAGCGTTTTGAAATTTAATCAGATTTGCCGCCTCTTCGTCCAGGTTGACCCCCGCCAGATTTTCCCGGGTTTGTTTGGCCTGGTTCAGTAAAACCTGCTGAGCCGATTGGCTTGTTTTTGCCGATTGCGTGCTGGCCCCAACCTGGCTCACCAATTGGCCGTATGCGGAGGAAAGTGTGGAGCGGCCTCCCGATAGAATAGACTGCTGTTCAAGATTCGCAAGCTTCAGCGCATTGTTATTGTCTCCCGGGACGGAAGAGCCGTTGCCCGCTGCGGCGATTTCCTTGGGATCGCTGATATTGATCTTCAGGTTTTCGGCCGTGTGAAAGGCGGGGCGGATCAGAAAGCTCGAGGCGCCGGTCGGCGGCGTAGACAGGCTGATCGTCATTCCTTCCACATTGACCGGGCTTCCGGGAAAGCCGACGATATTTATCGTCTGCTTGTCGCTCAGGCGGGTCAACGTATAATTCGTGCCGTCGTAATCCAGCCGATAGTCGCTGGGATACAAGTTAACCGTATTGCTGGGATCATACGTAGCCGTAATACCGCCGCCTCCCGGCAGATTAGGATTAACCGTAACCGGCACATTCAAACCGGTGCCGCCCAAGGCGAATAAATCCTTGCCCGGCGCGCCGTTCAAATCGAAGCCGCTGTTATGTATCGCGTTGAACTGCAGTGACAGGCCTGCAGCCAAGACTCCCAGCTGCTGTTGGGCGGGGTCCAGGACCTGATCCCGGAATTTGAGCGCGCCCGATAATTCGCCTCCCGTGATCGACTGCGTGATGGGCTGGCCGTTGATAACGATTTCTTTATAGGAATTATCGAAAGCGGAGCCGGCCAGCGATAAAGTCGCCGCACTCGCGTTGGAGACCAAAGACTGCCCTTTGCCGATGATGAGGTTAACCGAGCCGTCGTCCATATTGAGCACGGACACGTTGATTTTCTCGGCAATCTTGGTGAGCAGCGCATCGCGCTGGTCCAACAGATCGTTCGGCATCTGCATGCCGGCAGTCCGCCCGAACTCCGCGGTGATTTTAACGTTCAGATCGGCGATGGACTTCGCGTAGCCATTGATCTCGTCGAGAGTGGCCTGCATCTGGTTGTTCGTCTGATTGCGCAAACTGTCTAAAGACGATGCCATGGCGTTGAATTGTTGTGCCAATGAATCGGCCTGCCCCAGCATAGTCTGGCGGGCGGCAAGGGAAGTCGGATCGCTGGCGACATCGTTAACCGCGCCAAAGAACGATTTTAAAGTCACGGGCAGGCCCGAGTCGTTGTTGCCGACCACCGCATCCACTTGCGATGCCATACCCGCCAAATATTCCGACTCGGCGAAGGCGGAGGTGCTGGAATTGAGCTGCTGATTGACGAATTGGTCGTAGCTGCGCGTAATATTGACGACATTGACGCCCTGTCCGATGTACCCTGCTCCCGTAAATTGAGGAGGACGGGCGCTCAGCTCGACCCGTTGCCGGCTGTAGCCTTCGGTATTGACATTGCTGATGTTTTGGCTCGTCGTCGCCAGCCAACGCTGGGAAGCGAAAAGCCCTGTCAATGCCGTTTCTAAAATCCCCGTTCCAGCCATGGTCTTGTCCTGCTTCGGTTATTATCAGGCCTGATCGCGCATCGCCGCGGCAAGATCAGGTTGAATATTGTTCATTGTTGCGCCCCGGTAAATGCTGATGATTTTCTCGGCATATTTCGGGTCCGTCGCATAGCCTGCGTGCTGCAATCCGCGCAAATACCGTTCCGGACTATCGGCCTGTTTCAAGGCGTCTCCATAACGCGGGTTATTTTTAATCAATCGCACATAATCCTGAAAACTTTCCTCGAACGAATCATATGCACGAAATCCTGCATTCGTTTTCCTGCCGACGCCTCGTTCGAATTCCAGCGCCTTGACCGACACTTGTTCCCCCTGCCAGCCTCTGCCGGCTTTGATATTGAACAAGTTAAAGGTGCTTTCACCTTCCCGGTTTTTGATCAGCGAACGCCCCCAATTCGTCTCCAGTGCCGCCTGCGCCAGCAGCACTTTCGGCTCGACGCCCAATTCCCTGGCGGCCCGTTCGGCAATGGGATGCAAATGCCTGACAAAATCCTGTGCCGAATGTATCGGCAAATCGCCGGACTTCTTGAATGCGAATTCCGAATCCCCGTTATCCGTGGCGAGTTTTTCACCGTTAACCGAAGCCGGCTCGATTTCTTCATTCCCGATCGCGGGATCCGGCTCCTCATGACTTTTATCGATTTTGCCGATGGTACGGCTATCGACTTCGCCGTGCCGGCTGGGCATCGACTTGCCGGCGGTGGAAGACCGGTTCAGATAATCCTCGAGATTCATTTTTCCGGCCTTGTCATCGTCGGCCTCTTCGCGTTTCATCTGTTTGACGATCAAATCCGCCAGCCCGACCGACCCCGACAGATTCGACGCCAGCTGTTGGTCGTACATTTCGCTGTAAAACTTGCTCTGCTCGTTATCCAGGATGCCGTCCGCCAGTTTCGACTCCCGCATGCTTTTGAGAACCTGATTCAGGAAAACGCCCTCAAATTGCTTGGCGGCAGCTTTCAAGGCTTCCGGAGATTCTTTCCGAGCTTCGGTTTTCAGCTTCGCAAGGGCGTTGAGGTCGGTATAAACATCGGACCGGTTCGCGTTTAACATAAGAAACCTCCCACTAAATCACTATCAGCTCGGCACGCAAGGCGCCGGCGGTCTTGAGGGCCTCCAGAATGGCGACCAAATCGCTCGGCCCGGCCCCGACAGTATTGACCGCCTTAACGATTTCATCCAGGGACACGCCGGCATTAAAGACGAACATCCGATTTTTCTCCTGTTCGACTTGCACATCCGATTGCGGCGTCACCACGGTCTGGCCGGAGGAAAACGCATTCGGCTGGCTGACCTGCGGGTTTTCGCTGATGGTCACCGTCAAACTGCCGTGCGACACGGCGGCCGGCTGCACCCGAACTTTATTGTTGATCACCACGGTCCCGGTGCGGGAGTTGACGATAATCCGCGCCGGTGCCTCGTCCGGCATGATACTGATATTTTCGACCAATGCCGCGAACGAGACTTTTTGCGCCACATCGAAAGGCCCTCTGACGCTGACCGAAGCGGCATCGACCGGCCTTGCGGTATTGGCGCCCAATTCCCTGTTGATGGCTTCGGCCATTCGGTTAGCCGTCGTAAAATCGGCCGTATGCAAATTGAAAGTTAAAATGTTGCCTTCCGAAAAAGGCGTTTTGACCGTGCGTTCGATGGTGGCGCCGTTCGGAATCCGCCCGACGGTCGGGCTGTTGACGGTGATGTTGGAGCCGTCTTGCCCTGTCGCGCTCAAGCCGTTCACGACCAGACTGCCCTGCGCAACCGCATAGACCTGGCCGTCCGCACCCTTCAACGGCGTCATCAGCAAGGTGCCGCCCCGTAAATTTTTCGAGTCGCCGATCGCGGAAACCGTTACGTCAATGGTTTGCCCTGGCTTGGCGAATGCCGGCAACTCGGCCTGAATCGCGACGGCAGCGATATTTTTCGATTTAGGGTCGATGCCGGGCGGCAAGGTCACGCCGAACCGCCCCATCATGCTGCGCAAGGTTTGTCCGGCGAATTTGGTTTTATCCCCGGATTTGTTGTCCACTCCCACGACCAGCCCGTAACCCACCAACTGGTTGGCCCGCACTCCTTCGATGGAAGCGATATCCTTGATCCGTTCGCCGTGAACCGAACTGCTGAGAGCCAGTCCCAGCAGGGCGAATAAACCGATGGCCTTGCGTACGCTGTTCATGTTTCAGACTCGATAGAATTCAGAAAGGAAACCACGGACTATAGATGATCCTGGCAAGCCATCCCATTTTGCTGGCGTCCGCCATGGCGCCCTCGCCGGTATACATAATGGTTGCATCGGCTACTTTGTCCGAGGAAACGGTATTGGACGTGTCGATGTCGACAGGCCTGACGATACCCGCAAGCCGGATATATTCGTCGCCCTGGTTCAGCGTCACTCTTTTCTCGCCGCGTACCCGCAAATTGCCGTTCGGAAGGACTTCCACGACCGTAACGGAAATATCGCCGACCAGACTGTTGCTCTGGTTGGCCTCGCCTTCCCCGTTAAAATCCCTTTTGCCGGCCAGTTCGGTTTTCGGGTCGTTGCCGGTGAGGGACGACATCGCGAATCCGGCGACAGTCGGCGCCGACAGCAGTACATCGACATCCTTTTTCGCATTCAGATCGTCCGCCTTTTTGGCCTGGGTCAATTCCTTAAGCTTGATGGTCAACACATCCCCCACCCGCATCGCCTTATTGTCTTCGAACAGGCGCATATCGTAACCGGCTTGGTAGATGGAGCCGTTATTCGACACGGGAGGCTGTAATGATGCCGGCGCTACCGGCGCGAATGCGGGATCTTTGGGCGGCACGGTAGTACAAGCCGACAACAGAATGGACACCAGCCCCAAAAGTCCAAGCTTTTGCATGATCATCCTCACTCTCCCGCTACAATTGCTGGGTCACGAACGAAAGCATTTGATCCGTGGTCGATATGGCCTTGGAATTCATCTCGTAAGCCCGCTGGGTTTCAATCATGTTCACCAGTTCTTCAACGACATTCACGTTGGAGGTTTCCAGAGAACCCTGCAATAACGCGCCGTATTCCTGATCGCCCGGCGTCCCCACGAGCGGTGCGCCGCTGGATACCGTTTCCCGGTAGAGGTTTTCGCCGACCGGTTCAAGGCCGGTAGAATTGATGAAGTCCGCCGTCTGGATCTGCCCGACCTGAACCGGCGCGGCATTTCCCGGCTGCAATACCGAAACGGTGCCGTCCCGGCCGATCGTGATGCTGATCGCATCGTTCGGAATCGTAATCGCCGGTTCCAGCGGCAAACCGCCCGACGTCACCAGCTGGCCGTTGGCGTCGAGTTTCAAAGATCCGTCGCGGGTATAGTTGATGTCGCCGTTCGGCATCAGGATTTGCAGATATCCCCTGCCGTTGATCGCAACGTCCAGTGAATTTTCCGTCTGCTGGACGTTTCCTTGCGTATGCAGTTTTTCGGTAGCGACGGTCCTGACGCCGGTGCCCAATTGCAAACCCGACGGCAACTGGGTATTCTGCGTGGATTGAGCGCCCGCCTGGCGAATGTTCTGGTACACCAAATCCTCGAATATCGCCCTGGACTTTTTGAATCCGGTGGTATTGACGTTCGCCAGATTGTTGGAAATAACGGCCATCCGGGTTTGCTGGGCGTCCAGGCCGGTTTTGGCGACCCATAAAGCGCGTTCTGTCATGGTGAACTCCTGTGTGTCAAAAAATTGTCTTAATCAAACTGATGCAGGGTTTATGCCATTTGCATCAGCTTGGCGCCGATGCTGGCGTTGTCATCCGCGGCTTTCATGACTTTGGTTTGCAGCTCGAAATTTTTGGACAGTTCGATCATCTCCACCATCGCACTGATAGCGTTGACATTGCTGCCTTCCAAAGCGCCCTGCACCAGCGTGACGTCGGCGCTGGGCTCCGCCGTTTTACCGCCTTTCAAATGCATCAGCCCGTCGTTCAATTTTTCAAGATCGCCCGGCGCCGGCTTGACCAGCTTGATCCGGTCCAACGCCGCCATATTGGTGGCGTTGGTGCCCATCGGAATAATGCTGATCGTGCCGTCCTTGCCGATTTCCAGCTTTTGTGCCGGCGGCAGGGAAATCGGCCCGTTTTGCCCCAAAATCTGCAGGCCGGCGCCGTTCTGCAGCAAGCCCTCGGGGGTGATCCGAAGATCGCCGGCACGGGTATAGGCCTCCTGGCCGTCGGCCGTCCGTACCGCCAGCCAGCCGTCGCCTTCGATGGCGACATCCAGTTCGCGGCCGGTCGTCTGCAAAGACCCCGCCGACAGATCCGTTGCCGGCCGCTCGGTCATCGCATAAACGCGCGTCGGATAACCGGCGCCGAACACCGGCATGCTGCGGAATTGTTCCAGGTCGGCCTTAAATCCTGAGGTTTGGGTGTTCGCCAAATTATTGGCGTTCGCCGTTTGGGCCAATAATGTTTGCTTGGCTCCGCTCATTGCGATATAGAGACTCTTATCCATTACGGCTCTCCCGGCTTAGCGTTTAACGAATATTCAAGATGTTTTCGGTAATGGTTTTTTCGACGCTGATAGCTTGGGCATTGGCCTGATAGGCTTGCTGGCCGATGATCAGCCGTACCAATTCCGAGGTCAAATCCACGTTGGAGGCTTCCACCGCGCCCGACTGGATTTTCCCGAAACTTCCCGTACCCGGCGCGCCGACGATCCGCTCGCCGGAGTCCGCACTTTGCGCCCAAGTCGTATCGCCCAATTTCGCCAGTCCTTGCGGATTGGGGAAACGCGACAGCGCCACCTGCCCTAACGTCTCTGATTTACCGTTACTGTAATTGGCATAGACGATGCCGGAATCATCGATATTGATGCCCACCAAATTACCCGAAGGAAAACCATCCTGTGCCAAAGTATTGACGGAAAATACGCTGCTGTACTGGGTCGTTCCGGTAAAATCGAAGGTCAGGGTGAGCGGATCGACGTTCAGATTGGGATCCAGCGTCGTGGAGGCGATCGGGCCGTAAGCAATCGGCATGGCCGTCGTCAATTTTCCGGCCGTATCGAACGTCATTGTCATGGCTGTCTGGCTACCGTCGAGCGGTACGGGAGCGGCCGAACCGTCGATATTGATGGGTTTGCCGTCGACAAATAGATAGGCGTCCCAAGTATTCGGCGTCGTCGGGCTTTGGCTGACGTAATAGGTGGTGGCAATATGGGAATTTCCTTGCGAATCGTAAATCGTCAAGGACGTAGAATGATTGTAGGAATCCGGATTCGCAGGGTCCACAGTAGTAGCGGTCGGTGTCACCTGGCTCGATTGCAGATTCGAACTGATGCTTATGAGGCTGGTTGCGGTCGGCGATCCTTGATTGGCCTTTACCTGCAGAGGCTGCAAAACCCCGGTGCTGAAGCCCGCGGACACCGTCGTGCCGTTCGGCTTGAATGTCATCAGGTATTTGCCCTGATTGTTCACGACATAGCCCTCCTTGTTCAATTTGAACTCCCCGTCCCGGGTAAATGCGGTAGGCTGATCTGAAGTAGTGCTGCTTCCCAACGAAAAAAAGCCGTCGCCACTGATCGCCAGATCCAAATTGTTGCCGGTCGCATTGATGTTGCCCTGGGTAAACTGTTGCGCCACATTCGCCACCCGAGTACCGTTCCCCGACTGAATACTGCTGACGCCGCTCACGCTGGCGGCGTAAACATCGGAAAACTCCGCCCTGGATTCCTTGAAGCCTACCGTGTTGGCATTGGCAATGTTATTGCTTGTCACATCCAAATTTTTCGAAGCGGCATTCATGCCGCTAATCGCTGTAAAAAATGCCATGTTATCTCTCCGACATATTAAAGGATCTGTTTGATTTGATTGAAGTCGACAGCGCCCAAGCCCTCCAGGTTTACCCTGACGCCCTGCTGGCCGTTGCCCAAAAGAACACTATCGACCTTGGAGCTGACCTGCGTCACCAAGGCCGTATTGACACCGTTGACAGTCGCCGTCGCTTCCAGCTTATAGCTGCCCGGATGCGCCAAAACGTTGTCGTCGCTGAGTCCGTCCCACGTGAAGGGAACGGAACCCGCTTGTTGACTGCCGAGGGCCAGGTTGCGTACCGTTTCTCCAGTCTGCGCATCCACGATTTTTATCGAAACGCCGGAAGCGTTTTCGGGAAGCTCCAGCTGCCCCTTGATTTCGCCGCCCGCCGGCAAGATGCCCTGGCCCGACTGCACGGACACGTAATGCCCCACGAGGCCGGAAGCCTGCAAGGCCTGATCCGAACTGATCGAAGCGGCGAAGCTTTTAAAAGATTCCTGCAAATCCTGAATTCCCGCCACCGTTCCGAACTGCGCCATTTGCGCCAGAAAATCGCCGTTTTCCATGGGCTTGGTGGGATCCTGGTGAGTCATTTGCGTCGTCATCAGTTTCAGAAACTCCTCCTGCCCCAATGACTGCTTTTTAGCGACGGGCGTTTGGGAGCCCGATAATCCCAAGGCATTAATCGCATCTACTCCGAGAGCCATGCCACACCTCCTACTTGCCCATTCTTAAGGTTTGAAGTATCAGTTCCTTTGCCGTATTCAAAACCTCCACATTGTTTTGATAAGAGCGGGAAGCCGACATCATATTGGCCATCTCTTCGATCGTATTCACGTTGGGTTTGTAGATATAGCCGTCCTTATCCGCCATAAGATGGTTGGGTGCATATTCCTTGACCGCAGGCTCCTGGCTTTCCACTACCCCCAATACGTTGACACTGCTTCCCAATTTCTGCCCGTCGAGAAGATTTTTCAATTCCGAAGCAAATACCGGCTGCCGGGATTTATAAACCGTATCCAGACTGCTGCTGACACTGTTGGCGTTCGCAATGTTGCTGGCAACCAGGTTCAGCCTGACCGACTGGGCGTTCATGCCGCTGCCGGCAATGTCGAAGATGTTGAAATTGGCCATGCTCATTCCCCTCTGAGGGCCATCATCAGGCCCGCTAAATTGTTATTGATAAAATTCAAACTGGCTTGATACTGCACCGCGTTTTCGGCAAATTTCGCCTGTTCTACATGCGCTTCCACGGTATTGCCGTCGAGCGACACCTGGTTCGGATTGCGGTACATCATTTTGGCGCCCAGCGTTAACTCAGGTGGAGCAACGTGATTCGTCCGCGTACGCTCGAGATTTAAACCTGAAGGCAGGGTTTGTTTTAATATCGACGTGAAATCCAGATCGCGCGCTTTATAGCCCGGCGTGTCCGCATTAACCAGATTCGAGGCGAGAACTTCACTGCGTTTTTCGCGCAATGCCAGTGCCTGAGCGTGAATCCCCAGTGCTTTATCGAAATTTATAGACATATTTTTTTACCTCACTATAGGTCGCTTCAAAATTCCTTAAGCAAATACCGCACCAAAAGATTTTTTTTATTTGTAAACAAACATCTGCAATCAGAGAATGGTTTTCGATTACGATGGGGCATGATTTCTTGCTATGATTGAACACCCTGGATTCATTCGGAAGAAGCGGTTTTGCCGGCGTACAGCCAAATTATTGACGTTGCGCCTGTTCTACAGAGATTATCGGCTGTATCGGCAATCGGAAGAAAAGATCTGTGTAGGGTTATTTACGGGTAATGGCTTATGAAATATTGGTTGTCGGCGGTTTTATTGGCGAACATCGCTTTGCTTCTGGTGGAATTCCATTCCGGCGCATTCGAATCCTTCCTGATGGAAGAGGCTAGCGACCTCCGGAAAGAGCGCGAAACTTATTCGAGCAAACATCCAGATGCATCCGGCGGGAGCGGTCGCGCCGATACCCCCGTTTCTTTTGCCGAAAAGTCAAGCGAAGATTTGAATCCGCACCATGAAGCACGGCCAAAAATTGAACAAACTCCGCCTCAGGACACTATTTCCATTCCTGATGCCCCGGCAGTGCCTTCATCATCGAATTTAATCCAAACGCCCGTCCAAACCGGGACTCCTCCGCTCGGAAGCGGTAGCGCGGACGTTCCCGAAAATAAACCCCTTGCTGCCGTTGGTTTTCCGCACCCGGCTGAACTGCCGCCGGCACAGCCGCCCGCCTCCCCTGAGCCGTCAAAGGCCCCGATCGCTATCCAATCGACTGAGAAGGGCTCCGCCGCCCTCTTCACTTCTGCGCCAATCCCGCTTATCCCTGCCGCGGAAAAGAACGTCTCCGCTGCTCCCGAAATTCCTCAAAAAAACGGAAAGTCGGGTTCGGCTCAGCCTGCTCTTCACAGCGAAAAATCCGGAAAAACCGAAACGCCTGCGCAATCGGCGAAAAATAAAAACGCCGGGAACGAATCTCTAGCTAAAGAAACGCATCCGCCGTCCCCCCTGCCGCACAACCTGGATAAAGTGCTGACGGCCTGCTACATGGCGGGCCCCGCCGACAGTGTCGAAGCATTAAACGCATTGCTCAGCCAGTTCCGTCCGCAATTGACGGAACTGGCCATGTCTCCGGCCCAGGCGGAAAAAGTGCGTAAAGGGAACAGGTTTGTCGTGTACTATCCCGCGCCTCCCTCCATGGAAGAGTCGCTTCTGACCGCTACCACCCTAAAAAACACTTATGGACTCAAAGACTTGCAAGTTATTAGAGACGGCGAGATGAAAGGCGCCATTTCTTTGGGCGTCTTCAGCAGTCAACGGAACGCCGAGTGGGCAAAAAGCAAATTTGAGCAACAAGGGCTGCAAGTCCGGATCAAACCGCGTTTTCCGACCGGGAACGCCTACAAAGTGCGAATGCGCTGGACTACACAACAGGAACCGATTGCCGAGCGATTAGTCGATGCATTAACTCAGAGCTATCCCGATACCCAGCGAATTAGCTCCTGCGAATAACCGGATCAGGGAGATACAATCGGTTTCTTAACAGCCTGCTAGACTTTAAGGACGAATAACCAAGAAGTACAACACCTCATTATGGTCACCGCCTCCGTTTCAAAATCGCTCAAACGACCTTTCCTGTATTCACTCATCAGCATCGGCATCGTCCTGGTACTTGCGGAAACCTTCGTAATACTGCTGCTGGAAACACTGCCTGCATGGGGAATCAGGTTAACGCCCCTGCAGGAAAACGCTTCACACCTGGCACTACTCTTCCTGTTGGCGACTCCTTTGACATGGTGGTGGGCATTGCAGCCGTTGATCAGAAAAATCAGCCTGCAACAAACCGCCTATATCAACCAGATCAACGAGAATCAGCAATTACGCCATGCGCTGGACTTTCATGTCCTGATCAGCATTACGGATGTTGCCGGGCGTATTACTTATGTCAACCGGAAATTTTGTGAAGTCTCCGGGTTCAGCGAAAGCGAACTGCTGGGCCAAGACCACCGCATCGTCAATTCCGGCTATCATGATAAGGAGTTTATCCGCCAAATGTGGCGTACGATCGCCCAGGGCCAGCCTTGGGAAGGCGAATTCTGCAATCGCAACAAGGAAGGCCGCCATTATTGGGTAGCCAGCACGATTATTCCGATGCCGGGCTTGAACGGCAAACCTACGCACTATCTTTCCATCCGCCGCGAGATCACCAAAATTAAAGAAAACGAAATCCGCCTGTTGACCCTGAAACAGGCTTTGGATGCCAGCAGCGAGATGATTATCGTCACGGACGATCGCGGCTGTATTCAGTATGTCAACCCGGCTTTGTGCGACTCTACGGGCTGGAAAGAAGAAATTTTGGTCGGCAGACCGCCGGACATCCTCGACAGCCCGAATGCCGATCCCCAATCGTTGCGCGAAATGCGGAATTGCCTGCGCCACGGCAAAACCTGGAGCGGCCGTCTGCTCAACTGGCGAAAAGGCACGCCGCCCTTTCAAATCGCCGGCCAAACGCCTCTTCCGGATACGCGCGATTACTGGGCGGAAGTCTGCATCACCCCGATACACAACCATGGTGACGAAATCATCGGTTATGTGCAAATTCAGCGGGATATCACCGACCAGGTCCATAAGGAACAAGCCCAAATTCTGGAAAATGCCGATACCGTCGCACGCCTGGCTATTTCCGAAACATTGCAGCAAACGCTGCCGCTGCAACAGCGATTTATCCAGGTGCTGGATATTCTGTTTAACCTGAAAGCGTTCGACTTGCAGCGTAAGGGCGGCGTATTTCTTAAAGATCCGAACGAGGATTGCCTCGATTTATTTATGCTGCACGGCAAATTCAGCGAGGAATTCATACGCCGCGAACAGCGCGTGCCTTTTGGCGCCTGCCTGTGCGGACGCGCGGCCGTTTCCCAGGAACTCATCGTCAGCAATAACTGCTTCTGCGACCCGCGCCATGAACACCAATTCGAAGGCATGCAAGCGCACGGCCATTATATTGTGCCGATCGTGTCTGCCGGCGTAACCTTGGGCATTTTGTTCCTCTATACCGACCCTCACCCTCTGCAGATGGAATCGCGTTTGACCATGTTGCGGCAAGTCGGCGACATGATGGGATTGGCACTGCTGCAGGAACAAGCCAAGAATTCCTTGGAAAAGGCGCGCAATGCCGCCGAAGAGGCCGCCAAAACCAAAGCCGAGTTTTTGGCCAACATGAGCCACGAAATCCGTACCCCTATGAATGGAGTATTGGGGATGCTGGATATTCTGAAGGATACCGACATGAGCTATGAACAGAAGGATCTGTTGGAAACAGCCGCCAATTCTGCCGAATCGTTATTGGCCATCATCAACGATATTCTGGATTTTTCCAAACTGGAAGCGGGTAAGTGTGAGCTCGAACAGATCGAATTCAACCTGCCGGCCCTGGTCGAGGAAATCTGCGCCTTAATGTCGGTTCGCGCTCACGCCAAGGGATTGGAGCTCAACTGCTTTCTACCGCCCACACTGCCGACGCACTGGCTGGGCGACCCTAACCGCATCAGGCAGGTGCTGGTCAATTTAGTCGGCAATGCGGTCAAATTTACCGAACAAGGCGAGGTCTCCGTCAAAGTATTGGCGCAGGAAGCATCCGCCGACGACAACAGTATGCTGCGAGTGGAAATCAAAGATACCGGTATCGGCATGAGCCCGGAAGGCCAGACACTATTGTTTCAGCCGTTCGCGCAGGCCGACAACTCCACAGCCCGACGTTTTGGCGGGACCGGTTTAGGGCTATCCATCAGTAAAAATCTGATCGATCTAATGAAAGGCGATATCGGGGTAGAAAGCGCGCCGGCGAAAGGCACTTGCTTCTGGTTTACCTTACCGCTGCAGCCGGTCGATAATCATGCCGCGCCCCCGCTTGCCGATCTTTCCGGCAAACGTGCGCTGGTCGTCGACGATAATGACACCAACCGGAAAATTCTGCGGTACTATTTGCAGCACTGGGGCATGCTGGTCAGCGAAGTCGACAACGCCCCCGCCGCTTTGACCGAACTGCAAACGGCGGCCCTGAAAAATGAGGCTTACGATATTTTACTGTCGGACCTGCATATGCCCGATATGGATGGCTACGCGCTGGCACGCGCCATCGCAACCCATCCCGCCATCGCAGCTACGCCACGCCTGCTGCTTTCTTCAGGCGGCATGGGCTCCGAAGCCGACCGCACGGCGTTGGGCTTTGCCCAAAGTCTGCTAAAACCCGTCCGTCAAGCGCAGTTGCTAGAGGCCATCACCAGCGCCTTGCATACACCGCTCAGAAAAACCACGCCGCCGACCAAGACTGCCGAAAATCTGCCCGATTACGGCAGCAAGCAGATCCTGGTAGTTGAAGACAACAAGATCAATCAAAAAGTCATCCTGGCGATGCTGGGCAAATTCCGATGTACTCCGGACCTGGCCGAAAATGGCCGGGAGGCACTCGATAAATTGGCGCTAAAAGCTTACGATCTGGTGTTTATGGACTGCCAGATGCCGGTCATGGACGGCTACGAAGCGGTCCGCCTATTGCGAAACCGGGAATCGTCCCTCCCCGTAAGAACTCCCGTCGTTGCCCTCACGGCACATGCTGCCGTCGGAGAGCGCGAGAAATGCCTGGCCGCCGGCATGGACGACTTTTTAAGCAAGCCTATCATCAGACAGGAACTGGCGGAAGCTTTAGCTCGATGGTTGGGCGACGCCAGCTCCTGTGAGATAATGGCTGAGGCGAAGTCCGTTATTGCGGACAACCTGTCCCCTCCGTGCTGGGATGAAGCCGAAGCGCTTAAACGTCTGGACAATGATCAAGAGCTACTCAACGACATGATCGACTTATTCTTCACCGCAACCCCGGACCGATTGCTTGAACTTGAAGAAGCCCTGACTCACCGCGAGCTAACCGCCCTGGCCGATACCGCGCATGCGATCAAGGGTATGGCAGGGCATTTTTGCGCCGCCCCGCTGTATTCCGCTGCGGCCAAGCTGGAACACAGCGCCCGACAGGATGAACCGGGTGATTTTCAACAAATGACGCGGGATGTGGCCGATGCAGCCCTCCAGTTGATGGCCGCGTTGCGCTCAAAGCAAGGAGTCGCTTTATGAATACCGAGTTCAGCTTCCACGAACTCAAAGCGGCCGAGCGTCTGCCCACACCTTCAGGACTTGCCTTGGCGATCATGCAGCTGCTGCAAAAAAAGGATGCCACAGTGCTGGAACTGGCTGATCTGGTGAAAGGGGATCCGGCCTTGACCGCACGTATCTTGAGCTTTGCCAATTCCGCCGCATTCGGTGCCCGCCGCCCCGTAGCCACGGTTCATGACGCCGTGCTGATGATGGGCATGAATTCGGTACGCAATTTCGCGTTAAGCCTGTCCTTGATCAACAATCACCGGGACGGCCATTGCACCGGCTTCGATTATCCGATCTACTGGGCGCAAGCGCTGGCCATGGCCGTCGCCATTGCGGCCATTACTGCGCGCGAACGGACGGTAGCTCCGGAAGAAGCTTTTACAATAGGATTATTATCCGATATCGGCCGGCTGGCCTTGGCCACCGCCTGGCCGGAAACTTACGGCGATTGTCTTCAAAAATCGCAGGGCGATGACCTGCTGCGCCTGGAGCGTGAATGCTTTGCCGTCGACCATAAGGAACTCTCCCTCATACTTTTGCTGGACTGGGGTTTTCCCGGCATATTGCTGGATGCGCTCAACCTCAGTGCCGAACCTCCTTCCGGCGAAATTTCCAGGGTAAGCCGTCTAGCCCGGCAATTGGCTTTTGCCCGGCAAATCGCCCATTACTGCATCGCCGATGACCAGTACCGCACAACCCTCTTACCGGATCTGCAGCAGCAAGCCGAAAACCACTCTCTTGAGCGCGACTTTTTCGACAAGTTTATCGATGACATAAGCAGGGAATGGCAGATATGGGGCAAATTGATTGAAATAAAGACCGATGTGCGGCTTGCGTTTCCTACTCCCCCTGATGAGCAACCGGAAACCTTACTGGGACTGGACCTGCTGCTGGTAGATGATGATCCGATGATGGTAGCGCGCCTGTCGAAGCAATTAACGGCCGCCGGTCATCGGGTGGCTGCCTGCAGTGACGGCGAGGCCGCGTTAAAACATGTTGTCGAGCATAAGCCACAAATGATGATTACCGATTGGCGAATGAAACCCATGGATGGTTTAAGCCTGTGCAAGACCTTGCGTGAAGCTGACATCGGCAAAAACCTGTATCTGATCATGCTTACCGCGACAGAAAGCGAAGACGCACTGGTCAAGGCTTTTGCCGCAGGTATTGACGACTATGTCACTAAGCCGGTCAGCCTGCGGGTTTTATTAGCACGTATCCGTGCCGGTCAGCGCATCATCATGCTGCAACAGGAAGTGGAAAAAGAAAAAACAGACATCCAGCGTTACACCGCCGAGCTAACGGTGGCAAATCGCCGCTTGGAAATGATGGCGAATACCGATATTCTCACCAGCCTGCCCAACCGCCGTTATGCGCTGACTCGCCTGGAACAGGAATGGGAATCCGCCCAGCGCTACAACCGGCCCTTAAGCGTCTTGATGCTGGATCTGGATCATTTCAAATCGATTAACGATACCTTGGGCCATGACGCCGGCGACGCCGTGCTAACCCATTCCGCGAAAATATTGAAAGCCACCGTTCGGGCAAGCGACAT
Organism: Candidatus Methylomicrobium oryzae; assembly: GCF_016745425.1. GTDB lineage: Bacteria > Pseudomonadota > Gammaproteobacteria > Methylococcales > Methylomonadaceae > Methylomicrobium > Methylomicrobium oryzae. Next base: position 117,435 of record NZ_JAERVK010000014.1, on the reverse strand, counting down.
CGCCTGCCGCCTGGGCGGCGAAGAATTTCTGGTGATTGCCCCTAACACAGACGGAACCGCTGCCCTTTTACTCGCCGAGCGCATTCGCGGGGCCATACAGACTCAACAACCCAGAGATCCCGCCCTAACAAAGCCGATTACCGTCAGCATCGGCGTTGCCGGCTCGGTAGGGGACAAGCCCGGCTGGAAAACGCTTATCAAGCTGGCCGACCAAGCGTTATACCAGATCAAAGCAAGAAGCCGTAATGCCGTACAGCTCGCATCACTGTAAAAGAAAAGGCCGGCCATTCGAAAAATTCTGATTGCTAAACCGGGTTCATCTCGTGTCTCGTGAACCTTGAATTTATGTTTACACGCAACGGTCTTTGGCTCAGCGTCAATTTTCAGTCATTTTAAAAATGCCAACTAATTCACATTTTATATCTGTTTGAATTATAACAATAATAGTTTTTTGGCATAACAATCGCTTAATCATTCACAACCTTGAAGCCTCATGAATCCCAATCAGGAGAATCGTTGTGAATCAAAAATCTGCAGTCTTGACCGTTACCAGCACCAGCACATTCGAGTCGGCCAAAGCGGTCAATCTGGATCATTTTGATCTCAGCAGCGCTTTGCAAACTACGCTCGATTTCAATAAATTGATTTCCATTTTCAGCCGGAAAATCGAAAGGCTGATTCCCCATACAGCGTATGTGTATTCTCATACGGAATTCGGAGTGGAAATCAAAAACGGGGTTTTTACCCGTAATTCCTACACCTACCTGCTCAAGCTCGAAGAGCAAATGCTCGGTAAATTGACTTTCACGAACAATCGCAAATACAGCCAGAAAGAGATCAAGTTATTGGAAAATCTGCTGTGTTTTTTAATTTACCCTTTAAAAAACGCGACCCTGTATCAGCATGCTTTAAAAATGGCTTATACTGATCCCCTGACCCAAGCCAATACCCGGACATCCTTCGACGATTCGGTAAAGCGGGAAATGAGTCTGGCCATTAGAGCAGGAAAAAACCTCTCGGTTGTCTTTCTCGACATCGACCACTTCAAATTCTTCAATGACCATTACGGCCACCAATGCGGCGATTTCGTCCTGGCGTCCGTCGCCAAATGCATCCGCGACAGCCTGCGCTCCAGTGACATCCTGTTCCGCACCGGAGGCGAAGAATTCGTCATTTTATTGAGCGGCACCGACATTGATGGCGCCAAATTATTGGCGGAAAGAATTCGCACATCCATTGAGAACCATACCCTGGTTTTCGACATGCATACCATCAAAGTGACGGTCAGCCTGGGAGTCAGCGCCTTATGCGAGGAAGACACGGCGGAAACCTTTATCAAACGTGCCGATGCGGCCATGTATCAGGCGAAAAGAGACGGCAGAAACCGGGTAATCGTCGCCGCTTAGCCGCTTCCTCGCCTGTCCGGCTCGAAATGATCCGGACGCATGAAGAGGCGGAAAGCCGAACGACAATGCGCTTCTTCGTCTTTCTTGGCGGCTCGAAAAACGGCTGACCGCATCTCCGGTTTCGAATCCGCCAACGCATCCGGCGCCGCTGCCGCCCTTACCGAAAACAGGCCTACCCTAGCGCATCCGGCGCTACAGATCACTTTACACGCCGCCTCAATAACCTCAAGATCATCCTCATCCGCAACCCGGCAATTAAAACTTTTCATGACCACTAAATTCTCGCTACCCCTTCAAATAATCTAATGGTTCAATAACAGCTCGGCCATTGAGTCCAGCTTAGCCTTGATCGGCTTCCAATCAGGCATTTGCAAAGTTAATAATCTGTAAAACTCCGGGCTGTGATTGTGCTCTTTCAGGTGACAAAGCTCGTGAATAATTACATAGTCTATACACTCTCTGGGAGCCTTGACCAAATGCGGATTTAGCAAGATATGCCCCTGCGGTGAACAGCTACCCCATTGCTTCTTCATGGTCAAAAGCTTAATCGTCGGAAGTGTCTCCTTCAGCCATAACACGCTTGGGGCCAATGCTCGCAAGCGGCAATGAAAAACTTGGTGGGCATGAGAGGCATACCAGTCTTTCAATAACTGACTAATTTTTTCAGTAGAACGATCAGGCGTAATGACCTGCAATTGTCCATGCAGCAGTTTGACGGTTGGTCGATGGCTGTTGGTTAAATCCAGCACTTTTAACGGATAGCGCTTCCCCAAATAAAAATGGCTTTCGCCGCTGATGTACTGCCTGGGCAGGATCTCGGCTTGCGCATCCCGGATACGGGTCAGATTCTGCAGTAACCAGCGCGCACGTTTCTGCACTGCCTGCTTGATTTTAGACGGTTCAGCACCCAAAGGCGCATCGACCTGAACCACACCATCAGGATGGATATGAATGGCAATTTTGGTTGTTTTACCGGCAAGAAAAGTGACTTGATAACTAATTTCTTCAGTGCCGTAGCGGATGAACTGCTGCATCATTACTCTTTGGACAGGCCAACTCGTGTTATTTGCACGATATGCTCAATCACTTCCTTGGCCTTATCCATACCGATCATTTTGAACAGGCGCGGCAACAAGCCTTTACGAATTTCGGCTTCGATGTTTTGCGGATTGACGGAATTTTCCGCAACCGCCTTATCGACCAATTCATCAATGGCTAGTGCCTGTTCGACATAGCTTTGTCTGTTCATATCCGACAGGGCGTTGAACGCCTCTTCACCAAACACCAACTTGAATACCCCAAAGTACGCCTTGGCATGCGGATTGGCCGCTAATGGATCCGGCGTATCCGGCACCTCGCGCTCGGCCAACTTTTCTTCCAAATCCTTAAACAGCACGTATTGTTTGAATGGGTGCTCGAACATGGCTTCGGCGTCGCGAATGGCTTGATCCAACAACTCCGAAAACACTTTTTGCGCGTAAGGATCGTTTTGCAAATCCTGTTCGATGGTTTTCTTCAACCGGGTGCGAATGATGTCGGTTTCGTTGCGCGTCTTTTCATCGCTCCAGTCCTCGGGGTTTTGCTTGCCCAACTCGTTAACGATGAATACCCTCTCCGGCTCGCGAATGCCTTCTCCAACCACATGTTTATCGATCAGTTTTTTGATGCGCGTTGCGTACTCCGAATAATCGATGGTTTCACCGGCATCCTGCCTGGCAATTTGCCGGAGCTGGCTGAAAAACCGAACATCGCGCTTATAGGTGCGAATGTCTTCCTCGCCGAAACTGCGGTCTTCATAAAAGCTGGAAGAACCCAACGCAACTTCCAGACACAAATTAAACGCCGTCAAGGCCTCGTAAAAATCTTCCCGTACCTTTTGCTTAGCATCGTAACTATCCCCCGCGTCGTCGGTTTGGTAATGCGGAATCAACACCTGACGAAACTGTTCCAGATCGGCGCGATTTTTAACCTCTTTGAATATCGCCCACAGCTTGTCATGTAACACAGGCAGTTTCTTATACTCGGTACTCACTTGATGATAGAGCCCTATCAAATCGTCGATGTCATAGCCATCTTGAGTACGTTCAGCCAAATTTTGATAGGCCTCCAAAGTGGTATCCAATTCCTTCAAAATGCCGCGGTAATCGATCAACAAACCAAATTTTTTCAGTTCATGCAGTCGATTAACGCGAGCAATGGCCTGAATCAGGTTGTGCTGTTTAAGCGGCTTGTCGATATATAGCACCGCGTTACGGGGTTCATCGAATCCCGTCAGCAGCTTATCCACCACAATTAGAATTTGCGGGTCGTCTTCGTCGGCGAATCGACGAATCACTTCCTTTGTATAAGCCTCTTCGCTTTGGTTGCCGACATGCTCCAGCCACCATTGCTGCAATTCCGGTGACTGGCTTTCGTCCACTTCCTCGTGACCTTCACGGGTGTCGGGTGGCGACATGACAATGGCGCTGGAAACCAAGCCGGTTTCATCGAGATATTTCTTATAGCGAATTGCAGAAGTCCGACTATCCGTCGCTAATTGCGCCTTCAAACCATCGGTCACGTTCTTGACGAAATGGTCGGCAATATCGTGCGCGATCAGTTCGATGCGGCTTTCCGATTGATAGATTTGGCCTTTCTGCGCGAATTTCTTTTTCAAATCGGCGCGCTGTTTGTCGGTCAAGCCCTCAGTGATACGCTCGAACCAGTTGTCGATGGCTTTGGCATTGGTACCCAGCTCCGGCACCCGTTCTTCGTACAACAAGGGCGTGACTGTGCCATCTTCTACCGCACGTTGCATGGTGTAGGCATGAATGATGGGACCAAATTTATTGGTGGTTTTATCGTTTTTCAGCAGTGGCGTGCCGGTAAAAGCAATGTAAGCCGCGTTCGGCAAGGCCTGACGCATACGTTCGTGGGTTTCTCCGCCATGGCTGCGATGGCCTTCATCGACTAACACGATAATGTCAGAGCTGGGGTTGTGGCACTCGGGCTGCTTGGAGGCGGTCGCGAATTTATTGATGATCGAGAATAGAATCCGCTCGTTACCCTGGCTGATGCGCTGCGCCAAATCCTTGCCCGACGTGGCCTTGGCTTTTTCGATGTCGCGGGGCGAAGCCAAGGCACCGGCATTGGCAAATACCTTGCTAAGTTGATCTTCCAAATCGATTCGGTCAGTCACCACGAAGAAACGGCAGGGTTTTAGCTGCTCATGCAGAATCAATGCCTTGGCCATGAATACCATCGTAAACGACTTGCCGGAACCTGTGGTATGCCAAATCACCCCGCCCTGGCGGGCATCGCGGCTATCCTTACGCGTGACCTGATCGACCAGTTTCTTAATGCCGAAATACTGCTGGTAACGCGCGGCAATCTTGCCGCTCTTCTTGTCGAACAGGATAAAAAAGCGCATGAATTCCAGTAACCTGGCAGGCTTCAACAAGCTGATAATCAGCTTGTCCTGGCCGGTCACTAACAGTTTGCCTTGCGCCGCTTGACTATCGAAATACTGCCTCATCCAAGCCGGTCTGTGTCCGAACAACTGCGCAGCCTGGCTATCCGATAACGCTGTGTTCTTGATCGCGTCAAAGGTGGCGTCTTGCAGCAATTCTTCTCGCCATAGCGCCCAAAACTTGGCCGGTGTCCGGGTCGTACCGTAACGGCCATCCAGACCATTCACCGATAGTAATAATTGGCTGTAGGCAAACAAATGCGGAATCTCGGCGACGCCCTGATTTCTCAGGTGCTGTGATATGCCCTCCTTGAGCATATCCTTGTGCGGATTATGCGGATCGGGCCGCTTGGCTTCGATGCACACCAAGGGAATGCCATTCACGAAACACACAACGTCCGGCCGGCGAGTGCCGGTACCGCCAGCATTCAACACCTCAAATTCGTCGGTGACCTGAAAGCAATTGTTGGCCGGGCTTTCCCAATCGATAATAGGAATTGTCGGTTGGGCCTTTTTGCCGTCGATGAATTCGGTAACGGTAATACCCAGGGTTAAGCGGTCGTAAAGCCGTTCGTTGGCGGACAACAAGCCTTCGCCCAAACCGGGCGTGGCCAACTGGCGGATTATCTCGTCAATCGCATTATTGGAAAGCGGATAGTCCTGACCTTTCCAATTGAACCGGCGTTTGCGCAGTTCGTCGATCAGGACCGGACGCAATAAGATCTCGACGGTCTGGCCGTCGCGCAATTCCATGGCTTGCAACGGTGACAGGTACTCGTAGCCCATCGCCATCAGCACTTGCAGGGCCGGTATTTGCGAGCTGAAGACTTCCTTGGTTTCGGGGATGACGCTCATCGACTGGTATCCATATTGCCTTGCACGATCCGCAGGTAACGCTCCAAAGTGGCTTGTTCCAGGCTGGCTACCAGTTCGATAAACAGACTGTAATCACCCTGGGTGTGCGCGGTATCCAAAGCATCGTAATAAGCTAGGCGCTGTTCGACCGGAATGATCACCGGCAAAAAGCCGCGCCGCATTAATTCGAAGTTCATCAACAAGCGAGAGGTACGGCCGTTGCCGTCGACAAACGGATGGATGCCAACGAAATCGACGTGCAGCCGGGCAGCGCATTCCACGGGATGTAACGCGCTTGAACCGCTGTACCATGCCATCAATCTCTCCATTGCGTCCGGCACATTAAGGTAATCCGGCGGCACATGCTCTGCACCGGCGATCACCACGTTTTCCTGCCGGTATTGGCCGGCATTGCGGTCGTCGATGTTTTTCAACACCAGATGATGAATGGATTTGATTTGCCACTCGCTCAAGGCTTCCTGGTTTTGCACGATGGCCTCGACATAATCGATGGCTTCCTTGTGGTTGATCACCTCGAAATGCTCACGCAACGGCTTTCCGCCGATGGTGATGCCTTCCAGAACCACCTTGGTTTCCTTCAAGGTTAAGGTATTACCCTCGATCGCATTGGAATGGTAAGTCCATTCCAGCACCTGCTGTTCGTGCAGGGTGCGGACGGTGTGTTCCGGCAATGGCCGCAGGCTATCCAGGTGGGATTTGAGGCGGTCGATTTCGGCAAAGCGGGCGGCAGCATTCATAACTCATCGACCTTCACGCGGCATTTGCCGGTGAGTAGTTGTTGCATCAGGGCTTTTTTCTCTTGCTTCAGACAGGTGAGTTTTTGTTGCAGGGTTTCGATTTCGCGATCGGCGGCTGTGAGTATTCGGGCAATTCTTAGTTGTTCCGAGTCAGATGGTATTGCAATAAGAAAATTCGCAATAGCTCCTTTTTGAATGTTTGGAAGTCCTGAGCCGACGCGTAAAGTCATGATTTTTGGTTCATGAAATTTAAGAAACTGGAATAAATAATTAATATCGACTTTTATATCCTTTAAAGTATAACAATGTCCGCCACACCAAAACGGTTGTTTCATGTAAGCAATAAAGCCGCATGAATTGCCCCCTTCACTGATTGTTATAGTAGGAGCCTCGCAATTGTAATCGTCAGTATATCCAGACGGTGTGACACCACCATTAATTACAGGATATTTACCGGTAAGAGTTAAAGTTATTTTATTTATTTGAACTCCCTTATTGATTGAACATATTTTTTCTAATTCAAGTTGTCTCCATTTTTCTTTATTCTCACAATAGCGCAGTTTAAAAGTAAGTAATTGCTGCATTAATGCTTTTTTTTGCTGTTGACTGCTGGATAGCAGTTGTTCATTGATTGAGATTGCCTTATCCCAAGTCGATAGAATTTTTCCAATTTTTCGTTGCTCAGGTAACGACGGGATATTGACCGGAATACATTTGAAATCGTTGAAATACAAACGCAACCTATCGGAAGTTAATCCGTAGGAATACGCCCAAAGCAAATAAATGAGTCGAGAGCTTTTAAATAAATAGGATGCATATAAAGGGTCGATGCCTTTCTTGGGCGCTAGTACGACATAGGCCGGACTTAATAATCCATCCCGATCAGCCAAGCCAGAAGCACCTTGCCACATGCGCATCATGTTGTAGACAATATCGTCTTTCCGCACCAACAAATGCTCTTCGTCGGATAAATTGGTTTCCATCTTTCTATCCAGCGATTCCCGCATCACCACCCCATTATTCATGGTGACCGACAGCATCGGCAGGCCTGGCGTTCCGCGTTCCCGACGACTGGTAAAAAAATCCCCAAGCTTATGGTTGCCTTCATAAATCATGTTTCAACTCCATCGGCTCGACCTTCAGGATCATCCCCTTTTGCTACCAATCGCTGCTGCACCGCTAGTCGTTCCCGGTCCAGCTCAAGTCTCAACTCGTCCTCGGTCGGTAAATATGACAAATACTTGGCGGCGAATAATTGCTGGTTGTCGGCCAGTACCGAGTATTTGGCGATGGTTTCGCTTTTCTGGCTGCACAAGATCAGGCCTATGGACGGATTGTCGTCATCGCCTTTTTTGTGCTGGTCGTAAATCCGCACATAGCTATCCATTTGGCCAACGTCCTGGTGAGTTAGCTTGCCGAGTTTCAGGTCGATCAGTAAAAAGCATTTGAGCTTGAAGTTATAAAACACCAGATCGATGTAAAAATCCTGGTCGTCGGTGCTGATACGTTGTTGCCTGGCAACGAACGCAAAGCCCTTGCCCAACTCCAACAGGAATTGCTGCAAGTTATCGATCAAGCCTTGCTCCAGCTCGCTTTCCAGAAAGGTTTGCGACGGCAGATTCAGAAAGTCCAGCACGTAGGGATCGCGCAGATAGTCTTCCGGCTTGGCGCGCAATTCCGTGGTGTTTGCCTTGGCTTCCTGCTCGACGGCAACGCGATCCTGACTGGCTAACAGGCGTTCGTAATACAGCACGCCGATTTGCCGTTCCAATGCCCGCGCGCTCCAGTTTTGACCCATGGCTTCCTGCAGGTACCATTCCCGCGCCTTTGGATTTTCAACGCGGATCAGTAGCCGGTAGTGTGTCCAGCTTAATTTGTGACGCAGTGCGTCACGATTTGGAAAGCACAGATAAAAACTGCGCATGTTGCGCAGGTTGCTGACATCAAAGCCTTTACCAAACTCCCGTGTCAGTTGTTCAGACAGTTGTAGCAACTGCTGTTTGCCGTAAGCTGCGCGCTGCTGGCCTTGCTGTTCATCTTCGACGACCAAGCGGCCGATATGCCAATAGGCCTGCACCATCTCGCTGTTGACGGTTTGATAAACCTTCTGACGCGCCTGTTCGATGATTTGCCGAATATCCGACAACAGTTGATGGTTTGTGGCATCAAGCGTCATAACCCAGCTCTTTCAAGTAGTGGTTCATTTCGATTTCCAAATCAGCCAATTGCGCCTTTAACTGCTCACGCTCCTTGCGTACAGCTAGTAAATCGATTTCAGCCTCTTCCTCGAAGGTATCGACATAACGCGGAATGTTCAGGTTGAAGTCGTTTTCCTGAATGTCTTCCAGACTGGCGAGATAGGCGTATTTATCGACCGGTACGCGCTGGCGATAAGTGGCGACGATTTTTCGAATATCTTCCAGACGCAGGAAGTTCTGGTTTTTGCCGTCGCGGTAGTCGCAGCTGGCGTCGATGAACAGCACCTTGTCGTCGGTTTTGCGCTTTTTGAATATCAAGATGGCAGCGGGAATGCCGGTACCGTAAAACAGTTTTTCCGGCAAACCGATGACGGCATCCAGCAGGTTTTCTTCGATCAGTTTTCTACGAATCTGTCCCTCGGCGGCACCACGGAACAACACGCCGTGCGGCACGACCACACCCATGCGACCGGTGCCAGGCTTGAGGGTTTCGATCATGTGCAGGATAAAGGCGTAGTCGCCCTTGGTTTTAGGCGGGATGCCACGACGATAGCGGCTGAAGCGGTCATGCTGCGCGTCCTCATAACCCCATTTTTCCAGCGAGAACGGCGGATTGGCGGTCACGATGTCAAAATGTTTGAGGGTTTCATCGGCATTCAACAGTTTCGGGTTGCGTAAAGTGTCGCCCCATTCGATACGGTGATTGTCCTCGCTGTGCAAAAACATGTTCATTTTCGCCAGTGCCCAGGTGGAGCCGATGGCTTCCTGACCGAACAGCGCGTATTTTTTTGAGCCGTTGAAGTTATCGCGGATTTTACGGCCGCATTTCATTAACAATGAGCCGGAGCCACAAGCCGGGTCGCAGATCTCGTCACCTTCTCGCGGTTCCAGGATTTCTGCAATTAAGTCGGAAACTTCCGGCGGTGTATAAAACTCGCCGGCTTTCTTGCCAGCGCTGGCAGCGAAGTTCTTGATTAAAAATTCGTAAGCGCCGCCGATGATGTCCAACTTACCGATGCGCGACGGGCGCAGGTCGAGTGTGGGCTTATTAAAGTCTTCCAGCAAGTGGCGCAGGATGTTGTTTTTCTGTTTGTCATCGCCCAGCTTGTTGGAGTTGAAGGTGATATCCTGAAACACGTCGCGCAGCTTGGTGATGTTGGCTTCTTCGATGGCGTGCAAGGCTTGATCGATGCGCTCGCCGTTGCCGGGCTCATGCCGGCGGTCGAAAAGATTGTAAAAGCTGGCGAATTTTGGCAACACAAAGCGTTCGCTTTTCATCAGCTCTTCGATCAATTCCGGCTCGTCGCCATGTTCCTTTTGGTATTGGTCGTAGTGATCCTGCCAAACGTCAGAAATGTATTTCAAAAACAGCATGGTCAGGACGTAATCCTTGTAAATGCTGGGGTCAACGGTGCCGCGAAAGCTGTCGCAGGCGGCCCATACGGCTTTGTTGATGTCATCCTGTTTGATTGAATCCATGGTCTCATTCATAGCGAATTCTCTGGTGTTTCTAGTTATCACGCAGCAGCTGACGGGTTATACCGGTCATCGTACGCTGCATATTGTCGGTTAAGGCGGCCATCACCCGCAGCTGGTGTTGCCAGGTTTTGTTCAATGCGACGATGGCATGCTGCTTTTCGAGTGGTGGTATTGCCAATTGCATGTTTTCCAATTCTTGCCGACCGATAGCCTGCACCATGCTGCCATGCGATGACTTTTGCAAATATTGCTGAATCGGTTCCTGATTGATCTGCCACGCCAAAAATCCAGGTAGCACGTTAGCCTCGCGCTTTACGGTGAGGTGAAAAAAATGCGGCGATAGAACCGTGTTGAACGGAATCTCATCTAATTGCACCGCAAAGTTGCGATTACCTCTGGCTGCAAATAGCAAATCTCCGGACTTCAACCAATCCGGCTGCTTCTTCCCCGGCAAATCGGTCACCAACAAACCATCCCAATTTACACCGCGCTCGGCGTCAACATCCTTCATCTGAATCACGCGCGCATTTCCATCGAGATCTTCCTCGATCTTGCCGCGAAAAGGATGGCCAGCGCGAATAGTGGCGATTTGCTTTAAGAGCTTCATGTCTTGCTTACAACTGTGAGTGCTTTGATGCATATCTTAGTAAAAATAATTGCATCATACAAGTTGATGCAATATTTTCTTGACACGCTAAAAGACAGTGATAGCATTATTAGCGTCAATTACTTTGATGCGATAAATTTTTATTTAAAGGGAACCTTGAAATCAAATCAGGCAACCCTATATTGACGCTAGTCACTACATGTTGTGTTTATTTTATTAAATAATCATAACATGTAGTGTTATCTCTTCTTTTAGGAGCTTCAACTTGAGCACACGAATTACATTTTTTCCGGTTGGTAACGGCGATATGACACTGATCGAGCTTGACGACGCCAAGCAAACCAGGATTTTGATCGATATGAACATCCGCGAAAGCGCTGATGACGAAGCCAATGAGGATTACTTCGATGTCGCCAGCGAACTGAGAAGTCGCCTTAACAACGATTCGAAAGGCCGCCCTTACATCGATGTCTTCCTGCAAACTCATCCAGACCAAGATCATGTGAGAGGCTTGGCTAAACATTTCCATCTTGGCGCTATTGATGACTACAAAGAGCCCAAAGAAGGCGAACAAGCAAAAATCATTATTCAAGAAATTTGGTCGTCCCCAATCGTGTGGCGGCGCGCAGACCGGCGCACTGGCCACACCTTATGCGAAGATGCAAAAGCGTTTAATACCGAAGCGAAGCGCCGCGTCAACTTGTACAAAGAGACCCAAAAAATCGGCGAAGCTGGTGACCGCATACGCATTATCGGCAAGGATGAAAACGGCAAAACCGATGGCTTGGAAGCAATCTTGACTGAGGTTGATCAAACCTTCACCAAGATTAATGAGCAGGAAACGCAAATGGTCGAAGTGTATGTACTCGGCCCGTTGCAGTCTAAGGATGTAGAGGACGAAGATCGACTATCCAAGAATCACTCAAGTGTCATCATGCAATTTAAAATTGCAGCACAGCCTTATGGCCCTAAAACCAACCGTTTTTTGTGTGGAGGCGATGCAGAAGTCGCAATCTGGGGCGAACTATGGCGCAAACACCAATACGCCCCGCACTGTTTACGTTACGACATCTTATTAACGCCGCATCATTGTTCCTGGCACAGTTTGTCGGAAGACAGTTGGAGTCGCAGCAAAAACCCTAAAGTGGACGAAGACGCGAAATCGGCATTGTCTCAAGCAGAACGCTACGCCCAACTTATCGCCAGCAGCAACGCCATCAAAGACGATGATAACGATCCACCGTGCTGGGGCGCCAAAAAAGAATACGAAGCGATCGCGGCTAATGTCAGTGGTGAATTTATCTGCACAGGCACCAAAGACCAAGAGGTCATTGGAATCGCTCTAACATCTGGAGGACCGCAAAAAAGCCCCAAACGGGCAAGCAATATTACCTTAGGCGCCGGTCTTGCCTCAAGCGCAACCCCCAAGCCACACGGTTGATCGCATGGGATTTCTGTCACAGGAACTACCAATCGCTGTGAATGCTGCGATTGGCCAAATCTTAGCTCATCCTTCTGTCAACGAGGTAGTCACCACGCCCAGTAAGGACAAGCACGGTAATTGGATAATCGAAATTAACATGGACGTTCCATTGCCTCGCGATGCAAGGGATAAAGGGATAACGGCAACAGGTGTCAAGGCAATGGAGTGGGTAAGAATTGTGTTTCCAACATCTTTTCCCGCCCACGCACCCAGGCTTTTTTTACGCGCCGATTTCAATCGCGCTCATCCGCATATCAATCCTGGCAGACCAGGGGAGTTGGTCTCGCCTTGCATTTATGAAGGCAAACTTGACGACTTATTGCATGAGCCAGATTGGATAAATGGCATTATCAACCAACTCGCTGATTGGTTACGCAAGGCCGCGACTGGCGAGTTGCTTGATAGCTCTGGCCAGGGGTGGGAGCCCATTCGTAGGGATAGCGTAGATGGGACGATTGTTGGCGATATCTCCATCATTCGTGAGCGCATAGTCAACGCGAAGAACCCGATAAGTCAGTATTTTAGGTATGAATATTGGCAGTCTATCGTTGGACATTCGGGCCGGATTATTGATGAAAGTACCTTATACCCCAACCTTGGTGAAGCCGTTCGAAAGTTTAGGATAGGAAACAATGAGCACTCACCGTTTAGAAGCAATTTTTCGTTGGCAATGGTTATTTCAGGCGGCACCAAGAAAACGATTGATGTTTACCAGCCGGATAATGTCGATTGCCTTGAACAGTTATTGGTCAGAGCCGAAAGCTATGGCTGTCGAACTGGATTGGAAAACCGTCTGAAGGAGATTACCGAAAACATTGTCCTACCTTTGATAGAGCAGACGCTCGAGGTTGCAGTCCTATTTGCTGTGAAACGCCCCTGTAATCTGATCGGTGAAGCCAGTGATATTGAAATCATACCCTATGGAATTACTTTTACTTCGGACAAAAACCACCGATTGCAATTGACGCGAACATCGCTATTCCCATTAGTGCTGATTCAGAAAGTGAGTCAGCAGTTACTAGCCGAAACTTCGGATCGTAATTTCAATGAAGCAGACCGCCGCAAGGAAATTGCCATGATAGGCTGTGGCAGCCTGGGCTCAAAAATTGCCATGCATCTCGCTCGCTCTGGGCATGGTCCCTTTAGGCTTTATGATAAGGATTGTTTTTCGCCACATAATATTGCGAGACATGCTGTGGCGAATCTGGCCGCTGCCGAATTTATGGCACCCAAGTTTTGGTTAACGCAAAACCTCCTATCGCAAGTTGGTGCCAAAGTTACTCAAGTCAATAATTCCTATAAAGATGTCATTTCCCTTTTGCAAACCAAGCCCGATCTATTTACAAAATGTAACGGGCTAATTATCGATGCGACGGCTTCGAGATCTGTTCAAGATGCTCTTTGCATGACTAGCTCAAAGTATTTTGGTGCACCACTGCTGCAAGTTGCACTGTATGGTCGCGGAAAAGTTGGATTTTTCGGCCTGGAAGGAAAAGATCGTAATCCAAGAATCGATGATTTGGTTGCCCAACTTTATCAACTAGGCTGGGATTCCAGCCTGATTGGAACTGCGTTATATCAAGCCACTAATTTTGATCGTATAAACACCGGCCAAGGCTGCGCATCGTTCTCGATGAAAATGTCTGACGCAAAGATCTCGTTGTTCTCAGCGGGTATTTCTGAGCGAACATCACAGCTACTCGACAACGGCATTCCAAAAGCAGGAGAACTTCTGGTTGGATTGCTTACGGAAGATGGTCTAGGAGTGAACTGGCTGAGCCAACCTACGACCAAAATCGAAATTCTCTATATTGGTGACACATCAAAATGGGAGCTAAGAATTCCTGTTGCCTTAAAAGATCAGATGCGCATGGAGGCTGAGCAGCGCAGACCATTCGAAACCGGAGGCGTCTTAATTGGACACATCAATTGGGGGAGACAAGTCATTTATGTCACCGGCCTTCTTCCGCCTCCTACGGATAGTGAATTTCGAACTGACGAATTCGTGCTTGGTATTAAAGGCCTGAAAAAGCATATCAGTGTTATTGAAAAGACTACGAGCCATACGCTCACCTATTTGGGAACTTGGCACAGTCATCCGAATGGTGGCGGCGCGTCCGGGAAAGACCGAAGCACATTGGCGGAACTGACGAGAGAGCGGGGCAACGTTCCAAGCGTCTGTTTAATTTATCGGCCACAAGGGTTAATAGCAGTACCTGGTCCAGTCACAAATCCATAGGAGAATATCGAATGCCATCGTTAAAAACTCTCAATATGCCAAGTATCGTGCCCGTTACATTGATTAACACCGGGCTAATATATTTCTTCTCGCAGGGAGTCGAAATAGATACTCAAACCGTTGCTTCATTTCTGACCAACTGGAAACTTTCCGGATTAGCCGCAGCTGGGTCGACAGCGACCATCGGAGCATTGGGCCTGATGCTTCCAAGACAGATTAAAGATGCACTGGTTTATTTACGCTGGCCCTATGCAGCCCCCGGTTACCGAGCATTTTCAATCTATGCTCAACGCGATATGCGAGTGGATTATGATCGATTAAAAACAGAATTTCCTGAGTTGCAAGATCAATGGTCTTTAACACCAGAAATTGAAAACAAGGTTTGGTATCGAATATTCAAGAAACACGAAAAAGTCCCCGCGGTTTCCCATGCGCATCGCATGTGGCTAATGTTCAGAGATCTGACATCATTAGTTTATCTATTCCTCGGAGCATTTATTGTTGCTGGGCTGTTCTTCAAACCTGATGTCAACTGGGCATTTTATTTGAGTATTGTTCTCCTGGAATTATTGATTTTCTGGAGAGCTGCATGGAATTCAGGCGAGCAACTCATTTGTAATGTACTAGCATCGGCATCTGCTGCTAAGTAAAAAACGTCTAACTGTTATGAATTCGGTCGCCTCGGCGCGTGACAGCATCCAACTGATCAGTTAGCCTATCGAGCAGGTATTACGGAGCTTATTTTGCCTTTATGGTTGAAAATACGGTTAAGTCGGCAATCTCACGATGGATGAACCGCTATTTCAAAAAACATCCACGAAACGTACAACCCTCTGGAAAGCAACGTTGCCACAATTTCTTGCGCTTTGCGCGGGCGGATTACATCAACAACCATCTAAACATCAAAACCGTTAGTTTCGACACAGAGCCCCGGACTCAGAGCCGACAATTTTTGCACTATACCGATATGAGGGTGTGGCCCAAATAGTCGGTTTTGGCAATGCCGTCGGGCCCATAAGTATTTCCAATTTGCGGTTTGCCTTTAATAATCTGCAAAGAGCGCTTGGCATGGCGCGACAGAAGATCGATGCATGCCCCGTTGCGTTCGTTTAGCGCTTTACAGTCCGCGGAAAGCCGGACGACTTGTGCCCAGCTGCGGGCTGCTTCCGAGGTAGAAAATCCCGCAGCTTCGGCGCGCTGAAAGCATAGCGAAATCCCTTCCCGATTATTGGGCAACTTTTCCAGGGCCAATAACTCGCCCAGTTGCCGGTTCACCCGCTCCATCTGTTCGACGAGCTGACTTTTGTTGCTCGCGATAAAACCGATCAGCTCGGCTTGCGGCGTCTGTTTCAGGTTTTCGGCCTCCTGATTGAGCTGCTGATAGAGTAATTCAACCAACGGCAGAATACTGAGGATCTGTTTTTCGATGAGAGGAAATATTTTTTCTATCATGGTCAAGTACCGTTAATCCGGCGGCAATAATTTTTCAAATTCAATCATTTTTTGGGCGATCTTTTCAGCATCGATCTGATACTTTCCTTCGGCAAGCGCCTTCTTTACCGCGTTGATTCGATCAACATCAAGAGTGGCGGCGGGCGATAATTCGACCGCTTTTTTAAAGTCCCGTATAACCGTGGAGGCGAGAGTATCGTCTTCATGTTTGACGGTCTTGGCCGACACCTGCTTTTGATCGTCGGCGTCAGCCTTTTTGACGGGTTTAACCGGGGCAAGACTGCTAAGTCTTCCGGCGATGGGTTCTATGGCCATATCAAATACCTCTATTTCGCTCTATCTATACCTAACTAGCGGCAGGGTATAGTAAAACTTTAACAGTTTTTTTGATAGGCCCTTTAATAATCAACCGATACGATCCCCGATTCTACTACGGAGGCGCTAATGACGCGCCCCGAACTTTCGTTCTTAACCCGAATCTTTTGACCCCGCGCACCGTCCATCATCGCCTGGCCGTTCATTCGGACTTCAAAGCCGGGCCGGCTGGACGTAATGGCGATTTTTTCTCCCCGTCTTATCAGTATCGGCTCGGCAACCAATCGGGGGCTGAGAACGACTCCTGCCGGCAGAAAACGCGTGGCTTGTTTGTTTTCGAGCTGCTCGGGCTGGGCGGCGACAGCGTCGCCCAGCCGGGCGATTTCTCTTTTCTCGAAGGTAAAGTGTTGCCGGGTAATGATATCGCCACGATGTACGGGCTGCGTCAGGACCGGAACTTCCTGATAAAACTTGACGATGGCAGTAACGAATATCGACCATCTGTTTCCCGAGTTGCAGCGTACGCCTACCGCAACCCGCCCTGAGGCTTTGCTCAAATCGCTCGTCGTATAGGCTTGCAGCGGCTCCAAACAGGCGGACAACGTCAATAGATTGTCGATCGGAACCACGCTGACCTCATATTCGTACATCGGGCTGATATTTTGCTCGATATAATCCTTTACGGTTTCATAAATGCTTTCATGGGATTGCAAAGGCTGTTCCGCCCTGGCCGGATTCATCCACATCCAGGCCAATACGCAAATGCTATATAGAATCTTCATCGCAAAATTTGCCGGTTTTCTGACTCGGCAATTATCTAGCATATTTAATGCCAAAGCTTTCCACATTTTGACAGCCCAGACTTCCGCGCACATCAAGCATAAATATTCAATAATCCTTTATTGACGACGGCACCTCCGCTCTCAGGCTCTTCACCCGCTTCGGCCATGCTACCCGCCAGATGCCCCCCTCCTTCGAAATGCTTCGGCGACTGCTGAAAAGAGGATTGTTGCTGCTGTTGGCCTGAAGACGTATTTTGCGAAATATTGACGTCCGTCAGATTGAGCTGCTGCTCGCTCATCATCTCGCGCAATTTGGGAATGGACGCTTCCAGCACCTCACGTACCGCGGCGTGCTGCGCCGTAAACGCGATCGTTGCCTGATCGTTCTGCATTTCGATACGTACCGAAATCGGCCCGAGATGCTCCGGATTCAACTTGATTTCGGCGGCGGACAATTCTTTATTGTTCATCCACAAAATCCGTTCTCCCAAATCTTTGTTCCAGTCGGGATGATGTAGCGGCTTGGTCATTGCAGGCGTATCCGTCCGGTTTTCAGAAGGCTGCCGATTGGATTGGACAACCTCCGCCATGCCGCGGAGCGAGGCATTGTCCGTATCCGGAATAGAAAGGCCGGCTTCGTTCAAATTCGCATCGTTCGAAGACAGCGATTTTTCCGGGATATCGACATTCGGAAATTGAAATTCCTTGACGATCCGGCCAAATGCTCCATCCTGCTTCGAGGCGTCTTCGGATAGCGCCTGCGCTCCTACGCCATTCGATTTCAATTCTTCGAATAACGGCTTAATAAATGATTGGGGCGATATTTTGCGCCCTGCTTCTTCGTTTCCGAAATCATCAATGCCCTTTTCTTCGCCGACAGCCGGGGACATAGGCTGAGGCGGTACGGACGTCGACGTCAATGCGGTCATGGAGGGTATAGTCTGCGCCGGCTCGTCGGTGTCTTTATCTAACTCTTGTTCCTTCTTTTTTGCGCCATCCGCATGAACCGTAGAGTTGGCCTGGTCAATTTTTTGACGGGATAGTTCGATGGTCTCGGGTAGAAGCGCACTCTCGTTTGGCTTATTGCCGGCGTTTCCACCGGATTCAAGGCTTGACGGCCCGTTTTTTGCCGGTTGGACCGGATTTTGCGGATGTACCAGTCCGCCCCGATTCGAACCTTCGGGCGTTTGCACCCACTCCGGTCTAGTACCTTGACGCTCCGCCGGAGTTTCGCCCGTTTGCGGGCGGAATTCGATAGCTTCCACTAAAGACATTTCCTGAGCCGAAGCGACCGTCGGCACAACTTCGGAATCGCTGTCTTTGCTGATATCGGCGGGTTTCACGGAATGCTCCGCAACAGATTGCCGCTCTCCCGGATACTGTCCTGCAGGATGTTCCGCCGTAGGGAGCGATGCACCTTCGGCATTTCCTTTCGCACTGTAACTCAAGCTGTCCGTCACAGCCTCCAGGGCGGCTTTGGTATCGGCCGCCTGGTCGGCTGCGCCTGTCCCCGCATCCCCGGCGGTTGGTTGCGCCGAAGTTCGGCTGTTCTGAAAAGCCGCATTGGCCGGCAAGCCAAGATCGACGGCTTCCGGCTGCGTCAAAGCCTGATCGATCGGCTCCGGCAAAAGCGGCAGGGTCGTCGCGTCAGATTGCCGATCGCTCGGCAGCTCCGAAAATTCGGCAAGACGGGCCCGCGGATTCGCCTGTTGAAGCGCAACCGGAGCAGCGTACTGTCCCGGCGGTAACGTCCCCTTCGCTTTGGCCTCGCCCAATGACGCCAACTGTCCCCGCAAGGCGTCCGCAAATCCCCTTGTCGAGGGGCCGTTATCGATCAACGATTGTCCACTCCCTTCAGCCGCAACCGGCTGGAGTACGGAGGCTAATTTACTCCCCTCGATATTCATAACCACCCTCTTGTCAATTCTGTCAAAGATTTCCTTCGATTTTCGGGCTCTTTTTCGGATCGGCCTTTAGCGGCTCATAACGAATCTCGTAGCCCATTCATCCTGTTCCCCTTGCTCGATCTTGTCATCGAGCTTCTTTTCCGTCACGACAGCCGTATCGCAAACTTTCTGCAGACTCGTCGTCTGATTATGCTGGTTTTCCCAGTGTTTCTTTTTTGCCCGGAATTCCGCCTGGCTTCCATACAGGGAAAGTTCCTGGCCTCTGATCGCCGTATCCAGCTTATCCATGAACGACCTGAACTCCATCAATTGGGCAACACTGGTGCCCTCGCCTCCCAAACGATTGAACCGTTCCTGATAGTCTCGTCGGTAACTCTTTAAATTTTCCAATTGCGCTTCGATTTCCTGCATTTTCTTCCGAGAGGCGCTCAAAGCTTCCAGGGCATTTTTTTCCTGGACCGCCTTGATCTCCACAATCGCTTTGATTCGCTGGGATCTTTTCATCGTTTATCCCTTATTTCTTAATTCCAACAGTATTTCCAACTCTTTCAGGCTTCGTTCCACGTTGACCGCTTCGTTCATATCCTGTTTCAGAAACTCCAGAATCGCCGGATTTTTTTCGATAGCCTTGTCGATACGCGGATCAGAGCCGGTCTGGTAGGCGCCGACGCTGATCAAATCCAGATTTTGCCGGTAAATGGAGTATAAACGCCGGACCTCCAGCGCCATCTTCATGTGCTCACTATCGACGATATCCGGCATGACGCGGCTCACCGAAGCTTCGATATCGATCGCCGGGAAATGCCCGGACTCGGCTAAACTTCTGGACAGGAAAATATGGCCGTCCAACACTCCCCGGGCCGAATCGGCAATCGGGTCGTTATTATCGTCGCCCTCGGTCAGCACCGTATAAAAAGCGGTGATCGATCCGCCGCCCTCGCTGCCGTTACCGGCACGTTCCACCAGATGCGGCAGCTTGGCAAAGACGGATGGGGGATAACCTTTGGTAGCCGGCGGTTCGCCAATCGCCAAAGCGATTTCGCGATGGGCCTGGGCAAACCGAGTCAACGAATCCATCAGCAATAACACATCTTGCCCCTGATCGCGAAAATATTCCGCAATGCTGGTCGCCAGCAAAGCGCCGTGCACCCGCATCAGGGGAGGATCGTCGGCCGGCGTGGCGACGACAACGGCCCTCTTCAGCCCCTCTTCGCCCAATATCTTCTGAACGAATTCATTGACTTCGCGCCCCCGCTCGCCGATCAGCCCGACTACCACGATGTCCGCCGCCGTAAACTTGGTCATCATGCCGAGCAGGATGCTTTTTCCGACGCCGGTTCCCGCAAACAATCCCATGCGCTGGCCTCGGCCGACGCAGAGCATCGAATTGATCGCCCTAACGCCGACATCGAGCGGCGTACGGATCGGCTTTCGCGTCAAGGGATTGATCGTCGTGCCGTTGAGCGAAATACGCGCATCCGCGTTCAGAGGCCCTTTGTTATCGAGCGGTCTGCCCGCTCCGTCCAAGACTCTTCCAAGCAAGCTGGCACCTACGCCAGCCAGACTGTTTTCACCCATCGGAATGACGCGGCAATCCGGCTCCAACCCATACAGTTCGCCTGCCGACATTAAAAAGACCCGTTCACCTGCAAAACCGACCACCTCTGCCTCAATTTTTCTCCCGCCTTTCATCTCGATTCGGCAGCGCGAGCCGATCGCCGCTCTGCATCCCACGGCCTCCAGAGTCAGCCCCACCATTCGGGACAACTTTCCTTCAACCGCGAGGCCGGGCGTCTGCTCAATTCTTTGCGAGTAAGGCTTTAATCTGTCGACCCAAACCCTGGACCGGTTCGCTTCCGGAATCATCGGCTTCAATCTCCCTGCCGTTCGCCGCCGAACAGCGTTGCAATCACAGACGCCAAACGATTTTCTATCGAGGCGTCAATATGCGAAACTTCGGTATCGACTTTGCAGCCGCCGCGGGTAATCAACGGATCCTCGATCAAGTTCCAGGGGGGAGACAGCTCCGTCGGAGCCAGTACGGAGCGTACCAATTCCGCATCGTCCGGGTGCAGATGCAAATAGATTTTCTGAGAAGACAGCGGCAGTATCTTGATCGATTCTTTGACGGCGGCAATGATCTGCCCGGGGTCCATTTTGATTTCCCGGCGTATGATTTGGGTGGCGATAGCGATCGCCAATCTAACCAGCTCCTTTTCGACTTCATCGTCGAGTACTTTGAACGGTTCGCTCAAGGATTCCATAAGCCGGGCAAACTCCGCGGCCTGCTCCTGCAATAAGTGCTGATTTTCATCATAGCCTTTTTTGATGCCTTCGGTGAGTCCCTCATCGAAGCCTTTTTTTACGCCTTCGTCAAAGCCCTGCCGAAAACCGTCCTGTTTCCCTTGCGCAAAAGCTTCCTCATACGCCTGCTTTTGAACCGCTTCGATCTCCTCAACCGTCAACTTCGGTGTTCGGCCTGGAATAAAAATCGATGCTTCAGCTTTCTCCTGCGTAACCGGAGTGGAAACTTCCGGCAAATTCCATAATTCAAACGCTTCCGTTTCTGACGGGGAAAAGCCGGATGTTTTAGACGAGCTTGTCATCGCCGCCTCCAAATGTAATCGCCCCCGACTCGGCCAGGCTTCTTACTATCAGCAAAATTTCCTTCTGCGCCTGCTCTACTTCGCTCAGTTTGGCAGGCGGCGCGGCCTCCAGGTCATCGCGCAGCATATCTGCCGCACGCTTGGACAGATTGTTGAAGATTTTATTCTTCAGCGCCTCGCTAACGCCGCGCAATGCCAGCAGCAGCCGGTCCGCCGCCACCTCGCGCAGAAACGTTTGCATGCCCCTGTCGTCCAGATTGATAAGATCTTCGAAAATAAACATTTTGTCCTGGATCTTTTGCGCCAATTCGGAGCTGTTTCCCGATATTTCCTCCAACAAGCGGGTACTGACGGGGCTATCCATGTGATTCAGAATATTGGCTGCGACATTGATTCCGCCGACAAAGGAAGACTTGATGTTTTCGTTGCCCTCTAACTGCTCTTCCATGATTTCGTCCAGTTCGCGCAAGGCGGCAAGCGGCACCCCTTCCAGCGAGGCAATTCGCATCAACAGGTTCGGGCGCACTTCTTCGGGTAAGGACATGATCACATCCGCCGCCCGCTGACCATCGAGCAAAGACAGAATATTAGCGACGATCTGGGGGTGTTCTCCGCGCACCAGATCCGCTATCGAGCGCGTATCCATCCATTTCAATTGGTTAATGCCTTTCGACCTGCCTCCGATCAATATTCTGTCGATAATGATTTCCGCTTTTTCGGGACCTAAAGCATGCGTTAGAACGCTGC
The DNA here is from genome assembly GCF_016745425.1 of Candidatus Methylomicrobium oryzae. Lineage (GTDB taxonomy): Bacteria > Pseudomonadota > Gammaproteobacteria > Methylococcales > Methylomonadaceae > Methylomicrobium > Methylomicrobium oryzae. The sequence continues at coordinate 95,153 of NZ_JAERVK010000014.1, read as the reverse complement.
GAATATAGTCTTCCGAATCAACCCCCAACGCGGTCTGTTTTTTGACGGTAACGACAAATTCGTCCAAAACGGCATCCATCATTTCCGGCGAGATATCTTTCAACGACACCATGTTGGCGCCGATCAACTCTACTTCCCTGGGCTCCAGGTATTTCATAATCTCGCCAGCCCTTTTTTGCCCTAACGCAAAAAGCAGCAAGGAAGCGCGCTCAACGCCGGTTAAAGTTCCTTCGGAGCTATTCATCTTTGATCCACGCCTTAATCGTTTGAACCACTAATTTCGGATTTTCATCCACTAACCTTTGCACATACTCCATATGCCTTTCGTAACTCTGCGGCGCCGACAACAGCGAGAACTCATCCCCCCTCGCGGACGCCAACGCGGCATGTTCCGCTCTTTGATCATCAGCCGGCACGGCTTCGGGGACGGCTTTATCGGTCGGAGAATTCCCATCCACAGAGGAATTATTTACCTTAGCCTCAGCCTCGGCCGCCGCCTTGTCTGCCTGTTTTTTATCCTCGACGCGACCTATAAGGCCGCGCACGGCAGGACGCAATACGCCGAACAGCAGAAGCAGGATAGTTGCCGCGGCAATGAGTTGCTTCATCAGTTCCGCAAACCAGACTTGTTCCCAGACCGGAATTTCCGGCAAGCTCTCCATTTCTTCGTTCGGATTGAAGGAGACGTTGGTAACCGTGACCTGATCTCCCCGTTTACTGTCAAAGCCCACAGCCTGCTTTACCAAATCGCTGAGCCGGTTGATATCATCGGCGGTATAGGGTTGATTGGCGGTTTTGCCATCCTTTCCAACGGTATGGCGGTCGTCCACCACGACAGCGACAGTCAGACGGCTGACAGCGCCGGTTCCCATGCGAGTATGGGTAATGGTCTTGTCCAATTCGAAGTTTCTGGTGGTACTTTTGGAAAAGGAGCCGTTTTCCGTATTCGCCGCATTCTTTTGGGAATCCGCTGCCGCCACTTTTTCCGGCGCAGTGCCCGCAGGAGTCGGCTGGTTGGATAACGCCCCCGGCACCCCCTGAACTGCGGACAGCGTATTTTTTTCTTCCGCCGCTTGTTCACTTCTCAATACCGAACCTTCCGGGTTGAACATTTCCTGCGTTTTTTCGGTTTGCGTGAAATCGACATCCGCGGAAAGCTGGACGCGCATTCCGTTGGAGCCGACCAGGGGCGTCAAAATATTGGCTATCCGCTCCATCAGATGCTCTTCGATATTTTTTTTGTATTCCAATTGCCTGGAGGCGAGATAAACTTCCGACGACGAATCCTTGCTATTCAATAATTGCCCTTTCTGATCCACGACCGTCACTTGCTCCGCTTCGAGCAGCGGAACACTGGAGGCCACCAAATGGATGATCGATTGAATTTGCTCTTTATCCAACGATCTGCCTTGGTACAGATTGACCATGACCGAAGCGCTCGGCTTTTTACGGTCTCTGACAAACACCGACTGCTGAGGCATTGCCAATAATACTTTCGCCGATTTTACATTCTGGATCGACATAATGGTTTGCGCGATTTCGCCTTCGAGAGCCCGTTGAAAACGGAGCGCCTCGACACTCTTGCTCGTTCCGAATCCTTGGTCCTTATCCAGTAAATCGTAGCCCAGACTTTTGCTTTTGGGCAGCCCCTGGGACGCCAGCTTAAGCTTTAGCTCATGGACTTTATCGGCCGGCACCATGATCGCTCCGGATCCGGACTCTACCCGGTACTTGACGCCTTCCGACTCAAGAACTTCCAGAATTTCAGACGCATCCTTATCGCCGACTTCCGAAAATAATAACCCGTAAGAAGGCGCTTGCGACCAAAGCACAACCGCAACGCCCACTGCCACGCTGAGCGCCAACCCCAGCATCAAACCGATCTGACGCGCTATCGTCAGCCCGGCCAAACCTTGCATGACAGGATGAGCGCTGCCGGTTACCGCTAACGCTCCTTGAGCACCGGCATTCGTTAAATCTTGAGTGCCGGCATTCACTAAATTGTTACCGTTTTGCACGCTCATTTTTCAGTCGCTTTGCCGCATTCATTAAATCGGCATGTTCATTACGTCTTTATAGGCGTCCACAAGTTTGTTTCTGACTTGTAGCATGGCCTGAAACGAAACGCTCGCCTTTTGCGAAGCCAGCATGACTTCTGCCAGGCTGGCCCCGGACTCTCCGGTTTCGAACGCCTCCGCCATAGTTCGTGCCGTTTGTTGGGAGCCGTTGACGGAATCAATGGTCTGCCTCAGCAACGCCGAAAAATCCGTGTTACCGCTGCTGCCTGTTTCCTGCACTCGATTTCCGGCTTCAAGAGACATAGCCCGCATCTCGGCCAACATACGGTTTATGTTCATATCGTTCATTGCATTTCCTCTTGATTTATGTGCACAGGCTGACAAAGGGAAAAAGTCCGATGCCCGGACAATATCATTGTCCTATTTTTATGCATGAATGATGCCAATCCTGCTCCATACCCCTGCTCTACGCCGAGGAATGGCAGCCGGCTCTCGATACGTTACCCGATATTTCCCAATTAAATCCGTCAAGTGAATGACGGCGCATATTTTTGGAGCCGTTGCCGCATGGCAATTAATAAGGGATGACGCCTACTCGGAGTACCGCTGCATTTCCTGCCATCGTCAAAACTTTGACAAAAGCCTCGTTTGTAAATCGAGCGTACACAAACTCTGCAAACAAAGCGAGAGAAAAAATGCGCCCTTGCAAATGCATCGCTCGGTTGCCATTGCAACCGAGCTGTACGGATAAAAGCGGGAAAAAGGAATCGAGACTCAGGATCCGCCCCGGTCCGAGAAACGAGCTTGGGAACAGCTTAAAACTGCAAGTCCAATTTGCGTAACTTTTCAACAAGCGTAGTGCGGCGAAGATTCAACCGCTTGGCCGCGTGCGCAACAATGCCATTGCTTTCTTCCAGTGCTTGACGAATCAAATGGCTTTCCATCGTATCCAGGTACTTTTTGAGGTCGATGCCTTGCTCGGGCAAAGATACACCCTCCGCTTTCATTACATTTTCCAAAACCTTATCTGCTTCCGTAGGCTCCGCCAATTCGACGCTTTCCCCTACTTCTTCCGGGTCGGCCATGGCTTCATCCGAGAGATCGGCAAAACGCTGAAATTTTTCCGGCAGGTCGGCGGCATTAACCACTGCCCCGGGATAAATAATAGCCAGCCGCTCGATCAGGTTCGCCAACTCGCGGACATTACCGGGCCACTCGTATCGCATCAGCGCCGCCATGCACGCATTGCTCAATCTGACTGAGCCCCGGCTTGAAGCTTCCATTCTGGCGACGATGTCCTTGACTAAGAGGGGAATATCCTCCGGGCGATGCCTTAATGAAGGAACTTCGATAGGAAAAACATTCAGGCGATAGTACAAATCTTCCCTAAAACGGTTTTCTTTGATCTGATTCTCAAGGTGCCGATGCGTAGCAGCAATAATCCTGACATCGCAGTGTATGGGTTTGCTGCTGCCCACCCGCTCGAATGTCCGTTCCTGTAAAACTCTCAGCAATTTGACTTGCATCACCAGGGGCATATCGCCGATTTCGTCCAGAAAAAGCGTGCCGCCCTCCGCCAATTCGAAGCGCCCCACCCGGGAATTTAAGGCGCCTGTAAAAGCCCCTTTCTCATGGCCAAATAGCTCGCTTTCCAACAGCTCGCCCGGGATCGCCCCGCAATTAATCGGCACGAACGGCTTTGATCTTCGAAGGGAAGCGTCATGCAAAGACCGGGCGATGACTTCTTTGCCGGTGCCCGACTCGCCAAGAATCAAAACAGTGGCATCCGAATCCGCAACCTGATCGATGAGTTTTCGAACATTGACGATCGCCGGACTATTGCCTTGCAACCGCACAACCGATGACGAACGACGATCGTAGGCTCTACGATCCGAATGGGGATTGTTAAGCCCGATTTCCTGCCAGAAAGCGGTAAAGAGCTTGTCAGTGACACGCTTTAAGCTGGCGTACGTGATTGGCCATTCCAATATCTGATGGATCATTTTGTCGATCGCAGACGGAATCTCGTCAATAGTCCCCTTGTCCACCAGGAGAATAAGCGGTATTTTTCCCGCCTGGGCCGCGATATCCTTGATCACAAGCGCTCGTTTCTGCGGATCGACATCGCCAACAAAAACGCCCGCATATTGTTCGATCTGCCCGGTAATCGACCCATAATCGGAAGCATCGGCAAAAACGGCCTGATATTCCATAAATTGAAAGATGACTTCAAGCTGCTGGGATCTTGTAGTGTTATTGTCGATTACTAAAATTCTCGGCAAAACCATATTTCCACACTCGTACTCAAGTATAAACTCTAAGAGAAGGCATCTGTCACAAACTCCGAATTATAAATAACTCGACTGCAGCCGCGGACGAAACCGCCTATTCCCAGACAAGGCTTTCAATTATAGCCGGATAAGGTCATCATTCAACCAAAGCTTATTTTCGGCTTCGAAAAAGTTCTTCATCCATATTGAACAGAAAAAGGTCGACCCCGTTCGCGAAAGATAATGCGATAGAAAACAAGGTCGCCCTTTGAAAAGTTCATCGCACTCCCGACCTCATCCTCCATGCAACAGGCGATTAACGTATTCTTCCTCGCGCTGAATAATAGTGGCGTTATGGAGTCTTATCAGTTTCTTGACCATGACTTTGCCTTGCTCCGGAAAAAAATAGATTTTACGAGGATAGCGATCATATAAATCTTCGGCGACGATGGGTATCGCTTTAAGCTTCAGGTAGTTACGTATAAAGTCGGCAGTACGCCGCCCCAGGTTATCCAGCCTGTCGTTTCGGAATGGATCGCCGCCGCCGAACAATTTGGCCTCAAGATTTTCATAGCGCGCCCCCATCCCGAGCAAATGATCGATCAGAACCCCCATGGCACGGCTGCCGTAATCAGTCGAATCATAAACCGATTCTCCGTCCTTTCTCTGAGGCGGCAACATGAAATGATGCATTCCGCCGATACCGCTTTCCCGATCGCGAACGCAGACCGCTACACACGATCCCAATACGGTTACGATCAGGATGGGGCGTGCAGTGACATAATATTCGCCGGGTACAATCTTGACCGCATCAATATCAAAATAATTGTCATAATAAAAATTAGGAGCCGGTATCTCGTCGTCTGAAAAAAATTCGGACATGAATCCTTAAATCGAATTATGAAGATGACTTGATGGCAATGCAGCCTTTGAATGACGCACAGACGAGGCAAGTTCGTAAACGGTCTTGCCTCGCAATTTGAAGATATCCGCCGCGTGATGCAGGCTTTCCGAATGACCGGCGAACAGCAATCCGTTTGCTTCCAGTTTCGGGGCGAAGCGTTTGAGAATTTTGTATTGTGTTGGCTTATCGAAATAGATCATTACATTACGGCAAAAAATAGCATCGAAGCCTCCCCCGATAGGCCAATGTTCATCCAGCAAATTAAGTCTTCGAAAACTTACCAATTCGCGCAACTCTTTCCGTACCTGAACATATCCGTTATTATTTCCCGAACCTTTCAGGAAGAAGCGCTTGAGCGTTTCCCTGGGTAGCTTTTCCACCCGTTCTATTGGATAGATACCGGCTTCGGCCTTACTTAAAACGTTTGTGTCAATATCGGTGGCGATAATCTCCACAGGGGGATTAAAGGTGCCGAAAGCTTCCACCATGGTCATGGCTATGGTATAAGGCTCCTCTCCGGTCGACGAAGCCGAGCACCACAAACGAATGGGCCGCTTTGACAGACTCAGTACATGTTCCTTCAGAATCGGAAAATGATGGGGTTCACGGTAAAACGCCGTAAGATTGGTCGTAAGCGAGTTAATGAATGCTTCCCACTCCTCGCCTTGATCCCGTTCCACCCTTATCAGGTATTCTTTAAAGGTTTTTAAACCGGTAGCCCGCAATCGACGCCCTAGCCGTGTATAGACCATTTCCTTTTTGCTATCGTTGAGCTTGATGCCGCTGTGCTGATAAAGGATGGTCCGAATCCGTTCGAAGTCTTCCTTCGTGTATAAAAACTCCTTTTGTTCTTGTTTGCTCATCTTGCTCTTATCCTGACTGAAAATGAAATTATATTATTTAACCCATACAGGCTTCGGAAATGATATTGCCCTATGAATGGCTGAACCAAGACAGGAGGGACGGCTTGAAACGGTCCCTCAGCATCAATAGATAAAAATTAAAACCTTCAGTCAATGTATAGCGCCCGAGGTGATGCTTCTCGGCTAGAATTCCGTCCACTCATCGGCATGGGTTTGGTTCAGCTTGACATTGCCGGCGGTTAACCGAGCCGAAGGTTTATAGGCGGACGACAAACTAGCCACAGGACGCGGCGAGGAAGAGGTAAATCGGCTTGCGGATGAAGTGTCGAGGCGGAACTGATTCACCGTTTCCGATAGCGTTAACGACTGTTCCTCCAATGACTCTGCCGCTGCAGCAGCCTGTTCGACAAGCGCGGCGTTCTGCTGAGTCGCTTCATCCATCTGGGCTACTGCGGTATTAACCTGTTCGATACCGGAGCTTTGTTCTACAGACGCAGAGGCAATCTGCGACATGATATCGGTCACTCGCTTCACCGAGGAAACAATCTCATCCATTGTTTTGCCCGCTTCGAGCACCTGCTGGCTACCATCTTCAACCTTTTCCACCGAATCGCTGATCAGTCCTTTGATTTCCTTGGCCGCCGCCGCCGACCGCTGAGCCAGATTACGCACCTCACTCGCCACGACCGCAAAGCCTCGACCCTGTTCACCAGCCCGCGCCGCTTCCACGGCGGCATTCAACGCTAAGATATTAGTCTGTAAAGCAATCCCGTCGATCACGCTAATAATGTCGACAATCTTACGGGAGCTTTCGTTGATCGCGTGCATCGTATCGACCACTTGCTGCACGACACCGCCACCTTTAACGGCAACGTCTGCAGCCGACAGCGCCATTTGGTTTGCCTGCTTGGCATTCTCGGCATTTTGTTTCACCGTGGAAGCAAGCTCCTCCATGCTGGAAGCCGTTTCTTCAAGACTGGCAGCCTGCTGTTCCGTCCGATGTGACAAGTCGGCATTGCCGGCGGAAATTTCCTTTGCTGCCGTATGAATTGAATCGGTAGCCTCTCTAATGGTTAAGACAGCCTGAGCCAGATTATCTACCGAGACATTGACGTTGTCGCATAATCTGGCAAATGTACCTTGGTAATTTGTCGTAATTTTTTCAGTCAGATCTCTTTTTGCAAGCGCTCCCATCACCCAGACCACTTCATTGATGGGCCCCACGATAGCATCCAGCGTGTCATTAATCCCTTTAACGATGCGCTGATAGCCGCCCTGATGCCGCGATGCATCGGCGCGAGTATCCAAGCGGCCGTCCAAAGCAGCTTGAGTCAGCAAATCGGTATCCACGATCAGCGCCTTCAGATTAGTGCGCACCTGTTCGATCGTCTCGTTAACAAGCCCCTTCTTACCGGGAAACTTTTCCAATGGTGCATCGAAATTACCTTCCCCGAATTCCTTGATGCATTCCATTGCCTTCATATTCATCTCAATATGGCCGCTGACCATTTCATTGATGCGCTGCACGACGGTTTTATATACTCCTTGAAAGCGGTCGACATCAATTAACCAGTCGATGTTGCCATTGCCATGCTCCTCCGACATGAGCTGTTGACAAGTGAGAAGGCCGTTGAGCACACCTATGCTGACATTGAGATTCTTTCTAAGTGTATTGAAATCACCCTTATACTCATCCGTAATCCGCTCGGGGATATTGCCTTGGGCAATTTCCCCAATATATCGAGCAGTCATCGTTATAGGATTAATTAGCGCTTCCAGTACCTTATTAATACCTTCCAATATTTTTTTATGTTCACCTTCTTCCAGTTCCTCCGGTTTGGCTCGGACCGATAAAACGCCATTAACCGTACCGTTGACGATTTCGTCGATCTGCTTAAAGAAGAGCACTTCGGACGTATGGTCTACCCATTCGACAACAGAGCCTAGACGCACCCCCTTCTCATCGATAATGGGACTGGCCGTTAAACTGAAAATACGGGAGCCGACGGTAATCTGCGCCTTATGAATGCTGTTTAATTCCCCTAGAATCCGCTGTTGATGCGCCGGATTCTTATGAAAAACATCCATATTCGTGCCGATAAGGCGATTAGTATCAAAACCGGGAAACACCTTACGGAGATCGGCCTCCGCATTTCTCAGCATTTGAATAACCGCAGGATTCATATAAATGATGTTGCGCTCCTTATCGGCCATCATCACGCAGGAGGTTATGGTATCGAGGGCGGTTTTCATTCTACAAAGATGGACCCCCTGCTCTGCACTCGTGTCCGTAGCTCGACGGCTTTCCAATATCCGACGCTCAAACGTGACCTGACTATTTTTCAATGCCTTCATAAGAGGAGCAATGACATCACTGCCTGCTGTTTCGATATGGCCAGTAAAATCACCATCATTCATTTTATCGATGATTTTTACTGCCTCGTCAATGCGGGATTTCACCGCTTTATTGAGTAATAATGCCATTTTAATGCCTCTACCTTACCAATTAGCGAAAATATTATTTATTGTTATTTTATGGTTTAACTTAATTATTAAGCAGCGACTCTTTCAATGAGAGCCATATCTTTGGCCGACATGAGTTGCTCAATATCCACCAGAATTATCATACGCTCTTCGACTGAGCCTAAACCTATAATGTATTGAGTATCAATGCTCGCCCCTAATTCCGGTGTGGAATGAATTTGTTCAGGTGTTAATTCGATTACGTCGGATACACCGTCAACCACCATACCAATCACTCGACCACAGACATTTAAAACGATCACTACTGTAAACTGGTTGTATTCCACATTCCCTAATTGGAATTTTATACGCATATCAACAACGGGCACTATAACGCCCCGCAAGTTAATTACACCCTTGATGAAATCCGGAGTATTGGCAATCTTAGTGACCGTTTCATAACCGCGAATTTCCTGAACCTTAAGAATATCGATTCCATAATCTTCATCGCCCAGTTTGAAGGCTAGATATTCCCTGCCGGTAGATGCAGCTCCGCCGGGCTTCTGATTGTCTTGCATAAATAACCCCAATTCTTAATATTGTGAATATTTAATATCGAATTTCAAAAATGGTGCTGTGCATCCCATCGGTTAACTTTTGGCGGATTTAAGAATCCCTATCCTAAGGCACCTTTCCTGCTCGCACTACAGTCTTAATTAAGCATAGTAAAACAAAGCTGCAAGTCAAACCGTTATTGCAACTTTTTTATATCAAAAGTAATGCGGGATTGTTAAGCCAAGAACTTGTAGAAGCATCCCGGCAATAAAAGGAATCTATGAAACAAAAAGCTGGATGGCCCAAACTAATCATATTAATAAGCTTGGCGGAATGAGACAATTTAGCTAACTTGACATTTAATGAATTTTCCGCCCAGATAGAATTCTACAAATAAGAAACTTTCCGAAAGAAAATCAGAGAGCTTGAATTGCCTTATTGATGCATTCTGAAAAAATTTCTCAGATGAGAGACAGTACTTTATTAGCAATTCCATGGAGCGGCACAATATGATCAACGCATCCCAGTTTATAGGCTGCTCCAGGCATACCCCATACAATGCTGGTCCGTTCATCCTGAATAACAGTGATTGCCCCGGCATCATGCATTTCTCTCATTCCTTTGGCACCGTCAACCCCCATGCCGGTCAATAAAACGGCTATTGCATTTGCGCCGACGCTACGGGCAAGAGAGCTGAACATGACATCGACAGCCGGCTTATGACGATTAACGTACTCGCCATTATGCAAATGGATGACCAAACGGGAACCTTCCTTCATCACTTTCATATGCCTGTCTCCAGGAGCCAAATAGATATGGCCGGCTTCCACTATCTGGCCGTGCTTTGGTATACAGGTTGTCATTTCAGTCACAAGGTCAATATGCTTGGCAAATGATTCGCTGAAAGCTAAAGGAAGATGTTGTGTAATGACGACAGCCGGAGTGTCTGCCGGAAACCCCTTGACGACTGATTTAATCGCCTCGGTTCCTCCCGTGGAAGCTCCCAGAGCAATAATCTTATTGAAGGTCGTGGAGCTTTTCTTTATGAGATACGGTTTTTCATTGAGTTGGCCCGGTATTTTTTCGATATCGCCGGATTTTAATCCCTTATTTTCGAAGTTTCTGATGTTAGCCAATGCCGCCATTTTGACCTTGCCAATAATCTCTTCCGCATAATCGTTTAATGTATTGGCAACATCTACTTTAGGTTTGGGGACAAAATCGACAGCCCCCAAGGAAAGCGCTTCTAACGTAATATCAGCCCCTCTTTCGGTGAGAGTCGAAATCATTACAACCGGCGTCGGCCTCAAACGCATCAAATTTTTCAGAAAAGTAATGCCATCCATCTCCGGCATTTCGATATCCAAAGTCAGCACATCCGGATTGAGCTGCTTGATCATATCCCTGGCAATATAGGGGTTGGCCGCAGTACCGACCACTTCGATATCAGGCGATGAGTTAAAAATTTCAGTCAATATTCTTCTTATCAACAAAGAGTCATCAATGATTAATACCCGTACTTTATTCATGCGCTATTTCTTTATCAAATTACATGTCGCCCTGCATACGCACTTGGCCACTACTTCCCGGTTTGCTTAGACTCTATCGGCCATATGGCAGATCAACGATGAATCTCTTGCTCTATACTTTACTATAAGGGGACTTCAATCAAAAAAGTTCAACTTCGCCGGCAACAGGAGTATTTTTAAGACTATTAAAATATTGGCGCTCTCTTTGGATAACCGTATCGTTATGCAAGTCTTTTATTTTTTTCATTGCAGCTTTTCCGGTTTTCGGGAAATAAATTATTTTTCGGGGATAAATATCGCCCAAATCCTGAGATAGCAATTTTAATCCTTCCTGATCGAGATAATCCAAAACAAAATTAATATTTTTAATTCCAACATCCGTTAAAGTCGGAATAATCTTTCCGCCTCCGAATACTTTTACTTCCAGATTTTTACGTTTTCCGCCATTGCTCAATATGGTATTGATCAAATGTTCCATAGCATAGTTTCCGTAACGCGTAGAAGCCCCGATAATAGATTCATTGCTCTTTTTCATCTGACCGTAATTTCCTTCCGGCAGCATAAAATGATTCATCCCTCCAATACCCGATTCTTTATCTCTGATACAAGCCGATACACATGATCCTAATACTGTGGTAATCATCTCATCTTCTTGCGTCACATAGTACTCTCCAGGAAGAATCTTAACTGCTATGGTTTCCCGGTCTTTATCCCAATATCGATTAAGACGCTCAAACCCTGCAATCGACGGCCTATTAATCTTAATGTGCGCATTCATCAGTTACTTAATCTTCCTATAAATAGTATATGCAATCTATTCAAAGCCCTAAGAGCGAATTTGAGGATTCTGAATGCCCAATAAACAACTGCTAACAAATTCCTGAAAAAAATATTACGATTAATTTCGACATTTATTTAATTTATATTGTTAGATACCAAAAAAATCATATTTAAATCCATCCACAATAATAATTATCTTCGCTAACAGCACTAAAACACTTATACCTTATCAATCTGCAAATCTTTATCCAGTCATTATTTCATTATTAACTAATGCGAACATGACCCGTGTAAATAAAAATATAACTAGAATGCGCTTAGCCACTTCCCGATGCCATCTATTTATTGAGCAAAAGCATCGAGTTCCAACACTTCCAATAATCCCAGCAGGCCTGCGGATTCTATAAACCGTTGGGATGGCTCCATAACTACAATATTTTTTTGCTGTTTACCGGCTTCTTTTTTCAACGCGACTAATAACTGTAAGGTGGCCGTATCAATCGAGGCCACCTGAGAAGCGTTAATCTCAATCGAATCATGCAAAGCAAAGGAATTTTTAAGTTTTTCATGCAATTCAGTAATATTCTGAATACTTAAGACCGTATCTAAATTGATACCCGGTCCGGCATCCTCACACTCCGTATCTGAGTTAGAACTTTGGTCTTCCTGCACATCCGTCATTAAGTTCATATCGTTTTCGGTAGTCATCTTTAGAAAATTACTCACATTTTCCTGCTCAAGGTTATAAGAGTAGCCATTCCGTATCCCTTTTTAGGCTGCTAATTATTATGATTTTCCAATTCTTCCAGTTTGAGTAGTTTATCCACATCCAACAGAATCACCATACGCTCGTTGACTGATGTCAGGCCGGCGATGAATTCATTACTGACTTTCGAACCAAAATCAGGCGCTTTCTGAATCTTGTTTTTGTCTATGGTAATAACATCCGATACGGCATCAACCACTACCCCCATGGTCCTTGTTCTATTACCGTCTCGGGTTTGTAGTACAACGACAACGGTCAACGGGGTGTAGTCGGAAAACTTCAAATCGAATCGCTCTCTCAAGTCGATAATCGGTACGATGGATCCTCGCAAATTAACCACACCTTTTTCATAATAAGGAACATTGGGCACTCGGGAAACCGGCTCCCAACTGCGAATTTCCTGGACCCGAAGAATATCGACCCCGTATTCTTCATTTTCCATCGTAAAACTCAAATATTGGACCGCATCGATTTCCTTATGATAACGGTTCTGGTCCGAACTATTTTTTATCTCTTGTGCCATATTCGCTCTCGCTATGCCGCCGAAGACAGCTGCGTCTGACGATTGGAATACCTTACCAAACCCGGAACGTCAAGAATTAAAGCGACCGAACCGTCGCCAAGAATGGTAGCGCCTGAAATACCTTCCACTCTTCGATAATTCGCTTCCAATGATTTAACGACTACCTGTTGCGGTCCCAGTAATTCGTCGACAAACAAGCCGCACAACGCTCCTTGCCTTTCTACCACAACAATTACCCCCTCGGATGGCTTAGACTTGTCTTTGGGCGGAACATTGAATACCTCGTGCATCCGTATGATCGGAATGTATTGATTCCGCAGTTTGAATGCTTCGCCTTTGCCGGCTATCTTATTAAGCATTTTTTCGGTGACATTGATTGATTCGATAATTGAAACCAAAGGCACAATATAGATTTCATCGCCGACGGCAACGGACTGACCGTCAATAATAGCCAAAGTCAGCGGCAGATGAATGGAAATCGTCGTACCTTTTCCAAGTTGGGAAATGATTTCGATATTCCCTCCCAAAGCCTGGATGTTCTTTCTTACGACATCCATGCCGACACCGCGGCCGGAAATATCGGTAATACTTTCCGCCGTTGAAAAACCCGGCATGAAGATCAATTCAAAAGCCTGTTTGTCGCTCAACAGGCTATTTTCAGCAATTAACCCTTTCTCGACAGCCTTGGCGATCAACTTATTTCTATCCAGTCCCCTTCCGTCATCAATAATCTCGATAACGATATGGCCGCCCCGATGATAGGCATTCAGTTCTATCGTACCGGTTTCGGGCTTGCCTTCAGCCAGCCGGTCCGCAGGCATTTCTATGCCGTGATCCAGGCTGTTCCTGATTAAATGCACCAAAGGGTCATTGATTAATTCAACGACGGCCTTATCCACCTCGGTGTTTTCCCCCACTAATTTCAACTCAATTTTTTTGCCTAACTTGGCACTGATATCATGGACCAGCCGGGGGAATCGGCTAAATACAAAACTAATGGGCAGCATCCGTATGTTCATGACGCTTTGCTGCATGTCCCGGGTATGGCGTTCGAGCTGTGAAAGCCCTCTTTTCAACTGCTCCAGCTGATCCATGGTAAAATTCTCACTGATCAGGCCCAGCATGGATTGCGTTATGACGACTTCGCCCACCAAATCGATCAAGGCATCAATTTTTGCGGTATCGACACGGATTGAATTGGAGCCGGAAGATTTAGGAGATTTAGTTTGATCATTATCGGGTTGGGGGATGCTCTGTTTGATGCTTTCCGGATTGCCCGTCCCGGTTTTTGCTTCGGTTTCGTCCAATTCTGTTTTCGCTGCGCCGGTTTCAGGCAGAATCGGCTCCGGCTCGATTTTTTTTACTGCCGGAACTGTTTTGCCAGGCTTTGTTAAAGGCTGAATGTCGAGTTCGCAGTCCCCTTCAACCCAGGAAAATACCTCATTGACTTCCTGAAGAGAAATGTCGCCTTTTATCTGTAATGTCCAGGAAAGATTGCACTCCTCCGGGTCCAGCTCAAAAAGCCCCGGCACATCCCGCGCATTGACGGATACGGAATAGTCGCCCAACTCGGCGAGCTCGCGGAACATCCTCACCGGATCGTTTCCGGTCTTAAGCAGATCGAGGTAAGGGCAAAAGGCTATCTTCCAGCCTTGCTCCGGCATTTCGTAGGCTTCGGACGCGACAACCTCATCGTCCGCCTTTTCGGGCTCAGTCCGGGAAGAAGGTTGTTCAGGAGCCGGAGCTCCCCCCGCCGCGCCGCTCAGCTGAACTTCCAAGGCGTGTTTATATTTTTCTACCGCAGCCTGATCTACGCTTTCCCCTTCCTGAATTGAAGTCAGCATGGTTCTCAGACAATCCACCGAACCTAGCAAAACATCGACCGCGGGTTGCGTCACTTTCCTTCGCCCATCGCGCATCTCATCAAGTAAGGTTTCCATCACATGGGTAAAATCAGCCACATCGTGAAACCCGAAAGTGCCGCTTCCTCCCTTAATCGAATGCGCCCCCCGGAAAATGGTATTAATCATTTCCGCATCTATATCTCCAGTATCAAGGTTTAATAACCCGGACTCCATCGCATCCAATCCTTCGAAGCATTCTTCAAAAAAGACCTGATGGAATTGAGACATATCGATAGACATAGGCTTACCTTTGTAATACGAGAATTTGAGTCATTACTTTGACTATAAATTAGCCAAGAACCTTTTTTAATGTTCTTAATAGCTGTTCCGGATCAAAAGGTTTAACGATCCATCCCGTAGCTCCGGCAGCCTTGCCTTCTTGTTTTTTTTCAATCCCGGACTCTGTCGTCAGCATCAGCATGGGTATGTATTTATAATCGGGCAATGATCTCAAATCTCTGATGAGGGCAATACCGTCCTTATTCGGCATATTGACATCGGTGACGATGCAATCAAATTTCTTGATTTGGGCTTTTGTCAATGCATCAACCCCATCTACAGCCTCTTCGACTTCATAGCCAGCACCTTTAAGAGTAAAGGCGACCATTTTTCTCATAGAGGCTGAATCGTCAACTGCAAGAATACTTGCCATTGTTTTCTCCATTGTTGTACTTAAAGCAAAATCGGGCCAATAGCAGCGAAACGTCAATCGTTTCCTGAAAGTATAGTAAAAAAAATTTTTTTGTTGGATTTTGCGAATTGAAAAGGAAAGTAGACAGCCGAGGCGGAAGCTTTACAAGCTAGATAACATCAGCGAGTAGACAAGGTGACTCGCCGGGAAATGGAATTCCCCTGGATTAAGAATCTAGGAATGGAATTCCGCTATGACGCAACAAGGTAATAATTTTGCAAATCAAAGGAGAACGCCTCCGCTGTAAGCGCTATAGACAGTTACAGCGCCATGCTGACCTCTCTTCCGCTTCAATCAAGTGTTCTCCAGCGATAAGAATCCCTAACCGAACCTAAGCCGAAGGCAAATTATTGGCATAAAATTTGTTAATGCCGTTCAAGGCTCAATAAACGGAAATCAACAACACCACAGTATGATTCCGGCTTTTTCTAAGCGAGATTTGACGCTCATCCGCAGCTTTAAAACTCCGCTAGCTTCCTTTCGCCTGATAATTTTAAATGTTTAGCGAACAAATTCGGCAGCTCTCCGGCCGGAACCGGTCTGCTGAACAAATATCCCTGGATAATTTCACAGCCTTTTTCCTGCAATACTGCTAATTGCTCTGCGGTTTCAACCCCTTCGGCTACCAAATCGTAGCCCATGGCAGAGGTTATACTAATAATGGCGTCCAAAATAACCGGCGTTAGAGGATCGTATAATAAATCCTGTACGAAAGTCTTGTCGATTTTCAAACAGTCGATAGGCAGTTTTTTGAGCGAAGCAAGGGAGGAATAACCGGTACCGAAATCGTCAATGGCAATCTTGACGCCGAGTTTTTTCAAGTGCGCGAATATCTCTAAGTCGCCTTGAGTTTGCATCACGCTTTCCGTCACTTCCAATACCAAATATTCAGGAGCCACGCCCGCTTTGCTCAAGATATCGCTGACCGTTTCGATGAGTTGAGAATCTCGAAAATGCAGCGGCGAAATATTGACGGCCACCTGCAGGAGCGGCATACCCTGCCGATGCCATTGCACAATCTGTGCGCAGGCGGTTTCGATGACCCAGGTTCCGAGCTTCTTGATCAACCCCAGATTCTCGGCCAGCGTAATGAATTCAGCCGGCCCCACAAAGCCGCGGTGCGGATGCAGCCATCGCAGCAAGGCTTCGACACCGGTTATCGTGCCCGTAATTGAATTGACCTGCGGCTGGTAGAATAAAACGAACTGGTCCTTTTCAATGGCCTCGCGTAAAAGGTGTTCGTCCTGCAAGCGTTTTAAGGCCAGTGCCGTCATCTCGGGACGGTAGTAAGCATAACGTTGTTTACCGGAGTTTTTCGCCGAGTACATCGCGGCGTCAGCGGCTTTCATTAAGTCATGCTCATTTTTTCCATCCTGCGGATACGTCGCAATCCCTATACTGACACGCGGTTTCAAATGATGCGAACCCAACAGCAACGGCCGGTTGATCTCGATTAAACAGCGCTCGGCGACTTCGGTCGCCGGAAAGTCGTTCGTAATGTTGTCAACGATGATACAGAATTCGTCACCGCCGAGACGGGCGGCAAAATCGACATCCCTGATCACGGATTTAATCCGTTGCGCAATCGCTTTCAGGAATTGATCACCTACGTTATGCCCGAAACTGTCGTTCACATATTTGAATTCGTCGATGTCCAAATACAAAAAAGCGAACTGCTCGTGCCCGCGTTTTGCGCATTTAATAATCTGGTCGATGCGCTCATGATAGAAAGCGCGGCTGGCAAGCCCAGTCAACTCGTCGTAATAGGCTAACTGATGAATTATTCTTTCGGTTTCCTTCTGCCTTGAAACATCCTGTACAGTGCCGGTCAATACTTTTTCCGAACAGCCCGGCATCAGTACTGTTTCCTGGCGGACGGCAAGATACGATTCTCCGCCGGTTTGCAGTCTGTATTCCACATAGTCCGTGTCCTCGCCCTCCAGCGCCGTATAAATGACATCTTCAACCTTGAGACAGTCTTCGGGAGCGACTAAAGTCAGAAAGCCGTCGAGGGTTTCATCGAATGAATGCAAGTCAATGACGCAAAGCTCAGCCAAATAAGGTGAAACAACAAATTTATTCTGTTCCACATACCAGATCCAGTAACCCAGTCGGGCAATTTTCTGCGCTGCTGAAAGCTGCTGTTTGATGCCTCTGAGCTCGGACGTATCCCGGCTCGTACGCAGCAAGAACTGGATATGGTATTGCAACAGGGTGTAATTTACCGGTTTAAGAATGAAATCCGACGCACCGGCCGAATAAGCCTTATTGATCGACTCAATATCGTTCAGCCCCGTCGACATGATGATCGGCACATCCGCCAATGCGGGCAAGGCTCGAAGGGCTTTGCAGGTTTCAAAACCATCCATGTCATCCATCAGAGCGTCCAGAATAATTAAATCAGGCTGCGTGATTTTGACTTTTTGCAAAGCCGTATTTCCGTTTTTCGCTTCGATTACCCGGTAACCCAGGCTTATTAAAGTCTCGGCAGTAATCAAACGAAATGTTGCATCATCGTCCACCACCAATATGGTGACACTAAGCTCAATTTTTCGGCTTAACTGCTCGGGAAATGCCGCCTCGCCCATCCTTGTTTCATACTGGACACGCTCCAACTCCAGTTTTAGTGCATGTCGAACCTGAATAAAATGGCTTGCAAAATCACTATAAAGACTTTCTAACCTGCTCAAGTCACCATTTCTTCCCGCCGTTTCCAGAGCCTGGCATTGAGCGGCCAGAGTTTTTGCACCCAAATTGGCGCTGGACGATTTTAAGCAGTGGACCAGCTTGCCTATTTCATCCGTATTCCGACGGCTTACCGACGCGTGGATTTTTTCAGCGCAATCCGGCGCGGTCTGCAAATAAATAGCGGCCGCTTTCTCGAACAGGCTCACCCCGTGATTATCCTTGACCGATTTCAGGCTTGCCACGGTATCGCAGTCCAATATCTCCCTTGCGAAAATCTGTTGTTCATTTGCGCCTTCCGCCTTGATCCTGTCCCGTTTTTCTTTAGCATTCGTCAACCATATCTCGAGCACGTTTTTCAGTTGCGTAAGATCGAAAGGTTTACTCAGGTAATCGTCCATGCCCGCATTTCGGCATTGATCCTCTATTCCTTTTTGGACATCGGCGGTCAACGCAACAATAGGCGTCCGTTTTTTACACTTTGACGCTTCATGCTCACGTATTTTACGGGTAGCGGCAAATCCGTCTAATTCGGGCATATGGCAATCCATCAGGATCAAATCGTAATCTCTGTGAATAGCTGCTTCCATCGCTTCCAAGCCGTTATTCGAAATCACCGTGCTGCAGCCGATTGAGTCTAGAAAACCTTTTGTGACTTCTTGATTGACCAAATTGTCTTCCGCGAGCAGAATCAGCGCGTTGAACGGCGGCGATTTTATTACGTGAGCCTCCGATTCCGCCTTGGAATCAGGTTTTTTCGCCAACAGTTCCAAAAGGCAATCCAACAGTTTGTTCTGAAAGACGGGCTTGTTCAGAAAATAACTGATGCCGAAAAAATCGCTTCCATCCTGTTCAAAACTCATGCTTTCAGAACTCAGCATGATCAAGGGCAACTTAGAAATAAACGGAGAGGCCTGAATCGCTCTCGCTAAAGACAAACCATCCATATTGGGCATATGCCAGTCCAGGAGCGCCAACCGGTACTGAATATTCCGATGGCGGGCATCATGCAAAAGTTTAAGCGCCTTAGGCCCGCTATCGACGCTGGTTACATTGGCTCCCCATTGTATTAGCTGCCCTTCCAATATCTGGCGATTAGTCGCGTTATCATCGACAATCAGGACATGAATTCCCTTCAGCGCAATGATATCGGCTTTAGGGATTGCCTTCAGGGGCGATAAAGGCAATTGCAGCGAAAAATAAAAGCGCGCCCCCTGTCCGGGCATACTTTGTAGCATGAGCTGGCCTCCCATTAAATCGACCAGCTGCTTGGAGATGGTCAATCCCAACCCGGTACCGCCATAGCGCCGGGTAATGGTGCCGTCCTGCTGAGTAAAGCTTTCAAAAATATGACTTTGCGTTTCAAGCGCAATACCGGGCCCCGTATCGATGATTTCGAACAATAAATTGACGCTTTCAGCGGCATCGGCGGCGTCCTTCAGGGGACTCAATCTTAGCTGCACCTCTCCCGCATCGGTAAATTTGACGGCATTGCCGACAAGATTGACCAATACTTGCCGTAATCTTTCCGGATCGCTATAGGCTACGAGGTTAAAGTCGAAGGGAATATTCAGAATCAGCTCCACCCCCTTCCGATAAGCCTGTTCGGCAAATAATTCGACGGTTTCTTCCAGCAGGGCACGCACGTCAAAATCGATCGGCATCAGTTGAAGTTTACCGGCCTCAATTTTGGAAAAATCCAAAATATTGTTGATAATGCCTAGGAGTGACTTGGCGGACCGATACGCCTTTTCGGCCAACTGGCTTTGGCGCTCGTTTAGCTCCGTATTCATGAGCAACTCGGTCATGCCCAAAACCCCGTTCATCGGCGTACGGATTTCATGGCTCATCGTCGCCAGAAACTGCGACTTGGCTATGCTGGCGGCCTGCGCCGCTTCCATTGCTTGGCGCAAATCAGCGGTCCTGAGTTCCACTTCATGTTCCAGCCACCCGCGCTGATTTTCCAAATCCTTATCACGCTCCTGAACTTGCTCGATCATCCGGTTAAAGCTTTGAACGAGCTGCCCTATTTCATCTTTGCCCGTTTCTGTCGCACGCACGCTATAATTTTTTTCGCTGGAAACCTGGGTCGCCAATTTCGACAAGCGAATCAAGGGCGCAGCGATTCGTCTAGATAAACGCCGCCCGTAAAACGCCGATATCAGATAAGCCAGCATTATCACCAGAGAAATCCGGATGATATTGCTTAGCGCATTTTCCCACATGGTTTTTAAGTCGATTACCAGACGAAGAGTCCCAATCCTGTCTTTGTGGTGAATCACGGGATGAAGCAAGACCTGATTCATGAACTGATAATCCCGTTTGAGCAATTCGTCTTCAGCTTGTTTCAGCGTCGATGGAAAGGCCGCTCCTTTATGATCCGTCGATGTATAGTCTGCAAACACCGCCCCTTGGGCGTCATATAGCTGCGCCGCCATAATCTCGGAGCGGCCGCGCAAGGAGGCAAGAATATCCTTGCCGGATTCGGCATCGTTAAACAATAGCGCAGCGGCTGCGTTAAAACCGATCACTTCCCCTATCGAGACAGCTTCACGTATGTTATCCCGGCGCACTTGCCATACCTGCGTAAGGCTGCTGATGAATAAGATAAGCACCAACGCCAAACCGACCGTCAGCGCTTGCAGGCGCTGCAATTTCTTGGTGATAGGCAAATCACTCAATGCCTGATTGTTCATATGCATTATCAGCTTGCCCCCACAATGGTCTTGGCCAACTTCAGCAACGTAGCAAAAATACGGATGCGGGATTCTTTCGCAGCCTGCAGATTGACTTCAAATTTCAGACGATTCCCGTCCAACAACAAACCAATCATACCGCCTTCTCTAACGAAATCTTTATGATCACCGACGGTCAGCACTGGAAATCCTCTGAGTTCGTGAGCTATCGTCAGCGCCTCGTCCTTTCCCACGAATACCAAATGGCAGGTTTTTAGAACGTCCATACTTACTCCGCGAAGCAAATTAATCGGCTTGCCGTCAATGCTTTTATTCTTTAACACCAAAAGTTTGTCCCCCAAAGCATCCTTTGCGGAGGTGCACAGATTGAAAGCAGCCTGATCGTTTTGCCCCGGCCATTCGATAAATCTTAAAACGTTGAAGAGAAAAGCCACTTTTACTGCTTCGGCACTGCCCGATTCAGCACGGGCCTGAGCGGGAGAGATTAACAGAATAATTGTCAACAGGATACTCAGGCTTAGGCATATTGTCGGTAAAGCCTGTCTGGCCTCTGAACACGATAATAAGCACACAAGCACACGCTTATGCCCTTTTCGATCGAAGAAAACTTGAAGCCAGCCCACTGAAGAAAGGAACCGCATCTTAAAACTCAAGGACAGCTTTGAACCGAAATTCGCGACCGTTCATTCTTAGGATGTCTTGCCTTAAATCGTTATCGGAGCCGTCACCGCCCACCATTTGATAATGGTTGTCCAACAGGTTATAAACGCCAAAGGAAAGGTCCAAATTCGGTATCAACCTGTCCGAACTGAGGTTGACATTAACCAGATAATACGGTTCAGCCATGCCGCCCTGGAGGGTTTTACGCTGATCGACAAAAATATTTTCTATGCCAAGCATCGCTTTGTCGCCGAACAAAGGCTCGGCGTAATGAAGCTTGAACAGATTTTGCGGAGACGCAACTGCCCAGTGCCCGCCACGCGCTTCATCCGTCATTAAATTATAGGTGTATGAGGCCTTCAATAGCCGTCCGCCGTCCCAGCGTTTTTCAGATTCAAGCTCGAAACCGTAGGTCGTATAGGCGCCGTTGTTAAAGAACGACATCGCTTCCGCATTAACCGGTTCCGTCTCCAAGACCTGCGTCATTTCGTTATAGAAAAAATTACCGAGAACTTTCAGGCCATAGCCGTCCCGCCATTCCAGAATGCCTTCATACGTCCTGATCCGCTCTTCCTTCAAATTCGGATTTGCCACTATACCAAAGGCATCTAGATCGCTTTCATACGCATTGGGAGCGCGAAAGGTGGTACTGTACAGAATCTTGACGGTGGTTGAGTCCAGCGGATTCCATATGAGGCCCAATCTCGGATTGAGCTGCATGCTGTTGACCATGTGATGATAATCCAGCCGCAAACCCACGTTAAAAAGTAAGTCATCGCGTATTGCAAACTCATCCTGAACATAAAGCTCGACTCTGTGACCGCTTCCGTCACTGTCGAAATAAAGTACGTAAGGATCTTTATCGAAATTGGCTTGATGCTGCTTTTGGTCGTATTGATACTCGAGCCCCATCATCAGCCGATGGCGATCGATCGCGGTCGTGGTGAATTGTGCCTCACCGCCGCCCCAGCGCCCGCTGACTAGATCGCGATTGACGATGCGCCGGCCTCCGGCATAGGGCAAATCGGATCGATAGTCATAGCCCTGATAAAATCCGCGGAGCAGCAGCGTAGAATCATCCGTCAGCTTATTTTGATAGATGAGGTCGGTGTAGAATTGAGCGTCATCGGTATAAAAACCGGGATCGTTAAAAATTGTGCCGAAAGCTGCGGTCGGTACCCGCTTATAGCGATCGACATAGCCGCCCGAAAGGGTAAGATTTCCGTATTTAAGCTTGCCGAATAAACGGTCGGCGCGCTCGCCATCCATATTGTGCGCAATGCCGTTATTGGCCGACGGAGTATCGAATTCCCTGAAATAGAGATTCTCAGGACCGCTGCTGTCGTAGTGCGATGCCGACAATAACCCTTCGGTACCATTCTGCCAAACCTTGCTTACAGTCGCGCGCCCCTTATAAGCATTGAAAGTACCGATTTCACCCGCCAATTGCGCTCCGTCGATCGCCTGAGCATTCTTAGTGACCACGTTGATCATGCCGGTATATGCGTTAGCTCCGTAAATGCTCGCGCCGGAGCCCGGTATGAATTCGATACGCTCCACCAAATCCATATCGAGTACGAATTCCTGCCCGATATATGCTCCGTCGTAAATGTTCTCATTCATCCGTTTGCCGTCGATCATCAACAAAACTCTCGAATTGTAATCGCCCGTATGAATGAACCCGCGGACGCCCAGATAGTTGTAGTTCCGGTCGTTCGTATAAAATAAACCGCGCATGCCGTTGAGCGCATCACCCAACGTGCGCCAACCGAAGGTATGAATGTCCTTGGCCGTCACGACGGAAATGGAGGTAGGCGCCATATTCTCTTTCTGTCCTAAACGGGATGCGTTGATGACCTCGACGTTGAGCAACTGCTCCATCGAAAGACCGGTTAAATCTTCCTCCGAAGGCCTATCCGCCATAACAGGAGCGATAATCAGGGATAATAGCCCCATGTATACAACATGGATCAGGCTGAATCGTTTAAGACAGGCTAAATGGAATCCGCGCATAGTTCACCTCAGACTTGCAAAAGGATGATATCGGGGGAAGAAGTGACTGAAGGCGGGAACCTGAAAAAAAATTATTGTTTGATTGAGATGTAAATAGTTGAGAAGGAGTGTCTGAAAGGAAGACATTATGACTTTAATGAATATGACTTGATGAGCATCTATTTTTAATAGCCCATTAGCAGCAAGCGAGGAGAGTCTTTACTGAAACCTAAAAACAAGAAGTAAAGCACATTTTGGAAGGAAGTGATTACTTGGAACGAATAAATGTAGGGAGGAGGGAATTTTTGAACTGAATTTTCTGTCATCCGTCGGGGCAGCATTGAGCTCCGGTTCGCTCGCCTGACCCGATGAACCGTAAAATCCATCCCGAAAACCGAATCCCGCGGGCGGAACTCACCTTTCCAAGCATGGTAGAAGTCGACTCTTGTTGGGGAGCAAAGCGGCTGCAGCTCTCAGAGACATAGACAGGCTCCTCTGTCAAACGGGGGTATGCGGAGTTAACGAAGGAGCCTTGTATATTTTTTTGATCGGCCCATCCCCAATAACTTCAATGAAATGAATTATCAGGGGTTCAGGCTTACATAATCACGATAGCATAGTGCCAATTTTCTTTATTAAATCAGCAGGTTTATAAGGTTTTATAATATAAGCCGTTATGCCTGCCTCGATAGCTTCTTTGACTTTGCTGCCTTCTGACGACGAAGTGAGCATAATAAAAGGCGTACCTGACAATTTAGGCTCTGCCTTTACAGCTTTGAACAAATCCAGGCCGCTCATTCCCGGCATGTTCCAATCACAAACTACCAGATTAACTTTTATCCTTTTCATCAATTTGAGCGCTTCTTCTCCATCGGGCACATCAAAAACGTGTGCAAAACCAGCATCTCGTAAAACTGCTTTGGTCATGCTGCGCATAGATAAGGCGTCATCGACAACCAAGATTTTGTTCTGAAGTAATTCGTTCGTTAAGTCCATCGTTGTTCCAAAAAACAAGAGCTATAAATTTCCACGTGCTCAACAAAATTAGGCAAAATCAATAGGAAATCAGCTAAGCACTATTTTGACTAAAAGGAAGAAAAAAGACCTCAAAAACGCCAAGCGACTCAAGCCAATCAAGCTTTTAAAGCATTTCCTTCCCTGCTCGCACTCTATAATAATAGCAAAAACGGATAAATTGGCATGGGTAAAATGCCTTCCCGGCATCTTTCACATCCAGATAATGATAACGGCTTCTCAAATCCAAAAGATTAAGTCCGGAATAAACGCCTTCTTCCGGCCTTCCGGGCACTCACGATTTTTATTGAGAGGACACTATCCTGCTTATCCTGTGTAATTTGCCGGCACTACATTTCTTATGTAGAATTAGACACCTCATTTTTAGCTCGGAATATGAAAATGTCTAATGTTTTTCACCGATCGAAAAAAATTTTGGCGATTTTGTAACCCTTATTTGGCAGTTTATTCTTGCATGGTGAAATAATTGACTCATTCCGATTCGAAAAAACCCGATCTTGATTGGAGCCAGGTCCGAGAAACCGTCAAATTGTTGACATTGTCAGCCGCGCAGGTAGACGTGATCATGCAGGAAAGCGACTTGGCAGTCGATACACTGACCGACTCGTTTACCGAAATTGTAGAAAGTATGCAGGCGATGAACCAGCATCTTTTGGCCCTTGTGGATTCCAATGAGAGGGAACAGGCTTTAGCTTGCTGTTCGAAGACTCAGGAAAAGATTCAAGCAGCCATCGTTGCGTTTCAGTTTTACGACCGCATGCAGCAGTGCCTGTATCATGTCACATCAAACTTAAGAGGATTGTCCCATCTTGTTGGAAGTCCGGAACGCCTCTATAATCCTGATGCATGGCGAGAGCTTCAAGGAGAGATAAGATCCAGATTTACAATGGAATCCGAAAAAGTGATGTTTGACGCTATTCTTCAAGGCAAATCGGTCGATGAAGCAATTGCCGCAAAGACCGCCTTCCAGGAAAACGAGTCGGACAATATAGAACTCTTCTGAGTCTGACAAAAACTTCCTTCGTTCCGAACACAGAATAACTTCAGCCCGGCCCTGATCCGTGCAGGCGCATCAGTAATACGGCTTCGTCCCTGCACAAGCTACAATCGCGCATCAGCTCTTCCACACTCGCGCCATGGCGAATTTTCTGAATGATGGCGTTATAGGGATTTGCCGATTGCTCATTTTGCTGAAAAGCCGAAAGCTTTGCCGATAACCCTTTCAATTGCTCATCGATAAACGCCAGCCGGCTATCCGCCGCCAATGCGGACGAACTCAAGCCGGCTAAATATTGATCGTTTTTTTGAACAATATTTTGCAATACCTGCAATTCGCCCTTCAGTTTCGTATAAGTACGCGCCAACCATAACAGCATAACCACGACCGTTACCGTAACATGGGCAAGGACGATCAAAAACAAACTAGTCATCGATCAATTTCGTTTCATGAAGAGAGTGAGCCGAATGCTTTTTCCGGATTTTACAGTTTCTTGTTCATGTCTTACAGGCTGTGGTGGAATGAATTTTCCACTGTCCATCCGCTCTATTATCATCCAAATAAAGCCGACAGGAAGACACCGGGACAAAACATTATAACGCAAAAAAATTTTACCTACTCTGTTCCAACCAGCCTTTCATTCTGGAACGCAATCTCAACACCGCTTGCGAACTGATCTGGCTCACCCTCGATTCGCTGACATTTAACACCTCCCCAATCTCGCGCAGATTCAGCTCTTCGCCATAATAGAGCGACAACACGAGCCGTTCACGCTCTGGAAGTCCCGAGATTGCTTCAGCCAGGGCCTTTTGCAGCCCCTCCCGGCTCACATCCTCAAAGGGTGCCTCGGCAAAATTCGCCGCTTCGTCAAGATAATGATCGCCGGACTCTGACAATTCTTCGATACTGAAAATGCGGCAGCTACTGGAATCTTCAAGTATGCGATGATATTCTTCGAGAGAGATCCCTAAAAATTCGGCAATATCCTCCGCCCTTGCTTCCTGTCCCGTCTTATTTTCAATCATACGAATAGCGTCTGTCACCAGTCGCCATTTTTTATGCACCGAACGCGGCGTCCAGTCGGAACGCCTCACCTCATCCAGCATCGCTCCGCGAATACGTATCCCGGCATAGGTTTCAAAACTGGCGCCTTGGCCGATGTCGTAGTTTTTGATGGCGTCCAACAATCCCAGCATCCCGGCCTGAACCAGATCATCAAGCTGCACAGCATCGGTCAATCGGTTCAACAAGTGCTGGGCGATTCGCCTGACGAGCGGCGCATATTGCATGACGTGCTGATCAATGCCGCCGGTCTGAACCGCACTGTACATCGCTACTCCGCTCATACATAATCCTCATGGGAACTGTATTGAACCATTCGTTCAATGAAAAATTCGAGATAGCCGCCTGCCTGATATTTTACCGGCAAGGAATCGATTTTTTCGGCGATCTCCGTGATTGCCAGGGAGATGTCGCTCTTGGGGTATTCCAATACAACGGGGCTTTGCTGCTGGACCGATTTACGCAAGCTCAAGTCGTAGGGTATGCTGCCGATAAACTGCAGGTTAACGTCCAGGTAGGCGTCGGTAACTTTACATAATTTTTGAAATAACTTTCTGCCTTGCTCCGCGGTTTGGACCATGTTGGCGATGACATTAAAATCACTGACTGTATAGTCTCTATTCAGCAGCTTGATAAATGCATAGGCATCGGTTAGAGAGGTAGGTTCATCGCAAATCACCACCATGACCTCCTGGCAGGCGCGCACAAAGTTTACCACGCTCGCTGAAATTCCGGCCGCGGTATCCACGATCAGAACATCTATCTCCTGATCGATTTCGCTGAACGCCCGGATCAGCGCGGCCTGTTCCATGGTGGTAAGCTCCGACATCTTCTGAATACCGGAAGATCCCGGGATGACCTTCAAGCCCAACGGACCTTCCACCATGATCTCATTCATAGATTTCTCTCCGGACAGAACATGAGCCAGATTGAATTTCGGGTAAATGCCCAGCAAAATATCGACGTTGGCCAGTCCCATATCGGCGTCGAGCAAGGCAACGCGGCGGCCTTTTTTAGCAAGAGCAACCGCAACATTCACCGACACATTGGTTTTACCTACCCCTCCCTTTCCGCTGGCGACCGCAATGACCTTGACTGGCTTAACGCTTTTCATATTTCTAATCCCTTGAGCTTGATCATGATGCTGCTGCATGATTTTATGCCACAAACATTTCGTAATTTTCAAAATCGCCGAGGCTGTTATCCGCTTTCGATTCGGCTGCACATTGGCCGATAAGCGCTCTGGCCACAGGGACAAACATATCTTCGGGAACGCGCTGTCCATTCGTGATAAACGATACCGGCAGATTTTGCTCTATCAGCGCGGAAAGCCCCGGACCGGCGGTAACGGCCTCGTCGAGCTTAGTCAGGATACAGGCCTGCGGCTCAAAAAACCGGAAGGCATTAATGATTTCATTCATAACCCTGTATTCGGATGCGGCCGACATCACGAGATAAGCTTTAATCGAGAAAACGCTTTGCCGCAGCATATTGATCTGCTCTACCAGCTTCATATCCCGCTGGCTCATGCCGGCCGTATCGATCAGAATCAGGCGCTTATCGGCCAGGCCGAGGATAAGGTTCCGTAATTCCTCGCTGTTGGACGCCACCCGAACCGGCACACCGAGAATACGGCCGTATGTATTGATCTGCTCGTGAGCGCCGATTCGATAATTATCGGTAGTGATCAGGGCGACCTGCGACGGGCCATGCTTCAGAATGAATTTGGCGGCCAACTTGGCGATGGTCGTTGTTTTGCCGACACCGGTAGGGCCAATCAGCGCCACGACTCCGCCTATGTCCAATAGGTTGTCTTGGGCGATGGGCAGCATTTCCGCCATCAATTCCTGAGCTTCTGCAAAAGCCAAATCGATATTGGCATAACTGTTCAGTTGATTGGCGACGTTCATGCTCGTTTTTTTGGAAATGCCCATCTTGGCCAATTGCTGTAACAGATGAGCCCGGATCGGATTAGCTTGTGCAAGATTTGCAACGCCTGTGTCTACCATTTTGTTGTCGAAAGCGGCTTTCAAGGACTTAAGATCCCTGCACATTTCCAGCAGCAGTTTATCCGAGAGAGTGGTGGGGTGCTTCGTTTCCGCCGTCTTGGCTTTTTCGACCGGATTTTCTTTTTCAAAAGGACGAACGACAGCAGCCGGAGCCGGTTTAGTTTCTTTTACCGGCAACGCGTTTTCTTGACTGCGGAACTGCATTTTTTCAGCATAGCCGACAAACTGATCAGCCGCGGCCCGCGGAATGTGATTCGGCATCATGCCTCCGCGGCTTCTTTTTTCATCGTTACTCAAGCTCTCGGAACGATTCATTTCGGCCTGCAAACCCGGCGCTTGACGAGGAGGAGCCGCTCTATTCGATGCCGTCGGTAACGGCTCGCCGGATTGCTCCACCAGCTTGCTTTGAATCAATTGTTCGTCAAAATCACGGGCCGCAACAATTTCAATGCCGCCGTCAACGGATTTGTTCGACATGATCACTGCGTCCGCACCCAATTCTTCTTTGACCATACGCATCGCCTGGCGTATATCCGGCGCAAAAAAACGTTTTATTTTCATAGCGTTGCCTCATTTCTCATGTCCATCGCCCTATGGTTGAAACCACTTTGATTTGCCGGTCCGGCGGTATTTCGTTATAAGCCAGAACGTGCAGGCCGGAAATCGAATGGCGGACGAATCTGGCCAGCCAGGGACGCACGTAGGAAGAGACCAGCAAGACTGGAGCTTGCCCTTCCATTTCCATTTTTTGCGTATTTTCCTGTAACGACCTGTGCATTTTTTCCGCCAAACCCGGTTCGATGCCGGCACCGTGTTCGCCTGCGGTTTGCAAAGATTTATGCAATAACTGTTCCAAATCGTACTCCAGGGTCATGACCGACAATTCCTGCTGTATCCCATTGATCTCATGGATGATCAATCGACCTAACGAAGCGCGAACCGCTGACGTCAAGATGTCGGGATCTTGACTCTTGACCCCGTATTCCGCCAAAGTTTCGGCAATCGTGCGCATATCGCGGATGGGCACGCGCTCCTGAAGCAAATTTTGCAGGACCTTGACAACCAACCCCAAAGGCAGAATTTTCGGCACCAGATCATCGACCAGCTTCGGCGCCGTCTTCGCCAGGTTTTCAAGGACTTTCTGCGCTTCCTCGTAGCCGAACAATTTATGGGCATGAACCTGAAGCAGATAGCTTAGATGCGTAGCAACCACGGTGCTGGGGTCCACAACAGTATAACCCAATGTTTGTGCATAATTTTTCTGGGCCGGCTCTATCCAGACCGCTTCCAGTCCAAAAGAAGGATCGCGGCAGGCTTTGCCTTCCAATGTTCCGAATACGCGCCCCGGATTGATCGCCATTTCCAATTCAGGCATGATTTCGGCCTCCCCCACCGTAACGCCCATCAATGAAATCCTGTACTCGGTAGGATTTAAATCCAGATTATCGCGTATATGAACGGACGGAACCAAAAAGCCGAGCTCCTGCGAGAGTTTTTTTCGTACGCCCTTGATTCGCGCCATCAACTGCCCGCCCTGATTCTTATCGACCAAGGGGATGAGCCGATAACCGACCTCCAGCCCTACAACATCGATCGGCATGACATCATCCCAACCCAATTCCTTCACTTCGGGCACAATGGGAGCCGACATATCCACCGGATAATTTTCATCCACCATCTCGCCCTGCTTGCGCCGTTTATCGATCAAATAAGCGGAACCCGCCAGCAGCGAAGCCAGCAAAATAAAAACAAGATTCGGCATGCCCGGAATGATGCCCAGCGCCGCGATGACCCCTGCTGTAATCAGCAAGGCTTTCGGATTTTCGAAAAGCTGCGTGCTGACTTGCTGGCCGAGATTCTGGCTGGTGCTGCCGACTTTGGTCACCACGATCGCAGAAGCGGTTGAGAGCAGCAAGGAAGGAATCTGGGCGACCAAGCCGTCGCCGATGGTCAATAAGGTATAGATTTTCCCGGCATCGGCAAAGCTCATGCCGTGCTGACCGACGCCGATCGCCATACCGCCGATCATGTTGATGAATAAAATGAGGATGCCCGCCACCGCATCGCCGCGAACGAATTTGCTGGCACCGTCCATCGAACCGTAAAAGTCGGCTTCAGTCGCAACCTCGGCCCGGCGGGCACGCGCTTCATCCTGAGTAATCAAACCGGCATTCAGGTCCGCATCGATCGCCATCTGTTTGCCCGGCATCGCATCCAGCGTAAACCGTGCGCCGACTTCCGCGACCCGTCCTGCACCTTTAGTCACGACGACGAAATTGATCACGACCAGAATGGAAAAAACGACGAGGCCTACGGCAAAGTTGCCGCCGATCACGAAGGCGCCGAAGGCCTCGATCACCTTACCGGCCGCATCTCCGCCGTTATGTCCCTCCAGTAATACAATCCGGGTCGAAGCCACGTTCAACGCCAGGCGCAATAATGTCGCCAACAGAATCACCGTCGGGAAAGCCGCAAACTCCAGCGGCTTGAGGGTATAGACGACGACCAGCAGAATGATCAACGAGAAGGCGATGTTGAAGGTGAACAGCAAATCCAGCAAAAACGCCGGCAACGGCAACATGATCATCGCCAGGATCATCATGATGACGATCGGCGCCCCCAGCTCCGCCTTGCCTAAAAATTTGACGGCCGAAGTAATTTTACTTAATTCCATACTTATCTATCTTGTTTGAACTCGTCAGGGACTTGAATATTGACGGGAGGACTGGGCTCGTCCCAGTGATTTTCCCTGGCCATTTTTAATTGATAAACATAAGCCAGCACCTGTGCCACCGCCACATAAAGTCCTTGCGGTATCTCCCGGTCGATGTCGGTCGAATAATACAGCGCTCTTGCCAGAGGCGGAGCCGAGACCAGGGGCACGCTGGCGCCGACCGCCAGTGAGCGAATCTGGGCGGCCATTAAATCGGTACCTTTCGCTACCAGTATAGGCGCCCCCTTGGAATTCATGTCATACTTCAAAGCAACGGCGTAATGGGTCGGGTTGGTAACCACCACGTCGGCTTTCGGTACTTCCGCCATCATCCGATTCTGCGCCATTTCCATCTGAATCCGTCGCTGCCGTCCCTTCACTTCCGGCTTTCCTTCGGTTTCCTTCATTTCATCCTTGATTTCCTGCAACGTCATTTTCAGTTTGCGGTTGTGGTCCCATAACTGATAGGGCACGTCAATCATCACCACCACGATCAACGAAGCGCTGAGAACGAGAAAGCAGATCGCCACAATATGCAGCGCATGGAGGATGGACTGATTGACCGGTTCCACGCCCAACCCGATCAGTTCGCCGATGAAATGCCGATACAATAAAAAAGCGACAGCCAAGATCAATAGGAATTTCAACAGGGCTTTGAGCAGTTCAATCAATCCCCTCAGGGAAAACATTCTGGCAAGGCCTTTGATCGGATCGAGCTTTTCCAGCTTGGGCGCAATCGATTCCCAACTGAAAATCCATCCGCCCAGCGCCAAAGGAGAGATCACGGCGACGACGACCATCACCGCAATAAAAGGAGCGATCAACAACAAACCGTCAAGCATGGCCTGCTTGAACTGAATGACGGAACTTAAGGGATCGAAAATGGCTTCCCGTTTGAGTTGAAACTGCTCCCGCATGATGTTCAGCAATCCATTGCCCATTTGCTCTCCCGTCATCAGCAGGAGAATGGCGCTGGTTATCAGCATGGCGAAGGTGTTCAGTTCGCGGGAACGGGCGATCTGACCTTGTTTTCGGGCGTCTTCAAGACGCTTACTGGTGGGTTCTTCGGTTTTTTCCTGATCTGAATCTTCAGCCATGACGCACAATCTTCACTGACAATAAATCTCACAGCCGCAACATCTGCTCGATCAGCTCATAGGCGTCGGTCAAAAGACCGGAAAGTTGCCCTAATACATTGGGAAAAGTCAGCCAGATCAACGCCAGCCCCAACATCAGCGTTACCGGAAACCCCACTGAAAAAATATTCAGTTGCGGAGCGGCGCGCGTCGCCACCCCGAAACCGATATTGACCAGCAGCAAGCTGACAATGAGAGGCATCGCCAATAATACGCCCCCTGCAAACATGCGGCTGCTCCAGGCAATGATCGCCCAAAGGTCGGCCTTGGCAAGACCGTCAGGTCCAATCGGCAAACTGGTAAAACTGTCCAGCAACATTTTGATCAACAGCAAATGGCCATCCAGGCTGAGAAATACCAAAGTCCCGGTCATCGTATAAAGCTGGGAGATCAGCGGCGCCGGCTGACCATTTTGGGGGTCTACCAAGGAAGCGAATCCCAGCCCCATACTCAACGCGACACTTTGCCCCGCAAATGAAAGCGCAGAAAATACCATCTGCACAATAAAACCGATTACCAGGCCGATAGCGACTTGTTGGGCGATAATCAGCATGCCTTCATAACTCAGCATGTCGACAGCAGGAACCCGAGGCAATAACGGCATGACGACAAACGTCATCGCCGCCGTAAGAATCAACCGCGCCCGGGCCGGTACGGCCTGAAAACTGAACAAAGGAACAGCCGTAAACATCGCGCCGATACGGATCATGGGCAAAAAAAATGAAGCAACCTGATTCAAAATTTGGGCTTCGGTAAAATCCACGGTTTATCCAATCAATTGCGGAATCGTCTTTATCAAGCCTTGAAAATAATCGAGAAACAATTGCAGCATCCAGGGTCCGGCAATCAGCAGTACGAGCCCAATGATAATTAATTTAGGGACGAAGGTCAGCGTTGCTTCATTGATTTGGGTCGCAGCCTGAAACATAGCAATAATCAAACCAACCCCTAAAGAGGGCAGTAAAACGGGGGCCGTTAGCTTGATTGCAACGATCATCGCATCCTGACTGATATCATAAATGGTATTCGGCGTCATAATTTTGACTTTGATTTCAGTTGACGTAAAAACTCGCCGCCAACATCTCCATAATTAAGGACCAGCCATCGGCCAGCACGAACAACATGATTTTGAACGGCAATGAAACGATCATCGGGGACAGCATCATCATCCCCATCGTCATCAGCACACTCGCAACGACAAGATCGATGATCAGAAACGGCAGGAAAATCAGAAATCCTATTTGAAAAGCCGTTTTCAACTCGCTCGTGACATAAGCGGAAAGCAATAATGAAAAAGGAACCTCTTCGACGGAATTCAGGTCGCCATGTCCGGAGATCCTGATAAACATCTCCAGATCGGTTTCGCGGGTTTGCTTCAGCATAAACTGGCGGAACGGCTCCGAAGCTTTGGTAATTGCCGTAGCCGCATCGATTTTTTCTTCGAGGTAAGGCTGCACCGCCTCCGTATTGACTTTCTCAAGTACCGGCATCATGATGAAAATCGTCAAAAACAAAGACAAGCCCAATAACACCTGATTGCTTGGCGCCTGTCCCGTGCCTAGAGCCTGCCGCAGTAAACTCAGTACAATCACGATCCGGGTAAACGCGGTCATCGTCAGCAGCAACGCCGGCAACACGGTCAGCAAGGTCATTAACGCCAGAATCTGGATCGTGACGCTATAGGTCTGGCTGCCCTGTTTGCCGGTGGTTACGGTAACGGCCTCGATTCCGGCTGCGAACACAGGCGCCTCAGTCCATAGACAACCGGCGGCCATGAGCAAAACAGTCAACACGAGGGAGCTACGCATCGGAACGGGATTTAATCGCTTGCATGAGTTTTTGAGCAAATACGCCCTTGACGGAACTTTTGGCGGCGTCCTCTCCGGCCAAACAGTCATCTCCCTCCAGCACATGCAAGGTCTGAATCCGGCCGGGCGTAACACCTAGAACCAGTTGTTTTTTACCTACCTGCAACAGGATGACTTTTTCCCGCATGCCCAGGGAGAGTCCGCCGATCACTCGCATCCTCTCTGCACCGGCCGCAGTCATTCGGCTGAATTTGCCGATAACCCAAATGCAAAGAAAAAAAATCCCCAGTACAACCAGGAGCCCTAGAGTCCAATGGACCAGGTCAGCGGAAGCCACGCTTCGAAAGGGCGGTTTTGAAACATCCTTCGGCAAGGCAAAACTCACGGGTGAACATAGAAATAAAAAAACGCAAAAGATAGGTTTTATCGACATCAGGCCAGTCTTTTGACGCGTTCAGACAGACTGATAATGTCGGTCAGGCGAATACCGAATTTTTCATTGACGACAACCACTTCGCCATGCGCAACCAAGGTGCCGTTAACCAGGATATCGAGCGGTTCGCCCGCGAGACGGTCGAGTTCGACAATCGACCCCTGATTCAATTTCAACAAATTTCTGATGCTGATCTGGGTCCGGCCAAATTCCATGGAAAGGGTAACAGGGACATCCAGAATGACGTCGAGATTGAGTTCTTCCGATGAGGCGCTTAACGGTTTCTCGTATTCATTGTGAAGAGTTCCCGCTTCTTCGAATTCATTAACTTTAACTTCACCCGATTCAAGGGGATCTTTATTCATATTGTTTGTATAACCATTTGAATTGTTAACACTACCCGAATCACTTACACGGACTCGGTTCTCACTACCTTATCAATAATCTGCACGGCATAATGACCTTCCGAGGTGCAAGGTCTGCACGTAAAGACAGACACGCCTTCGGCCTTTAAGGACAGGGTTTTCGGCATGTCGATCGGGATGATATCGCCTTTCTTCAACCGCAAAATATCGCTGATGGACAGGTTCTTCTCGACCAACTGGGTATTCACTTTCAATTTAGCCTCCATCACTTCTTTTCTCAAAGCCGCCCGCCATTGTGTATCGGATTCCGCACTGTCCTCCCCCACCGTCTCCAACAATCCCTTAATCGGTTCGATCATCGCATAGGGCATCAAAATGTTGATATCGCCGCCGCCTCCCTCCAATGCAATGTTGACAGTGGTGATCATCACATAATCGTCCACTCCGACAATCGCCGCATAATTCGGATTGACTTCCGAACTTAAATATTCGAAATTGATCGCCAGCACCGGCTCCCAGGCATCTTTCAGGTCTTTGAAAATCATGTCCAGTATCTTCTGGATTACCCTCATTTCGGTCCGGGTAAATTCGCGGCCTTGAGAATTGTGATCGTACTGACCGTTGCCGCCAAAGAAATTATCGACCACGGTAAACACGAAGTAGGGGTCCATCACGATCAATGCCCGTCCCCGAAGCGGGGAAATCCGAACAATATTCAAGTTGGTCGGAGTGCGCAATCGGTCCATAAAATCGGAAAACTTCTGAAACTGAATCCCCGATACGAAAATTTCCGGAGAACGGTGCAACAATTTAAACAGCGATGTACGGAAAGAGTTGGAGAAACGGTCGTTAATCATCTCCAGCGTGCGTATATGGCGCCGCTGGACCACCCTTTCCTGGGTGTTGAAGTCATAGGCCTTGACGACATCTCGAGTATGAACTTTCTCTGCTACGCTTTCAATTTCGGTTTCAGGCTCAAAATCGCCCTCTTCAACACTATTGAGCAGAGCCTCGATCTCTTCCTGGGAAAGTAAATCCGACGTACTCATAATCTATTGCATGACGAAGGCAGTAAAAAACAATTCCTTAACCTGACTCTTTCCTGCCATTTTTTTCAAAATAGAAGTCACCTCATTCAACATGGCGGCGCGCAGTTTTTCCTTCTCCTCACGCATGTTCAAGTTTTCGGGTTTTTGAGCACTGATCAGCATTAATAAGTTATTGCGAATCATTGGCTCATGCTTTTTCAAAACTTCCAAGGCGTCCTCTTTGCCGGCAACCAGAAAAGCGAGCGAAATTTGGATCATCTGAATGGATGAGCCTCTGGGAAAATTCACCGTCAGGGGTTTAGCCATCTCATAATAAAGCTTTTCAGCTTCCTCTTCCTCTTCCTCTTCATCGTTATGCGCCGTTTTTTCGCCATTGTCCTTATGTTGGAGATAATAGAAGACGCCAGCGCCTATACCACCGGCTAATAAAACTCCCACCAGAACAATGGCGAGCAGTTTCATTGTAGATTTTTTACCGTTATCACCTTTTTGATCGGATTCTGCCATAATCGAAGTCCTTTGTATGCGTGAACCACCTGCCGTTGCCAACTGCCACGGTCCAGAGCTGTGAATTTGTTTTTTCCTTGATCAGAACCGATGACGTCAAGTTAACAAGCCCATCATTGCGATGTCGATGAAGCCGAAAAATTGGCGAAGTAACAGCCTGAGAACATCGGTTTAGAAAAGAGAAATTAAAATCAGCAGGAACCTGATCAGCCGGATCGGCATAAATTTTTTGATTCTAATATTATAGACATTGGCAGGGGAAAGCGATAGGAAGGGCTCAGAAACACACGCTTTCTCGTAGCCTTCAAGCGGATAAAAAAGAAAAGGGGTAAAAAAGACACGCCATACAGCCGGTGAAGGATTACAAAAAAGAAGAACTCTCACGCAGTACGGGGTTGGCAAACCCCATCCCTAACGTTTCTATACCTTGAAGCCTATGGAAACCGTGCGGCCACGGCAATATGCCTCCTCCGGCGAGAGGATATATATTTTTCCTCTCTCTATATTTACTTTTTCCGCTATAGAGTACTACTGTTAAAGTATTACTTTCCCCCTGGTAATCATCATGCGCGTTACAAGCAAAGGCCAAGTCACCATTCCTCAAAACGTCCGGGAAAGCATGGGCATTCTTCCCGCCGAAACCGAGATCGAATTCGTGCAGGACGAAAACGGGCGCTGGTACATCGCCAAAGTCAAAGGCCGGCCTCAAAAAGCCAGCCGGTTCCGAACCGCTCATAAAACGGCAAAATTAACGATGAACACCGGCGATATCATGGCCTTAACGCGAGCCGGCTGATGGCCGTTATCCTGATCGATAGCTGCATGGTCACAGACCTGTCCGACCCTGTGAAAGCGCCTGGTTCGAATGGAGCGTCGCAATCCTGGAGCAATTCGACCAGAACAATATCCTGGTCATTAACCCGATCATTTACGCCGAGTGCTCCATAGGATTCGAGCGCATCGAAGAAGTGGAATCGTTGTTCGAACATCTGGGCTTCGTCATCCAGCCGATCCCGAAAGAGACCCTGTTTTTGGCGGGGAAAGCCTTTTTACAGTACAAGAAGCGCCACGGCGGCAAAAGCAATGGGCTGCCGGATTTTTTCATTGGGGCTCACACCGCAGTAGCAAATTACCGGCTGATTACGCGGAACCGGGGGCGCTTTAGCACCTCCTTGCCCAGCGTCGAGTTGATTATGCCGAATCGCCTAACGCACTGAATTGATAGGGTCCTCAAGGAAATCCCACGCGGGATAGGATTTTTCAACCTCATTCCTAACGTTTGCATAGTGCAGACACCTTGAAGCCTGCGGAAACTCTGCGGCCTGGACAACATGCGGTGTTCGAGCTTCGCAGCCCCCTCGGTTCCGCGAAGCTTCATCAAGGCTACCTGCTAAATACTGTACGCCTTCACTGCTTTCTTTCCCTGCTCCATCTGCCGTAAAGCCAGGCTCGCCTCCTGTTTTTCGGCCAGTCCTAGCGTCGCTATTTCATGATCCATCGCCAGAATATTTCGGATACTTTCCGCAACCGGAGAAACCAATTCAGGCTCAACAGGGGTGAGAAAAAAGGCGGAAATCCGCTCGCGCCTATTCGCTTCTAAGGCGATCACCTCCTCCCAAAGCGAAACCTGGGCTTTTTCCAGCATTGCCCGGGTCAGCTCAACCAGTTGCTGAAGATCGGCTATCCTGTCGTTCATTTAGAACCAACCGGTCCTAAACGTTCAAAATACCGGGGATCTCGTCCCATCCGGCTTTAATTTCAAGCATCAAATCGGCAACCTCATCGAGAATCGCTTCGTTGCTCTGAATGTTGGCCATCAACAGCCGTTGAGACATATAGTCATACAGGCTATTCAGATTCTCCGCCAACTCGCCGCCTTTTTCCTTATCCAACGAGGCCTGCAATCCGCCGACGATCGTAATGGCTTTACTGATGTTCTCGCCTTTTTGAGCGATTTCTTTCCGAAGGATATTGCCTTTCGCCAGCGCGATTTTTTCGAGCACCCCTTCCATCAGCATCTGGATAAGGCGGTGCGGCGTCGCATCCATCACCGAGGACTGAACACGCACTTCTTTGTATTGGTTCATTGCCAGGCTAGCATTCATTTGACTCTCCTCTGTATTTTTTATGCTTTGAAATCAGAATTATCCGATAACTTTAGCGGCAGTTTTATCTGGAACTTTAGGGCTAAAAGAAAAAAAATTGCTAATTTTCTGATATTCCGATTTTGCTAAAACTCAGCAAAAGCGTCTTATCCATCTGTACTTACGACGCCACGACGCCGGGTAAACTGTCCAATTGTTGTGTCAAGAAGCTCCCGGTACTCTGCAATTGCGCCACCAAGGCATCCATCGCCGTAAACTGCTTGCGGTAGCGGGACTCCAGCGCGGTCAGCCTCACGTCAAGGGCTTTACGTTGATCGGTAATATCGGCAATGCTTTTGTTGACGCCGTTGAGGCGCGAAGACAAAGGGCCATCGGAAGCCAGATACTCTTTTAAAGTGCTGTCGAATTTTTTGGCCAAGCCGTTTTCGGAAGAAAATAAATTGGCGATGGCATCGAAATTGGCCGTCATCGCTTTGTCCAGTTTGGCGGAATCCAGCTGCAAGTTGCCGGTTTTATCGCTGACAATGCCGATATCGGCTAAAGCCGAGATACTGCCCCCACCTTGCACGACACCCGACAGCACTTGGCGAAGCTGATTCT
Organism: Candidatus Methylomicrobium oryzae; assembly: GCF_016745425.1. Lineage (GTDB taxonomy): Bacteria > Pseudomonadota > Gammaproteobacteria > Methylococcales > Methylomonadaceae > Methylomicrobium > Methylomicrobium oryzae. The sequence goes on along the minus strand of NZ_JAERVK010000014.1, from coordinate 56,035 downwards.
GTACGCCGCGCAACGTGGCGTCGCCCAGCAACGGCCCGCCGGTTTGGGTCGCGGCGTTATAGCTGGACAAATTGCTCATCGTCTTGACGAGCGAATTGTACGACTTGATAAACTCATTGAGTTTGGAGGTGACGGAACTTTTGTCCATCGCGATGGTGACTTTGCCGGTCGTGGCCGGATCGGCTTTCACCAATGAGAGGGTAACACCGGTAATCGCGTCGGAAAAGCTGTTGCTGTCACGAGTCACCTGCTGCCCGTCGATGTGAATGATGGCATCCTGGGCGGACTGGACAGTGGTCAGATTGGCGGCCGCCAGCCGGGTTAAATCCTTGCCGTCCGACGCATTCACATCATTTGCGGTTATTGAGACGGTATTGGCGGCGCCGACCTTTTCGGAAGTCAGCACCAATTGCGAACCGGTATCGACTTTGATGATCGCCGCCTTGAGGCCCGGATTATCCGTAGCAGAGTTGATCGCATCGCGAAGGCCGGCCAAAGTCATATCGGCGCCGACGGCAATGTTGAAGCTGGAAGATCCCAAACCGATCGTCAGACTGCCTTCACCTACCACCTCGGTTTCGGCGCTGAAATCCCCGGAACGCACTTTCGCGGCCTGCGCCAGCTGGTCGACGACGATCGAGAAGCTGCCGGCCACGGCGGCGCTGCCGGCGGTTACGGTGAATAAATCGGGATTGCTGGAAGTGGCGGTGCGCACCTTGAACGCGGAAGGCTCCTTAAGCGCCTGTACGCTGGTCTGAAACGAAGACAAGGCGCCTTTCAGCGAACCGTAGGCCGAAAGATCCGCTTGTAATGTGGCTTCTTGACTGTTTAACCGATTTACCGTCGGCTGTCCTTCGGCAGTCACCAGCTTCGACACCAAGCCTTCGATATCCAGCCCGGACCCTACCCCGGCGGAAGTAATTGCAGCCATGTTGAGTCACCTCTTATTTAAAACAGCGCCGCAATGCGCTGGGCAAACGATTTTCTTCGTTTGGCTATCATACCGAACTCATCAGGCCGTGGAACTGAATATCGTCAATTTTCCCTTATCATTCTGCTCCGCTAGACTGCGCGCCAACCTCAATGCTTCTTCGGACGGAATCTGCCGGATGACTTGTTGGCTTTTCGCATCGATGACTTTAACGATCATCTCGCCGCTTTCCTCGTCAAGGCTGAATTGCAGATCCCTCTGGATATTCTGCACAAAATCGTTCAGTTTACTGACGGCCTTACCCAACTTTTCCGGATCTTTTGCCTGATTTTTCTCGGCGCCGGAAACGGCATCAGGCACAAGACGTGCCTCTACCTTTGCCGCCTCAACTTGCAGAGCCGGGTCGATCGGAACTTTCGCCTGAACCGCCGGCTCAGGCGTTGCGGCCGGAGCAGGAGGGCGCTGTTGAGTCATGCTGGTACTAATGTCCATGTTAACCTCCTCATCAAACTCCTCTTTCCATGATCATGAAAAAACGGAAGCCCGGCGTCACCGCCGGGCAATGGCATAGCACTATATTATCTCAAAAGACTCAAAACGCCTTGAGGAAGCTGATTGGCCTGAGACAACATCGCAGTACCGGCCTGCTGCAGGATTTGCGCGCGGGTCAGGTTGGCGGTTTCCTTCGCGAAGTCGGCATCGGTGATCCGGCTCTTCGATGCACTCAAGTTTTCGGTCCGCGTTTGCAGACTGTCCACCACGGTAGCAAAACGGTTTTGGTAAGAGCCGAGCGAGGCGCGCGAAGTGTTGATCGTCTGCAGAGCCCCATCGATTGCGTCCAGGGCTTTCGAAGCATTGGCGGCGGTCAGCACATTCAAAGAAGCTATGCTGTTCACGGACGAGGTGGTAGTAGCCGTTGTCGTCCCCGCAGTAAAGCCCGCATTGCCCGCCGCGGCACCGCCGAGGACAATGCCGTCGGCGCTGGTGCTGGACAAGGTGATGGTACCATGATTCGCGGCATTGACGCCTGCTGATACACCAGTTCCTGTACCCGCTGTCGTGGTGCCGACAAAACCAGCTCCGGAAAAAGTGCCTCCCCCAGTAGTACCCGCTGCGGCCCCGCCAGAACCATCGGTGAAAGCACTGGCAATCACGACCGCGGAACCATCTAATTTGGAGATTTGCAGGTCGCCTCCGGCAACTGTGCCTGTTACGGTATAAGCAGCACTATTGGCACTTGCGAAAGTATCTATAGCCGACTGTAAGGCACTTGCTGTAATACCACCAGCACCAACAACACCGGACGTGTCATCCAATACCGCTATACCATCAATAGAAAGATTGAAGGCATCCGTAGCCGTAGTAGAAGTTGCTGCTGTAAATGTTCCCGCAGCAACAGTTGTAGTTGTCTCGCTTCCTTGAGTTCCTACATTCGCAGAGGCCAAACCGGTCTGGCTCAAAAACGTTGTTTTATTGGCTGTTGCCGTAGTTGCATCGGCTGCCGCCCCGTTCAATCCGATATTGATATCGCGGCCGTCGGCGGCAGTCAAGGTCAAAGCCCCTGTGGTCGTATTCGCGGTAGCGGTAACGCCCGTTTGTGTGGATACCTTATTGATCGCCGCTGCTATGTTGGCACCTTGCCCGGCTGCTGTTGTGCCGGCCGCAACAGCGCCTACATTGATTCCGTTGATGCTGAAAGTATCGGCTGCAATTGCAGTGAACGCTGTAGCCGCAGTGCCTGTAACAGTATTCGGATTGGCGGTCGCGGTTACGCCGGATTGCCCGGAAATCGCGTTGATTGCTTCGGCGATCGAAAACGCACTGGCTGCGCTTTGGCCGGGCAACGCACCGATTTTCGAGGCACCAACCTGCTGGCCGTTCAACGTCAAATCGCCGGAGGCAAGAGCTGCAGTCGTTACCCCGCCGGTATTGGTGGCTTTGTAAGACGAACCCGCGCTGCCCAAATCCGAAGTCCGGGCGCTGGAAATCGACGAAATCTGAATCACGTCGCTGGAAGAATTGTTGGCGCCGATCTGGAAGTTTTTAGCGGTAAACGAACCATCCAGCAACTTGGTGCCGTTGAAAGACGAGTTTTCCGCGACCCGGTCGATTTCCGAAATCAGCGATTGCACTTCGCCGTTGATCGCCGCACGGTCGGAATCGGAGTTGGTGGCATTGGCTGCCTGCACCGCCAGTTCGCGCATCCGCTGCAGGTTATTGCTGATCGTGTTCAAATCGCCTTCGGCCGTTTGCGCCAGCGAGATACCGTCGTTGGCGTTACGTTGCGCTTGTTCGTTACCCCGGATTTGCGTGGTGAAACGCTCGCTGATCGCCAGGCCGGCCGCGTCGTCCTTGGCACTGTTGATGCGCAGGCCGGAAGACAAACGTTGCAGCGAAGTCGCCAGCGAAGCCTGCGACGTACTCAGGTTTCTTTGGGCGTTTAATGAAGAAATGTTGGAGTTGATAACTTGTGCCATGGTAGCTCTCCGGTATATGGACTCAAAAGGCCAAACGGCTTGGCCGGCTTAAAAGTATCGGGATTTTTTATTGCTGATTGCCCCGCCTTTGTCTTAGTTATCGACGGCGTTTTTTAAAACTTTAATGTTTTTTTATCCTGTCATGCGTTTTGTGATTCGCTTCACAAAAATCGTTCTTTCCAGAGCATTTTCATACGGTGCTTAGAAGCAAATGGATTCACTTCCACAGCAGGCTGTACACCCGAACCGAAAATACGCCAGCGCCTCGCCAAAATGGCCTATACTGAAATTCTGATTATCGTCAGCTTAACGGGAGCCAATTGTGCGTTTATCGGTTTTATTACTCAGCTTTTTACTCATGTCTTCTTGGGCTTATGCGAACGAAGGATCCTCATCGGGGGAAGGCGGTATGGAATACCTGGAAATCACGCCCAAGATTACAGTCAATCTGGCTGAACCGAGAAGCTACTTGCTGGTCAATATTCAGCTTTTAGCCGAAGGCCCGCAGGCGATCGAAAAACTCAAAAAACATATGCCGGCAATCAAGCACGAGCTGATCATGCTGTTCAGCGGCAGATCGACCGATTCGATTCAAACGATGGAACAGCGTGAAGCCTTACGCAAAGAAACCGCCGCCGCCATTAAAAAAACCTTAGAGCACTATGAGAATAGCGATGGCTTTCGGGATGCTTTTTTCAGCGAGTTTTTAATCAGCTATTAGGTAAAACGGTTCCGCATAACGACTGCAGGGAGCAGAGCTTTATTCCTCGGCTATAGTTCTGCTCCTGACCGCCTTCTGAGTGGAGGCACCCTTGCAAGTTGCCGAGCAAACCGTCACCCGCCACGCCTAAGATTAAATTTCGAAATGGCGAAGGCCCGACGGCAAATCCGCCTTTCAGCCGCCTCGTTGCTTCGAAACATTATCCTCCGGCCGCTTGCCGCTCAGCATGTAGGCGAACGCAATCACTTCGGCAACCGCGACGTAAAGCTCGCGCGGGATCTCGCGCTCCAAAGGTACACTGGCCAATACTTGAACCAACCCCGCGTCGTGACGCAGAGGAATATGATGCGCTTCGGCCAGCTCGATAATCTGTTCCGCCAGCACTCCTCTTCCCTTGGCGGTAACTCTGGGAGCGCCGGTTCCGTCATAGTTCAGTGCGACAGCAAGGGTGGATTTTTGGTTGTTTTGGGTCATGCGAGAAGGTCCAGCAAGTGTAAGTCAACCGTTTCTGCGAGCGGCGATGAAGGAGGCCGGTCCAATACGGTTAGCGCCCCGACCGCCAACCCGGCCTGCTCCAGTCTAGCGCGCAGCGTTTCAGTCGTCTGGCCGATCCTGTCGGCGGTTTCTTCCCGATCGCTCCAGAGACAGGCATCGATTTGCGTGCCGTTCCAGATAATACGGGCGTTAAAGGCGCCCATGCAGGGAGGCTGGAGCTGGATCGTCGCGGTCCAGGCGGGAACGCGATCCTCAGCCAGGGACCCGCCCTCCGCGGTAATCGACAGCTCGGCATTGTCCTGATGGTTTCCTGCCACGAAAGGCAAATTCAATTGCAAACATACCGTGCCGTCGTCGCGCGGCTGAGAGGCCAATTGATCAACGGCAATTTTAGCCAAAGCCCCTTCCGCTTTCTGCGCCAGCTTGGCCGGGTCGATCTCTTCCGGTTTACTGAAACTGTCTTCGGCTTTCCCCGCAGAAGGAAGAGTCGGCGCGCTCCGAGCCGTCGATAGGCTCGTTTCGAATGGCTGCGGTTTGGCTCCGACCACCAGCCCTTCTTTCTCGGGCTTCTGAAAATCCACGGAATTAGCCGCTTTATCGGCAGCGAGTTTAGCCGCGCTTTGCTCCGCCGCAGCCGGCACCGGCACGCTGACTTTCTCTCCCGATTGAGTCGCCAACGACGGGGCAGGCGGCGCGGCCGGGAACTGCCCCTCGGCAGCGCCTTTACTTTGCGATGGCAGTAAGGATTCGCCGATCGTTTTAGGCAAGGCGCTGTCCGTCCGTTGCGGCACCTTGTCCGGATTCAAACTGGCCTGATCGCCCGCCTCTTCCGAAGCTTGTGCCGCCGTTTGGGAAGGCACCGTGCCGGGCGGAGACAGGGCGTTTTCCTGCTGCAAAGCTTGAGCAGGGGCAGCCGCCTTCCCGCCTTCCCCTGGCTGCAGAACGGCCAACAGATTCAGCAGGCGCGCCTTCAAATCATTTTCCGGAAGCGGCGCGCCTTCGGTCAGGGCAGCGGCCAGCGACGCCTCAAGAAATACCCCCGAATTCCGGACGGCTTTTTGCAAACCCTCGGGCGTCATCAGCTTTTCCGCTTGCGGCAGTGCCGCGGCAAGACGCTCCTCCGTAGAATTAGCCGCTTTATCGGCAGCGAGTTTAGCCGCGCTTTGCTCCGCCGCAGCCGGCACCGGCACGCTGACTTTCTCTCCCGATTGAGTCGCCAACGACGGGGCAGGCGGCGCGGCCGGGAACTGCCCCTCGGCAGCGCCTTTACTTTGCGATGGCAGTAAGGATTCGCCGATCGTTTTAGGCAAGGCGCTGTCCGTCCGTTGCGGCACCTTGTCCGGATTCAAACTGGCCTGATCGCCCGCCTCTTCCGAAGCTTGTGCCGCCGTTTGGGAAGGCACCGTGCCGGGCGGAGACAGGGCGTTTTCCTGCTGCAAAGCTTGAGCAGGGGCAGCCGCCTTCCCGCCTTCCCCTGGCTGCAGAACGGCCAACAGATTCAGCAGGCGCGCCTTCAAATCATTTTCCGGAAGCGGCGCGCCTTCGGTCAGGGCAGCGGCCAGCGACGCCTCAAGAAATACCCCCGAATTCCGGACGGCTTTTTGCAAACCCTCGGGCGTCATCAGCTTTTCCGCTTGCGGCAGTGCCGCGGCAAGACGCTCCACAGCCAGATGCACCGGCCCCGGCAAATTCGAAGGATTTGAGGACGGCAACCGGCCCACCATCGTGGCGAGCTCCTTCAAATCGATCTGCTTTGGCAACAGCTCGCGCAGCGCCTTGGGCACGACTTCCGGCCTAGGCGGCTCGGCAGGAACAACACGTAATTCGGGCAGCGCGCCGAGCCGGCTCACCTGAACCTGTAAGCGCTGGCCGACGGTCAATTCCGACTGGCTCATCGCGGTCAGCGGTTCGCCACCCGGTAACCGCTGAAGCTGAAAACGATTTTCGCCCATCCGCGCCTGGACTACGACATCGAGAATAGCGTCCAGTTTAAGGGACGCAATCTGTTGAGGAGACGTGGCGGTCGCTGCAGCGTTCGAGAGAGTCGCATTATTGCGAATTTCCATCATCCAAACCTCGGTCGGGTACGGTAAAGGGGGGATTGGGCACCGCGCCAAGCGCAGGCCGGCTAGACACTCAAAATCATGCTTTCAATACCGCACCCGATTTTTTAGGTGCCGAATCGCGAAACCGCGAACGTTTCGCGATTTTTCTGCACGGATTGCTCATGATGATTGGGATCATGCCGATTTTGGCCTTTGGTATTTTCACACCCATCAAGCCATGCCAGCATGAAAAGCATCAGCATAGACGATTTCATCGTACCCTCCTCATTCGGTTGGCGGTGAAATATAAAATAGCAAATTCCGGCATAAATCACCAAGTCCGGGCACGAAGACCACAAGCAAAGCCCCGATGGATCAGATAGACCGGCGGCAGTTGCTGCATCTCTGCCCTACCATGGAAGTTGCCATATCCGCCGCGAATGCAAGCCGCCGCAGCCGAAGCGTTGGGCCGGTTCGGGCCTCGTTTTCAAGGCAGCCCCATAAGCCGGCTGTGGGAGGCATGCCCCCGCCTTGCTGTTACTTGAGGAATTTCGTCGTTTTTGCAGTCTATAAATCTGTTGCCCAAGCCGCGAAAGTAGTTTCCGGATTCTGTCCCGAACACAAAAAAGCTAAAGGTGCCGCATGAAAAAAATTACCGAAGTTTATGGCCAATTGATCGCCAAACTGGACGGCAGATTGCTGCGTTATCCGAAAACGCTGATCCTGACGTTCCTGCTGCTCTGCGGACTCAGCGTGTACTATACCGCCAAGCACCTGGGCATCGATGCCGATACGACCGATATCCTTTCGAAAGACCTGCAGTTCCAGAAAGATCGCGAGCGATTTATCCGGGCCTTTCCGCAGGATGATCAGGCGATCCTGGTCGTAGTCGATGCCCGAACGCCGGAACAGGCAACGCGCGCATTGGATTATCTCAAAGTAGAATTCGGCAGAGAGCAGCAGATCAAATCGGTTTACATCCCGGGCGCAGGCGAGTTCTTCGAGCGGCACGGCCTGCTTTATCTCGATCTTGACAACCTGGAGGATCTGGCCGCCAAAATGACGGAAGCCCAGCCCTTCATCGGCACGCTGTCCAAGGATAACAGCCTGAAAGGACTGCTCAATATTCTCGAACAGGCCATTACCTCGGAAACGCATGAATTGCCGGTCGACCTGAATCCCCTGCTCGATAAAGTCGGCGCGGCGATCCGGGCCGTACTGGACGGCAGGGCTTATCAGTTATCCTGGCAGCAGTTAATGGTGGGGGAAAACCGGGACCTGTTGAGCACCCGGCGCTTCATCCTGCTCAAGCCCCATCTGAATTTCGAAGAGCTGATGCCGGCCGAAAAGCCCCTGGCGGCGGTGCGGGCCGCCGCGGCAAAAGCCGAGCAGGCCTTCCCCGGCATCAACATACGACTGACCGGCGAAGTCGTGCTGGAACACGACGAATTGGCCACGGTAACCTATAGCGCGGAAATGGCTTCGGCGTTCTCGTTCCTGCTGGTCTTCCTGTCCTTACTGATCGGCTTCCGGTCGGTCAAACTGACGCTGGCCACGCTCAGCGTGCTGACCATGGGCCTGATGCTGACTTTCGGTTTTGCCGCGCTGGCCATCGGCCATCTGAACATTATTTCGGTGTCCTTCGCGGCATTGTATATCGGTATCGGCGATGATTACGCGGTCCAGGTCTGCATGCGCTACCGCGAACTGATCAGGCAGAACATGCCTCGCGGGCAGGCCCTGCTCGAAGCCGTGCGCAAAGTCGCACCGCCGATCACTTTGTGCGCGATCACAGGCGCGACAGGCTTTTTTGCCTTCTTGCCGACCCAATACACCGGCGTTTCCGAACTGGGGCTGATCGCCGGCGTGGGCATCTTCATTTCGCTGCTGATCACGCTGATCGTACTTCCGGCGGTGTTGAAGCTGTTTCCGCCGAATTCGGGGCCTTCAAAAAAATCCGACGATCTGTTTCCTGACTGGGTTTACCTGTTCCCGATCCGGCACGCCGCCCCGGTCAAATGGGCTACTGCCGCGCTGATAGCGGCAGGCCTGGCCTTGCTGACCCAGGCCCGGTTCGATATCAACCCGCTCAATTTGCGCGATCCCGACAGCGAATCGGTCTCTACGTTCAGGGAATTGCTGAAAACCAAGGATACCTCGCCGATGACACTGACCGTACTGGCGGACAGTAAAGACGAAGCATTGGCCACGGCGCAAAGGCTGGGGCAACTGGAATCGGTCGAAAACGCAATCACGATCTATGACTATATCCCATCCAACCAGAAGGCCAAGTTGAGCATCATCGACGATTTGTCTCTGGTCATGGGACTCCAGCTGGCCGCGTTTCCGGCCCCGCATCAGGATAGCGTTGAAAACGGCATGGCGGTGCTGGAAAAATTCAGTCAGGCTGTCGACAAGCATTTAAAAGAAAAGCCCGACAGCGAGCTTGCGGCAATCCTGCGTCCATTACGCCAGAAAGTGGAATCGCTGATTGCGGCGCTGCAGGCAAAATCGGCCCCGGAAAGAAAAACCATGCTGGACAAATTGCAATTCAGCCTGCTGGACACGCTGCCGGACACCATGAATACGTTGCTGAAAGGGTTGAATCCGGGAGAGGTCACCCTCGATACGCTGCCGCCCGACCTCGCCGAACGCTGGCTCAGCAAAGACGGCCTCTATCGGATCATGGCCTCGCCCAGCAAGGACCTCAACGATGAGAAAAACCTGAAAGACTTCATCCGCGAAGTCCGCCAGGTCTCCCCACATGCGACCGATCTGCCGGTCATTTACCTGGAATCGGGCAATGCAATCGTAAGAGCCTTTCAGCAGGCGCTGGCCAGCGCCGTCGCAGCCATTGTGATCGTATTGATGTTCACGCAGCGCAACACCAAGGACGCGCTGTTGATTCTGCTGCCGCTGATGATGACGGCTGTCCTGACCGGGGCCTCTACGGTACTGATGGACAATCCGTTCAATTTTGCCAATATCATCGTCATCCCGATTCTGTTCGGCCTGGGTGTCGATGCCGGCATCAACATTATGAACCGGCTGCGCCATCCGGATCGGGAGGACAGCGTTCTCAGAACCGGCACGGCCAGAGGCGTCGTGTTCAGCGAACTGACCACGATGTGCAGCCTGGTCAGCATGGCGTTCACGCCGCATCTCGGCCTTGCCAGTATGGGGCAACTGCTGTCGATCGGATTGCTTCTGAATATTATCTGCACACTGGTCGTATTGCCGGCGTTTGTTTCCGGAAAAGATGGGCGAATAGCCCGCGGATAAGGCAACAGCCGAGAATGGGCTGCGGGACGGGGTTTATAACCCCGTCCCGCTGTTTGAAAATTCTCCGCAAACACAAAATCATCCTCCCTGTCCGTCCCTCTTTAAGCGTTGCGAACGGGATAAATACCCCGTCCGGCATGCAGCACCGTAGGGTACGCTGTGCGTACCTTTTCACCCCCAATGGTACGCACAGCGTACCCTACAACTGAAAACAGGAGCGATCAGGCGGCATGCCGGGAGGGTTATTTTTAGCCACATCCAAAACGGTTTGCAAGTGGAGATGAAATTTATCATCATTGTCCAGCCGTCCCTGTGTATTACCAAAACTCAGACCGGTAAGCGTTGCGCTCATCACTGCCCAACTGCGCTTCTCAGGCTGACGGTATATCCGGAGATGGCGTGAGGTCGACCGCCCTTACCTCCATTAGACATTCACTTATCAACGCAAAGGTTATAGTTTTATGATTGAGCGATATTTTTTTCCGGGTGCTACATTCAGTTGGGCCCCTCCTCAAGCGATTACCACGCAACCTAAAGACGGAACCGTGACCGTGAGTCCTCCGACTCCGTCGGCCATGACTTTTCAGGATCTGGATACTTACCACTTCGATACGAATGCAATGAACCGTTTCAGAAGCTTGGGGTTAGCGAAAAACCAGGCGATACCTCACGACTGGCTATGCTACATTCATGGACGCACCGCCAAAATCAGTTCGACAAACGATGTGCTGACCGGATTCATGAGCGGCTGCTATATCGCCGTCTGGACAGACAACACAGGCAGACAAGTCGGCCACATCGGAACCATAGAAAGCGTGGGTAAGACCCAGCCGCCGAATTCAACGGTGAAACAAACTTTCTCGGCCATGATGCCTGACAATGTCAAGGCCTATAATCCGGCCGAAGCGTGGAGTTTTAACGAAATCATGGCATTGACGCGAAAATACCCACAGTACGATGGCTGGTGGAACGTGCTGAGCCTGGTGGCGTCCGATAGCCGCTTCTATTCCATCCTACTGTTGAAACATCGCCGTAATGATCCCTTGATTACCTGTGCCGGCATAAAGAGTTGCGCAGGCATCGGGGTCAATATGATGCGGCAGCTTTTGGCTTAAGCCGCCAGATTCCTTACCGGAGTCCGGAAAATGCGCCGAGGTCGCCCCCTCGGCCGCGAATGACGCGGTTCGCGCCTTGGCCCATCTTCCGGCCCGGATCCAATTACTTTTTCTTATAAAAATTAGAGGTATAGCAAGACATCAGTGCGCCCCTGACCAGGGCAACATCATTTTGCCGATAGAGTTGACTTTCCTTATCGCTGAGCGTGGGCATAAGTTTTTTGGTTTCATCGGAGATATCGCTATTGCTGAAAACCGCATCAGCCACACAATTACAATAGGAGTTGGCCTGCTCAGCGGGACGCGTGGAGCTCTCCTGATTGATACAGCTGTTTACGAAAACCGGTTTAACCTGGTACGTATCGCGATTTTCTCCGGTACATGCCGATAAATCGATGCATAAAACCGCAATAAACACTAAATTTTTTTTATTCATTATTATTCCTTGTCATCGATATTACATACCGAGAAATTGTAATCGTTTATTGATTAAATAGGATAAAGAGAAGGGCTTTTATTCAGGGTTCCTCACACCTTATCGCCCGTCCCTCTAAGACATGGCAAAAAATAACTTCCCGACATGCCGCCCGATCGTCCCCCCGCACTGCGCACACATGAGACATCTCGCAGGGCGACAATGGTATAGAGACGTTGTTTAAACACAAATCCCTATTTTCAGTTGTAGGGTACGCTGTGCGTACCTTTCCCCCCTCATGGCACGAACAGCGTACCCTACAGCGGTAACCCAACCCCTCGGAGCACCCCACCCCCACCGTGGAGTGTTTTCGCGTAGCCTAGACAAGGATGTATCACGATGAGAACGCCGTTCGAACCACTCCGCGGTTCGGGGACACGGAGTGTTCTCGGCCAGGTTCCCACGCAAAGCGCAAGAACTATGAGAAGAAGTTAATCGACCCAATCCTAAACAAACCGGTAATCCAGTACCAATCCGATAAAAACCGCCAGCCCGAACCAGTTGTTATTCAAAAATGCCTTGAAGCAGAGCATCCTTTCGCGGCGGAAAATCAGTTTCTGCTGGTAAACCGCCAGCCCTGCCGCTACCAGCAGCCCGGCGTAATAGAACAAACCCAAACCCCGCATGCTGCCGACGATCGCCAGCAAGCCGAGAATCACGATCTGCAGAGCGGCCATGATATGCCGGTCGTAGTCGCCGAACAGGATTGCGGTCGATTTGACGCCGATTTTCAGGTCGTCGTCCTTGTCGACCATCGCGTACATCGTGTCGTAGACCAGCGCCCAGAGCAGCACGGTCAGATACAAAAGCCAGCCGACCAGGGGAATCGCATTCAATTGCGCGGCAAACGCCATCGGCACCGCCCAGCCGAAAGCGGCTCCGAGATAAGCCTGCGGCAGATGCGTGAAGCGCTTCATGAACGGATAGCTGGCGGCCAGAAAGGCGCCGATGAAGGACAACCCGATCGTGAACGGATTCATCAGCAGGACCAGCCCGAACGAAATCAGGCACAAAACTGCGAACAGGATCAGGGCTTCCTTCGGCCGGACGCGCCCGGCCGCAATCGGGCGCTGCCGGGTGCGTTCGACGTGCGGATCGAAATTGCGGTCGGCGTAATCGTTGATCACGCAGCCGGCGGCCCGCATCAGCACAACGCCCAGCACGAATACCGTGCATACCAGCGCATCCGGTTTGCCGTTTCCCGCAAGCCACAGCGCCCACAGCGTCGGCCATAATAGAATTAACGTACCGATCGGACGGTCGAAACGGGCAAGCAGCCAATATTGTTTGGCGCGATCGCAAATACGATCCGAAATCAGTGCGGACAAGACATGACCCCTTTTTCAGCGAGAGTTTTGACGAGAAATGTTATTATAACTTTTTTATTGGAAAGCGCGCCGAAGCGCCAGAGGCAGCCGTTATGAAGGTAAAAATTTATCATAATCCGCGTTGCAGCAAATCCCGCGAAACGCTGCAACTGTTGCGCGACAAGGGCATCGAACCCGAAATTATCGAATATCTGAAAACGCCGCCGAGCGCGGAAGAACTCGACGGGATCCTGCAAAAACTCGGCATTGAGCCGCGCGATTTGATGCGCAAAAAAGAAAAGCCTTACGACGAATACGACTTGTTCGACAAATCGCTGGACAGGGAAACCCTGATCCGCGCGATGGTCGAGCACCCGATCCTGATCGAACGCCCGATCGTGGTGGCCGGCGATAAGGCCGCGATCGGCCGGCCTCCGGAAAACGTGCTCGCGATTCTGTAACGATGACTAAGATCCTGGTACTGTATTTCTCCCGACACGGCGCGACCGCCGACATGGCGATGCAGGTCGCACGCGGCGTCGATGCGGTCGAGGGCGCCGAAGCGGTCATCCGGACCGTGCCCGACGTGTCCGCAGTCTGTGAAAAAACCGCCGAGCGGATTCCGGCGCACGGCACAATGTATGCGACGCTGGACGACCTGAAAAATTGCGATGGCCTTGCCCTGGGCAGTCCGACCCATTTCGGGAATATGGCTGCGCCGTTGAAGTATTTTCTCGACAGCACGACCCCGATCTGGTTTTCGGGCGCCCTAGCCGGCAAACCCGCCGGCGTTTTCACCTCGACCGGCAGCATGCACGGCGGCCAGGAAAGCACGCTGCTTTCGATGATGCTGCCCTTGCTGCATCACGGCATGCTCCTCCTGGGCCTGCCGTATACCGAGACGGCCTTGCGCGAAACCGCCTCGGGCGGCACACCGTACGGGCCGAGTCATCTAACGGAGCGAAATGCCGTGTTGACCGACCACGAAAAAACGTTGTGCCGGGTATTGGGCAAGCGTTTGGCCGTCACGGCAAAAGCCCTAAAAGCGGGAATGCCGATTTGATCAGCAGCCGGCCGATTTTCTTCCACTATCTGGCGCTCGCTGGCTATTTCGGACTGTTTGCGCTGATGATGCTGTGGCCTACCGTACTGGTCCCATCAACCCGGTTTCCGGTGGCGCTGATTCTGGTCGCAACGGTAACGCCGCTGTTGCCGCTGCTCCGCGGTTTGCTGGCGTTCAACCCCAGAAGCCATGCATGGGCCGGGTTTCTCAGCCTACCGTACTTCGTGCACGGCACGGTCGAAGCGTATGCCAATGCCGGCGCCCGTCATTTGGCTGCGGCCGAGGTCCTGTTTAGCCTGCTGCTGTTTTTCGGTTCCGCACTCGCGATCCGTTTCAGCAGGAAATCGCAGTGAGCATGGCAAAGCAGCTGCCGTTGCAGTTCGTGTTCAGAGCCAACCAGACGTTCCAGGATTTTTTTTCGGGCGTCAATTCGGCTGTCGTCAATCATCTGCAGCAGTGCGTTGCGGGCAACGGCGAAGCATTCATCTTCCTTTGGGGACAGACCGGCCTCGGCAAGAGCCATTTGCTGCACGCCTGCTGCCATGAAGCGCAGCAGCGGAAACTCTCATGCTTCTATTTCGATTTTAATCTGGCGCAGGCCGCCGATTCTTCCGTACACCTGTTCAACGACCTGGAAACCTTCGAGCTGGTATGCCTGGACAATGTGGAAGCGATCGCCGGCCATGCCGACTGGGAGCAGGCCCTGTTCAACTTCTTCAACCAGCACCGGGATTTGGGACATAAGCTGATCGTTTCTTCCCGCACAGCTCCGAAAGAACTGCCTGTCCAACTGCCCGATTTGAAAACGCGGCTGAACTGGGGGCTCAGTCTGAAAATCCAAACGCCGGACGACGAGGGAAAGACCGCCGCGCTGATTTATAAAGCCCGGCGCATGGGTCTGGAGATTTCGCCGCAGGCCGGACGCTTCCTGTTGAACCGCGCCAGCCGCGACATGAACTCGCTATGGGGCCTGCTCGACCGACTCGACCAGGCCTCGCTGTCCGCGCAGCGTAAATTGACCATACCGTTTTTGAAGCAGATTCTCGATGAGCGCCCAGGCTAGCCAGGTCCTGATCGTCGGCGCCGGCGCGATCGGCGCATTCTACGGTTCGCTGCTCGCGAAAGCCGGGGCGGAAGTGTCGGTCGTCTGCCGCTCGGATTACGAAACGGTCAAAAAATCGGGGTTCAGGATCGAAAGCGCCGAACAGGGCGATTACCACTTCATGCCGAAGCAGGTCCTCAAGGACGTCAGGGATTACCAAGGCACTGCCGACTACGTGCTGCTCTGCACGAAGGTACTCCCGAGCATGGATCGGGCCGCTTTGCTGCGCCCGGTCGCCGCGCCGCAAACCGCGCTCGTCTTTATTCAGAACGGCGTCGACATCGAACGGGAAATGCTCGCCGCCTTCCCCGGTCGCGAAGTCGTCAGCGGCCTCGCATTCATCTGCAGCAACCGGCTAGGACCGGGAAGAATCGCGCATCTGGCCTATGGACGCCTGGCGCTGGGCAACCTGCCGGGCTCGGTCAGCGCCAAGACCCGGGAATTGTGTCGGCTGTTTCGACACGCCGGGATCGAATGCGAGGCGACGGAGAATATCGTGGCCAAACGCTGGCTCAAATGTGTCTGGAACGCCCCCTTCAATCCGCTGTCGGTACTGTCGGACGGCCTCAGCACGGCCGAGATCCTGGGCACCGAAGAACCGTTCGTGCGCCATATCATGCAGGATGTCTGCCGGATAGCCTCGGCCCAGGGATATCCGTTACCCGCGGATGCGGTTGATCGGAACATCGAAATGACTTACAGCATGCCGCCCTACAAAACCAGCATGCTGCTCGACTACGAGCAGGGCCGTCCCCTGGAAATCGAGGCGATTCTCGGCAATGCGCTACGCGCCGCCGAACGCGCGCATGTCCCCTGCCCTTATCTCGAATCGGTCTATGCTTCGGTCCGGTTAAAACTACTGGGCGATGAAAAGCGCGGGCGCAGAGCCATTCCACCCGACGGAGCCTACAGCCATGCCTCATAAAAAATTTTCAGCAAGCCTACTTGCATTTCTGCTGCTGTTTGCGGTTTGTTGCAGTGCCGCACCCCGCATCGCGGTGCTCGACTTCGAATTGAAGGATTTGACGCCCGCGCCCAACATTCCGTCCGAAATCGCCCGCACGGCCAGCATCAAACCGCTTCTGGAACAGGAACTGGCGAAAAAGGGCTTTAACATCGTACGGATCGCCCCGGATGCCGTCGCAAAAGCCGCGGCCGGCCCCGGCTATCTGTTCGATCACCACGACCTTGCCGGGCAACTGGCGCGAACGGTCGAAGCCGATTACATCGTGGCCGGCAGGCTGCACAAGCCCAGTTATTTGTTCGTTTATTTGATGGCGCATCTGGTCGATGCAAAACAAGGCAAACTGATCGGCGACTATATCTCCGAGGTCAAAGGCGGCGATAGGAAACTGACGGCGAAAGGCGTGGAAAGCCTGGCCGAGAAGATTCGAAAAACGCTGGACCGAACCGCCTTCCCGCCAAAGTAAGCGTTGAATGTCAGAGCAAACCGGCCGCAGCAGTTAATCTCAATCCATTTTTGCCGCCATGCTGACGCGACTTCTGGTTTACTTCGCCTATTTCCTGAAAACTTCCACCCGCTATCAAAACGCCAAACACTTTTTCCGGCGTCTCCTGGTACTCCCCCAGAGTCGGCCGAAAGCCTATTTCGATGTTTTCATGATCGTGATGGTGGTGATCAGCGTATTTCTGCAACTCGATGAGGTCCAGCATCAGGCGCAGCCGTGGCACGGCGTTTTCGAAGCCTGCATCGTCTGGCTGTTCATTATCGAATATCTGCTGCGCGCCTGGCTCCACAACGACAGCCACCAGATCGTCCTGGACCATTACGAACGATCGGAATATCTGGAGATTCCGTTCAAAGTGCATAAAGTGCTGAAGGCGATCGCGGTGAAAAAAATCGAATATGTCTTGAGTCCTCCGGCGCTGGTCGATTTGCTGGCCATTTTGCCGAGTTACCGGCCGCTGCGCTTTTTGCGCGTCTTTTTGATTTTCCGGCTGTTCAAGCTGTTCCGCTATATCGACAGCATCAAGCTGTTCACCCAGATCCTTTCGAACAAGCGCTTCGAACTTTACACGCTGGCCGTGTTTCTGGGTTTGCTGATCTTTATCGGCAGCACCGCCATCTTTCTGTTCGAGAATCCGGAAAGCGGCGGCCATGTCAACGATTTGTTCGATGCCTTCTATCTGGCCGTCGTGACCATGTCGACGGTCGGCTACGGCGACATCGCGCCCGAAACCCCGGGAGGGCGTCTGGTCGTGATGGGTCTGATTTTTGCCGGGCTCGGCATCTTGTCATTCTTTACCTCGATCATCGTCTCGGCCTTTAACGATAGAGCGAACGATCTGCGCGAAAATCAGGTTTATGCCGAATTGGGCCGGCATGAAGAAATCGTGATCATTTGCGGGTTCGGTCGGGTCGGCATGCACATCGCGCACCAGCTTGCTCGTCATCGCCAGCCTTTCGTGGTCATCGATAAAGTAGAGCATCATGTGGCAAATGCGAGACGCCTCGGCTATTTGGCCATCCACGGCGACGCGAGTAAAAACGAGGTACTGGCCAAGGCCGGCATCAATCGCAACGCCTCGGCGATTCTATGCACGACCGGAGACGATGTCAGCAATGTGTATATCACGCTGACCGGCCGGCAGTTGAATCCGGCCATTCGAATCATCTCGCGCGCCTACCAGCCCAATAATGTCCGTAAACTCTACCAAGCCGGCGCGAACCATGTGATCGAGCCTTTCGAGATTGCCGGCATGGTTGCCGCCGAATATGTCGGGCAACCGGTCGCGTTCGACGCGATTGTCGGAATCATGCACGAGGAAAAAGAATTCGTGCTCGACACGGTGCATGCGCATCCCAATTCGTCGATCATCAATAAAAAAATCGCCGAAATCGATTTCGACCATAGCAAGCTGATGCTGGTCGGCGTGATTAGCTCCCATCCCCCGCATCTCAAGCAAAATGAAAGTTACCAAATGCAGGACCGGCATTTTTATTTCAATCCGAAAAGCTATTTCGAGGTGCAGGCGGGCGACCAGCTTGTCGTGCTGGGTAAACAGATCGGCATCGAATATTTTCGCTACCAGATCGAAAAAAGCCGGCTGAAAATAGGCAGGAAACGATGAAAAAAATTGCGGTATTCGGCGATCCTCGCATGGCCCTGGAAGCTTTGGCCCGGTTCGACAAGGAAACCTGCGTGGCGGTCTATGCGGCCCAGAACCGCCACGATGCGGAGTTCATCGGCGCCCAAGGCTTCGCCTCCGAAGTGGTCGATTTTCGCGACGACGGTGCACTGCATGCGTTCGGCATCGGCGTGGACATCGATTATTTGTTCTGTTTTTTCGCGGCCGATTCGGACAATGTGTTTTTGACGATCTCGGCGCGCACACTGGACAAAAACTTGAGCATCATCGCTACCGTCGACGATCCGGACTCTGCCGAGAAATTATCCGCCGCCGGCGCGAACAAGATCATCGATCCCTACGAAATCACCGGACGCAAAACCTACGAGATGCTGACCAAACCGGAAATCACCCATATTCTCGACCAGAGCGTGCATCGGCGGCACACGCTGAATATCGCCGAAGTCGAAATTCCGGAAGGCTCGTGGCTGGAAAACCGCAAAACCAGCACGCTGAGATTAAACGAGCGCCATAATCTGATCCTGCTCGGCGTGGTGGACAGGGAACTCGGCGACCGGCTGCATTTCGTGGTCGGCGACAAGGAGCATATTCTGAACAACCGCGATGTGCTGGTGGTGATGGGGCCGGCCAGGGATATCAAATCCTTTAAGGAAGCGTTGATAAGAACCGATACGGCCTGACCCTGATCGGGTTTGTCTTTCCGGTTAAAGGAGGGACTCTCTAAGCTTCCCCCGTATTCGCCCTCACTTCATACTCAAAGTCAACAGGCTGCTGAAATCCCGGTCTGTAAAGTGATTATCCCATCCCGCACCTGAAACAATACCTTTTGTCAGGCCGAGAGGAGAAGGTAGAATCGGTCAATCATCGTCAGCTTAATCTTGGAGCATACATGCCTAAGCAAAAAACCGCCGATAAACAAGCGACGAGTTGGCATACGCTTGCCGCCGACGACGCGGTCGCGCATCTGAATTCGGATAAGCATCACGGCTTGTCTTCCAACGAGGCGCATGCGCGGCTGAAACAATACGGACGCAACCGCCTTCCGCGGCCGCCCAAGCGTTCCGCTTTCATGCGCTTTCTGCTCCAATTCCATAATATTCTGATTTATGTGATGCTGGCGGCCGCCGGCACGACAGCCATGCTGGGCGATTGGGTCGACACCGGCGTCCTGTTGGCCGCGGTGGTTGTCAATGCGATCATCGGCTTTATCCAGGAAGGCAAGGCGGAACAGGCGATGGATGCGATCCGCGGCATGCTCTCCCTGCATACGACAGTCATTCGCGACGGCAAACGCCTGGAAATCGAAGCCGAAAAACTGGTGCCGGGCGACATCGTGGCGCTGGCTTCCGGGGACAAAGTACCGGCCGACCTCCGGCTTATCTCCAGTAAGAGCTTGCGGGTGAACGAGGCGATATTGACCGGCGAATCCGAAGCGGTCGAAAAAACAACCGGCCCGATCCCAAATGACGCCCCGCTGGGCGAGCGTTTTTGCATGCTTTTTTCCGGCACCCTGGTCACCTCCGGACAGGCGTCGGCTATCGTGGTCGCAACCGGCCTTCGCACCGAACTGGGCCGGATCAGCTCGCTGCTCCGACAGGTCCGGAGCACGATCACGCCGCTGTTGCGTCAGATCGACAGATTCGGCCGCTGGCTGGCGCTGGCGATTGTGCTGCTGTCCGTCGTTACATTTATTGTCGGCGTGCTGTGGCACGGACATCCGCCTAAAGAAATGTTCATGATGGCCGTAGCCCTCGCCGCATCGGCCATACCCGAAGGACTGCCCGCCATCATGACCATCACGCTGGCGCTCGGGATGCGCCGGATGGCGAAACGCCATGCGATCATCCGGCATCTGCCGGCGGTGGAAACGCTGGGTTCGGTCACGGTCATTTGCTCCGACAAGACCGGTACGCTGACCCGAAACGAAATGACGGTGCAAAAACTGGCTACCGCTGATCATGTTTTCACTATCAGCGGCGTGGGGTACGAGCCGGACGGCGGGGTTTATTTGAACGGCGCCGCGGTCACCGCTGACGACTGCCCGGAACTGGAAGAAATTGCCCGCGCCGCCGTGCTGTGCAATGACGCGCAATTGCACCGGGATGCCGATGAGTCCTGGCAACTGGCAGGCGATCCGACCGAAGGCGCCCTCCTCGCATTCGCCGTCAAAACCGGCAAAGATCCTGCCTGGGAGCGCGAAAAGCGGCCGCGTACCGACGCCATCCCGTTCGAATCGGAACACCGGCTGATGGCGACCCTCCACCACGATCATAAAGACAACGGCTTCATTTTCGTTAAGGGCGCTCCCGAACGCATTCTGGAAATGTGCGATCGCCAGGGCGGCCTCCAGCAGAACCAGACCGCGCTGGATGCCGGATATTGGCATCGCTGTGCGAAGGAATTCGCCGCCGACGGCTTGCGCGTCCTAGCGATTGCCGGAAAATTAGTCGAGGATTCCAAGCGCGAGGTCAATTTTGCGGATCTGGAAAACGGCTTTACTCTACTCGCCCTAGTGGGAATCATCGATCCGCCCCGGGAGGAAGCGATCGCTGCGGTGAGAACGTGTGCCGGTGCCGGCATCCGCGTCAAAATGATCACCGGCGATCATACCGATACGGCACAGGAGATCGGAAACCGGCTCGGCATCGGCCGAGGCAAACTAACCTTGAGCGGGGCCCAGATCGAAACCCTGAATGACGAGCAACTGCAGGGAGTCGCACTGGAGGTCGACGTGTTCGCGCGTGCAAGCCCGGAACACAAGCTGCGCCTGGTAGAGGCTCTGCAGGCGGCAGGCCAGGTCGTCGCGATGACCGGCGACGGCGTGAACGACGCGCCGGCGCTAAAGCGGGCCGATGTCGGCATTGCCATGGGCCTGAAAGGGACCGAGGCGGCCAAGGAAGCGTCGGACATGGTGCTGGCCGACGACAATTTCGCCACGATCGGCAACGCTGTGTACGTAGGCAGGGGCATTTACGACAATATCCGGAAATTCATCCTGTTCATGCTGCCGACGAACGGCGGAGAAGCCCTTGTCGTGCTGGCGGCCATTTTTTTCGAACTGACCCTGCCTTTGACGCCGGCTCAGGTGCTTTGGATCAATATGGTCACTTCCAGCACCCTGGGACTCGCTCTCGCTTTCGAGCGTCCGGAGCGTGACGTGATGAACAGGCCGCCCCGCGACCCGCGGGAATCGCTGCTTTCCTGGTTCTTCGCCTGGCGTGTGCTGATGGTTTCCACGCTCTTCATGATCGGCGCGCTGGGCCTGTTCCTCTGGGAGACGCAGCGAGGAGCCAGCCTGGAAACGGCACGCACGATGGCGGTCAGCACCGTGGTCGGCGCGGAAATGTTCTACCTGGTCAACAGCCGCTACATTTACAAATCG
Organism: Candidatus Methylomicrobium oryzae; assembly: GCF_016745425.1. GTDB lineage: Bacteria > Pseudomonadota > Gammaproteobacteria > Methylococcales > Methylomonadaceae > Methylomicrobium > Methylomicrobium oryzae. The sequence goes on along the minus strand of NZ_JAERVK010000014.1, from coordinate 34,529 downwards.
GTTTTATCGTTTGAAGGATTATTCGGCAACGTCTACGTCCTGATCGCGATCGCCGCCTCTGCAGCCTTGCAGATTGTTTACACTCATACCGCTCCTATGCAGGCCCTGTTCGGGTCGACCGACCTGTCCCTGGACGAATGGCTGAAAGTCGCCTGTGTCGGCTTTTTCATCTTTGTCGCCGCGGAATTGGAAAAAGCCGTGATTCGCGGGTTTTTCGGCGACAGAATCTGGCATTCGGGCCAGCGAAAAGGCAACGGATAAAGGGGGCCGGCGGCTTCGCCGGGGTTGCAAGGGCGGGGCATTCCCGAGGCCCGGCCGGACTCTGCATGCGCTGTAAAGCCAGCTGGTTGCCGGCTTCGACCCACGGATGAATCATGAAATCCGCACCGAGCTGTTCCAGCTGCTGCTTTTCCGGAAAATACCAGATCGTACCGATCAGTCCCCGATACCCCCTTTTTCTGAGCTGGCGTATCGCCGAGCATCGCGCATCGAATTCGGGCCGCGTCAGAATGATCCCTTTTACCCGGTCCAGCGGCAATGCGAGCATGCAGACCGGCCAGCTGAATAGACCCGCACGCGTACCATTGTTCAAAGTATGCCGGTTAATTCAGACCCAAAAAGTACGCGGTGCGGCCCTATGCGGCTCAGCATGCTTCCGCCCGGCCAAATTCAGGCACTCATTATTTCTCAGAGGAAACCTGCTTCCTCTGAGCAAGCTTTCGTTCGACAACATCTACAGCTAGAGAGGCATCCCTGCCCAAGTCCAACAATCAAGCCGGCTCCCTGTTTGAATAAACAAATTCTGTAACTTTGTTTATGCAAAGATTTCAAGCAAAACCAGAGGCTCCGAGATTAAAGTCAGTTTTTGACTTTTCCTGTAACTACCCGACCATTCAAGGCCTGAGCATGTCTTGCATTATCGGAATAGAGAGATTCCAATTGGCTCAACTGGGCCGTTGAAACAGCCACTGGCTTGGCTAAGACATACCAACTCACACCTTCACTGCATGGCGGTGTAGTCAACGATCCAGCATAGGTATAAAAGTGACTTACATCATGAGGAAGCAATGATTTTGGATTAATTTCAATACCAGTATTTGCATTGTGTTCCGATGCGGTTGGCTTGACATTGTCAAGTATGGTTTGAAGTGTTTCATTAGCCGCCCCTTCTTCAAGCAAAACGCCCAAAACAGCAATCCGTCCATCCTCTCTGATGTGCACAAAATGCAATTCGGCAGGGTATGTCGTTCCGTTTATGACATGCTCACTTGGAGCGTGAAAATGATATTGGATCAATGGGTATAAATCATTACCGATTTTTAATTCCCCTTTGTAATTAGCCGATGAGTTAACTTGTACCGCATGTCCACTATTATAAAAGTCTGGTTTATCTTTAGTATATTTAACTTGAAGCGTATTGAGCTTGCGGGCATTGCTTTGCCCGCCTAAGTCTACCGGAGACTGATGTGTACCGATGCTGCACTCCGCATAAGGATACATCAGAGGAGCTGTTGTCTGTGTAGGATCTTCAATCGCACCCCAATCAGCTTGCTCTTCATGTGTCCAGTGTGGAGCAGCAACAGCTCCATTAGACATCCATCCCAAAATCATGGCTGCCGCTATAAAATTCGACTTTAGTTTCATAATTGATAATTCTATTCTCTACAATCTACTTAACAAGTATGTTCTTTACAATATTCAGCCAAAGTGGGCTTTTTCTCACTCTCTTGCTGGGTATTGGGCGAATTATCGGTAGATGGAGCGGCTGATTGTGGTGTGGAATCACTTTGGGGTGGTGTATTTTCAGCGGCAGCCAAAGTAGATACCATTATTCCGAACGCGAGGAAGATTATTTTTAGAAGCATAATTTCTCCATATCATACTGTATATTATTTTAGTGTAGTGCTTGGCTATTTAAGGTTTATAAGTATTTATCCTATCAACATAGAGAAATATAAAAATCAACACGTATAATTATTATAGTTTATTTCTTTATTTCGCCATTATCCATTCAATTTAAATCCGAAAAAACCCCAGGCTCGGCCAATTAAGCAAGAATTAAGCCACAACTTATTACCCTAAAGCATCAAGCTTGGTTTTTTAAAAATCAATTAGATTTAAATACCTTAAAAAAATATTGGCTTATTTGTTTTTTCTGTTAGATCTGGCAGCGAAGATAATGTGTAAAGTAAATGTTCATTAACGGTTCAAATGAACCGCGGCATGGTTCATTTGAACCGCAGCATTACGACATAGTTAAGTTTTGCCCTGCCAGGGTATTTCGTATAACGCTGCGTAATCCACACATTTACTCGCGCTCACTCTTTGGCAATGTGTCTGACTCCACGAGTTTGAGAAAATTGAGAACGGGAATTAAGATCAAGCCTTACCCCAGAACCCATCATTCATTGTCATTGCTTGCTTTGAATTAATGACTGCCGCTTAATCAGACAGGATAAGCAGCAGAAAAAGGTCGATAGCCCTCATCCCCGATATCAAGTTCAAAGCGGGGGATGATTCTCGGATTATATTTCCTTTCCCGCCGGATTTTCCGGGAGAGCGCTTCCGGTCCGGTTTATTCTGATGATGATATTAGCGATGCGGATTGCGGTGTCTTTTCCTGTTGCATATCCGAAAGCAGCCCCGCATACTGATTTCTTTTCTTCCAAGTGAAAGCATGAGCACTCCCCCATTTCCGGCCAATACCGACCTCAATAGCGACAGCGCCTTGGTCAGTTGCGAATGGTTAGGCCAGCATCTTGCGCATCCCGATTTAGTGATCCTGGACGCCACTTTCTTTTTACCGAGACAACAACGGAGCGCCCATGAAGAATACAACCGCCAGCACATTAAGAATGCCCAATTTTTCGACATCGACGACATCGCCGACCGGGCTAATCCTCTCCCGCATACCCTTCCCCGCGCCGCGCAGTTCGGGCGACAAGTGGGCCAATTGGGCATCGATAACCATACCTGGATAATCGTTTACGACCGTAACCATTTTTTTGCCTCGGCCCGCGTCTGGTGGATGTTTCGAGTCTTCGGGCACGACAAAATCAAAATCCTGGATGGCGGTTTAACTCGATGGAAACAATTGTCTTTTCCACTGACCGACGTGAGGATAAAACTCTTTCCTAAAGTATTTGAGGCGGTATTTCATCCCGAACTGTTTGCCGATTTAAAACAGATGCGGAGAATCCAGCAGCAAGGCGGCAGACAAATTCTGGACTCCCGCTCCGCAGACAGTTTCGACGGCCGGCGTCCGCTGCATGAGCCGGACCTTCAACCGGGTCATATCCCCGGCAGCTTCAATATTCCCTATCAGCACTTATATAGAGAAGAAGACCATCGGTTAAGGCCGGTCGAGGATTTGCAACAACTTTTTTCATTCGCTGGAGTGGATGATTCAAAACCCTTCGTCGCTACATGCGGCTCGGGTGTTTCAGCAGCGGTCTTGCTCCTGGCGCTGTATCAGATGGGGATTCACGAGGTTCCGCTTTTCGACGGCTCCTGGGCGGAATGGGGACGGCGAAGGGATTTGCTTATCGAGCAGGGGAATGAATAAACTGTAATTCACATTCATCTATGAAAAAATACCCGCATCCGCCTCCCATGAACACCCATAATCCCGTCCCCATCCTCTCCGTGCGCGGCGTTAACAAGATCTATGCCGGCGGTTTCCGAGCGCTCAACAACATCAATCTGGACATCCAACGCGGCGAGATATTCGCCTTGCTCGGGCCGAATGGGGCGGGCAAGACGACACTGATCAGCCTGATCTGCGGCATCGTCAAAGCCTCGTCCGGAACCGTTATTGCGGACGGTCATGATATCGTGCGGGACTACCGCGCGGCGCGGGCAACCATTGGCTTGGTACCGCAGGAACTGCATACGGACTCGTTCGAGTCGGTCTGGGCCACAGTCAAATTCAGCCGAGGACTGTATGGTAAGGCGCCCGATGCGGCTTACCTGGAAAACGTACTGCGCGCGCTGTCCCTGTGGGACAAGCGTAAAGCGAAAATCATGACGCTCTCCGGCGGCATGAAGCGCCGCGTGCTGATCGCCAAGGCCCTCGCGCATGAGCCAACGATATTGTTCCTGGATGAACCGAGTGCCGGCGTGGATGTGGAGCTACGGCACGCCATGTGGCGCATGGTGCGCGAGCTAAGGGCGCAGGGCACCACGATCATTTTGACCACCCATTACATTGAGGAGGCCGAAGACATGGCAGACCGCATCGGCGTCATCAACCAAGGGGAACTGATCGTGGTAGAAGACAAATCCGTACTGATGCGCAAGCTTGGCAAAAAGCAGCTCAGCCTGACTTTGCGGCAGCCCCTATCCCGCATCCCTACCGAGCTCAACGCTTGGCCGTTGACGCTTTCCGGCGACGGACACACCCTGATTTATCGCTTCGACGCCCAGGCAGAAGAAAGCGGTATCGCCGCGCTGTTGCGCACGCTCAATGAGCACGGCATCGACTTCAAAGACTTACGCTCCAGCGAGAGTTCGTTGGAAGACATCTTCGTCGGTCTAGTGCATCAGTCCAAGCAGGAGCTGACATGAACCTCTACGGCATCCGAGCCATTTACCATTTTGAAATGGCGCGCACCTTTCGTACATTGGCGGAAAGCATCGCCGCACCGGTGCTGACCACCTCGCTGTACTTCATCGTATTCGGCAAAGCCATCGGTTCGCGCCTGGGCGACATCGACAGCGTCAGTTACGGCGCTTTCATCATCCCGGGGCTGGTCATGCTGAATTTACTGAACGAAAGCATCGCCAATGCCTCGTTCGGGATTTACATGCCCAAGTGGTCGGGCACGATTTACGAGCTGCTCTCGGCACCGGTTTCGTGGATCGAAGTGCTGATCGGTTATGTGGGCGCGGCGGCAACCAAGTCGGTGGTTTTGGGCCTGCTCATTATGGGCACTGCCCGCCTTTTTGTGCCTTACGAGATCGCCCATCCGGGATGGATGATCGCCTTTCTCTTGCTCACGGCGGTGACGTTCAGTCTATTCGGCTTCATTATCGGCCTGTGGGCCGATAATTTTCAGAAACTCCAGGTGGTGCCGATGCTGGTCGTCACCCCGCTCACCTTTCTGGGCGGCGCGTTCTATTCGATCACTATGCTGCCCCCCTTGTGGCAGAAGATTACGCTATTCAATCCGGTGGTGTATCTGATCAGCGGCTTTCGCTGGAGTTTTTACGGTGTTGCCGATGTACACATCGCCATGAGCATTGGCATGATATGCGGATTTCTCATGCTCTGCCTGGCTTATGTAGGGTGGGTGTTTAAGACGGGGTACAAGATTAGAAATTGAAGCGGCGTTCATGGATCTGATGCAATGCTTTCTACGCGCGGAAAAACAGCTTTATGATTCTGATAAAGCTGCTGTATGTTACCGGCCCGTTGGCGCTCGGTAATTGAAGCAATCATTTACTCTTCTCTTTTTTACCAAATTCGGCATTCTTTATCACAACATAAAATGGAAAATTCAAGAATTTATTTGGCTGTGCCCTACGCGCAGAAAGATGCCGCCAAAGCGCTCGGCGCACGATGGGATGCGGCTCAGAAGAAATGGTATATCCCCGCCACGCTGGACATTGCGCCGTTTGCGAAATGGCATTCCGAAGCTGTCACTGCGGAATTATCTACGGCCGCCACCACTAAACCCAAAACACGGGCGCCGTCTTCCGGAAATAGCGCATCTCGCCCTGCGGTGACTTATCCGACAGTGAAAGAGTTTGTCGCTTATAACGGTGATTTGCCACCCTGGGAATAACGCTTATCCCTTGCCTATACAAAATCTCCTGGGCACATCGCCCCCATCATTCTTAGGCCTAGCAAAAAATCCCGCTCGTAAACGCATGGCGGCGGTTTTTTGCAGATTGGGGAAAACGAAATTCGGAACAACCCGGCAGCATGGCGACTATCAGTGATCCGGTGGAATCCCGGCATCACACTTCTTACACGGAAGCTTGTAGCCTATCATGGACGCACGGCCTTCCGGTGTGGTGACCCAAGGGCGGTTCACCCAGGGCGGATCGTGGCGGGTATGCTGAAAGTGCCCGCACTCCAGTTCAGCCACCCAGTGATGTTCGATGTCCTGGTGAAAGCCAACAATGCTACGTTCCATTATTTGTTATCCTCGAACATAAATTTGGTAGCTGATCATGATACGGCATAAACCGATTAATACTTGCCACTCAGCGGCGTGATCGCGCAAATACTCCCGATAAGCCGCCGCATCGGTAAGGCCTAATGCGGTAATACGCCGGCCGATCCGTTTGCAGAGCTGCGTTCTGGCTCGGCGAACACCGGGCCCAGCGCAAGTGCATCTTAGACAATGCCCATTGCAGAAATTGAACGCAAGCCTCATCGTTCATGCAGTATTGCCCATCAAAAACAGAGCGCGTTATCCTTAAGCAAAACCGGTTAGATTCTGAACACCCAGTTTGGCCAGTTTCTGCCGATCGAGGCAAGGTTATCCCGATGAGATGGCTAGCAATGAATGCGACCAGCTAAAAAGCACTCGATTCGTTGGTTCGACAGGAGCAAATCCGCTACCGAGCTTGAGCAGCCTATATACGCCGTAAAAAAATCAATTTCCATAGCCAGACACCAGCGCTAATCGGCCGGCCAAACAATGTTGGCAGATTGATACCAGGGATAGGTCGCTGCCGAAAGCGCGAGGCATTCCGCACCGCCTTCGTGTAAGAAATACTCTCTGAAAGGCAATTCGAAAATGCAACCTTGATCGATTCCTTCGATCAGATTGCCGAAGCCATGCCAATAAGCAAAATACCACTTCGAGGATGAAACAGGTCCCAGGCAGTGGGCGAGTTCCACGGCCGTATCGAGTGAGAGCGAGCCCTCGTCGCATTTTCTCGGATTGGTATCTCGAACTGAATCAAACAGCTCCCGGCCATCGATATCTTCGCGCCAGCTATGCCCTAAATCCGGGAGTAGATTACGCCACTTAACCCGGCGTCCCCCGACCTCAACAGTGGATATATCCGCACATAAGCGTCAAAGTGAGCCGGAAGAATCAGGCTCCAACTGCCTCGTTGCCAATCGATTGCCTCTTGAAGCCACCGAGTCTGTTCCGCATTCCGGGAAGGTTCAAGGAAAATCGGCATAGCGGCCTAAACAGGTGATTATACAGACCGGGTCAACTTACATGTTTTCCCGCTCGACTGTCAATAATCCCGCTTCAGCGGTAGATGTTTGGGTTTTGAATATTATGCTCATGGTCTATCGGTAAGTGTCGTCGATTTCCTTTTTGCCGCTCAGCATGGCTTTCACCAGTTTCTCTTTATCGATGACACTGGAGACGATGACGCCAAGAATGTGCAAAAACACCAGTGCTAAGGTAAGGTTGGCGAATGTTTCATGCCACTCTTCCCAAAATTCTTCGGCTTGCTTATCTACCTTGTGGCCGAAATTTAGGTCTTTGTGAACTTTATTTTCGTCGTCATCCTCGGCATTGGCATTCTCCACAAGGCTGAAAGAATGGGTCGGCATCAGCTGCGCCGCCACGGCAAAAGGTCCTGCATTTTCTTCCACGGCGTACAGTTTCATGCCGGTAACAGCAGTTCCTGCCAAACAGATCAAGAGCGCGGCGACCATGGTGCCTCCCGCCGGGTTGTGCCCGATGTAATGCTGGGGTTTCCCTGCAAGCAGATTTTTGAGATACCCGAAGACCTTTGCCGGCGAGTACAGAAAACTCCTGAAGCGGGCATATCGGCTGCCGATCACGCCCCACACTAGACGAACCAGCACATAAGCGCTGACGATATAACCGGCCCACACATGTTGGGCCAGGAAGTCGTCTTCGGTAAGATAAGCGGTAAAAAATGCAATCACCAGAGTCCAGTGCCCGATACGGACCAGCGGATCCCAAACCTTAACCGTTCTTTTGCCATTTTTCATAAGCGTCCACCTTTCAATTGTCGGATAGAGATAAAATGTAGCGATATAGTGCGCGCATTTTATGCATTTCACATCCGTCATCCGACGGATAGGCGGCGGATGTAGATGGTATTTTTGGATAAAGAGCAGTCGATGAACGAAAAAAAGCGGTATAGCTATGGGGCGATCGCCCTCAGTGCGGTGGTTCTTGTGCTGATTACGTTGGATATGGTCGGCGATTATCGAGAGGGCGTCGTCTGGACGCATTTATTTGTTGAACTGCTGATTCTGGTAGTTTCCCTGGCAGGTCTCGTCTATTTTGGTCGGTTGTATTATCAATCCGCGCAATCCAAAATTCATTTGCTTGAGCAAAATTTGGCGTCGGCGACCCAACAGGCCCAACAATGGCGTGAGGCAAATCGCGAGCTGATTGCAGGCTTGGCGGCGCAAATTCAAAAACAATTTGATGGCTGGCGACTGACCCCTGCTGAGGCGGAAGTCGGTTTTCTGATCTTAAAAGGACTGAGCCATACCGAAATTGCGTCTTTGCGCAATGCCAGCGAGCGCACCATTCGCGACCAAGCCCGTGCAATTTACCGAAAGTCCGGCACGGCCGGACGCTCGGAGCTTTCCGCATTTTTTCTTGAGGATTTGCTGCTTCCACGACAGGAACAACAGACAAACCAAAACATGCGGCACTAACGATATGTCATAAAACTCAGCAATAGGATATTTCGTTTGCCGGTATCCGTCGAACGCTTTCTTATTCCTGGTTGCCGACTGAATTGAAACTACCGTCCATGTTTATTAAATCCCAGCCTGACAAGAGGTCCATAGTTCAATCCGAAACGGAGACGGCAAATGTCTCGAATCAAAAGTTTTCTCCTATTCTCTGTCGAGAATAGAGGGATTTATTTGTTTTGCCCCAAATTCGACATTTGAATAACAGCTTCCGCGTAAAATCCACCTAAATGGTTAGAACGGCCCAACACAAGCTGACCTCCGTATTGTTCGACGATCAGTTTGGCGATTGATAACCCTAGTCCATGACCGTTGACCGACTCATCCAGCCGGGAACCGCGCTGCATTAATTTTTCAATTTCGGAGGCTTCAACGCCCGGCCCGTCGTCCTCGATGATCAAGTGTATCGACTCATTGCACTCCACCTTCATGTCAACCGAGGATTTGGCCCATTTGCAGGCGTTGTCGAGCAGATTGCCAGCCAGTTCCAGCATATCTTCGCGGTCGATCGGCAGCATGCAGAGAGGGAGGGCGGAAAAGCGGATGGTCAGGTTTTTTTCCCTGTATATGTTTTTCATCACCTGGATCAATGCCGGAATTTCCTGATGCGTGTCGAATTTTGCCGCGGCCGGGCCGGAACCGGCCAGGCGTGCGCGTTTCAGCACCCGTTCCATCAAGCGTAGCATGTGGGCTGTTTGCGTATTCAAAATCTCGCCGAGTTCCGGATGTTGCCGTATGGCATCTTCTCGGGACAGTTGCTGGAGTACCGTCAACGGTGTTTTGAGCGCATGCGCAAGGTCGGCAAGTGAATTGCGCTTGCGCAGCATGCGTTGATCGAGCACGGTCAATAGGTGGTTGAACTCGCCGACCAGTGCGGAAATTTCCTGCGGCACATCCGTATCGATCTGGCTGCGTTCGCCGCGTTCCAGCGCTTTCAGCTGTTTTTGAAGGCGGGCCAGAGGGCGAAAGCCTTTGCGCAAAATGGCGATTTGTATAAGCACTAAAACCAGCAGTAAGACGACCGCGATCATAGAAAAGCGTTTTTGAAATTCGGCGATCAGGATCAAGGTTGGCGACAGGTCTTCGGCAATTGCGACCGTAATCGCGCGGCCGTCTTTCTGATAGCCGAAGGCCATGCCCAATAGCGGCTGGTGCTGCGGGCCGTCCAGGTAAAGCCGCTGCCGCGTTCCAAATGCGACCGTCGGCAGAGTCAAACGGTCGTCACCGAAAGAGGGCGATTTGATGATTTGCTGGCCACTTGCGACCCAGTAGTAATGGCCGGAATGAAGTCTGCTATAGACAGGTTCGATATCGGAATGGGTCAACGCGATTGTCGTCGGGCTGTCCGCATAAACAGCGGTATAAATAGCTTCCGCATCGTGCCCGAGATGTTCGGCGACAGTATTTTCGGCCAGTTGCCGGATCAGGCGTTTGGTTTGCCACCCTAACAGTGAGACTGCGCAGAGTAGGCTGATCAGCAACGCGATCGCCAGGCGTAATTGCAGTGATTTCATGGTAATTCATCTTTAAAAATATAGCCCTGTCCGCGACGCGTTTCGAAACGCTCCTTTCCGAGTTTGCGGCGCAGGTGATTCACATAAACCTCGATCACATTACTGTCCTTATCCGAATCGAAATCGTAAAGCTGTTCATTAAGCGTCGATTTGCTGATCACTTGGCCGCGGTGGAGCAGAAAATAGCGCAGCAATTTGAATTCGGCGCCGGTTAAGTCGATCCGTTTGCCGTTTTCGGTAACCACTTGCTGACGATCCTGATCCAGTATCAAGCCGCCGACCTGTACGTTACCACCGCCAGGTAGCTGGTGAAAACGATGCAGCAGCGCGTTTATTCGGACCAGCATTTCTTCGATATGAAAGGGTTTGGCCAGATAATCGTCGGCGCCGGCTTTGAATCCGTCCACCTTTTCATACCAAGCGTCGCGCGCGGTCAGAATCAACACGGGCAGGTCATTTTGTTGCGCACGCCAGTTTTTCAGAACGGTAATGCCGTTGCGCTGCGGCAGGCCGAGATCGAGGATGGCCAATTCGTAAACGCCTTCATTGCCGAGATATTCGCCCTCGATCCCGTCGTGAGACACATCGACGGAGTAACCGGCTTTTTCCAGATTTTTTTTAAGAAGCCGAGCCAGGTCCCGATCATCTTCCACCAACAAGAGGCGCATAAATATGTCTTTCCAGGATTAATGCCGAGCCAAAGTTTACCATGAGTGAGAAAACCAAAGCAGTCGGCTATGGTTAACGCGCCATAAGGATTTGATCGATATTGACTTCCTAGTAGGGGGTGGTAGACCTGCCAGGTTTTTAAAATCTGGCAGGTCTTGGGCCGGGAAGTTATTTGGAGCCAAATCCTAAGCATCCTATACGGTTTGAAGCCGGAACCAGGGCCGCAGTTTTACACCCCGGTTGCCAATGAAAATCAGTTTCATGTTTTTAAGGTTGAATTTAACTTCACCTAATAGATTACATTTTTATAGGGAAATAAACCGGAGCTTGCAGCCACGGTTCCACGGATCCATCAATACTTTCCATAAAGAGAGTAAATTCATATGAAGAGCAAAAAAATCATTTTCTCGGCAGTAATCTCGTTTATGGCTATCGGGATTTTAGGTGCGCCAGTTTGGGCGGCTGCTCCTGTGCAAATCGGAGCAAGCGGTAAAACATACGCTTCCAGCATGGTGCAATGCGACGCCAACCCAACCACAGGTGTGCAATCGCCGGTAGTAGAAGCAGGTCTATTTAACCCAAAACAGGGTACAACTGCCACCGTGTCGCTGAACGGAACCCCTGTGGCAACACTCACGGCCTCTGATCCGCCCGTCCAAGTCTGGCTCGCTGATGGTAATAACTCAGTAAGGATAGCGCTCAGCAAAAGGACTGCCGATAGCTATACGTTTGCCGTACAACCCGATATATGCGCCCTTCCGGACACCTCCGGCAATACATTCAACGCCGACGGCACATTGGAATATGCCGCCAGCGGTAAATCCTACGCTACGGTGACGCCAGGTTGTGCTTTGAATCCGGCCACCGGTCTGGCGCAACCGTATGTAAACCTGTTTGATAATGGCGGTTACCTGCTCAATGTTTCCGCCAATGGCGTACCGCTTACACAGCTAAGCGCAAGCCGCCCCCATACCCCCGTCTTTCTGGGCGCCGGCGACAATGTCATCTCAGCGGCTAACGGCAGCTTATCCATCGACTATTACGTTCGCGACGGTGGTGACGGCGCCTGTACGCTACCGTAGCAGTAAAACGAGCCACACAGAGAAGAGCATCCATAGCCCCCTGTATGGCCCGAATGCGTAAGCGGTAGAGTCGGCGTAAATTGCGCTGCATATAAATAAACGTAATTTTCAATGGCCTATTTATAGTTCATGCAACAACTCAAACGTTTGGCTCTACCTGATCCTATTCTCTCCAGTTCTATATTTTTAATTCTCTTTAACAATACGGCATTGTGGCGAGAATTGTTCAAAATCAAAGGCGGTGTTTCGGTTGAGAGCCTCGTGTTCTACACCCCTTTTTTTCTGGTGCTGATGCTGCTTTTGACGCTGTTTTTCAGTTTATTCCGCTTCAAATATCTGCTTAAAACCGTTCTTGTCTTGTTTCTATTGGCCGCTGCAGCCATTGACTATTTCACGCTCGCTTATGGTGTGCTTATTGACAAGGGCATGGTACAAAACGCGCTGGAAACCAATGCCGGAGAAGTGGCCGAGCTGCTGACCCGGCAGATGTTTTTTCATCTGTTGATTTTCGGCGGCATTCCGGCCGCTTTTATTGCCCGCATGCGCCTGATCTATAAACCGGCGCTTCGGCAATTATTCAGTAATTTCGGCACTTTGCTGATATGCAGCGGACTTATCATCGGCTTGTGTTATTTTTTTTATGGCGACTACACCTCGATTTACAGAAACAATCGGCAACTGCGTTACTTAATCAACCCGGTCAATCTGGTTGATTCTTCAGTTTCTATTCTCAAACACAAATTAAGGGGCCAGCACACCCTGATTCCGGTCGGCATGGATGCCAAGCTGGCTGACGATCCGAAGCATGCCGGCAAAAAACGCTTAACGGTTTTGGTGCTGGGAGAAACCGCCAGAGCGGCCAACTTTGCCTTGGATGGTTATCCCCGTCCCACCAATCCTTATTTGAGTCGGGAGTCAGTGTTCAGTTTTACGAATGTACACTCCTGCGGCACGGCTACCGCGGCTTCTGTCCCATGCATGTTCTCGGGCTTTAGCCGGGAAAACTACGATCCGGCCAAAGCCGAATATACGGAGAACGTGTTGGATGTATTAAGCCATGCAGGCATTAAAGTGTTATGGCGCAATAACAATGATGGCTGTAAAAACGTATGTAAGCGGGTTAGCAGTGAAGACTTGTCGCATTTGAAACTGCCGGATCTGTGCAGAGCCGAGGAATGTTACGATGAGGTGTTGCTGTATCGTCTGCAAGCTTATGTCGATACATTGACAAGCAACGGCATGATTGTGTTACATCAAAAAGGCAGCCATGGCCCCGGTTATCATTTGCGGCACCCGCCAAAATTTAAAGTTTTCAGCCCTGAATGCCATCAAGCCAATCTAAATGACTGCAGCCGGCAGGAAGTGATCAATGCCTACGACAATACGATCGTTTATACGGACTTTTTTCTGGAAAAAGTGATTCAGTTTTTAAAGAAAAACGCGGCTCAATATGACACAGCCTTATTGTATGTTTCCGATCATGGCGAGTCCTTAGGAGAAAACAATGTTTATCTGCACGGGTTGCCGTATTTCGTCGCCCCCGATGAGCAAAAGCATGTGCCATTAATCACCTGGTTTTCAAAGGATTTCATTGCTCACAATAAAATTGATAGCGCTTGTTTGTACCAGCATAAGGACACCTCCTATAGCCACGAGAATCTGTTTCATTCGCTGTTAGGGCTAATGAACGTTAAAACAAACGTTTATAATGCCAAACTTGATATTTTCGCGACTTGCAAAGCTTAGGAGGTATCGGCGGTCATGACGGTTTTGCGCAGAAACTCCCGAAGATCGTCGTCGGTTTCCAGAATGTTTGGCGATATCGAAAGGGGGGAAGGATTTCGCTCATCGCTGGTTCTCCAGCGTATTCAAAATGGCTTTGGCTTTCCCGATATCCGGCTCCTGGTTGGATTTGTCGACGCCGGCCAGTAAGCAGCCCGCAAAGGACGGGATAGCGAAGCGTGTTCCCCCAATGGCCTCAATAAAATAAACGGTACATTCCCTGACTGGCTCTTTTTAGAGTAAGATGAAGGGGCGTTCTGTTAATCTCACCCAATACAAGTCATTTTTGGAGAATAAATATGTCACGTTCATCTCTTTTACTTGTTTTAAGTGTGCTTACCTTAAATTTCATGAGCCCTGCTCAGGCGGCCGATGCGTCCGCGGGGACGGAAGTATTTTCCAAAAATTGTACCGCGTGCCATGCCGGCGGAAAAAATATCATGAATCCGGCCAAAACGTTAAGCCTAAACGATTTAAAAAGCAATCAGAGGGACTCTGAAGCGGCAATCGTTACGCTGGTTACCAACGGTATCCCTCCTATGCCGGCATTTGGCAAAAGCCTGTCAGAGGAACAGATTAAAAATGTAGCGGCCTATGTCATACAGCAGGCAAATGCAGGCTGGAAATAGGAAATAATGACGCATCAACTGCAAGTAGCCCGGATAAGGCGCAAAGCAACCCGGACTACTTGTTAAGGATTCGGTCGATAATAGCTATCCCTGATCGTTCCCACACTCTGCGTGGGAACGATCAGGCGGCATTTCGGGAAGTTATTTTTTACCACATCCTAAACAGGAATAAAGTTATCAAGGGGTTTGCAGAACCTGTTCGACCGAAATACCGGGAGCTTTGGCGATCGATCGCCTGAATCAACTGCGGGAATCGCCCACGATCGCGCTCGGGTGGCGGATCAGCATCGAATAGCCCCCCTTGTATTTGTTCAGCCAGCCGCGTACCTCGACCGATCGGCCCTGGTAACGGCTTAAATCCGGGAACATCGGTAATCCCTTCTTTTCGATCCGGGCTTCGAACTTGTCGGAAAATTTCAGATAGACGAATTTCCGGCTGCTGCGCAAAGCGGCAACTCGGCCGGTCACCCGGGTCCAACCCGGATGGCCCGAAGCCGGCAAGTGCTCGGCCGGAATCGGCGCGTATTCCAGCCTATGCCAAATTCCCAGCCGTGCCTGCTCGGCGCGGCGTTCGGCATCGACCAGCCGGTCGACATACAGCAGATTCGGCGGATAGATATTCACCGCCGCCAGCCCCTGCTCGACCAACTGCAGATTGATATGCTCCTTCTGATCGGTAAACACATGCGCCAGCGTTCGACCATATTTGTCGGTCGCTTCGGCATCCATCTCCAGGCGCACTTTGCGGTTTTGCAGCTTGGCGGCGAGCCAGCGTTTCGCTTCCTCGCCGCCCGCCTGTTCCGGTTGATTGCGATGTTCGATCTCTGGAGTATTCACACCGAGCAGCCTGACCTTGCGGCCGTCTTCGAGCATCAGCGTGTCGCCGTCGAACACTTTTTTGACCCGGTAGAAGCCGTACCCCGGTTTGACGTCGAGTACTTTCGCCGCCGCAGCCGGACGGTCGGAGTAATGTTTGTTGCCGGCGCCGTCCTGCCAGCCGTAGATTTCCGCGTTGACCCAATAGGCCAGACATAACAATAATAGCGAGACGATACGCCGCATGGATTTCCTTAAAAGGCGAAAAAGACCGGCCAAACCGTGTTGACCCGAAGAGAATTTCAATCCCCTTATTTTAGCCTAACCGTCGGAATGCTTTGATTAACGACTTATTATTCGTTTACGGTACGCTTCGCCGCGAAAGCAGCCATCCGCTAGCCCGGCTGTTGGCTGAAAATGCCGAATGGCTCGGTTTCGCCTATTTTAGCGGCCGGCTGTTCGACCTCGACGCGTACCCCGGCGCGGTGCCGTCCGGCGATCCCGCGCACCGGGTCCGGGGCGATCTCTATCGGCTTAACGATCCCGCTGCGATGCTGCCCCTGCTCGACCGCTACGAAGAATTCGGCGAGGAGTTCCCCGAGCCGAACGAATTCATCCGCTCGCTGCAGGCGGTCCGTTTCCAAGGGTGCGCGTTGAAAGCCTGGATTTACCTTTATAATCTGCCCACCGACAACCTTTCTGTCCTCAGACACGATTATTCCTACAAACTTAAGTAATTCATGATCACGATCATCCAGCGCGTTGCGACCGCCCATGTCGCAGTCGACAATCAAATCATCGGCAAAATCGAGACCGGCATCATGGCGCTGGTTGCGGTCGAAAAGGAGGATGGAGAAAAACAGGCCGAGCGCCTGCTCGAACGGATTCTGAATTACCGGATTTTTCCGGACGAGGCCGGCAAAATGAACCTGAGCCTGAAGGACATCGACGGCGGCCTGCTGCTGGTGCCGCAATTCACGCTGGCCGCCGATACGCAAAAAGGCAACCGTCCCAGCTTTACCTCCGCCGCACCGCCGGAGCACGGCAAGAAGCTGTTCGGCTATCTGCAGGATCTGGCACTGAACGTCTATCCTTCCGTACAATTCGGCCGCTTTGGCGCCGACATGCAGGTGGCGCTAGTCAACGACGGCCCGGTGACCTTTACCCTCAGGTCGCAGTAGCGCCCCCCTTACCAGCCGCTGTCGTCATCGTTCCGATAGGGCTGCGGCTTCACCTTGTCGGAAATTTTAGGAATCTTCGCCGAGCGCAGCAGAATTAAGGCGCTGCCCAGGACGAACAGCAGGGCGACGATAAACAAAACGATCCACATCGGATAATCCTCAAGTTGCCTGAAAACCTTTAATAGACTATAAAATAGCCGCATAACGTTCCCATTTTAACGCGCTAAAGGTGCGAGGCGTGGAACGATTCATAAGGAATTTCGGGAAGCGTTTTATGACTCTTCTTGATGGCGCCGCTTTGAAACCGACTGTTTGGGAAACCGATCCGATGACTTTTACCACCGCCCGCCTCTGCGATGCCCACTCCCACGATGTGCAATTTCATATCGCCGAACCGCTGTTCAAGCCGTACGGAGCGAAGCCGGTATTCTGGGGCCGCATCACGACCTTGAAAGTTTTCGAAGACCATGGACAGATCAAAACCATCCTGCAGGAAAAAGCGGACGGCCGCGTGCTGGTGGTCGATGGCGGCGGGTCGCACCGCTGCGCGCTGATCGACGCCGAACTGGCCAAACTGGCGGTCGCTAACGGCTGGCAGGGACTGGTGGTTTACGGTTGCGTCCGCGATACCGCAGAGCTGATCGAACTGCCGCTCGGCATCCGCGCACTGCATGCGCACCCGCTGCAAAGCCATCAAAAAAACTTCGGCGACCGCGATCTGCCGGTCTTTTTTGCCGGCGTCCACTTTAAAAAAGATCATTTTATCTATGCCGATCATGACGGAATCGTCGTCTCGGACAAAATGTTGAGTTAAAATAAGCGGATATTTCCCCACTATAGAAGTCAAGATATGCAAATCGTACTCGCTAACCCTCGCGGATTCTGCGCCGGCGTCGACCGGGCCATCGAAATCGTCGACCAGGCGCTCGAAACCTTCGGCGCGCCGATTTATGTGCGCCACGAAGTCGTGCACAACCGCACTGTCGTCGACGGATTGAAAGCGAAAGGCGCGGTCTTCATCGAAGATTTGAAAGAAGTACCGGTCGGCTCGTATCTGATCTTCAGCGCCCACGGCGTTTCCAAGCTGGTGCAGAAGGAAGCCGAAGAACGGCAGCTGACCGTTTTCGATGCGACCTGCCCTTTGGTTACCAAAGTGCATATCCAGGTCGCCAAGCATGCCAAATCGGACCGCGAAGTGATCCTGATCGGCCATGCCGGCCATCCGGAAGTCGAAGGCACGATGGGCCAATACGAAAAGTGCACCGAGAACGGCGGCATTTATCTGGTCGAAACGCCGGAAGACGTCGCGAACCTGCAGGTGAACAACCCGGACAATCTGGCCTATGTAACACAGACCACTCTGTCGATGACCGATACGAAGGTGATGGTCGACGCCTTGAAAGCGCGCTTCACCGGCATCAAGGAACAGAAAAAGGACGATATCTGCTACGCGACGCAAAACCGCCAGGACGCGGTTCAGAATCTGGCCAAAAAAGCCGACGTGATCCTGGTCGTCGGCTCGCCGAATAGCTCGAACTCGAACCGCCTGCGCGAAATCGCCGAACAGCTCGGCAAACAGGCCTACCTGATCGATACCGCCAGGGACATGCAACGGGAATGGTTCGACGGTATCGAAGTCGTCGGTGTGACCGCCGGCGCCTCTGCTCCGGAAGTACTGGTGCAGGAAGTGATCAGCCAGCTGAAGCAATGGGGCGGCTCGACCACCACCGAATTACCCGGTATCGAGGAAAAAGTCGTCTTTTCGCTGCCGAAAGAGCTGAAAAAACACATGGTGCAGTAATTGCCCGCCGAACTCGACTCGCTCCGCCTCGATAAATGGCTCTGGGCCGCGCGTTTTTTCAAGACGCGCAATTTGGCCCAGGAAGCGATCGCGGGCGGCAAGGTGCACGTCAACGAACAGCGTGTGAAACCCGGCAAGGAAGTGAAGCCGGGCATGCGCCTATCCATCACCAAGGACAACCTGCACTGGGAAATCACGATCGTGGCGCTCTCCGCGCAACGTCGGCCCGCCAAGGAAGCGGCGCTGCTCTACGAAGAAGATCCCGAAAGCCACGCCAAACGCCAACAGCAGATCATCGACGAACGCGAAATGCGCGCGCTGATGCCCAACAACGGCCCTGACCAGCGGCCGAACAAAAAGCAGCGGCGGATGATCCACCGTTTCAAGCAGGACTTCGATCTCTAACGTAGGGCACGCTCGACTGCAGGGATGCAGGAGGTAGAGCAATGCAGGAGCAATTGCCGAGTGCGTACCTTTCTTAATGCTTCCGGTTCATGGTACGCGTAGCGTACCCTACATACATGTCGGCGGTTTCGGCAGCCCCGCCAGCTTGCAGGCGTATTTCAAAGGTCCCTCGGGAAATAGGCGATGCAGATACCGGCTGTTGCCCTTTTCCTCGCCGAGCGCCTTCGCAACCGCTTTCGCAAACACCCGCGCATTCGGCAAATGTTTGAACTCGAAGTAATAATTCCGGATGAAGCGAATGATCTCCCAGTGCGCGGGGCTCAATTCGATCCGCTCCGCCTCGGCCAGCTTGACCGCCACGGCGTCGTTCCAGTCGGAGGCATTGACCAGAAACCCCTGATCGGTCGTCGCCAGCGCCCTATCGCCGACTTTCAATTCCATGATTGAATCAACGGATGTGCGACGGTCAGTTCGACCAATCCCTGGTAATCGATCACTTCGATGCCTTCTACGATCCGGTCGGCCTCGATGCCGCGCATCAGCAGATCGGCGGACAGCGCATACAGATGGTGATCGGCCAGCATCCCTGCCAGACGATCGTACAACCGGCCATCACGTAAAATCCAGAGCACCGCATTTTCCAGAAACACCACGCTGCTGCCCGGATCGATCCTTTCCAGAACGGCTGGCGGAACCGGCGAAGCGGAAATCAGATGCAGCATTAATGCGCTTCGGTCAGTTTAAGACCGATGATGCCGAGAATCACCAGCGAAATCGATACCATCCGGAACACATCCGCCGATTCCCTGAACAATAGAATGCCGAGCAGCGCAACGCCGACCGCGCCCATCCCGGTCCAGACCGCATACGCGGTGCCGAGCGGCAGACTTCTGATCGCCAGCATCAACAGGTAAAAACTGCACAATCCCGACACGCAGGTGATTACGCTGGGCCACAATTTGGTGAAACCTTCGTTGAACTTCAGGCTCAATGCAAAAACAATCTCCGCAAGACCGGCGGAGAACAACAATAACCAGGCCATTTAGCGCCTCTTGCTTTATTTCGGTAAAAGCGACTATTCTACCCTAGGCGACGGCCTCGAAGAAATCTCTCCGAGCAGCGGCATTGCATGGCCATCCACTTCGTTTTCCGGTTCTATGACGACGCTTTATTACGCGCACGACGACTTTCTAAGACATACCCCGCCCTTTGAGCATCCCGAGTCGCCGGACCGGCTGCGCCGCATCGAAAAAGCCTTACAGGCGCCCGAATTCGCCAAACTGGTCAGAAAATCGCCGCCTCTCGGGCCAGCGCAATACGATCAAATCCGGCTGATCCACCCCCAGGCGCATACCGACCGGGTTTTACGCCCCATCCCGGAAGGCAGCCATCAATACCTCGATCCGGACACCTATCTTTCGCACGGCAGCGCGAACGCGGCCTTGCGTGCAGTCGGCGCAGTCTGCGACGCGGTCGATCAGGTGGTCGGCGGCAAGGCCGACAACGCTTTTTGCGCGGTGCGCCCGCCCGGTCATCATGCCGAACCGGATCGGTCGATGGGTTTTTGCCTGTTCAACAATATCGCGATCGCCGCCGAACATGCGCGGAAACACCATTCGATCCGACGCATTGCAATCGTCGATTTCGACGTGCATCACGGCAACGGCACACAAGCCGCTTTCGAACGGCAAGCCGAAGTGCTGTACGTTTCCACTCACGAAATGCCTTTTTATCCGGGCACCGGTTATCCGAACGAAACCGGCGTCGGCAACATCGTCAACATTCCGCTCGCGGCAGGCACGGACGGCGCCGAATATCGCCGGAAGGTCGAAATGATCGCCCTACCCGCCCTGCAGCGGTTCGAACCCGAACTGCTGCTGGTTTCGGCCGGCTTCGACGCGCACCGAGACGACCCGCTCGCGGACATCGAGTTGGTCGAGGACGATTACCGCTGGATTACGGAGGAATTGGTCGCCGTCGCCAAGGAATTTTGCAAGGGCCGGCTGATATCGGTTCTGGAAGGCGGCTACAACTTGGAAGCCCTGGCGCGCAGCGTGGCGGCGCATGTGGGAGTATTGCTGCAGGCTTGAACACCAAAGCGACTGTCCCACCCTCACAGACCTGCCAGGTTTTGAAAACCTGGCAGGTCTTCTACATTAACGCTCCTCACGCAGCCAGGCCGCAATAAGGCCCAATTTCATTTCACCCGCCCGCGCGCGCTCCCAACAGGCCACCAGGATGTAACTTGCCAGCGCAACCGACAGCGAAACCAGATAAGGCGTCGCCAGATCCAGAACATGATGCCCGATAATCCAGGTCAGCATACCCGCAGCCAACGTTACGCCGGCACTGAACGCGCCGCCGAACGAAGTGAAAAGCCCGAAAATCACCACCGTAAAAATACCCGCGCTGCCGAAAGCGGAAGCCTCTTCGACCAGCGTATAGACCCGGCCGGCGTTCAACGCCAGCGCAAAGGCGACGATTCCGCTCGCCAGCACGATCATCCGGGCGATTTTGACTTTCGCCGCCTCGTCCTGAATCCTCATCAGCGGCACGACCAGATTGTGCGACAACAGCGCCGAAGCGGCCAGTAAGGCACTGTCGACAGTCGACAAAATCGCCGAGATCAGCGCGCCGGCGAAAACGACATAGAAAAAAGAATGCAGATATTTTTGCGCCAGCGTCGGCAAAATCTGCTCCGGTTCGTTCAATCCGGGCAGGAGCTGCATGCCGAGCAGCCCGAGCGTGACCGGAATCAGGCCGACCGCCAGATAAAGCAGGCCGCCGTATACGCAGGCGCGGCGCGCCGCTTCGGGAGAGCGGCTGGCCAGCACCCGTGCGACCAACTCCTGCGAGAGCACCGAGCCGCAGATCGGGATCGCCCACTGTTCCAGCGTTTCGAGGCCCGATGTTTCCGACGTTCCGAAAAATCCCAGCTGCTCTGCATCAAGACGCGCGATCGCCACGTCGATGCCTCCGCCCGCCTCCAGTACGAGCACCAGCAACAACAGCAACCCAATGATCAATGCGATGCCCTGCACCGCATCGGTCACCACGTCGGCCAAAAGACCGCCGTACATCGTGTAGACGATCACGACCACTGCCGCGACCGCAATCGCGATGTCGACTTCGAGCCCGGACGCCGAAGACAACACCTGCCCGAATGCGCGAACCTGCGCCGCCGCCCACATGATCGAAGTCGGCGCGATCAGGAGCACGGCAAAGCTCTGGATTCCGGCCGAATAGCGCTGCAGGAACAGATCGGCCAGCGTGGTCAGATTGCGCCGCCACAAATGCGCCGCAAACACCAGGCCCATTAAAACCAGACACAGGGTGTAGCCGAACGGATCGACCGTCGCGCCCGACAGTCCGTTTTCGTAAACCGAACCCGCAGCGCCGATACAGGTCTCCGCCCCGAACCAGGTCGCGAACACACTCAGGCTTCCCATGCCGACGCCGAGACTGCGCCCGGCCAACAGATAATCGCTTTCGCTGGCGATCTTTCGCGAACAATAAACACCGACCAGCAGTTGCAGCAGGATGTAAACGACGATGCCGACAAGTACGGAATTCATGCAACGGATACGGGAGCGAAGTCAAAAAACGGCTCATTGTATCCCAGGAAAGCGGGAAGTCGGGAGAGATTCGAGGCCCGTGCGGATTGCGTAAAATGCACAATCCAACCTGCGAAGCCTATGATCGGGACGAGACGGGGGGAGTCGGCGAAAACCGAACCCCCATGAAAAACCTACTGCTGCCCCGCGAACAGCGCTTTGAACACCGCTTGATTTTTCGCCTGCACAAACGCATCGAATGCCGGCTGATAATGTTTGCGCACCCGCGCTTTTTGGCCGGTCAATTGGTGAATCAGCTCGTCCAGGGCTCTCAGCGTGGCGGGCGGCAACTCGCCTTTGTTGTCCTTGCAGCACCGGTCGATATAATCGATCTGCACGTCGAGGTCCTGAAAATCGCCAAGCACGTCCTGCAGCCCTTTAAGCTGCTTGATCAGCTTTCTAACCTGTTGCCTGGGATACAGGCTTTGAAAAAATTCGATGAGGTAACGCAATTTCTTACAGGTCTTGCGCAATTCGTGCAAATTTTCCGCCGGCGAATGCGGCGTAATCGCCCGGCCTTCTTTGACTACGCGACGATAGATCTTCCAGATCCGGCGATCGGCCAGCGTTTTGATGTCAGGGCACTGTGCCGCTGTTGATTCCGGATACGATCGGCTTTTCAGGCAGTGCTCCCATTCCGTCAGCGTCTTGCGGTACTTTGCCGAACTCAATTTTTCGGCCAAATCCCGCTGATTTTGGGCCCGCTTTTCCTGCAGCAGCCCCAGAAACGGCTCGATATCCGCATGCGAATCGGCAGGCAGATGAAGCATGTAGCGCTCGAATTTCGCCAGGTAAACGTCGAGATCGCGCGTCGGGCCGGTGACCTGGCCCAACCAGGAGAAAAAATCCGCGAAATAGCTTGTTACATCGGCCGTCAGCACATCCTTGAGCTGGCTGAGGCCGGTGCGGCTTCGGCGCACCGCGACCCGAAAATCGTGCAGAAACTCGGAATCCAGATCGGCAATCACGCCCTGTTCGTTCAACTTCATCGTTTTCAATAAAGCGCCGAAGATGAATTTGACGGCCAGATCGGCGCGCATTGAGGAATCGAGATCGATTTTGAGCTTGGACGAATAATCGTTCGGCTTGCGACCTTCGAGCGCGAGCGCAAGGTCCAATGGCGACCGGGTGAGCGGCTTCATGCCGAGCTCTTCGGCCAGGGTCGCGGCGATATGTTCCGCGGTTTTCAGGAAACCTCTGACCGGCTGAAGCGTCAGTTGGCTGTTCAGGAGTTCGTAATCTTCGAGCAGCAGGCGCAGGATGATGCGCTTTTCTTCATTGCGCAGCAACAAATGATAGGCTTCGTACTCCAGCGAACAGAGAGGCAGCAGCGCGCGCGGTTCCAGATAGGTTTCCAGCGTAGTGCGCACCTTGCCCGCTTTAAGAAGACCGGCCCGGTGAGGGACCTCCGGCGTTTCCAGGGTCGCAAAAACCCGGCCGTTCTGCAGATTTTTCAATACCAGGTTGGAAGCCGTCCGAGACCGGTTGAATTCACACAAAATTTCGTTTTGATAAAGGCGCCAGTCGAAACTGTCGTAATAGGTGCGGAGGCAATACTCCTGCAGAACCAACTGCACGTCGGCAAACTTGTCCAGGGACGCGATCAGCTTATCAACGCCCAGACCCGCAGGCAATTCGAATCGTAAGTCCATCATCCCGTCGTTCCGGAAGCAGATTTTGAGATAAAAGGCATAAATCCTTTATACTGCCATTCTTATATGACAGTTTAATGACGTCGGCCGCCATACACAAGCACAGCCGGCAGGGTTGTTAATTTTGACCGCCGAAGTCCGTCAAGATTGCAAAAAACCCATTTATTTTGAAGGGTAAAACGATGAGAGAATTATGGTTGTTACGCCATGGCAAATCGGACCGCGATGCGGTGGGTTCCGACTTCGACCGCCCGTTGAAGCCGCGCGGCAGACGTGCGGCGCACCGTCTTGGCGAGTGGCTGCAGGAGCGCGGGCTATGCCCGGATTTGATCATTACATCGCCTGCCCGCCGTGCGCTGAATACCGCCCAACTGGTCTGTGACGCGCTGAAACGGCCCGAGCCGCCGACACAGGAGCCGCGGCTTTATTTTTCCGGCATGGAAGAAATCAAAAACGTACTCGCCGGATGTCCCAAATCGGCCCAATGCGTATTGGTGGTCGGACATAACCCGGACCTTGAAGAGCTGCTGGTCGAACTGGCGAGCGAAGACGGCCTGCCCGAGGTCGAGAAACTGATGCCCACGGCAGCTTTGGCTCGGCTTGAAATGCCGGATGACTGGAGCGAACTGGAAGCCGGCTGCGCCAGACTGATCGAAATTCTCTATCCGAAATCTTTGCCGGAATAGAAAAGCGACTGGAGAAAAAGGAGAGGGGGAGCAAAAAAGCTCTCCCTATGAAGAAGACAGATGGCGGAGCGGACGGGACTCGAACCCGCGACCCCCGGCGTGACAGGCCGGTATTCTAACCGACTGAACTACCGCTCCGCGTTAGAAGCCGGGCATTTTACAGGATTTCTGAAATTCGTCAAGTACTATTGCTGACTTTGTAGGGTACGCTGCCTGCCATCAGCCAAAAAATGGTACGCATAGCGTACCCTACAAAGAAATCGCGTTTCGGCAGGCTGGCGCCCTGCCTTTGGAATGAAGAATCCTGTATGGATATTTCCGCTGATGGGCTATAATAGCCAGCTTAAATATTTTCAATTTTTCCCCGTGCCGTTTGGCGTGAGTCGCCGAATCGGAGAAATTTTTCGAAAATTGAATTTTTTTAAAATATCTCTATCTTAGGATATGAAACAGTTAAGGGGGCGACCTGGCTTCGACGTGGGTAGCGAAACCTTAAGTGCATGCCGAGGACTGTACACCTCGTAAAACCTACAGAAAAAAAGTATTCGCAAACGACGAAAACTACTCAATGGCTTTGGCTGCCTAAAAACAGCCTCCATTCCTTTGACTGTCTGTGCTTATGCGGGCAGAGTTCTTAATGTCCCTCGGGACAAGCGGAACGCTCAGAGGTCATTTACATAAGATCGCGCCAAAATTTGTCCGGAGTGGCGGCGCTAAAACCTAACGGAATCGCTGACAGTTTTCTTGGCCCGACGGGTAGCTGGCAGTTAAATCAAAAGCGCGGGATAAGCATGTAGACCTTACGGCGGAGTACTTGCGGACGCGGGTTCAATTCCCGCCGCCTCCACCAATTTAAAGCAACAAAATCAGCAACTTATATATTACTTGCTGATTTTGTGCACATCTTTGGCACATTTGCTGGTTTTTGAGGCCAGCAAATGTTCCATCTTCGACAGCGCGTAGGCTGGGTTGGAGCTTCGCGGAAACCCAGCTCATTATGTTGGTGGCGGTTCAGGACCGTAGGGCGCAATAGGCAAAGCCGTATTATGCCGCATGGAAACTCCACATCCGGCGAAATACGCTTCGCTATTCCGCCCTACGCGGGCTACCTTTTTAGACAATGCATTTATGCAGGACCGTAGCTCCGATTACGCTTCGCTAATCGGAGCTACGCGGACTAACCGTGTCGACCATGTCCGTCTCCACCCCCATGGCGACCGCCTCCTTCGGAACCTCTGCCCCAATGGTGACCGCCGCCTCCGGAGCCACCTCCGCCCCAATGATGGCCGCCACCTCCGGAGCCACCTCTGCCCCAATGATGGCCGCCACCACCGGAGCCCCCTCCATCGCCCCAATGGTGTCCGCCACCCCCCCCCAGCCATGCCTGCCTTGCCATCCGTGATGTCCGCCCCAGTTATCGTGATTGTGGGGCCGGTAGCTGTAAGAGTTATAAGACCGGGAAGGTAGACCTCCGTAATAGTTGTAAGACAACGAGGGCGAATAGCCGCCATAATAGCCGTAGCTGTTATAGCCGTATGCCGGATAGCTGTAGGCGGGTCCAGAGGTGTAACTGCTGCCGTAAGACGAACCGTAGTCCGTATAAGCCACTGCGCCTCCGGACGGATAAACCGCGCAGCCCTGCGAGGTAAATGCCATTCCCAAAATCACCGAAATTTCCGCTAATCGTTTCATATAAACCTCTACAATGCCTTACGCAATCAATCCTTTTTCATCTTTACGATATAGCGTAGGCCTTGACCGCTGAACGCCGGCTTAATATATGGGATTTATTTTGATAGCCTTCTTTCAGGCGGCCGGATTAGGGCCGTAGCTCCGATTAGCGCAGCGTAATCGTACGAATTTGAAATCTACATTCCTCCGATTACGCTGCGCTAATCGGAGCTACGCGGGCTATTCTCTCCCATTTAGTAAGTTCAACCAGTAAACTCATTCTGACCCTCCCAGGTTGGGTCGAGGGCTACACGGCGTACCAAAGCACGGCAAAGTAGTGGCACGAAGTCCCGGCAATGACGCACACATGCCAGATTAAATGGCCATACCTCAGGTAAGAATCCGTGACCAGGAAAGCCACTCCCACCGTATAAGCCACACCGCCGGCAATTAACAAGCGCACACCAGATTCCGGCACGACGGCAAATAAGGGATCAAAGGCAATTACGATAAGCCAGCCCATGAGCAGATAAAGGCTGGTAGGAACCATCAGGTGGAGCATTTTATTGAAGAGCACCAGTGCCACTCCGAGCGTGGCCAGCCCCCAGATCAGGCCGAGCAGAGTCCAGCCCCAGGCTCCGTGAAGAATCCCGAGCGTGAAAGGCGTATAGGTACTGGCAATGAAGATGAAGATGGCGGCTTGTTCGCTGGCCCGAAACACATGCTTGGCTTTTCCTGTAGGCATAGCATGGTACATAGTGTCGTCACAAGATAGCTGCCCATAAAGCGATACAGCGAATCTGGACAGCGGCCAAAAATGAAGCGGTGTTCTTGGCATAGCGGGTGGCGATGCCTCGCCAACGCTTGAGATGCAAGAAAGCGTTTTCCACCAAATGCCGGTGCCGATACAGCGCTCTATCGTAGTCGCGAGGGGCCTTACGGTTTTTGCGAGGAGGAATCACAGCCGTCATCTTTTGGTTGTCGGCCTGCGCAATAATTTCGTCGCTATCGTAACCTTTATCCGCTAGCAGATACTGAGCATCAATACCCCCCAATCAAAGATTGAGCCTTTGCACAATCTGCTGTGGTACCTGACGTAATAAATACTCTGATCGGCATACCATGCGCATCCACGGCCAAATGTATCTTGCTGTTGAGCCCCCTTTTGTGCGCTCCATGGCCTGATTGCCCCCTTGAGCACCGGCGGCATGCGGATGGACTTTAATGTGGCTGGCGTCGATCATCAGCCATTCAAAATCCGGCTCCGTGATCAATTGCTCTAAAAGCGCTTCCCAAATTCCCTTGTCGCGCCAGCGACAAAAACGGCGGTGGGTATTCTTCCAATCCCCATAATCGGGCGGTAGGTCACGCCACGGCGCGCCGGTGCGCAAAATCCAGAAGACCGCATTGATGAACAAGCGGTTATCTCGGGCCTGGCCGCCCCAGGCGCCCGCACGGCCAGGTAAGTGCGGCTCCAGCAAGCTCCAAACAGCATCGGAAATGTCGTGGCGGCGGTGGGCAGGGAGGATCATCAGTCAATCTCATTAGGCATTACAATCTTTCCATTATCGCAGATTATGACTCACCTCGTGACGACACTATGTAGTGTAGCAATTTCAATATTTCATTCGCATGAAAGTCAATTATTAATCCGAACAGTTCCAGAATATCCATGTTTTAAGTTTGTCTTGTAGGCCATCGATGGCTATATTACACTTAAAACAATTAATACTTTATCTATTTGGAGAATTTGGATGCTCTTTTCGAGATTCTTTATTAGCACTTTCTTGTTATTTTTGATATTTACTTATGATGTAAACGCGGGATGTTCTTTAAAATTTAATTCTCCAGCAAATGGAAGTCAGATTACTACGCCCGATATTCTTGTAACAGGAAGTGGTTCTGCTTCAGGTTCTCCGGGAGAAAATTGGGCAGTTCAAGGCTATATCAATGGTCGGCAATTTATGAGTTTATCTGGTAGCTTTGATCCAGATAATGAAACGGTCGGATGGGGTGGGGGAACAAGGAGCTTTTCAGTACAGCTGCAACAAGGGGTTAACACACTCACATTAACAGGACATACAGCTACGTGCAGCGCATCTGATACTGTTAAGGTGTATTATCTTAAAGATAAAAAAGATAACGGCAAGCCTGAATGCCCCGACAATGGAACTAACCCCATCAATGGCAGCAATGGCAATAAATTTCAGGAAGAAGTCGACTATAGTGGCGTCGGTAATGTACCGTTAACCTTCACTCGGTATTACAACAGTCAATATGTTCAATCAGCACATTTAGGCGGGCAATGGCGACATAGTTATGACCGTCGATTAACCCTAACCGATAATGATGCGTTTGCATTTCGTCCTGACGGGCGTACTTACCATTTTCAAAAAACTGGAGATAATTGGTTATCTGATGGAGATGTTACCGATAAACTTGCAGCCGTAACCGATCAAACCGGCGCCGTCACTGGCTGGCAGTATCGATTCAGCAAGGGTGATTCTGAAATCTATGACACTGAAGGTAAATTAATAAAAACAATCAGTAGCGATGGTTTTACCCAGCAATTTAGCTACGACAGTGATGGCCGCTTGGTTTTGGTTCACGATGACTTATCTGGTCGTGAGCTTACATTTGCCTACGATGCCTCTAATCATTTGATTCAGATGACTGATCCGAGTGGGCAAGGCTACTTATATGCCTACGACAATCAGGAGCGATTGGTCCGCGTTAGTTACCCGGACAATACGCCCGGCGATACGACTGACAACCCCCTGCGCATTTATCATTACGAAAAGGCGAATTTTCCCCAAGCTTTGACTGGCATTACCGATGAAAACGGCAGTCGCTATGCCACCTACCAATATGATGACCAAGGCCGAGCGATATCCAGTGAGCATGCCGGCGGAGCAGATAAACACCAACTGCTTTATAACGGTGATGGCACTACCACAATCACTGATGCTATAGGCAGTAGTCGCACCTATACCTTTCAAAGTATTCTCGGCGTCAATCGCACCACTGGACAAAGCCAGCCTGGCGGGGCTGGATGCAGCGCTGCGGCAAGCGCATGGACTTATGATGCCAATAGCAATCTCAGTACCGAAACCGATTTTAACGGTAATAAGACGAGTTATAACTACGATCCAACCCGAAACTTAGAACTGTCACGTACCGAGGCGGTCGGCACCGCGCTGCAAAGAACAATCACGACCACATGGCACCCCACGCTGGCTGTGCCAACTGAAATTTCGGAGCCGAACCGCACGGCAACCTTCAAATACGATGACAAGGGACATCTGATAGAAAAATCAATCACCGCCGGTGGCGTCAGCCGAATCTGGCAGTACACCTACAATGAGAGTGGTCAAGTCAGCCAAGCCACTGATGCCAGCATGAATGCTCGTACGTCTTTTGAATACGACAATCAAGGCAACCTCAGCAAAATAACCGATGCATTGGGAAGCATTACTCAAATTCAAGGACATGATGCCCATGGGCGCCCTCTGCAAATCAAAGAACCGAGCGGCTTAGTAACCACATTATCCTATGATTCGAGAGGACGACTTATTAACCAAAAAGCCGATATGGAAGAAACCCATTATAGCTATGACAAGGTGGGTCAGTTGACGAAAATCACCTGGCCGAGCGGTGCTATTGCATCGTTTATCTACAATGATGCCCATCGGTTAACCCAGATTACTGACGATCAAGGGAACAAAATCGTTTATACGCTTGATGCGGCTGGCAATCAAATTCAAAAAGATGTCTATGACAAGAACAGCAATCTAGTAAGAACCCGATCACAGCAATTCGATGCATTGAGTCGTCTAGCAAAAGTGATTGGTTCCCAAGGGCAAACAACTGAGATTTTTTACGATGCCAATGGCAATCGCACTCAAAGCAAGTATCCTCTCCAACACATCACTACGGCTACTTACGACGCGCTAAATCATCTGATTGGGCATACCGACGCCAACCGTAATGCCATTCAATATGAGTATGACAACAATGACAATTTAATTGAGGTAATCGATCCTCGGGGTATAACTACCCGCTATGAAAAAGATGGATTTGGTAATGTTACGCAGATTAGTAGCCCTGATACCGGTGAGACAAAAAATACCTATGATGCCGTAGGTAACCGCATCACCTCGACCGATGCACGAGGCCAAACTACTCGTTATAGCTATGATGCTCTCAATAATCTTATAAATACCGTCTACGCGGACGGCAAAACGGTGTCATTTAGTTATGACATAGCGCATCGGCTTTCTAAGATGACTGATAGTTTCGGTTACACTCAATGGAGCTACGATAAACGCAATCGCGTAGCCCAAAAAACACAAAAAATCGGCAAAATCACAAAAAAGACCAAATATCAATATGACGTAGCGGGTCACTTAATAGCGATGACCTATCCGTCAGGCAAGAAAGTCAGTTATCTCTACCAAAATGGTCGGTTGACGCAAATTTCAATCAAAAAAGCCTGGTTGCTGACCGGTATTCAATATGAACCCTTCGGGCCGGCAAGCCATTGGACGTGGGGTAACGGACAACCTTATCAACGAACTTTTGATCTCGACGGACTGTTAACTCATTACCCGCTTGGCGGACGCTCCCGCGATCTGGTCTACGATGCCAATGGCCAAATTTCCGATTACCTCGATTCCGATACATCGCTAAACCAAAGCTTCACCTACGATCCAATAGGCCAGCTTACCCAAGCGACTACTGCTACGGAAAATTATGACTGGAACTATGATGACAACGGCAATCGCTTATCGTCCAACCAAGGTGGACAGTTGCAAAGTTATATTTATGCGAATGACAGCAATCGTTTGCAGCAAAGCGTTGCGGGCGATGACACAACAAACTATAGCTATGATGCGTCGGGCAATACAACCAGCAACGGCCAGTATTCATTTACTTACGATAGTACTGGCCGCATGGTGGCGGCAAACGGGGCTTCCTCGAGCGCGGCATACGTCATTAACGGCTTGGGCCAGCGTGTCAGCAAGACTGTTGACAATGACGCGCGGCTGTTTGCCTATGACGAATCTGGTCGTCTGATTGGGGAATACACCGGTACCGGAAAACTTATTCAAGAAACCGTCTATTTGGGAGACATGCCGGTAGCGGTACTGACAAACAAAGCAAATTACTTTATCTACCCCGATCACCTCAATACGCCGAGAGCCATCGCCGATCAAACCGGTGCCATTGTTTGGCGCTGGGACAGCGAACCCTTCGGAACCGCTCTCCCTATGGAAGACCCCGATGCCAATGGCGTGACATTTAGCTACAACCTAAGACTCCCCGGTCAATACTACGATCGTGAGACCGGACTGCATTATAATTATTTTAGGGATTATGATCCTAATACAGGGCGTTATGCGCAATCTGATCCGATTGGGTTGAATGGAGGCATTAATACCTATGCCTATGTAAGCAACAATCCTTTAGGTTATGTTGATCCAGAGGGAAAAAATGCTTCTTTAATTATTGGAGCTTTGACATGTGCATCTATTGGCATAGCATATGCTAAATGCATGTTAGACCATGACATTGAGAGAGAGGAGCGATTACTGAATCTTTGCCAAGGAGATTCAGAATGTATCAAGAGAAATAAAGATGCACTGAAAAATGGTACAAAAAATGATGCAGCTATTTGCGGGCTTGAACAAGCTATAGATTGGATTAAAGACACTTTAACTGATCACGCTCTTGATTATGCGAAAGGCTCACTAAAGAAAAAATAATATATCCCTATGTTGGTAATAATCCGTTAAGTCATATTGTGTAGTAATTCAAATCTAATCGGACAGTGACTGGTGTTTTAGCTGTGTCTGTCCTGTTAAATTCAGCCTAGATCTTTTTCTTTCCAGGGCCGTAGGTACAATTAGCGAAGCGTAATCGTACGAATTTGAAATCTACATTCCTCCGATTACGCTTCGCTAACCGGAGCTACGCGGGCTGCACTCGCCTGACGAGGTTTTTTATCTGATTTAATAGGGCGATACAGGGCGAGGCTGA
This sequence comes from Candidatus Methylomicrobium oryzae, assembly GCF_016745425.1. Classification (GTDB taxonomy): domain Bacteria; phylum Pseudomonadota; class Gammaproteobacteria; order Methylococcales; family Methylomonadaceae; genus Methylomicrobium; species Methylomicrobium oryzae. The sequence continues at coordinate 2,332 of NZ_JAERVK010000014.1, read as the reverse complement.
TTGTGCGGGCGCAGGCTGCCAAACTGCAAGGCAAACTGGCGGGTAAACTCGGCCCCAAAAAAGAAGATTTGCGCGGAATAATAAACCCAGAGTAACAGGGCGATCACTGAGCCGGCGGCGCCAAAACCGGAGGTTACACCGCTGTTACCCAGGTAAGCCCCAATGCTGTATTTGCCCAGGGTGAACAAAAGGGCCGTGAACAGCGCACCGAACCAGGTATCCTGCCAAGTCATCGGAGCTTCCGGCAGCATTTTATAAATTACCGCAAACAGACCGGCTGTGACCCCAAAGGAAATCAGCGCGGCCAATGGAGACAGCAACAGGGCCGCCACACTCCACAGGCCGCTGAAGATATACTGATGAATCAGCGCCAGAGCGGCGCTGATAACCAACGAGATCAGTAATAAAAACGCTAAAATCAACACCAGGCCGAAAGACAAAATCCGGGTTTTTAATACCAGGCTGACAGCGGAGGTTTGAGGTTTATCGGTACCCCACATTTCATCGAGGCTATCCTTGATCTCAACGAATACGCTGGTGGTTCCCACCAGCAGCAAGAATGTGGCGATGATCGAGGCGGTAACCCCAGATTCGGGGTTGCGTGCGGCGGCGAGCAAGGCATTGATAGCTTGGGCGCCATTAGGTCCTATCAATCTTTGCATTTGGGCAATAATTTCTCCTTGCGCCGCCTCCGCGCCAAAAAAATTGCCCGCCAAGGCTATGGCCAGCACCAGGATGGGCGTCAGGGAAAACAGGGTATAAAAAGCCACGGCAGCCCCTTTACTCGGAGCGCGATGGGCCAGCCAGGCAGCCAGCGAGGGCGACAACAGAGTGTACCCGCAGCGCAGGCCCTTAAGTGTGACTGAAACGGCCTGCTTGAAGGAAAACTCTCTGAAAAGGTCTGTTAGTCTCATAGATGTAAGCCTCTACTACCAGGCATCGACCGGGTCCGGGTTGACAGCATAGTTGAGTCAACGTGTTTTACTCAGTTCGATAACGCACCTATAAGGATCTGCCGCAAATATAGACTGAATCCAGGCCCAGAGGATGGGCTGGCAACGGTCAAATGGGACGAACAGAGCGATAACGCCGGCAAACCCGACGATAGGACGTTTCGCATAAGCGAAACAAGCGCTGTTTTTTTAGAGGATCCGTGTTTGGCTTTGAAAGCTCAACCTGATGAAGGCAGCAAAGCGCGGTATGCCGAACACAGGCTTGCAGGAACAACTTGAGCCGGGAAATCATAGCCTACTTATTAGGAAGTAAGGATTACATGGATTACGCTTTTTCGGCCTTGCATGGTTATAAATCCGAGCTTCTCCGACGCACGCGGGCTAAAGCCCTTTTGGATATCCTGGCAATCCGTTTTAAACGTTCGGTATTCTCAGGACTTGTCGGTTGGGATACGACCTGATGCAATTTACTTTTACTCGCTTAAAACCATCACGTATATGCGCTACCGAACAGAAACTCATCCGGTAATCAGGCAAGCTAGCCCTACCTCACCTCCGAGGTCTGGCCGCTTATCGCGCTATCCGGCGGGGATTCCTACCCCCTAGCCAGACAGAACGCCCGGCAGGGAAGCCGGGAGCGGGCTAGGGACTGGCGTAGACCGGCGATTCCGCCCGGGGCCCCGTCAGCATGGCCAGCAAGGGCGTTCAATGATGCGCAACCGCATCATAACGCCGGCTGACGCGCCGATAGGCCTTTTGGCAAAGCTGATGGATGCGTTGCGTTTCAGTTGAAGTGTCCATCGGCTTTTCAAGGTAAGCATGATGCAGCAAACACAGATTTCGATGGAGCCGAAGGGCCTGATCCAGCAATTCCACGTGAGAAGCCATACAATGCGCCTCTTTTTTCCTAGTATATTGTGAGTCGTTAAGATCCGGCTTGATTAAACACCATAGCGTGACTCAGTGTCACGGTTGCCCGCCTTAGCCTTCCTTCCTGGACTCCTATATCAAACGGAATGTTAAGTCGTGGGATGACGTCCTGGGTGAAAGGTTCCGATGATTTCTACCTCATTCTAGTTCAGTCATCGCTTCTAAGGGTTGAAATATTCGTCCCGCAGGCGCGAGCTGCGGTTAGTCCATGCGAATGGCTTCAAAACTCCGACAAACCCGACGATAGGACGTTTCGCATAAGCAATACAGACGCTGTTTTTTTAGAGGATCCACGTGGAGTTCTAAACGATGAAGCGCGCAAAGCCTGGCATGCAGGGTACAGGCTTGCAGGAACAACGCGAGCCGGGTAACCATGATTTCGGGTTTTACCCCCCCCAATGCCGTTAAGTTAAGCCTTACCGATACTGCCGTCTGGGTTTGGGCGTGAT
>NZ_JAERVK010000013.1:131294-170276 GCF_016745425.1 Candidatus Methylomicrobium oryzae | reverse complement strand
AGAGAGGCGCATTATACGCACTTTTTCCAGCTTCGCAAACTGTTTTGTAAAATTTTTTCGATGCTAAATCTTAATACCAAAAAATTCCCTTAGTAATTAGGCGCTTTCGCCACTGGCACCATTCAGCCAGTCCAGATATTTAGCAACTCCATTTTTTACATTCAGAAACTCGCTCTGATAACCCGCCTGCCGTAAACCGGAAATATCGGCCTGGGTATAGCTTTGGTAAGCTCCTTTGAGATGGTCCGGAAACGGAATGTATTCGATCTCGCCTTCGCCGTGCCAATCGATGACCGCCTGGGCAACCTGATTGAATGTCTCGGCTTTCCCGGTGCCGACGTTGAAAATGCCGCGCTGGTCGGGATGATCGAAAAACCACAGATTCACATCAACCACATCGCCGACATAGACAAAGTCGCGGCGCTGCTCGCCGTTCGGGATGCCGTCACAGCCTTCGAATAACCGCGCCTTCTTCTGCTCGATCACTTGACGGTTGAAATGGAATGCGGTGCTGCTCATCGCGCCTTTGTGCTGTTCACGCGGACCGTAGACGTTGAAATAGCGGAAGCCTACGATCGGAATCCGGGTTTCCGGCAAGATTCGCCGCACGTACTGATCGAACTGAAATTTTGAGTAAGCATACATATTGATTGGATGCTCGCACTCGCGTTCGACCCGGAAGCCGTTTGCGCCGCTGCCGTACACCGAAGCAGAGGAAGCGTAAATGAACGGCACATTCTTCCCGATGCACCATTGCAGTAGGCGTTTTGAATAATCGTAATTGTTTTCCATCACGAAGCGCCCGTCCCATTCGGTTGTCGCGGAACAGGCGCCCTGATGGAACACGCCCCGAACCTGGTGCAGAAAACAGGGGGATTCGAGCCTTTGGATAAACTGATCCTTGTCCAGATAATCGGCGATATCGAGATCGGCCAAATTATGCATCTTGCGGCCATTCAGCAGATTATCGACGACCAGGATGTCACGCTCGCCGCGTTCGTTTAAAGCCTTGATCAGATTGCTGCCGATAAACCCGGCGCCGCCCGTCACTACGATCATGCTGTCCCCCTCGCCTTGTTGATCATCGAAGTCGTCGATTGACCCTCGACGAACTGCAAAATTCTGACCTCGCCGCCGGCCTTGATCACGCAGTCGCCGCCGGCAACCTGATCGGACACGTAATCGCCGCCCTTGACCAGCACGTCGGGCAACAGGCGGCAATAGAGGCGTTCCGGCGTTTCTTCCTCGAACGCGACGACCCAATCGACACAGGCCAGCGCGGCCAAAACCGTCATCCGTTCTTTTAAACCGTTGATCGGGCGCGATTCGCCTTTCAGCTGCTTGACCGACGCGTCCGAATTGACCGCCACGATCAGGCGGTCGCCAAGCGCTTTCGCCTGCTCCAGATAGGTCACGTGCCCCGCATGCAGCAGGTCGAAGCAGCCGTTGGTCATGATGATCTTTTCGTTATGAGCCTTCGCACGGGCAACGATATGCATCAGTTCGTCTTCCGAAACGATCCCGTATTGAGAGCCGCGGTCGCCATGCAGCGCCCGGCTCAACTCCTCGACCGACACCGTAGAAGTCCCCAGCTTGCCGACCACGATGCCGCCGGCCAGGTTGGCTAAACACATCGCCTCGTGCAACGGCAGCCCCAGCGCCACCCCGAGCGCCATTACCCCAATCACCGTATCGCCGGCGCCGGTCACGTCGAAAACGTCTTTGGCTTGCGCGGGCAGCGAATGCGTTTCGGTTTCCCGAATCAGCGTCATGCCGGCTTCGCCGCGCGTCAGCAGCAAATTTTGCACCTTGCAGCGCTGCAAAAGCTCGCGTCCTTTGTCGAGAATTTCGCCTTCGCTCGTGCAAGCGCCTACCACCGCGGAGAACTCGGACAAATTCGGCGTGATCACATCTGCATGCTGGTAGCGTTGATAATCGACGCCTTTCGGATCAACCAATACTTTCAGCCCGGCCTGTTTCGCAGCCGCGATATGGTTCGTCACATCGGCCAGCGTGCCCTTGCCGTAGTCGGAAAACACGACCACGCCATGCACCGGCAGATGGCGCTTCAGTTTTGCGCTCATCTGTGCGCCGTCGAACGCGATCGGCGTGTCTTCGAAATCGAGCCGCAGCAGTTGCTGGTGCTGAGCCATGATCCGCAATTTGCAAATACTGCGTGCGCCTTCGGCCACTACGAAATCGCAAACGACCCCTTCGGCTTCGAGCAAGCGGCGCACTCTTTCGCCTTCCGGATCGTCACCGACCACACCGAGCAGGGTCACCTTGCCGCCCAGCTTGGCGATATTCAGCGCGACGTTGCCGGCGCCGCCGATCCGCTCTTCGCTGCCTTTGACCTTGACGACCGGCACCGGCGCTTCCGGCGAGATACGCGCGGCCTGGCCGGACCAATAGCGGTCCAGCATCACGTCGCCGACGACGAGAATCCGCGCCGGGGAAAAATCAGGCGTGGTCGCGATCATTGAACGCCTCCTCGACCAAGCCGCACCACCAGTGCCCGATCAATATATGAGCTTCCTGAATCCGCGCGGTGATTTGCTCCGGCACCACGACCGACATCGTCGCAATCCCGGCCAGCATGCCGCCGCCGTTACCGGTCAAACCGATCACCGCCATCCCTTTATCGATCGCCGCCTCGGCCGCACTCAGCACGTTTTTGCTGGTTCCGGAGGTCGAAATCGCGATCAGGCAGTCGTTTTCGGTGCCCAGCGCCTCGACCTGGCGGGCAAATACGCTGTCGAAATGATAGTCGTTCGAATGCGCGGTCAGGATCGAGGTATCGGTCGTCAACGCGATCGCCGCCAGAGGCTGCCGATGTTTTTCGTAGCGGACCACGAACTCGGCCGCGATATGCTGGCAGTCCGCCGCGCTGCCGCCGTTGCCGCACAGCAGGATTTTGCCGCCCTGTTTGAGCGTATCGACCAAGAGCTCGCCGGCCGATTCAATCACATCGGTGCGCATCCTGAGCTTTTCGATCATCGCCTGATGCTGTTCGAGCTCGGCAATAAAGGTTTTCAAATTAACGTCCTCTCAATACTCTTACAAATAATCGATCAGGTTATATCGTCTTCTTCGGCAGGCTCTTTGACCTGCATCTGGTGCAGCCGCGCATACGCGCCGTTCAGCGCGAGCAATTCCTGGTGCGAGCCGCGCTCGACGATCCGCCCGTGCTCCATCACCAGAATCATATCAGCATTTTCGATCGTCGATAACCGATGTGCGATCACCAGCGTGGTCCTGCCCTGCATCACTTTTTGCAGGGCCGCCTGAATGTAGCGCTCCGATTCGGTATCGAGAGCCGAAGTGGCTTCGTCGAGAATCAGGATCGGCGCATCCTTCAGCAAGGCGCGCGCGAGCGCGAGCCGCTGGCGTTGACCGCCGGACAGCTTGACGCCATTCTCGCCGATCTCGGTATCGAGCCCCAAATCGAGCTTGTCGACGAATTCCAGCGCATAAGCGTCGCGCGCAGCAGTTTCGATTTTTTTCCGCTCGGCGCCGGCCAAGGCGCCATAAGCGATGTTATTCGCGATCGTATCGTTGAATAGGATCACCTGCTGAGTAACCAAGGCGATCTGCTGGCGCAGGTTGGCCAGTTTGTAGCGGTTGATTTCGATACCGTCGAGCAGGATTTCACCCGCATCGTGCGGGTAAAAGCGCAGGATCAGATTCGCGAAGGTACTCTTGCCGCCGCCGGAAGCGCCAACCAATGCCACCGTCTGGCCCGGTTCGATTCTGACGTTGATATTCTTCAGTGCCCAGTCGCCTGCCCCCGGGTAGCGGAACGACAAATTTTTGAATTCCAGCGCGCCCCGGCTTCTGGCCGTTTCAAAATCACCTGCGTCCGGCTCGCCCTGCTCGTCCAGAATTTCGAACAAAGACTCGGCCGCCGCAATGCCTTTCTGGATTTCGCCGTTCGCATCGCTGAGCTGCCGGATCGGCCGCGGCAGCAAAAACGCCGCGGTCAGATAGCCGACGAATTCGCCGACCGTGGCTTTCTGCATGAAGAACAACGCCAGGTACATCAGGCCGGACAATGCAATCGCAATGATGAACTGCATCAAAGGGTTGTGAATCGCCATCGTGGTCGCGAGCTTCAGCGACTGCCGCCGGTTATACAGGCTGCTTTCGAGAAAACGGCGTTTTTCGTATACTTCGCCGCCGTAGCTGCGCACGACCCGATGGCCGCCGACCAGTTCGGAAGTAATATGGGTCATGTCGCCGACCGACTCCTGGATGCGCTTACTGATCATCCGCAGACGCTTGCTGACGTAGGTCACCAGTACCGCAATGATCGGTGTAATCGCGACGAATACCAGCGACAGTTTCCAGTTCGTATAAAACAGATAGGCGATCATCCCGACCGAGGTCAGGCCTTCGCGCACAAACGTACGCACCGAGTCGGTCGTCGCCCGGGTCACTTCACCGACATTGTTCGTAATCCGGGCGATCATGTAACCGCTGTTATTCGAATCGAAATAGGTCGTCGGCAATTCGGTGTACTTGTTGAAAATCTGGCAGCGCAGCGCATGCACTACATTGGTCGAAACTTTCGCGAGAAAATAATTGCCGAGGTAGGCGCCGATGCCGTGGATCACGATCAGACCGCTGAACAGCAGGGGCAAATAATACATGCCCTCCCGTGCCTCGGTTTGCAGGGTATCGATGATGTGCTTGACCAAGGCCGCGAACAAGGTCTGCGTGCCCGAATACAGAATAAAGCCGAAGAAACTGATCAGAAACAGCCCCCGGTGCGGCCTGACGTAGGTCAAAAGGCGCCGGTAGACCTGGGCGCTGCCTTTTTTTGCTGCGGTTTTATTTTGAGTTTTCCTGGATAATTTCATTGTGTTGTCTGGACAGACTCGGGAAGATATTGCGCGACGCCCCGCTCGGCGAGTTTAAAGTCCTCCCGCGCCAGCCGCTCCATCAACCGCTGGTAGTTGAGGCCCTGGCGGCTTTTGTCGTTTGAGGGATGCCAAAGATGCAACACCGGCACCGCAAAGCGTCCTTCTTTGCGCCTGACGCCGGCATGGATCAGCCGTATCACCAGATCGGAATCTTCATAGCCCCAACCTTCGAACAGTTCGTCGAAGCCGTTCACCGCGACGAAGTCGCTTTTCCACACGCCCAAGTTACAGGTCATCGCTTTGTCCCACTTGCGGGGCTGAAAATAACGCAACCCGCCAAGCGGCAATTGCAGCAGCGCCGAAATACGATTGATCCGGCCAAGCAGCCGAAGCCACCAGAAATAAGGCCAGCGCCGCAAGTAAATCGGCAGCCGTTCGGCCAGCACCTCATTCGTGAACCCCCGGCTGAGCAGAATCCGGTTGCCGGGCACGAAATAACCTGCCTCGGCTAACCGGCGATGCCGGGCAACAAAATCGGGCATTAACACACAATCGCCATCGACGAACAACAGATAATCCCCGCAACTTTTCGCTACTGCTTTATTGCGGATCGTGCCGGCACGGAAACCTTGATCTTCATGATGCACATAGGCGACCGGAACCGGAGCATCTTTGCAAAAGCTTTGCGCCTTTTCGTGATTCTCGGGCCGGGAGCCGTCATCGGCAATCACGATCTCAAAATCGCGGTCGGTTTGTACAAACAGACTGTCGAGGCAAAGCAGCAAAGCCTCCGGCCAGTTGTAAGTCGTCACGATCACCGAAATCAGGGTCATGACGGAAGGCGGCCGCGCGTTTGCAGTTCCCACAGCTTCAGGTATTTGTAATAGGCGCCTTCGGCATTCGATACCGCCAGCATGAAGCCCTGCCGTCCGTCCAGCAGCGCAGCCTTTACGAAGTAGGTCCGGAAAAAAGTCCACAAACCTTTCAGGACCGCTTTGGACAAGGAAGAACGGACGCCTTTCCGGTAAAGCATTTCCGCACCCAGGGCCGAATAACTGTTCACCTTATGCAGTACTTCATCCAGATTCACAAACGCTTCGTGCAAGAGCGGCGACTGGAGACGGCCGGTTTCGCCCTGGACAATAATCCGCTCGTGCACGGCCGAATCGGTGAACCGTCCCGCTTCGCGCCGGAACAGCCTGAGCACATGATCCGGCCACCAGCCGCCGTGCCGGATCGACCGGCCGCAATAATCGGACAAGCGGGGAATTTCGTAGCCGTTAAGCAGCGGCGATGCGATCGCAAGTTCGATTTCCCGCCTCAATTCGGGCGTTACGACTTCGTCCGCATCGATCGAAAAGATCCAGTCGCCTTGCGCTTTATCCAGCGCGCGCTGTTTCTGAATCCCGAAACCGGGCCAGCCGGTTTCGAACACTTTGTCCGTGAAACGCCGGCAAATCGCAACCGTCTCGTCGCTGCTGCCGGAGTCGAGCACGACGATTTCGTCGGCCCAACTGACCGATTCCAGGCAGCGGCCGATATGAGCCGCCTCGTTTTTCGTGATTACGATTATGCTAAGCATGCGCGATGCCCGCCTTTTCGCCGGACTCCAAGGCCGCGAAACAAAGCGCAATCATCACGACAAACCAGTGGCCTTCGGTATGGTCGTAAATGGGGGTATTGAAAAGGCTGGTAATCAGCAAAGAAATCAACAAACCTTGCGCCAACCATTTTTCCCGATTAGGCAATTTGCGCGATTCGTAAAACTGGCTGCCTAAAAAGCCGAAATAAGGAATCAATCCGAATAAACCGAGCTGCACACCGATAAACAAAAATTCATTGTGCGGATGCTGCGCCAACAATTTTTCGCCTTGCGCGACACGCGCATACTCTTCGGCAAAGCTACCGGTACCATGCCCGAACAGCGGCTTTTCAGCAATCAGTTTGGCCGAATATTTCCAGAACGTATAACGCTGCCCCATCGACGAATCGGCCTGTTCCGGCTTTTCCTGCATATAGGCCTGAGTATTTTCGATCCCTTCAAAGACCCGCTTGGCCTTGTTCGAAAACCCCAGAAACAACCCGAAGAAAATCACCAAGGCCAGGCAGGCCCATAAACAGGCCTTGAGACTTAAGCGCTGCACCGCAAACAACACGATCAGCAACAGGACCATCAATTGACCGGTGCGTCCTTCGACGACAAAAAACACATTGAACACGGCGAGCAAAAACAAAAGCAGATACAAACGCGGGGAGCCCTCCTCATCCATCGCCCGGTGCAGGCAATAAAAAGCAAAAAAGCCGATAAAAATGCCGTGGGTGATCCGGCTTTTCAAGGAAGGCCCATGGTAAGAGGGTGTTTCCAGAACATCCAGGCTCATCAGAAAAGAAATCCCCAACGACACCAGCGAAGCTATCATAAATGCCCGCCAGGCAAAGTCGCGATAACGTGGTTTATTCAATAAAGAGAGTAATATGGGGATGAACAGCAGCTCTCGGTATTTTTTCAACGAAGCGATCGCCTCGTCATGCGGTGCAGTGCCGTAAGCCAGGCCCACGATCAAACAGCCGAACAATAGCAGAGACCAGACAGCGACCGGATAACGCTTCAGTACGGTCGTCAAACCGACAAATCGCGCCGACAGCAGCCAGATCAAACCGACCACGATCGAAGCGACCAGCGCGATCGCTGTCGAGAAATAAATCCCGGCGAGAAACAGGGCCACGGTCATGCCGCCCATATTCAGAAGCCGCTCCTGAACGCGCATAGGTAAATTGATGTTAGACGATATCTGCATGCGTAAAATGAGGTAAATCGGCCCTCTTTTTGCGTTCAAAAAGGGGGGGCTGTTATTGTAGCCTAGCCTTAAAAAAAAATGTGCATCGATCTGCCTGCCATCTACTCGCGGCGACATTCGACCGAAACGGGACAATTCCGGCCGATGCTACTGCAATACCTGCCGTATCGCCTCGATCACGCGCTGTGCAGGCAAGCGGCGGAGGCATTCGCTGCGGCTCGACCGATGCCGCTCGCAGCCTTCCAAATCGCACGGAACGCAATCTCCCTCACCCTGGATCAGATACACATTATTCACTTGCCGATCGCCGCATTTTTCGAACGGATTCTTGTCCTGACCGTAACCGTAAGGCCATGGCGTCCATTTTACCGGGTTAGTCGGACCGAACAGCGCAACGACCGGAATACCGGTCGCGGCCGCCAAGTGGGTAATGCCGGTGTCGGGTCCGACGAAGCATCTGGCCCGCGCAATGATTCCCGCCAATTCGCCAAGGGGAACGCATCCAGCCAGATTGAGGGTGTCTTTGGGCAGTTCGCTTTGGAGTTCATTGAGATAACCGATTTCCTCCGCTCCAGGTCCGCCCGAGAGCACCAGCCGCATTCCATTCCGGCGCAGATAGCGGCCGATTTCGAGCCAGCCTTCCTTCGTCCACTGCTTGTAAGTCCATTGCGGATAGGGATGCAGCACCGCGTATTCCGGAGACAGTAAAAAGGATTTTACTGAATCGCTATGGGGAGGTATCAGGGCATGACTTCGGGGTATCCGGAGCGCATCGGCAAGTTTCAGGTTCTGCAGCACCGTGTGCGTATGTTCGTTATCATGCTCGGCATAGCCGTTCAGAAAATAACGCTTCCACCAACCGGTGGCGCCTTTGGGCGGCACGGCCCCAACCCGGCACGGCGCTGCGATCAGGCTGTAAATAAAGGGGCGGTCACCGGCCTGCACCGCAAGCGCCAAATCATAGCGCCTGAAAATGCGAGGGATAAACTCCAGATAATCCCGAAATTTCGGGCGATGGGGCGTCGCGATGATCCGATTGATGTCGGGATTGCCTTCAAACATTCCGGCGGTGTTACGGTAGATCAGGATATCGATCTTCGCTTCGGGAAAGGCCTGTTTCAGCGAATGAATCAGCGGCGTCGTCAGCAGCGCATCGCCGAGGAACCGCATCGCGATCAGCAAAATCCGGGCGGGCGGACGCTTCAAGGAATACGCTTTTATGAGCGGCATGGCGCGCTATTCGCCGCTGCCGGCGCCCTGCCAGGCATTTTTGTCCGCTCTGGCCCGCCAGCGCGCACCCAGCGTTTTGGCGATCGCCAGCACCCGCGGCGCCCCGCCTAATGCCACCGCATCGACCAGGCAATACCAGGCGGCAACCCCGCTCGGCGGATTGCCTTGGGGCAGTTTCAATACCGGATCGATCGCGGCCCATTTCCAGGTGCCGGCCGCGGTGCCGATCAATTCCAGCCAAGTGGTGATGAAAAAGGCAGCCAAATACACCATCGGCGAGCGCCCCTTGAACAGATAAATCAGAAACACCACGAACAGCAGCGCGCCGACCCAATCGCCCTGCTCACTGAGCCCGCTGATGCCCCAGAAAGACCAGGCGCCGCAAACCAGCACCACAAAACCGGCGATTTCGCGCGCATAGGTTTGGAAAAAACCGGAGCGGGCCAGCGCAACCGCGGTCAGATATACCATTCCGTGCCCCGGGGGCACATAGGCAGGCACGTTATGATAGCGGTAGGTATAGCCGCCCATGAAAGGAGAAGCAAAATGCTCACCGATTGTCGCGAACGCGACCGCAATCGCAACCTGTACCCGAATTTCCTTGTTTTCACCGAGCAGCAAGCCGATCAAAAACACCCAAGCGCAAACGCCCAGCGCATTTTGCTTTTCGATACTTGCGTTCGCATCGCTCAACAGACAGACCGCGACACAGAAAAACGTAAAGCCCGCGATGAAATAGTCGCGTTTTCGATGGGAATAGACAACCCCTGCCTTCGGAAAATGGCGTAGCACATGCACCTCTATAATTATTATTTATCAGCTCGATTCAAATACCGCTCTTCCGGCCAGAATCCGCAGCTTTAACGGCAAAGGACCGAAGCGCGGCTCAATTTAATTTTCGAAAAGGCCTTCGTAGTTGGAGTGTGGAAATCCTTAACCGAATACCCAGGCGATTGCCCCGTACCGGCCGAGTTTGCCGAGCAGAATCGCAAGCGTACCGGTCAACAGCGGCAATTTCAACCAGCCGCCCGCAAAACACAGCGCATCGCCGATGACCGGCAGCCAGGAAAAAAGTAAAGCCCAGACACCTCGTCGAGTAACCACATCCAGCGCTTTTTGCGATTTTTCCGGCAATAGCGAAGCCGCCGGATAACGTTTCGCGGCCAACATGCCCAATCCCCATGTCGTCATTGCGCCGAGGGTATTGCCGAGCGTCGCGGCGCCGACCAAGGTCAGGGCCGGATGGCGTCCTTCCGCAATCAAATAAGCCAATACCGCTTCGGAACCTCCGGGCGCGATGGTGGCGGAGACAAAGGCGCTGACAAACAAACCGCCGATTTCAAACCAGGCTTCCTGCATTTTCGATACTCAATAAAAACCCCTGCTGCAATTTGCATGCAGGGGTCCGGCAGAATTCATTTAAAATTAAAATCAGCCGCGGGGCAACATCTTCGACTTATTCGAAGAAACCATCTTGACCAGCTTAGCGATCAAGCCCAGCAACAGCTCGATAAACTGGCGCAGCAACACGAATGCATGTGTGGCGGCTTCGGAGAATGTCATGCCTTTAAAGGTACGGGCCAATACCGGCGCCAGTAATAAGCCGATCGCGAGACCGATCACGGTAATGCCGGAAACGAAAGAATCGTCTTGCTGAGCCGCAGGCGCCGAAACGGCAGAAGGAGTAGGCGACGACACAGAAGCTGGCTCGGAAGAAGTCGCCGAAGCAACAGCCGGCTTCGCGATAACCGGAATAGCACTGCCGGTGTAATCATCGGGGATTTCAAGCGCAGTCACGCCCGGAATGCTCGGCAAATCGCCGCTGCCCGCGCCGACTTTCAGCTGCGCCTTCATGCCTTTTTCCATATGCTGGGCAATATCGCAATGCACCAGATAGGTTTTGTCGCCCGGCGGCAGAATCAGAGTGCCGGAAATCTTGGCAGGGCCCGAAACTTCCAGGTGAAACATGCCTTTCGGATAGAGATATTTCGGTAAACCGTGCATCATCCATTGATGCCTGATGCCGTCCTCGTTGATGAAGTGCACCGTCAGTTTGGTGCAAGGTTTGAACTGGAATTCCTGGGTGTCGAATGCGAACATCCTGCCCGGAAATTTCTCCGCGTATTTATGCCCGGCATGGACGGTGATTTCTTTCGTTTCCGAAATCTTGTCGCAGCCACCCGGCAATGTATCGGTATTTTGCCCCATTACCATTCCGCCGCCCATGTCCATCAAGTGGCCGGCGCCGTGATCCATCAGCATCTTATTATGGTCTTCATATTCTTGAGCCGCGAGCGGCGCAGCAAATCCCAGAACCAATGCTCCGGCCCACAATAATTTCACCATTACTTTACCTCTACAACTTCAAACTAAGATTCCGCGTTAACGCTTCCGGCAGGAAAGGCGTTAACGCGAACAAAAACCGAGCCCTTAGAGGACTCAAAAACTAGGCGCTCTTTTTCTTTCCGAGCAAACCGTCGACTTTGTTTTTGAATGCGGCATTGGACAGATACAGTCCATACACACCTGCAAACGCGAACAGGATATACAGCACATAGCTGGATGTGCTGGTCGGCGCACCGGTCCCGGCGGTGAAGCTCATATGAGCATCCAGACGGTCGCCTTGATCAGGAACCAGTGTAATATGGATCAGATACTTGCCGGCTTCAGGTACGCCGTTCGGCAAGTCCAGATTGACGGTGCCGGATTTGTGCTTGCTGGCAGGCAGGAAAAATACCCGGGTACCTTCCGGCTCTTTGGTGACTTCAAATTCAACCGACATGTTGCGGTATCTCATGTCCTGATAATCGAAAACCAGCTGAGTCGGGGTAGCAGCGCCTGGAAGTTTGCCGCAAAACTCTTCGGCCGGATAGGATTTCGGCTGATAGGCTGTGTAATGGATCCAGTGACTTGGCTCCAGCTCGAATTTACATTGATCGGTATCGGTACCCGCTGCGCCGCCGTGCGCCCAGACCGCCGCAGACAGCAGCAGGCCCAGCATTCCTAGAAAACCTTTTGCGATAAAATGTGCTCTGTTCATAATGCCTTCCAGTTTCGATAAATTATTATATTTACAACAACTAAGCTCTAAGCAGCGCTTGAACTCCCCAAAATAACCTTATTTCGAATAAAGTCAATTGCCAGCAAGCCACTCTAGCATAACGAAACCCTTAAATTCAAGGCATTGATAACCTTCCGGCCGGTAATCCGCCAAACCTTTTCCCTCCCCCCAATGTTCTATTGCCATACTCCCTTCATTTCCGTAGACTTACACCTATAATTCGGATTATCTTAGATTGGAGTCCCTAAAAATGTCGTCATTGACTAATTCCAAAGCGTGGATCGCACTCAAAACCCACTTTCAACACATTCAAAACGAATCGATGAGGGAAGTTTTTAGGAAAGACCCGAACCGCTTCAAAAAGTTCTCCCTCCGGCTCGACGACATCATTTTCGATTACTCCAAAAACCGCATCAACGAAGAAACCCTCTCCCTCCTCGTCGAACTGGCCGAAACGCAAGGCCTTAAGCAAAAAATCGAGGCGATGTTCAACGGTGAAATCATCAACACGACCGAACACCGCGCCGTTTTGCATACGGCACTCCGCAACCGCAGCAACATGCCCGTTTATGTCGACGGCAAAGACGTGATGCCGGACATCAACCGCGTACTGGCCAAAATGCGCGCCTTTTGCGAAGCGGTCAGATCGGGCGAGTGGAAAGGCTATACCGGCAAGGCCATCACCGATATCGTCAGTATCGGCATCGGCGGCTCCGGCCTGGGCCCCAAAATGGTGTCCGCGGCGCTGTCCCCTTACGGTTCGGAACGGCTCAAAGTCCACTATGTTTCGAATGTAGACCAGACCAATCTGGTCGAGGTGCTGAAACCCTTGTCCGCCGAAACGACCTTGTTCGTGATCGCCTCGAAGGTTTTCAATACCCAGGAAACCATGATGAACGCCCGGTCGGCCAGAAACTGGCTTATCGAACGCTCGGGATCCGAAGAGTCGATTCCGAAACATTTCGTCGCAATCTCGACACATGCGGAGAATGTCGCCCGGTTCGGGATCGATACCGAGAACATGTTTGAGTTCTGGGACTGGGTTGGAGGACGGTATTCGCTGTGGTCGTCGGTCGGCTTATCGACCGCGCTGAGCATCGGTATGGATAATTTCGAAGAACTGCTGCAAGGCGCCTACGAAGCCGACCTACACTTCCGCCATACGCCCTTCGACAAGAACATCCCGGTCATCATGGCCCTGCTCGGCGTCTGGTACAACAATTTTTTCGATGCCGATTCGCACGCGGTGATCCCTTACGACCAGTCGATGCGCTATTTCGCAGACTATATGCAGCAGGGCGACATGGAAAGCAACGGTAAAAGCGTCGACATGGACGGCAACCGGGTCGACTACAGCACCGGCCCGATCATCTGGGGCCAGCCCGGCACAAACGGCCAGCACGCCTTCTTCCAGCTGATCCATCAGGGCACCAAGCTGATCCCGTGCGACTTCATGGCTGCCGCAAACAGCCATTACCCTCTGCCCGAGCACCACGACATTCTGATATCCAATTTCCTCGCCCAACCGGAAGCGCTGATGAACGGTCTGACCGAGGAAGAAGTCAAAGCCCGGCTGTCGCCCGAAGAACGGGAAGATCGGGTGCTGGTCGCCTCGAAAGTATTCGACGGCAACAAACCCTCCAATTCCTTCCTGTATAAAAAGATGACGCCGAGAACATTGGGTTCCCTGATCGCGTTTTACGAACACAAGATTTTCACGCAAGGCGTAATCTGGAATATCAACTCGTTCGACCAGATGGGCGTCGAACTCGGCAAAGTGCTTGCCAAGGTAATCCTGCCCGAACTGAAAAACGACCAGACCATCAGCAGTCATGACAGTTCGACGAACGGACTGATCAACGCCTACAAACAATATAAAGAACGCGCGTAGTCGTACGCACGCGTCAGCGGCTCCAGCCGGCCGCTTTGTAGATCCGGAGAGCATGAAGGGAAGCGGAATAGACCGACCCCGGCAACCGAATCAGGGCTTCCGCCCTCTCTGAGCAAAAGGCAGGGTATTCTTCACCCCTGCCAGAAGAGTAGGGAGTTAAATCAGCGCATCCGGCACTTGTGTGGTGGATGCGCTTCGTTTATTCACCCTATGCTCTGCCTGAGGAAACGGGTTCAATTACGGACCGCTCCATCGATTCAATCGCCTTCACCTTTAAAGAAACGCTTCAATACCCGGATCATATACTCATGGTCCAGCACTCCGGCGCTCTCGCGGATGCTGTGCATCGCCCAGAGCGGGCAGCCGACATCGACCGCGCGGATGCCCAGCTTTGCCGAGGCGATCGGTCCGATCGTGCTGCCGCAAGGCAGATCGCTGCGGTGCGAATAGCGTTGGTAAGGCACGCCCGCTTCCTCGCACCAGTGGATGAAACGCACGGCCGAAACACTTTCGGAACTGTAGCGGCGATTCGCGTTGAATTTGATCACCGGCCCCTTGTTCACGTGGACCTTATGGTCCGGATCGTAAGCCGACGCGAAATTGGGCTGATAGGCGTGCGCCATGTCGGCGCTGATCAAGAAGCTTCGGGCCAGCGCACGGGCTGCGTCTTCGGCATCCGGCGAGACGGCGAGATTGATCCGCTGCAGGATATCGGTCAGAAAACTGCCGGCCGCGCCGATCGGACTCTCGCTGCCGATTTCTTCATGGTCGAAAAACGCGCAGACCAAGGTACTGTCGGCCTGACTCAGAATGTTCTCGTCCAGCAGTGCCTGCAGCGCAGCATGGCAGGAAGCCAGATTGTCGAGCTGTCCGTTCGCGATAAATTCCTGGTTGGCGCCCCAGAACGCGCCTTTCTGCGTATCGTAAACGGCCAGGTCCCAGGACAGAACCTGCGCTGCGCTGATGCCGGCACCCTGTTCCAGCAGCGCCAGAAAATAAGGCTGCGGCAGCTGCTCGGCGGCCAGTTGCGCAAGCAATAAAGGCAATTCGTTCTGCTTGTGCAGCTTCAGGCCGTCTTCGTTCACCCCCCGGTTCATATGGATCGCCAGATTCGGCAAACGCAGCAACGGCCGTTCGAACCGTACCTGTGTGTGCACAATCCGTTCGCGGTCGTCGACATAGCTGATCCGTCCGGCCAGGCTCAGGTCGCGGTCGGTGAAAGTCGCCAGGATCGGCCCGCCGTAAATCTCGACCCCGAGCCGGATCAGTCCGTCGCTGGCGGTCGCCGGATTCGGCCTGAGCCGAAGGCCGGGCGAATCGGTATGCGCGCCGACGATGCTGAAGCCTGCTTCGGCCGGCGCTTTCCGGCCGAGCACGAACAGCACGATCGAGGAGTCGTCGCGCACCACGTAATAGCGCCCGCCCGCCTGCAGCTGCCACTTCGCGGTTTCATCGAGTCTTTCGAACAGAAACGCCTTGGCCGCCGTTTCGATCGAAGCGGCCGCATGCCACGGACTCGGGCTGTTGTCGATGAAGTCCAGCAGCTGCTGGGCGTGTTGTCTGGCGGTCATGACTTTTCCTGCAAGTCGAGCGCCGCCGAATTGATGCAGTAGCGCAGGCCGGTCGGCTGCGGGCCGTCCGGAAACACATGGCCCAAATGCGCGCCGCAGGCTTTACAGACAACCTCGACCCGGCGCATGCCGTGACTGTTGTCCGAATGTTCGGCGACGCTGTTTTCGGACATCACATCCCAAAAACTCGGCCAACCCGAACCCGAATGGTATTTGGTGTCGGACTCGAACAACGGATTGCCACAGCAGACGCAGCGGTAAATGCCCGGCGTCTCGCAATCCGTGTATTTGCCGGTGAACGGCGCTTCGGTCGCCTTCAGACGGCAGATCGCGAATTGCTCGGGCGTCAGTTTGTCGCGCCATTGTTCGTCGCTATGATTGGAATTGTCGTTCATGAAGTATCCCTCGTGCCTTGACTATCGATTCATTGTACCCGCCCGCGGCGGCATCGCAAAACCGGCCTGCCCGGTTCGTAAAACATCCCTTTTTGACATGACTCGGGACGCTTTTATAATGGCATCCCAATGATGTCACCGGAATGTTGGATATGAGTCAAAAAAAATTATCGCTGCAGGAACAATTATTGAAGGCGGGCCTTGTCACCACCGCCCAGGCCAGGACCGCCAAGTCCGATAAGCATAAACAGGTTCAGCAGCAGCGCCATAATAACGTGCAGGCCGTCGATGAAGCCAAACGGCTGGCGCAGCAAGCGCTGGCCGAACAGGCCGAACGCGATAAGGAACTGAACCGGCTCAGACAGGAGCAGGAAGAGAAAAAACAGCTTGCCGGGCAGATCCGGCAGTTGATCGAAAACAACCGTATCGCGATCGACGAAACTGCGATCGAGGAATACGACGACAGCCAGGCTTATCATTTTACCGACCAGAACAAGGTTAAGAAACTGTTCGTACCGAAAGCGATGCGCGAACAGATCACCGACGGCAAGCTGGCCATCGTCAGACTGCGCAAACGCTACGAAGTGGTGCCGGTCGAGATTGCCGGAAAGATCCGCGAGCGCGACCCGGCCTGCGTGATCGTATGGAACGATGCTTCCGCCGCACCGGTCGAAAACTGCGATGATCCTTATGCCAAATACCAGATTCCCGATGATCTGGTCTGGTAACGCCCGGTGGTTCAAGCCGCGATTTATTTGCGGCCGGTTCGTTCAACCGATTAAGATAACCCGATTTCTGACTTTGGAAACAACCGTCATGCGCCGATTTTTTCTGCTCTGGTGTCTTGCTTTGCCGGCTTATGCGGTTGACGAACGGCCGCCCAAACTCGAAGAAATTCCCGAAGAAGTCCCCGAGCCGCCTCTGCCGGTGCAGAGCGGCGAAACGCTGGAACCCGACATTACGATCATCCGCAAAGGCAAGAACACGATCCAGGAATATCGGCAAGGCGGCCGGCTCTATATGATCAAGGTGATTCCGGACATCGGCCCGCCCTATTATTTCATCGATTCGGACGGCGACGGGCGGATGGACGTACAGGGTAATGACGGTGACCGGGGCAGTCAAATCAACATGTGGAAGATTCTGGAGTGGGATTAACGCCCTTATTCCGTGAATAAGCGCTCGTCGATGAACTTGAGGATCAAGCTGTTGATCGTGCTGATCCTGCTGACCGTACTCGGCATCGGCCCGATGCCGGTCACCAGCGTGATTGGCATCTATGTCGTGCTGTTCCGTCCGGCATGGTTCAAGCGTATGGTGATCAAACTTTATGACGAACCGGATGCATAAGCCGAAGCGTCTGGCCTGCCTTTACGCCTGCCTGCTGTGTGTTACGGCGCCGCTGCGGGCAAACCCTCCTTCCGAACCGCAACCCGCGCAAGCCGCCATCGCCAGCGCGCACCCCTTAGCCACGCGCGCCGGTTTCGAAATCCTCGCCAAAGGGGGGAACGTGTTCGATGCGGCCGTCGCAGTCAGCGCGGCGCTCGCGGTAGTCGAGCCTTCCGGCTCGGGGCTGGGCGGGGGCGGCTACTGGCTGCTGCACCGCGCAAGCGACGGCTTCGAAACGATGATCGACGGCCGCGAAAAAGCGCCCTATGCAGCACGTGCTGACATGTACCGGAGCCGCCCCGGCGCCTCGACCGACGGCGCCCTGGCCGCCGCGATACCCGGCATGCCGGCCGGGCTGGCGCATTTGGCGGAACGTTACGGCCGCCTGCCGCTGGCGGTTTCGCTCGCGCCGGCGATCCGCCATGCTGAGAACGGTTTTGCTGTCGGCCATAAATTTCATAAACTGCTCGGTTCCCGGCAGCCGGTGATCCGCCGTTTCCCGTCCGCTTCGCGCATCTTCCTGCCCAAAGGCAAATTGCCCGAACCTTTCTCGGTTCTGCGCCAGCCGGATCTGGCCGAAACGCTCAAACGGATCGCCCGATCGGGCCGGGACGGGTTTTATCGCGGCGAAGTAGCCGAAAAACTCGTCGATAGCGTCAGAGCCGCCGGCGGCATCTGGAGCGAAACGGACCTCGCTTCCTACCGGATCATCGAGCGCCGGCCGGTCAAAGGCGCATACCGCGGAATCAAGGTCACCAGCGCCGCGCCGTCCTCATCAGGCGGCATCGTGCTGATCGAAGCCCTGAATGTGCTGTCGGGTTACGATCTGGAAAAGGCGGACGAAACGGCCCGCAAGCATCTGATCGTCGAGGCGATGCGCCGGGCCTACCACGACCGCGCGCTGTACCTCGGCGATCCCGATTATGGATATGTTCCGGTCGAGCGCCTATTGAACGCCGATTATGCGGCGGGACTGCGCAGCACGATCCGCTTCGACAAGGCGTTGCCGAGTGCGATGCTGGCCGGCGAACCCGAGCAAAACGCCGAAGCCGCCAACACGACTCACTTTTCGATCATCGACCGGGACGGCAACCGGGTCGCGGCAACCTTGAGCATCAATTTACCTTTCGGGTCCGGCTTCGTCGCGGCAGGAACCGGCGTGCTCCTGAACAACGAGATGGACGATTTTGCCAGCAGCCCGGGCACAGGCAATGCCTTCGGGCTGGTCGGCGGCACGGCGAACGCGATTCAACCCGGCAAGCGAATGCTCTCGAGCATGGCGCCGACCTTTCTCGAAAACGAACGCGGGGTCGCGGTGCTGGGCTCGCCCGGCGGCAGCCGGATCATTTCGATGGTGCTGCTCGCGGCGCTCGACTATGCGGAAGGCCACGATCCCGATTCGTGGGTAAGCCTGCCGCGCTTTCATCACCAGTATTTGCCGGATGGGATTCAATACGAGCCCGGCGCGCTGAGTCAGGCCGAAGCCGCCACCCTTGCCGCAAAGGGCCATCGCTTAACCGCCTTGACCGAACGTTACGGCGACATGCAGGCGGTACTCTGGAATAAAAAAACGCGCGCCTTGAGTGCCGGCAGCGATCCGCGCGGCGAAGGGCTGGCGCTCGTGAGGCCTTGATGATCCATACCCATCCGGCCGTCTACCGCCCATGAATAAACATTCCCTGGACATCTGGCTCGGCCGGCTCGCCGCCTCCCCTGCCGATCTCCCTTTTTACCGGAGCCTTCTCGATGACGAGGAAAGAGCCCGCGCGCAGCGGATCAGAATCCCGCAAAGACAGGATTATTATGCCGAAACCCATGCCCGGCTGCGGCTCCTGCTGGGTAAAACGGTCAACGCCGCGCCGGCACGGCTGCGCTTTACCCGAAATACCCACGGCAAGCCCTTTCTGATCGATTTTCCCGACATCGCCTTCAACCTGTCGCATACGGCCGACCGGATCGTTATCGCGGTCGGCCGACGCTGCAGGCTCGGTATCGATATCGAGACCTGCAAGCCCAGAGCCAATCTGCGTGCCTTGGCCGATAAATGCTTCGGCGCCGAAGAAATGGCCTATTGGCAGTCCCTGCCCGAAACGGAACGATTGGCTGCCTTTTATTATTTCTGGACCCGCAAGGAAGCTTTCGTGAAAGCCGTCGGCCAAGGCATCAGCTTGGGGTTGCGTGATTGCGTGATCGATCCCGCCAACCCCACGGGAATGCTGCATGTACCCGCCTCGTGCGGAGCTTCCGGCGACTGGTCGCTTCACGACCTCGATATCGGCGGCAGTGTGCTCGGCGCGGTCGCCGTAGACGGACCGATTGCGGCGATGACTATCCGGACGCTTTAAATTCGGATGGGGCCAATCGAATCATTTGACATTTCCGTGCCGGTCAGTATGCTTCCCGTCTTCGGCAAGGGTATCCCCTTCATAAGAAATTTTTTTTCATTGCCTTCTAACCGCCGTACTGGCTGACTGAATACGACATGACGATCAATCCGGACCAACCGCTCAAATTTTCACCCCTGCACCGCCTGCAATGGGAGGAAGCCCAACAAAAATTCGTCATTCTGTATCCCGAAGGCATGGTCGAACTGAACCTGAGCTCGGCCGAGATCCTGAAGCTGTGCGACGGCGCGCACAATCTCGGCCAGATCGTCAGCGAACTGGAACAGAAGTTCGCCGCCTCCGGTCTGACTAACGACATTACCGCTTTCCTCGACATCGCGCTCAAAAATGGCTGGATCCAACAACCTTAAAATCACCCCGCCGCGCTGGCTGCTGGCGGAATTGACCTACGCCTGCCCGCTGCAATGCCCGTATTGCTCGAATCCGGTCGACTACAGTAATTACCCTTCCGAACTGAGCACCGAGGACTGGAAGCGAGTGCTTTCCGAAGCCCGCAAAATGGGCGCGGTGCAGCTCGGTTTTTCGGGCGGCGAACCGCTGACCCGCAAGGACTTGGCCGAACTGGTCCGTCATGCGCGCGGGCTCGGCTACTATTCGAACCTGATCACCTCCGGCTACGGCATGACCGAGGAAAAAATCGTCGAGCTGAAGGAAGCCGGACTCGACCATATCCAGGTCAGCATCCAGGCCAGCACCCAGGAACTGAACGATCATATTGCGGGCACCGCTTCTTTCGAGCATAAGAAAAAGGTTGCGCATCTGGTCAAAAAGCACGGCTATCCGATGGTGCTGTGCGTGGTGATCCACCGCGAGAACATCCACCAGATGCCCGAAATCCTGGCGATGGCCGAGGAACTCGGCGCCGATTATCTGGAACTCGCGAATACGCAATATTACGGCTGGGCGCATATGAACCGCGACCTCTTGATGCCGACCAAGGAACAGTTCGAACAGGCCGAGGCAATCGCGCAGGCGTTCAAGGAAAAAGTCGCCGGCAAGATGAAAATCTACTATGTGGTGCCCGATTATTACGAGAACCGCCCGAAAGCCTGCATGAACGGCTGGGGCACCACCTTTTTGACCATCGCCCCGGACGGGATGGCTCTGCCCTGTCACGAAGCGCGCGTGCTGCCCGGCCTCGACTGTCCGAATGTGAGAGACTCCAGCATCGAGCGGATATGGAACGAGTCGAAAGCGTTCAATTTCTTCCGCGGCGACGACTGGATGAAGGAGCCGTGCCGCAGCTGCGACGAAAAACACAAAGACCACGGCGGCTGCCGCTGCCAGGCCTATCTCCTGTCCGGCGACATGTACGCAGCCGATCCGGTGTGCAGCAAGTCGCCGGATCACCACCTGATCGATGAGGCGATCGCTTCGGCAAGAAACAGCGCTTTGACGGCCGACGAAAAACCGTTGATTTTCCGGAACAGCAAAAACTCGCGTCAGTTGGCCTAACCGTTCGCAACGTTAAAGCAGATTCCCGTGAAATCCCAACCGAAGCCCTCAAAACAGCCCCAACCTGCCGAACTGCAGGCGCTTCATCAGCTTTATCAAAGCGGCCGACTGCCGCAGGCCGAACTGATGGCGCAATCGCTGCTCGCGGCTTATCCGAAAGCGCCGGTACTGTACAATGTGATCGGCCTTTGCCAGCAGCAGCAGGGAAAATTGAAAGAAGCGGCGGCCAGTTTCCGGAAGCTGCTGGCGATCGATCCGACTATCGCCGAAATTCATTTCAATCTGGGGGTGCTGCAAACGCAGCTGAACGATCCGAAAGCCGCAGTCGCCAGTTACCGTAAGGCGCTGCAGTTGAAACCGGCCTTGCCGTCCGCCCATTTCAATCTCGGAACACTGCTGCAAGGCCAGGGCTTTCTGAAGGAAGCGGCGCTGCATTATCAAAAGGCCGCTGATCTGGAACCGCGCTTTTTCGAAGCGCACGGCAATCTCGGCACCGTGCTGCAGCAGCAGGGAAAACTGGAAGAAGCCGAGCAATGCTATCGCCAGGCATTGGTGATTCATGCCGATGCCCGAGGCCGTTTCAACCTCGGAACCGTGCTGTACGGGCTGGGTCGTCATCAGGAAGCGGTAGCCGAGTTTAAGGAAGCGGTGAATCTGGACCCGCAGTTCGCCGATGCCTGGAATTCGCTCGGCGAAACCTTGCGCGACCGCGGCGAGATGGAAGAAGCGGTACG
This sequence comes from Candidatus Methylomicrobium oryzae, assembly GCF_016745425.1. Classification (GTDB taxonomy): domain Bacteria; phylum Pseudomonadota; class Gammaproteobacteria; order Methylococcales; family Methylomonadaceae; genus Methylomicrobium; species Methylomicrobium oryzae. The sequence continues at coordinate 148,485 of NZ_JAERVK010000013.1, read as the reverse complement.
TTGCTATGAGCAGGCGTTAACAGCGCAGCCCGAGCACGGCCGCGCCCGCTACAATCTCGGCGAAACGCTTTGCCTGGCAGGACGTCTGAACGAGGCGATTCCCCATTTCGATGCCTCCGATTTTGCGGACAGCAAAGAGCGGTCGCTGCAATGCCTGTACAAAACCGGCCAATTCGAATGCTTCAAACAGCGCTTCGACGAGCTGGCGGCCACCGCCCCACACCGTTCGATACTGCTCGGCACGCTGGCGGCCCACTACGCGGCCAATTTCGAAGCGCCGAACAGCTATAACTTCTGTAAGCAGCCGATGGACTACGTGCTGCATACCCGAATCGAAGAACTGGCCGCAGCCGAAAGCCCGCTGCTGCAGGAACTCCTGGAGGATATCCGGCATCTGGCGATCGCCGAACGGAAACAGGGAAGGCTCTATTACGGGATGCAGTCCGCCGGAAACTTATTACTGCGCTCCGAACCCTCGTTCCAGAAACTGGCCGCGCTGCTTCGGCAAAAGGTGATGGAATACCGGCAGCATTTTGCCGCGAGCCGCGAGGAAATCATCCGCGCGTTTCCGCGCCGGATCGAATTCGCCAGCTCCTGGTATTTGCGGATGAATCAGGGCGGCTACCTGACTTCCCATATCCACGAAGAAGGCTGGATCAGCGGCTGCGTCTACCTGAAGCTGCCGGATAAACAGCAGGGCCATGAAGGCAGCTTCGAGTACAGCACCGACGGCGACGACTATCCGAGATTGCACGACCATTTTCCGAGCCGGATCGTCGACCAGCAGGTCGGCGACCTAGTGCTGTTCCCCTCTTCCCTCTTTCACAGAACGATTCCGTTTCAGTCGGATCAGGAACGAGTCTGCGTCGCATTCGATATGAAACCCTCGGATATGTAGGGTACGCTATGCGTACCTTTTCTGCGGCGTTATGAGATAAAGTTAAAAAGGTACGCGCAGCGTACCCTACAATTTCTCTCAGGGGCATATACAAACTTCCGACCTTCACGCCGAAAGTCCAGCACTTGCCGACCGTTTCGTCGACCGTCGCCGCGAGCGAGTCCGATTGTAAGTTTGCTCGAATATTTTCCGTATTTTCTATGCCCCTATATCATGTACCATAATCCCGACATAACGTTTCGCAACATTTAAGCTTTATGCCACCGATTGAAAAAACGCATCTTCTACCGGCTATGAATCGGTAGCCGTAAAACTTGGCCTTTCCTGAAGAAATGCGCCAAGAGTATTGCCCCTTGCCCGCCGCAGGCGATCCGCAATGGCTTCCGCCCGACCGTGCCATGCAATGATGAGGAGTTATTGATGAACGATTTCTTCGGATTTATCTTGTTTTTTGCCGTCCCGGTATCGTGCGTCGTTTTGCTTGCCGCGGCGATAACGGTCTTTAAGACGGGCGCCTCCGTACGGCGGCAGCAAGAGCAGATGCACGACATTGCGAACACCCTGGCCAGAATCGAATCCGCGCTTGCCGAATTGCCAAGTCGCTTTGCCGTTTCGCCGCCGACCGCCGATACCCTGGCTACGGCAATTGCCGCCGAACCTCCCTCGTTCGAACCGCCCTCGGCGCGGATCGAAGAAGAGAGCATCGCCGCAGAGGAAAGGAACCGCCCGGAGGAAAGCCTCCATGAAGAGGAAACCATTCACCGGGAAGGTGTGCAGCCCGCGTACGACACCGCCGGCTGGTACGATACGTCCTGGGAATCCCATCAGCCGAGCCGCTTCGAACTGGCCGCGAAAGAAATCCTGCAACAAATCTGGAACTGGATCATCGTCGGCGAAGGCCATCGCCCCGCAAACGTATCGGTGGAATACGCCATAGCCAGCAACTGGCTGCTGCGCCTCGGCATCCTGATTCTGCTCACCGGTATCGCTTTCTTCCTCAAATATTCGATCGATAACGGGCTGCTCGGTGAAGAGGCGCGTGTAGCGCTGTCCACTTTGGCCGGTGTCGGTATGATCATCGGCGGCACTCGCGTGGTCGGCGGACGTTACCACTTACTCAGTCAGGGGCTGCTCGGCGGCGGCATCGCGGTGCTCTATTTCAGCGTGTTCGCCGCTTTCAGTTTTTACCATTTACTCGGCGCCGTCGCCGCTTTTCCGTTGATGGCGCTCGTCACCGCCGCCGCGTGCACGCTGGCGGTCAGGCTGGAATCGATGCTGGTGGCAATTTTCGCGATCATCGGCGGTTATTGCACACCGATCCTGCTATCCACCGGCACGGTCAACCTGCCCGGCCTGTTCAGCTACATGCTTCTGCTCGGCATCGGCCTTTTGGGCATCAATACCTACAAGAAATGGTATCTGCTGAATTTTTTGAGCTTTTTCTTCAATTACGCGCTGTTCCTGGGGGCCTTGCAAAAATCGACGCCGGCCGACTTCCGGACGGTCATGCTGTTTTTGACCGCCTTTTTCGTTCTTTACTCGACGATGGTGTTTTTGACTAGCCTGGTCAGAGGCACGCGTTCCAATCTGCTCGACCTGCTGGCGCTGATCATCAACGCCGCTATTTATTTCGGCGTTGCCTACCCGCTGGTCAAAGACCAATACGGCCAAATCTGGGTAGCGGCCGTCAGCCTCGGCGTCGCGGTTTATTACGTCGGGCACGTTTATTACTGCCTGGTACGGCGAATTTTGGACCGCGAACTCCTGCTCTGTTTTATCGCGCTCGCGGCCTTTTTCATCAGCATCAGCTTGCCGTTGATGCTCTCGCGGCAATGGATCACCGTCAGCTGGTCGTTACAGGCTCTGACCATGCTCTGGCTTTCCGGCAAATTGCGCAGCGAATTTTTACGTCAACTGGCTTATTTGCTTTACGCGATCGTTCTCATACGCTTTTGTTTTGCCGACCTGCCGAACCAATACGGCAGGGGCCTTGATGCCGATATACCGTTCTCCGTCTTTCTGCTTGGCTTGATCGAACGGCTGGTCAGCTTCGGCATACCGATCGGCTCGCTCGGTCTCGCTTTCAAGTTGACGGAAAAACCGCCGGAAGCCGCTTCGCTTTCTCTGGATGCGGATAACGACATCAAGCCCTGGCTAAAACCGGACGGAGCCCTGGCGGCCCTGCTGGTTTTCGCTTTGGGAATGTTGTTCGTGTTTCTGCAACTGGAGCTTTATCGCAGCCTGGGCTATTTGTTTCCTCCCTTGCGTCCACCGGTGCTCACCTTACTTTGGCTGGCGCTGGCCTATCTGCTCGCCACCGCGTACCTCAAGCGTTCGCTTCCGGCGATGTTGACGGGTCTGCAATGGCTGCTTGCCGTGGTGCTGTTGAAGTTGATTTTCTTCGATCTGGCCAGTTGGAATCTGGCCGCCGGCGATGTCTGGAACGGCGAACGGGCCTGGACGATTCTGTACACGGGAGACTATTCTTTCATCGCAGGACTGATGCGCCTACTGGACTTCGGCCTGATCATCGTCTTTCTCGCCTTTGCCTTTCGGCGTTGGCCTGCCGCCGATGCCGGGCACATGCGCCCCCTGTTCGGAGCCGCGGCCTTAGCGCTGCTGTTCGTGTTTCTGTCGCTCGAAACCAATTCGCTGCTTCATGCCTATGTTCCGGGCTTGCGCTCGGGAGGGATTTCGATACTTTGGTCGCTTTTCGCTCTTAACCTGATCTATTTCGGCATTCAAAAAAAGCTTCGCGCTTTGCGGTTGACGGGGTTGATTCTATTCGGCGTGGTCGCCTGGAAAGTCTTTTTTGTCGATCTGGCACGGCTCGAACAAATCTACCGGATTGTCGCCTTCATCCTGCTGGGTTTGTTGACGTTGATCGGTTCTTTCGCTTACATGCGTTATCAACAAAACTTTATGGTCAAAACGCCGGAGAAGCCATCATGAATGCCCGCAAGACCCTGTTCTGCGTTTTACTGCTGACCGCGCTCGCTGCCGGCGCGGAAACGGGTTACCGTTTTTCCCGCCCGGTCGAATGGAAAGCCGAAACCGGCGAAGTTTTGTTGGCGGTACCGTTGGACAGCCGTATCTACGCAGCGGCCCGCGACGGTTTTCCGGATATTCGCATCGTCGACCAGAACGGCACCGAAACGCCCTACCTGCTGGAAAAAGCCGCCGAGTCGAAAACGCTGACCAGCCGCCAAAACTTCAATGGAAAACTGAAAGCGGTCAATAAGGTCAAAAATTCGATCGAGGTCTACTACGATCTGGAAAAAGCTTCCGAAAACGCCGACGGATTGACGGTCCATACGCCGGTCAAAAATTACGAGCACCGTATCGACGTTTTCGGCTCCGACGACGGCACGCACTGGACGCCGCTCGTACAAAACGCGACGATCTTCGACTATTCGGCTTATCTGCAATTCGATCAGCGCGACATCGTGCTGCCGAAAAATACTTTCCGCCAATTCAAAGTCGTCGTTCAGGAGGCGGCGCCGGCCAGCGCGACGGCCTGGTCCCAAACTATCGAGACGGCACGCGGCAGCGGCGGCAAAAACGAGCACATCGTCGTCGATTCGCAACGCCTGCAGCGCATACCGCTAAAAATCGACCGTGTCGATTTTTGGCACGAACACAGCGAGGTGCAGCCCGAAACCGAGAAAAAATTCGACTATTCCCAACGTTTCACCGTCAAGGAAGAGCCGGAAACGCATACCACCCTGATCGACGTGACCGGCTCGCGGGAACCGCTGACCGGATTCCGGCTGGAAACGACGGCGCGAAATTTCAACCGGCCGGCCACTGTGCGCGTCCCCTATAAAAAGGGCATCGAAAGCGGTTGGCAAGACGTCGGTTCGGCGACGCTGGAATCGGTGCATTTCCGCGAATTCAGCCGCGAACCGCTCACGCTGCCGTTCCCCGAACAACGCCGGGACATCTATCGGATCGTTATCGAAAACGCGGATAATCCTCCCCTGCCGATCCGTTCGGTAACCGGTATCGGAAACGGCTACAACTTATTGTTTTTACCCTCGCCGAACACCCGCTACCATCTTCGCTACGGCGCGCGGAATGCCAAGCCTCCCCGCTACGAAACCGGACCGATCCAGGAAGTGCTGTGCAGGGGTTATGCCCGGACGCCGGCTGCCCTGGGACCGGAAACGGCGGCGCCCGCCGAGCCGGAATCACTGGATTGGGTCGGCATTCTAAACAGCAAACTGTTTCTTATGCTCGCTGCGGTAATTGCGGTATTGGTTTTGGTTTGGAGTTTGGTGCGGGTTGGGAGGCGGGTTGAGGAGCTTCCTCGTGAATAGGAGCGCGGGACATAATCGTCAGCCGCCTCAATTTTCGCGCCTGGGCGGAGCGTCTTATCCGAGAACTCCATGTAAATTCGGCTTCGCGATAGCGAAACAAAGAATTGATTAAGCGCACACTGCGCAATACTCCGATCGGCACGTCCCGGTCTGATCGGCGTCACTCAAAATCGTAACTACAACCCTTCCCAAGGCGTATACAACCCCTCCACATCCACCCCAAACATATCAAGCACCCGCCCAACCGTCTCATTCACCATTTCCGCCAACGAGTCCGATTTACTGTAAAAAGCGGGCATCGGCGGAAACATGATGCCGCCCATCTCGGTGACCGTCGCCATGTTTCGAATATGCATCAGGTTCAGCGGTGTTTCGCGCGGCATGATCACCAGGCGCCGCCTTTCCTTCAGCACTACGTCCGCGGCGCGGGAGATCAGGTTGTCGCCGAAGCCGTGCGCGACCGCGGCCAGCGTCTTCATCGAGCACGGCGCAATGATCATCCCCTCGGTCTTGAAGCCGCCGCTCGCGATGGTCGCGGCGATGTCGCCGATTCCGTGCGTCACATCGGCGAGACGGCTTAAATCGGCGCGTTTCATGTCCATCTCGTGCTTCAGGTTCACGACCCCCGCATCCGAGACCACCAGATGCGTTTCCCATTCCGGCTGCGGTTTGAGATGCTGCAGCATTCTGACCCCGTAAACCGCGCCGGTGGCGCCGGTCATCGCAATGATCAAGCGTTTTTTCCGCATCCGGCTCTCCTCTTACACGCCGACCGCGGCAGAGGCCGCGAGCCGCTCCGCAAACCGGTCGGTGGCGGATACCAAGGCGTCGATCATTTCCTCGCTCTGGGCAATGTGGCCGGCGTTGGGCAGTACGATCATCTCGGCGCCGGGCAGCGCACGGTACAGGCTGAACGCAGCTTCGATCGGGCAGACCAGATCGTTGCGGCCGTGAATGATCACGGTGGGAATGTCCTGCAGTTGATCGCAGTGGTCCAGAATCCGGTTTTCCTCGATAAAATAGCCGTGCTCTGCATAATGCAGTTCCATCGCCGCCTGCTGAACCATCTGCTCGGTCACATGGCTGTTTTCCTCCGCCTGAAAAGCATTGCCGAGCGCCACCTGCCCGCCCCAGGCCGACCATTCGCGCGCAACCCGGCGCCGGGCAACCTCATCCTCGCCCGTAATCGCATGGCAGAGTCCCTGCAGCAGATTGATCCGGTCGCGCGAAGGCACGCTTTCATAGAGGCGTTGCCATTGCTCAGGATAGATTTTCCCCGCGCCGTTTTTCAGAAACCAGTCCATATCCGTCTGCCGAGCCAGAAAGACGCCGCGCAGGATCATTCCGAGCACGCGCTCCGGATGCTGCTGGGCATACAGCAGCGCCAGCGCAGCGCCCCAGGAACCGCCGAACAACAGCCATTGATCGATGTGCAACTGCGTGCGAATCCGCTCCATGTCATCGATCAGATCCTGCGTGGTGTTGTTGCCGATTGCGCCGAACGGCTTCGACTGGCCGCAGCCGCGCTGGTCGAACAGAATGATCCGGTAGCGTTCGGGATCGAAAAAACGCCGGTGATCGGGCTTAGTGCCGGAACACGGGCCGCCGTGCAGGAAAATCACCGGAATACCGCCCGGATTGCCGCTTTCCTCGACGTAAACCGAATGCGGACTGCCGGTTTCAAGATAAAAAGTTCGGTTGGGATTAATCTCTGGATACAGTGTTTTCATGCAGTAAGTGGGCGAATTCCTTTTTGCGTAGGGTACGCTGCGCGTACCGTTTGACGGAAGCGTTAAAATTCAAAAAGGTACGCGCAGCGTACCCTACTTCGGCTGAGCCTGTTAACCTGGGTTGCGGGAGCTATCAAACCATGGCTCAACGACGACCGCCCAGCAAAGAACCCAGCACCCCGCGCACGATCTGCCGTCCGACCTGGCTGCCAATGCTTCTCGCAGCGCTTTTGAGCAGTGCTTCGGTCGCCGATTCGCGGCTGCGCGGCTGACGTGCGGGAGCGGAGCGTTTGCCGCCGATCCTGTCGGAAATGTCCCGCAAATCTTCCGCGCTGGCCAATTGCGCTTTCTGTTTGAGCATTTCGTAAGCGGACTCGCGGTCGACGGCCTGTTCATAGCGCCCCTTGAAGGGCGAGCGGTTCAGCATTTCCCGGCGCTGCTCCGCGGTTAAAGGCCCGATCTGCGATTCGGGCGGCCGGATCAAAACGCGCTCGACCGGGATTGGAGCGCCGTCTTTGTCCAGTACCGACACCAGCGCCTCGCCTTTTTTCAGTTCCAGTATCGCGGTTTCGGTAGCGAGGGAAGGATTGGCGCGGAAAGTACCCGCGACGCTTTTGACAGCCGCCTGGTCTTTCGGCGTAAACGCCCGCAGCGCATGCTGGATCTTGAGCCCGAGCTGGCCGAGAATCTCCTCCGGAATGTCGAGCGGGCTCTGACTGATGAAATAAACTCCGACGCCTTTCGAGCGAATCAGCCGGACGATCTGCTCGATCTTATCGATCAGCGTTTTCGGCGCCTGATCGAACATCAAATGCGCCTCGTCGAAGAACAGCACCAGCTTCGGTCGGTCGGCATCGCCGGCTTCGGGCAGGTTCTCGTACAGTTCGGCCGAAAGCCAGAGCAGAAAGGTCGCATACAGACGCGGCGATTTGTTGGCCAGTTCGGTCGCATCGAGCAGGCTGATCACGCCGTTGCCGGAAAAGTCGGTTTTCATGATGTCTTCGAGATTCAGCGCCGGTTCGCCGAAGAAGTGTTCGGCACCCTGCTGTTCCAGCACCAGGAGCTGCCGCTGAATCGCCCCCAGGCTCGCCGACGCGATCGTGCCGTATTCGGCCTGCAATGCCTTCGCATGCTCGCCCATCCAGGTCAAAAGCGCGCGCAAGTCTTTCAGATCGAGCAGCAGCATCCCGTTGTCGTCGGCGATTTTGAAGGCGCTGTACAAGACGCCGCTTTGCGTATCGTTCAACTCCAGCAGATTACCGAGCAACAGCGGGCCGATCTCGGCGATCGTGGTGCGGACCGGATGGCCGGTCTTGCCGAACACGTCCCAGAACACCGCCGGATTGCCGCGCGGCTGGAAACCTTCGAGACCGGCCTGCTGTAACCGCTCGCTGATTTTGTCATTGATTTGGCCAGGCAGCGCGATCCCGGACAGGTCTCCCTTGATGTCGGCCAGAAACACCGGCACGCCTATTTTTGAAAAGCCTTCGGCCAGGACCTGCAGGGTAACGGTCTTGCCGGTTCCGGTCGCGCCGGAAATCAGCCCGTGGCGATTGCCCATCGCGGCATTCAAGAAGACCTTGACGCCGTTCTGTCCGCCGATAAATAATTCCTGCATGCGAAGCCCGCTGTGAAGAGTCATGAGTTTACGCATCCTAGCACAGGCCCATCTTGCAAGAAAGCGGCACTTCCTCTATAACTACCGAAACTGTCGGTCCGGTTGAACTGAAGCCGGGCAGGACGCATCCATATCGTCATCAACGGAACGATGATTGCGCTGTCGGTTAGGAGCGCGATTGAAATCCTGCCGTTTTTTCATCCCCTACAGCACAAACTTAATTTATCGGAGGTAACTCTTATGGCAACCGTGGCAGATCCTATCGTCGGAAACTGGTACAAAGATTTGGAAAACAATCTGACTTTCAAGGTCATCAACATCGAGGAAGGTGAAGATTCGATCGAGGTCCAGTATCTGGACGGCGACATCGGCGAATACGACCATGAGAGCTGGTATAATTCGACCTTCGACTATATTGAAGAACCGGAAGACTGGAGCGCGCCTTTCGACGACCTCGAAGACGACGATCTGGGCTACACCGATCTGGATGAGCATCGGCGCAACCCCGATGACATCGATTTCGAGGATTATTTGGATTAACTCAGGAAATAACACGATATGAAAATGGACCCCCAGGAGTTCCTGGATTGGGAAACGAAGCGGATTACCTTGCTGGCGATGTCCGGCGCCGGCAAGACCACTCTCGCGAACAAACTGCCTAAAGCCAAATGGTTTCATTATTCGGGCGACTACCGGATCGGCACCCGCTATCTCGAAGAGCCGATCATGGACAACATCAAGCGCCAGGCGATGCACGTGCCGTTCCTGCGCGACCTGTTGCTCTCGGACTCGATCCGAATCAGCAACAACATCACCGTCGAGAATCTTGCGCCGGTATCGAGCTTCCTCGGCAAACTGGGCAATCCGCAATTTCATGGGCTTCCCCTCGAGGAATTCAAGCGCCGGCAAAATCTGCATCATCAGGCCGAGATCTGCGCGATGAACGACGTGCCGGACTTCATCCGCAAAGCCGAAGACATTTACGGCTACAGGCACTTCATCAATGACGCCGGCGGCAGCGTTTGCGAGCTCGACTGTCCCGCAGTACTCGAAACGCTGGCCGCGCATACGCTGATCGTCTATATCGAAATCCCGAAGGATCTGGAGGAGACGATCATCCAGCGCTCCAAGACCGACCCGAAACCGCTCTATTACCGGGAGGCCTTTCTCGACGAAAAGCTCGCCGAATTCATGGCGCAGAAAAATTATTCCTCGACCGAGGCGATACCGCCCGACGAATTCGTGACCTGGGTATTTCCGGAACTGTATCGGTCCCGACTGCCGCGTTACCGCGCGATTGCCGACCAGTACGGGTATACGGTCAACGCGCACGATGCGGCCAAGGTGCAGAACGAAGACGATTTTATCCGCCTGCTCGCCGCCGCGATCGCGGCTCAGCAGTAAGGAAATAAGACGATGCCGTTAGTCGCCCATACCGATTTACCGACGTTCGCCCGGCTCCGCGAGGAAGGCGAGGAGATCCTGGCGCTCGACCGTGCCAGCCATCAGGACATCCGCGAGATGCACATCGGCCTGTTGAATATCATGCCCGATGCGGCACTGGAAGCCACCGAGCGGCAGTTCTTCCGGCTGGTCGGCGCCTGCAACCAGATCGCGCAGTTTCATGTGCACCCGTTTACGATCGATGGACTGCCGCGAAGCGAAGCGGCGAAGGCCCATATCGCCCGCTATTACGAGCCGTTCGAAAAAATCAAAGAGGACGGCCTGGACGCGCTGATCATCAGCGGCGCGAACGTGACCCATCCGCATTTGCCCGAGGAAGATTTCTGGAAGCCGTTAACCGAAGTATTCACCTGGGCCAAGGAAAACGTCACCTCGGTGCTGTGTTCGTGCCTAGCGACCCATGCCTTAATCGAGTTCTGTTACGGGATCGAGCGCACCCGGCTGCCGGACAAGCGCTGGGGCGTATTTTCGCATCGCCTGGTCAACCGCACACACCCCCTGGTCGCCGAAATCAATACCCGCTTCGATGTACCGCATTCGCGTTTCAACGAAATTTTCCAGCAAGATATGGAAGCGAAAGGCTTGAAGGTGCTTGCGGTCAGCGCGGACGCGGGCGTGCATCTGGCGGTCAGCCCGGACGGATTCCGGGTCGTGTTCTTCCAGGGCCATCCCGAGTACGACGACATCAGCCTGCTGAAGGAATACAAGCGCGAGGTCCTGCGTTACTACCGCGCAGAAATCGACGACTATCCGCCCTTCCCGGTCAATTATTTCACTCCGGAAGCGCAGCGCGTCTTCACCGACTATCGGGAGCATGTGATCGCCGCACGGCAATCGGGCGCTCCTCTTGACGAGTTTCCGGAAACCCAGGTGCTCGGCACAATCGACAACACCTGGCGCGATACGGCCAGGGCCGTGTTCGACAACTGGCTCGGCAAGGTCTATCAGCTGACCAATCAGGATCGCCGACTGCCGTTCATGGACGGGATCGATCCGGACAATCCACTGGGCCTATGACGCATCGAAAATTTTTACAGCAGGCGATCGATCTGGCCGTAGAGAATGTCGAATCGGGACAGGGCGGCCCTTACGGCGCGCTGATCGTGAAGCAGGGCGAGATCATCGCCAGCAGCGGCAACCGGGTCACCAGCAGCCTCGACCCGACCGCGCACGCCGAAATCATGGCAATTCGGCTTGCCTGCCGAAAACTGCAGGACTTCCAGTTAACCGGCTGCATCCTTTACACCAGCTGCGAGCCCTGCCCGATGTGCCTCGGCGCGATTTACTGGTCCAGGCTGCAAAAGGTTTACTTCGCCTGCGACCGGCACGATGCGGCGGCCGCGGATTTTGACGACAGCTTCATCTATGATGAGCTGACCGTTCCGCCCGCCGAGCGCCGGATCACGATGTTGCATCTCGACCTGCCGGATGCGTTGCGGCCTTTCACCGCGTGGGCCAATAAAAGCGACAAGGTGCGTTATTAGCCCGGAGACATTTTTTCGAGCGACTCCACCTCTTTAGCATAACACTTTGTTCCGGGGTTATTGCCATCACTTGGAGGTTTCGTATGACCACGACAACCACATCACCACAGTTTTTTCTTTATCCTCTAAAAGAAAATCTAATCCGCATCGCCGGCTTGTTCGGTTTATTGTTCATATTGAGCGGCTGCCAGAGCGGCCCGCCGCCGGAAAAAGTCACCCAGGCATTCTGGGAGGCCATGGCACAAGGCGATCCCGAAATCGCCAGAACCTACACAACCCAGGTCTCCCAATACCTGATCACAAAGCAGCCCGAACTGGAACAGGCGTCGCCGCGGACAGGGTCCGCAAAGGTCGACGGAGACAGCGCCAAGGTCGCGACCGTCCTTACGCTGAAAAAGCCCGATAACAGAAAGGTCGTTTTCGATACCGTGCTGGTCGAAGAAGACGATCAATGGAAAGTCGATTACCTGCAAACGATGAACAATTATCTCCATCTGCCGTTCGGACAGATCTTCAGAAGCCTGCAAGGGATCGGCGAGGCGATCAACAAGAATCTGCAACAGCAGCTTCCGGAGCTTGAAAAGCAGCTGGAAGGCTTCAGCGACGGGCTACTGCAACAGCTGGAGGAATTTCGCCGCCGGTTGGAAAAGTCCGTTCCGCCCGAACCGTCGCGGCAGGATCGGACGATTTAATCGCGCCACTTATTTTTTCTGAGGCTTTACATTACACGCCATTTGAATTCGGAGAGTCTATTTTTAGAAATAGAAGAGCGTGTTACTTACCTTTAAATTTCTCTATAGAAACTTATCTTGCCCCTTTTCCCCACAAAATAACTTCTACAGTGTGGAACATAATAAATAAATCGAGAAACAAGCTGTAATTTTTTACATAATACAAATCATATTGCAGCTTTTGCAAAGCGTCATGCTCATTGGCGCCATAAGGATAACATAACTGAGCCCACCCTGTGATTCCAGGCCTTACCCGGTGCCTTTCACTATAGTAGGGTATGGTTTTTTCAAAGCCTTGTACGAACTCCGGTCTTTCCGGACGGGGTCCGACGAAACTCATTTCCCCTTTAAGGACATTGAATATTTGCGGCAATTCGTCGATACGATATTTCCGAATCACCCCCCCGACTCGGGTCACGCGCCTATCATTTTGCGCAGCCCATTGCGGCGCTCCTTTTTCTGCATTCAGACGCATGCTTCGGAATTTGAGAACTTCGAACGTTTTATCATTTTCTCCTACGCGCTTTTGCCGGTAAATGACTGGTCCTTTTAATCCACTTTCCACAAAAATTGCTATGGCGGTAATTAACATGAACGGCCAGGCGACTGCGAGCAATACTAGGCTTGCCAAGACGTCAAAAGCCCTTTTTCCGATCGATTTAAAGTTGCTTTGCTCAAAACCGCTGGAATAAACCAGCCAACTGGGATAAAGCTCATTCAATGCAATAATACCTTTTTCCCGTTCATAGAAAGCAATGGTGTCCAGGATTTTAATTCCCGACATTTTACAATCCAACAACTCATCGACAGGCATATTTTGGCGCTTATCGTCAAGGGCTATTACAATTTCATCAATTTTTAATTCTTCGCAAATTTCAGGCAGTTTTTTTGTGGATTGAATGACTGAGCCTTTATCAACCAATATCTGTTGGCCGGCCAATTCCAGACAACCGATTATCTTAAAATCCTTATGGATGAATGAATCATTGATTGTAGTAATCGCTTGCGCCTTATTCCCGGTACCAACAACCAAAACTCTTCTTTTCAAATTATCGAGATTTACGAATTTATAAAATAAAAAACGCGAGCCAACCATCGCCAGAAAGGCGATCGAAAACGCATAGACTAATACGCTTCTGGCAATAAGGGTTTCCGGAAGAAAATAATATATTTGGGTAATAACCAAAAAAGCCAAAATGAAACCGGATAGCATTCGCTTGATTAAATTATAATCATCCCATGTTAAAGTTCTTCGGTATAATCCGACCAAAAAACAGGAAAAGGTCAATGCAAGAGCAAAAATACCACTAGCCTGTAAGATATCGTATTTTGTATACCAAGTTTCCGAAGCCAAAAACCGAATTTTATTCCCCCAATACATCGCGTTAAAAAAAATAATACATTCGATTAATAACAAAAATACATAGGTTATGGAGATGTAGTGATTAAAAATACGTATCATACATTATCTCTGTGTCGTTAAGGATTTTTTCTTAGTCTTAGTAGGATTATAGTGTTGTATAAAAATACTAGTTAACAGTTTAGTAAAAAATTTTTGGCTTACTAAGATTTTCTTGCCTGAACCGGTAAGAATATGAGTACTGAAAACCGATTTTGTGACACAGCTAATGCTTTTAAGTAGAAATATTTACCCAGGTTGGGCTTTATTGCACAAATCAAATCCAATTATATGATTTAATTTAGAAAAACCAATTTTAACTTTAAAAAATCCAGTAAATCAAAGAATTACCATTTCACGCAACAAGACTGACAGGTTACACCGCGATCTTTTCAAGTCATATGCAGGATATAAAACTATAATAATCCTTTATCTTTCAACAGATTTTTGATGTGAGTAATAGGAATAGCATAGGTAATACCGCTAGGTTTCGATAAAATATTTTCCTTGCTTTCCTGCACAAAAACCTTATTGATAATACCGATAACATCTCCGGAATCCGGGTCGTAGAGAGGACTGCCGCTATTTCCGGGATATGCCGTGGCATCCAATTGAAACACATCATAAGGCTCTTCCAAACGCTTAAGAAGCTTTGGATTCAGCTGTGCCGATTTGAGCAAAGGAGTCACATTCGGACTAATCGCGGAAATCATTCCCCGATGCGTTACCGGATAAAGCCCCAAAACCATGCCTATAGGAAAGCCGGTAAATGCATAAAATTGTCCTTCGCGTATATTAGAAAGACTGCCCAGCTTGAGGGGCGGCAAAGTGCCTTCTGTCAATTTTAAAATGGCAATATCGTGTTCCTTATCTCGGGCCACTTCTTTAGCAAAAATCACTTTACCGCCATCATTTTTATAATGGCAGAAGACGGCCAATTGCTCCAAATGTTTATTGTCGATTATTGCCGGGACCACATGCTCGTTGGTAACGACGATACTGCCATCCCCCACGGCAAAACCCGTTCCTAAAAAAACACTGCGAGGATTACGGGTCGACATGAAAGTTCCTACAGCCACGACGCTGGGCTTTACTTTTTCCACAGCCCCGGAAAAATCCGCCTCGGCAAAACCTTTCCCTGTAAAGATGCAACAAATTGATATTATTAAAAAAATTGACAAAAATTTCGAATAATTCAAGTTTGATGTCCTATAACATATCAAAAAACAATGTATCGACTTTAAAAATCCAGAGCGTCAGACACTTATGCTGTCTTCATTCGAATTCAATCGGATTTTATACTTCTCAAGCAACATATAGAGCGTCGGACGCGTTATACCCAAAAGCTTTGCCGCATTCGAGATATTATTATCGGCATAGGCTATCGCTCTTTTAATGGCAACTGTTTCAGCCGATTCCCTGACTTCTTTCAGATTAAAAGGCAACGCATTCTCCACTTGATGATCGAGCTCCAAATTATCAGCAGTAATATACACGTCATCGGACATAATCACTGCTTTTTTTATCTTGTTTTCAAGCTCCCGAATATTGCCGGGCCATCGGTAAGTTTCAATCGCTTGCGCCGCTTCCTTATTAAATCCTTTAATTTTTTTATTATTCGCTTCGCAAAAACGTTTTAATAAAGCCGTAGCAATAACTATCGCATCCCCTTCCCTTTCTCTTAAAGGCGGAATATGAAGGGCTATTTCATTGATCCTATAATATAAATCATTTCTAAATTGCCCCTGATCGATTAATTTTTGCAGATTCTGATGGGTTGCGCAAATGATGCGGACATCCACCGGAATTTCCTGCCTTCCGCCGATTCTTTCGATTTTCCTTTCCTGAATGAAGCGTAACAGCTTGGCTTGCAACGGAAACGAAAGGTCGCCTATTTCGTCCAGGAAAAAGGTGCCCTCATTAGCATATTCAATTTTGCCTTTGGTTTGCTGTACGGCTCCTGTAAATGCGCCTTTTTCATGGCCAAACAGCTCGCTCTCCAGCAGGCTTTCCGGTATAGCGGCGCAATTTACGGCAATAAACGGCTTATTCGAACGATTGCTTAGCCCATGGATGGCCTTAGCCAGCACTTCTTTACCGGTTCCGCTTTCGCCTAGCAACAAAGTGGTCGCATCCGTAGGCGCAACTTTCTCAACTTTGCGTAACAATTCATGCATTTTTTTGCACGAAGCAATGACACCCGCCAGAGGCTCCGGTGTCTTTTGCCGTAGCATCAGGTAATCTTTCTCCAGTTCGTCGAGCTGAAAAGCTCGTTTGATGATCATATTGAGAATGTCGATATCGACCGGCTTTTGGTAAAAATCATAAGCTCCCATCGCCACCGCTTGAATGGCATTATCCCGATCGTCATTCCCCGTTACGACGATAACCTTTGTCGACGGAGCCAAAGCTAGAATCTCCCCAAGTGTCGCGAGCCCTTCACTGGCATTTGCAGGATCAGGCGGCAGTCCCAGGTCGAGCGTCACTACGCCGGGCGCATACCGGCGCAGCGCGGCGATTGCTTCCCCCCTATTGCCGGCAATCACCGTTTGATAGGAATCGAATCCCCATTTCAATTGTTTTTGCAGGCCCAGGTCATCCTCAACCACGAGCAGAATTTTTTTGTCATTCATTTTTAAAAAGGGAAAATTACTATCCGTTTAACGCCACAACCCATATTTCAAGGTTAATGGCAAAAAAATGGCCATTTCAGATACTTATAAAGTATAGACGCGAAAGACGCAAAGCGTCCAATGAGCGGCACTGTGAAATTGAAGCATCCGGAGACTATGGCTTAACATTATGGCTGGAAATGCTTTGACAAATAGCTGATAATCTAGGTTAGATATTAAGTAAGTGCTATGCCGGTTCGACAACAAATAAATTTTATAATTACTTATTCTTAGCTATTTAAGCGTCATAGATAAAATATCGACTCGCGTGGCAAAGGCGTTAGGGTTAACATATTGTTTTTGTTAATCCCATTTTTCATTCATTTGCTTGGAGAAATACGATGTTGAGACATTTTTTTTGTGCCGTTGCACTGTTGTTAATGAATACACTGCCTGAAGAGGCAATTGCTGACTGTAGCAACAATCAGGTCACGGATGATGGCAGCAATAATAACAATTTGTCCACACTGCTAACAAATAATACTGTTTGTGACGCGAACGCGACCTATAATGGCGTAGTCATGGGTATACAGGAAGAGCATCGTGACGGCGGAGAATTGTGGGATTTCAAAAAAGGCAGTACTGATCCAATCGACCCAACATCGCAGGTCGGCCATTGGTCGGTGTCAGGTACTGGAGTTGATACGGTGGTTAATTATAACTACCTGAGTGGTGACGGCGATGGCTCATATAGGGTCTATGCCAACGGCGGCGGAAGCTATGACTTCTGTAACGGCAGTTCCTTGGTTGCAGCCGTGACCGTTGTTGCAGGCACTGCCGGTTGTGCTGGAGGGGCTCCAATAATTGTTTCCGGCAATGCCCCTGGCAATGCCCCTGGTAATGCCCCTGGTAATGCCCCTGGTAATGCCCCTGGTA
>NZ_JAERVK010000013.1:15028-131194 GCF_016745425.1 Candidatus Methylomicrobium oryzae | reverse complement strand
CCTGGCAATGCCCCTGGTAATGCCCCTGGTAATGCCCCTGGTAATGCCCCTGGTAATGCCCCTGGCAATGCCCCTGGCAATGCCCCTGGCAATGCCCCTGGTAATGAATCCAAAAATGATCACAAGCGAAAATCGAATTAGTAGAAGCACTGGCTTGAGGATAAAACGCTAATACAGTCGAACCAGCAATTCAACATCTGCTTATAGCGGACCACTGGCTGGAAAAGGATGTTGGTGGTACGCGCGGCCGAATTGATCAACAAAAGGCCGGCAGAGGAATAGCCACATGGATTTTAAGATTTCGCGCACTAAGATCAGATAATCGACTAGGTAAGCAATTTTCTGATAACGCGCTCATCAAGGTAGTGTTGATGGGCGCAACGGGGTGACGAAATATAACAAAAGCCATCAATCGCAATTAGGAGTTTATCTCTGCCGAATATGTATTTGCCAAAACCAGCCTCGGACTGCGGCACATCAACGAAGGACATCAGAAATACTCGTTCGTGGGTGCGTGGAAGCCAGGAAAATAATCTGCAATCGAACGCAACGGAGAACTTGCGGACATGAAATTTAATCCTACCCGCCGCACGGTTTTACCATTGCTTACGCCAACCGAGTCTGGGATTTGGATATGACCTAATTTTTGTTATGGGCTGTTATAAACAATAGAAAGCTTCTCAAATGATTAGATCCGTTTTTACTTAACGAATTTTCAACATGTTGAAATCTTTCATTCGATTGCCTGCTATACAGCAAGGCTTCTCTATACATCAAAAACCCTAATGAGCCGTTCTCTTTTATTAGCTACGGCACTGTATTTGCTCTTTGTAATTTATGGCAGCCTGGTCCCGCTCGAATTCAATGACTTACCATTAGAAAAGGCAATTGGGCGATTCAAAAATATTCCTTATCTGAATCTAGGCGCAGCGTCCAGGGCGGACTGGATAGCCAATATCCTGCTTTATATCCCATTAGCCTACAGCATGTCAGCTTTATTTGGCAGGATCCACCATCCTTTATTACGGACAACTTTAGCCATTAGCGTCTTGGTTTTTTGTCTTGCCTTGGCCGTCGCCATCGAATTTACCCAGCTGTTTTTTCCACCGCGAACGGTATCTCTAAATGATCTGATTGCCGAAACCTTGGGAACGGTTATCGGGGTACTTAGCTGGCAATTTTTTGGGACATACTTTTCCAATTTATACAAACATCTGTTGAGCGGCAGTTTCTTTTCGGTGCACGCCGCGATCTTTTTTTATTTGTTGTTTTATATCTTACTTAGCCTCTTCCCCTTCGATTTTGTTACTTCTTTTGAAGAGTTAAATGAAAAATTAGCCCAAAGCAACGATGCGCTAATTTTATCCCTGGATGCATGCGGCGCAGACCCTGTGCGCTGTATGGTTAAATTACTGGCAGAAATCCTGGTATTGCTGCCCCTGGGGGTAATGATCGGCTATCTGCCGTATTTGACGCATCGAACCATTTTAGCCGTACTGATAGGTTTATTTTTAGGTCTCACTATTGAAGTTGCGCAAGTCTTCCTATTATCGGGTGCCGGTCAAGGTATTTCAGTGGTAACTCGGATGGTCGGCACGGGATTCGGTGCCGGTCTGTCTGCCTACATGAAACAGCACAGTTATCCAATATTGGGACCAACATTACGGCGAACAGTACCATTTCTTCTACTTCTTTATATAGCACTGATTTTAACTCTTAACAGCTGGTTTTCCGGCCAATGGTTAACTCTGAACCAAGGCTTAATAAAGCTATCAGAAACCAAAATTTTACCTTTCTATTATTACTACTATACCTCTGAGGGTGTCGCTTTAGTCAGCCTGTTAAGTAATTTAGGCATGTATATGCCAATAGGCTTGCTGGGCTGGGCTAGATTTTATGAGCCCACTTCTCAACGCGAGCACCAAAGCGTACATTGGGTTTACATCGGCCTATTGGCAGCTTTATTCGCCCTGGTCGTCGAAATCGGTAAGTCATTTTTAGCGGGAAAACATACCGACCCCAGTGACGTCTGGATTGCCTTTATCGCAGCAGCGGCAGGATATGAGCTGCTAAACCGCTTTCTGCTCTGGCTTGATCGTAAAAAAACTGCAGCAAAACCTGTAATTATCGAACAGGCTAGAGAAGAATTACGAACACCTGCCGAGAAACATCCAGCTAAACGCAATGAATTAGCAAATGACATAGCCAAACCCTGGCGTATCGCATCCGTTTTATTATGGAGTCTCATTGCCATTACTTTATCTGATTATCCTGTTGCCGCACCCTGGCTGGGGCTTTTTTTAATTGGCTACACCGCCTTATTATTCTATTTTCCCTATGCATGGCTAGTCGTAGTTCCCGCATTGTTGCCCGTAATGGATTTTACATTGTGGACAGGGCGTTTTTTCTTCGACGAATTCGATTTGCTGATAATGACGACGCTAGCGTTTTATTTTTGGCAAAAGCCGCAGCGACGTATCCCTTCCCTGCTGTCACTCCCCTCTATTTTATTGTTGGCCGTCTTTAGCTTGTTATACTGCGCGAGTTTATTTAAAGGGCTGTGGCCTTTACCCGCAATAGATGCCAATGCCTTTAACAATTATTACAGCCACTATAATAGCCTGCGCGTCGGCAAAGGCTTCATCTGGAGCTTAATGCTCTTGCCTTTATTTCAACTCACGATCAGACGTTATCGCGACGCCGAATATTATTTCGCTTATGGAATCTTGTTAGGCTTGTCCGGCGTATCCCTCTTTGCCGTTTTCGAGCGGCTGACTTTTGTTTCCTTGTTCGATTTTACCTCGGACTACCGCATCAATTCATTGTTCTCGACCATGCACGCAGGTGGAGGCCATATCGAATCATTTCTGATGATGACGCTCCCTTTTATCACGATCTTGTTTGCCAGATCCAGCCACAGTTTTCTTAGGAATCTGTTAGGCTTTGGACTTTTCATTATTGCCTTATACACCTTATTGGTAACCTTTTCTCGCGGCGGTTATATCGGTTTTTTCATCGGTTTCCTGGTATTGCTAGGGGCCTTACTGATTAGCTTTAGAAAACAATTACGTATAACAACAAGCGCGCTGCTGTTTGTGCCTATGGCAGCCATTTGTTTCTTCATGATCAAGCCTGTACTGCTCGGCGATGTGGCTCAGCACCGTTTCAGCCTTCTCGAGCAGGACCGCGACAGCCGCGCACATCACTGGCGCGACGCTTTAAATATACGCGATAACAATGCCACAACGTCATTGTTCGGCATGGGATTAGGCAGTTATCCGCGGACTTTCTTTTGGCTGAACAACGAAAACACGCACCCTGCAACCTATGAAATCGCCAACCAAAAAAATAACAATAATTTTTTGCGCTTACATGGCGGCGACGCCTTGTTTCTGGGGCAATACCTGAATATCGAACCTCACACAACCTATCGCCTGTTGCTGGATTTACGAGGCGATGTCGATAACCTGACGTTATCGACATCGCTCTGTGAAAAGTCCATACAGTATTCATTCCGGTGCCGCTCTGTTTCCTCATCGGCGGGTAATAATCAATGGGAACATATCGAACTAGCCCTTAATAGCAATGACGTTGGCGAGCACGTAGCAGGCGGCCTTCTGAAGCGGCCTGTTCAGTTAACCTTTTATAACGGAAACGGAATCGGTAGATTGCTCGATATAGACAATGTACAGTTACTCGATCCCCAAGGTAAAAATCTGCTGGCGAATGGAGATTTCAGACACGGTACCGATTTTTGGTTTTTCGCCACAGAAAAACATAATCCCTGGCATATCTTCAATTTTTGGATCCATATGCTATTCGATCAAGGCTGGCTGGGCGTTAGCGCCTTTTTCCTGCTGTTTGCTAACGCTATTTACGCTTGCTGCCGCAAAACTTCTCAGCACTCCGTGTTTGCAGCCATATTAATAAGCTCATTCAGCGGGTTCATGGTCGTTGGATTCGTCGACAGCCCGTTTGACGCGCCACGGTTGACGCTTTTGTTTTTTTTGTTGCTATATTTTGCGTTGCTGCGTACGCCGCAAATATGGAGCAAAGCACAATAACTTTTCACTATCCGCTACATTAGCTCTATACTAATTCTGTTTGATACTGTTCAGCGAGCATCTTCATAACACTCTCTTCCATACGATAACAATGCCGTTATGTTAAAGCATTCACCGAGCATAATTGCAATGGCGGTTGTTGATTGAGTTCAGCCGAAGGCTCAATCTCTCTAAAAACACTTAACTTTAAGGTAGGAGGACAAGGTGAAGCTAAAAAGCAAAGTTCGACATTTTCGTCCCTATCGATTCAACCTTTTCCCGAGCGAAAAATGATTAAGTTTCATTGGTAAAAAACTTACATTCCATTGAATTCCTCACGAATTTATTCGTAATACAAGATCGAACTGTATGAACACAACATCCCAGCCGAATGGATCGCCCAAAGCCCTCCCCCAACGGTTTTCCTCCTGCCAGTGGCCAATCGCAGCCCCTGCAATTCTATTTATTCTAGTGTTTGCCCCCACAATGTCCTGGCTCTGGCAACGCTGGACAATGAGCGTCTGGCAAAATGGCCATGGCATACTCGTTACCTTATTAGTTATTTATCTAGTTTGGGGAGAACTACAAAAACGCCAGGAATTACCTCGACAATCCAACCCTTGGGGTTTTGCAATCCTGGTTCCTGCTTTGATCGTTCATATGCTGGATACGGGATTGAATTCCCAATTACTGTCGGCTTTTGCCTTATTCATGTCGCTGCCGGGACTGGCGTTATTGTTTCTGGGAACTGAACGAACCAAAGCGGTACTATTTCCTCTCCTCATTTTGATTCTCACTTTACCTATTCCTCTTGTACTTACTGAATCCATTCATATGGCGCTCCGCATAATTGCCACAAAATCAGTCGCCTGGTTATTGAAGGCGTTCGGCGTGCCGGTCTATTCAACAGGAACCCTACTTCAAGTGGAAACAGGAACCTTACAGGTTGCCGATGCCTGCAGCGGTTTCTCAACTCTCTATGCGGCAGTTACCATCGCAATACTCACCGCCTACTTCTGTCATAGCCCCTCGAGACGAATACTGGTGCTAATGATTGCCGCTCCCTTGGCTATTGCAGTCAATATTGCCAGAGTTTTAATACTGACGCTTCTAGTCAAATGGATCGGTTTGGATGTTCTCGCCACTGCCGCCCATGAAATTTCGGGACTGCTGACTTTCATGGTGGCATTGCCTATCATTTTCAAGCTGGGCCAGAATCCGCTACCTCAACAAAACCCGGCTAACGAGCCACATCAATAATGATTGCTACCCGTTATTCATTACCTGTTATCGTTTTATTTACAGTGGCCTTGATTCCCACCGTAATTCATAACTATATGGGCTTGACCGCCAAAGATAATTTTTCTGTTAACCGCATACCTGTAATCCTCGATTCATTCTCATCGAATCCTTCGAAGCGTCTTGAAAGTTGGGGGAAAGAAACTTTTGACTGCCATGACTGGATCGAGCGCATATACACGGATGATGATGGCCACGTCATTCGTCTATTTGCAGGCAAATCCTTCGATCATAAACGACTTTATCATCATCCGGAATTGGCGCTCTCTTACGGAAATAGTATGGAGAAAGAAAACATTCAACTATTGGAAGGCACCAAAATACCGGTTAATGTATTGCGTAATATTAATAGTCCAGGCCTTGCTGCTTATGTTCTTTGGTCTGACGGCCAATTTATCGAAAATCCCATCCAGCACCAAATCAAAGACACGCTGAAACTCTTAATCAGTCCTAAAAAGCCAATGACTTTATTTTACGTTTCAGACAACTACAGCACACGAGAGACCCCTTTTGAAAAAACCCATGCCGCTAAAATTTTAACTCAAGCAATACAAAGTATTATTAAGAATAACATTGCAATACATCAGGTTATCGATAATAAATAAAATATTGCAGAAAAAAACTATAAGATTTGATATCTGATTTTGCAGAATACCCACCCAAAAAACAGCGAACAGAGCATCGCGCAGACATTATAAAGTTATGTTGTTAATATTAATAATACCGGCATTCTGGCTTGTGTTGCTCATCTTCCTCTTCATATGGAAACGGGAGCTATTCATAAAAACTTGGCATGAACCCTACTTCAGTGATACACCAATTTTGATTGAAAGTGATGATTGGGGGCCTGGAGGTAAATTTCATGCGAATCGGCTCCAGAACCTGCTTGATTGTTTAGCAAAATATAAAGACAGTGTTAATCGTTCTGCCGTATTGACTGCCGATGTGATTTTAACAGTACCCGATACGCAAGCGATTAAAGATGCTCCCGCCAGTTTTTTTCCAAGAAAAGTATTAGATCGACATTTCCCGGAAATATATAAAGTCATGATGAGCGGTGTAGAAAATGACCTTTTAGTTCCTCAACTGCATGGCCTCGAACATTTAAACGACGAAGCATTTGCCACATTATGCATAGCAGGAGACTCCCGCATTGCTAAAGCCAGTACGGATAGTAACTGGTGGGACTGGGAATCACTGGACTCCCCTCTGCAAGCTCACTATGTAAACGGCAGCACACTACCAACGACTCCGGTTCCAGCTGCTAAAGCAAAAGAAATCATTGATATTGCCGTCGAAACCTTTCACCGCCTGTTCGGCTACCCGAGCCTCACAGCAGTCGCTCCATGCTACCTTTGGAACGATGACGTCGAATCCGAATGGAGCCGGCATGCGATTCAAGCGATTCAGACCGCAGGGTATCGATGCGTAGGCAGAGCACGAGATGGAAGATATATCCAAGATAAATCTTTAATTCGAGCCGGTGATAAAAATACCCGGTCGCAAATTTATCTTGTCAGAAACGTCATGTATGAACCTGTCGATGGTAAAAATACACCCGCAAGCGCATATCTAGAGGCAATACGCTCATATCGCCAAGCCTTGCCTATTACCATATCCACCCACCGCTATAATTACACTCGAAGCGAAGAAGAATCGAGATCCTCTTTGGAAGGACTAGCCGCTTTATTGAGCAATCTGACTAAAGATTTGGCTATTCCCCGTTTTCTTTCTTCCGCCGAACTTGCCGAAGCCATGATTAATCCCGAGCAAGACATCATCAATCATTTCAATAAAAAAACCTGGCCAAAAGTAAAAAAAATTAATGGTATTGCTAAAATGGGCCCTTTCTTAAGTAGGCTTTATTATCGACATCCAAAGCTAGCTGCAATCGCTTATATCAGCGGTTTGATTATCCCTTGCTGGCTTATTTATCAAATTGCAAGCCCTAAAAAACTTCATTAAAAAATGAATATCAGCGCCATTATTCCTGCCTACAACAGCGCCGAGTTTATCGCCGATGCCGTCCGCAGTATCCTAATGCAAACACATCCCGTGTTGGAAATTATCGTCGTTGACGACGGCTCGACTGATGCCACAGCGGAAATTGTCGTAAACTTGCCTGGTCCAATTAAATACATCAAACAGCAAAATCAAGGACCATCGGCAGCAAGAAATACCGGAATCAAGGCTGCAGGCGGCGATTGGATTGCTTTTCTGGACGCTGACGACCAGTGGACAACCGACAAAATCGAAAAGCAGATTAATTTATTAAAGACCTACCCAAGCCTCGCTCTGATTGCCGGAGACATGACCGAAATCGACCATGAAGACCGGATCATTACTCAATCCGTACTAGCCAAACACAACTTACTTGAAAAGTTTCAACACCTGAACGGCAAAGCCATTCCCAATGCATTGTCTGAGTTAGTCACCAAAAACTTCATCCCGACCGGTACCGTGCTGGTGAATAAAACCACACTAATTGAAGCTGGCTTGTTTAATCAGACTATACGTTTCGGCGAGGATTTAGAATTATGGGCCAGAATAGCGACAAAATATCCTATATCCTGCATTCCCGAAATATTGATGCTGCGCCGGCAGCATGGCAATAATGCCACCCAGATGACCGCGGCTTTACTGGATGATTTAGTGAAGGTCATGCAATCCATCAAAAAAACGGCCTCGCAAGAATTGAAAGCGCAACGGATCAATCCAGCCCGGCTGGTTGCTGATGCTTATGCCAGCCTTGGCTACTGGCATTTTGACAACTTAAACTTATTTAATGCTCGAAAAGCTTTTTCGGCTAGCCTCAGGCAAAAACCGAACAAGCGCGCCCTATTTTATTGGCTATTTTGTTATCTCTCGCCGCAAATGATAGCGACAATGAGAAAAATCAAAAATTTATGAGTATAGGCCGATTAATCTCGAGTCCAGTAAAAAACTGCTTTTTCCAAATCACTTATAAAAAATAAACCATTCCACGGTATTTTTACTACACTAAATTTTGCCTGACGCCTTTATTGATTTACTGCTCACTATTAACGAGTCCATCAAATAAACCATTTGCTCTATGCCCACTTCGCCTGCTCCTAAACGAATTCTTTATGTTGAAAACGGCATCGGCTACGGCGGCGCAATCATTTGCCTTCGGCATTTAGTCAGAAATCTGGACCGTAGTAAATATATCCCTATCGTAGTAACCGGCAGAACCGGCCCTCACTATCAGGAAATAGCTCAAGAAGCGATCTGGAAACACATTCCGGACAGGCATATCGACATTGTGGGTGCGCATCGGTTACTCGATCCCGCAAAATGGCCCGATCAAGTTCCGGGCTTGCGCTTTGCGATCAACCAATTACTGGCGAGAACCGACGATCTTTTCAATTTTTTACCTTTTTTTATCCAATTGTTCTGGACTGCATGGCGCTTAAAGGTCAATCTGATTCATGCTAATAACGAGCCTCTCTGCAACCGGGCGGCTTTATTGGTCGGCAGCCTACTGAAAATCCCAACCGTATGTCACGTGCGTGGCGACCAGGACGGATCCAGACTCATGAAATGGGCTTTCTCCCTGCCTGACCGCTTTATTTCGGTGTCGCATTGGGTTTCGAAAAGCATGCAGCAAAAACTGCAGGTGGCTTCTGAAAATATCGACGTGATTTATGACGGCATTGAATTGGAAAGACTGAATTTGAACACAGATGGCGCCGAATTTCGCAAACAATACAGCATCGATAAAAGTGATTTCGCGGTCGGTTTGATCGGCCTGTTAATCCCCTGGAAAGGCCAGGAGCTATTCCTTGACGCAGCACGACTGTTACGCAATAAAATTCCGCATCTGAAAATGATTATCGTCGGCGGCACGCCTAATGACTGCCAAGCTTACGAACAAATGCTACGCCAGCGGGTTGTCGACGAAGGACTCGACGACATTATCGTATTTACCGGCCATATGAGTAAAATGGAAACCGTTTATAACGGGCTTGATGTCGTCGTATCAGCGTCGACAAGCCCTGAACCGCTTGGAACAGTAGTTATTGAGTGCATGGCAATGGGCCGCCCCCTGATAGGCCCCAATCATGGCGGAGCGGCCGAAATGATAGAGCACGAGAAAACCGGTCTATTGTTCACGCCGAGAGAGGCAAACTCGTTTGCCGAACAAATTGAAAGGTATTATAAGAACAATGAGCTACGTTTAAAGCTAGGGAATAATGCGCGCCAGCACGCACTGAAAACCTTTGCCATCGAAACGCATGCCGAAAAAGTGCAAGCAATTTATAAACGGCTTATTCAAGCTTAAAATAATTTCCTATCAAATAATGAACCCCTTCATATCTGGAAACATCCTTTACCCTCTTCAAGAAAAACTGCTCAACCGGCCGACATTTTCTTATTTACAAGAATTAGAAAGAA
This sequence comes from Candidatus Methylomicrobium oryzae, assembly GCF_016745425.1. GTDB lineage: Bacteria > Pseudomonadota > Gammaproteobacteria > Methylococcales > Methylomonadaceae > Methylomicrobium > Methylomicrobium oryzae. Next base: position 121,436 of record NZ_JAERVK010000013.1, on the reverse strand, counting down.
CTCAATGGCTACCCCGAAGTGAAATCGAAGCGCTGCAAACGCAAAAATTACAAACTTTATTAAAAACAGCGAAAGAACATTCGCCTTGGCACGCGCACCGCATAGAAAAAACAGGGCTTAATCTCGATAAAATTACGCCCGACGATCTACACAAACTCCCGACGATGACCCGAATCGACGCCCAACAACACGGCGATCAAATGGTCTGGCATGGGGTACCGGGCGGGGCATACCGTTACACCACGGGCGGTTCGAGCGGACAGCCATTGATTTTTTACTATGGAAGACAGCGTCAAGCGGCGGATGCAGCCAGCAGAATACGAGCCCGACGTTGGTTCGGATTCAATGTAGGCGAACCGGAAGTCTATTTATGGGGCGCGCCAGTCGAGCTCAACAAAACCGACCACATTAAAACGATACGCGACCGCCTGCTCAACCAATTACTGCTCAACGCCTTTCAAATGTCGCCTGAAAAAATGAAGGAATATTTGAATGCGATCGAAAAATTCCAGCCCAGAGGCATTTACGGCTATGCCAGCAGCCTTACATTATTGTGCAAATATGCTCAACAAACCGGCAAGAAACTCAACCTCCCCAATCTAAAAGTCGTCTGCACCACCGGAGAACCGCTCTATCCTGAGCAACGAACGCTTATTTCAGAAACATTCCAGGCTCCGGTCGCAAACGAATACGGCAGCCGCGACGCCGGATTCATTTGTCACGAAAACCGTCACCAACAGATGGTACAGATGAGTGAAAGCAATATTGTTGAGGTGCTTGATGGACAGGGCAACCCGGTAAAACTGGGCGAAACCGGCGAAATCGTTGTCACCGGCTTATGCTCGGAGGCTCAACCTTTCATTCGCTACCGCACCGGGGACATGGCTACGCTATCCAGCGAGACCGATCGAGATGGACGGGGATTACCTATCATCAGCCAAGTACATGGCCGTAGTACTGATTTTCTGGTACATCAAGACGGCTCTATTGTGCATGCGTTGGCCGCTATTTATATTCTGCGCGAAACCGAAGGTGTCGAACAGTTTAAAATCATTCAGCACGATATCAACGAATTCGAGATTCTGATTCATACAAACCCGCATTGGACTTCCATCGGACAAAAAAGCATCGAGAATAAATTCAAAGCCAGATTCGGCAATAAATGTCAAATTGATATAAAATTTTTAAATAATATCCCTTCAGAAATCTCGGGAAAAACCAGACAAGTCATCTCTAAAGTTGAAATTCAATTCTGACAAAATCGCATTCTATTTAACGAAAAGTCGACCGCCTTATTAAAAACTTTTCAATATAACATTATGCAATCCACAAATATAATCCCATGGCGAATTACAAATTACTTTAATAACTTGTTGGAAGACAGAATCCGAACCAGATTGCATAAATTATACAAACTGATAAAATTTGGCCGCACAAATATCAATACCCGGGACTACTGGAATAATGAATGGGCTAATGATTCTGTCCAACGAGACTATGTAGAATTATTTAAGCTTATTTTGGAACAAATTCCTACAGGCGTAAAAGTTCTAGATGTCGGCTGCGGGGTAGGCCGCCTTTCCAAAATTATTAGAGAACAAAAAAATGCTGACCTAACCTGCTTGGACTTCTCAGATTGGGCTTGTGAACAACTGGAAAAAGAAGGCTTTAAAACTATTGTCAGCAAATTGCCAAATATTCCCCTGCCAGACAATGCCTTCGATATAGCTGTTGCAACTGAAGTTTTTGAACACCTTGATAACCCAGAAAAAACGATTAAGCAAATGGTTAGGGTAGTAAAACCCGGAGGAATAATAATGTGCAGCGTCCCTAACGATGCCCTTCACCCCCATGAAGAATTAGAACATCAGCACCTCTTTACATTCGATAAAATCGTTGCAATGCTATCCAAATACAGGAACGAGATTATTACGAAAACAGGTAAGTTATATCTTGGCTCTGAACATAAATTCATATTAGCTATTTGAAAAACTAACCAATAACCAGCTTAAGAGATCAAAAGCTAACTCGTATTGTGCGATATTATTGCACATGCTCAAAGCAGCCAATTATATAAACCAGTAAGGTGAATCAGTGAAACAAAATGCGTGGGATATTCAAAAAGGTTCTGGCAAAGTAGGAACGGGGCATTGGCGTTATTGGGATATACCTTATGATTTTATCGTCGAAACAGCATTAAAATGGAAAATGCAAATGGATGGCATTAAAAAGCCGTGGTTATGCTGGAACATGAATGATAAATGGTGCCTATTACAACAAAAACTGGTTCTCGAGGTTGGCTGGACCCCCGTCGTAGGTTGGGATCCTAATCTTGGCGTCGGCTGCCCCCCTCTTGTAGAGGGGGCGATTGCAATTGATTTCAATAGAGACTTACAACTGCCGGTATTTTACCAGCATATTCCTCTTGAATTCGCTTTTCTATGGGCTGATAAACTCGCGACTTGGCATTCCGACTTGTTATTGCCACGAAAAAAAATGAAACATGCCGCTCATATTTTTGAACAATTACAGGACGGAGAAATGGCTGCCGTTAAAACCTATGGAGGGATGCGCAATTTCTTCAACAAAAAGTATCATCGTTTCTGGGAAGTTCTAGCCTGCACTACCCGGAGAGCCAGCGAGGACCAATTTTTAAAAGGATGCGGCTGGTGGCGCGGATTTCAAAGCCACCCAAATGCCGATAAAAGCCCTGCAGAAATTGAAAGGCGTAATAAATTTTATGATGATCATGGCTGCGGCATTGAATACTGGCGTCGTTATTATGGCGGTCAAATAAAAGTAATTCCGGAGCGCTGGATAAGTAAAGAACATTTTTCAATAATCAGCGTAAAAGATTATAAAAAAGGGGCAAGCAAGTCAGAAGAGCTTGACATCAATTTTGATCTCAATAAAATCACAAACTCACTCAATATATCTGACTTATTAAATAATAAAGATGTAAAGATTAACTACAGATAACAGTCAAAGTAAAATTCACCTATAATTAAAAATATGCCAGATTATCACTTTTAAAACTTTCCTTATGCACGTAGCTGACATACCAATAGCTTGACATGAATATCCTAAAATTTATTATATTTATAAGCATAATATTACACTCTCCGATATCGCATAGCAGGATTTTAAGTAATGTAATAACTTCTGAGCTTGATTTAGCAATGCTCCCCCCTTTTTGCCGCGCAAGATTAACCGATGACAAAAATTTAAAAAAAGTATGGTCTAGGAAGTTAGGACCCGATTTTATACATGTCCATCATTATTGTTTCGGACTTTGGAAAATGGATAAAGCAAGAATGCTAATGGATAAAAAAGAAAGAACCAATCTCCTTGAAAGTGCCATTTCAGAAATGGGCTATGTTCAACAACATGCCAGCTCTCAGTTTGTTCTTCAGCCACAAGCATCATATTATATTGGCCAAATGTATGAGCTAATGGGAAATTCACTTAAAGCGATAAATTATTATCAAGAAAGTATAAGGTTAAATCCAAAACCATCTCCTGCTTATGCTGCACTAAGCGAGATCTACAGAAAGCAAAACAATATTAGCGAAGCTAAAAAAATTATAAAAATAGGACTTAAGCATTCCCCCTCATCCAAAAAGTTAAATAAGCTTTTACATGCATTAGAAAAAAAATAATACAGATATTAATTATAGAAAGATTTAAATATTATCTTGCCCGGAACAACAAATTAAACAGCACATTTAATGCAAAAAGATTTATCAATTAGAAAAAATACGCTTTGGCTGTTTGCTGGCAATATAACTCAAAGAGTATTAGAACTTTTATTTAGCATTTTACTCGCCAGGCTACTTTTACCCTCTGATTTTGGGTTATTAATTACTACCCAAGTATTTACCGGCGTTGCGGGTTTTATTGCCGGTGGAGGTATGGGCCAGGCCCTGATACAAGCCAAGAAAATTACCCAGAAACATTTTCATGTGGTTTTTACCATTCAACTGGGTATCTGTGTATCAATCTATGCTGCTTTTTTCTTAGCCGCTCCTTGGATTGCAGTATGGTTTGACAAACCCATTTATTCAGACTTACTTCGCGTTTCCGCTTTAAATTTTCTTATTCGACCATTCTTAAACATTTCCAGCTCAAAACTAAAGCGTGAGATGCGTTTCAAATCGATTTCTGTCCTCTCTTTAGTCAGTCTAATAGTCTCTAGCACATGCAGCGTATTGCTAGCTTTCTACGACTATGGGGTATGGAGCCTTATATTTGGAGGATTAATCGGCTCCTTATTTATGTCGATTTCCCTGATTATTCTTAGTCAATGTTATCCAGCATTTGCTTTTGATAGTGAAATCGCCAAAAGCTTAGGCACCTATGGCTTTAAATTCTCAATCAACGACATTGTCGAATATCTACGCTTACAAATCCCTAATTTTTTACTGGGTAAATTTATGGGATCCCAAACTGTCGGTTTATTCAACAAAGGCTATAGCTTATCCGAATATCCTGTTCTTTTAATTGCGGGCTCTACCTATCAAACCGTGTTTCGTGCACTTTCTTCCACACAAGATAACTTCAACCAAAGCAAATATATTTATCTTCGAACCATAACCCTCGTATGTGTATATACATATCCCTTTTATATTGGTTTGTTATGGTTAGCAGATCCTTTTGTAACCATATTATATGGAGAAAATTGGCGGCCGGCCGTAATGCCTTTGCAAATTCTTTGCATTAGCCAAATGTTAAGATGTTTCGGTAATGGATCAGGAGCAGTAATAGCTGCACAGAATATATTAGGTACTGAAATTAAGATTCAATCAGTGACTTTTTTTTTAGTTGGATTGGGCTGTTGGTACGGCATTCAACAAAACGATATAGCAATGATAGCTTGGGGTATGCTGCCAGGAAGTATTTTTTTATATATAGGTCTCGCTTATTGTGCTTGTAAGAGACTTAAAGTGACGCTTCTGGAATTTTCAAAAGCCATAGCTCCTGCTTTATTTTTAAGCACTTTATTGGCAAGTGCTTTAGGTTTAATTGAATACGGCCTAAACCATTACAACATCGAATTAAAACCCTTGGATTACATGATCAGTTTTACTGCTATTGGCGGCATGACTTATGGCTTGCTTTTTTTATTTTGTCCTATCGCATCATTAAAAACTGAACGTGATCGATGGAAGAAAAAATTATTATTACAATTTTAATTTTTAGAATTTTTCATGCTATTCAATTCCTATGAATTTATTTTTTTCTTTTTACCTATCTCTCTAATTGTTTTCTTTTATCTCGGCAATCTCGGTCACTACCGAGTCGCACTAAGCTGGCTTATCGGCGTCTCGCTATTTTTTTATGCATGGTGGAATCCTGCCTATCTCGGTCTTTTACTCTTCTCAATATTGTTCAATTACGCTTTCGGAGTCGCATTGTCTAGACAGTCCGACCAGAACTCAGGCAGAAAGAAATTAGCGTTATGGATAGGCGTCGGCACCAACTTATTTTTTCTCGGTTATTTTAAATATACCAATTTTCTAATTGATTCTCTTCATACTCTTACATCCCTATACTGGCATATCGATAAAATTATTCTACCGTTAGCTATTTCATTTTATACTTTTACCCAAATCGCCTATCTGGTCGATGCTTATCGAGGAGAAACGCGGGAGTATAATTTTCTGCATTATGTGCTTTTCGTTGTTTTTTTTCCACACCTGATAGCGGGCCCCATAGTGCATCACCGCGAAATGCTGCCGCAATTTGCCAGACCCGAAACCTATCGGCCACAATTGTCTAATCTGAGTGTGGGAATAACGGTTTTTATCATCGGGCTGTTCAAAAAGGTTGCCATTGCAGACACTTTTGCCACATATGCTTCCCCTGCATTTCTAATCGCCGACAATGGCGGAACGTTAAATTGCTTTCAAGCCTGGGAAGGCGCCATCGCTTATACCTTGCAGCTTTATTTCGATTTTTCCGGCTATTCCGACATGGCGATTGGCCTCGCTAGATTATTTGGCATCCGTTTCCCTCTTAATTTCAATGCGCCTTATCAAGCTTGCAATATCATTGAATTTTGGCGCCGCTGGCACATGACTTTGTCCCGTTTTTTGCGGGATTACCTTTACATCGCGTTAGGCGGCAACAGAAAAGGCGAATTCAGACGCTATCTCAATTTATTCGTTACGATGCTTTTCGGAGGGTTATGGCACGGTGCCGGATGGAACTTTATTATTTGGGGAGGATTGCACGGCCTGTACTTGGTTATCAATCATCTTTGGCAACGACTCGTTCCTGTATCGATAGACCGTTGGTGGTCGAGGGGCATTGCCCGCACTTTTACCTTATTAGCTGTCGTAATCGGCTGGGTTTTCTTCAGAGCAACCACAATAGATGGAGCCTTGGCTATCTTGAAAGCCATGATCAATTTGCCGAGTAACCTGCACGGACATATCGGGCCCCTGGAACAATTCATGACAACAATTGGATTTCGCTTCGACAGCGGTTACTTCGCAACGGAACATTACCTCAAGCTCGGTATCTTGTGCTTTTGGCTGTGGATTTTGATGGCCTGGCCCACTACTCAACAATTAATGAGACATTTCGAGCCAGCAATCGATTATAAGGCTAAGGGGTGTGACGCTCTGGAGGACAAACTGATCTGGCAACCCAACACCATTTGGAGCGTACTAATCGGCTTTATCGCCGTTATATCGATTCTGCATCTTGGCAACATCAGCGAATTCTTGTACTTCCAGTTCTAATCGGCCGGATCATGGACTCATTTCACAGTTACATAAAAAAGTTATTGTTTTTAATAATTTTTCTGCTGGTTTTAACTGCGATAATCAACATTTCGGTCGATCCCTTTGAGTTATTCGGCAGTCCGAAAATAGAGGGTTTCAATCGGCTGAAACCGGAGTATGCCAAACATGTCCGAATGATTAAGGCCCATCAGGTACGCATACGCCAACCGGAAGTTTTGGTTATCGGCTCGTCCAGGGTGGACCTGGGTTTAGATCCTGACCATCCGGCGTTAATGCAGACTGACGTCGGCGCCTACAATCTTGCCTTAAGCAGCGCCAATATCTATGAAATATTGCGTTATATACAGCATGCCCATGCAGTAAAACCGTTAAAACAGGTGGTCATCGGACTCGACTTTTTCATGTTCAACGTCAACAAATCGAACGAACCTGACTTCGACGAACTCCGCCTTATCTCTAATAACCGTGGCTGGTACAAAGATATTATAAACTCGTTATTGAGCTATGATGGCTTGTCAGCCTCCTTATCGACTCTAACACATCAAAGAGAGATTTCGGTTTCACAATATTTATCTAACGGTTTTAGAGACGACAGCCAACATTGGAAAACCATACAAAAAAAAGGCGGCCATCGTCGAGCAACTATAAACAATGAAAGCTATACTTTAAAAGCAGCTGACGGATTCGTATTTTTCTCGATCGAAAATAAAAATCCCATTTCCTCCACTTATGAATATTTCAAACAAATTCTGTTATTTTGCAAATTCAACAACATCGATCTTCGCCTATTTATTTCCCCTGAACATGCGAGAAAATTAATTTTGATCGATACAATAGGTCTTTGGAAAATCTATGAAGATTGGAAAATCAATCTGACACAGCTCATCAAATTAAATGCACCCTCTTACTCGTTGTGGGATTTTTCTGGTTTCAACCAAATCACGACTGAGCCCTTTCCCGAACTAAGCGACAATCTCACACAAATGCGATGGTATTGGGAATCAAGCCATTATAAAAAAGAAACGGGGAATATTATTTTAAATAAATTACTAGGGAAAGATGAAAAGGAGAGGAATAAATATCCGGATTTCGGCGTTCAACTCACCCTGCAAAATATTGATAGCATACTCGAACAGAACCGAGCTCAGCGCGAAGCTTACATTAAGCAAAACATTGAAATTATTAAAGAAATCAAAAGAATAATAATCAATACTTCTTCTGCCAGAGAACAACTCATGAGTCAAAATAAACAACTAGAGTCAATTAACTATTTTCTACAAGCTTCGTCATCCAAATAAATATTCCTCTGGTATACACCACAGGCTTTATGGTATGAATGGCTCAACCAGCGGTAAACTGAGTCTTAGCACACTTCCATAATTAGCCGTCAGTCTTAAATGAGCACTGGTTTGAAAGGTTGGCAGGCCAAGTATCTCTATTAAGTGGTGGTCAGAGTCTTCAGTGAAGTGAGTCCGTACAGCAATTGCGGGCATATGCCTCCCGCCAGGTATGCGGAAAAATTAAGGCAAGCAATAATAATTTTAACTTAACTTCTAAGTTATCTTTAGTAACCCTAATGAGGAGCACATCACCCACTTTACGGGATTATGATGCGTTGTTTAGTAGTAGACGGGCAAGCAGGCTATTTTCCATTAACCCACCGACGAAGGCTGGGGCAAAACCCGAAACTGGCCACCTTCGGCGAGGTCTGGCTAAACCCGTCAATTAGGATGAAAGCGACATAAGAAACATAACAACTAGATGGGCAATTGCCGGAAATCGTAGATATCAAAATATGAGAAGGAACCTGGATTTTATTTTTGCCGTGTACAGAGGATTTCTATAATGAGTAATTCATATAGATTATCTTTTATTAAATATATTTTAATTTCCTTGATTACTTCTTTATGTTTATCTGTCTTTTTTTTGTGCGCGAATATTTATGCCGCCACTTTATCTGAAATTAATATTAACAAATCGATTCAACTTGCTTTCGAAGAACGTGACTTAGGTGATAAAGATAGATTAGAGGGCGATAAATTACATGGCTCAGATCAATATAATGACTGTTTAATAATCCAAATGGCAATATTGAGATCAAAAGATTCGATAAAAGATGCCTTATCTCCACTTATGATTCCTAAGAATCCTAATAAAAATCGAAATCTCTCAATTTGTAAAGCTCTCCATCAATTAGTTACAGGGAGTCAAAATTTCGAATACGAACGATACCATCGCTATCTTCACGGGCACAGAACAGTTGCAGCAATATTTTTAAGCTTTACAGACCTAAGAACTAGTCGTTTTATTTTAAAATTTATTGAGTATGGGTTAATCTTTATAATGTTTTTTGATGGGCTAAGAAAATTAATTTTTGGAAAGTTCAATAATGCTGCAAAAACCCATTCAGAAAATACTTTACAAGCAGGCTCTCAGATAATTATTGCAATAGGTTTTTTTTCTTTCTATGGACTTGAATACTTTGGCCAATCTTTCACTCACGGTCCATTTGCAATATTAATTCTTATATTTATATTATTTGTTTTTCAACACAAATTAATAAATTACGATATTTTTAATTTATGCGTATTATCATCAGCTTTTGGATGCCTTGCCATGTATTTTGAATTTCTAAGCGGGCCTTTACCTTTAGGGTGTGCCGTTATCTTAGGAATTATGAGTATTTTTTGGGGGACAGAAGATTACTCCAATAGCATTAGAAGAACCTTTTGGGTTCTTTTTACTTTTATATTCTCTGCTTTAGCCTGTTATATTTTTAAAATAGCTCTAACCACCTATATTTTCGATGAAGATATTTTTCTTCAAATTAAAAATGGAGTGGCATTAAGAACCGGGAACTCATCTTCTTATAATGCCACGGTTAACTACAATATTATTGATGTTATCAACCATCTTCGGTGGAATTTTGGAAACATTGCATGGGGTTCAAATCAAGCAGGATATATAATTTTCAGTTTTTGTTTAGCCCAATTATTCACAGCTTGTTATTTGCTGACCAGAAATTTTTCACGCAACTTTAAGTGGAGAATTTTTATCTTGTTATTATCTGCGGCGGGAATTTTCCTTTGGTACGCATTATTTATAAATCATACCATAGAACATTCTTGGTTTATGGTGAGGCTATTAGTTTGGCCCATTATTGCTGGGTGGTTAATATGGTGGATTACGGCCATAGAATTTCAGCGGAATAGAGATACAATTGCCGAAGGATCATGACTAGATTTGGTGTCCGCCGTGTAATAGGTACGGGGGGCGAGGCGCTTATGACAAAACCGTGGTATTCGGTTTGATCAAGCGCCACGGTCGAGTCTACACTTAGATCGTGCCGGATTATTGCGCCAAAGCCACACTGCAAGCAATTATCCGAGGCAAGGTGAGTTCTGAGAACATCATCTATTCCAATGGTTTCAAGGGCTACGACGGTGTGGTCGATGTCGGTTACGATAAACACCATCGCATTGAGCATGGCAAAGACGAGTTTGCTACAGGACACAACCCCATCAACGATATCGAAGGCTTCTGGGGTGTGGCGAAAACTCGGCTGGCCAAGTTCAGAGGCATCCGTAAAAACACGTTCTACCTGCACCTGAAAGAATGCGAGTTTCGCTATAACCATCGCAGCCAGAATTTGTATTTGATCTTCCTTAAAATGATCAGAAACAGATTTCTGTTTAAGTTATGCCCCCCCTAAATTAATTGGTAATCCAAGAAACGGTAGCCAACCTGTACTGGTAAAAATGCATTAAATCCGTTAAGACGCAGAGATCAATAAGCCTTATGAAATCGAAACAAAGTCCCATTGTTCTCATGTACCATGGGACCACCAATAATTATCCTGTTTCCAAATATTCGATACAGGCCTCGCAGTTTAAAAAACATTTGATTTATCTGCGAAAAAACGGCTGGCATACCGTCTGCCTCAGCGAATTGTGCACGCCAGACGATTTGCCGGACAAAACTGTAGCGTTAACATTCGATGACGGTTATGCCGACAACTTCGAAAACGCATTTTTGCCGTTGCTTGAAAACAACATGAAAGCAACCTGGTTCATCACGACAGACGGCATTGGCAAACATGCGGAATGGATGGGCCCGCCTTCGGAGCAAACGAAAATGCTGACAGCCAGCCAACTCAGCGAAATGTCGGCTGCCGGCATGGAGATCGGTTCGCACACTTGCTCGCATCCCGATCTTTCACAAGCGACATTTGAACAGCAAGCGCGCGAACTTTCCGAATCCAAACAATTACTTGAAGCCCTACTGCAAAAGCCTGTCAAAGGATTTGCATATCCTTTCGGAAGATATAACGAGGAATCGCTTACAGCAATTACCGCAACGGGTTATGATTGGGCTTGCAGCACCCGCTCGGGCTGGTTCGACAAGGAACCCAATCCGCTGTTGATCCGTCGCGTTACTATTTTTGCCGATGATACCGCGGCTATACTGGCTCGCAAGCTGGCGTTCGCCGACAACGACGTAAGCTGGAAAAAGATGGCCAATTACTATAGCCAGCGCCTTAAAGCGAAATTCTTGCATTGAGGAAACGCTGAATAAGTTCCCTCTCCCTCTGGGAGAGGGAGGTTCCCGGACTTAATCAGAGCTTCCTTAATCTTAAAAGCCCGAGCCTTAAGTCTCCAGAATTTACTATAGTTTTGTGCAATGCACATAAATCCAGACAATACGGATATTCTCAACGATAATTAAGGCAACTCTTAAAACCCTAAGCCATAAACATGTTGCAGTCCCCTCAAATTTCGATCGTCATGCCCTGCTACAATGCCGGAAAGACCATAAAAACAAGCATTGGCAGCGTCTACCGGCAAACCTTTAGAGATTTTGAGTTGATAGTCGTCAACGACGGCTCGACCGATGAGTCCTTGTCGATATTAAAAAAACTTGCCGAGAGCTATTCCGGGTTACGTGTTATCGATCAGCCCAACAAGGGTGCGGGGCCGGCCAGAAATCGCGGCATTAAGGAAGCAGCCGGAGAATTTATCGCCTTTCTCGATTCGGACGACAGTTGGCATCCCGACTGTCTATCCAAACTTCATCAAGCTTTGATGACCGATACGAACGCGGCCATCGCTTATTGCGGCTGGCAAAATACCGGTTTGGCCGCTAATCGTTGTAAGCCATTTGTACCCGCAGATCATGAAAAGCCAGACAAGATCGAGACCCTCTTACGCACTTGCCCCTGGCCGATTCACGGCGCGCTGACCCGTAAATCAGCCATCGATGCTGTTGGCGGATTTGCCGAACAATGGTCATCTTGCATGGATTACGATTTGTGGCTCAGAATCGCTTCCTTCAACAAAATCGTCCTGGTTCCGGAAGTGTTGGCTTATTATCATCACCATGCAGGCGAACAGATTACGAAAAATCGTCTACGTATCGCTTTGAATCATTGGAAAATTCAACTCGAGTTCTTGAAAAATCATCCCCCTATCGTAAAAGCGTTAGGCAGGGACAAGGTCAAACAATTGACACACGGCGAATTATTGCATAGAGCCTATGTTGCTTACTGGCAAGGCGACTTGGCGACAGCGCAAAGTCTGTTTAGAAGATTATTATTTTTGCCATTTTTCAAATTGGCGGATCTTAAATATCTTTTACCGTCTTTACTTCCTGCAGCACTCTATCAAAAACTGATCAGGCTATGCCGCAATTGAACGATACCATGAGCACAAAAAAAATAACGTTGGCCTTCTGCACTTACAACCGCGCGGAGCGGCTTGAAAAACTGGTCGAGGCCATACGCCGGCAGACCACTTCCACTCCTTTTGACATTCTGGCCGTCAACAACAACAGCACCGACCACACCCTCACGGAATTGGAGCGGCTCGCCAAGCTGTCCGGTCCAGTCTTGCGTTATGTCACCGAAACCGAGCAGGGCATCGTTGCCGCCCGGAACCGCGCCATTGCGGAGTGCCTGGATTCAGGCGTTATGATCTTCATCGATGACGATGAAATACCTTTGCCCGGACTGATCGAATCGGCAGCGCATTCCATTCTGCAACAAGGTGCCGAATGCGTAGGCGGCAAAGTTGCGTTGGATTTTTCGACCCATGCCCGCCCGCACTGGTTAAAGGACGAGTTGCTGGGTTTTTTGGCGGAAGTGGATTACGGCAACGAGCCTTTTTGGATCAAGGACACCAGCACGCCAATATGGACGGCTAACATTGCCTACGACATGAGAATGTTCCGTGAAAACTCGGAGTTGAGGTTCGATAAGCGTTATGACCGCAAAGGCAAAGTCATCGGCGGCGGCTCGGATGCGGCAATGTTCGCCACCTTGCTCAAACAAGGCTCTCGTATTTACTACAACCCCGGCATGTGTGTTCTGCATGATGTCGAGCCATGGCGCCTGCATCGAAGCTATTTTCTCAAGCTTCATTATCGGTCCGGTATGCGTAAAGCCTACAATGAACTGCCGAACTATCCTCGCACCCTTTTCGGCATACCGCCTTTCATGATCAAACAGTTGCTCAAACACAGCCTTAAAACTGTGTGGATGTATCTGACATGCAATCCGGGCAAGCTTCGTCAAACCATGAATGCTTCATACGCTCTTGGCCTAATAGCTGGTTACCGTCTGAAAAACAAAATACCTCATCAATCCTGATGCGTGACATTGTCGTACTCATTTTTCTAACTGCCTGCATCATTGCCGCGCTTAAAAAACCTTGGTGGGGCGTGTTGTCCCTCGCAGTATTCAGCTATATGAATCCTCATGCCTATGCATGGGGGTTTGTTCGCACATTCCCGGTTTACTATATATTATTTTTAGCTATTATTTTTCGCACTGTTTTTGCCAAAGACAAGCAACCGATACCAAAAGATTGGCGGGTCATTTTTTTTGCATTGTTGTGGCTGTATTTCCTGTTTACAACCACTCAAGCCTACATGAAAGATATAGCTTGGCAGCGTTTTTGGTTTGTTAGCAAAATTTTTATTCCTCTTTATTTCACACTGGTGCTGATCAATACACGTGAAAAACTGTATTACCTCATTATCACAATAGGTGTTTCAATTGGCATTGTAGCCGTAAAGGGGGGAATATTCGCACTGGCAACGGGCTTCGGGCATCGGGTTTACGGGCCGCCGCTGACTCAATTTGAAGACAATAACCAATTTGCCGTGGCCATGCTGATGATTATCCCCTTGTTATTGGTATGGCAAAAACAATCTCCACATATTTGGATAAAAAAAGGAATCCTTTTTTCCTTGCCCATCATTTATGCCGCCTCGCTATCATCCTGGTCGCGCGGCGCATTATTGACCATGGCAATGCTTACTCTTATGCTCACCTGGCACAGTAAGCGTAAAGTTTTGGTCATACCCCTGGTTTTAATTGGAGCATTTCTCGCTAAAGACTATCTCCCTGAAGAATGGTTTGGCCGAATGAATACTATAGAAACTTACGAACAAGACGCATCAGCCATGGGAAGAATCACAACCTGGATTGATGGCTGGAACCATACGCTCGAACATCCGTTTACCGGCGCCGGTTTCGAGGGATGGCAGGTAGTTAGCCTCCGCGATTGGCACAGCTCCTATGTCGAGATGTTTGCAGAGCATGGATTTGTTGCTTTCGGTCTATGGCTCTCTATGATAGTGGGCAGCATTGTCAGTTTGACGTTTTTGCCCCAAAAAACTCGTAATATTGATGGCATGGAGTGGGTCGGTAATTACTGTTTCATGATCCGCGCTTCCATTATTTGTTATATGGTTGGCACCGCGTTTTTAGGTCTCGCCTATTGGGATCTGATCTACCATTTGGTCTTTATTTCCGTATTAATCAAAAAATTTGCATTACAGGAGCTTTCTGAAAAAATTGCGCAGCAAAAACTCAAATTGAAATCTGTCCGCTCGACGGATAATGAATATGCTATCACCCCTAGTTAGTGCGCAATTATTTGACAGAGTCAACCATGAATCGCGATATCGAATTACCTGATAGCCTGCAAATATTCCAGCTTGGCGCGGGGGATGTGCTTGAATGCATTGAGCTCGCCGCCCGGAATTTTGAAGAATTGGAAGGCTCGCCCGAACGAGTTCGAACTTGGTTCGAAAACCGAATCCTCCATAATCCCTGGCAGAAAGCGTTTCCTGGTATTGGCGTGGGCATCAGGCACAATAAAACCCTAATCGCTTTTCGCGCCATATTCGCTCAACCTTGGTGGATTAATGGCAATGAAACACTCATCGCATTTGCCTCCAATACTGTCGTCGATCAAGCTTACCGTGGCAAAGGATTGGCTAGCGTAATGATCGAGGAAAATAAAAAATTCGCGAATCTATCCGGCAGCACCACGGCCGGCTTTATAACCCAAAAGGCTTACAGAAAGCTTGGCTTTAACGAGATCGGCGGCCCCGATAATGATTTTTTCAGAACAAGGATCAGTTATAAAGGCTCGCTTAAAAAGCGCTTCGGCCCGCAGCTGGGCCATATTATCGGGAAAATTTTCGACATCAATCTGTTTCTTCGAACCTTTACCTATAAACCCAAGGAGAAATTTTATCTGTCCGAAATAAAGCGTTGCGAAAAAGAGTTCGATTTACTCTGGGAACAAGTAAAGCTCAATCAAGTTTCTTGTTTTGACCATAGTAGTCGTTATCTGAATTGGCGACTTTTCGACTACCCTACCTGCCCTTTGCATCTATCCGCGCTAAGAGACTCATCAGGTACATTGAGGGCCTATGGAATTTGGCATATCACCCAATTTACCGGCGATATAAAGATGGCCGTCCTTAGAGATATTTTTTATCAGCCGTCAGATGAAGTCGCAGCCCTAGGATTACTGTATTATTTAATAAATCAATGGCGGAGCGCTGACATTAGCTGGTTCAATCTCGAAGTCGCATCTCCTCCAATAACAGCATTATTCAGACAATTAAATTATGAGCATGTACCGTCTAAGGGAAACCGATACCAGATATTCAGCGAAACGCCGCTTGATCCAGCTGTTTTAAGAAACTGGTACCGCAGTGGGCTGGACGGAGATTATTTTGATTTGCCCTTCTGATAATTGTTTTAAAAGAACAATACTCCTTCCTGTCTATTTCTATAATCTATTGATATTTCTTGGAGATTGTAAAGATGAGTTCCGAAACTGTAGCGGTTATCACTACCGTCTTAAATGAACGGGATGGATTAGAGGAGCTTTTGGAATCAATTCTGTCACAAACCCGAAAACCGGACGAAATCGTTATTGTTGATGGCGGGTCTACCGATGGAACAATTGACGTTCTTAACAAGTACTGCGAAAAAAACCCCTTTATTAAATTTTATATTGAACCCGGTGTAAACATCGCCGAAGGCAGGAATATCGCAATCTCGCGGGCCAATTCTTCAATTATTGCGGTAACTGATGGCGGCTGCAAACCGGTAAATTATTGGCTTGAAGCACTTACCCAACCCTTGCTGGACAATACTGCCTATGGAGCGGTTTCTGGCGTTCGCTTAGTAGATTCAAAGAATAATTTTGAGCTATTTGCGGGCCAATTGTCCACGTCAGGCAATGCCGCGAATGAGCAGGACAGAGTATTTCACGGGCGTAACTCCGCTTTTAGAAAAAGCGTTTGGGAAGAAGTCGGCGGTTATCCGGAATGGCTATATACGGCGGAAGATACTCTTTTTGCAAAAAAGGCTAAATCATTAGGCTGCAGAGTAGCGGTCGCGCCCAATGCGATTATTTCCTGGCGTCCAAGACCAAATATAAGAAAACTCGCGAAACAATATTATTTATACGGCAAAGGCACAGGGCGCATCGCTCAAACCGATTTAAAGACAGTGCTTTATCATTTGCGTAATCATTCAATCTGGATAATAACGTTGCTATTGGGTATCTTCTTTCCGTGGATTTGGCTGCTAACCTTAGCTGTACTTGTCTTTATGTATATAACATTAGTCAAGCCGGTTCTAAAAAAAATAAAATCAGAAAAAACCACACCCTCCGCTAATATTTATGTCCCGTTAATTGTTATGGTACGGAGTTTTTTTAATAATTTGGGACAACTTTACGGCTATTGGGAATATAAAAGAGTCCCTCCCTTTAAAATGAATCTTGACCTTTATTTTAACGGTGATTGGAAAGCCTTATACAAACAAGCAAAATAGGAATAGCTGCTAATATGGTTCGGATAGAGTTGCTTCTTTTATACTGCCAAATAATCCTGTAAATCTAGTCTTCCCGAGCTAACCCTGATCCAGACACTGATATAACCTAGAACTATATAGAGACTAATAATTCATTAACGTTAGTAGAAATATAATAATTAACAATGCATTACGAATAATTGGCTTACTATACGGATTGCTTTGAAAGGTTTTTTATTACCCATCAACGGCCAGCGGTTCGCCTTGCGCTTATCTCGCTATTACCTGAGAAATACTTATGAAACAATCATTCAAATCCGGCAGATTAGGCTACGATCTATGGGTCAAGGATGCATCCGCGGATATCAAAGGCTCGCCTCTGGAACAACTCACCAGACAAACACCAGAAGGATTGTCCCTTAAACCCCTCTATACAGCCGCTGACCTCCAGGGAATTCCTTTTCTGGACACGATGCCGGGTCAACCACCCTTTACCCGTGGACCACGAGCCACAATGTACACATTCCGTCCCTGGACCATCAGACAGTATGCCGGTTTTTCCACAGCCGAGGAATCCAATAAGTTTTACCGTAATGCGCTTGCTGCCGGACAAAAGGGCTTGAGCGTTGCTTTTGATCTTGCCACTCACCGTGGGTATGACTCTGATAACCTACGCGTAGTAGGGGATGTAGGAAAAGCCGGAGTGGCAATCGATACAGTGGATGATATGAAAATCCTGTTCGATCAGATTCCGCTCGATCAAATGTCTGTATCGATGACGATGAATGGCGCTGTTCTTCCTATCTTAGCGGGCTATATCGTGGCCGCCGAAGAGCAAGGCGTTAGCCAGGATAAACTGACAGGCACAATACAGAACGATATCCTGAAAGAGTACCTGGTCCGTAATACCTACATTTATCCTCCCAAACCGAGTATGCGGATTGTTGGCGATATCATTGAATACACGTCCCAATTTATGCCCAACTACAATAGCATCAGCATAAGCGGGTACCATATTCAAGAAGCGGGAGCCGATGCCGCTCTCGAACTCGCCTATACGCTCGCAGATGGGATCGAATACGTTAAAGCCGCTATTGCACGCGGACAAGATGTAGATAGTTTTGCCCCCCGTTTGTCGTTTTTTTTCGCAGTGGGTATGAATTTTTATATGGAAATCGCCAAACTGCGGGCTGCAAGAACCCTTTGGTGGGAGCTCATGCAGCAGTTTGCACCCAAAAATCCTAAATCTTCAATGTTGAGAACTCACTGTCAAACATCCGGCTGGACTTTGACAGAGCAAGACCCTTATAACAACATGGTACGCACTACAATTGAAGCTATGGCGGCGGTACTAGGCGGAACACAGTCTCTTCATACGAATTCATTCGATGAGGCCGTTAGCTTACCCACTAAGACGTCCAGCCGCATTGCTCGCAATACGCAACTGATTATTCAAGAAGAAACCGATATAACGCATACAGTCGATCCATTCGGCGGCAGTTATTTCATGGAAAAATTGACATTCGACTTGATCAACCGCGCCAAAGAAATTCTGCAGGAAATAGACGCTGCCGGCGGCATGGTCGAAGCGATACAATCCGGGCTGCCCAAACTTAGAATAGAAGAATCCGCAGCGCAAAAACAAGCCGGCATTGATAGTGGAGCAAACATCATTGTGGGCGTAAATAAATATCGAGTTCAAGAAGCCTCCGAAATAGACGTCTTAGATATCGATAATACGGCTGTGCGCGAAGCGCAAATCAAGAGGATCAAAGCGGTAAAGGCCACTCGTGACTCTAAGGCGACTGAGCAGGCGCTGAATGCGTTAAAGGATGCAGCAGCCAGTGATTCAGCAAATCTTTTGGCGTACGCGATTGAGTGCATGCGGAAGCGCGCCACAGTAGGGGAAATATCCGATGCTATTGCTGAAATTTATGGCAGACATACAGCTACTACTCAAGCAGTGAGCAATGTTTACATCAATAACTATAAAGATTCTGGTGTAATTGATGACGTCAAGCAGCAGATAGCGGAATTTACTATAGAAGAAGGTCGAAGACCCCGTATATTAGTCGTCAAACTTGGGCAAGATGGGCACGACCGCGGAGCTAAAGTCATTGCAACCGGATTTGCTGATTTGGGGTTCGATGTGGACATCGGCCCCCTGTTCCAAACCCCTGAAGAGGCCGCCAAACAAGCCATAGAAAACGATGTCCATGTCATTGGCGTATCAACCCAAGTTGCAGGACATAAGACCTTGGTTCCTCAGCTAATTAAAGTGCTTCAAATACATGATGCTCATGAAATCGCAGTGGTAGTTGGAGGGATCATTCCAACTCGTGATTACGCTGAACTTAAAAAAGCGGGAGTTGTGTCAGTCTTCGGGCCGGGTACGCCCATTCCAGAATGCGCAGCCCAGGTTCTTCAAGCGATAAAAAGCAAGCAAAAAAGCGAAATCGCAAAATGAACGTTGCATTTGATCTGGCGGAAAAAATTCTAGCGGGCCAGAGACGCGCGCTGGCAAAAGCTATTACCCTAATTGAAAGCACTAAACACGCCGACCGGCTTATTGCAGAAGAGATTTTAACGCGGATCATACCCCATACTGGTAATAGTATAAGATTAGGCATTTCCGGTGTACCTGGAGTCGGCAAAAGCACGCTCATTGAAGCTTTGGGCAAATATCTGCTTCAATACAATAAGCGTCTTGCCGTACTCACCATTGACCCTTCCTCGCCAGTAACCGGCGGAAGCATCCTCGGAGACAAGACCCGCATGGAATCATTGGCGCGCGAAGAGAATGCGTTTATCAGACCTTCGCCTACTAATGGAAATCTTGGGGGTGTGGGCAGACGAACCCGGGAAACTATGCTTGCATGCGAAGCCGCCGGATTTGATTTCATCATTGTTGAGACTGTGGGAGTGGGCCAGTCCGAGGTAGCCGCTGCATCGATGGTAGATGTTTTCATGATGTTACAGTTGCCGAACGCGGGTGACGAACTGCAGGGAATCAAAAAAGGCATTCTTGAACTTGCCGATATCCTTGTCATCACAAAAGCCGATGGACAGCAAAAGCAAATGGCGGAACATGCACGACTAGAACAACAACGAGCCCTACATCTTACTCGGCATGAGAATAATTGGAAACCTCCTGTCTTGACGGCAAGTGCACTCGAAGACAAAGGAATCGCTCAAATTTTTGAAAGTGTGGATGAATGTCATCGTATCAAACAATCGTCAGGACAATTGCAATTAAAACGACAAGCACAAGCAAGAGCTTGGTTTGAACAAGAGCTAGTTGAAGGAGCGAAAGACTGGCTTGTTCATCATCTCGGTTCATCCCATCAATTAGCTGATGCCGAAAGTGATGTAATCGGTGGTAGGATTCCCGCAAGTGCCGCCGTGCGGCATATTTTTGATCAACTTTTGAGTGGCGCTGAATCTACGACTAAGAAGATCCGAAGATAAATTTTCGTATAAGTTTCGTAATAACACAGTATATAAAACTGATGTACTTTTCAACGCGGTATACAACCATTAAATTAAATGAAATTTCGTCAAATACCTTTCTCTTTGACCTGCCCTTTTCAATGACTTCGCATAGATTAGTGCATTTTTATAAGCCGGCTCTGTTTCCGGAATTCAAACTCATGCCATTTCAAATTTTCCCATTCTCGGATTAAATTTGTAATCCGGGATTGTTGATCGACATCTTCCAACCAGTCCCCGTAAGGTTTCCATTGCTGCAAGTCGCTCATATAGACTTGTTCGTTTCGAAAATCGAAAATCACCCGTTTGCCACCGTAAGTGATATGTCCTATTAATGCTGGAAGCTTGAGGCTTCCAACTAATTGAAATACTGTTTTATCGGGGTTTAACCATTGGTTTTTCAGACCCAAAGCGGAACGAATCGCGATTTCCGCAACATCGACTTGACCAACTGCTTCACGAATTTCGATGCTCGGATCGTTTATGAGGAGAGGAATATGCGTTTGCGCCTCATTAATTGCATGACCGTGGCCGAGAAAACCGTCTTCGAATAACGATTCGCCGTGATCGCCCAATACTACTAATGTAGTTTGGCCGTAGAGATTTTTCGACTTCAATACCTCGACCACCTGCCCGACCGCCCAATCGGCGTTAGCGACCGCGTTCCAATAAGTTGCCGCGACCCATTCGCGGTTTTGGCTACGAATTTCCGAACGTGGAATAAATTCCTCGATCAGTATTTTACGCATGTTCGGATGTGAATAGGGGAAATGCGCAGCCTGAAAATTTAAATAAATGAACTGAGGCTGATTAAAATTCAGTTCGGCAAAGCGCTTTCGAAATTGCTCAACAACTCGCTCTTCGCTAAGCCTCAAACTACCGGAATCCTTACTTGGATAAACGCGATCCTCAATAGCGGTACGCGCATCGAAATAATAATTCCCTTTTTTGTTCATACCGGTATTTGTGGCAACATCTCCAAACGACTCGTCCTGCCCTGAAATAATCGAAATGTTGTAGCCAGAATCTTTCAAAAAATCGAGTAACTTAATGCGATCATCGTTATGAATCAGTTCCCGATTAAATAATGCCATCAGAGATGTCGTCGTATAGCCGGTATGACTGTATGCATATTCAGCGGATGTGCCGGTCCGAGCGATTTCGCGCATTACAGGCGCTACATAATGGCCATTAACTTTCTGGTCCAATAAATCAGCTCGCGCTGTTTCCAGGACAATCAGCACAATATGCTTACCTGGTTTGGGAGAGATTCCTCTTAAAGGATCTGAAGCCAAAGGAGTCAGCTCGGCATCGCCCAAAAGACCGTCCTCGTTAATCGAGTTTCCTGGAATATCCAATGCTCCTGGGTAAATTCGGGCATCCCATGGCGCCGAATCTTTTGGATATCCAAAAGATCCATAACCATCGCGATCAAAATCGGTCAAACTATCCAAACCCGCACTGATCATCTTATATGAGGTTTTCTTTTCAAGCCCGTAACGTAAAAGCGCGTTATCAGAGAGCCTGTATGTAATCAGCGGTGTCACAATTGCCATCGAGATGAGAGACCATTTTAAAATAGCTGATTGTGGTATCTGTTTTTGATAATCTCGAGAATACTGATGATTTTTCAGGAAACGAGTGCTGAATGCGAAGATAAGCATGATTACTGCCAGGATAGCGGTAAACAGCACAATCTCATTGGCCGCATACAGCAAGCCTTGCTTTAAGCTTCCTCCGCCAAGGTTGGCAATGATCTGATAGTTAATCGTATCGTTGAAATACGACAAGACTTTGAATTTGAGCCCCAGCCAAATGCCCATTATTAGAAGGACTACAATGGTAAAGCTGTAATAAATCAAGATACCGTATTTATTGAGTCGATCTGCGATATAGAACCAAAAATAAGCCAGCGCCCCGAAAAGTAAAAAATCGTACCAAAACGATATAGCAATAAAAAGAGCTCTTTGAAGTGGAGTCCTATAAGCGTAGGGCTGTAAAAATCCGCCTACAAAAATATCATATTTAACATATAAGAGGGCGAGCTCAAAAAATTGAATAATAAAAATAACTGTCAAGGCTGAAATGAATCTGCGGTGACGCCATAAAGTTTTTTCCAGCCAAGCCAAAAACATTACCCAAAGTTGTAAATTTAATTAATGAATTGCAATTATCTTAAAGGTCTCTAGAAAATCTAATATAAGCCCTTTATTATCCATAATGAATCAAAAGTGATGCATATAAGCCGAATCGCTTATCGCAATGACTTTTCTGAAAAATTCATTTGAACTATAGTTTCCTGTTGAGGCTGAACATAAACATTTCTCACAAATAGATAAGTACTCCCTTTATGCCTCTCATGTTTGTAAATCTGTTTTAATTTGAAAGGGGATGAAGGAAGTTGCAAAGCAGACCAAAGAAGATCGGAATGCGCAAATCGGGGCGTAATAAATGGGCCGTCTGCAATTACTATTGCACTACAGGAAATGCTGTCGAGCAGCCTTAGAACAGCTTCCGGATTATCAACTTTAAGTGCATAGCGATGCCCCATGAAATCTGACTTTGCCAATAATTGCGAACTCCGCACCACAAAATTTTTATGATAAGAATCTTTAAGCGCTACCTCGGCAGCTAGCGCACCTTCTGCACCGGCATTACCATCAATAACAATGACTCTACCACCAGGGTGTTTAGTTATCTCATTAGCTATTAAATCCATATGCATATCGAATCTCATTGGGCGATTATTTAGAAATTCCCCTCCTGGGATGGAAAATAAAGCCAGTGCAATCGGAAAAACAATCCAAGATTGAGTAGTTATCGATCGGAGTTGCTGCATAATTATCCATACGCCAATCACCATGAGTATCACTAAAGGGGGGACTGCGGAAGACATGTATCGCTGATCTAAATCGACAGGGACGATAGAATGGAAAAGAAGAGTCACCATTACCAGCGAGCAACATACTATTCCAATCTCTTTAATTTCATTATCTTTTTGTGAAAAGAAAGTTTTGACTATACCGAGAATTACGGCGATCAAACCCCAAAAACCTAAATTAGCATATAAAGCGGACAAGAACGTGGATGCCGCTAACATGAAATATTCGACTCCCCAAGCATAATTAAATCCATCACTGGAAATTTTATACGTTATGAGTGTCCAGCCTCCGACAATTATGAGCCCAATGATACCGGAAAGATAGGTGCGCCAATCCTTAAGCAGGCTCCAACCGCCTGTCAATGCAATATGTAACAAGGGAAATAATCCCAGTACCCAACCGTTGCCTTTCACCAAAATTGCGGCAGCTGCAGCCAATGCATAAGCAATCCCTAAACGCAGATTAGGTGCTTTTGCATAAGCGTTCCAAATCAGCGCCGCTAAAAAACATAAGCCAGCAAGCGCCTGATCCAGCATAAGACGCACTGTGTTATTAAGTACAATCGGGCTCATGACATAGGTAAGCGCAGCCAATATCGCCCAAGGTAATCCAAGCACCTGCCGAACCACTCTCGCAACTAAAAGAGCGGGGAATGCCCCAACCATTAAATTAATAATTAGAAATGGCCAGGGCGCGTGGGGAAGAACAAAGAAAAATAAGCTCAAAAAAGCATAATAAAGAGGAGGCCAATGTCCAATAGAAATCTTAGGGTAGTGAACATAAAAATCTTGAGCGTAAGACAATGGATTTTGCCCGAGCGCCTCTGTCAAATAGGACCAAATCAAAAAGCTATTAAGAAAATGAGAGCCTTCATCACTTCCCGAAAGACCGCTATCCAGAGCATGAAGAGAGTTCATGGCTATAGCCAAAACAGCCAATGCGGTCATATAAATAGTTACGTCAAAGAACCATGCTTTCCAGGTAATCAATTTAAGGCGTCTCAAATTGTATAGCCAGTTAGTGTTTGGCATTTTTCCGCCAGGTTCCATAAATACGAAATATCTATACACATTGAAACTTATGATAGTTTGGAATGCTGTCGCTAGGGTTACAGAAGCCACCGGCCAGACTCCATAATGCACTAACAAAAGGTAAACCAAATAATTGACAGAAGCCATGCTCAGCGAGACGATCCCGTATCGTACGGCCTCACTAGCAGAATGCGGCTTATTTACTTGATAAGTGAAATAACGATTGGCGAGCCATGTAAAGGTCATCGCAAGAATAATAGCTGGGACCCGGGCTCCCCAAGGCGCCACCTTTTGTTGAATAAGCAGATAGGTAATACCCGCATCAATGACGAATCCTATCCCTCCAACAAAAAGAAAGCGAACAAACATATATAATTATTATTCAGAAATATTATTATTGGCCATATACCACATGCGCTTATGCTCCAGCCGTCCTCGAGCAACACTATCTAAGATTAACCCGCTTACAGCACATATACTTGCCATTAAAATAAGCCCTGTGGCTAAAATTGCGGTTGGAAATCTTGGCACTAAGCCTGTTTCCATATAGGTTATAAGTAGCGGAAATGCCAGAACAACCGCGAATATCGATAATCCAATAGCGAGTAACCCAAAAAATCGGGCCGGCCGAATTTCCTTAAATAAAATTAAAAAGGTAAACATAATTCTAAATGCGTCGCGAAATGTTCGGAGTTTACTGACCGATCCTTCTTGGCGGGCCCCGTATTCCGTTGGAATCTCAGCGATAGGCATACGGAGTTGACTGGCATGAACCGACATTTCCGTCTCAATTTCAAAGCCACTGGAAATTGCTGGAAAACTTTTTACGAATCGTCTTGAAAAAATCCGGTATCCGGAAAATATATCAGTGAATAAAGGCCCAAATAAACTGCGATACATTCCATTGAAAAGCCGGTTCCCAAATCCATGCCCTATACGGTGAGCATTTTTATAGACATTACGCCGAGTACCGACGACCATGTCGAGATTCTTGTCAATAAGATGCTGAATCATATGAGGGGCGGCCCTGGCGTCGTATGTCCCATCCCCATCTGCCATAATATAGATCTCAGCGTCTATATCCGAAAACATTCTTCTTACCACATTCCCTTTTCCCGGCCATTGTTCATACCGTACTATGGCGCCTGCTGCTTTAGCCTCCTCAGATGTATTGTCTGAAGAGCAGTTATCATAAACATAAACTGTTGCCTGAGGTAGTTCTTTGCGGAAATTTGTGACTACTCTACGGATAGCTAAGCCTTCGTTGTAACAAGGCAAAAGTACAGCTATTTTCCTCTTGCTTAAACTAGCAATAAAATCATCTTGCATATATCAACTCTCTTACTGTGTTGGCTGGATATAGCGAAAAATTAGCAATTATTGGCAGGAACTTTATAGAAAAATAACTGCTTTTTAAATGGCTAGCGGTGATTAAATTTATTGAATAAAAAATCTTGTGGAAATAGGTAGTTTCCCATCATACGACTATTGATTAAGCATACTATATTCCAGGCTTAGCTAGTGCTATCAATAGATAACGCAAAAAACAATTCGCTAGATATTCAAAATATCGATCACCTTAGGGCAACTCTGAATAACTTAATTTCGTTTATAGCCCGAAAAGTTCACCATGAACTGAAGCAACAGCTTACCGTTCGTCCTGAACTTGCCGAAAAGACTTAATCAGGATTTCCTTAAGGGAATATTCCATTTATCGTCGCCTAGTCTGTAACCATTGCTCCAGCATCATCAATATCCAGATCAATTCACCGTAATAAGCAGCATGGATACTTTGATGCATAGTAATAGCATGATCAAGAAAATCATTTTTAAAAAAATCGCGTTTTTTTAATGCAAGAAGACTGTCATAAGCGAGCTCTTTTAATGGTTTGTGATCTTTGAGCCAAATTCCAAACGGTAACCCGAATCCATGCTTGGATTTATTAATGATTTGCTTCGGCAAGAAATCGTGCATCGCCTGCTTATAAAACCAGCGCAATTGCTGACCTTTAAGCTTATCAGACGACGGAATCCGACAAGATAAATCGATGATTTTCTTATCCAATAACGGATAGCGCACGGCAACGCCCGCCATTTCGCACATTTTATTGACTTTAACCAGATCGTTATCATGCAGCGTCGTCTTCCAGTCCATGTAGAGCATACGATTGAGTACGCTGGCTTTTTCCGGCCGGTTATAACAATTGCGCAGGCCTTGTATCGGCGCGTTGACGTCAACGCTCTCTAAAAATTCGGCATTGAAAATTTCGTGGCCCGAATGCCGATTTAGAAAGTTGTAGTCCTGAAGACGATCCGGCAGTGGAATTTCGGCTTGCTCTACATAGCGCTTGGCTTTATGAATGATTTTGTTTTTTAGAAAAACTTGCGGGACCTGATACAAGCCTGACTTAAGTAATGTTCTTGCCAAGCCCGGGATGTGATAATACCTGTCGAACAAAAGTTGCTTGGCATAGCGTTCGTTTCCGGCAAACAATTCATCGCCGCCATCTCCCGCTAACATCACTTTAATGCCGTTTTCTTTGGCCATTTTGGCACAATAATACGCCGCCAGCGCCGAGGAATTTCCAAAAGGTTCGTCATAATATGCGGCGATCTCGGGTATTGCCGAGACGGTATCTTCCGGTGTCAGATAATATTCGTGAGAACGGGTATTAAAATGCTGCGTCGCAATGCGCGCATATTCGATCTCGTCGTAACCTTCGACCGGAAACCCCATCGTAAACGTTTTGGCCCTGTCCGGAAAAATACGCGATAAAGCTCCGGCAACGCTCGAACTGTCTAAACCGCCGCTCAGAAAAGCGCCGGTATCATCAGGATCATTTGCATAGTCTTTGACAATCTGGATTAACTGCTCCTGCAAATGCTGTCCCGCCTCGTGCAACGACTGTATCTTATGCTCTGAGAACTCCGGTAGCCAATAATAAGAGACTGCAATATCTTGATTTCTATAATTGAGTAATTGCCCGCCTTCCAGTTTTTTTACGTGTTTGTATATCGTGTTAGGGCTTGGACAATGATGAAAATAGAGATAATCGTAAAGAGCCTGTTGCGATAGCTCGGCGCTGACTTGAGGATGGGAGATCACGATGTCCGCAGTACTGCCGAAAACCAGTCCTTCCTTTAATTGAGCATAGTAAAGATGCTTTAGTCCCAAATAATCGGTGATTAAGCTAATTTCATTGGAGGAAGCATCGAACATGGCTCCACTGAACGGATAGTCCTGTTGCCCGAGCGAAGCAGAATTCAGTTTATTAAAGCGTTCGGCAAAATTGTGAAGGGAGCGAGCAGGCTGATCATTTACACTTGCGACAACATAATCAGGCCCGGCAATCAAATTTTTTTGAGGAGCTAAACATCCAAAACGGCCAGAGACATGACACTCCAGATCTATTTTCAAAAATTCAGGGGCTTGATTTTTTAAAGTTTGCAGCCAGCGGACTGCCTCTTCCTGATTTAAGTTATTCGCGACATAACCAGCTAAAAATCCCATAATTGCCTTTTTAATTTTAATTAAGAATCGCTGTTTACAGCGCCGTGCGGCTCATCGATTGCCTATTAAGCTATAAAAAATAGTCACCAGACGATCAACGCGTTTATCCCAGGAATTTTGCTTTGCGTACTCTATAATTGTGCTTTTATCCCAAGTTTTGTTTAAGGCCGCTAAAAGTGCATCGAAAAGACTTTGTGAGTTGTTAAACTCAACAACTTCTCCCAGATAGGCTTCTTTTACTACTTCCTTGTTCCCACCGACATCCGTAGTTATTACCGGTAAACCACAAGCCATTGCTTCTAAAAAAACATTGGCCCAGCCTTCGTTAGAAGTGGCTAACACAAACACATCAGCTGCTGAAAGAGGGTATTTGATTTCCTCTGCACTTAATGCCCCTAACAATCTGACATGCTCCGACAATTGCATCTGAGACACTTTTTGCTCCAGAAATAAGCGATTATCACCTTCGGGAGATGCCCCTCCCACGATCAAATAAACTAAATCAGGAAATTCTTTTAGCAGTGCCGGTAGGATGTCGATGACTCGATGATGGCCTTTTCTGTCAACTAATGCTCCAACGGAAATAAACACTTTAGTTTGTGCAGATAACGCAAAGCGCTCGCGTGCGATGAGTCTATCAATCGGATAAAACTTTTGAGTATCAACACCGTTCCCGATAACTTCTATTTTATCTTCTTGAGCACCTAGCAAGACGACATGCCGTTTAAGCGAATCTGAAACCGAAAAGACTCTAGTTGCACGATCCAATGCCTTAAGAAGTCTTTTTTTCCGCCCTGGCATTCTTGATAACGGAACTTCCGTCCCACGTAAGGTGATAGTCACGGGCACGTTAAACCATTTTCCGAGTAAAGTTGCGGCATAGCCATCCGGATAGGCAAAGTGGGCATCGATGATATTGAAAGCGAATTGTTTCTTCAGCCTGTATAAGGTTGTCAGCGCAGACAGCGCCATGAAGAAACCATCCAGATTTTTGAAAAAACCGGGAACCGAAAAAAAACGGGGAAAATAGACATCAACACCCTGCTGATTTTCATAACGCGGCGGCTGCGGTCTAAATCCGGGCTTATAGCGGCGTAAGAGATGTTGCAACGGAAACCAGGGAACAGGGGAAACCACAACAAGGGGGCAATGTTGGCCCACTTTAAACATACGTTCCCTGATAAAAACGCCTGCATTGGGTTGAGCAGAGCTCGGAAACAAGGAACTGAAAACAATCAGGCGGGGCTGTTTTGATTCCATAAAATGGCTAATATCCGCAAAGTTTCGAATAAACGGCAGAATAGCGGCCTACGCTTGCCGCCCAATTTCGCTCCTCTTCCACATACGTGCGGCCATTGGCTTTTATAGTCTCCCATTCCGATCGCTGCTCGATCAGATCAATTAGTATTCGCGTCAGATTTTGCTCATCGCCTGCAGAAAATAAAAAGCCGTTTTCACCCCGATTGATGAGTTCTTTATGTCCCCCTACATCCGATGCGACCACAAGGCGTCCCTGGGCCATCGCTTCCAGAGGCTTAAGCGGTGTTACCAATTCGGTCAACCGCATGGGCAGGCGCGGATAAACGAAGATATCGACCTGATTGTAATAGTCTGTCACCCGATCATGAGGAACCCTTCCGGTAAAAATGACGTGCCCGCCCAATCCCAGGTTTTCCGTTTTTTGTTTGAGTATCTCTTCCTGAGGACCGCCCCCTACCAACAACAAGCGGACATTGGGCGCCTGTTGCAGAATGGCAGGCATTGCATCCAGTAATAAAGGAAGCCCCTCATAAGCATAGAACGATCCGATAAAGCCGAGGACAATTTTATCGGTCAGCCCCAGCTCGTCCCGTAAAACGGGGTCGGCTTTTGCATTGAAAGTAAATTTTTCAATGTCGACCGCATTCGGAATAACGGTAATTTTATTTTCGGGAATGCCTCTCGCGATGATATCGAGGCGCAATCCCTCGCAAATGGCGGTAACCGCATCCGCCTGCCTGAAGACATGAGTTTCCAGGGCTCGAGTCAACCTGTAACGCAGGCTGCCCTCCGTCGTCGTGCCGTGATCGACTGCGGCGTCTTCCCAAAATGCGCGGCATTCGTAAACGACCGGCAGTCTGAATTTTTTTGCCGCTCTCAGCGCTGCCACTCCGTTCAGTGCCGGAGAATGGGCATGCAAAATATCGGGCCTGATCTCGGGAATGATCCGGTCGAGCCGTTTTGCAAGCGAATCGGCCACAGCCCATTGATTAAGGAGCGGCAGTTTGGCAGGCAAGCCTTCAACAGGCTTCGAACGGTAAAATTGAAAGCCGTCAACCTCTTCTACCGGCGCTTTCGCGCCGATTTGTTTGGGCGAGGTAACATGGAATGTTTCCCAGCCCAACCGTCTTTGCTGCTCCAGGATGGCTCGGGTGCGAAAGGTATAACCGCTGTGAAGCGGAATGGAATGATCCAGAATATGCAAAATTTTCATGCTTTCAATCGGGGTAGCCCATAGGGTTTTGTTGCTGCCAGTTCCAGGCATCCCTGCACATGGCCTCAATGCCGCGCGAGGCCTTCCACTTCAATTCCTGTTCGGCTTTCATCGCATCGGCATACACTGCCGCCACATCGCCGGCCCGCCTAGGCGAAAATCGATAAGGCACCGGACGTCCGCTGGCCGTCTCAAAAGCCTTCACCACCTCCAGTACGCTATAACCGCGCCCTGTGCCTAAATTAAACACGTGCGCTCCTGTATGATTCTGCAGCCAGGCCAGCGCTTTGACATGACCCTCCGCCAAGTCCATCACGTGAATGTAATCGCGCACCCCGGTGCCGTCCACCGTAGGATAATCATTGCCGAATACGGTCAATCGCTCGCGTCTGCCGACGGCGACCTGGCTGATATAAGGCATAAGATTATTTGGAATATCGCTGGGGTCTTCGCCGATCAAGCCGCTGCCGTGCGCCCCCACCGGATTGAAGTAGCGCAGCAGGGCGATTTGCCAAGCCTTATCGGAAACTGCCAGATCGGTATAGATCTGCTCCACCATCAACTTCGAACGGCCGTAGGGATTCGTTGTCGCTCCCACCGGAAAATCTTCGCGAATCGGCAGCATGGCGGGGTCCCCGTAGACGGTGGCGGAGGAGCTAAACACCAAGAGGCGGACGCCGAACTCCTGCATGACCTCGGCCAATGCCATGCTGCCCGCCACATTGGCATCGTAATAACGCAACGGTTTTTCCACCGACTCGCCCACCGCCTTCAAGCCGGCGAAATGAATTACGCCTTCGACCGGATGAGCTGAGAAGAGCTCCCGCATCTTTCCCCGGTTGCGCACATCCGCCTGTACCCAAGGCACTTTTTTGCCCGTAATCGCTTCCACCCGGAGTAAGGATTCCTTCTTACTGTTACTTAAGTTATCCACTACCAGAATCTCATACCCTGCCTGGAGCAAAGCCACACAGGTATGGCTGCCGATATAACCTGCACCGCCGGTCACCAGAATCAATTTCCCTCCCCTATTAAACAATATGCTGTCAGCGTTTCAGTGGAACCGATGATCTAATCACCATTTTTCAAAAACGCCTCGAACATAAACAACGACCATATCGGCGCGCTGTAATCCCGCAAGCCGCTCTCATGCTGATTGACCATCTGCAAAAGAAACTTCTGATCGAACAGGCCGCACTGCATCATCGTCTCGCCTAAAAGCGCATCCCGCACTTTATTTTTTAACGGCCCTCTGAACCAGCCATTCAAAGGCACCGCGAAGCCCATCTTGGGGCGATATAGAATATCGTCCGGCAAATAAGCTTCCATCGCTTTTTTGAGAATGTATTTACCCTCCCGTCCGTTGAGTTTCATTTCCGGCTGTACGCCCGCAATCCACTCGACCAGCTTGTGATCCAGGAGCGGCACCCGCACTTCCAGGGCATGCGCCATGCTGGCCCGGTCGACTTTGGTAAGAATATCGCCAGGCAGGTAAGTCTTTAAATCCAGGTATTGCACCAAAGACAGCGGGCAGTCGGTCGGCGCCTCATTCACATGTCTTCTGAATACTTCGACGGCCTGGTAGCCCTGCAAATCCTGCTTAAACCGCGGATTGAACAATTTGCTCCGCAAGTCGTTGGGCAATATCGACACGCTATGGAAATAACCTTCCAATGAGTCGCGGGCAATCGATTGAAAAGTCGATTTGGCACGAAAAATTTTAGGCGCCCAATCGGCTTTGGGATAAACCTGTCCCATTAAGCCGAACAGCGGCTTTCTGACGCCGTCAGGCAACCACGAGCGCATCCGCTCCTCGTAAGTATGCCAGCGGTAACGCCGGTAGCCGGCAAAATTTTCGTCACCGCCATCTCCCGAAAGCGCTACCGTAACCTGTTTCTTTGCCAATTCGCACACGCGATAAGTCGGCAGAGCCGAACTGTCGGCATAAGGCTCGTCATAGAGCCCTGCCAACCGGTCGACCAGGGAGAAATCGTCCGGATCCACTTGCTCGACACGGTGCGCGGTGCGGTAGCGCGCCGCGACTTTTGCCGCAAACTCGGACTCGTTGAAAGCCGGATCGCCAAATGAAATCGAGCAAGTATTGACCCGATCACCCGAGAATTCTGCCATCATTGCAACGACCGCGCTTGAATCCACCCCGCCCGACAGAAACGCGCCCAGCGTCACATCGGCCACCATGCGGATTTTTACCGCTTCGCGCAACCGCTCGACGAGTTCGGCTTGGATTGCCTGCTCCGTTTTTGGCGTATCAACAGCGAATTTGACATTCCAATACTGACGCGGGCGGTATGACTTATCTCCCCGTTTTAATGTTAAATAATATCCCGGTTCGAGTTTATAGACATTTTTATAGATGGTTTTGGGGTCGGGAATATAGCCGAAGCCGAAATAATCTTCAACGGCTGTCGAATCCAGTTCCTTGGGAAGGTCCGGGTGTAATTTGAGAGACTTCAATTCGGAACCGAAAATAAACTGGCCGTCGGGCAATTCCGCATAGTAAAGCGGCTTAACGCCTAGCCTGTCACGAGCCAGAAATAAGGTTTGTCGTTCCCGATCCCAAATCGCAAACGCAAACATACCGCGCAGTTTGTCCACACATGACTCACCCCAGGCTTGCCACCCATAAAGAATGACTTCGGTATCGCAGTGCGTAGCGAACTGGAAACCAAGCGCTTCCAGTTCCTTTCTCAATTCCTGGAAATTGTAGACTTCGCCGTTATAGGTCAGAACGACGTTATTGTCGCGGCTAATCATGGGTTGCTGGCCGCTGGTCAAATCGATAATTGACAGCCGTCGATGTCCAAAACCCAAGCCGGGTTCAATATGTAATCCGCCCTCATCAGGTCCCCGATGAAACTGCGTTTCGTTCATCCGCGAAAGCAGGTCCCGATTAATTTCGCACTTTCCCCTTATATCGAAAATACCGACAATTCCGCACATAACTTCTTGTTCCTGCTTTGAAAATAAATCACAAACTATTTGCTATTAAAGTAAACAGTATCCGGCGTTTCGCCGTCAAGAGAGAAACGAGGGCCGATGCTGCTTTCAAAAAAACACATGCAAAAAGTTATCCAAAATTATCCGCCAATAACTTTGCCGATCTTGGAGGCATGAATTAGTAAGCTGCCAATTGAAAGCAGTAAACCCGAATTTGAATTTCTCTACTGAATATATTCTAGCTCATGAAAAAGCCAGTGCCGGGTGCACCAATTCGATATCGCCAATGCCGAGGCCTTTTTGCGGCGGCGAATAAGAACTGTATTCGTAAATGGCAGCAGAATCTATATGACCGACGATTTGTTCAAGCTCTGCCAGGCGAAGCCCCTGGCGAACCAAATAAAGAATATAGCTGTGTCGGATGGCTTCGGCATTGCACTCCAGAGGCGTAGGCAAATCCGAGTCAAGAGAAGCACAAAGCAAGCATGCCGCCAAATCATCAGGAGACCGAGACTGTTCAGCTAGCCAGACTGGATAGCCTCCGGATTGCGCCAGCAACGATTTGAGAGGATAGTTGAGCCTTAAAGTCCGTTGCATTGGCGGCTCAAGGGAGATGGTTTCCGCTTGCATATCGAATTGCTCGGGCTTGAGGGATGCCGCTTCTGCGAGAGTTAGTCCGCTCAGCAAAAAACCGATAATCTGTTTGCCTTTGAGAGTAGAAACATTAAGCAGTGCCTTGAGCTCATCCACGGAAAGTTCGCGATATACCGGACTTACAAGCGATTTATTGAGCTGCCGCTCCAGCGGCTTTAAGGATGCCTCCCGATAACTCATCAGTTCTGCGGCTTGCGGATACATATGGATGCCGGACAGCACCACAGGCGTGGACGGTTCCTGTTTACGCGTCAAATAATCAGCTATCCAAACGGCAAAAAGGGCCAGCGAGAGAGAACCCGCTAATGCAATGACCGCATCGCGGCCATAATTCGGTCTTACGGGTTCAGGAGATAAATAAGCCCGACTGCTCACCTCGACCTGGGGATATTTTTCGCGATGGCTGGTTTCGATTTGTACCAATCTTTCTTTCGTTTCGCGGTACAATTTTTCAAGGCCATCAAGATCGTTTTTCTTGGTTTCGTACTCGGCAAACTTGGCCGTAAATTTTGCCGCCTGCTGTTTATGCTCATTCAACTGAGCGCGGATTTCCCTTACCGTTTGCTGAGCGGCAACATAATCCTTTTCCGCCTCAACCAACACGATGTTTTTTCCGGAGCGGCGCTTCGCTTTGATTTCGGCTTCCAGTTTTTTGATCTGTCCAGGTATAACCTTCAGCGTTGGCTGCAAATTTAAATAATCGCGGGTAAAGCGCTTGTCGAGCTCGGCTTGTTTTTCGCGCAACTCCTGCAAACGGCTTTCGAAGCCCTGCAGCGCGCCTTGATCTTCTTGAGGAACCACCGTTTCGTCATTGGCTATCGCGTTTTTTATCGCATTAAGCCTGGCTCTTGCCCTGACTTCATCGTCAAGCGCCTTATTCAAAGACTGCGTCAAGCCATTGAGACGGGCCAGGGCTTCATTTTCCCCCCTTCCGCTCGATAGAATTTGGTTATGGCTTCTGAAAGTCAGCAGCTCGCTTCTCTCTTTGTCGATTTTATCTGTCAGTCCCGCAAGTTCGACTTCAAGACTATGGATTGTATTGCGAGTCGACCTTTTAATTTCTTCAGCCCGTGCACTAAAATAAGCATCGATCCAGTTATTGATGAGCAAGGGTAATATTTCCGGATCAAAACCTTCCGCTCGAATTTCCACCAGATTGGTCTCTTCGATCGGCACAACATCCAACATTTTCCTGATGTCCGCCATGGAAAAACGCGCAGGATTTGAAGCCTTAGCTAACGGCTCATTAAGCCGCGCCAGAACCGCAGTAATGATGTCGTAACCCAGCAAAGCCTGTTTCTGAATGGCGACATGTTGAAAATCCGCTATGCTCCCGCTTCCTTCACGGTCTACAGCAGTCATCTCGGTGGTCAATAAGGTCGCGCTGCAGCGATAAACGGCAGGCCGGCTATAAGTGTAGGTTAAACCGGCAGCGGCACTGATCAAAAAAACGGCAATAAAAGTAATGAACCGTGGCGAACGAAACCACGGACGCTGATTCAATACAGGCGGAGGATTCAAGCCGTCCGGCAGAGGGAGTTTAGAGGTGAGATTTTCCATGGCGTATTTTTTTTAACCTTAAGAATAAAATATGGCATGAAAAACCTCCTGCTACTCGTTTTTTGTTAAATCGCCACAAAAATGTCCGGCAAGTTTGAAAAACGGCAGCATTTACTCAACGTCAGCTTGGATTTGGATGAACAGGCATCAGAAACCAAATTTCATCTTCCCGTTACTATCTCTTTATATCGAAAAACTAGCATAATTGCCATCACGCATTATAATTTTTAGAAAAAATTTAAACGCGAGTCTCCCTAACTTAAAATAGGCACTAAAAATGGAAAAATGCTTTCTCCACTTTGATCGGAGGAAGAATTTATTCAGAGACCCGTTAACCTGATGCTGCGAAAACAAACCCTATATCCGAGCATTCCAAAGAACTGCGTAAGCCGTTCATACTCAACGAATTAATCACGCTGGAGATTACCCCATGCCAAAAAAAGCAATAACTCTTACCGCTGCTTTGCTTATTGCTTCATTGAACGGCTGCGCCTCGTATTACCGTGAAGTCAAAGATGCCGATCTGGTCGAAGTGAGCTACGATGCAGCCGATACGCTCAAGAACGACCTCAAAATCAGGATTCCCCCAGGCTCGTTAATCATTGTCAGCACGCTATTGCATGTCGATGATTTGAAAAAGACCTCCTCTTTCGGTCGGATTATGTCCGATCAAATCGCGTCAGCCCTGCATAATACAGGTTATCGAATCATCGGCATGGAATTGCCGATCGATCTGTTTAGCATGCAGGAAGGCGGTACGCTGCATCTTTCCGATGAAATCAAAAATATCGTCAAGCGATACGGCGCGGCTGCAATCGTGGGCGGAGTCTATGCACCCGGCAAAAAGACGGTGTACGTTTCGTTGCGCATGGTGGACTTGACAAGCGCAAACATCATTTCTTCGATTGACTTTTCCGTTCCGATGGGGCCGGATGCTAAGACTTTAGTGGATACCAAAAAAGTAGGCTCGCCCGATTCACACGACGAAAATCCAACACAACCGGAAGAAAACCTTACCGAAAGTCCTGCCACGCCGCCGGAAGATGAAACACAGGATGATTCCGATGCGCCTAAAAAAACCGAAACACCGGTGGAACCGGAAAAAAGCGACAATACGATAGAACTGAAAAATGATTTGCAGTAAATTCGATAGAGGATCGGAATTAAACTAAGATAAACGTTCAAGCATACTAACGTACTAGGATATTCCTACAAAATGAAGAAATTATCGATTTACGGTTAGCGGTGAGGCTGTATCTTATTTTTTTGAATTCTGCTACCATGCCGCAGAGATCTTCCGTTTCACATTGCCTTATAAACCCCTGGAAGACGGGCTTCGTCTATTCCTCGCCCCTAAAAGGAGAACCTCCATGGCCTCGAAAAATTCGGATTTACACCAATCCCAAGAAAAGATAGATCGTTCGAAAAGAAAATTAGCTCAGGCCGGGGGATTGGTTGTGCCGGCTATTTTGACGCTGGCAAATCGACCGGCTTGGGCAGGGATGGAATGCACGCCTTCGGGCTTTACTTCCGGCCTAATAGGTTCAAATGTTCAGGGACTGGTGGGCGGGAATACAAATTGGAAAACGGCCGCAGAATGGCATAACTCTGGTAATTGGGCCTCCTGGTCAACAAGTTTTGGCCGAATTTCCTATAACTCAACTACTTTCAAGTTTCATAAAGTGCCTAATAACGGTACTTATAATTTTACTGGATGGAATGGAACTAATGAGAAAACTTTAGCCCAAGTGCAGGCTGTGGAAACGTCTACATTTAAGTTACTGTTAAAGTCGGTAACTGGTGTATCGATTTCAGGATTGAGCATTTATGATGCTTTGGCTAGCAGTAATACTTGTACGGCTAATATAGCCGCATCCGTCCTGAATAATGCTGTAGAAACATTACCATTTGAGGTGAGTGATGCTTATGCAAATAACGGGCAAAATTTGCTGCCCGGATCTACAAAAACATGGTGTGAGTTTCTTGAGTATTTTTATAGCCCTGATTCTGGCTGCGTTTAAGTTAGTATTATTGCTATGCAATGTTGGCGTGCTTATCCTGGATGTTTATATAAGTTCAGCGGGGAAGATGGCTCTATCGTTTTCAATCAAGCATCAGGCGATACTCACATAATAGAAGGGATTTCCTACCAACTACTAAAATTCTTTCTGAGCGGAGAAATATTTAACTACAACGATATAGAAAAATATTGTGGAAATAGTATAGAAGGTAATCAGGAAACTCCAACAAGTCTAAAAGCGTTTTTAGAGGTTTTGTTGCAAAAAGAATTAATAACAGTTGTTGGCTGTGGTAATCGGAAATTATAACAAACCCTATATAATTCAGCGTTTATCGAACGAGGGTTTTATCCTAAAGACAGGACCTTTCAGTTATCGAGTTAAAAGCTGCATTTCCTCTCTAGCGGATCATTTTTTTCGGTTGTATCATGATTTTGAAATTGTTGATACAATTAAGTCTATAGGTTTCAGCGATTTTCATACCTCCGTTGAAATCCCAAGTTTGTTTAGGAAGCATTTTCGCCAACAAGCACAATTTTATTTCGACGGTGCATCCGTATTTCAACCCGTTCCTTATAATCATTCCACAGCGATGTTAGAATGGGGCATGAACTGGTGTATTTCGGCACACATCAATACCTATTTGATTATTCATGCAGCAGTACTCGAGAAGCAGGGTTTCGCCGTAGTTCTACCGGCCCCTCCCGGATCAGGAAAAAGCACCCTCTGCGCCGCGTTAATGTCGGAAGGCTGGCGCTTGTTATCGGACGAACTGACCTTGATACGGCCCGACAATGCCAATGCGGTTCCCGTCCCCCGCCCTGTCAGCTTGAAAAATCAATCCATCGAGATCATTCGAAACCGCTATCCGCAGTCCGTTTTCGGCGTGGTTTCGTCCGATACAGCCAAAGGTACCGTCAGTCATCTCAAACCCACTGCGGAGAGCGTTCGACATCAGATGCTCGAATGCCCGATCGCCTGGGTGATCTTTCCCAAATATTTAGAAAATGCCCCAACTTCTTTAATACCTCATACAAAAGGGCACGCTTTTCTTGATATGGCGAGTCAATCTTTCAACTACAGCAAGCTGGGCGAAACCGGTTTCAATATACTGAAACAAGTTATCGACCGCGCCGCTTGTTACCGCTTCGAATACAGCAATCTGGACGAGGCGATGGCTGTATTTGACGAATTGAAGCCTTACACATGACCCCCCCCCTTTCCTCGCTCGTCGAATTGTTCCGGCAACCTTCCTTATTGCCTCAATTGACCGATATCGACTGGGATATCATCGTGCCACAGGCGAGGAGGGCATTACTACTGGGCCGGCTTTACTGGTTGGTGAAGCGGCATGAAGCTTCTGCTGCGGTTCCTGCTAATGTATTGAGACATTTGGAATCGGGATTTATCGATGCTGCCAAACAGAAGAGGGATTTGCATTGGGAGATCCGGAAACTACAAACCATATTTCGCGAACTGGATATCCCTTTGCTGTTATTGAAAGGCAGTGGTTATGTCATCGCCGATCTGCTTGCTTCCAATGGGCGCACTTTTTCCGATATCGATATTTTGGTACCAAAAAAAGACATCGATCGTGTTGAAAAAGCCTTAATGTTCCACGGCTGGTTTGCAGCCGAAAAAGATCCTTACAATCAAAGGTATTACCGCCAATGGATGCATGAAATCCCTCCTCTCCATCATATAAAACGAGGTAGCGTAGTGGATCTGCATCACAATATTTTGCCGCTGACCGCCAAGGATTGCCCGGATGCAAACAAACTGCTTGCCGATGCCCGTCCGCTAGACAATCATCCGAACATCAAGATCCTAAACTGCTACGATATAATTATCCATAGTGCGACCCACCTTTTTTACGAGGGCGAACTGGAGCACGGATTACGAGATATTTCCGATCTCGATTTGCTTTTTCGCGAGTTCTCAGCACAAGACGACTTTTGGCAGCGTTTGATTTCCCGCGCTGAAGAGCTTAACCTTCAAAGGCAGATTTTTTACGGAATGCGGTATACACATAGACTACTGAATACGCCTGTCCCCGTAGACGTACTGCAAGCCTTCGAAAGTGTGGGGTTTGGGAAAAGATGGCAAATTCGGTTAATGGATTTCCTTTTTTTGCGCGCGCTTCTGCCCGATCATCCAAGCTGCGCTGACCGGTGGACCGGACTGGCGCGGTGGTTATTGTATGTTCGTTCCCACTGGCTTAGGATGAAGTGGTATTTGCTGATTCCTCATTTATTGCGAAAAAGTTATTATCGCCTATCGGGCAAACATGACCATTAAAGTTAATCCATTCTTCTATTATCCCTAATCCACCAACAATATCGTTAAGTTAAGAAAAATCACGTCATTCCAGCGGTGAATACTAGACGATTTGCAAAGGTAGAGATTTGCTCCTTGGCACCTTGCTCCTGCCGTAGTGGATGCCGGCACTAATCTGTCTGGAACCGATTTACATGGGCCCGGAGGGGTAAAGCCCAGCACTCTCCTGGGGCATACCGAATGACGGCTTAACTTAGAACGTGTTATGCACTTTGCAAGTGGGGTGCAGCCTGAACGAGCATGAGGATGGCAAAGACCCGGAAATGCAGACCCGGCCAAAGTTTCCGGTAAGCGCTCATAATCCCGTGTCAGCCACCGAAAACGGGCTATCCAACCGAAACTGCGTTCTACGACCCACTGGCGAGGCAACAGCACAAAGCCCTGTTTGGCAGTAGGCAGCTTCACGACTTCCAGCCGGATTCCATGTTGCCGTGCAGCCTTGGCCGTTTCTTCCCTTATAGCCTTGACTCACGAACACTACCTCCACACTATCACCCAGGGCAACTTGCACGGCTTCAGCTAATTGAGCGCCTGGGTACGCGCCTGTTCGTTTGCCGGCGTCACCCGCAGGGCCAGCAAATAACCCAAGGTATCCACAGCCCTATCCCCTTGCAATCTCTCCGGCTTTTATATCCGTCATCGCCGACCCGCGCACCGCTCTCACAGCTGAACTGCAAGGTTCGCCCGTCAAAAAGAGCTGCATTGAGCTGCGGGTCTCGGCTTTGCGCTTGTCGCAACATTTCGCGCAGATCATGCACGATCGCTGGAAAACAACCGGCATCCAGCCAGCGCCGGATCTGTTGGTGGACCGCCCCTCCCCCGGCGACAGATCATGCGGCAGCAGGCGCCTGGAGGGGCTCCCGCTCGCAGTCGCCAACGCAGCCCATTGAAGAACTCGCGCAGGTCGTGCTAGCGTTGCGGAGCCTGTTCGTTCATCAGTGTCAGGTACGGAACGGCAAAGCCCCATTCATCGCCCGATACATTACTGGAGTAAGGTTTACGATTCATCATGTCCTCATAACCATGCTCCCCACAAAAAGTTCACAACACACTCTAATGGCATTGACGAGTCGCCAGCGGCGTGAATCGTAAAGTAAAGCAATTCAAGCTCTACCGGACGCGGTATCGCGTCCTAAATTTTACCCTACACAAACTCATTCTTTTGCATTATCTTTCTACCTCGGGAATCATCATTGATCTTGTTGATTGATCCCGACAGTCGGAAAAGTCAGTCTCTGGTTTAGATCACAGTTACACGCCAGATTCAGCGATAATACTCATCTTATTTTAAAACAAAAACAATTGGCGAAGAAAAGTTATGGAAAGCTATGGTTTTTACAGTTATCTAACGGCCGCTATCGCTTATCTGCTGTTACTTACACCACTGCTATGGGGTTTAAAAAAACACCCATTGGCAATTCCCTTTATGATTCCAATTGCTTTTTCTTCATTTTGGGCCGGCTTCATAGCATATACCAAGCAAAACCCTGAATCTTTCATTTCGGACACATTGCCATTGGAAGCTCTACGTAATACGGCGTGGTTTTTTTTATTGGGCGTATTACTTTCATACCAGCAATTTAACCGTAATTATTTTTTAGTATTCAGATCCAAACTATTTTACACAATAGCGTTATGGACGGCATTTGTATTAATACTGGAAATTTTCTCTAATTTTCGGTACGCCATTCAGAAAATCATCAACCAGGATCCGCGCTTCGTTGCACATACGGTATTCTCCATTGTTGGCTTAATTTTGGTAGAGCAAGTCTACCGCAACGCAAATCCCGACCAACGCTGGATAAACAAATTTACTTGTTTAAGCTTGGGCGCTCTGTTTATGACTGACTTTATTGTTTATAGCAAATCGTTACTTTTCGTAAGACTTGATGAGCCCCTCTGGAATTCCAGAGGGTTTATTAATGCTTTAATTATCCCCTTATTGGCAATTTCGATTCATCGGTACCAGACTGACTCAACTAGAATCAATCTTTCAAGACAGATAATCTTTCATACTACCGTATTATTCGGCATAGGATTATATCTCATCCTGATGTCTATCAGCGGCTTTTACATTAGAAATTATGGTGGAAACTGGGGGAAGATCGCAGAAATAATTTTTGTATTCCTGGCCATCCTGTTACTTGCAATTACTTTTCTCTCAGGAAAAGCCAAAGCTTTGGCTAAAGTTTATTTCAGTAAACATTTCATCCATCTCCGTTATGATTATCGCGACGAATGGATCAGGCTCAGCAGAGCTATTGCCATGCTGGATTCTCTTGGAGAATTATCAGGTTTTATTATTAAAACCATGGCTGATTTAGTGGATAGCTCAGGAGGCGGGTTATGGCTAAAGAATGCGGAAGGAAATTTTTATCTGACCGAAGAATATAACTTGGGTTTTGCCCCTTTAAAAATGATTAAGTCCGACCAATCATTAGTGCAATTTCTGAAAACCAAGCGATGGGTTATCGATTTCGTCGAGTATGAACATGATCCCGAGATCTATGATGAAGTGGATTTATCGCAGTGGGATGCAAAAGAGAAAAATATCTGGTTGATTATTCCCTTGTTCCGACAAAATGAATTAGAGGCTTTTGTCGTACTGACACAGGCGAGAGTTGTAAGAAGACTTAATTGGGAAGACCACGATTTGTTGAAGACAGCCGGGATGCAATTAGCCAATGCTCTGGTTCTTAGCCGCGTAAGTGATGCGTTGGCAAAATCAAAACAATTCGAAGCTTATAACAGATTTTCCGCTTATCTGGTGCATGATTTAAAAAATTTAGTAGCGCAAATCTCTCTGATTATAAAGAATGCGGAAGCACATAAACACAATCCGGATTTTATAGAGGATGCCGTATCAACGCTTGAAAATGTAGTAAACAAGATCGACCATCTTCTAGGACAACTAAAACGAGGTAATGTTAAAGGCGAAGACAGGGAAGTTTTTAATCTCGTAGACGTTATTTCAAATGTGGCAATTCAGCAGTCTGGAAATAAGCCTCTTCTGGAAATATCGACCAATCCAGAGAAAGTATGCATTGTAGGGGATAAAGCAAGAATGACGGCTATTTTGGGTCACCTTGTACAAAACGCGCAGGATGCAACTGACGATAGTGGCTGGGTCAGGCTTGAACTCAGGAAAGAAGGCCAACAAGGTATCATAACAATAATGGATAATGGATGCGGTATGGATGAAAAATTTATTGCAGAACGACTATTCAGACCATTTGATACCACGAAAGGCAATGCGGGTATGGGAATCGGGGTCTATGAAGCACGGGATTGCATAACAAAGCATGGCGGTCACTTTGCTGTTGACAGTTCGCCGGGCAAAGGAAGCGTTTTCACTATCGTATTACCGCTTGCCGAACTCTCAGCTTGAATTTTGACAATAATATAAAAACTTAATCCATGCTTTCGTCAACCTCATATACTTATACAAGCCCACCATTCCAACAGTACCCAGAGGGTACTCTGCACTCCTGTCTGGCTCTTTTCGGGCCAATGCAATTCGACTCCAGACAGAGCGGTACCGGCATCCGCGACGGCACGAACAAAGATCTGCCCCTCGACTACAAAGACGTTTCGAGCTTGCCATCCAAAGCGCTGGATACCTCGTCTTGTGCCCTTTGGGCTTCCCCCTATGCCATTAAGAAACTCTAAAGAAGTTCTTCGCCAAGACTCTTCTGAGCTTTAGCAAAGGTCATGGACAGAATCGATTTTGTTCAGAATTTCCTTAAGCCTTAAGTTAAAGGGAGCTTGAATCAGACAA
This sequence comes from Candidatus Methylomicrobium oryzae, assembly GCF_016745425.1. Classification (GTDB taxonomy): domain Bacteria; phylum Pseudomonadota; class Gammaproteobacteria; order Methylococcales; family Methylomonadaceae; genus Methylomicrobium; species Methylomicrobium oryzae. The sequence goes on along the minus strand of NZ_JAERVK010000013.1, from coordinate 77,876 downwards.
CAAAGCGAGCTTTGTCGGTCAATTTCGACCTTTGCAAAGCAAGCTTTGCGGTCCCTTATGGCTTAATTTAACAGCATTGTGGGTATCTCGGCGGGTATGAGGATATTGATGTATAAAGGCATGCGCTTTTTTCAATATTGAGCGGCTCATAAGCCGAGCCGACATCAAGCTGTTAATGTATTTATGCTACACTTACAGAATGTTGAAAAAACCCTTTCATCCGTCCGAAGCTGTAGTGCCTGATGTTTCGCAAAACTAAATTTTGTCATCCAAACTTTTTTCAACACCTATTAAATTAAAACCTCATGATGCCGGAAAGATAACGTGCCCGCCAATGTTAGAGTCGGCTGCGAATTTTTTGACAGTTTTCTTGAAATTCCGCCTTTTAATGTCGCCCTAATTTAAATGGCTATTTTAAAACGTTACGTCAATTGCCTAGATAAGTTTGAATGCGCCTAATAAATATTACACAAATACTCACTACCAAATACATGAGAAACTTTAAGCCTATATTTTTATTGACCATCTCTGTATTAATATTAGAAGGATGCGACAAAAAAGATCCTAAAGAACATCTGCAAAAAGGCATTGAATATTTTAATAAAGGAGAATATGAAAAAGCCGTTCTTGAATTAAAAACCTCGAGCCAGTCCGATAAGAAACTTGCTGAAACCTACTATTATCTCGCTTTATTAGATGAAAAAAATAGACAATATAAAGCGATGAGCGAAAACTTGAAGAAAGTGATCGAGATATCCCCAACCCATCTGGAAGCAAGATTAAAATTTGGAAGAGTCCAGCTTCTATTAGGTCAGCTGGATTCAGCACTTGAGCAAGCTGAAACTATTCTAAAGAATTCAAACCACAACCCGGACGCACAGTTATTAAAAGCTTCTGTTCTGATGAAGCAAACAAGACAAGCTGAAGCTCAAGCCATCGTGGACAGTGTTTTAAAAGAAAATCCCAAGCATATAGATGGCTTAATGCTCAAGTCAGTGCTCTACATGGAAAATAAAAATTCTGATTCCGCACTGTCAGCAATAAATACCGCAATAAAATACGAACCAAAGAATATTTCGTTGCGGCTTTTCAAAATTCAAATTAACGCTCAAAGGAAGAATATCGATAGTGTAATAAATGATTATCAAGAGTTAGCTTCCCTTTTTCCGGAAAACCAAGATTTTGAGATTATATTAGCTAAAATATACACTCAATCCGGCAAAAAGAAAGAAGCTGAAGATTTGCTAAAAAATTTAATCGATAAAAAGCCTGATGATATTAATTTGAAATTGCTGTTTCTTGACTTCTTAAAGACTGCATATCCTGAAAAAGCACATGTGCAGTTTCAAAAATATACGGAAGAGTATAAAGAAAAGTCCGGCAGATTACTGGCTTTAGGAAAGTGGGCAGTTGCACAACAAAATTTTGATGATGCCAAAAGCGTTTTTCATCATATCGTAGAACTCGATCAGGACAAAAATCAAATTCTATCAGCTAAAATATATTTAGGGCAAATTGCCTATGCTTTAAAAGATTTTGTTTCAACGAAAAAAATTCTTGAAGACATCTTGGCTGAAAACTCAAATTATATTGATGCGAAGATACTACAGGCAAGAATATTACTGGCAGAAAATAAACATGATGAAGCAGTCGACGTTTTAACTAAAGTTCTTTGGGATCAACCCAACTCCGAAGAAACGCTAGTTTTGCTTGGGCAATCTTTTTTTGCAAAGGGCGACGAAAAAGAGGCTGAAAAGCAATTTAAAAAAGTATTGGAAATTAATCCGGCTAATCAAGAAGCGTTTACATATTTATATAACAATGCCCTATCTGACAGAAAACTAGGTTATGCGGAAGAAATATCTGAAAAGGCCTTAAGATATCACCCAGACAACCTATTTTTACTCGAGAAAATTGGTAGAGTATATATATCCGAAAAAAAATGGGACAGTGCAAACGACATACTGAAAAAAATTGAAGGATTCAATCACTTACAAGCCACTAGTTTAGCAAAGTTTTTACAGGCAAAGATTTACCAAGGACAAGGGGAATGCATAAAGGCGATTGATCTGTATAAAGATCTCGCCGAATTGGTTGCCGAAAGTTATGAGATTCTAGGTGATCTGGCTCTATGCTACGAAAAAATAAATAAAAAGGATAGTATGATCGTCTTCTTAAATGATTTATTGAGCAAGAACTCTCGTAACATTACTGCAAGTATTATTTTGAGCGATCTACTGGCAAACAATAAACAATTTGAAAAATCTGAATCATTGCTAAGAAATTTAATTAATGAAAACAGTAAAATACCCGAACTATATGCGGAATTAGCCAAAGTAAAACTGGCTAAAGGCGATAGTGATTCGGCTATAAATGATTATAAGGAAGGCCTTAAAGCGAATCCCGGAAATATAAACTTGCTATTATCTATGGCAGCATTATACGAGAAACAAGGCGATTATGATGCTGCTGTTTCCATTTATGAAATCTTACTAAAAAATAATCCTGATTTGGATATAGCGACAAACAATTTAGCATCAATTCTGATTGAACACGGAAATGATAAAGAAGATTTAACCAAAGCGGTAAAACTAAGTGAAAAATTCAAAGATTCAAAACAAGCCTCGTATAAAGACACTTATGCTTGGGCATTGATCAATCAGGGCAACCCTAGCTCAGGAATAGAGCTCCTTAATCAAATAATTATTTCCGACCCCGACGTTCCGGTTTTCAGATACCATTTGGCAGTTGCTCATCACAAAAATGCAGATAATGGGTCTGCCCTTTCCGAACTTAGAGAGGCGCTAAATTTAGCAGCAAAGCGAGGAGATTTTTCCGATAAGAAAGCCGCCGAAGCCTTATTGAATGAAATAATAGCCAAGAATAATCAATAGATTATGTTTTTGCCAATAACTTTCATTTCCTAATATACAAGAAAAATGGAGAGAATATCTTGAAACTGTTAGTAACAGGAGCTGCCGGATTTATCGGATCCGCATTAAGTATAAAATTGCTGGAGCGGGGTGATGAAATTGTCGGCATAGATAATCTGAACGATTATTACGATGTCAATCTGAAGCTGGCGCGTTTAGATCGGCTCAAAAGCTACGAGCATTTTAAGTTCATTAAGCTTGAAATTGCCGATAAAAGCGAAGTTGAGAGGCTTTTTGCCGAAGAGAAATTCCAAAGAGTCGTGCATTTGGCAGCTCAAGCCGGTGTCCGATATTCATTAACTAACCCATATGCCTATATTGATTCCAATGTAACGGGATTTCTTAATATCTTGGAAGGCTGTAGACATAATGCCGTAGAACATTTAGCTTATGCTTCATCCAGTTCGGTTTATGGTGCAAATCTCCATATGCCCTTTTCCATTCATGACAATGTCGATCATCCGGTTTCGCTTTACGCGGCCAGTAAAAAAGCCAACGAGTTAATGGCTCACACATACAGTCATCTTTATGATCTACCAACCACCGGATTGCGATTTTTTACAGTTTACGGTCCTTGGGGACGACCGGATATGTCGTTGTTTATGTTTACGCGCAATATCCTTGAAGAAAAACCGATTAATGTATTTAATCACGGCAATCACCTGCGTGATTTCACTTATATAGATGATATCATCGAAGGCGTCATCCGGGTCATTGATAAGCCAGCGCAGCCCAATCCTAATTGGATGGGGGAAAACCCTGATCCGGGATCGAGTCTCGCCCCTTACCGAATATATAACATCGGCAATAATAATCCCGTACATCTGCTAACCTTTATTGAAACTCTAGAAAAATGTTTGGGCAAGAGAGCCGACAAGATTATGCTGCCTTTACAACCGGGTGATGTACCTGCAACTTATGCAGATGTTTCTGATTTGGTTCAGGATTTAGATTATAGACCCAATACATTGCTGGAAGACGGCATTAGAAATTTTGTTAAATGGTATAAAGATTTTTATAAGGTAGCTTTATGAAAAAGCATAACAGAAAAATTTCGCTTATCGGACTGGGTTATGTGGGCTTGCCGGTAGCAGTAGAATTTGGAAAAACTCAACGTGTGATTGGATTTGATGTGAATTCCATACGTATCGATGAGCTGAAACAAGGCATAGAACGGACTAACGAGGTTGATCAGCATGATTTGAGTGCAGCTGATATTTTCTTTACTTCCGACGCTGATGATTTAAAAAAAGCGGATTTTCATATCATTGCTGTGCCCACCCCTGTCAATCATGCAAAACAGCCTGATTTATCCCCTATTATCAATGCCTCAAAAACGGTAGGCAAACAACTTAAAAAAGGCGATATTGTTGTCTATGAATCAACTGTCTACCCGGGAGCAACCGAAGAAGATTGCATCCCTGTTTTGGAGAAAGAATCGGGGCTAAAATGGAAAGTGGACTTTAATGTGGGATATTCGCCTGAACGGATCAACCCGGGCGACAAGTCGCATACTTTTAAATCTATTACCAAAGTCGTATCTGGAGATACGCCAGTGACATTGGATATTGTAGCTTCGGTGTATGAATCGGTAGTACAAGCGGGTGTACATAAAGCACCGACAATTAAAGTGGCAGAAGCCGCGAAAGTTATTGAAAATACTCAAAGGGATCTAAATATTTCGTTGATGAACGAATTGGCTCTGATTTTCAATAAAATGGACATCGATACGAGGGATGTGCTGGCAGCTGCCTCTTCAAAATGGAATTTTTTACCTTTTGAGCCTGGTTTGGTTGGCGGACATTGTATAGGCGTTGACCCTTATTATTTGACATATAAAGCATCAATACTTGGCTATACCCCGCAAGTTATCCTGTCAGGCCGCGGTATTAATGATAGTATGGGGGGATTTATTGCATCCCAGATAGTAAAAGAACTTATTAGGGATGAAATCTGCGTTAAAGGGAGCAGGGTCACCGTTTTAGGATTTACGTTTAAAGAAAACGTCCCCGATATAAGAAATACCCGGGTGATTGATATCGTGAGGGAACTGCTGGACTTTGGTGTAATCGTACAAATCTTCGACCCGATGGCCGATATTGACGAAATAAGAAAAGAATACGGCATTCAATTGATATCGAATGAGAACGAATTGAAGCCCGCCCATGCAGTTGTATTTGCCGTTCCTCATCAATACTTTACCGCAAAAAACTGGCCGTATTTCGAGAATTTACTTGAAAATAATGATGGCATAGTATTCGATATTAAAGCCAAACTGGACAGAAGCACGACTCCTCAAGGTATTCGTCTCTGGAGGCTTTAACTTTTGACAGTATATAAATAATATTGAATTAATCTAGAATTAAAATGGTTAAGGTGGGTATGGTAAATTTTTTTGAAAAAATAAAATTTTTTTTACCGTTTTTAATATTTATAACGGCCGGATGCGCTTATCCTCCTCTTGAGGAAGAAGACATAGATGCACCTTCGGACTATACTTATAAAATCGGCCCCGGCGATACGGTAGATGTTTTTGTATGGGGCAATCCTGATATCTCGAAGAGCGCCGTAGTACGTCCTGATGGAAAAATTACAATCCCGCTGGCCGAAGATCTTACGGCAAGCGGCAAGACACCATCACAATTAGCAAGAGCAATGGAAAAACAACTAGGGAAATACGTTAGAGACCCACAAGTTGTTATTATGGTAAATGGGTTTAACGGGATTTACGCTCAACAAGTTAGAGTAATAGGACAATTGAGCGGCGGTTCAGGTGGAGGCTTGGGTGGTAGAGGCTCTGGCGGCGGAGGCTTGGGCGGCGGAGGCTTTGGCGGCGGAGGCTTTGGCGGTGGCGGCTTTGGCGGTGGCGGCTTTGGCGGCGGAGGGTATTCTGCAAAATCCTTTCCTTATAAGACAGGCATGACTTTGCTTGATTTAATGATACAAATCGGCGGTTTAGGTGTTTATGCCGATGGAAATCGGGCGAGCATTGTTCGTAAAATCGATGGAGAAAATCATCAATTCGGAATTCGAATTGATGATTTAATTAACAACTTCAATCTAAAGGCAAATGTAAAAATTCTGCCCGGAGATATTGTAATTATACCTGAAGCATACTTCTAAATTATTAATTACAGAGTAAATAAATTTCCAGTTTGGTATAAAGAATAGAATGCAAGAACAAATAACAGAGCTTTTTTACTATGCCAGAGGAGCGGTTAAATATAAATGGGTAGGATTGATTACCGCCTGGATAATATGTAGCGGTGGCTGGATGTTTATCTCCGCCATGCCCAATAAATTCAGCTCCGAAGCGAAAGTGCATGTCGAAACCAGAACAATGCTATTGCCTTTATTACGGGGAATGACTATTCAGACCGATACTGCCGCTTTACTGCGAATTATGCAGAAATTGATGTTTACTCAAAATAATCTCGAAGAAATAATAAAATTATCTGAGCTGGATAAATATTCTGGCAAAGCCAATCGATTGGAACTCATTGACAAATTGAAAAAGGATATCAAAATTGAAGGAGGCCGCGATGATATTTTTACAATCACATATGAGGCCACATCCGGCACCTTAGCCAAAAACGTAGTACAAGCCGTTTTGACTGTTTTTTCCGATCAAACTCATAAATCCACACTTTCGGGAACGGATAGCGCCAAAAGATTCATAAACGATCAAATACATGAATATGAAATCCGATTAAGGAATGCCGAGAAAGCCAAAGAAAACTTTAAAAGAGCAAATTTAGGTTTACTGCCCGGAGAAGGCGGTGGGCAAATTGCCGATGTACAAAAAGAAAAAGCTCTTCTAGAAGAAGCAAAGTTGCAATTAATCGAGGCAAAATCACGTTATCAGGCAACGACTGAACAACTTGCCGATTTGCAGGCATCGGGAGGTGAAGATGAATGGGCTATTTCGGATGTAAGTGAAAACCCTACGGAAGAAGACGCCAGAATCGAAGACTTGGCCTCAAGGAAAAAAGAACTCTTAATTCGATTTACCGAAAACCATCCTGAAATCATATCAATTAATAAAGTCATTAAACATTTGAAAAAAACTAAAGAGACTACGGAAAAGGAGAATGTAAATACGGAAGAAGATATTTTTAATAAGCCTAACGTAATTGCTAATCCCTATATCCAATCCATAAAAATTGCCCAGAATGAAGCGAATGCACAAGTTGCATCATCCCAAGCGCGCGTTGATGAGCTACAAGCGCGGCTATTAAAAATTGAAAATGAACTTCAGAATAGACTGAGAGTAGAGACTGATTTGCAAAACCTTAACAGGGATTATGAGGCAATTAAAAGCAAATACAATTTGCTAATTGAAAGCAGGGAGCAAGCTGTCATGTCGGAAAAAGTTGACGATCAGGCGGAAGCTTTAAAATTTAAAATTGCAGATGCTCCCAATGTGCCTTTAACTCCGTCTTCTCCCAAAAGAGGGCTTTTATATTCGATAGTTTTTCTGGCGGGGCCTTTGCTAGGAACTGGTTTAGCGATTTTGATGTATTTTTTAAGACCTTCTCTTGTATCCACTTCTCAACTCAAACAACTTACCGGCCTTCCAATCTTGGGTAGTGTTTCATTGAAATCCAATAGTGCTCAAACTAAATTAAATAAGAAACAGTTCATTAGATTTTATGGCAGTTTATTAGGGCTTTTACTTATTTATTCAGCACTCATGACTTTCGAAATGATGGGGAAAAGTTTAAGCAATATTTTGGGCTCATAAGAATAGAATTAGGGGGAGTTACGGGTGAATACTATTGAAAGGGCTTTGCATAAAGCCGAAAATGAAAACCAAATAGCGGCTAATCCTACGGCTCTGCCTGAAGATATTAAGTCTCAATTAGACAAGGGAAAGGAAGAATTATTATCTACCCCTATGTCTACAAAAAATAGGATAGATGCTACCGAAAATGGAAATTTATTGAATAAAGAAAGAATTGAAAACATAGATTGGGACAAGCTGGCAGGAATGGGGTTTGTAACACCCAGCATCAATACAGATCAAAAATCGATTGAGGAATATAGAAACATTAAAAGGCCGCTGATAAATAACGCATTAGGTTCAGGCAGCGAAGGCATTCAGCGGTCAAATCTAATTCTGGTAACAAGTAGCGTCCCGGGGGAAGGCAAAACATTCAGTGCAATAAATCTTGCACTGAGTATTGCTAATGAGCGGGATACAAAAGTATTACTGATAGATGCAGATGTTGCCCGTCCTTCAATATCAAAAACATTAGGCATTAAATCGTCGCCAGGATTAATCGAATATCTGGAAAAAAATGATATTGAGTTTTCCGATATCATTTTAAAAACCAATATGCCTGGATTAAGCGTTGTTCCGGCAGGAAAACAGCACCGGCACTCGACTGAATTATTGACAAGTAACAAAATGGTTCGGCTAGCGCAGGAATTAAGCACTAGATATCCGGATAGAATCGTTATCTTTGACTCCCCACCGTTACTCGCAGCAACTCAAGGAGCTGCGCTGGCTGGCTTGGTCGGACAAGTCGTGTTGGTCGTTGAAGCCGAAAATACTCCTCAGGCTATGGTAATGTCGTCAGTTAATAAATTGGAATTTTGCGATGTAGTTCTGTTACTTCTTAACAAAACTCAAGTTTACATGGAAACAGGTTATTATGGATACGATGGATATGGAACATATGGAAATTGATGGTGTTTTTTGTGATACAACGGAAATCTAATACACTGCAATTGCCGATTATATATCTGGCATTTATTTATTTACTTTTCCACTCTTATGGTGCTTATGGTGTTAATTGGTCGGTAAGGCCTTCAATATCTGTACAAGAAGTTTATTCCGATAACATCCGTTTATCACAGCCAGGGACTGAAACGAATGCACTTGTTACGGAAATTAGTCCAGGTATATCTGTAAGGGGACAATCCGCGCGCACTATGCTGAATTTGAATTATAGGATGCAGAACCTGTACAATGCCAATGGAGATAACGGCCTGACTACGAACAACCAGCTTCAGTATAATTCCAGAAATACGCTTATTTCGAATAGATTATTTTTAGATTCAAATAGTTCAATCAGCCAACAAAATACCAATATTAATCGAATAGCCAACGATAATATATCAGGCTCGGAAAATAATACCACAGTTACAACCTTCGGCATATCACCTTTTTGGACTCCGCGTTTCGGAAACTATGCCAGTGGCATCTTCAGGCTAAACTTTAATACTGTGTCAACAAGTGGCAGCTCTTTTTCTAATAATGACTCTCAATCCACGCTAAGTGCTATTTCCGATTCTAAAAGCCTCGGAGAAATAATTCAAATACATAGTGGAAGCGAATTTAAAAGGTTCCAGTGGAATCTGTCACATAATAATACTGAAAACTTTAGAGATAATGATGACAATACTAAATTCCAAAACACTAGCGCGACATTAAGGACTTATGTAAATAGATATTTTAGTGTCTTCGCATTGGGAGGCTATAGCAACAACAACTTTCAGGCTACAACAAACACAAATAATAATGGTTTTTATTATACGGTTGGTGGAAAATGGACTCCCAGCCGGCATTACAGTATTGAAATTGGAGGTGGTAATAATAGATATATCTCTGTGTATATTTCTCCAATACAGCGAATTAACTGGATAACAACTTTTCGGGATAATTCTGTCGGACTGAACTCAGGAAAGACATGGGAAACCTCATTGAATTACTGGACAAAGCGATCCAGATGGTCGTTGACGCATGAGAATGATACGACCACGGTACAGGATATTCTATTGCAACAACAAGTTTTTACTGTTGTTGATTTAGATGGAAATCCCGTAATCAATCCCGTCACCAATCAGCCTGTACAATTTTCCATTAATATTCCGACATTAACAAATGAAGTCGTGGTTAGAAAAAGATGGAATTTTTCCGTTTCGTTCAGTACGGCTAAAACAACCCTATATGCCAATGCCTATGATGAAAATCGTGTATTCCAGGTCAGCGGCAATACCGAGAAAGTGAGTGGATTCAACGCTGGATGGAATTGGCAATTTGGGCGTAAAACCACGGCTTATTTACACTCAGGATGGCAGCAGGTAGACACTGTAGCCACTTCATTAACGGCCTCTAACATAAAAAGTGATCGTTATGATTTTGCAATAGGTCTGAATCAATTCATTACTCGCCGACTAAATGGGAAACTCGAATATCGGCATGTAAATAACCAATCAGACAACGATGCAAATGATTATCAGGAAAACCGGGCAACAGCCAGCTTATTTATGACATATTAATTATGTACGAAGGATTTTACAATTTAAGCAAAAAACCTTTTCAGCTGAACGCTGATACCGATTTCTTTTTTAATAGCGATGTGCATCGCAGAGCCTTGGCTTATATGCGTTACGGTTTAAAACAGGGAGAAGGTTTCGTAGTCATCATAGGCAAACCCGGCACAGGCAAAACCATTCTTTTTAAAGAACTGCTTAAAAGCCTGAACACCGAGAAACTTACTATCGGAATCATGGTCTCGTCGCAAGTAAGTGCGGATGATCTTCTAAAAATTATATCGGCAAGTTTTGGCCTCCCTTACGATAATGAAGATAAATCGGCATTATTAACCCGGATCCATCGGTTTTTTATGCAGCAGGCCAGAGAGGGAAAAAGAACGCTAATGATTGTCGATGAGGCTCAAAATCTGCCTAAAGATTCATTGGAAGAGCTACGGATGCTAACAAATTTTGAACTGTCGGGAAAACCGCTTTTCCAGATTTTTTTAGTGGGTCAGCCGGAGCTCAGGGAAAACCTAATTTTGCCGGAAATGGAACAGTTAAGGCAGCGGATAGTGGCATCGTATTTATTAAAACCGCTAAACGAAGAAGAGACTAAGAACTATATCCTCTTCCGGTTAGAAAAGGCCGGCTGGAAACAAATGCCGCAATTTGAAGAAGACATATTCGGCGTTATATGCAATTACACAAAAGGCATTCCAAGAAGAATAAATACATTATGCGACAGAACATTATTATTCGGCTATCTTGAAGAACTGAAAATAATTGATTCAACTACAATAGCCAAGGTGATTTCCGAAATTGAAGAGGAATCTACCATTATAGCGGATGAATTTCAGGATAGTCTGCCCCTACCCATGACAATGCCATCTGTCGCTGCAGAGGAGTCATTGGAGCAACGTGTCATTGCTTTAGAAAAAAACGTCTTAAATCTGCAAAATACTCTGGACAGAGAAAGGGCTTTATTAAGGAAGGCCATTTTAATCCAGTTGGATATGAAAAACATTTATAACGAAAATTAGGAAGAACCTAAGGAGGATGTCATTAACAAAAAAACCATCGTTTGCGTCGTTGGCGCAAGGCCGAATTTTATGAAAATGGCCCCTATCTTAAAAGAGTTTACAACTTTAAAAGAGCAAGTCACTCCCTACTTGGTGCATACCGGCCAGCACTACGACCACGACATGAAAGCTTCTTTTTTTCAGCAGTTAGGAATCCCTGAGCCTGATGTTGATTTAGGCGTGGGATCCGGTTCGCACAGCGAGCAAACGGCCAATATCATGTTGCGGTTTGAACCGGTGCTGAATACAGTTAAACCCTATGCCGTTCTGGTCGTGGGGGATGTAAATTCGACAATTGCATGCAGCCTGGTAGCGGTAAAAAAGCAGATACCCGTTCTTCATGTCGAGGCGGGCTTAAGGAGCCGGGACAGGGAAATGCCTGAAGAAATAAATCGGATTTTGACAGATCAGATTTCCGATAGACTTTATACGACGGAAAAGGATGCCGAAATAAACCTGCGTTATGAAGGCATAGACTCTAGCCGTATTTGTTTCGTCGGCAATGTCATGATAGATTCGTTGAAAGCTAATCTGGAGCAGGCGCCTCCTTTTGCAGAGACGTTAAAAGAGTATCAAAAACCTTTCAATAATATTCTGGCGGGAAAATATGCCCTGCTCACAATGCACAGGCCTGCCAATGTGGATAACCCCCTTACCTTACGTAAATTATTAATGAGCGTTGTAGCCGTTAGCCAGAAATTGCCCGTGATTTTTCCGATTCATCCCCGAACTCGTACAAAAATCGAGCAGGAAGGCATGAAAGAACTTATTGACGCGGGCAATTTGATTTGCTTACCGCCAGTCGGGTATTTGCAAATGTTGGGGTTGATGAAATCCGCAAAAATGGTTTTGACCGACTCAGGCGGATTGCAGGAAGAAACTACTTCATTGGGCATTCCCTGCGTCACTTTGCGTGAAAACACGGAAAGGCCTATTACTGTTGACCAAGGGACAAATACAATCGTAGGAACCGATCCGGATAAAATTAAAGCCTGTGTCGACGATATCCTGACAACGGGAGGAAAATCGGGCCGAACTCCTGAATATTGGGATGGAAGAGCCGCATCTCGAATCGTTGCGGACATAAAAAAGCATTATTTGTAATCCCCTAAAAAAATGATGTCAAAATCAAACTCAGGCCCAATTAATGCCATGACGGTCGATGTAGAAGATTATTTTCAGGTTTCTGCATTCGAGCCTTATGTCACAAAACGGCAATGGTATGACCTTCCCCATAGAGTGGAAATAAATACCCATCGAATATTGGATATTTTTGACGCCGGCAACATAAAAGCCACTTTTTTTACCTTGGGGTGGATAGCAGAACATTACCCCACTTTAATTCAGCGTATTATAAAGGATGGTCACGAACTCGCTTGCCACGGTTATGAGCATATCAGAGTCACGGAACAGACTCCTGCCCAATTTCGGGAGGATATTTCCAAAGCAAAAAAAATACTTGAATCTCTGAGCGGAAAAGAAGTTAAAGGATATCGGGCTGCAAGCTACTCAATCTGCGCAAAGAATCTATGGGCTCTGGATATATTAAATGAAGAAGGATTCAAATACAGCTCAAGCATTTATCCGGTGAAGCATGATTTATACGGCATTCCGGATGCGCCAAGATTTATCTTTGAACCGCTAGTCGATCACAATTTTAAAGAAATACCTATTACTACAATAACGTTTGGCAAAAAAAACTTTCCCTGCGGCGGCGGGGGATTTTTCAGATTGTATCCTTATATTATTTCAAAATGGGCCTTTAACCACATCAATCAAAAAGAAAAACAGGCAGGCGTATTTTATTTTCATCCTTGGGAAATAGATCCGGATCAGCCTCGGCAAAAAGGTCTGGATTTAAGAACACGAACTCGCCATTATTTGAACCTTTCTCATATGGAAAAAAGAATAAAATGGCTCATAAAGGATTTTAACTGGGACACTATGGAAAATGTCTTTATAAATAAACCGTATGAAACATGATTAAATTATTGGACAAATCAAACCATGCGCGTTGGGATAGTTTTGTTCAAACCGCTTCGGAAGCCACTTTTTTTCATCAAGCCGGTTGGCAAGAGGTTATTGAAAGGGCATTTGGCCATAAAACCTATTTTCTTTACGTTGAAAACAACGGAGAGATTACGGCTATTTTACCCTTGGTTCATGTTAACAGCTTACTTTTCGGCAATATACTGGTTTCAACCGCTTTTTGCGTTTACGGCGGGGTAGTAGCAAAGGATGATTCTTCCGCTTTAATACTGGATAAAGAAGCTTGCCGATTAGCTGAAGAGCTTGGCGTGGACTGCCTCGAAATCAGAAATAGAGTTCAAAAAACTCCGCAGAGGCCCTATAAAGATCTTTATGTAACCTTTAGAAAAGAGTTGGATCCGGTTTTAGAAAATAACATGCTTTCGATTCCCAGAAAGCAGCGCGCCATGGTGCGGAAAGGGATAGACGCGGGTCTATCCAGCTCGATTGATTCCGATATCGAAAAACTGTACCGGGCTTATTCCGAGAGCGTCAGAAATTTAGGAACACCAGTATTTTCGAAAAAATATTTTCGGATTCTGAAAGAGGTATTCAAAGATCAATGCGAAGTGTTAATTGTTGATCTTAACGGCCGGCTGGTCGCTGGCGTAATGAGTTTTTATTTCAAGGATGAAGTGCTCCCTTATTATGGTGGCGGCACTGAACTGGCGCGCCACGTGAAAGGCAATGATTTTATGTATTGGGAGGTTATGCGCCGGGCGGTAGAAAAAAACATAAAGATATTCGATTACGGGCGCAGCAAAGTGGGTACCGGCTCTTACCACTTTAAAAAGAATTGGGGCTTTACGCCTGAGCCGTTATATTATGAATTTTATTTGACTGGGGCCGACTCGGTGCCGGATATTAATCCTTTAAATCCAAAATATCGATTATTCATCGCTGCCTGGAAACACCTGCCGTTACCTGTAAGCCAAATAATCGGCCCTTGGTTATCAAAATATCTGGGATAAGCTTCCTGCAGAGAATCCTGTATATAAATTTCGCAATAATATTTAATCGTTATGGAAAATCTGCTTTTTCTGGCGCACAGAATACCTTATCCTCCCAACAAAGGGGATAAAATACGCTCCTACCATTTATTAAAATATTTAACTTCTAAATATCAAGTCCACTTGGGCGCGTTTATTGACGATGATAAAGATTGGCAATACATTAATAAATTAGATGCCCTCTGCACAACAACCCATTATCAGAGTCTTAATCCGTTTCAGGCCAAAATTAAAAGCCTTCAAGGCTTTTTAACCGGCGAGGCTTTAAGTTTGCCCTATTATAAAAGTAAAACCCTGCAGGAATGGATAAATCACACCATTAATACTCATTCGATTAATAAAGTCCTGATATTTTCATCGGTAATGGCGCAATTCATTACGCCCTTTCTTCAATGCGGAAAAGAGGATAATCTTGATGTCATCATTGATTTTGTCGATGTAGATTCCGACAAATGGCGTCAATACGCGCTTAAAAAGCGGGGAGCGGAAAAATGGGTTTATCAGCGCGAATCCCAATACCTTTTTAATTATGAGCTTAAAATAGCCGCGCTCGCTAAAGCCGGGCTATTTGTTTCCGAACAAGAAGCGGCGTTGTTTAGAACACTTGCCCCTTCATTAAGTGAAAAAATAGGCTATATCAATAACGGCGTCGATACGGACTATTTTTCGCCTGAACAAACTTTTACATCGCCTTATCCCCAGGGCGATGAAGCCTTGGTTTTTACCGGTGCGATGGACTATTGGCCCAACGTAGATGCGGTCACATGGTTTTCTATGGAAGTTTTTCCCCACATATTAAACCAATACCCTAACACAAAGTTTTACATAGTAGGTTCTAGACCTTCCAAGGAAGTCCAAACGTTGGCCAAGAACAAAAATATCGTAGTGACAGGCGCAGTAGAGGATGTAAGGCCTTATATCGCCCATGCTAAATTAGCCATTGCCCCTTTGAGAATTGCCCGAGGCATTCAAAATAAAGTTTTGGAAGCCATGGCAATGGGTAAACATGTTCTGGCGACGCCTGCAGCCATGGAAGGAATTCCTTATGATGAAAGCCTTGCGCTATCGGTTGCTGATGAAGCGGATGCTATGGTCAAACAGCTTAATGATTTTTTGCAAAATAATACCCCTCCCCTGACCTCAATGATCAATCGCGATTTCGTTAAGATGAAGTTCGGCTGGGAGCAAAATTTAAACCGGCTTTCGGCTTTGATATAACTTT
Source organism: Candidatus Methylomicrobium oryzae (assembly GCF_016745425.1). GTDB lineage: Bacteria > Pseudomonadota > Gammaproteobacteria > Methylococcales > Methylomonadaceae > Methylomicrobium > Methylomicrobium oryzae. Next base: position 62,338 of record NZ_JAERVK010000013.1, on the reverse strand, counting down.
TTCAGAGTGACAGATGAATACCCGAACACCACCCCCTCTAATTGTTCATGTTATTTATCGTCTTGGCATAGGAGGCTTGGAAAACGGGCTGGTTAATCTTATTAACCAATTGCCACCCGATGCATACCGGCACTCAGTCATATGTTTAAAAGACAGCACGAGCTTCAAGCAGCGCTTGACCCGCAGCGATATCGATATTTATCATCTGAATAAAAAGGAAGGGCAAGACTGGGGATCATTTATAAGATTTTATAAACTGTTAAAACAGCTCAACCCCGCTCTCGTGCATACACGCAATCTGGCGACCATAGAATATCAGGTCCCCGCATGGCTGGCAGGGGTGCGGCATCGGGTGCATGGCGAACATGGCTGGGACGTCTTTGATCCGGATGGCAACAATATCAAATATCAGGGGGTTCGGCGGCTCTTAAAACCTCTTATCCAGCATTTCATTCCTTTATCAAAACATTTGGAATGCTATTTAACCGAGAAAATCCTCGTCCCCTCCCAAAAAATAACCCGGATATGCAACGGTGTCGATACGCGCATTTTTTATCCTCTAACGGGAAATAAAGCTCCGCTAGCCGGCTGTCCATTCTCATTTAGCCAGGATGAAATCGTCCTCGGCACCGTAGGCCGTTTACATGGTGTCAAAGATCAGTTGACGCTGGTAAAAGCGTTTATTTGGATTTGCCGGAACGACCCAAAACTTAAAAATAAACTTAGATTGCTGATTATAGGGGACGGTCCGCTAAAAGCCCAAGCTGTCCAATTATTGACAGAAAACGGATTGACCGATATCGCCTGGCTGCCGGGAGAACGAAGCGATATCGCAGAAATTATGCGCCGATTGGACATTTTTATTCTGCCATCGCAAGCAGAAGGTATCTCGAACACTATTCTGGAGGCCATGGCAACCGCCCTGCCGGTCGTTGCAACGCAGGTCGGCGGCAATCCCGAACTGGTCATTGCCGGAGAGACCGGCAGCCTGATTGCGGCAGGCGACGCTGAATCGATGGCGCAAAAAGTGTTGGATTATGTCTACAAGCCGGATATGAGACGACTGCATGGCCAAAATGGTTACCATCTAGTACTGAATCAATTTTCGTTGAGCAGGATGGTCGGCCAATATAAGGCCGTTTATGATTCGCTTATAATGCCTAAAAGCGCAACGTAACCCAACACGTTCACGCCAAAAAGCATCGGGTTACGGTTAACGCTTAACCTCTCTGCCTCTCTTTTCTATGCAGCCGTGACCCCATCCAGAGGGACCATTTTTAGCAGACATTACCAATTTATGGATAACGACGAGGTTCCAAAAGGCTCAGCATTAAAATGCCGAAATCCCTCTGGACTTACAAATTTTTTTAGAAAAATTAATGCTATACTAAACTAATTTAATATACTAAATCAAATCCAGGGCGGGATAATTTTTGACCTATAAAATTTTGCCATTATTCAATGTTGAGCATTGCATTTCGTTTATTAAAACTTTCGTTTAATAAAGTCATGAATGCCGAAATTATTCTCGGCGTCATTTTTTTATTGCAAAGTCATGAAGTGCCTGCCTGGGAACTATCCGGTTATGCTGGTATGGAAAGCCTCGGTTTCTTTCACGAAGGAATCGATAACCAGCAACATAATCACTATCTCTCCGGTGTTGTCCAACCGCAGTTAGTGCATGAATGGGACAACGGCCGGCAAAGCTTCGCTTTCGTACCGTTTTACCGTCTATCGCAGTATGACAACCGACGAACCCACTTCGACATTCGCGAACTTACCTGGCTCAAAGCCGCGGATACTTGGGAATTGCGCGTAGGATTCCGTAAGGTATTCTGGGGTGTTACCGAATCCCAGCACTTGGTCGACATTGTAAATCAGTCGGATTTAGTCGAAAACATAGACGGGGAAGACAAGCTGGGACAGCCAATGGTCAATCTGGCGCTGATTCGGGATTGGGGAACGCTGGATCTCTTTGTATTACCGGGTTTCAGGGAAAGAACGTTCTCCGGACCGCAAGGGCGCTTCCGTTTCAATCCGGCCCTGGATGTGCATGATTCCCTGTACGAAAAAAAAGGAGCTGAGAGGCAAATGGCTTATGCCGTCCGCTGGTCCAAAGCGATCGGCGACTGGGACTGGGGATTATCGCAGTTTTACGGCACCAACCGCGATCCTTCGTTTCTGCCCACATTAGATCAATCCGGAAAATTGCACTTGACGCCCTACTATGAATCGATTTTCCAGACCGGCCTGGATGTGCAGGTCACAAAAGGAAGTTGGCTCTGGAAGCTCGAATCGATTGTGCGTTCAGGCCAAGGGAAAACCTATTATGCCGGAACCGGCGGCGTGGAATACACATTTTACGGAATTTTGGAAACATCCGTGGATGTCGGCCTGATTGCCGAATACATGTATGACAGCCGTGGTCAACGCACCATTCACACCCTGAATCAACCCAATCAATTAGTCATTCTACAGGATGACTTTCTCGCCGCCGTTCGTCTCGGATTTAATGACGAGCAAAGCACGGAAATTTTGGCAGGCATTACCTTTGACAGAACAACTGGAGAGAAAATCTACAACCTGGAAGCCAGCCGGCGCCTAGGCGAGAACTTTAAAATAGAACTGGAAGTGCGCTTGTATAATAACGCCTACTTCAATAATCCGGCTTATTTTTTACAAAAGGACGACTCCATCAGGACCGAATTGAGCTACTACTTTTAACCGGCATATCCATCAGTCGCTACGCCAAACACTTATCGCCACCGGCAGATCATGCATGACGACCAGAGCTAAACCTCATCATTACTTCACGGCAAGACCGACTAATTTGATAAATGCCGGATTATGTAACATCAACCAAAACGGCAATCCCGATCAATATTTTCAGCAATCAAGCATTCTGCACGAACCACGCTAATTTCCGCGCGTATAAACTTCTTAGAGCCAACAAGGAATACATCCCGCAGTATTGAATAAACCGGTTAACCTCAGCCTATGGCCGGATAATAACGCTCCCCTTACGGAAAGCTTATATTGGAAAACTCAAGAATCACCTTGCCCGCTGCAGGGTATTCTGATCGAAATCGCGGACCGTCAATCCGGTGCGGAATTTAAAGTTTTCCGAAAGCAGCGTAGTGCTTTTGCCGGTTTGATGATTCGTCATCAACATTTCGTCGGCCCGCCAATATTGATTCAGATATTGCCGGTAGCCTTTGAATTCCAGCGTTTTTAACAGTGCATCTTTCCGATCGTAATATTCTACCTTTAGCGGAATATAGCGCTCCTTATCGATCCACGAAATCTGCCGCGTATAACCGGATTCCTCATACTGGGGGTACAGCTCAATTACAAAACAATCCTGATCATTCACTTTTTCGTCGCGCAGATACTTGTATTTGTACTTAGGCACCTCAAACGAGGTCAAATCTTCGAATGCAAATTCGCTGCCCACGAAAGGCCCCGACTTGTTGCTCGACGAGATCCGCTTCACTCGTTTCAAAGCCGGCAGATAAAGCCATTGTTCATCGGGCTCGAGTGCATGGGTGAAACTTAAAAAAGCTGTACCTTTTACATCGCGCGGGCTATCGAAAATACTGAGGCCTTTATTACCGTCACCCGCAACCTCAAGCGTGTCCATTCTCAGCAAGCGCAATGTTTCTTCTCCGCTGCTGCTGCTTTTCAGGATCATTTTGACATCCGCCCTGCTATTGCCAAAACCTGCATCACGGCGATCCACCTCCTGCATAATCTGCAACCCCTTCTCTTCATCGGTGCCGGCAAAGCAGGGATACGCCCAGAAGCTAATGATTAAAGTCAATAATAAAGTTTTCATTTTTTATCCAACAGCATTAACAAGGGCGGCAAAAATAACATGTCCATGAACAGCCCGATTGAAATCGTAATGGCACTCAACAATCCCATGCCAGAGTTCACCGTAAAATGCGAAAAACTCAGCACGATAAAGCCGCTGACCAATATCATCGTCGTGATCCACAGCGCTTCCCCCGCAGAGGAAGAGGCATAGTAAACGGCAACCGGACTGGGCTTCCTCAATTCCACTCGGGCACGGCGATATTTGCTAATAAAATGGACAGTATCGTCAACAACGATGCCGAAAGTAATGCTCGCCACTACTGATATGCCCAAGCTGATCTGGCCATCTATGAGTCCCCAAATTCCAAAAGCGACACCCATCGGCACCAGATTAGGAATCAAGCTAATCAGCCCCAGCCTCAATGAACGAAAGGCTACGATCAGTATAAAAGATATGACTCCCAATTCAAACGAAGACCCCAAAATCATATTTTCGCTGTTTCGTTTTCCGATATGGGCAAACATCAAACTCGTACTGGCCGCTTCGGTTTTTGCCTCCGGCATATTTTGCCGCAGCCACTCATTGAACCGCGATTCAACCGCCAATATCTGATTGGAATTGAGTTTTCCCAGAGTCACAATCACCCGGGTAGCCGATTTATCCACATTAATCTGATTGTTCAGATCCAACCCATAAGGCAAAGACATCTCATACGTCAATAAGTATTGCGCCGCCAGGTCCCGCTGATCCGGTAATTTGTACCAGGCCGGATCGTCACCATGCATGTTCTTGTTCAGCCGTTTGAAAATATCGGTAATGATATTTACATTTTTCACTTCCGGCTGCTGTTTTAGCCAGAGCGAAAAACGTTCAAGTTTTTGCAAAAAATCCGGCTCATTAATACCGCCCTCTTCTCCGGCATGTATCGAAAATTCAATCGAGTCGATCCCTCCCATATTTTCATTGAGAAAGTCCGTCGCTCTTCTAAAGTCAACCGTTTCATCAAAATATTTCACGAAATCGTCGTTCAGTTCATTCATGGAGGCAAAGCTGGTTACAAAAATCGCTATCAGTGCGTTTGCCGTCAGCAAAACCTTGCGATGGCGAATGACGAATAAAGACAAACGGTTCAGATTCGAGAGGTTCTGCTCGTCTTTCGATTTGAGTTTGACTTTGACTTTGACCGGCAAAACACTCATGAGGGCCGGTAAAAAAAAAATAGTCAACATGCAGGCAAAGGCAACCCCCAGCGCGGAAATATTTCCCAAATCCCGAAGCGGCGGCGCATCGCTGAAATTCATGGTGATAAAACCCACCATGGTGGTCAAATTGGTCAACAAAATGGGTTGAAAATTCGCTCTTAAACTCCTACGGATCGCCTTCCTTTTTCTATAGCCGATTCGCATGTAATGCAGCATATTTGCCAATAAGTGGATGCTATCGGCAACGGCAATGGTCAAAATGATAGTGGGCGACACGGCAGACGTACCGGTCAGTACCCCGCCAAACCAGCTGAATACTCCTAACGCCGCCGTAATCGAAAAGAGAATCAATAGAACGACGCCAAAAACGGCGGAAAATGAACGCAAACTAAGCAAGGCCACTGCAAGAACAATAGCATACATGACCGGAATCAAAGTTTTGCTATCGTTCAAGGCAGACTCGACGAAAGCGTTACTCATCATCACGACGCCCGAAAGATAAACTTTTATTTCGGGATAAGCCCCCTCAATATCCCACGCCAATTGCCGGGCTTGATTGACCACTTCAACGGTTTCCTTGAGGTTCTTTTCAGGCAATTGCACCGTGACATTAACGCCCGAGACGTGGCCGGATTTTGAAATCACCCGGTCCACCAACATCGGCTCATTTAATGCGACCTGTTTAATGGATCGTATTTGCTCTTGGGTCAAAGAAGCAGGATCATGAACCAGATCGGCAACCAGCAACTCATCCCCATCGGCAACGGTATGCTGGAAATTGGTAAGCGAATCGACCCGGCTTGAAAAAGGAAGTTGCCAGGCTTTTGTGGTCAATTGGTAAATGGCCTGCAAGACCATCGGATCGAAAACATTTCCTCCAGCGGGTTTTAGAATAAAAAGAATGTTATCGCTTTTATTATAAGTTTTTTGTATCGCCTCGAAAGCCTGCAATTGCGGGTTTTCCTGACTAAAGTAAGCGCGATAATCATTATTGAAATTAAGATTTTTAATTCCTGCAGATGAAGAAAAAATAATGAACAGCGTTAACGAGATTATCCACCACCGGCGGCGGCTGACAAAGCTAGCTAACATAAAAACAGAGGATTTGTTTAGCATGAGTCAATCTTAATTAGCTTTCATCTGGTATTTTCTTTGAAATATTATTTTAGAGCATTAAGACAGTCGACAGAATAGATTAGCAAACTTTGGATTCGGGAGATTAAGCGATATGAAGACCGGCAGCATTTTTTTGTATTTAACCAGATTCATATCGATATTACCCGCAATGCAACCGAGGATTTCAATTTGTTCCACGAACCAGTGAAATAGCCGCTCATCGAAAACAATTCTTTTTGCCGGCCCGATTGTCTTGGACTTTCAACTGGAATCGCTGATTGAAGCTGAAATAAAGCACTACCATCACAACAATAAAGAAAGTCAATTAATCGACGCTTATCAACTTCGCTTCAGTAACTACCAGTTTAATTTTGCGAATGCCATAAAACCCGAAAACCCGGCGATAGCGTTGAGATCAATATTAAATAATCGCAATTCAAACCGGCCAACGGCACATCTATACTCAGCAATCGGATTACAGTCAAAACCAATGATTGCACTTACTCTTTGAAATTCATTTTAAACCGGAAGATTAGGAAGTAACTTGTGAAAAATCAAGCAATAATTTTTCAGCCGTAGCCAGCGGCAAACCCGTAAGGCGGAACGCGCCAGCGGTTCCGCCGGATGAGATTTATTGATTGGCGGTTCGCTTGACGGCATTCCTAGTACACGCTTTGCAATACACAAACTCAAGACCACTACTCATTTAGCTATTTCTCCGCCAAAAATTGTGGGGCAAACAGTTGAGAGTCAGAAAATTTTACAACAAAAAAAGGGGCTCTGTGATTAGATGGATCGTCAGATCGGAAGATATAACTGCAAATTTAATGAGCGGGGAACCGCCGCCGTTTACACAAAATTCAGGATACCTTCGGTTCAGACAATGTGGCGTATGAAGCCTTTCGGGAGCACCCGCTGATGGCGACCGACCGGGCGGCGGACATGTACGGGATGTGGAATTGCGCCGCCTGGGAACGCTGCACCGTTTCCGCTTGTTGTCACATCCGTTCCGCCTCGTTGAGGTCGCGACCGGAAAACGCCGCACCGACGATACCGAAGCGAGGCTGATGCTGGTCACCAACCGCCTGGATTTGGCGGCCGAGTTGATTGCCGTGGCCTACCGTTACCGTTGGGCTGTGGAATTGTTCTTCCGCTGGTTGAAGTGTGTATACTAGGCTGTCGACATCTGCTCTGCCAGAATGCCAGTGACGTGACCTTTCAGATCTATAGCGCCCTCATCGCCAGCCTGCTGCTCAACCTTTGGATCGGCCGCGCGCCGAATAAGGCCACCTATGAAATAGTTTGCCATTACCTGAACGGCTGAGCAACCGAAGCGGAATTGCTCGCCTATTTGGAACGAATGCGGCCATCTCCTGATTCGGGCAAAAAGTGAGCTGAACACTATTGGCATATAGGGCGTGTGTGAATTGGGACGCGATCTGACGAGGGAGGGTCTCATTTACAAGAACGACTTCGAGGATCAACTCAAGCAAATCCGCGCTCGCTGAGCGCTGATCAAAAGACATCCGCAACGATCTTGAAAAAACCGCAAAGTAGAACTAACGGCGCAACGGCCTTACGAACTTCAGACCTTACTATACCTCCTGTCATAATATTTTACAGTTTAATGGAACAGAACTGTACGACTTTGATCATCGAGGGATAACCTAATGATTCTTTTGATTAATTAAAATTCGGCCTAATAATTGCTATAAAAGATTGTGCTATCTGACTTTACAAAACTGTATTTATATTTTAGGAGATATAACTATGAAACCTAAGTTTTTTGCAATCCTAGCGCTAAGCACTGGAATGGTGACAACCGCCAACGCGGGAGTTGTTGTACTTAACGACTGGCAATTTGATGCGACCACTGTTGCTGCTGAGGGAATTACCGCTGTAAACGGTGTTGTAACCAATGTTGATCATTTGGTTATTAACAACGTTTTTCATACGACTATTGATACAACCGGAGGTACTACGGGCGCACTGGATGCCGGAGACACTTTTAATGTACAGGCCAATGGAACTGTCCAGAGTTTCAACAATGCCGCTGACACTGTCATATCGCCAATATTATTTAATTCCCCCACTTCATTCTTTACGGCAAATGGATGGGAACTAACATTTACTTTCAATATCAACGGTGTATTTACCACTAATGTCGATGCTGCTGGAAATACAAACTTTGATCACACATCAGGCGTCTTAAATTTCTATTTAGATAATATCGCTGATGGGACAGGTCAAGCTGCAAATGGTGCCGCCAGCCCTAATGTAACCGACGGTACTCTGGTTGCATCGTTCAACGTAGCAAGTGATGTTGGTGACAACAATTATGGAGGTGTATTTAATGCATTTCTTGGCAATGGAGGAGACAGGGCTCTTTTCTCGTTGGCCGCTAATCCATTTGGCGCTTTCAAGGACTCTCTTGGTAATGCTCTAGCTCTCGGCACAACCCTTGCCTTCAGCAATACCGACTTTCAATCGAATGTTGCAGGCAATCCGCCGTTTAGCTACAACCCAGCTGCTTTCCAATGCGGGTTAAATCTCACAGATTTTTGCGGTACTGAGTCAGGTCAACTTCGAGTTGGTACCGCTGCCGCACCTGAACCAGGAAGCTTAGCGCTACTAGGATTAGGTTTAGGCTTATTCGGATTTCGTAAAAGAGTTGCGTATAGCTGATCGTAATTAGTGATACAAATTTCGACTCTATTAAAACCGCTCTTACTAGGGCGGTTTTTTTTGACTCCAGTTTAATAGATCTGTTATTTTGTAACTTTTTAAAGAGAAAACTATGCTGAGCGTCCCTTTCTTGAAAGTCATTTTAAGAGAAATTTTCTCTTCCGGAAGAGTGGAGCGCATTACCGAGCCTGATTTGGTTATGGACGACCCCGAAAAAGTTTTGGCTTATACGAGGGCTGGCCGTGAAGACGGCGTTATGGCCCCTGTTTATTTATTTCATGCTGCCCACGTCTGCGACTTAATAAACCCCGGCGAAACCGTAGTTGATCTTGCTTGCGGACCAGCGACTCAGCTAGGCTTAATCGCCAGACTTAACCCAGAAATCAATTTTATTGGGGTTGACTTGTCACAACCCATGCTGGATAAGGCGGATGCCTACATCAACGAACAAAAATTGTTAAATGTGAAAACGGTAAAGGATAATATCGCAGAGCTAGCAAAATTTGAAGATAACAGCGTCGATGCTGTATTTTCTACGATGGCTCTGCATCACCTGCCCGATCAAAGCGCCTTAAAAGAAACATTTTCCGCCATTAAGCGAATTCTTAAACCCGGTGGAGGCGTCTACTTAGCGGATTTTGCAAGATTAAAATCAGCCAAATCAATCAATTATTTTGCCTACCAATATGCCGACCGCCAACCCGAATTATTCACTTTAGATTACTATTATTCTTTAAATGCCGCTTTTTCACTCAGGGATTTTAATGAGGCAAAGAAGCAGCTTCCTACGCATGTGAATTTCTATAAGTTGTTTCTGCTGCCTTTTATGGTAGCCTTTAAAAGTAATCCGCGACGCCAATGTATTCCCGATTCCTTAATGAATACCTTAAGAAATATCGAAAACCAATTACCTGGACATCATAAGGTAGATATCAAGGATTTAAAAGAAACCTTTCGCTTAGGCGGTCTAAAAACAGACTTGTTACAATAGGCATTTTATTTAAATAAATGCGTTATTAGTTGCTCTTTATTAATTGTTCTACAGACAGCCGCAAAGAACGCGTAGTCGCAACCTCCCCTTGCCCAATTCTTCCAAAAAATACCGCACATTCAGGCTTTTTCCCTCCCAATAAATTTTCAAATACCTTAGAGAGTTGTTCGGCATAAATTGTCAATTTACTTACCTGGGTAAAAGCCAGTTTTTCCCTCACATATCCCGCAAAAATTAACGGCGTCATTTCGGGTTGTAATTGCAGCCCAAGTCGGGTTGCAGTTAACCAAAAACGCTGAAGAGCTCGACCAGCCTTTAGATAATCTTGGAGATTTTCTGGCTTTTTAGCAGCAATTAAGGAAAAATGAGCTGCACAGAAAATCCCTGGCAATAAATCCATTTCCAAACGGGGTAGGATGGTTCCCGCCAGATAGGTATTAAGAAATGTTACCCGCTCCCAACTTTTCATAGCCCATTGCATAATTTTTACTGCAATAGGGTCTAGCCCTATCGCTTGATCAGGAATTTTGTCATGACTGAAACGGACATGCCACTCGATAATAGAACTGTGGGTTCTAAAAGCCTCGGGTAAAGTTAAACGCAACCTTCCATTTTTGAACATTAATTGAGCAGCCTGCCATCGCCCTTGCCAGCTTTCTATCCAATGGACTGCATAATAATCCCCGACTGCTTTCTCAAGTGCGTCTTTTTCTTCAACCGTCAGCGGGATTGTTTTTAGCCTCCGTCGTTGAACGCTTCGCACAGGCAAGAAAGGAAACAAAGGATCAGGGATAATAGTTGAGTCTTCGGTTAATGCAACCGCAATCGCCGGGTGACTCTCAGGCCTATTTTCGAGTATTTGAAACTCAGCTCTATAATTATAAGCGCTGGCGGCTATCGCTATACTTTCCAATAAAATACCGATAGAAAGCTGACTGGCATGCCCTTCAAGATCGTAAACACAATAATCCCTTGTATCATGGCCATGGACAACAAAGTGGTTAGCATCTATTATTTCGAAACGCCAAGGTTGAGTGTTATCTCCACTAGGTGCCCAGCGAGCATGATCAAGGATATTTTCGATAATAGCATTAGGCATAATGGTTATTAGAAAAAAGTTGTTTTTTATAATGGAATAAGGGAAAAATTATTGACTTTTAATCAGCTGCCGCCGTAGAGAAATTTTTTTTATCCACTGCAAAGGGTTTCTATTGCCTCCTGGCAACCACCCGCGTTTCCATCTTCCTGTATAGCAGTCAAATTGATGATAATAAGGAACCGCGTAAGTTTTACCTCTGGATAATAAAATTTTTAGAGCTTCGACACCAGCAACTGCGGCACAAAACTCACAGCCCATAAATGTTGAGGGAGCCTTATGATTAGCAAAGTCAAAGCGAGCCGGATCAATTAAATAGCTTTTATGCAAACCCTTGGGTACAAGCCCAACAGCAAAATTAATCTGTTGATCAATGATCCCTAGGCCTTCCATGCAAAAATACTCTTCAAAAGTCATCTTTCCCGGCATAAAAATGAGATATCCCGAGCCCATCCCAAAGGGGGCAGCCGTAATGGCCGGAATATTCAATTCGGCGCAGCGAGCAAATATTTTTCTCCTAACATCCAGCACATAAAAATCCAGCCCATCGATGAAAATATCGGCACCCTCAAGAAAAGCATCCACGTTTTCTTGATTCACACCATCCCTAAACTTCTTTATTTGTAATTCAGGATTGATATCCAGCGCGATATTGGCAAGTACATCCACTTTAGCCAAGCCCATTGTACTCATCATGGCACCCACTTGCCGGTTCATATTAGCGAGCTCGAAAGTATCGGGATCAGCCAAACTATATCTCCCAACTCCAAGGCGAGTCAATGTTAACAAATGCACACCTCCTACCCCTCCTACGCCTGCTATAGCAACTTTCTTACCTCGGAGAATCTTCTGTTCCTTTTCTGTTACCCAGCCGATGTTACGACTAAATGCTTCTTCGTAATTAAATTTACTCATCTAAAGCCACCATCGTTTGGAAATGACATATGATGTAAAATACTAAAATTCATCTTCGAAGCAAGATACAATATCTTGAAAAAAAAGATACCTCAAACACTAAATACAGATATTAAGCTAAAAAACTAATGGCAAATTTTATACTTTTCACCTCTTCTTAGATTATATATCATACTGAGAATTAACACTTGGATTTATTTTTTAATCTCATCTAGTTTTATGAAATAATAAATGATTTTTTTCAACTCTATAAAAAGGTGATTCTATGTCTACTAACCTCTTGGAATTATTTAATGAGTATTTCGAGATGATACCAGCTCTTTCGGATGAACTCAAAGATGAAGTCTACAAATTACGCTATCAAGTGTATTGTATTGAAACCGGATTCGAAGATCCAGCAAATCATCTTCAAGGTTTAGAATCTGACGAATATGACAATCACTCCGTGCATTATTTGATTCGTCACCGCAAGTCCCGCTCATTTGCGGCAACCACACGTCTTATTTTTCCTGACGTAAAAAATCCAGAAAAATTGTTTCCTATCGAAAAATATACTAAATTTGATAAATTTGAACTGTTGCAGAGAATACCCAGAGATACGCATCTTGCCGAAGCATCTCGATTTTGTGTATCAAAAGATTTTAAACGCAGAAAAAACGAAGCAGGAACCCTCGCTGGTATAAGCAATATGCCTGAAAATAATTATGAAGACGAACGACGAATTCTGCCTCACTTAAGTATAGCCTTATTTGCTTGCTTGATCAAAATGAGTTATGAACACAAAATTTATTATTGGTATGCCGTTATGGAACCAGCGCTTATACGTTTTTTTGCTACCTTAGGCATTTATTTTACCGCCATTGGCCCCCTAACCGAGTATCATGGCAAACGTCAGCCGTGTATAATCAAAGTCAGCGATTTGCTTAATGGAGTCGCTCAAAAGAATATCGAGATGTGGGAATTCATGACCAATAAAGGTCAATTTAAATAAGACTTCATTTTAACTATTGAACCACTTCATATTATTTTGGGCTTTGCTGCATAAATCGGCTATCAACCCCATTGTGTAAGGGAATCCATTGATCCCGAATAGGAATGTCCAAGTCGCTGGCGCAGAAATACCGAAGCCCCAGTTGGCAAGGCGGTAATCAATCCTTGCAACCGCGCAGGCCAATGCTGTTATGGATTGCTAAAAAGAGAGATTGGTTAGTGCCAGCTAGCAGTAAGCGAAGGCGAACGGAAACGTTTTCCGACGCGGCCATTCCGTTTTGTCTAATGATCAAGAACCTCTTCGGACTGGCGTTACGGCATGCCAGCGGCATGGCCACCAGTTTATTGAAGTTGTCTGGCCTCGATTGGCCAACTTGGACTATTTACTCGTTCAGATACCCGTCGATGAAAATGGTTGCAGCCGTCAGTGGAGAAGCCGCCTACGTTACTCAGGGCAGCCACAAGGCCATTACTGAGCGGAGGGCTGATGCCGTCATTCCCGTGCACAAGCATGGCAAATCCTAGAAAGAAAATACGGCAGCTGCCAACGCCCGAAATGAGACAAGACGCGCTACCCAGCTGTTGGGGATCGAACCTTAAGAAAACGGCTGGCTCTCATCGCCGCAGCCGGATAGAAACGAAAATGCGTTGTTTCAAACGCTTGGTTGAACACGTCAAGACAGGTCTTTTCAGTAGCCAAGTCGCCGAATTGCAAATTCGTGCGGCGCTATTAAAGCGGCTTACCCCATTGGGTACGCCGATTACCGCTGCCATACTCTAAATCCGCCCTGCGGAGAGGGGTAAAGAGAAGTTTACTTGCTTCGCGATTTATGCAACAAAGCCAAGCAGAATTATAAATTAGAAATGCAGAAAATTTGAAATAGTTTTTTAACTAAGCTGCCTTTTCCGCAGGTTTTTGAATAATTTTTAAATCGGAAAACATACGGTAACCATAGCCATTCACAAACTCTTTCCTCCAAATTTCATTATGATAGGTTTCAAAAACATCTTTTTTAAAAGGATAGCGCACCCCTTTATGATAAAAAGCCTCTCCTAATTGCAGCATATTGAATCCTCCTTTATTAAGCACTTTCGTTAAGGCACCGGTAGTCATAAAATACCAATTCGGAATATTATTAACATAACAATATTCCGAAGCAGCATTTAATATCCCCCATATGATACTCCCATTAATTCTCTGATGATCATGTAATAGTTTAACCTTATCGGTTACCTTTATTTCTTTATCATCGTCCGTAATACCATAAGGTGAATCAATATCTGAAACTCGCCTTCTTATTTCCCTGATGATACATAGCCTAGACAACTCGACAGTTTGATTCTTTGCCTTGGGTATAATAGGCTCTTCAATAGGGCAATACTGCTCAATAGGCAATAAATTATTATTCTTGAAAATCAGCCTCATTGCTCCAATCCACTGCCCTGTTTTCTTATGCTGTACAATAAAATGGACGGATTTATCATCATATTCGTCGATTTCTTGACCCATCGGAAAATTGTCCTTATTTTCAAACCCCATTTCTTCACAGTAGACTTGATAACGTATCGAATAATTTATCTTTTTACTTTCACAAGTATCTGCCAAAAAAACCTGAAAATAATCATCAAACATAATAACTCCGTATCATTTATAAAAATAACTCATCAACAATGAGATCTAACATGCAGCGCATTCATTAATATATATTTTGTTAAGATCAAAATATAAAAAATCTATACCATTCAAATTCATAAAATTAAATTTTTCTTAAATGCTTTCCGCTCAATTATTAAATTATCATTAAAAAATTGACATAATGGCTCGATTTTTAAAATTAACTTTCCCAGAATCTGAAACTTTAATCCTAGCTCATAAATATTATAGAAAACTTAATTGTGTAAGCGCTTAACAGAAAATCTGCTTATATAAGCAGGACTTACGCAAAATATTTGATCGCTTAGGGGACATGAATCAAAGACTAAGGTCAAACGCATCAAGTTATTAACCTGAGTTTAGGATAAGCCCTATCGGAAGCCCACCTTGTCGAGGTCATGCCGCGCGCGGCGGGCGATGCTTTGGAAGACCTGGTGGCGCGGAATGCGCCGGTTGTCACAGACAGCCAGCGCGGTGGCGTCGGCGATGGAAATGCCGTCGCACTCTCCTTTTTTGAGCAACGAGAACAAAGCGGCCAGCGGCACCGCGCAACGGGGCAGGAGTTCGACGCAGCGGTGGTAACTCTGGGGAGCCTTGGAAATTCGGCACGCAGATGACGGTAGACAGTGCCCAGATAAAAGGATTTGAACTGGCGGAAGCGCAGCTGATGGAACAGAATGGCTAGCGTCATCAACTCCGATAGGACTCAAGGCGCTGGGCTGTTGGCTCCGTTTCACCCCCTTATAGGAGAATATCTATGAACGAACCCACAGAACGGCTCAATAAAGTTGATCGAGGGAGCCATTTCGCCCGGCTTACCAACCGATGAGGTTTCCAAGCCGGCTCGAACACTGGCAAAATCGTCAATCAAACAAAAAAATTCAATCAAATAGCCCCTGCCCCCCCCTTAGTCTCTTCAGATTTATTTGCCAAAACAGAACCTTAAAAAAAGGTGGCTCTCACTTTGGAATTCTTACCCTGACTTCATGGTATTTATTTTATTGTAATATCAATAGGCTCTGTTGTATAAATCCTGGTGAAGACAAAGTTTCTCCCTTTCTCTATTCTGGTTAACTGACCGGATAACTATCCGGCATACCCAAGCCCGTCATTTTGTTTAATACCCCACCCCGACACGCAAGTAAGCTTCCGCTTGCTGCGCCGCGAAGCTTCTATTTTTCAACTTCTGGCTAAACAGCGTCTTGACCCGAAACATCGCGGTTTCGGCCAAACTGCGGCGATGATAGCCGCTCTGCCATTTCCACTCCGCTTCGCCTTGTTCCTGACAAGTGCGCAGGATCACCGTCCGCGGATGTGGTGTCCTCTCTTCATTATCAGGCTAGGCTAAGGCGCCGGCCCGCGGCGGTACCAAGGCCTGGGCATGCCGCTGCCGGATGGCTTGGCGGCAAAGGGTCATGTCATAGGCACCATCCGCGGCCACTGACGCCAGCGCTTCCTCGGTGTCTAGTTGTTCCAACAGGTCCGGCAAGACTTCGGCATCGTCCACAAAATTTGCGGTCAGTTCAACCGCCACGACTTCCTGGGTTTGCGCATCCACGGCAATATGCAGTTTATGCCAGATCCGGCGTTTACTGATGCCTTGTTGCCGGACTTTCCATTCGCCTTCGCCATAGACTTTTAGTCCGGTCGAATCCACGACCAGATGCCGAGGGGTCTGGGCAACAGGCCGGGGCAGCGCCACCGACAGGGTTTGTTGCCGCCGGCATAAAGTGCTGTAATCCGGCACTTGTAGCGGCCCATCCAACAGATTAACCAGAGATCTCAGAATCCCTCAGTTGCTCGCAACGGCAACTGGAAAAGCTCTCGAATCATCAGTCCACACTGAATCGCCACATCGGAATAAGTCATCGCCCTGCCGCGGTAACCGGACCTTTCAGGCTGATGCCAGCGTTCAATCTGGGAGTCTTCAAACCAGAGCGTCAAGGCCCCGATTAACCAGGGAATCATTGTACGCTCGCCAATTCTTCACTTTGTAGCAGGCTTTCGCTTTCTTCATCCGCCCTGATTTGAGGCAAGGCGGATTTATGCAACAAAGCCATATCAACATCATAAACTAAAAAATAAAACCCATGAAAATTAATGAGATTGCAGTTTATTGAATAAGCTAACCGCTGCATTTTTTTCCAAAAAGGATTGTTCTGCATTCACGAGAGGTTTAAGGATTTCAACCGCTTTTTGATCGTCACCGTTAACTGAATAGGCTTCGGCAAGATGAAATTGAATATCACTGGATTTAGACGCTAATGAGGCTGCTTTTTCTAAAAGGAGCAGACCTTCTTTTGGTTGACCCTGCTTGACCAGAATATATCCATAAGTATCTAAAATTGCAGCCGATTCAGGCGCTTTTTCGTATGCTTTTTTTGCTAATTCCAAAGCTTTCGGATTGCTTTGTTGAAAATAGAGATAGGCTAAATTATTTAAGGCAAGCACATGATCTGGCTGCCCTTCCAGAATCGCTTTGTAATGGGCTTCGGCCTGTTTGTTGTCATTCTGCTGTTGATAAACCGTAGCCAGTTTGAAATGAATTGCGCCGTTTTTGCCATCTTTTTCCAATGCGTTGTTTAAAAGATTGATTACGTCAGACTGCTTCTTTTGAATGGTCATAATGTCGGCTAAAGTAAACAACACTTTGTTGCTCGGCTGGAGTTTATAAGCTTGCCGGTACATCTCGATGGCCTTGTCAAGCTTTTTCTCTGCCAGGTAAACATCTCCTTTCAGCAACTTTCCAAGCACAAGCTTCGGAGATTGCTTGTCTACTCTAACTGCTAAATCCAGAGCTTCTTGATAGTGCTTCAATTTGATTAGATAGGCGGTTTTAAAAACCTGGGCTTCCGGTTTGTCAGGAGAAATTTGGTCAGCTTCGTCCAGCAATTTAAGCACCTCCTTCTCTTTACCCGATTGCGTGCTTAATAATCTAGCTAACAACAAACGATTAGCTATATCTTGCTTATCCTGGCCGATAATTTGATGTAACGTTGCCTCAGCCGCCGGTAAATTTTTATTGATTATTTGAGCCCCTACAAGTACTGAAAGCGCTTTATTATCATCTGGATAGCGCTTAACCAATTCATTACCAACTGTCAACATCTTTTCTGGCTGTTTCTGTATCGCATAAAACTTTGCTAAACTTTGAATTACTTTGATTTCAGCAGTGATATCTCCTTTTACTTTTTCCTGCGCTGTTAATAAAACTTTTTCTACTTCATTAATATTCTTTTGTTTTAAAGCTATATCAGCTAATACAAGATAGGCACCAATGACTCTGTCATTAACACCTAGGGCTTTATTGGCGTAGCCTTTGGCTTTATCGAATTGCCCATTATCTAACGCAAATTTAGCTGCTCCAATGTATGCCAGAACATTTCTTGAATCCAGCTGAATAGCTTTTTCAAAGTTTTGATCGGCTTTAGCCAAATCTTTCTTCAGAGTATATAGAAGCGCCTGCAAATTGTAATATTGAGACTCATTCGGGTATTGTCGCAATAGATCAGACACCTTGTTTTGAGCTTCTACAATTTTGTTTTGTTTTACAAGACTGATAACCTCCTCAAAATTTAACTTTGTTTTATTTTTTTCTGCTTGATTTATAGATTCAAGAAAAGATGGCAATCGTTCCGATTCGTTATTTAAAGGTTCTAGTATGCTCTTTTGATTATCTTCCAATTCATAAATTGCTGCTTCACAGAGCGGATTTAAAGCTAAGAAACCGATAGCCATTATAAGTGCGGATTTAATACTAGATAGCTTATTTTCCATGATCTCGCCTTCGTTTGAAGAAATATTTTTAAATTAGGTTTACCTTTTTCCATAGCTGTGAGAAAAGTTTTCCTTAAGGTAACCTTTTATAGACAAATTAAAAGTTCACGGGATGACCTTAAAAAAAGTAACTCTATTTGAAAAGTAAAAATGAACTGCAATTACCCAGATTTAGGTTCCCCCCCATACAGTTAACTCAAATTAAATCGCACTGCAAAAAGATATGACAGTCTGCTAAGAGTCAGGATATTTTATACCGGAACGCTGACTTGTCGTTATTCTTATAAAATAAGGCTCGTTCTTGATGGGGGCAAATTTCAGTCCATAATTTTCCGGATTGGCAAAAATATATGTCAAGGCTAAAAAACGAGGAACATAATTTTGTGTCTCTTCGGGCAAGCGCAAAGACCAATAATCGGCTTGCAATCCTTCGGCAAGATTGCGGTTAATGGCATTGTCAACAGCCCCTTGTCCGCAATTATATGCGGCCAATGCCAACAACCAGTCCCCTTTAAAATGAACATTCAGGTCGGATAAATAGCGAATCGCCGCCCGGGTAGAGGCCAGCGCGTCAAGCCTTTCATCGTATTGGTCATTTTGATCCAGATCATAGTCGTTGCCGGTACCGGAAATGAATTGCCAAAGTCCTGCAGCACCTTTAGGCGACATCGCCGTCGGCTGATAAGCGCTTTCCACGATGGGCAACAGAGCCAGCTCCAAAGGCAGTTGATGCTGATTGAGTTGCTCCACGATATAGTAAAGATAAGGTCTCGCACGCTCTGCCACGCGATAGAGATAGCGCGGATTCTGGCTATAAAAGCGAATCTGCCTATTGATTCGCTCATCAATCAGCATTTTTTTGGTGTCTCCGTTCTCTAAAGCTTTGCTTTGGTTAGCGGGCATGTTCGAATCCGCCAGAGATAAAGGTTGGCGATTAGAGCAAGCTGAAGAATGATTCTTGTCTTGAGCCAAAGCACCAATCATTTCCGGAGCATTATGTGAATTTCCACTAATTGACAAGCTCGAGTTGCCGTGTTTGAGCTGTTGATGACGGTAATTAGATGCAGAGGTCGCTTCGACCTTATCTAGGCAGTCGTCATTGGAATCTTCTGTTGAACCTTGCCGATATTGCGCAGTAGGGGGGAGAATACAGTCGGCATTATCTCCCGAGGGATTGCCGGCGCCGAACCTCAGGCGGCAACCTAAAGCCGTATAGCGATGTAACGGAGCACCAGCGGTGTGCGGCTGAATGATATACTTTGCCTTCGCTAATTGTTTCCGCTCGGCGTTTTCCCTAGCTGCAGTTTTGGGACTCCCCATAGATTCGGAGTTTATGTCGTGCAGATCAAGCGAGCGTGAAGCATCGGCTAGTTTTTCTTGCTTCAGCGCATTCTTTGGTTGTGTTGAGATGAAACCAGGCCAAAAAATTTTCAATCCCAAACGAAGGCGCTCCCAAACATCGTCGGGATCATGCAATGCCTTTTCTTCATTCGCACTGCCAGAAAGGCTTTGTCCTTTACGGGCCATGGCATTATCCGATACATCATCCGCAGGCGGAGCGTCTGCACCGAATCTAAGGCGCATACCTAATGCGGTGTAGTTGTTGACAGGCAAGGGAAGAGAGTGGGGGCGAACGATGTATTTTGCCGCGGCTTGTTCTAATTTTGTACTTTTCAGGAGCGCCGCCCGCCCACTTTCCAGCTCCGCGGAATTTGACGCATTTGGTTCGGTATCAGTGGAATATTCTTCTGTCGTAGGATTTCGCTCCATCCCAATACCGTACTGATTATTCCTTTGATCTCGATGAATTTCCAGAGCGGTCGAAGCGGCGTCGATTTTGGTTGAAAAAAATATACCTGCCGCACAATTCAAAACCAGCACCAAAGTCCGCATTATCTCACCCTCGCAAGCGAAGCCGAATAAATTAAGTATTTATCTCTGAATAAGTTTCCTCTCTCGCAATGCCGTTAAGTTAAGGGGCTGTAGGGGGGATAAGCGTAGTTCCACTGCGCAATTGCCGGATCCTCCTAGAAGAGGGCACAAGTGCGCTACGTTTATCCGGCCTACGTAAGACCTTAATTTAACGGCATTGACCTTCTCCCGAATGGAGAAGGAGATTATTCGATTTATTCAGAGTTTCCTTAATGGCTTAACAAAAAGTCGCCCAGTGTAATCGCCGAACTCTTACGGATTTCACTGACGACTCGTTTTAGCCCGTCCGAATAGCACAACCTGTAACCGAGCCATTCGTTGCTCAATTGTACCAGCAAAAAGCTGTTCAAACTGATCCTGTTATCAGCAGGAGGTATATTAATCGATAGAGATATTTTGATTTATCAAACCTCGACGCTCCGTTTCAGCGATAACCCGCTGCATGCATTCAGCTTCTGCATTACTCTAACTCATGCATCCCTATCAGTCGTGCAATCTCTACACCCACTCCATCCATGGCGTTTATGCAGGAGAGCACGACGCCAAGGATGAGCTATCGTCGGCCAATGGTGGAAGCCAGAATTCGGCTTTTAGGCATGCCAGAGTCTCCCGAGGAAATCGTCTAGCCCGAACCTCTATTCTTTCCGTTCCGCGAAATTGTACCCCAGCAACTCCTTTAGCCGGCTCAGCAGTGCCTCCTGAAGGATTTGAAGCTCCGCTAACTTCACTTCCGCTTTCGCGGTTTGGCCGCGGGCATATAACTCGCTCAATTCCACTGCCAGCTCCTGTAACTGCCGGTACAGCGACTCTACAGTCCGAAAACAGCCCAGCGATCCATAACGAACGGCTCCTTTGGTTTTCAGCCATGTACTAAAACGGCTTTGTCGGTCATCCAGTCTCGGAGGCTCATTGCATTGCCTCCGGATAAAATTTTCCATGGCTTTCATCCAGACGCAAAGCTCGACGCCGGCAAAGAGCAACGGCAAATCGTCGCGGCTGACTAACGGCACGTGCTCCCAGGCTGGATAAGTTCGCCAGACGGAGGCCCAACCGGCAAAATCGCTTGCCGGCATAGGGAAAGCGATACCGAATCCTTGACCCAATTCGCATCCCAACTGAAGCAGCATTTCACCCTGTTCGGCCGTCTCTACGCCTTCGGCGATCACCTCGCGCCCAAAGGCTTCCGCTAGCCCCATCACGCCCTCCAGAATGGCCAGGTCATCCGGATTGCAAAGCATATCCCGGATGAAGCTCCGATCGATTTTAAGTAAAGTTACCGGCAATTGTTTCAGATAAGTCAGCGAGGAATAACCGGTGCCAAAATCATCCAACGCAAACATGACGCCAATCTCTTTACAGGACCTGATGATTTGGGATACTTTGACGATATCTTCCAACGCGCTGGTCTCCAGCACTTCCATTTCAAGCCAGGACGGATCGATTTCCGGATGGGCCGCCAACAGTTCGCGCAGACGACCGACAAAATCGGCTTGCTGCAAATGGCGGGCGCTGACGTTGACGCTCACCGGGATATCCAGCCCTTGGCGGCGCCAGAGCGCAATCTGGCTCAACGCTGTATCGATCACCCACTCGCCGAGTTCTACAGCCAAGGGATGATCCTCGATGACGGGCAAAAACCTTGCCGGCGGCAACAAGCCTTCATCCGGATGTTGCCAGCGAAGCAACGCTTCGGCGCCGATGACCGCCCCGGTGCGCATGTTCACTTTGGGCTGGTAATACAAGACGAATTCCCGCTCGGCGAATTCTCTCCAGGCTCTCATGGCGACAGCGAATGCTATTGTCGAGCACCGGATCGAAGAGAAAATAACGGTTTTTACCGGCCAACTTGGCCTGATACATGGCCTGATCGGCCTGACGCAACAACTGGTCGGCATCGATGGCCTCCTTCTGCGGGTAAACAGTAGCGCCGAGACTTGCAGCGATAAACCTTCGATGCACACAGGCTCCGCAACGGCGACCAGCAGACGGACGAGCATGGGCTCCAAGGTGTCGATGTCGGTCAAGTCGATCAGCACCCCGACGAATTCGTCGCCGCCCAAACGCGCCAGCGTGTCGCCTTCGCGCAACGTCAGTTTCATGCGCGAGGCAACATGCATCAGCAGTTGATCGCCCACTTCATGTCCGTAATCGTCGTTAATCGCTTTAAAGCCGTCCAAGTCGATAAAAACCACCGCCAAATGCAGGTCTCGTCGATGTACTTGCGCCATGGCTTGCTGCAGCCGGTCGGCCAGTAACACGCGGTTGGGCATATGGGTCAGCGCATCGTAATGTGCGCTTGCCGTCAACTTTTCTTCCAGCTTCTTGCGCTCGGTGATATCCACGTCCATGCAGACAAAGCTGATGCGATCGTCTTCCGTCGGAATAACGAAAGTCGTGGACATAATCCATCCCTGCTGGCCGTCCCGGGTATGAATTTCGCTCTCGAAGGGGCCATAGGAACGGCCG
This sequence comes from Candidatus Methylomicrobium oryzae, assembly GCF_016745425.1. Classification (GTDB taxonomy): domain Bacteria; phylum Pseudomonadota; class Gammaproteobacteria; order Methylococcales; family Methylomonadaceae; genus Methylomicrobium; species Methylomicrobium oryzae. The sequence continues at coordinate 39,697 of NZ_JAERVK010000013.1, read as the reverse complement.
CTTTCACGGAGTTGGGCAAGGACCTGCAAAAATTGAACCGCTAATTCCGGAGAGAAGATAAGGTCGTCAAGTTTCTTGCCGAGCGCCTCTTCGCTCTTCCAACCAAAAAGCCGCTCCGAAGCCGAATTCCAGTAAGTTACCCTTCCCTCGTCGTCATACCACTGCACGGCGACATTGGGCGTATTGTCGAGGGTAGCGCGCAACTGGGCTTCGCTGCGCGCCAGTTCGGCAGTGCGCTCCGACACTCGCCGTTCGAGATGGGAGCGTTCTTCCTCCAACTCCGCCGTGCGTATCGCCACCTGCCGCTGGAGCATGCGATTCCAAATGAACACCGCGGCAATCGCCGCCAAAACCGCAAGAAGCCCAAGACCGACGACAAGCCAAAATCGCCAGTCGGAAAGAAAACTGTGGCCGGAAGCATTGAACCACTTTTTACGAATTTCTGCCCGTTCCGCCTCTGTAATCGCGGCCAATCCTTTTTGCAGAATGCCGTGCAATACGGGTTCGCTAAGCGGAGTGGCAATCGCCAGACTAACGGCGAGTTCCACTTCGCCGGCCACGCGGAGATTGCTGATGCCTTTCTGAGAAATGAGGTACGAAGCCGTTGCCAAATCGATGACGGCTGCATCGGCGCGCCCGAAAGAAACGTTGAGCAACGCCGAGAGATCATCCGAAACGATGTCCGGCGAAAAGCCCAGATTTTTACCCGCGAGATTCTCCGTCACCGCATAACTTTTGACCAATGAAACCTTTAACCCCGCCAGAGCTTTTTCGTTCATCCGGCCAGCGCGATTCTTCCTGACGAGAATGACATTGGGAATAGAAATATAGGGATCGGTGAAGCGCATGAACTGTAACCGGGCAGGTGTCGGAGTCACTGCGTTGACGATTTGAACTTCACCTGTCCGCACCGCCTCGAAAATATCGTTGAGCGATGAAAACTCCTGCCGCTTAAAAGTGATGCCGATCTTCGATTCGATAAGCCGGATATAATCGTACGCGAGTCCCACGGGCTGTCCGTCGGCGCCCAGAAACACGAACGGCGCGTAACCGGTTTCGATTGCCAAAACAATACGAGGTTGATTGTTGGCAAGCCAGAGGCGTTCTTCGGGAGTCAATATTTCATCGCTCTGGCCGATGTTACCATGGACAGTGGATACGAGGAGCGGACTCAGCAGAACGAGAAGCAAGGCATGGAAAGTAATTTTCGGAAGTTTATCGATCGTTTTTAAGCAGCTAGGCGGCATCCGGCGACAATGGGTAAAAAGGAATCAAAAGCCACTCAAAGAACTGCACTGGAAGCGCATAACACCACCAATACCATCACAGATGACTGAAATCATCCGATTTTTTCGGAAAACATAAAATAACGGCGTGCTCCGGCCGAAACGATAAACTTGGCTTGAATGGGAAACGACGTTGACACGCGCCCAATTTTACAACAAAAAAATATTAAAGCGATTACGGCTTTTCCTGTACGGTGGATTGCCTTCCTCACCCAGACTTTTCGATGAAAAAGCATTACCGAGAAAGCCGGAAAAATCGGAGTTTACCGAATAGGAATCATGCGCGGAAAACGGAAGTGCTCGCTCCGGCGTTTTGTTACCACAAACACGGGCTGCGTCTATATGATTTTTATGAGGCAATAAAAAGGGCTTAGACTTTCGTCTAAACCCTTGATTTATCTGGAGCTGGCGATAGGCCTCGAACCCGCGACCGGCTGATTACAAATCATCACGAATCACAACCGAAACACGCAAAATCCTCGCAATAACGCGCAGTGCCTTGATGCCATTATTAACATGAAATAACCAACTCTACACCCTCCTTCGCATAAATCATGCTGTCAGCAGAGCAGACCGATCTTGGCATGTTAGCACCAGCAAATCGCCAACGGGTTACGTCAATTCAGTGGATTTGTCAAAGACCTCGTCGCTCATTCCGTCACCAGCCGTTTCCCACCACAAGGGGGGTCTATGGACATTCGGTAATCCGGTTCGGATAATTCGAATTCCTTCACTAATTGCGCCAGAGGTTTATCACCCGCCAGCGCTGCCATGGCGGCTTTAGCTTTGAAAATCGATGAATGGCTTCGTCTCGTTTTGATTGACATCTTCGACTCCTTGTGGTGTCCTTCTGAACATTCTACAGTACCAGGGCTTTCACTTAACCAGCTGTTCAATTATTAGGGACCACCTTTAAGTGGCACCAATGCGGCATTCCACTGTCATAATTGGCAAGATGGCTAATGGTTAACGAGTATATTCATTGCTTATTACTATTATTAATTGCTACTATTATAATAAGTGGTCCGCCGGCTTGTTCAACCGGAGATGAAATTATGACTCTGTTTAATCAGTACATTGCCCGACACCGTCGGGAAGAGGAAGAATACAGCCTCGAAGAATACCTCAATCTCTGCAAAGAAGACCGCATGGTCTATGCCAGCGCGACGGAGAGAATGCTGGCGGCCATCGGCGACCCAGAGCTTGTGGATACCCGGAAAGATTCGCGCCTGTCGCGCATCTTCTCCAATAAAGTGATCAAGATCTATCCGGCCTTCAAGGAGTTCTACGGCATGGAAGATACTATCGAGCAAATCGTCTCTTATTTCCGCCATGCCGCCCAAGGTTTGGAAGAGAAAAAACAAATTCTATACCTGCTTGGACCGGTAGGAGGAGGTAAGTCCTCCCTCGCCGAGAAGCTCAAGCATTTAATGGAAGGTATCCCGTTCTACGCTATCAAGAATTCGCCGGTGAACGACTCGCCCCTCGCCCTGTTCTCGGCCGATGAGGATGGCGAGATATTGGCTCAGGAATACGGCATTCCACGGCGCTACCTCAACAAGGTGCTTTCCCCGTGGGCCGTGAAACGCCTGCATGAGTATAATGGGGATATCACCCAGTTCCGGGTGGTTAAGCGCTGGCCTTCGGTATTGAACCAGGTGGGTATCTCCAAGACCGAGCCGGGCGACGAGAACAACCAGGACATTTCCTCGCTGGTGGGCAAGGTCGATATCCGCAAGCTGGAAAAATACTCCCAAGATGATCCGGATGCCTACAGTTACTCGGGCGGTTTGTGCCTGGCCAACCAGGGGCTGATGGAGTTCGTGGAGATGTTCAAGGCGCCCATCAAGGTGCTTCATCCTCTGCTCACCGCGACCCAGGAAGGTAACTACAAGGGCACCGAAGGCTTCGGCGCCATTCCCTTCGACGGCGTGGTGCTTGCCCACAGTAACGAGAGCGAATGGACCACCTTCCGCAATAACAAGAATAACGAGGCGTTCCTGGACCGTATTTACATCGTCAAGGTGCCCTACTGCCTGCGTGTCACCGACGAGGTGAAGATCTACGACAAGTTGTTGCAGAACAGTTCGCTGTCCGAAGCGCCATGCGCTCCCGGCACCCTGCAGATGCTGGCCCAGTTCTCGGTACTCACCCGCCTCAAGGAACCGGAGAACTCCAGCATCTATTCCAAAATGCGCATCTACGACGGAGAAAATCTGAAGGATACCGATCCCAAGGCAAAGAGCTACCAGGAATACCGGGATTTTGCCGGGGTCGATGAGGGCATGACGGGCATTTCCACCCGCTTTGCTTTCAAGATCCTCTCCAAGGTATTCAACTTCGATCATGCCGAGGTAGCGGCCAACCCGGTGCACCTGCTCTACGTGCTGGAACAGCAAATCGAACAGGAGCAGTTTCCCCCCGAGGTGGAGCAACGCTATGTGAGCTATCTGAAGGAGTATCTGGCGCCGCGCTACGCCGAGTACATCGAGAAGGAGCTGCAGACTGCCTACCTGGAGTCTTATTCGGAATATGGCCAGAATATCTTCGATCGTTACGTAATTTACGCCGACATGTGGATTCAAGATTTGGAATTCCGCGATCCGGACACCGGCGAGATCCTTGATCGAGCCCAGATCAATGCCGAGCTGGAAAAGATCGAGAAGTCCGCCGGCATTGCCAACCCGAAAGATTTCCGCCACGAGGTGGTGAACTTCGTGCTGCGGGCGCGGGCCCAAAACCATGGCAAAAATCCGGCCTGGACCAGCTACGAAAAATTACGCCTGGTGATCGAGAAGCGCATGTTTTCCAGCACCGAGGACCTATTGCCGGTGATCTCCTTCAACGCCAAGGCTTCCAGCGAGGAACAGAAGAAACACCATGAGTTCGTGGAACGCATGGTAGCCAAAGGTTATACGGAAAAGCAGGTACGCCTGCTAGCCGAGTGGTATCTGCGGGCACGGAAGGCGTCGTGAACAAGAGCTGTCCGCAATCAAGCCCCTTCTCCTGGGGGCGGATAGGGAGCGGGAGGCCATGGTGGCTGAGCCATGCCTCACAGCCACCTTAACCGCTTCCTGTGAAGAAGGAGAGTACTCATTTTCTGACGCAAAAACGCTATGAGCCAGTTCGTTGATCGCCGTCTCTCTGGTAAAAACCGCAGCGCCGTCAACCGGCAGCGCTTCCTCCGCCGCTTCAAAGGGCAGATCCGCAAGGCGGTGGCGGACGTTGTGTCCGGCCGCAATGTGACGGATCTGGAGCGTGGCGAGAAGATATCCATCCCCGCCAAGGACCTGCAGGAGCCGGTGTTTCAATATGGGCCCGGCGGGCGACGCTCCATCATTCACCCCGGCAACAAAGAATTCATTGCCGGAGATCGCGTGGACCGCCCCGAAAGCGGTTCCGGTCAGAGAGGAAGCGAGGGCTCGCCGGACGGCGAAGACATGGACGAGTTTGTCTTCGAACTGTCCAAGGAAGAGTTCATGAACTACTTCTTCGAAGATCTTGCCCTGCCGGACCTGGTGAAGAAGCAGCTCTCCGCCGTGCCGGAGGTCAAACGAATGCGCGCCGGTTTCACCAGCGACGGCAGTCCTGCCAATTTGCACGTGGCGCGCTCAATGAAACAGTCGATCGGCCGGCGTCTCGCCATGTCATCCACTCCGCGTCAGGAACTCCAAGAGGCCGAGGAGCGGTTAGCCGAATTGGCAGCGAAAGGACAGGATGACAGCCCGGAGGCTGATTCGCTCAGGCAGGAGATCGAATCCCTTAAGGCTCGTATCGCTAGCGTGCCCTTCCTCGACACCTGGGATCTGCGGTATTCGAACCGCGTAGACAAACCCCAGCCTGCGAGCCAGGCGGTCATGTTCTGTTTGATGGACGTATCGGGTTCGATGGACGAAGAACGCAAAAACATCGCCAAACGCTTCTTCATGCTGCTCTATCTGTTTCTGACCCGCAGTTACGAACATATCGACCTGGTCTTCATCCGTCATCACACGGTGGCCAAAGAGGTTGACGAGCACGATTTCTTCAACTCAAGAGAAACCGGCGGCACGGTGGTATCGAGCGCCTTGGAGTTGATGCATCAGATCATCCGCAAACGTTACCCCATTGCGGGCTGGAATATTTATGCGGCCCAAGCCTCCGACGGAGATAACTGGAACGATGACTCCCCCTACTGCCGCGACCTGCTGATCAACAGCCTTTTACCACTGCTGCAGTATTACGCCTACGTCGAAATCAAAGCGGAAAATCCGCAGAGTCTCTGGAAGGAATATGAATATGTGAGGTCGGTGAGCCCGCACTTCACACTGCAACGCATTTTGAGCCTGGAAGACATTTATCCGGTATTTCGGGAGTTGTTTCGGAAGAAGGTAACGAAATGACCGATAAACGAGAGTACAAGACCCGGCAACCGCTTTCCGAGGATTCCGAATGGACCTTTGATTTGCTGCGCCTATACGACAAAGAGATCGGCCGGGTCGCGGCCTACTATGGGCTGGGTACCTACCCCAGCCAAATCGAGGTCATCACCTCCGAACAGATGATCGACGCCTATTCCTCTGTCGGTATGCCGGTCAGCTACAACCACTGGTCCTTCGGCAAGCAATTCATGACCGCCCAGAAGAGCTACAAGCGCGGCCAAATGGGGCTGGCCTACGAAATCGTGATCAACTCGAATCCTTGCATCGCTTACCTGATGGAAGAGAACACCATGACCATGCAGGCGCTTGTGATCGCCCATGCCTGCTACGGCCACAACTCCTTCTTCAAGGGTAACTACCTGTTCCGCACCTGGACCGACGCGGAGGGCATTCTGGATTATCTGGTTTTTGCCCGCAGCTATATAGCGGAGTGCGAAGAGCGCTACGGCGAAGTTGCGATGGAGGAGACCCTGGACTCCTGCCATGCCTTGATGAATCACGGCGTAGATAATTACAGGCGCCCGGCTAAACTTTCAATGGCGAAGGAAAAAAACCGCCAGCAGGAGCGCGAGGCCTATTTACAATCTCAGGTGAACGACCTGTGGCGCACATTGCCGCCCAAGGAAGCGGCCGGGAAAATCCGGAAAGAAACTCGGTATCCTCCCGAGCCCCAAGAGAATCTGCTTTATTTCATCGAGAAGCATGCACCCTGCCTGGAGCTCTGGCAACGGGAAATCGTGCGCATCGTTAGAAAAATCGCCCAGTATTTCTATCCTCAACGTCAGACTCAGGTGATGAACGAAGGCTGGGCTACGTTTTGGCATTATACGCTGCTTAATCACCTGTATGACGAAGGCAAGCTCACCGACGGCTTCATGATGGAGTTTCTGCAGTCCCACACCAATGTCGTGTACCAACCCCCTTTCTACAGCCGCGATTACCGAGGCATCAATCCTTATGCGCTTGGTTTCTCCATGTTCCGCGACATCCGCCGCATTTGCGAGGAACCCACCGAGGAGGATCGCCGCTGGTTCCCCGATATCGCGGGTACGGATTGGGTGAAAACCCTGGACTATGCCATGCGTAACTTCAAGGACGAAAGTTTCATCTCCCAATACCTCTCGCCTCATTTGATAAGGGAAATGAAATTGTTCGACGTGGTCGACGACGACCGGCAAGACAAGCTGGAGATTGCCGCGATCCATGACGATGCCGGCTATCGGCATATCCGTCAGGCCCTTGCCGATCAGTATAATTTGGGTAACCGTGAACCAAACATCCAGGTGTGGGACGCGGACATCCATGGCGACCGTTCTTTGACCCTGCGCCACTATATGCATGCGCGCCGGCCATTGGGGGAGAGTACTGCGGAGGTGTTACGCCACGTGGCTCAGCTATGGGGCTACGACGTGCGCATCGAAAGCGTAGACGAAAACGGCCGCGCCGAACTCATCAGTGAATGCCTAATCTAAAGATAAGAAATTATTTTTCAGCAACTCCGCTAAGCCAGGATCAGTCGGAAGGCAGATTCGCCGGTCCGGCTTCAATACGTTCACTTTAACCAACCCCAAGAATCCAGCCTTCAACCTCCGCCACAGCACGTTCGCCGGGAATTAGGCTGGGTTTAAGAACTTGGCAATCCGGCCGTCAAGATCGGCCTGTTGAAACCACGCAGCGATGGCATATGCATCCTGCTGATCGGACGTTCGTTCCCCGGACGCAAAGCTGCGCTTATAAAGCGATGGATAGGCTTCGACCATAGCCGAATGACCTGAAACAATATCCCAACCGTCGAAGGGCCAAAAATGTACTTCTTCACCAAGCCGATGGCGCAGAAAACGCAGCCAGGGAATGCCGGCATGAGTGGATTTAGCGACCTGACCCTGCACGTCGAAATGAAACACCGACTTGGCGCGGCAGCGTTGTTCGCAAATGCGCCGCCAGCGCGGATCGCCCATTCTCGCCTCACCCTTGCCGACCACACCATCGCGAACGAAATCGACATAAGTATGCGGCTCGTCGGTGGGCCAGTGTTCCTGGAAATCTTCCAGAAATGTCGACCAATCAGGCAGCAGCTGATGCACTTCGAAGTAACGTAGCGGAAACGAAAAGCCGTGATCGATGCCGACCAGCGTCGGCACGTCTTGCGCTAATACGGCCTGCAACCATTCGGCAATGCTGCGTCGAGTCCAGTATTTACGCGGGCTGGGTGGCGGCAGCACTTCCTGAGGCTCGCCGTCGGCTTGCGCCAGATAAACCCGCAAGCCTTTCAGGCTGGACTCGGCGGTTTCGGCGCCGGAGTAGTCGATGCCGATATAACGCTTAAACTGCTGCATGTTAGTCCCCTTCCTCGTTCCGTCCGCCATCAATCGCCACCGCAGCCGCCTCCACAGCCACCATCGCCGCCGTCACCGTCAGCGTTTCCGCCATCCGACCAGTCGCCGAAGCCTTCGGTGCCGCCATCGAAATCGCTGCTGGAGAAATCCCCGCCACAATACGGGATGCGGGTGCTGCTGTCATTGCTACGACGAATGCCCCGGCAATCCGGCATGTAGATGAAGCCGTCTTCGATATTGAGTTTTTTATCAATCGCAAACAGCAGCGGCAAGCGGCTGGGTTTGCGCGGATCGATGTTTTCCTCACGGCAGGTCAGCCACCAGACGCGGCGTAAGCCGGTGTTGTTTTGCCTGTTTTTGCTCAGCACCACGGCCGGCGTGTGGTGCAGAAAGCCGCCGAAGGCCTTCTTGCAGAAGGCGTCGTAATGACGGGTGTACAGAATCAGTTCGTGCCAGAGATCGTCGACCACTTGCGACGGCATCGACACGTAACGGCAGCCGCCCTGCAAATAGGCGAGAAAGAACTGGCGCAACCCGCGCCCGACCAATTGGCAGTCTTTCAGCGACAGTTCCGGCCGGCGCTTTTGCAGCTTGGCGTACAAGGCCGGCGGAAAGGTGTAGGCGCGGATATAGTCGGCGCGTATGCTGCGCCGCCAGAGGCGCCACAGTACCGTCAGCAATAACGACAGCGTGGCGATGACGACGAGCGCGGCGATATTCATACTGTTTGCCCAGCGGGTAATAGCGCTTCGTGCAGCACGGCTTCCAGCAGACGGCAGCTGTCGACGGCAGTGTCGGCGAGTTGGAATTCCAGTTGGTCGCACAGCGCCATCAGTTCATCGACCTTGGCGACGATGCGTGTTGTTCGGTAAGGGGAGGAAGAGGTATTTTGAATGTTCGGATTAATCCTAAATTCAAGTTGCCTTGTGATGCCTCTTTTCCAAGTTCGCATTGTTGAGTTTTCTTTACCTTCTGGACTTGGATGAAAAAGAGAAAAGAAGAAGCGATTTATTGGGGGGTTGTTGTGGACAGATGCCCCATCAGCATTCAACAGGCAATAAAAAAGGCCTTTCCGTTTCCGAAAAAGCCTTTAAATTCATGGAGCTGGCGATGGGACTCGAACCCGCGACCGGCTGATTACAAATTTGAAGGCCCATACTTTACTGCTGATTAACGTATCTTAATAAATCTTTACTTATCAATAAATTCAGCCTATTATGACCTTAACGGGGTTACACGAAAATCACTCTAATTTTCTCTAATGCGTAACCCCAGAGTAACCCCGGCAACGAGGCAATCCTGGAGGTTTATATGGCTGAGAAAAAATTCAACTTCACCAAGGCGGCCCTGGACGCCCTCCCTTTACCTGCCGCCGGGCAACGTGCTACTTATCACGACGCTAAGACGCACGGTCTGCAAATTCGTGTTACCGGTAATGGCGTGAAAACTTTCAGCGTCTTTCGGCGCGTCAAGAATGGAGACCCCGAGCGCGTTACTCTCGGACGCTACCCCGACATGAGCATTGAGCAAGCCCGTAAAGAAGCGGCGCGAATCAATGCGCTGATTGCCGAAGGCGTCAATCCCAATACCGATGCGCGAGCCTTGAAATCCGAAACCACGCTGCAAGAACTCTTCGACGAGTTTCTCCAACATCGCCGGAATCGGCGCGGCGCCTACTTATCGGCAAAGACCAAGCGCAGCTATCGCTACGATTTTGATTTGTATCTGGCAAAGCATGGCAAGCGTCAGCTCTCGAAATTTAAAGACACCGACTTTGGCAAGCTCCACACCGACATCGGCAAGGAGCATCCGATTACCGCTAACCGGGTGATCGCCTTGGCGTCAAGCTTGTTCAGCTTTGCCATCGAGCACAAGCTATTCAAGGGCAACAATCCGGCCCAAGGTATCAAGAAATTTCCCGAAACGAAGCGCGACCGCTTTTTACAGTCGGATGAACTACCGGCATTTTTTAAGGCATTGGCGGATGAACCCAACGATACGTTGCGGGATTACTTCCTGATCTCCCTCCTAACCGGCGCACGGCGTTCGAATGTGCAAGAAATGCAATGGCGACAAATCCATTTCGACCGTGCCGAATGGCGCATCCCGACCACCAAGAACGGCGAACCGCAAATCGTGACCTTAACGCCTGAAACGGTGGAAATCCTTCGCGCTCGGCAAGGGTGTGACCCCGTATGGGTGTTTCCCGGCACTGGAGCGACCGGACATTTAGTCGAGCCGAAAAAAGCCTGGAAACGTGTCCTGGAGCGGGCAGGCATTGCCGATCTGCGTATTCATGATCTACGGCGGACGCTGGGTAGCTGGCAAGCGAAAACCGGCGCTTCGCTCGCGATTGTGGGCAAATCCTTGAACCATAAATCCCCCAGCACAACAGCGATTTATGCCCGCCTGGACATGGACCCGGTCCGTGAATCCGTAGAACGCGCAACGGGGGCGATTCTCACCGCCGCCGGGGTGAAACCCTCCGCCGAAGTTCTGAAACTCAAACAAAAACAAAACTAACCCGTTAAGCGGGGATTGAATATCAACCGTTAGGTGCAACACGGCTTGATTATGATGCCTTCCGACTCTACTGACCTCATTCAGCCAGACGAACTACCGCCCTCTCTACATCGGCTTCACTGGCAAATGAATACGCGCATTGCTTGTGCAAAGAACGGCGATGCCGCATCCGCCTTTAATCTATTGAATTATTTTTGCTACTTGGTGGAGCGCGATCAATCGCCGCCCCAGCCGTTGCGAGAGTATGTCGTCTTCGTCCTGACGAAACTCTATCCAAACCAAGCAAAACACGGCAAAATCCCTTTGATAAAAAAGCGGTTTGCTGACCTTAAAAAACAGGGCATCCGTCTTCGCGAGTCCCGGCGCCATTCGCCTGCTTCAGCATCTGTTCTTATAGCGGAAGAATTTGATATCAGCGAAGACCATGCCATTAAATTACTATACAGCCACTCCGAAAGCTTAATCGGCAAATTCGTCCACCTAGTAGCAACCGCACCGGAAAACCGAGATTTGGATAAGAAAATCAGCCTCCTCGTTCGGCACATTGCCCACCGAATGATGAGTACTCGTGATCGACAGGGCGAACTTCTAAGAAGCAAATTAAACATTGATGCGTTTCAGAAACAGCCACAGGGCCAGTTTCACCAAGATATTTGGCAACAATTTCAGAGTCTCCAGGGCAAGGGCATGAAGCCTGCAGAAGCCTATCGAAGCATTGCCGAAGTGACAGGCCTTTCTTATGACGCCATCAAAAAAACAATCCAGCGAAAAACCAAAGAACAAGCGCTATCCAGAACCTCTTGCTACATCGAGGGCGAGACTGTCACACCTCGTCGGAAAGAACCGGATTAAAATTGACGAGTTTGAAGATTAGTTGAATTTGTATCTGCCTTTGATAAACTGAATAAGGTCCTAAAGAGTCTATAAATAATGTTTTTAAATGTCGTTTTCAGAGCGATATTTCAGTCATTCAAAATGTGGCTTTGGAACGGCTTTATTGTACAAACCAGTAACCTATTGATTGTAAATGGTTATTTTTTTAAAGTCAAAATTTGGCGTTTCATAATCAAATTAAATATTTAGGTTTTATTTATGCATCAAAGCCAATCTGATGCGCAAATAAGGAGAATGGATTGAGCAACAATTATGCGAGACCGCTGAATGACAATGATTTGGCATTCAATTTCCTGACAGAAGTCCTTGATCTACAAGAGAGTGAGGCGGACGAATTGTCACAACATGTCATGAAAGCTGAGCGACTCCTTGAGGGAATGAAGCTAAAATCAACTCTTGAAAGCATGGAAAATCGTCGTCCTTTATACAAAAGTAATGAAAAAAGAGTTAATTTGAGAAGGCAAATATTTGACGAATTAATAAATTATGAGAGGTTAGACGATGACGAAAAAATTATGCTTGGAAAAGGTGGTGCTAAGCCAAATACCCCGCTTCAGACAGATAGAGAAGCAATAATAGTTACGGGGCTGCCGGCTTCGGGTAAATCATCTATAGCTAGCAAACTCGCAGATTTTTTCGGAGCTTATGTCATAGATAGCGACTTTGCTAAACGAAAGATTCCTGAGTTTGGTCACGAATTTGGCGCATCAATTGTTCATGAGGAATCTTCGTTAGTTACCTTTGGTCTATCCGGTTATGAGGACGAGTATAATATATATGAATTTTGCATAGCCAAAGGCTACAACATGATTATTCCCAAGATTGGAGGAAATTGTTCTTCATTAAGAGAAATAAGGGATACATTGATAGGAAAAGAGTATAAGGTTCATTTAGTTCTGGTAAGCCTAGATCGGCAAGAATCATGTAAAAGAGCGTTATACAGGTATATAAATACTAAGCGATATGTTCCATTGGGTCTGATATTTGATGGGTATGGCAATGAGCCAATATTGGCCTACTACAGAGTGAGGGATGATGAGAAATGGTCATCAGTTGGAAAATTGTCAACCCTCTTTTTAAAAGAAAAAGGTCCAGAAATAATGTATTCAACGCAAAATAGTCCAGTTGAAAGACTGCAGAAAAGGGGGGCATAAAAGATGAGCAAGAAAGATAGAGTCAATTACGTTCGACGCGATTCATCAACCGGAGAGCTTGTTGTTCATGTTAGTGGTAAGAAGGGAGCCGTTGTCAAAGTTTCTGGTCTACAAGCGTCAGCGTCCAGCATTAGGCGCGCAAAAACGCTTGCAAAAAGTACTTTGATATATAGCTCTAATGTTGGGTTTATTGTACAAAATGATCGTAATGAATCAGAGTCGGCAATTTTGGTAAGCACCAAATCGCGGTCTAAATTAGAGGATAAATACAAGGACATCGACATAGATCAAATATAACAACCCCAACATAAACGTGGATCACAAAAAGCTTCACTTTTTGCGCCCGGTTATGACAGTCGTTATAAATAGTCAATTTATGATCCAAAGCGGACGATCGAAAATACATTTTGATTGACAGAAACTGACCGGCCTAAGACAACCAATTTAAATTTCATTAATCAAACCTTAGCAATACCTTTCCCTCCCAAATATCACTCGATATTGCAGCACGACAGCATTTTCCCTAAACACAGAACACAGGGACAAGAAATCGCATTCGTGACCATGCTTTAATTTCCCGTTGAGTTCAAGATGTTCACATTACTGAAACTCACCGAAGGTTAATGTTATGAGTCAAACTACACCAGCCTCTCAAAGCCCCGCGTGGACTGATCCGTTGCTGAATAATGAGCAAGCCGCCGCTTATTTGGGCGTCACCCCGCGCACCCTGGATGTCTGGCGCTGCACAAAACGCTACAGCATTCCGTACGTGAAAGTCGGCAGGCTGGTTCGTTATCGAAAATCGTCATTGGATGCCTTTCATCAGTCTCGGACCATAGGCGAAGATTAAGAGGAAGTCAGAATGAACTTACGGACGGATAGTTATTCTGATGATTTTTCCACCGACCTTCCCGATAACAGCAACGAATTCTCATCTTCCTCTTCAAGCCATCACTCTGGTTTTAAGATGAAATATTCAGTTTTTCAGGATCGCTTCGGAAAAACAGTGGTTCCTCAGGAAATGGCCTGGGAAGCCTTTTGCGATTTTCATGCTAATCCACAGGTATATAAGAGTAAAGAGAGCTGCCCATTACTGAAACTCGCTGCATTCGGCCAAGCGCCTACCGAGAAAGGAGCTTTACGGCACGATGCCAATGTCCTTGAAATTTATGGCATTGAAGGTGACTACGACGGCGGACGCGTTACGCCGGAAGAAGCTGTCGAAAGGCTCCAGCGACATAACGTCAAAGCGATTATTTACACCTCACCTAGCCACCAGATAGACAAACCCCGCTGGCGCGTGCTGGCTCCCTTATCGAAGCCCTATCCGCCCGATAAAAGGGAGCACTACGTTTCCCTCTTAAATGCTGCCCTTGGCGACATTCTGGCCGGTGAATCCTGGACCCTGTCTCAAGCTTTTTATTTCGGCCAGGTCGAAGGAGCCAACTATCAATGCCATATTGTAGAAGGCAGCTATATCGATAATTTTCTCGAATATCTTATCTCGCCCATAGGAAGGCCGCAGCCCGAAAAAGAATGGGATAAAGCCGGTGATGTAGTACCTATTGAATTTGAAGAGCGCCAGAATGATGCCGAATTGATTCGGCAAATCATGACTGCTGAAAGTTATCATCACCCTCTACTCGTATTAACGGCCCGCTATCAACAACGGGGAATGGCGGCTCAACACATTACCGAAACGATTCAGGGCATAATGGTGGCAACAGAGGATCGATCGGCTCGCTGGCACGAACGCTTCAATGACATTCCTCGCGTAGTCCACGATGCCGTTCGGAAATTTAATAAAGATGCGCAGGCAAAGAAATTCACGCTGATACCAGCGCATGAATATGCCAGCGCCAAATCCATCAACTGGTTCATCAAGGGGCTGATCCCGCACACCGAGATCGGGACAGTCTATGGCGCCTCAGGCGTCGGCAAAACCTTTTTCATCCTGGACATTGCCCTGAGCATTGCACAAGGGGTTCCTTGGCGAGGAGTAAAGGTCCGGCAAGGCCGTGTCGTCTATATTGCCGCCGAAGGCGCAGGCGGACTGAGAACCCGATTAGCGGCCTATAGCGAATTTCATCGCATTAATCTGGCCGATCTGCCTTTTTCATTGATCCCCGAGGTTCCCAATTTTCTTACCGAGAGCGATCCGCAAGCCATTGCGAATGTCATTAATGCAAAAGGTCAGTTTGATTTGATCGTGATCGACACGGTGTCAGCAGTTACCCCAGGCGCCAACGAAAACGCTTCGGAAGGCATGGGTATGCTGTTGAGTCATTGTAAACACCTGCATCATACTACAGGCGCTACCGTCTTATTGGTAGACCATTCGGGTAAGGATGCCAGTCAGGGCATGCGGGGCTGGTCGGGGAAATACGCGGCGATGGATTTTGTCATCGAAGTGACAAAAAAAGATGGCTGTTTGGTAGCAAAAGTTCGCAAACAGAAAGAGGGCAGCGAAGGACAGGATTATCCGTTTAAGCTGGTCAGTGTGCCGTTGGGTTTCGATGAAGATGGCGATGCGGTAACGTCTTGCGTCCTTGCACATTTGGATTCTCAGCCTGTGTCTCGCTCGGTTAGGGAGAAGGTAAAATTAGGCGCGTGGGAAAAGCGGATTATCGGTACAGCTGATGAACTTAGGCCGGTTGCATTCGAGGGAGAGCACAAGCTAGCGGTGGAGCATGTCGTCAACACTGCCATTGAAAAAGTCCCGTTTGATTGTAAATCTGCAAAAAAAGACCGACGTAAAGAATATGCCACTCGCGCCGTCAACAGTGTCGCGGAGAAGGGTTATTTTTCCGTCCAGGATAATTTTATCCTTCTGAACCCGTAAAACATGCGCATTCTGTTCCCGCATCCGCATCAGGTACGCATGAGGACTCATGCGGAAGCAAGGCAAATCTTATACCTCCCGCACGCATCCGCACCACCCTATATAGGGTGCGGAGATGCGGGAGATGCGGATGCTTTCAAAAGCGTAAAACTCTAACGACGCCCGGCGTGAGAAAGCGGATTCTTCTTAGAAAATGCAGGCGAGCATCGCTTCAAGTTTTCCATCGAAAAACAGGCCACCCCCTTCAAAAGGGTGGTAAGGGGAAAAACCCCGGGGCATGATGGAGGAAAAGGGGCTAGCCATGATGAGGCTTAGGCTGCAAATATTTTGGCAGTAAACCCGGCTCTTACAGTTAGAAGGGTTGCGTAATTGAATGCAATTCCCACAACTCGCATTTTAAGAGTACAAGATAAGCCTGAATTTTTACTCGCTTTAAAGCGAAATGATGATATAACAGGGTTCGTCAATTTATCCGTATGCCCTCCCATATGTGAATATACCCGATGAGGTAATTATGAGGCTCGTTTTTCATCCCACCGGCAATCCGCCTGGCAGGCCGACACGCCAGTTACAAGGCAGGTCAGTCTCTATCGTCGATGCCGATTACAACAGGCTAAAGCTCGTAGCAAATTGGCTTGATAGCGCGGGTTATCACGCATGCAGGCTCATTGTCGAGCCAGAATACATCGTTCAATTTAAAGTGTTTCGTGTCGGTTACTATCTTCCCGCCGATCATAATACTCGCGAATCGTTCGTACGACTGTATGGGCAGATATACCATAGTTTACGATCGAATAGCCCAGTTCATGAGAAGCGAAGAACCTATCAAGCCGCCTATCAGCGCAGAAAACGAGAACAGCAAAGAACGGCAATCGCGCTTCAATCGGAGAAGGGAAAATACAGGTTTTCCCCAGGAACAATTGTTAACCGACTGCCGCCGCCTTTGAGGGCGAACAACAGACCAATGGTCACGAGTTCGCTCGGCCAAAGCGATGCCTGGCTATGATTGGGGGCATTTTTCATACGGGCGTCTACCGGACAGAACAGATCGGTGATAAAGTCTTCGGTGGTCATGGGGAAGTCTCCGTGGCAAAAGCGTTTTGGTCAAATACTTAACCACTTCAGACCTTCTCCATGACCACTAAATTTAACTAGCACCAAAGGTTATTAGAGCACTTAAAAATATTGCAATTTTAAATATGAATAGCAAGGAGATAAAATGTTTGGTTTATTCGGCAACAAAATACCTGAAGCTCCATCAATAGAAAATGAATCGCAATATATAGAGTGGTATGTTAGGTATGATGAAAAGCTTGCGTACTTAAGAAATCTAAATCAATTTAAAGGTTTTACTAATGAATTTGTTGCTGCTGCAACAAAGCAAGCTTTAACTATGTTAAAGGAATATCCAACAAAAGAATTGCTGTATAATCGCGTACAAGAGTTAGTCAAATTTCAAATAGAAAAAGGCGAGCCTCTTATGAAAGAATTTGGCAGCATGAATAATTTAGATAGAGAAGCAAGGGCAAAAATGGTGACTTGTCTCTTAAATATTACCATAGGCACGGAAATCCTTAAAAAGAAATACAATTATAAATAATTTTGCGGCGCTTAATCTAAAGAACTTTAATATAACCTGAATCCGCGTTCACTTTATGAAAAATCTTTGTAAAACAGTTGGATAGATGAATATTGCATTCACCTAAAACGCTTCACAATCAACTCTTAAGAATATGATTAATAAGCGCAAAGTAAAATCAGAGCACGGATTCGAGTATAATTCTGTTTTGAAATAGTTGCTATTTAAACTTTTAAATCGGCTATAGCCGTATGACGGCCGCTAGTGGATATCATTATGTTAGCGGTGATTTTCTGCCACAAGGACAGTTTTGAGAAGCTTGAACTTATGCTTTGTGAACTCGTAAAAATAGGTATAAGTTGCGTCCTTGTCTTCCGGTCTGCTGCTAAACCTAAGTAAACGGCTGTTAATATGAAACTCATAGTCCGAGCTATTTTCGGACCAGTTAATAGAATTTAGTAAAAAAACAACGCGCCCCCCGTTTTAAGACTGACTACAGCCCATTATGCAGCCAGCACTGCAAACCCCCACTCGGTAAGCACATATTCACCGGCAAAGTTTGCAGGTTGCTTCGATGCTTCACGCAGACGTGTGCCGAATAGCTTCTCATCCGCAATGGAAAGTACAACTTTGGCTGGCTTGCCGATGTATGCCTTACTTACAGGATAATTTTCAAGCTGAGGGTCTTGGCCTTGTCCAGCGGAAGCTAGGGAAGAGAAAACAACCAGGAAGATTAATATGCTGGATTTCATTCATCGAAATATTGTCATTTTATGTTTTCTGCTAATTATTATTGCGGCTTATTGCATGACGCACTCTTGACTTTAAAAGGATTTAAGCTAGATACGATAAGAGCAGCTCTTAAACAAGAAGACTAACAAAGGCGTTGTCGAATGACAGCTTCCGACCTTAACTGAGCCCGTTATTGCCCTACTTAATTTTAACGGGCATGTGAGTTTGCCTGATCAAGCTAAGTATCTTACGAAAATGCAAGACGACTGAGTTCAAAAAAGCCAAAGCTATCGTATTTAGAGCCCGGCGTTAATGCTAGAAAGATGGGAAAATGGTAGCCGCACTACGAGCAAAGTAACCCCAGCGTAACCCCAGAAATAAAAAAGGGCTTAGATTTGCATCTAAACCCTTGATTTATCTGGAGCTGGCGATGGGACTCGAACCCGCGACCGGCTGATTACAAATCAGCTGCTCTACCAACTGAGCTACGCCAGCGAAGAATTGCGCATTATACAGAATAATTTTATTTTGACCAGCTCTTTTTTGAGTGCTCTAGCACAAGCCGGATGAATCCGGTTGTCACTGGTCGAGATTAATTACTTAAAATCAGAGTTTTACCGCCGCATAATCATTTTGTTCTTTTTGCGGCGCGTTTATTGACGACTGCGCGTTCCCGCTTTTTTGCAGCTAATCCCGCTTCCTGTCCGGTATGCTTGGTTCTGAAGCGCTGCACCTTTTCCGGCGCGATGCCGGTGCCTTTGGGCTGAAAGGATGGGATCAGGTGGTGTTTGCCATTGCCGATCAGGTCGCTGCGGCCCATGTCCTTTAACGCTTCGCGGAGCAGCGGCCAGTTGTTGGGGTCGTGGTAGCGCAGAAAGGCCTTGTGCAGGCGGCGCTGTTTGACGCTTTTGGGGATGAAGATTTTATCCGCGCTGCGGCTAACCTTGTGCAGCGTGTCGAGGCCGGAATGGTACATCGCGGTCGCGATCGCCATCGGCGACGGCAGAAAGGCCTGCACCTGGTCGGCGCGGAAGCCATGGCGCTTTAGCCACAGCGCCAGGTTCAGCATGTCCTGGTCGGTCGTACCGGGGTGGGCGGCGATGAAATACGGGATCAGGTATTGCTCCTTGCCGGCTTCTTTCGAATATTTGTCGAACATCTCCTTGAAACGGTCGTAAGTGCCGATGCCGGGCTTCATCATTTTGGACAACGGCCCCTGCTCGGTATGTTCAGGCGCGATTTTCAGATAGCCGCCGACATGGTGGGTAACCAGTTCCTTCACGTATTCGGGGGATGTCACCGCCAGGTCGTAGCGCAGGCCCGAGGCGATGAAGATCTTCTTGATGCCGGGCAAAGCACGCGCTCTACGGTAAAGTTTGATCAGCGGCGTGTGGTCGGTGTTCAGATTCGGACAGATGCCGGGGAACACGCAGGACGGTTTCCGGCAGGCCGCCTCGATCTTAGGATCCTTGCAGGCGAGCCGGTACATGTTCGCGGTCGGGCCGCCCAGGTCCGAGATGTGGCCGGTGAAAGCGGGCGAGGTGTCGCGGATCGCTTCGATCTCACGGATGATCGAGTCTTCCGAGCGGCTCTGGATGATCCGGCCTTCGTGTTCGGTGATCGAACAGAACGAGCAGCCGCCGAAGCAGCCGCGCATGATGTTGACCGAATGCTGAATCATTTCGAACGCCGGAATGTTCGCGTTGCCGTAAGCCTTATGCGGCAGACGCGAATACGGCAGGCCGAAGATGCCGTCCATTTCCTTCGTAGTTAAAGGGATAGGCGGCGGATTAATCCAGACCTGGCGCTGGCCATGCTGCTGGATCAACGGGCGCGCATTGCCCGGATTCGTCTCGCCGTGCATGACCCGCGAGGCATGCGCGTACAGCACCGGATCGTCCTTCACATCTTCATAGGCGGGCAGCCGGATCACGGTGTTCGCGCGCCGGTTTCTGAGCAGGGTCTTGTCGAATTGAACCACGTTCTCGCCGGGAACGGTTTCGGCCGGCTTCGCCTCGCAGGCCGGCTGTTCCTGGTACGGGTTCTGCGGCGGCATGACTGCACCCGGCTTGTCGACTTCAGTCGAGTCTTTCACCGCGAAGCCTTCCGGAATCTCTTTCACAAAATGCGCTGTGCCGCGAATGCCGGTGATTTCGGAGATGGGCTCGCCGCGCGCCAGCCGGTGCGCGATTTCGACGATCTGGCGTTCGGCGTTGCCGTAGACGAGCAAATCGGCTTTCGAGTCGAGCAAGATCGAACGCTTGACCGTATCGGACCAGTAATCGTAATGCGCGATCCGGCGCAGGCTCGCTTCGATTCCGCCGATGATGATCGGCACCTCCTTAAAGGCCTCGCGGCAGCGGTGCGAATAGACGCTGACCGCGCGGTCGGGCCGCTTGTCTGCCGCGCCGTCCGGCGTGTAGGCGTCGTTCGAACGGATTTTTTTGTCGGAAGTGTAACGGTTCACCATCGAATCCATGTTGCCGCCGGTCACGCCGAAAAACAGGTTCGGACGGCCGAGTTTCCGAAAGTCTTCAACCGAAGTCCAGTCGGGCTGCGAAATGATTCCGACCCTGAACCCCTGCGCTTCAAGCACCCGCCCGATCAGCGCCATCCCGAAACTCGGATGATCGATATAGGCGTCGCCGGTCACCAGGATGATGTCGCAGCTGTCCCAGCCGAGCGCTTCCATTTCCTGGCGGCTCATCGGCAGCATCGGCGCCGGACCGAAACGGTGCGCCCAAAATTTGCGGTAACCGAACAGATAAGGCTCGGCGGGTAAGACGGAATGGATCATTTGATAACTCGGTTGATGACGCGAGGGTTGGATTTGACGAGCGTTCTTAGGAAGTTCGAAAATTCGATACGGTAAACCGGTTCGAGCGCTTCGGCCCGGCTGCGCAGCGCCTTCACGGAATACGCGGGCGCACCGTTGTTGAAAGCCAGACCGATGATATTGTCATGCGCGTTGACCGGCAGAAACAGCACGCGCGCCTCGAACGCTTCGTTCAGCCAGTCGCAATACGCCTCGAACAGGTCCTTGTCGGTATTCCACAGGTTCACGACCAGCAGGCCGTCGTCCTTCAACAAGGTCCGGCAGGCATCGAAAAACGCGATGCTCGACAGCGATGGCGACATGCCGTCGTGATCGAAAATATCGACGAACAAAAGATCGAAATGGCCGTTTAAAGTTTCGGCTCGGCGGCGCACATAATCGCCGCCGTCACCGAGAATCACCTTCAGCCGCGAATCGAGCGGCAACCCGAAATGGCTGCGTGCGACTCTGACTACGTCTTTCCGGTATTCGACCGCGACTAACCGGCAATCGGGAAAATGATATAATAAATGCCGGGCGAGCGAGCCGCCCCCCAAGCCCAAAAGTAAACCCTGCTCCGGCGCATCTTTAAACAGCATCCAGCTATTCATCGCGCGCAGATAGGCCAGTTCCAGTTTTTCCGGATCGTCGATGCGCAGGCTGCTTTGTGTCGCAGAGGAACCGAAGTGCAGCGACCTGACGCCGTTGTGTTCGACCACTTCGATGACGCCGTCATCATCGTGGCTTTGATAAATCAGCCGGCCTTTGACCCTGTAGATGTCTTTGCTGCAAGTTTCCAACATAAGTGGGGCTCATTATACCTTAAGATGCTTTTTAACCTATTGAATTTATTGTTCTCGCCGGCAAAACTACCGCCGCGCCCCCGCTTGAAAATACGCGCACTGCCCTAATATCGGCCTGGAACGAGCCGATTGCGCCGCGCGTCAACAAGCGATTATTTTTTCTTTTAACTACCCGAG
Source organism: Candidatus Methylomicrobium oryzae (assembly GCF_016745425.1). Classification (GTDB taxonomy): domain Bacteria; phylum Pseudomonadota; class Gammaproteobacteria; order Methylococcales; family Methylomonadaceae; genus Methylomicrobium; species Methylomicrobium oryzae. Next base: position 18,135 of record NZ_JAERVK010000013.1, on the reverse strand, counting down.
AGTCGATCATGAAACCGCTCCTTCTTCTCGTTTTATTGTCATCCTCATTTACCGTCTTTGCCAACGATCCGAAAAACGAATGGCACAACACCACCTTGTCGGACGCCACGATCAAGAAAATCCAGGAATCCCGCTTCGAATACAAAAAATGCGTGGATAGCGAAATACAGAAGCCCGAGTACCGGTCCGCCGATGTGCGCACCGGCGCCGAACAGGTCGTCAAGCAGTGCGAACCGGTCCTGGGCAAGATGCGCACCGTCTATGCGGAAGAGAAAGTGCCCGATGCAATCATCGACCGCCACATGAAACAACTGCGGTTGCAAACGACTCGAACAGTCATTCAAAATCTGATGTTTGCGGCGGCCGCCCGCGAAGCCGGCCAAAAGAAATAAGGAGTATTCATGAATATGCAATATGCGATCGATTTATCGCTTAGACCGACCACGTTCGACTTCTGGCATGTGTGCCTGGCCAGTGCGGTGCTCGTGCTGGCGCTGATTCTGATCTTTGTGCTGCTGTCGATGGTGATCGGCATGTCCCGCTGCCGGAAGAAGCATGCGGCCGCTGCTGTAGTGCCAGCCGCGCCTGCACCTGCGCCGGAACCGGTCGTAAAGGTCGTCGAGAAAATCGTCGAAGTCGAAAAAATCGTGCCCGGCCCCGCTCCGGAACCGGTAATCCTGAAGGAAGCGACGCCCGACGCGGCGCTGCAGCTGCTGGGCCTTTTGCAACAGCAGGCGCGCTTCATCGACTTCATCAGGGAAGACCTGTCCGCCTTCAACGATGCGGACATCGGCGTCGCAGCCCGCGTCGTACACGAAGGCTGCAACAAGGTGATCAACGAGCACTTCTCGCTGGCGCCGGTGCGCAGCGAACAGGAAGGCGGCAAGGTCACCCTGCCGAAAGGCTTCGACGCGGCCGGCGTGCGGCTGACCGGCAAGGTGACGGGCGAGGCGCCGTTCACCGGCACGCTGGTGCACAAAGGCTGGCAGGTCACCCAGATCCGGCTGCCGAAACTGACGCAAGGCTATAATGCCGCGATCATCGCCCCGGCGGAGGTGGAATTATGAGCGAAGCCAATCCGTCCGTTGAAGCAGGCTCCCGTTTCTCCGTCGGCATCGACCTCGGCACGACCCATTGCGTGCTGTCCTATGCCGATTTGAACAGAGCCGAAGAAGACGACTTTTCGCCGGAGGTCCTCGACATTCCCCAACTGGTTTCGCCCGGCGCGGTCGAAGACAAGCCGCAGCTCCCTTCGTTTCTGTACCAGGCGCATGAAGCGGAACTGGCCGAAGGCTCGACCGCCCTGCCCTGGTCGGCAAAACCGGACTACCTGGTCGGCGAGATCGCCCGGACCCTCGGCAGCAAGACCCCGATCCGTCTGGTCGCGAGCGCAAAGAGCTGGCTCTGCCACGCGGGCGTCGACTGCAAATCACCGATTCTGCCGAGCGACTCCCCCGAGGAAGTCGAGCGCGTGTCGCCGTTCGATGCGACCACCGCCTACCTGCGGCACCTGCACGACGCCTGGCGCAACCTCCATCCCGATGCGCCGCTCGAACGGCAGGATCTGGTGATTACGGTGCCGGCCTCGTTCGATCCGGCCGCGCGCGAACTGACCGTCGAGGCGGCCCGGGCGGTCGGACTCGGTCAGGCGATCCTGCTCGAAGAACCGCAGGCGGCACTGTACAGCTGGATCGAACAAAGCCGCGGCGACTGGCGCAATCATGCGAAAGCGGGCGACATCATCCTGGTCGTCGACATCGGCGGCGGCACCACCGACCTGTCGCTGATCGCGGTGACCGACAACGAAGGCAACCTCGAGCTGACCCGCGTCGCGGTCGGCGATCATATCCTGCTCGGCGGCGACAACATGGACTTGGCGCTCGCCTACACGGTCAAGGCCAAACTCGAAAAAGACGGGCGCCGGCTCGAACCCTGGCAAATCCAGTCGCTGACGCACAGCTGCCGCGAGGCGAAGGAAAAAATCTTCAACGATCCGTCGTTAGAGGAACTGCCGATCGTGGTCGCGAACCGCGGCTCGTCCTTGATCGGCGGCGCTCTGCGTACCGAACTGACGCGCGCCGAGGTCAACCAGGTGCTGGTCGAAGGCTTCATGCCGAAAGTCAACGCTTCCGACCGGCCGATCGCGCGTCCGCGCACCGGTCTTCGGACCGTCGGCCTGCCGTATGCGCAGGATGCGGCGATTACGCGCCACCTGGCCGCTTTCCTCGCCAAACAGCAGGGCGCGACGAGCGACCTGAAAGACGTCAATCTGCCCGAACATGCGACTTTTCTGCATCCGACCGCAGTGCTGTTCAACGGCGGCGTGCTGAAGGCCGAGCCGTTGGCCGAGCGCCTGGTCGAGGTACTGAATTCGTGGCTGCAGGCGGAAGGCGCGCCCGACGCGGTGCTGTTGCCCGGCGCCGATCTGGATCTGGCCGTCGCCCGCGGCGCCTCGTACTACGGCGTGGTTCGCAAAGGTAAAGGCGTCCGGATCAAGGGCGGCACCGCAGCCTCGTATTATGTCGGCGTCGAAAGCGCAATGCCTGCCGTGCCCGGCCTGCCGCCGGAACTGCAGGCCTTGTGCATCGCCCCGTTCGGAATGGAAGAAGGCACCCAGGAAGAGCTGCCTGAGGACGAATTCGGGCTGGTCATCGGCGAACCGGTGCGCTTCCGCTTCTTCGCCTCGAACTCGCGCCGCGACGACCAGGTCGGCGACCGTCTGACCTATTGGACCGACGAGGAGTTGACCGAGCTGGACGAGATCGAAGTCACGCTGCCGCCGGAAAACCGGCGTCCCGGGGAGGTCGTGCCGGTGCATCTCGCCTCGGCGGTCACCGAGGTCGGCACGCTCGAACTGCACGCCGTTTCGCAGAAAGACAACGGCCGCTGGAAAATCGAGTTCGACGTCAGGGCCGGCGAAGGCTGAGCCATTCAAAGCGTAGGGTACGCTGCGCGTACCTTTTTGAAGGATTCGATTCAAGCGAATTTTTTGAAAACGGTACGCTCGGCAACTGCTCCTTGCGTTGCCCTACCTCCTGCATCCCTGCAGTCGTCGGCAACTGCTCCTTGCGTTGCCCTACCTCCTGCATCCCTGCAGTCGTCGGCAA
>NZ_JAERVK010000013.1:0-15018 GCF_016745425.1 Candidatus Methylomicrobium oryzae | reverse complement strand
TCGGCAACTGCTCCTTGCGTTGCCCTACCTCCTGCATCCCTGCAGTCGTCGGCAACTGCTCCCTGCGTTGCCCTAGCTCCTGCATCCCTGCAGTCGTCGGCAACTGCTCCCTGCGTTGCCCTACCTATGTCCATAGACCACCCTTTAGTGGTGGCCTCCGTGCAGTCGACAGCGTACCCTACTTACGTCTATGTACCAACTCTGCTTTTACGTTCCCGAATCGCATCTCGAAGCCGTCAAGGGAGCTCTGTTTGCGCAGGGTGCGGGCCGGCATAACGATTACGATCGATGCTGCTGGCAGGTGCGGGGCGAGGGCCAGTTCCGGCCTCTGACCGGCAGCCGGCCGTACTTGGGAAAGCCTGGCACTACGGAAAAAGTGATCGAATATAAGGTCGAAATGATCTGTCCGGATGAAGCGATTAAAGCAGCCATCCGAACCTTACTCGCCGTCCATCCCTACGAAGAACCGGCTTATCGGGTCTATAAGATTCTGACTGCCGAAGATTTATAGATCTTTTCGGCGCCACAGCAGATGGCGGGCCAATAACTATTGCCGTTGTTTCTTCAATTCGCCCGGCAGGCCACCGCTTGCTGTTCACAGGATTTTCTCACTCGTCCAACACCCGATATTTGCGCAACCGGCACGCTTTTCGTCGTTCTCGACGCAATAAAATCCGCCGCCCAACCGTTTTCGCGCCGCAGGCCGCTTCGTCGAAGGGCGCCTAAAGTCGTAAAGCTCAGAGATTTTCACTAAGGGGGCGTAACCGGTCGAAAGAGTGAATTTAATCAGGAGCAACGAAGTCTATCGGCCAGTAGTACGCTGAATAAGACTCGGTAGTCATATCATTCGGTAATTCATCGTCTCAATCATCGCGGGGTAAAGCGATGTCTTCAAATATCACCATTCTGAAATGGCTTCTGGCCCTGGTTCTGATTTTTGGAGGGTTCGTCCTCCATAAGATCTTCGGTGTGTTAGCCAGCGATCTTCCCGACAAGGAATATGTCTGGCTATTGAAACTGATCTCGGAGTTCGGCCTGTTCACCTCGGTCGTCATCTCGGTCGGTTTTTTCCATCACTGGATCATCGCCACCGAGCAGCGCCGGGAAACCGAGCAGATGTTTCAGAAAGTGCTGACCCGCTATATCGACGGAACCGTAATCAACGCCACCAAGCGCGGCTTTGTCGGGATCACCAACAAGGAGCTCGATTTTTCGGAGATCATGCATGGGCTCTATCACGGCGATTATGTGTACTGGTTGATCACCTTCGATCCGCGCTACAAGCATCACTGCCGCGAACTCGAACACGCGATCCGCAAAGGCGTGCATTTCAGGATGATGATTTTGAAGGACTGCCCCATTTCGGAATTGTGCGCGGGCGAGATCATCGACTACGGCGTCGAAGAGTTCCGCCAATACAACCGCCTGTTTTTATCATCGCTCGAAGACATCGCCGGGCGCATCGACAGCCGCACCGAAGGTTCGCTCGGCGTTTTCGTGTACGACACGCTGCCGAGCATCCCATTGTTCATCATTCTCCGCAACGCCTCGAAAATGATGGAAGTCTACAACAGCTTTTACCTTGCGGAACCGGTCGGCAGAATGCCTTACTTGCATTGGCAGACCGAATTGAAGGCAAAGTCGGAGTATTCTTTCGAATCGGCCAACTGGAACATGCCCGACCTGTTTGAAGATTACTTCAAGCGGCGCTGGCGCATGGAGTGTGCCAAGCTTCGCCAGACCGAGAAAAACCATATGTCCTACCCCGATTTTCTCTATGCACCGGCTTCGGCGAAGAAAAAATGCACCCAGCTCGCGGGCAACGGCAGAAACCTAGTTCGATCGGATGGAAGCTCTTCCAATCTGACCGGGATATGAGGTCGAAAACAGGGCCCTTAAGCGGCTGAACTTTTAATGAAGCGCCCTATCGCATAATCAAGTACGGAAACCTGGAGAATCGAATTATGCCTTATCAAATACTGTCCGAATTACCCGAAAACGTGCGGGAGCACTTGCCGAAGCATGCCTGCGAGATTTACCTGAAAGCCTTCAATAGCGCTTGGGACCAGTACGATAAACCCGAGGAGAGACGGGGCGACGCTTCGCGCGAGGAAACCGCCCATAAAGTCGCCTGGGCCGCGGTCAAGAAGGACTACCAAAAAGACGGCGAAACCGGAAACTGGAAAAAGAAAGAGTAAGAGCTGAACTTTCAAAGGCAAATTGGTCGAAGAAATACGAATATGCAAAAATTGTTGCCCTTTTGGGAGAGACTGACCGAAGTAACCGCTTATCTCGATTCAAAGTTTAATAGCGGTTATTCATAATCGATATTGTATATTCATTGATCATTAACTGTTTACTCACACTAATGAGGAGGTTCATCATGAACTGGGATCAAGTACAAGGCAACTGGAAACAGATGAGAGGCAGTGTTAAGTCTGCCTGGGGCCGTCTTACGGATGATGAATTGGATCAAATCAACGGCGAACGCGATAAGCTGGTAGGAATAATTCAAGAGCGCTACGGCATGGCCAAGGATGAAGCCGAACGCGAGGTAGAACGGCGGGTCGAAACCTTCAAAATGTAAAGATAACATTCAGCCCGTGCATCCAGAAATGACCTTATTTCGAATGCAGGGCTGAATTTTTTTCTTTGCTATTTGCTTGCTGCGTCTTCACAGGCGAATGCGGAGGATGTTTTAGGCTGTTCAAACCTAAAATATATCTATGCCGTTTTTTCCGAAATCCTAACTTCCTTTCCGGAAATTATTTCCCCCCACTCCCTCCACCGGAGTGAATAGAGCGTACTTGTATCCTCTGGGCATCAGCCGTGCGAGGGATTCCCAGAGGATACGAACCCGCTTTATTCGTTATCTCCTTTTGGGATTTATTTCAACGCAGCCGTCATTCCTTTTTCAAGCTTGGCCCGGGCGGAATCATTACGTTTTTTGGTGCGGGAAACGGCCCAGAGAGTGCCTCCTGCCAGCAAGACACCCGTCATAAAAGGGTGCAGCTTTGCCCGCTGATATAAGCTATTTTCGAAAACGAAGCGCTCTTCCTTTCCGCGTTGCCGCAATTCCGAATGGGTTTCGTATAATCCGTCAGCCCTTTTGTCCGGTACCTTTCTACCCGAATTTTGCCTCGAATCGATCACCGATTCGTTGATTTTCTCGTAGAAGCGCGGCAGATGGAGGGCCAATGCGGAATTGAATTTTGCCATCCCGCCAACGAAGAACTCCCGCTCCGGATGCGTCGCACAATGTAAGATCGCTTCTGCGGCAAGCTCGGGCGCGTAAAGCGGGGGCGGAAGTTTCGGCTCGTAGGGAAGATAATTCCTGGCATTTTCCGGAAATGGGGTATCCGTCGCGGTAGGCTGGATCAAGGTTACCGAAATCGGAAAACCGTCGGCTTCCAGTTCCATGCGCAAACTGTCGGTAAACCCCTTGACGGCATGTTTCGAAGCCGCATAGAGGCCTTGCAGCGGCAGCGGCGCATCGGAAACTTCGCTGCCGATGTTGATCAATGCGCCGCCCGCCTTGCTGCGCAGATGCTCTACCGCGATTTTCGATCCGTTCACCACGCCCCAGAGGTTGGTTTCGAACAGACGGCGAAAATCTTCCACGGGAACATCCATAATTCGCCCGTAAATGGATCCGCCCGCATTATTCACCCAGGTGTCATACCCGTCGAATTCGTCGATCGCCTTATCCGATGCCGCTTGCAACGCACTTTGGTCGGTGACGTCCGCAACCGCATAACTCGCCTGCCCGCCCCCGGCCATGATTTCATCCGCCAAATCGCGCAAGGCTTTCTCGTTCCGGGCGATCAACATCACCTTCGCGCCTTTTTCCGCCGCCAGCCGAGCCGTTGTCAAACCGATTCCGGAAGTCGCTCCCGTAATCACTATGGATTGTTTCTCTAAGGATTTCAAATTCATATTTCTGCCTCCTGTGGGCTTTCCACGAGTGCACCGCCGTATCTCGCTCTAACAGGGACATTAACTTTACATCCTCTGCGAATGAATAAAGGGCACTCCCGTTTAAAGCCTGTGATGCTGAATGCCGACAGGCCGGAAGCTTATCGACGCATTCAAGCTAATCCCTTTTCGATAAGGTTTCCGTACGAGACCTCACCCATTGCGTCCAACCTGGTGTGCCCATGCGCGCTTTTTGGCCAGATTGGCCGCAAGCGGCCGCTTCAAAACGATATAATTCATCTGTCCCGCTTAACCGGTTAAGATTCTGGCAAGCGTCTTTTGCGTCTAACGGCGGAGCTTGGGCAATGATCCGTTTCTCAAAATCGCGAAACAACGAAAGACGGGAAGGAAAAAACACTAATCATGAGGGGCGATTCGTCCGAACAAAGGCTCGAATCAGGGCCTATTGCAGAGGCTAAGCGAAAGGCGAAGTTTGCCCTCCGCCGTACAAGATAATCCCCGCCACATGGGAGGCGAAGATAAGGGAAGTAATAAAGGCTGCCTAAAGCCAGGGCCATGCGGAGAGGGCTCCGGCGATGGCTGAAACCCACTATCGTCTTTTTATTGCGGAAACTTGAAAACGGAAGAACGCTTTAGCTTCAATTTCGATTTCATGGTTTTATTGCCGGAATTGCGCCCTCCGTCACTGCCTTTTTCAATGCACTGATCGATAAAGGCATTAAGCTCGTGAAATGCAATCTCCTTACTGGCAAAAGGGCCAAAATCGCCCTCCCGCGCTTTAAAGAACCACTCTGTTTTTCCTGTTTTAAGGTTACGCTGAATATAAATTCGTGCTGCTCGAAACATTTGAGTCCGTTATAAAATGCTGTCAACCCTAATATTAGCAAGGAATATCCATTTTGCTAGCATAGTGCGAAACGTTAACAGTCATCTGCAAGGCAGACTATAGGCAATTGGAATAATCCGTTATCGAAGAATGAATAACAGGAGGAAAAGTAGAGAGGGGAGGTATACGACGGAGAGGATACGGCTGACGAAATTAGCAGTCTCACTCAAAACTTTAGTACGAAAAGAGGATAGAGGGGGATTATACGAGCTTATCGAAGGCTTGAGGGAGATCATTAAGGAATTGGTTTAAATGATCTAATCAGACATTCCCAGAAATGATGCCTGGCCTAGATAAGGTGGGGTGAACGATGGGGCTCGAACCCACGACAACCGGAATCACAATCCAGTGCTCTACCAACTGAGCTACGCTCACCATTATAGGAAAAAACCGACATCAAGAAATGGCGCGCTTGGCAGGACTCGAACCTGCGACCCTCGGCTTAGAAGGCCGATGCTCTATCCGGCTGAGCTACAAGCGCTAGTGGTCGGGGTAGAGGGATTTGAACCCCCGACATCCTGCTCCCAAAGCAGGCGCGCTACCAGGCTGCGCTATACCCCGTGTATCTTCCTTATCTGGCTTGTGACTTTCTCAGCCACCCTTGAAGAGTTGACTATGATAACGATATATCGAGTCGCCGTCAAATATTTTTTCGTTTTGATCAAATTATTTTAACGGTCCGCAGATATGTAGGATACATTCATCTGCCTGTAGCATTATATACGGATTTGCAATCCTCTTCCAGTAGCAAGTGAAGACGGTTGCCGCGGCAGGAATTTATTGAGCGGGCAATCATCAAATAGTAGCATCCGCGTACGCTTGCAAGTCATAATAAGGTTCCTGCCAGCACAACAGTGAACGGGATTTGACGTTTTGGAGAAGAAGCTATGACATGGTGCCGATTGTTTTGCGTGTACGCGATGCCGTTGATTTTTTGCGTTTTCACTGAGGCGGCCGTTGCCGAGGGAAATAAAACCATGAATCTGAAACTTGAATCTCCGGACTTTGCACACATGGGCGAAATTCCGAAACGCTACACTTGCGACGGCGACGATATTGCGCCGCCATTGAGTTGGTTGAATCTACCGACCGGCACTCAGAGCCTGGCTCTGATCGTCGACGACCCCGATGCGCCCGACCCGGCCGCCCCCAAACTGGTCTGGGTACATTGGGTGCTTTACAATATCCCGGCTTCGTCCACAGGACTGGCTGCCAAGGCGGAAAAACTGCCGCCCGGCACCCTGCAAGGGCTGAATGACTGGAAACGGGCCGACTACGGCGGCCCCTGCCCGCCGATCGGCCGGCACCGTTATTTCTTCAAACTCTATGCGCTGGATACCGTACTGCCCGATCTTGACAGCCCTGACAAAAGCCGGCTTGAAGAGGCAATGTCCGGACATGTAATCGGACAGGCCGAACTGATCGGCACTTACCGGCATTGATTTACCGAAGAGCCCCTGCAGCCGTTTTCCCGCCCCCTGCCGGCCCGAACGGATAATGCCGATGATGTGCCGCGAGCCACCCCGAAAGCAGCGCGACGCAGAGAAAAACCAGTATTCCCGCGCCGGTTCGAATGAGAAAATCCGGCCGCTTCGGCCAAATCGACGCGAAAACGCCCGTCCATGAGGCGAATACGGCAAAAATAACCGGAAGCCCGCCCGCCAGCGGCAAGGTACACCAAGGGCAGCGGTGTGCACTGGCCGGATCGAAATAATTGCAGCCGAAGAAGAAACCGGACCACGGCCAGGCGCAACCGCAGGCGAACAACAAACCGCAAAGCGGTGTCAGCACAATCAGGCTGATCGCCAGCATTGCCACAGCGGGCGCCCCCTTTAGGACGATTCTCATCATAACTCCTTTTGCAGCGGACGAGTTAGCATCAGCCTCTGAAGACCTACCTTCACCGCAAACCCAAACATTAATCTCCGCCGCCTGATCAATTTTTAATCATTTTAACGCGGCCTCAAGCAGAGCAAGCAGTTGCGTGAATTATAAACGCGCAATGAACAACTTTATCCACAGGTTCTGTGGATTGGTCTTTCAAGGTATGATGTGCGCTGCACAGGATCCCGTTGCCTTTAGCCTTTATTTTATTCCGCCAGGAAACGCATGACCGATCTGGAAAATTTCAAGCTGCTGGGCATCGCACTGGTACTCGGTCTGCTGATCGGACTGGAACGCGGCTGGCGCGAACGCGAACTCAGCGAAGGTATGCGCATCGCGGGACTTCGCACCTACGGCCTGATCAGTCTTTTAGGCGGGTTAAGCGCACTGCTGGCCAGACAGGCCGGCCCCTTGCTGATCGGTATCGTCTTCATAGCGCTGGCGCTGATCCTGCTTGCCGCATACAGCAAAAATCAGAACAAATTCGAAGATATCGGGATTACCAGCGAGATCGCCTCGATGCTCGCCTTCATTCTGGGAGCACTGGCAGTATTCGGCTATGCCGTGCTGGCGGCATCGTCGGCGGTCGTCGCCACGCTGCTGCTCGGCTTCAAGCCGCTACTGCACGGCTGGGTCAGTAAACTTGACCAAAGAGAACTCGAGGCCACACTGAAACTGCTGCTGATCTCGGTCGTGATGCTGCCGGTTCTGCCCGATCAAGGTTACGGCCCCTGGCAAATGTTCAATCCCTACCATGTCTGGTGGATGGTGGTATTGATCGCGGGCATTTCGTATCTGGGCTATTTTGCAATAAAAATAACGGGCAACCGGCTCGGGCCGATCGTGACCGGCGCCTTCGGCGGCCTGGTTTCGTCAACCGCGGTCGCGATCAATCTGGCGCGCATCGCGAAACACGACGACACCCTGCACAACACGCTGGCGGCGGGGACTTTAACCGCCTGCGCGACCATGTTCGCCCGCACTCTGCTCCTGGCGTTCATCATGAATTCGGCGTTGTTCCACAAGCTTCTGGTTTCCCTGTCGGCGATGAGCGCCATCACCTATCTGGCGGCTCTGCTGCTTTGGCTGAATACCCAACCGAAGCGGGACGGCTCGGGCGACATACCGCTTGAAAATCCTTTCCAACTGGGCATGGCGCTGAAGTTCGGCGCCTTCCTCTTTATCATCATGCTGCTGTCGAAGTTTCTGCAAATCCAGTTCGGCAATGCGGGCGCGTACGTGCTGGCCGGCATTTCGGGTATTGTCGATGTCGACCCGATCACCCTGTCGATGGCGCAGATGCACAAACAGGGCCTGGAAATCGCGGTCGCCGCAGAGGCGGTTTTTATTGCGGTAGCGGTCAACTCGGGCTTCAAGGGACTGATCTCTGGAATGATCGGCGGACGTGCGCTGGGTTTCAGGGTAGCCGGCCCGCTGGCCGCTTCGATCCTGGCCGGGTGGGTTCTGAACTGACCGCCGCCGCAGAATCAGGCGATTTTTCCCGCCGGCCGGTAATCCGCATGTCAAAGTCAGCCAATATAGGTGTACAATAAAAGGTTTTCTACAAACTCGATCTGCGCGGTTTCCTACGACTGACTGCGCCCGAACGTTAAAACTTCGACTATGGCTACAGAATCCCGTTATATCCAGCTCATGGACACGACCTTGCGCGACGGCGAACAAACGCAGGGCGTTTCGTTCACGCCTGCGGAAAAAGTCAATATCGCGAAGGCGCTCCTGCAATGGCTGCGCGTGGACCGGATCGAAGTAGCTTCGGCCCGGGTTTCGCAGGGCGAGAAAGAGGCGGTGGCCAGCATCAACGAATGGGCCAGCCAGGAAGGCTTTGGCGGCCGCGTCGAGGTATTGGGCTTCGTCGACCATACGCGCAGCGTGGACTGGATTCTGGAAACCGGCGGCAGCGTGATCAACCTGTTGACCAAAGGCAGCGAAAAGCACTGCCGCGAGCAGCTCGGCAAAACGCTCGAACAGCATACCCAGGATATTCAGCAAACGATCGATTACGCGCAGCAAAAAGGGCTGACGGTCAACGTGTATCTGGAAGACTGGTCGAACGGCTACCAGAACAGCCCGGAGTATGTATTCGGCCTAATGGACAATCTGAAAGATGCGGGCATCAGCCACTTCATGCTGCCCGACACGCTCGGCGTCATGTCGCCGGACGAAGTGTTCGCGAGCATCGGCGACATGTGCCGCCGCTACCCGGCGCTGCAATTCGATTTTCATCCGCACAACGATTACGGCCTCGCCACCGCAAACGTAATGGCCGCAGTGCGCGCCGGCGTCAGTTCGGTCCATTGCACGGTCAACTGTCTCGGCGAACGGGCCGGCAATGCCTCGCTCGCGGAAGTCGCGGTCGTGCTGCGCGACAAGATGGCAATGGAACTGTCGATCGACGAAACCCATATCGTCCGGATCAGCCAGATGGTCGAGAATTTTTCCGGCAAGCGCATTGCCGCGAATGCACCGATCATCGGCTCCGACGTGTTCACGCAGACCGCCGGCATCCATGCCGACGGCGACCATAAGGGCGGACTGTACAAGACGCGACTGAGTCCCGAACGCTTCTCGCGCACGCGCAGTTATGCACTAGGTAAGATGAGCGGCAAGGCATCGCTGAAAAAGAACCTGGAACTCCTGGAAGTCGACCTGTCCGAGGAGAATCAGAAAAAAGTGCTGGCCCGTATCGTGCAGCTTGGCGACTCGAAGCAGACGATTACAACCGACGACCTGCCGTTCATCATCGCCGACGTGCTCGAAAGCAAGAGCTACGAGCATATCCGCCTGCTCAACTGTTCGATTACGAGCGGCCTCCATCTCGAATCGACCGCAAGCCTTCGGGTCGAAGTCAACGGCGAGAAACATCAGACTTCCGGATCAGGAAACGGCGGCTTCGATGCGTTCATCGACGCGATAGACAAAGTATTGAAACTGCACGACTACACCCTACCCGCATTGGCCGACTACGAAGTCAGGATTCCCAAAGGAGGCCATACCGATGCGCTGACCGAATGCGTGATCACCTGGGATTGCGGCACTGAACTGCGCAAGACGCGCGGCGTGCATGCGAACCAGGTATTCGCCGGCGTGATGGCGACGCTGAAGATCATCAACATGCAGTTGCACGAACTGAAGACGAGCCAGGCCTGATTCGGATTAATTGTACACCGGCCCAAACCGGGTTGAGATGGAAGGATTGTAAGAAGGGTTACGGCTCCATCAGCCGCAACCCGTCACCTGTAAGCCGGGAACGTCGAATTACGTTTTTATCAAACCGCCCCGGTTCGCGAAGATGGATCAGTTAGGATAAACCACTTTTGGCTCGAAGCTGGCCGCCGGATATTTCGGATCGAATTCGGTTTGCTTGGCAGCAGCTTGCGCCTGTCCGGGGCATTTGACCGATTCGGAAGCACTGCCGCTCGATGCTGCAGCGGCTGCGTCCTTATCGATAAAGACGACCTTCGGCTGGAAGTTGGCGGCCGGGTATTGGTCGTCGCTGGCGGCTGACGCGCTAAATGAGCCGAACGTAAACCCCGCGGCCAGAAGTCCCAGAATTACTGTTTTTTTCATGATGATGTGTCTCCGATGATGAATAGGGCTAGCCCTGTTGGTTTCTAAGCCTGATAACCGCTAGTATCGGGCAAATCGCAGCAATTGGCAACCCCGATTTGGCGCGACCGGAAGCCGGCGCCGAATCGCTACAGAAGTTGTTTTATATGGGGCGCGCCATCCAGAAGCCGGCGCCGGAACGCTTCGATTTCGTTTTCATCCTGCCTCAGATGCCGCTCGATCGGCACCCGAATATCCCCTATCACCGACATCGGCGAAGGCGACAGGAAAATCAGCCGGTCGGCCAATGCAATCGCTTCGCGCAGGTCGTGCGTAACAAACAACACGGTATGCGGGCGCTTCCGCCAAAGATCCAGCAGCAATTCCCGGACCTGCCGCGCAGTCGGCGGATCGAGCGACACGAACGGTTCGTCCATCAAGAGCAGCTCGGGATCGATCGCGAACGCGCGGATGATCGCGACCCGCCGGCTCATTCCCAGCGACAGGCGTTCCGGATAGACGTGTTGGAAGCGGGTCAACTGCATCGCTTCGAGCAGAAAATCGACCGTATTGCCGGCGGATGGGTCCTGCAGGACCAGCTCGATATTCTGCCTGACCGTACGCCAGGGCAACAGGCGCGGATTCTGAAAGATATAGCCGATCTTCGGCAGCGCCTGCTGGCGGCCGATCCGGATCTCGCCCTGGTAATCCCGATCGAGGCCGGCGACGATGTTCAGCAGCGTCGTCTTGCCGCAGCCGGACGGGCCGACCAGGCAAACGAACTCGCCCGAACGCAACGTCAGACGGAAATCTTGGATCGCCGCATGCGGCGCCGCCTGCCCTACCGCAGGAAAAACTTTCTCCCGGATGTCGATCTGAATATCGGTCACCGGCGCCACCTTTGCGATTTTTTATCCAGCGGCTTCAGAATCGTGTGCTCGATCCCTTGAATCACGATCACGAACGCGATCGAGTAAGCCAGAATGCTCGCCACATCGAACAACTGAAAATACAGATGCAGTTGAAAGCCGACGCCGTTGTTGCGGCCCAGCAGCTCGACGATCAATATGATTTTCCAGATCAGGGCCAGACCGGAGCGGGTCGCGCTCATCAGGAACGGATGCAGCTGCGGCCAGATCACATGCCTGAGCGTGTCGAGCCGGCTCAGGCGGTAGCAGCGCGCCATATCCAATAAGTCCTGGTCGAGCGCGCGGGCGCCTTCGCGGACCGTCACGACCACATTCGGCAGCTTGTTGATCAAGACCGCCAGTATCGCCGAGGCTTCGTTCAGTCCGAACCAGACGTAACACAGGATGATCATCACCAGCGCCGGAATGTTCAGGAAGATCACCAGCCAGTTGTCGAAGAAGGCGTCGAGCTTTTTATTGCGTCCGAGCGCAAGCCCGATCGCTGAACCGAGCAGCATCGCAATCGTGAAGCTGACGATCAGGCGAATCAAAGTAGCGCCCAAATGATAAGTCAGCTGCCCGGAGATCAGTTCCAGCCAAAAGACGCCGAGCACCGTTAGCGGCGAAGGCAGCAGCGTACTGTCCAGCGCGAGCGCGAGAACCTGCCATACCGCGAGAAAAGCCGCCAGCGATAAGGCCGGAAAAAATTTCTGCAATCTGCTCAAAATGCGCGGGATCAGTCGAGAGTCCAAAACGTACCCGGCTGCAGCGCGGCGGCCTCGCCGGTCAACCGGTTGCCGCTCAACTCGCGCAGCAGCCGATAAATCCGTTCCGCCGCCTGTTGCCCGGCTTTTCCGCCCGCCTGCACGATGCCGCTGCAATAGCGCTGCCTGAGTTTGTCCTGGGTAGCCTGGTCATTCGCTTTCAGCATGGGGATCACATTCCGCCAGGCCCGATCTTCCGAGCACAACTGTTTTTTAGCGTCTTCCGCCGCGCGCAGAAAATCGTTCACGGCCTGCTTATGAGCGTTGGCCCATCCTTGTTTGAACACATAACCGATATTCGCCACCGGGTCGGTGACCCCGAGCCCTTGCAGAATGCCTTTGCCGTCGATGATTTGCCGGTAACCCTGGACTTCCAGCCGCGCTGCAAAATGCCAGTAATTCAGCGCCGCATCGATACGCCCGAGTTTCAGTTGCTCGTCGATCAAAGGCGGTGCGCCGAAGACTTTTTCGACGCTCGCCTCCAGGTCGATCCCTTCTTTTTTCGCCAGCGCCTTCAACAGCAGCCAGTTTTTATCGAGTTCGCCGCCCGCGATGCCGAGGCGTTTGCCTCGCAGGTCGGCGATCGACTTGATCGGACTGTTTCCGGGGACAATCAGTGCGCCGGAGGTGGTCGAATACGGGTAGAAAGTCAAACCGGCCCCCGACGCGCGCATTCTGGACACCCAAATCCAGTCCGAAACGATCATGTCGACCGCACCGGACTGCAGAGCGATCTTGCCGGCCTCGGCGTTCGCGAGCGGCTGCGTCTCTACCGTAAACCCGCGCGCAGCTTTTTGCGGATCATGTTCCAACACCGATAACTCCCAGCCTGACGTACCGGCGGCTTGGACGCCGATACGGATCGGAACTTGATCGCCCGCAATGCTTGCGCCGGAAATCGACAACAGCGCGCTCAAAAGAATGTGATTCAATTTGTTCATGACCATAACATCATAATCTGTCGGGTTGATATTCTATCCCTACCGGAACGGAGCCTCTCACCAAAAGCTGGAATGGCGAATCGACCGCAATTACCGTTCGACCGTCACGAAGCCCATTTTCGCAATCCCTGCATGTTGCACCGCGGCCATCGCTTCAGCGACTTTGCCGTAATTGACGGCCTGGTCCGCATAAAGGTGGACAGCGATTTCCGGATCGCGGGCCAGTTCTTCTTTCAACGCCGCTTCGAGCGCTGCCGTATCCGGGAGCGGTTTTTTATTCAGGGTCAGCGCCCCGTGCGCGTCGATGCCGAGCTGCAACGGCTGATCCTTCACGTCCGCGGTCGTCTGCGCGGTTTTCGGCAAATTCACCTTCACCGATTGGGTCAACAGCGGGGCGGTGACCAACAAGATAATCACCAGCACCAGCATCACGTCGACCAGCGGCGTCACATTGATTTCGCTGACCGCTTCCTGGTCGTCCGATTGCGCTTTAAAAGCCATGTCATTGCCTCGCGTGCGCGTCCGAATTGAATGCAATATGCAGAAAGCCGTCGGCGAAGTTTTCCAGACCGACCCGCTGCTGCTTCGCGCGCTTCACAAAATAGTTGTAGGCCAACACCGCCGGCACCGCGACCGCAATCCCGATCGCGGTCGCAATCAGCGCGTCGCCGATCGGTCCGGCCACCACGTCGAGGCTCGCCGAGCCGCTCTTGCTGATGTCCTGCAACGCATTCATGATCCCGAGCACGGTCCCGAACAGACCCACGAATGGCGCGGTGCTGCCGATGCTGGCAAGCAGCGTCAGACCGCTTTCCATCGTCCGCAGTTCATACTGGGTCTGGATGCGCAAAGCTTGCTCGAGCAGGGCCTCCGGTTCGCCGCGGTATTTCAATGCCGCTCCGCCGGTCTCTTTCAGGTCGGCCAGCCACACGAAGCCCCGTTGGGCGATGTTCGCCTTGGGGCCCCGGATGAGTTGGGCCGGCAGGCTTTCGGCAGCCTCCAGATTTGGCGCCTCCCAAAAGGCATCCAGGTAGCGCCGGTTATCGCGGCTGTTCCGGCTGAACTGCCAGGTCTTGAATACAATGATCGTCCAGGTGATCACCGAAAACAGCAGTAACGCGTAGAGAGTACCGTCGATAATCAGCGACGGCGGGATTTGCAGTGGCATCAACTTCTCCAGAAGGTTATTCGTTCAGTTTGAATTGGATCGGCACGGTGACCGCGCTGGCGACCGGCGTATCGCCGCGTTTGGCCGGAATGAAGGTCCAGTTCCGGACCGCCTCGACCGCCGCCTCATCGAGCAATTCATGGCCGCTGCTCTGCTGTACCGAAACGGCGGCACTCCGGCCTTCGGCGGTGACTTGAACGCGCAGCAGCACCCTGCCCTGCCAGCCGCGGCTTTTGGCCAGGCGCGGATACTCGGGCTTGGGATTGGATTTGTAATTGGCCCGGTAGTTCGCTTCGGTAAAAGGTTCCGCCTTCGGTTGTGCCGGAGGCGCAGCCGGAACCGGGGGCTGAGGCCGCGTCGCCATCGCGGTCGGGGCAGGAGTCGGCACGGACACCGCAGTTTCCGCTTTCGCTGCCGGCACCGCTTTGGGCTCCGGTGGCGCCGTGACCGGTTTGCGTACTACCTGCGGCTTCTTTGGCGGCACCGGTGCTTTCTTAGGCTTGACCGGTTTGGGCTGGGGTTTGGGCTGCTCGACCGGCGGCGCAAGCGGGGCCGGTTTAGCCGCTTGCGGCGCCGGGGCGGTCAGCAATTCCACCGCCATCACCAACGGCTCGGCCGGCGTTTCCGTCACCGGCGTGCGCTGCAGGTAAGCAATCAGCACCCCATGCACCAACAGCACCCCCAGAAATATAAAGATCAATTGCCGATGCAGAGAGTCGCCGTTTACCGAACCGCCATCCTGGGATAGACGCGCCGATTCGTTACGGCTCTCGCCCGGAGCGTTTTCCCGGATTTTAAAAAACTGCATGGAGGTAGTCAGACCGAACATATAAAAGGGATATTTTAATAGCCCCGGCAGGGTTTTACCAATCGGCTACGGTTTGCCCGGCATTTCGTAAGTGCGTACATCTCACCACCTATCACTTTACCCCGATCCACAAAAGGCAGGTAAAGAAATACCGTT
>NZ_JAERVK010000012.1 GCF_016745425.1 Candidatus Methylomicrobium oryzae | reverse complement strand
ACGCGCGACCCCCGCTACAAAAAATTGGCAAGTTTTGCCTAGGTACCGGTATGGAAGATTCACTCGATAGCCCGGCCGGATTTGATACCGCAGGAAGCAGGAGTCGTTTTCACCCTGAAAGACTTGCCGGTGCAGTTCAAAGTTGGCGGGTATCCAGCAATTTTTATAACAATGGAGTTTTTCCATTTACAGAAGGGAGTACGATCATGATAAGAATAGGCGTTATCGGATACGGTTATTGGGGGCCCAATCTGGTAAGGAACTTTTCGGAAACTCCGGGCCTGATGTTGGCCAGTGTGGCGGATATCGATCAGAAAAAACTCGATCTTGTCCGTAAGCGCTATCCGGGTGTGCAGACCACGACGCGCTTTCAGGATCTGCTTGAGGATCCTGCCATCGATGCTATCGCGGTGGCGACGCCGGTCAGCACGCATTTCGAGCTGGGGATGGCCGTTTTGAAGGCGGGCAAGCATTTATGGATCGAAAAGCCTGTAACCGAAACCTCCTTGCAGGCGCGCAAACTGGTTGACGAAGCCGAGAAGCGGGACCTTGTGTTGATCGTCGATCATACGTTCATCTATACCGGTGCGGTACGCAAGATGGCGGAATTGATCAAAGGTGATGACTTCGGGGACGTGTTTTACTACGACTCGACACGCGTCAATCTCGGCTTATTCCAACGCGACGTCAGCGTCATATCGGACCTGGCCGTGCACGATTTCTCGATTCTGGATTATTTGCTGGGCGAACAACCGGTCGCTGTGTCCGCTGTCGGCACCAATCATTTTCCCGGCACACCGGAAAATCTGTCTTATCTAACTTTATTTTACGACTCCGGCATCATTGCGCATGTGAACGTGAACTGGCTGGCGCCGGTAAAGATGCGGCAGATCCTCGTCGGCGGCAGCAAGAAGATGATCACCTACGACGACCTGGAGTCGAGCGAAAAGATCAAGGTTTACGACAAAGGGGTCAGTTTGACCGACGATCCGCAGCAGATCTACGAAATGCGGGTCGGCTACCGAACCGGCGATATGTGGGCGCCGCGGTTGGACTCTACGGAGGCTTTGCGTGTCGAAGGCGAACACTTCGTCGACTGTATCGAAAACGGCAAGATGCCGTTAACCGATGGCTATTTAGGGTTGCGTGTGGTCGAGTTGATCGAGGCTGCCACCCGTTCGATGAACGAGCGCGGGCGTTCCGTTGAAGTCAACGGCAAATTCATGTTTCAAGGCAGGAGAGTCGCATGATTCCTTTCGTTGATTTGAAAGCTCAATATCTGGGTATTAAGGAAGAGGTAAACGCCGCCATCCAGGGCATACTGGAAACCAGCCAGTTTACGTTGGGAAAGGAGGTGGCCGCGTTCGAGGAGGAGTTTGCCGCTTACTGCCAGACCCCATATGGCCTCGGCGTAAACACCGGCACCAGCGCGTTGCACCTTGCCCTGCTCGCTGCCGGAATCGGCCCGAAAGATGAGGTGATTACCGTGCCGTTTACCTTTGTGGCGACGGTTGCAGCAATTCACTATACCGGCGCCCGGCCCGTGTTCGTCGATATTGATCCCCGCACTTTCACGATCGACGTGAAAGCGATCGAAGCTGCGATCACCGAGAGAACCAAAGCGATTATCCCCGTGCATCTTTACGGTCAGCCGGCGGACATGGATCCGATTCTGGAAATCGCCAAGCGCCGCGGCCTGGTGGTGATCGAAGACGCAGCGCAGGCGCACGGGGCCGAGTACAAGGGCCGACGTGTAGGCAGCCTGGGCGATATGGGGTGTTTCAGTTTTTATCCGGGCAAGAATCTGGGCGCCTACGGTGAAGGCGGCATGGTGGTGACCCACAATCCCGACTATACGCGCACGATCCGGATGTTGCGCGACTGGGGCGCGGAGCAGAAATACCAGCATGTGCTGAAAGGTTACAACTATCGTCTTGAAGGTATTCAGGGGGCCGTCCTCCGGGTCAAGCTGCGGCATCTGGAAGCATGGACCGAAGCCCGTCGAGCGGCTGCCGCGCATTACGATGAACTGCTCGCCGGCAGCGGCGTAGCGACTCCGGAAGCGATGGCTTATGCGCGGCATGTTTACCATATCTATGCGATTCGTACCCAACAACGAAGCGAATGGCAACAGGCGCTTCAAGCCAAGGGAATTCAGACCGGCATTCATTATCCGATTCCGGTGCATCTCTTGCCCGCCTATGCCGATCTGGGCTATGCGCCGGGCGATTTTCCTCATTCTGAGCAGGCGGCCGACGAAGTGCTTTCTCTGCCGATGTTTCCCGAGCTCACCCGGGCGCAGTGCGAAGAAGTCAGCGAGGCGGTCGCTTTACTCGTAAAGCAGCCGGCTATCGAAGACGCGTGATCCCAAGGAGACGATGCCATGAAAGAAGCGAAGCCGCTTTTGATTTTTCCTTATAACGGCAACAGTCTTGAGGCATTGGATTGCATCGGCGATGCATTTCTGTTGATCGGTTTTGTCGACGATACGCCCAATAAGCGGGGGATCGATCCGAACGGGTATCCGGTATTCGGCCGGGAGGCGTTTGATCGATTCTCCGACGCCCAGGTGTTGGCCGTACCCGGCAGCCCCCGTTCCTATCGCGCCCGCAAGGACATCATCCGGGGACTGGGGCTGGCCGATGAACGCTTCGCTACCGTGATCCATCCCGCTGCCCGGGTGTCTCCCCTCGCCTCGCTCGGCGCCAATGTATTGATCATGGCGGGCGTGGTGGTGACCAGCAACGCCGCGATCGGGTCCCATACCTGTATTCTGCCGAACACGGTAATCCATCATGACGTTGCGATAGGCGACTGGAGCCTGATCGGTTCCAACGTGACGATCGCAGGCCAGACCGTCGTCGAGGAAAACTGCTATATCGGCAGCGGCACCAGCCTGATGAACGGCATACGTATCCGGAACGGGGCTTTGGTGGGGCTCGGCAGCAACGTGATCGACAGCGTCGAGGCCCATACCACGGTGGCAGGGAATCCAGCCAGGGAAATAAGAAAAAAGTCATGGCCTGAACGGCCGGCCAATCCGCGCGCTCCGGCTCGGAACGCTTCAAACTGAACTTACTACAACGCTGAAGACTAAGGTAACCCCATTCATGAAAATCAAAAATGCAAACATATTGGTTACGGGCGGCTGCGGATTGATCGGCTCAACGACCGTGGATTTGTTGCTGCGGGACTGCTCGCCGGCACGGATCGTCATTTTCGATAATTTAAGCCGCGGCACGCCGAGCAATGTCGAAAACGCATTAAAAGACCCCCGCGTGCAGCTGATCCAAGAGGACATCCGGAACAGGGAGGCCGTCCATAAAGCCATGCAGGGGATGGATGCGGTGATTCATCTGGCGGCTTTGCGCATCACCGCCTGCGCGGGCCAGCCGCGCGAGGCGATGGAAGTCATGTGCAACGGCAGCTTCAACGTGGCGGAGGCCGCGCAATCCGCCGGCGTCAAGAAAGTCATTGCGGCTTCTTCGGCATCGGTCTATGGCCTGGCCGAGAACTTTCCCACGCGCGAAGACCATCATTCATACAACAACCGCACCTGGTACGGCGCCAGCAAGATGATGCTGGAAGGGCTGTTGCGTTCGTTCAACGACATGTACGGAATGCCCTACGTGATGCTGCGCTATTTCAACGTCTACGGCCCGCGTATGGATATGCACGGGAAATATACCGAGGTGCTGATCCGGTGGATGGAGCGGATCACGGACGGCCGGCCGCCGCTGATCCTCGGCAGCGGCGCGCAGACGATGGATTTCGTCTATATCGAAGACGTCGCGCGCTCCAATATTCTGGCCCTGCAATCGGATCTGAGCGACGAGGTGTTCAACGTCGCCAGCGGCCGCGAAACCAGCCTGAACGAGCTGGCCGCGGCGCTGCTGAAGGTGATGGGCTCCGAACTGCAGCCGGAATACGGTCCGGAGCGAACGGTGAATCCGGTTTCGCGGCGGCTGGCCGATACTTCCAAAGCCGAAAGACTGCTGGGTTTCAAAGCCCAGGTCGGCCTGGAAGAAGGTCTCGCGCAGCTGGTCGAGTGGTGGCGTATGAACAAACAAGTGGAGGCTGAAGCATGATTCCCATTACCAAACCGATGTTGGGCGAAAACGAGGCGGAGGCGGCGCGGCGGGTGATCGCGAGCGGCTGGACCAGCCAGGGCCCGGAAGTGGCGGCGTTCGAAAAGGAGTTTGCGGAGTATGTAGGCGCGCCTTATGCCTGCGCGGTGTCCAGTTGCACCACGGCCCTTTATCTGGCGCTGCTGGCGGTCGGCGTACAGCCCGGCGACGAAGTGATCACGGTCAGCCATTCCTATATCGCGACCGCCAACTCGATCCGCTATTGCGGCGCCAGGCCGGTATTCGTCGATATCGATCCCGCGACCTTCAATATCGACCCCGGGCTGATCGAGAGCGCCGTGACCGAGCGTACCCGCGCGATTTTATGCGTACACCAGATCGGGATGCCCTGCGATTTGGCAGCCGTCTGCGAAATCGCCCGCCGCTATGGGCTGGCCGTTGTGGAGGACGCCGCCTGCGCGATCGGCAGCGAAATACGCTGGCAGGGCCAGTGGGAAAAAATCGGCAGGCCGCAGGGCGATATCGCCTGCTTTTCGTTCCATCCGCGCAAAGTCATCAGTACCGGCGACGGAGGGATGATCACTACCGCCAATCCGGAATGGGACGCCAAATTCAGGCTGCTCAGGCAGCACGGCATGAGCGTTCCCGATACGGTGCGCCACGGCGCGAGCCGGGTGATCTTCGAATCCTACCCGATCGTCGGCTTCAATTTCCGGATGACCGACATTCAGGCCGCGGTGGGCAGGGAGCAGCTCAAGCGCCTCCCGGACATCGTCCGGAGACGCCGAGAGCTGGCGGCGCGCTACCGAACCCTACTCGCGGATCTGCCGGGACTCGGCATGCCGATGGAGCCGGAGTGGGCGCGCAGTACCTGGCAAAGCTTCAGTATCCGCCTGCCCGAAGATGCGGATCAGCGCCAGGTCATGCAAGCGATGTTGGACGATGGCATCGCGACTCGCCGGGGCATCATGTGCGCGCACCGGGAACCTGCCTACTCGTCCGATACATGGTCCTGCGCCGGCAGAATCCGGAGCCGGTTTTGTACGGAGGAAGTTTGCCGCTGCCTGCGCCACAGCGAGGAGGCACAGGATCGGACCGTCATTCTGCCGCTGTTTCCGGAGATGACCCTCAAACAGCAGGATCGGATCGCCCAGTCGCTTCAGGACGCACTGCGCGTCGTCACATTGAACGAATAAGACTGCATTTAAATATTATGGAACCCCACACTAAAACCCTGGCCGATTACCTCGACCTCGTTAAACGGCGGAAGTATTGCATTGGCGTGACCTGGGCACTGGTGACCTTAATCGCCGTTATCGTTGCGTACAACTTGCCTAAAATTTACCGTTCGACGGCAACTTTGCTGATCGAAGCCCCTGTTCCGGCAAAGTTTGTCGATACTTCGGTCTCTCAATACGGAGAGGAACAAATCCAGTCGATTTATCAAAGAGTCCTGTCGACCGACAATATTCTCGCGATCATTGAGTCAAGCGATCTGTATCACGATATCAAGGACGGCTTTACAAAACACGAATTGGCTGAAGTGTTCCGGGGAAGTACGGATGTCGAGTTAAGGACTTCTTCCATTGCGCCGAAGGCCCATTCGCAAATGGCCGAGATTGCCTTCGATATTTCGTTTAGCGATAGCGATCCGGTATCCGCGAAAGAGATTGCAAGTCAGCTTGCCTCTCTGTTTATTGAACAAAATGATAAGGCCCGGACGCAGCGCGCGACCAAGGCCACGGAGTTCCTCACCGAGGAAACGGACAAGCTTAATCGAGAGCTTCAGGAAATTGACGCCAAAATTGCACAATTCAAGGAGCAACACCCTTTCAGCTTGCCGGAGCAAGTGGAAGGCAACCAAGCCGCGATAGACCGGGCGGAGAGCGAACTCAGAGACTCCGAGAGCCAAATTCGCGCTACTAAGGAAAGAATTGCCTTTTTAACGGCGGAGCTGGCAAGAGTGCAAGAAGAACTGCCTTCGGATTTCGATGAGAGAGCAACGCCAAAAAGTAAAGGCGAAGCCGTGAGAATGTTACGGGCAAAATATTTTCGATTTTCCGGTGTTTACTCTCCTTCGCATCCGTCCTTGATTCGCCTGAAACGTGAAATAAAGGCATTGGATCCTACTTTTGAAGGACAACTGTCGGCTCAAGATATTCAGAACCAATTGGCTCAAGCCAGAAGCGAACTCGAATTGCTGAAAGAAACCTATGCCGGTAATCACCCGGATATCGCGAGGCGAAAAAAACAAATCGATAAGTTGGAACGCCAATTGAAAATTGTGTCGACACATTCACAAAAGAATCAGGAATTGCAAGCCATGCATAACACAAACCCGCTTTATTTCGGGGTGGAGGCGCAATATAAAAGCAGCCTGTCGGAACTCGAGTCGCTGACGCAGAAGCAGGACTATCTGAAAGCAAAGATCGAAAATTTACACAACGTCCTTATCCAGGCTCCGCAAGTCGAAATGGCCTATACCGATATGATAAGAACACGGGACAATATTATTAAGAAATACAATCAGCTGAAAGAGAAACGGCTGGATGCCAAACTGGCTCAAACATTGGAAGAACAGCAGCAGGGGCAAACTCTTACCCTGATCGAACAGCCTGTTATTCCTAGACATCCGGAAAAAGCGATCAGAAGAAAGGTCGCTATTGGAGGTTTTTTCATGGGGCTTGTGGCAGGGCTTGGCGTTGCTTTTCTTCTCGACTTCCTGGAGCCCGGGATTCGGGGATACCGTGCGGTCCGCGATGCCACAGGACTTATGCCTCTGGTTGTCATTCCTTACATCGAGTCCCCTTACGAGCTGCAAGCACAGCTCGTCAAGCAGGGGCAGATGAGAAAAGCCATGCTCCGGTCTGCCCTTGCGCTCGTCATGCTGGCTATCGTGGTCATGAGCCTTTCCTTTCTCGGGGCGAGGTAAATCTGAACCGAAACCGTTAAAAAGTGAACAGGGCAATCGGTTTGATTTTGCCCCCTTCTCTGGAGAGCCGTCAATGATTAAAAGCGCTGATAGACAGCCAGCCGTATCAATCAGATACCCTAAAATTCAAACGGGCATCATTGATCCGGAGGTGCTGGAAAATAACCGGGTGATTATGAGAGCTGACGACGACCCGCGGGCGAACATATTCCGAGTGCTCCGGACGAATGTTCTAAGGCAGCTTCAACAAAACAGCTGGAACTGCTTTGCCGTCACCAGCGCAACGCCGGGTGCGGGAAAGACATTCATAGCGGTTAATCTCGCGATTGCGATAGCGATGGAAGAAGATCGGAACGTGCTGCTCGTCGATGCGGATCTTAAATGCCCCAGTATAGGCAAAGACCTCGGGCTTCAGTTCGATTTCGGGCTTATCGATTGTCTGACAAGTGATTTGTCTTTATATGATGCATGCATCAACCCCGGTATCGAGCGTCTGGTGGTTCTGCCCGGAAGAAATTCCGACAAGCAGTCTTCGGAGCTGATCTCATCCCGAAGAATGTTGAATTTGATCAAAGAGATTAAGTCGCGCTACGCATCCGGGATCATTATTTTTGATTTCCCCCCGCTTTTTGCGGCGGATGATGCATTGTTGTTATTGTCTCATGTCGATGCGGCCCTGCTGGTGGTGGAGGACGGTAAAACTACGACCGATGAGCTTCATCATTCCATGTATACTCTGGAAGAAACAAATCTGTTAGGTTTGGTTCTTAATAAATCAAGACAGCCGCTGCCGATATATCAATACGGGTATGCGTCTGAAACTGTTTAAATTTTAGGGCTACATACTCAGCGCCTGCCCCGGTAGGAATTTTAAGGGTAAGAGAACTCGAAAAGGTTATGCATTTATCACGGTAATAAAGGAATCATTGTAATAAGCGAATTATAGTAATGAATATTTTAAAATAACTCATCGATATGATGATGTAAAAAGTTTTTCATTGGTCAATTCTATTGGCAACAGTAATTGATGAGAATGAGTTATTGCACATAAACGGATGTTTAACTGGAGAGGGAGAATATGCAGTCTTTAATTAGAGTATTACTGCTCGTCGAAAATAATACCTACCCTTTTGATTTCCGAGTACGCCGCGAGGCATTGGCTCTGCGCGATGCTGGGTATGAGGTAAGCGTTATTGCGCCCCGCGGCGCATCACAACCATGGATAGAGGAGGTCGATGGAATTCGTGTTTATCGTTTTCCGGCTCCGCCTGGCGGTGCAGGTTTACTCGGCTATGCTTTTGAATTTGGTTATTCTACTTTGGCCATGTTGCTGTTAACCTCATGGATCGTGTTAAGTAAAGGCGTTGACGTAATTCATGCGGCAAATCCACCCGATACGCTTTGTGCAATTGGTCTCATATTTAAATTGTTCGGGAAGCGGTTCGTATTTGATCAGCATGATCTTTCACCAGAGATTTATCTCTCCCGTTTTGAGCATCCCCGAAAGAATCTTATCTATCATATTTTATATTTTATAGAAAGGTGCTCATATGCTGCAGCTGACGTGGTTATCGTTACGAATGAATCCTACAAACTATTAGCTATAGCGCGGGGAGGCAAAAGTCCGGATAAGGTATTCATTGTTCGGAATGGGCCGCCGCTTTCTTATCAGCCGATTGAGCCCGATTCTAATGTAGCTCGCCGAGCACATTATCTAATTGGATACATTGGAACCATAGGACCGCAGGATGGAGTCGATTATTGGATGCGGGCTATACGCGAGATGGTATTTACCCTAGGCCGACGCGATTTTATGGCGGTCATTATCGGGAATGGGGATGCCTTATCTGACGTAAAGGCCTTAGCTAAAAAGCTAGAAATTGATGACTATGTTTTATTTACCGGCCGTCTTTCCGAACTTGAATCCCGTAAATATCTTTCGGCTGTCAATGTGTGTGTGCAGCCGGATCCATTGAGCCCCCTGAATGACAAATCCACGATGAATAAGCTCATGGAATATATGGCGTTAAGCAAGCCAACGGTTGCATTCGATTTGGTCGAAACACGTTTTTCCGCACAGGATGCCGCACTTTATGTTAGACCGAATGACGAGATGGAGTTTGCAGAGAAAGTCAGTTGGTTGTTGGACAACCCCGACGAATGCAAAAGAATGGGTGAAATTGGACACAATAGAGTTGCCAATGTGTTGGCATGGGAATATTCGGTGCCTGAATTACTCCGAGCCTATAGTGACGGTTTAGGATTGCATCCGTGTTATCTATTTAAGCTAGGGTAAAAAGTTTTTTATTTCAACCTGTGCGCGGGATAACAAAACCCAGCGCGAGCGCCTCCTTTATTTGCACAGGCCTAGCATCGTCGGCACCGTATGCTGGATAACTTCGCCATTAACCTGATGCCGATATCATCGCCGATCTTCTAAGCGATGCCGAGCCTACTATCGCCTTAACAATCAAAGTCAATCGCTGTCTCAGACATAAGGATTATCGTGAAATAAGGCAACAATAGAAATATTGTCAGGTTATGGCAGCGTGGGTTTAATTAAATGATATATCTTTATCGGCAATGTATATAAAAGATATCAAAAAACTATTCAAAGTGATACTAATAATGCTTAATGCAAATCTTTAATTATTGTTCTATTCTATGCCTTAAAGCACAAAGCCAAGCTACAGTTTATTAACACAAATAACTTTTTCCCAAAATTTAACAGCGAAATAAAGACTTGTAATATTAATTTTTAATCTGGATTTTAAATTTTTGAGCAATAGTTTTTGCAAATGACATTTACGTAAAAAATTATTTATGAGCAACCGGTTTGTAATGCTGGTAGCCAGTTTTGTCCGATTTTCCGGCTACTTGCGATGTCGGGCGACAACAGGGACATCATTGCCGCCTACAGCGATATCCGCCCAGCGCGGTGAGCGGATCCGAATGATTCATAATCCTATGTTTTTGCACCAGCGGTGAAATTGGCCTTACGCCCGACAGGCGCCTTGCCTCGGTAAAAGATTTATAAAAATTATTTCATAATAAGGTTACAAATCTAAATTAGGAGTTAAGTTTGTGGAACATCCAACTGTCAGCTTTGTTATTCCTTGTTACCGGCTTGCGCATTTGCTTCCCGAGTGCATTAACTCGATACTTTCTCAATCATTTAGCGATTTTGAAGTGCTGATAATGGACGACTGCTCTCCTGATAATACTGAAGAAGTAGCTAACTCTTTCCAAGACTCTCGTATAAAACACATACGTAATAGCGTAAACCTTGGATCTCTTCGCAATTACAACAAAGGAATCACCTTAAGTCAGGGAAAATATATTTGGCTCATTTCCGCTGACGACTATCTACGGCAGCCATATATATTGCAGCGCTATGTCGAGTTACTGGATAAAAATCCGCAAATTGGATATACATTCTGCTCTGGGATCGGCGTAAGAAACCAGCAGGAAACAGAGATTTTGGATTATTCAACATATAGTGACAGAAATGAAATTATTGATGGTCACAGTTTTGTAAAGAAACTTCTTAGCTACAACATGGTTTTGGCTCCCTCCGTGCTGGCACGCCGTGAATGTTATGAAAAGATTGGTCTTTATCCTGTAAATGTGGTGTGGGCCGGGATACCGATTGACTTTGTGTGGGGTGGGGATTGGTACATGTGGTTGCTCTTCGCCTTGTATTACGACGTAGGGTATTTCGCAGAGCCAATGGTATGTTACCGCGAACACGATCTCAGTATGACCAATACTGTTACTCAGGAAAAAGTTGAAAATTGCTGGGCTGCAGAGGTTGCTGTACTTTGGATGGTTAGACAGAGAGCCGTAGAGCTCGGTTTACGAAAGATATCTAGAGATTGCCTATTTACTGTCGCTAGTTATTATGCCCGGCATTGCGTGTCAAAAAGTTATCAATGGTTAGAGCGATCAAGCCGGTCCACCCTTACCATTGACCAGTTTGAAAATTCTCTTCAGTTAATCACAAACTGTGAAAAAGAAAGGAGCTGGATACGTGCGCGAGTTTTTACGGAAATGGCTGATTTATTTTACTCGCAAGGAGATCCGTTATCCGCGAGGAAATGGTATTTGGCTGGTTTACGGAATGACCCTCTTATGGCTCAAGTGTATGCAAAGACATTACTTCTTTCGTTGGGGGGGCCTGGAAATTATGCTCGACGATTTTTTCGTTCATTATTAAAGCCTGATTAGTTCCAAAAACATACCGAACAACATGCACGAAGCCAAGATCGAGCAGAATATTTCGTAGGATAAATAGATGAATAAGACTTTACTGATTTGCGATTTATATCCTATTCCTGAAAACATAGGTTCAAACATGAGAACCATGAACCTGGTTCGCTTCTTCCAAAGTTACGGTAGCGTGGATATAGCTTACACTACAGTGGACGTATCGTACACTGCGGCACTGGCTGACGCGGAAGGAAAAAAACAAATTTTTTCAAGAGAATATATTTTACGAAAAAAGGATTATCCTAAAAGTTTTATAAGCCGTTTTTTTATGTTAGTCAAGGGAGTGCCTTATCCTATACGCGAGTATGATGATGCTTCACACGAAAAGATAATTTCGCTTTTAGAATCCAGCGAATACGATTATGTTATTGTGCGTTATATTCAGAATACGATAAGCCTTATTAAACTGCCAGGGCATCTTAAAAGTAAAATTATCGTCGATTTTGACGACATAATAACGCATTCACTCTATGAAGTGTTTTTTTACTCCACAAATAGCCTGTTTAAGAAATTCACTCGCAATCTTAACAAAATACTTTTGAGTTATTACCAGAAACAATGTTTACGCTTTGGCGCTTCACTTTTTTGTTCGGAAGGAGATAGAAGCGAATTGAGTAAAAGGCACATAAAAAAAAATACATTTGTTGTTCCTAACACATATGATAATAACTTGTTTAAGGATTATGATTTCGGCGATGGAGCTTGTAATGGCCACACTTTGCTGTTTGTTGGAACATTGCTTTATCGACCCAATATCCGTGGCTTGATGTGGTTTATAACCTCAGTCTATAACGATTACAAAGCGCAATATCCGGATGCCAAACTTTTGGTTGTGGGCCGCTCTCCTACGAGTGAAATTGCGAATCTCTGTTATGGTACTGATGGTGTTGAGTTATATCAGGATGTGCCGGATGTAAAAGTATATTACAAGCAATGCAAAGCGGTTGTAATACCACTATTGGAAGGTGGCGGTACTCGGATCAAAATATTGGAAGCAGCCCTGGCGAATAGGCCCATTCTTTCTACTCCTCAAGGAGTTGAGGGTCTGGATTTGTACGATGACGAAGATATTTTGCAATTTAGGGATAAATCGGGTTTTTTGACTGCTTATCAAAAATTGCTTAGCAGGGAAAAATACAATTCTTTGGTTCACAATGCAAGGGAATGTGTACTGACAAAATACTCTACTGAATCGCTTAATTCAGCTATGGAAAGCGTTTTACATACTATCGACAATAATCGACAAAGTAAAATAAAGAGCGATGAATATCATCAACCATCAATAAGTAAATATTGATTACGAATAAGAGAAGACCGATGGCTATTGGATTGCCTTTAATCTCCGTTATCATTCCAACTTATAATCGCGCGCCTTTTGTATGTGAAGCGATTGACAGCGTTTTTAGTCAGACATTTACCGACTATGAGATTATTGTTGTCGATGACGGATCTACCGACAGTACCAAGGAAGTTCTTGAAAAATATCAAGATAAAATTAAATATATTTATCAAGAGAACTCGGGCGTGAGTGCTGCAAGAAATGCCGGGATAAAAAACTCTACCGGTTCTTGGCTCGCTTTTCTGGATTCTGATGATAAATGGATGCCCCAGTATCTTTCTACACAGGTGGAGTGGGTACGTCGATTTCCTGATATATGCATGCAAACCACAGACTGCTACTGCTGTAGAACCGCGTCGGAAGAGAACAAACGTACTTACTTTGAAATGAATAGGGTGATAAAAGAATTTAAAAGACAGGATTATTTATTACTTACCGATCCTTTTCGTTTTGTTGTAATGCATGGGCCGTGGCAAGTGGGATCAACAATTTTTTATCGCGATGCCATAAAAAAAGCCGGATTATTCGATACCAATCTCGGCCTTAATGAGGACTTTGATCTTATGGCTCGAATGGCTCTGCAAGGACCTTTTGGCGTAATCAGGAACGCCTTGGTAGTTATGTACCGAAGGAATGAAACAATCGCATGTCTCACCAGTCAAGTGAAGACGCATCCGATCCAGGCAAGAGAACTCTATGAGAAAATTTATGAAAAACTGCGAAGCATCGAGACGTTAAAAGGTTTGGAACGCGAGGCTGTGAGCAGGCTTATGGGTATGAATCGACGCGCCATTGGAAATCTTTTGCTGATGACGGGAAGTGTTGACGAAGCAAGAGAATCCTACAGGCAAGCTTTTTTCATCGATCGTTCATTGCGTTCTCTTGGAAAGTATTTCCTCTCGTTTTTTCCGACAAACATAAACCAATGGATAATTGAGAAGCGCCAGTAGTTACCAGTAGTTAAAAGAAAAGAACGAACTAAGGGCTACCAAAGGCCTAGTTTACGATGGAGTCAAGCCGGTATTTTCCTGGTATCCGGAGGATACGGTTAGGGAATTTTTCAAAGGTCAATAATTATGATGATTTCGCTCTCGAGATGGCTAATAACGCTTGGACTTGCAGCACAGCGGTTCAATATTCGCCTACCCAAGAAGGTCAAAGTCTTCCTGCGTTCGTTGCTGGCTAGGCTGACAAAGGACGAGATCGTCAGTCAAGGCATCGAAGATTGGTCAACCCCATTGTTCGCCCGGCAGGAGGCGGTGTTCAATCAGGCCTCGAGCCTCCCGTTGGAAGACGACATCGGCTATTTCGCGGCCGGTAAGCCGCTGCAGACAGCATATGGGGTTTCTCGACCGCTCGCTAAAGGTAACGAGGCGGCGCCCCGCCTTCGGTGCCTGCTGGTGACCGATTCCCTCGACGTTGGTGGTATGGACGAGGTTGTCGTCTTTCTTGCGCGCGGGCTTCCCCGGCATGGCGTCGGCACCGCAGTGCTGCATGCGTCGATCAATGGTACACCCGATGCTGTGCCCACGGGCCGGCTTGGCCGATTACTGCTGGAACAAGGGGTCGAGGCGGTTGAGCTGGCCGGTGCTGATGGTGCCAAGTGGCTGGAAGCGTGGCGACCTGACGTGATAAGCGCACATTGTGCGCCGCCTTGGGTGCTCGAGACGGCTACTCAGCTGAAGATCCCGTACGTGGATACCCTGCATGGAGCGTTTAATCTATTTTATATGGATTCGGCGGCAGAGAATGAACGTGGGCGGCAGCTTGCGGGGATCGTTGCAGTCAGCGATTTGATCCGTCGACAGTATCTGCATAGAAATCCTTCTTTTTCGCCGGATCGAATCGCTACAATCCCGAATGGTGTCGATGAAGAACGTCGCATTCCCCGGAGCCGGAACTCGGCGCGTGCTCGCTTTGGCATAAGAGATGAGTTTATCTTCGTCTCGTTGGGCCGGCATTGCCTTCAGAAAAACGCCTACGGATTGGTCACAGGGTTTGCTGACGTGGCTGCGCGCTACCCCGAGGCCCACTTGGTCATCGCCGGGCGCGTTGATGACGCCGCTTATTTCGCACAAGTGCAACGATTACGTGACCGTCTCCCCTGCAGGGACCGCATCCACCTGCGCGACCATTTTTCCGACCCTGCCGAACTGCTTGCGGCGGCCGACGGCTTTGTTCTCGATTCATTCTTTGAAGGCTGGTCGCTAGCGTCGATGGAGGCACTCTATTCCGGTATTCCTGTGGTTCTCAGCGATGTGGGCGGAGCTTTCGAACAGGTCGGTTACGGCGAAGAGAGAGGCTATTTGATTCCCAATCCTCTCGGAGACCCGCTTCGAGTGAACTGGGAAACCATGCGTGATGCGCGATTTGTAAGTCAGGTCAACCGGGAGGCACTTGTCGATGCAATGAGTTCGCTGATTGAGAATCGAGCCTTCTTTTTCAATGCGCGCGAACGGCTTATTAGTGAATCCGCCGCGCGTTTTCATCCGGACGTGTGCCTCCAAAGTCACGCGCGAATATTGATGGCTGCGGCAAGCGGTGACTTGACTCGAAAACAGAGTATTACGCATTGCCAAACTACCTAATTGGTCAGCGGCATCGTCAGGAAGCAAGCCCTGCTGCCAAGAAAGTTTTTGTAATTGAGACGCTTAATAAAAAGCTAATGAAAATGGCATATCTATCAATATAAAAAATAATTCCGAAATTCAAATATTAAAAGGCAGTAATTGCCAATTATTTTTTTTAAAAAGTTGGCTGTTATTCCGATTTCAGAATTGCTTATATTTTTTGTTGACAAGCCATTTGGATATTTTGATGGACTGAACTCTAACGGCAGGTTTTCGGAAGAACCTTTACTGGAAGTATATCGGATCTGCAATTAGCCGAGTTAAATTTCAAATTTCGGAATTGAGAGTATTGAAATGAATAGCAATCAGAAGGACTTGACCGTTTCAGTTATTATTGTCAGTTGGAATGCTCGAGAATATCTTAAAAAATGTTTAGCATCGCTTTCGTCTGGAGTATGCCAATATTCCATGGAGATTATCGTAGTGGACAATGCCTCATCAGATGGATCGGCAGACTGTGTGGAATCTGAATATCCCAACGTCCACTTAATTCGTAACTCTGAAAACATGGGGTTCGCCAAGGCCAACAATATTGGCGTTTCTGTCAGCTCGGGAGACTATCTGTGCTTTATTAATTCAGATGTCGAAGTTTTATCTGACTGTATCACCTGTTTAGTAAATTACTGCGAGGAGCATCCGGACGCTGGCATGGCGGGTCCCTTGATTATTGGCGGCGACAAACAGTTGCAGCGTTCATGCCGGGGATTCCCGAGCGTTTGGAACATGTTTTGCCGGGCATTTGCTCTGGATACGTTTTTCAAAAATATCAGGTTGTTTACAGGTTATTCGTTAAGTCATTGGTCACAAAATACAATCCGCAGCGTGGATATCTTAACGGGCTGTTTTTGGGTGGTTCGCAGGCATGCAATGGAGCAGGTGGGTTTACTTGATGAATCATTCTTTATCTATGGCGAGGACATGGATTGGTGTAAACGCTTTTGGAACAAAGGATGGCGGGTAGATTTTGTTCCATCGGCTAAAGCCATTCATTATGGCGGTGCCAGTTCTTCGAATGCGCCAGTGCGGTTTTACATTGAAAGGCAGAAGGCCGATTTACAGTATTGGAAGAAACATCACTCGCGCCTGGCCGTGTCATGTTATTTATTGATTTCGTGTCTACACATGTTTTTTCGCCTAACAGCTTACTCATTTGTGCTCTTAATTAATCGTAAAGGGAAAATTGAGCAATATAAAGTGAGAAGAAGTTGGGCGTGCTTAAAATGGATCCTTTCAGATGGGATAGTATCGTGACTCGTATTTAATTCACGCTTGTTCTGTGGAATCAGAGAAAGGTCCAGGGCACCTAATAGAGATATATCAGTACGGTTTTTGTACTGTCTGAAAAAGCTCCCTAAACCAGGAAGATGTCGCATTGGATCATTACGGCATAGTATTTACAACTAGACATTAGGGTTCAATTATGAATAGCCAATACGTATTGCTTACAGCAGCCAAAGACGAAGAAACCTGTATCTCCGAAGTAATCCAATTAGTAGTGCGTCAAACGGTACTCCCTTTGGTTTGGATAATTATTGACGATGGCTCAAGCGATCAAACCGCTTCAATCGTCGAACGGTTTGCTGCGGAATATCCTTTCATCCAACTTTATTCTGCAGAATCCCGCGAAGGGCGGAACTTCGGCTCCCAGTATAAAGCAATCCGAGCCGCCTATGAACTTGCGAAGCCATTGGAGTTCGATTTTGTGGCTGTACAGGATGCCGATCAGGCACCGGAGCAAGCTGATTATTATGAGTCTATCCTGGGGGAGTTTCAGAAGAATTTTCGGTTAGGCATAGTCAGTGGCTTGGTCTATGAACGTCCTCGCGGAGTATGGGAGTACCGGCAAGCCAATTCAGCAGATTCAACGGCCGGCAGTGCGGTATTTCGACGGACCTGTTTCGAACAAATTGGGGGATACGCTCCATTGAAATATGGCGGTTCAGACTGGTTGGCCCAGCTTGATGCCAGAATGAAGGGGTGGGAGATCCAAACCCGTCCTGATCTTCATATACTTCACTATCGCCCCACTTCAAGCGCAGGTGGAATATGGCGCGGAAAATTTCGAGAGGGATTGATGGATGCCTCTTTTGGTTCTCATCCCGTTTTCGAATTCTTAAAATGCTGCCGGAGAATGACGAATCATCCATTCCTACTGGGTAGTTTGATCCGATTCAGTGGTTATCTTTGGTGGAATTTAACCAGGCGCAAACCGCTTCTTTCACCTGAGAAAGAAGCTTTTCTCAGAAAAGAACAACTTGCAAAGGTGCACGGATGGGCGCGGTCCTTTTTCGGTATAGCGCAGCCATGAAGTCATTTGACCTGTTTTAGCAAGACTGAGAGTCCTCAATGACCATTCTAAATCAGTAATATTTAGCAATCGTTATAAAGAGTCTCCCAAGCTAAGTTGAAGAAATGGAAGAACAAATACAGGACGCATCAAATCTTAACCCTCCAGCCCTGGGGCTCTTGCTGGTTCTGGTCTGTTTGACTTTGTGGTTACCGAGACGTCTTGCTTTTTGTCCTTTACTGATCATGGTCGGTCTTATGCCCATGGGTCAGCAAATAGTAATTTCCGGATTACATTTCCATCTATTCCGGGTACTTTTGCTAAGCGGGATATTGCGCGTCATTATTCGAAGGGAAGTTACGCAACTGAGATTGACCGGCATGGACAGGTTATTTTTGGGGTGGGTAATTGTTTCAATCGTGTTCGGCTCTTTATCGAAGCCTTCCACGGCGTTGCTGGTAAATCGCTTGGGCAGTGCTTACAACGCCCTCGGTTGTTACTTTTTTGCCCGATGTGTCATCGTAGAGTTTGAGGATGTTGTGGTCAGTGTTCGTACATTGGCATTTATCAGCTTACTTATAGCTGTGCTCATGCTGGTGGAGAATGAGACAGCACATAATCCACTGTCAGTATTAGGAGGTGTGCCGGAAATTCCGGCCATGCGTGAAGAGCGTCCTCGGTGTCAAGGCGCTTTCCGCCACTCGATTACGGCAGGCGTTTTTGGGGGTACACAATTCCCGCTCTTTGTCGCGCTTTGGCGTTATAGGCCTCAATATAAACGCTTGGCTTTCATGGCAATAATTTCAACTTTAATCATCGTTATCACTTCGCGTACGAGCGGTGGGTTGATGGCATTGTTTACAGGTGTTGCCGGTTTAGCTTTGTGGAAATGGAGAAAAGCTATGCCATTGATTCGACGGGGAGCATTCTTAGCGATCCTTGGTTTAGCACTACTGATGAAGGCTCCTGTTTGGTATTTATTGGCCAAATTGGGCAATGTGACGGGGGGTGGGGGATGGCACCGTGCCTGGCTGATAGATCAGGTTATTGCGCATTTCGATGAATGGTGGTTGTTTGGAACTACATATACTGCTCATTGGGGGCCGGGGGGGCAGGTTATTGCAGCAGACCCAGACATGATGGATATTACGAATCACTATGTCATGGAAGGCGTTAGAGGTGGAATACTTGAGTTAGGGTTGTTCATTGCAATTATCATTACTTGCTTTCGAGGTATCGGACGGAGGCTTCGGGCTGAAGCGCAGGGAGCTTCTGCTGAATTCTTTGTTTGGGCGATAGGCGTTGCTTTTTTTGCGCACTGTCTTTCTTTTATATCAGCCACCTATTTTGATCAAACCATTCTTATCTGGTATTGGCTGCAGGCGATTATCTGTCACGTTTCAAACAGTACGTATATGTGCTCGGAAACCGCCAGAGCATCCAATACTTACCAAAAACTAAGATACAGGCGTTACTATGCCACGAACGGCTGCGATCGACTCCCAACAAGGAAAAATTTAACTTAGATCTAAGTAGAGGCAAAGATGAGGATACTGGTTGCGATTACAAATTATGGGACGAAAAATATCGAGTACGCAAAGCGGATCATTCAGGAGTATCGCTCGATGCCTTTTAAAGTGGATATTTTCGTCCTATCGGAAGCTCCAAAAGATTACGGGAGCGATATTTCAGTACTAGTCGGTCTCCCTACTAAAGACCCATGGTCACTTCCATTTGGACATAAACGGCTATTTGCAGAGAATATAGAAAGCTATGACCTTTTTATATACACGGAAGACGATATGCTTATCCGAAAGGATAACATCCTGGCATTTCTGAAAGCATCGGAAACAATAGGGAGCAATTTTCTGCCAGGTTTTGTGCAATATGAGCTATATCCTAATGGCAAGAAAAGCTACTTGCAGGCTCACGGTCCTTTTCATTGGATTCCAGATTCAGTGAAAAGATTCGGTGAGTATACCTTTGCCGAATTTTCGAACGCTCATTCAGCTTGCTACATTCTGACTCAGGCACAACTGCGCAAAGCCTTGGCATCAGGAGGATTCTTGGTGGCGCCCCACAGCGGTCGCTATGATTTGCTCTGTAGTGCTTCTACAGACCCCTATATCCAATGTGGCTTCACCAGAGTCATATGTCTCTCGCATCTGCAAGAGTTTGAGTTACACCATTTGCCTAATGCCTACCTGAACCGGACAGGACTCATTTCAAATAACTCTGCCGGACTGCATGAGGATGGGTATAAATTGCAAATAGCGGCTCTCCTTGAGATTCTTGATCAAAAAAGGTCTCATGAGGAGCTTTTTACTACTCAAAAGCCTCTTGCTACTTTAGCATGGGATAAAAGCTACTACGAACTATGTAGGAATGATATTGTTCGTTTAATTCCATCCTATGCTAAGGAAATTCTTTCGGTAGGTGTCAGTTGGGGAGCGACTGAATCTTATTTGTTAGAGAATGATAAACGTGTAGTCGCGATACCGCTCGATTCAGTTATTGGCAGACTAGCAGAGGAGCGAGGTATCAGGGTGCTCCCTCCCGATTTCGGACAGGCCTTCGAACTGCTCATTGGCAGCAGATTCGATGCCATAGTTGTCTCAGATGTACTTCAACATATACCAAATCCGGTTGAAATACTTGAAAAGTTAGGCTCTCTTCTGCGTGCGCACGGGGTAATTGTGGGGAGCATTCCTAATCTGAACTTCAGTCGGAGGCTGTGTGGCCGATTACGAGCTAAAAGCAATAGGTGGGCTGAGTTAAGAGGTGAATTCAACAATATAGGCCTCAATTTGACGAATTCGTTGATGCTGAAAAGATGGCTAAAGGCCAGCAACCTCTATCCACTTGAAGTGCGGTATGAAGCTTACAATTCGTTTCCTTTAATACCTAAATTTGTTGCTTCTCACTTATCAGAAAAACTGGTTGCGTCAAATATTGTATTTGTTGCCAACCGGAGACATGATGAGTAAATTAGATATTATTTTGCAGCAATTATAAAGGTTTTGCGTACTCAGGCAAAGCGAGTGGCTGAACGGAAGTCAGAGAGGAGAACTGGATGTTTTTCCCAGGTTGGCACAAGATGGACGAGTTAATGCTGTACCACTCGGAAAATATCGTCGTTTTCTGAATGGAGCTCTAGGGATTTTACGAAGTGATCCATAATGGCGTTTGTTATTGAAGGGATGGAATTCTATTTTTAAGCGCTTCTGGCATCGGTTCAAACAGAAGGTTTGGAAAAAATAGCATGCACGTTATCGTCGATATCCGAATCTGACAACAGGTATTAAGCGATAGCATGAATATTAGTGCCTATGCAAGTGCGACTGGAGTATAAGGAAGTTCTCCGAAGCTGAAGCATTGAGTCGATCGAAAGGCAGTTTTCCACGAAAATACATACTTTCTCTCTTTGCTATTGCCTGGGTTTTTAATGCGGATAGGATAAACATTAACAGAAACTAGACCAGTTTTGTCAATGACGATGAAAAATTTCTGAATATAGCTAGCCCTATCACAAATTATCTGGAAAATTTTTAAAAATTGGAGCTACAAAAAATGGAGCTACTATGAAAATAGCAATATTGATTCTCGCACACAAAAATCAAAGTCAGCTACAACGCCTTATAAATCATCTAAAATCAGATTTTGATATTTATGTTCATATAGATAGCAATTCACATATGGATATAAGTCCAGAAAGAAATGTTGTTCTAGTTGAAAGATCGCCTGTTTATTGGGGGTCATATAATCATATTATTGCTATTATAAGATTGCTAAAAAGAACCCACGAAAAATGCTATGACCGTTATATTTTCATTAGTGGACAAGATATTCCATTGAAGCCGAATAGCTCTATCGTGGCCTTTTTTATGAATAACCCTGATGCACAGTTTATTGAGGCTGAAAAGTTGCCTCGAAGATCCTGGGCCTCTCATGACGGGGGGTTAGATCGTATATCCTTGTACTATCCAAATAAAAAGTTACATAAGACAATTTACACATGGTTAATCGATAACTTATTTAGAGTTATTAGAAAATTACAAAGATCCTTTCCAATATTAAAGAGAGATTTATATTATAGTTATTGGGGAGGTGGCGCATCGTTCAATTTGACTGGGGATTGTGTCGAATACATACTGAGTTATCTAAATAACAATAAGCAATACCTGCGATCATTTAGATATACAAGATGTGCAGATGAAATATTTTTTCAGACCATTATAATGAACTCACCTTATGCCAGTAAGGTCATACAAAACGGTTTACGGTATGTAGATTTTGACACCGGACCTGAATATCCGCGTACATTGCGAGAGGACGATTACGGTAAGCTAATTCGCTCGGACGCCCTATTTGCAAGAAAATTTGATGCCACCATAGATAACATTATTATTGAAAACATATATAGCTACGTTTCAATGCCTGATAGGATTAAGTCAATTTCAAAAGGGTAGGGTTTTTATTGCATAAGTCGATGGAGAACTAACTTTTATAATTTTAAAGCGTTATGTTCTTTAATTAAAATTAATTGCTTAGTCTTTATTTGTTTAAGAAAGCCAGAGGTCAGAGCAGGAGCATTAGATCCAACTCTGACCCAATGAAATTGGCTGATGATATGTTTTGCTATGCCAAATAAATCACATACTCTTCGTAGAAATGATTTTTTCGCTTAGTACAGAAGAAAGTGTCATTTGATATTGCGAAATTATTTCAGCCTACTAATAAACTCTCAAATTCTGCGGAGGCAGTATGGTGGCTACATTACTGCCGTATGCATAAGCTCCCATATCCCAATGGCCCGTCGTTCGAGACTTACCATCCTTATCTGTAGAAAAAGCAGAAATCGGTGTCCCATCTGCGGAAACATTGGTAATTGTTGTAGCTTTGCCAATCACTACTGAGCCGGCTGCAAGGTGAAAGTCACAAGCATTATTTATACAGTCAGATTTAGCATTAACGAACATGGGATTTCCGCCGTTTATTCCATGTGCTTCAGAAAATCCACCTTTTTTTCCATATGTTAAAGTCGAGACAAAATTGTAGTCGCCGGTACCACTTTGAAAAGCATACCAACCATTATTATCGTTTGTGCCGCTTCCCACAAAAATATTATTTCTCACATCAAGCTTATCTGCACCTTTGTATCCTCCGTTAATAGGAGCGGGACAGCCACGTGAAACGCGGTAGAATGTATTATTATACCAATATACCTTTTCTACGCCTATGAACTGACACATGTCGATATTCGCAAACACATTGTTTCTAAATATCCAAGGAGTATTAGCAGTACGCGTTATACCATACTCAACAATTCCTATTTGAGTCTGAAGGTCATGAAGATAGTTATTTTCGACGAGTAAATTGGCAGGGGCTGGAGATGCCCATGTTTGCCATATATCAGGATGGCACCATGATGGCCATGTAGACTTTAAGTTATAAATTTCATTATTTGAGATTTTTATGTTATTAGCCCATAGTTCAAATACTCTTTCTACATCTATCATATTTTTAAAAATATTATGATTTATATAGGCATTATCACCACCATAATCCAAAGTAATAACGTTAAAAAACGAAGGGCCATTAACGACGGTGCCCGCCTCAAAGGTACTATCGCTGATCGTGGTGTAGGCGGCATTCGTTCTTATGCCGAGGGCAAATCCATATGATCCCGCATTAGTAGGCTGCATATGATTGTTCGTATAAGTGAAATACTTACCTTTAACGTTAATGAGTGTCTGCGAAACACTTGGTTTTCCTGCAGTTCCATTTGTAAAGCCCGCGAAATTTAGCCCACGCATGGTGATGTAATCGTGACCAGCGAGGATGTTTGTTCTGCCAAGGGTGGCAGTCCCGTCTCCTGCACCTGATATTGTAATCCTAGCCGAAGCTGTACCTGCCCTGACGGAATTAATCGTTGCTGTCGAATAATTTCCTGCGTGAACGGAGACTGTGTCTCCTGCCTGAGCCACGTTGAGACCTTTTTGTACTGTCCTAAATGCACAATTCGGAGCCGTCGAAGAAGAGGCGTTAGCAGACCCATTACAACTCGTGTCGTTTCCGTCGACGCGGACGTGATAAGTGGCAGCATTTGCGAAAGACCAAACACCTGTAGATAAAAGCACCAAGACAGGAGCGAACAGGGTGCGAGTAATATTTCTTTTTATAGTATTTCTCATAGTAACCCAGAGAGAATTAATAAGTGTACCTAATACAATAGGATATAGCATCCTTTTTTTCATAATAAAAACCTCAAGAAAGGTCTTGCAGACCAAAAAACTAATTTAAACTCTAGTTGAGTTAAAGTTGCCGTTACAAATTGCCTGAGTTACCGGCGGATGCTGCGCCCCGCTCAAAAGCGATGCCAGTTCCGCCGGTAGGTCATTTAAAAATTTACATTAAGTTGATCAATACCCCTTTCCGAAAAGCGACATTGCCGCCTGAGTTTTAG
Organism: Candidatus Methylomicrobium oryzae; assembly: GCF_016745425.1. Lineage (GTDB taxonomy): Bacteria > Pseudomonadota > Gammaproteobacteria > Methylococcales > Methylomonadaceae > Methylomicrobium > Methylomicrobium oryzae. Next base: position 167,448 of record NZ_JAERVK010000012.1, on the reverse strand, counting down.
TAGCCGAGCCACTCCATGTGTAAGGCAGGCCGGTCAGCGTTTTGGACGCGCTGGTTTCCATTTTGCCGGTGGAGGAGCCTACTTGGTCGCGAAAGGCCATCTGTCCCTTGGTCCCGAGTATTGCAATCCAGTAAGGCTGGCCGACAGTAACGGAAGCTGCAGAGATCGACACTGAATTCCAGGCTCCAGCTTTAAGTGTGCTTAACTTGCCTTCAGCTATACGAGTCCCCGGGTGGCCATAGTTGTCCTTATAAATCCCTGCTACTACTTCTGTGGCGGTTGAGCTGGAATCCAGATAAACCTGCACAGTGGTAACCGCATTGGATTTTGTGGGCACGGTCTGGAACGCTTCGGCAGTACCCTGGGCTCGGTAATCGACCCAAGGCTCCTGGTTTTGGTCGCCCATTACAAACTGCGGAGGATTGGATACGCTGACCGCGGTTTTCATGTCGGTGCTGACTTCGGTTGTGGTCAGGGCGCGGTTATAAACACGAACTTCATCGATGTAGCCGTGGAAATACTCGCCCCACAGACTGTTGCCGCCGATGCGCAACACGCCGTTGGATGGCTGGATCAAGGTGTTTCGAGCACTCTTGGCCACTTCGAGGCCATTAACGTATAACCGCTGATAGGCTCCGTCGTAGGTTGCTACGAGATGGGTCCAGGCGTTCGCCGGCAACCGGTTGGGTCCCATAACGCTTCGGTAACTGCCGTCGTTGATATAAGAGATCGGCAAATTGGCGTCTTCTTCGGAATAGAGCGCATACATTTCGGCGCCTGTAGCCTGTTTCAGAATGACTGTATTGCCGCCGTTCGATTGCGACAGCGGATAGACCCAGGCTTCGAGAGTCAGTCCTGTCGAAAGATCCAGCGAGGCGCTGTCGTTGACGGTGACCCAGTCGTTGACGCCGTCGAATTTCAACGCTTTGCCATAACGGCCGTTGGTAATTCTGACGGCTTCTTTGATCGTACCGTGGTTGCCCTTGCCCGAAGCGTCCGCAACCATCGCACCGCTACCTTCTTCAAAGCCGTAAGCTGCTACGAGGCCTTCGCTGGTAGTTGCCGGCGGTTGCGTTGTTCCTCCCGAAGAAACATTGATGAAGTTGCTGTTCGTTTTAGTATTGCTGCCGCCTGAGCCGGTAACCGTTAAGCTCACCGTATAGCTGCCCGGCACGCTGTAGGTGTGGCTTGGATTGGCTGTCGTACTGGTCGAGCCGTCGCCGAAATTCCACGATCTGCTGCTAATGCTGCCTGACGAGGTATCGGTAAAACTTACTGTCAATGGGGCGATGCCGGAAGTCGGAGTGGCCGAGAAGTTCGCTACCGGAGCGGTGCCGCTGACGGTGATGAAGCTCGGTTTGGTTTTGGTGACGCTGCCGCTCGTGCCCGTGGCAGTCAGGCTCACGTCATAAGTTCCCGGGGTCGAGTAAGTGACGGTGGTGACTTTTGCGCTTGAGTTCGTGATGGAAGGCGTGTACGAACCGGGAAAATCCCATTTCCAGCTGGTGATAGCCCCTGTTGTTACCGGTGTGAAATCTACTGTCAGAGGAGCCATACCGCTGGTTTTGCTCGCGGTGAAATCGGCTGTCAAGGTCGCCGTCGCGGTAGGCGCGGTCGCATTGATTTCATTGGAATAAGCGCTTTCGGCGGTTTTGGTCGCATTGTAGGCTTTGACCGCAAAAAAATACTTGGCGCCGTCCTGCAGTCCCGAAACCGAATAAGTGGTGTTGTTGCCTGCGTCGACGGTCGAGGTGTAGCTGCCGCTGCTGGTTCCGTAAGAGATTTTATACCCTCCTACATTGGATGACGAGCTTGAATCCCAAGCCAATTTAATAGTCCCTGCGAATGAATTGCCGTTGAACAAAAATAGAGCAAATAGAGTCAAAAAAATACGCGGTAAAAGTTCGCGTAAAGTAGTGTTTGGAATAAAGAAATTTTTCTTTTTCATTGTTGAAGATGATTTCTGAATGCCCGGCTTATCGGATAAGCCCTGCGTAGATTAATGATTTTTTTACCCAAAGCTTTCCCTAGGGTCCGTGAAACCCTTAATGGAACCAAGCAGGGTAAAGTCTATAAGTTTCTGATTTTATGAAACTTTTTGTTTGATTGCTGTTATGTTCGAGTACAAAACTCTTCTCCTAAATTAAGAAATAGGTTTGAGGAGTTCCTTGATAGATAAGCGACGAGTTCCTTTATGGGCAAGCGACCTCCGGCAAGCAGCGTTTAAACGGTTGCTCGGATTGTCATTCCCCACTGTCTTAGGAAAAGTCCAGTTAGACTGGAAACTTTGCGGTGCCAAGGTTTTTTCGATGGTTCCGCCGTGTTGTAGATTAAAGCGTGTATTGGTTGGCCGGGGCTCTTTGCCAAATACAGGCCTGGGTCCCAATGGTATAAGCGTTATGGAGAATTTTTAAATTTTATGAAATAGCAAATGCATGTTTTATATCTTTAAATACCTCAAGCAATGTAAATAGATGAATGGTTATGTAGGCTCTTCTTATAGAAAGATCTACCGTGTTGTCTTGCGATGAATCTGTAGCTCAAGATCATAATCTACTTTTCTTAACTCTTTATTAGTAGATATGAAAAGTTTTGTAATAGGCTGTTTTTCTTTGTATATGTGTTGTTTCATCTGTAGCTCAAGATCATAATCTACTATTCTTAACAGTCTCTTATATTGTGGGTGTAAAAGTTTTCTTTTTGTGCGGTTGATAATGTTGAGGTTGAGCTTGATAATATGATTGCGGTTTGTAATCTACAATAAAAAACAAATAGTTATGATTTGAATTTGTTGGGGTTTGTGGGTGCCGTGATGCTCGGAAAAAGAGCGATCTCAATTCATTTAATCAAGCAAGAGTTGCCCTATCTAGCAAATCCGGCTGTGGCTTAGGGTCGGCATGAGGAAGATCCTGCCGACATATGACTATTGTTGGTTCTTGTTCACAGGGTGTAACGCCCTTTGCTGTGATTGAATAATCAACGCAAGACTTTGTGAAATTTAACAATAAGTGGGTGAAAAACACGGGCGGCTTGCGGCGACCGGGAGAGTAGCGCAAGCAGCGTCTTTATCGAAGGAAATATCTTTTTTCGAACAGATGTTTGGCATTTAATTCGCCAACTGTATCTTGCTATTTAGGAGGAACCATGGCTGAAAAGCATACCTACGGACAGATTTTGAAATCTTCAGCCATGATCGGCGGATCGGCTCTGCTGAATATTGCCATTGGTGTAATGCGTACCAAGATTATGGCGATGCTGCTGGGTCCGAGCGGAGTCGGGCTGATGGGACTCTATGGATCGATTTTAGAGCTCACCACTAGCATTGCCGGTATGGGTATCAACAGCAGTGGGGTACGCCAAATCGCCGAGGCAGTCGGTGCCGACGAGGCAGAGAGAGTTGCCCGGGCCGCCGTTGTGCTGCGCCGGATATCGATTTTATTGGGATTGCTAGGCGCCGCTTTGCTGGCAGGTTTTTCCGGGCTGGTGTCGACCGTGACTTTCGGGAGCGACCGATACGCTACCGCAATAACGCTGCTGTCAATTGCCGTATTTTTCAATCTGCTGGCCGCCGGACAGGGGGCTTTGCTGCAAGGGATGCGCCGCATCTCCGATATGGCAAAGATGGGGATCTTGGGTACCCTCTTCGGGGCGGTCATCAGCATCACCGTGGTTTATTTTCTTCGCGAAAAGGGGGTGGTGCTGTCGCTGGTGCTGATTGCCGCCATCTCGCTTATCACATCCTGGTGGTACAGCCGGAAAATTCACGTGCCGAAACCTACAATATCGGCTTCGCAAGTGGGGCAGGAAGCGGCCGCCATGTTCAAGCTCGGTTTCGCCTTCATGGCCGGCAGTCTTTTGATGAGCGGTGCCGCTTATGTCGTACGCCTGATTATCGTTCGCAAGATCGGCTTCGATGCGGCCGGGCTGTATCAGGCCGCTTGGGCGCTCGGGGGATTATACATAGGCTTCATTTTGCAGGCGATGGGTGCGGACTTCTATCCGCGTTTAACCGCTATTGCCCGGGATAATTCCGAGTGCAACCGTATCGTGAACGAACAGGCCCATGTCAGCCTGTTGCTGGCCGGGCCGGGCGTAGCTGGAACCTTGACATTTGCGCCTCTGGTTATCGCGGTTTTTTATACCGCTAAATTCGAAGGCGCGGTGGAAATCTTGCGCTGGTTATGCCTGGGCATGACCCTGCGCGTGATTTCGTGGCCGATGGGTTTCATTATCGTAGCCAAGGGCGTCCAGAATTTGCTTATATTTTCCGAGGTGGCCTGGACTATTGTCTATCTCGGGCTCGCATGGATCTGTGTGAATGCTTTTGGGCTGAAAGGAGCCGGTATCGCGTTCTTTGGCTCGTATGTGTTCCATGTATTCATGATCTATGTGATGGTAAGGAAACTCAGTGGTTTCCGCTGGTCTAGCGAAAACCTGCAAGCCTGCTTTCTTTTTCTTTTCTTGATAGCGGTTGTGTTCTGCAGCTATTATGCATTGCCGCCTTTATGGGCGATGAGCGTCGGCGCTTCGGCCGTCCTGCTGAGCGGTATTTACTCGCTGCAGGTTCTGCTCAATCTTGTCCCTTTCGACCAGATTCCACGGCCCCTCCTCAAATTATTGAGGGGATTCCGTTTTATCGATTCCGGCTCCCGCGAATTCGGTGAATGGGAATTCGGGGTTAGAGCGACGATTGGCGGTGTCGCTGTTGAAAATAAGCCGTTAATGGGCATGAAACGATTAATTTTTGCGTTCATGATCGCGGCTGTGTTTTCGATGTGGGGGCACTGGTATAAAGAGGCTTACGGTTGGGCGCGTGAATGGAGATCTTTCGATTCGGAAATCGAAAGGCTGCTGTCGCTTTTGCCTCGGGGATAAAAAACGCGGTTTTTTGGAAGCCGAGGTTTATCAGTTGGGGATTGGCAAGAGGTTCGGTTGGGTCATCATGTTAACGGGAAATACGCACGCCATCCCAGGAATAATTCAGGAAAAACATTACCACATTAGCTTCGCTTGTCCCTGCCTTCAAGTTCGCAATCCCGTCGAAATTTTGCAGATTCTGGTTTTGTTGGTAATCCTGCCAATTGTAGGTGTAGCTGCCTCTGAGTTGCCAGTGCTTGGCAAGGTCCCATGTAATACCTGCGGATACCCTGAAGTAGGTGCGATCGAATTGTCTGTTTGAGTTATTGAGCGACTTGTCGGCGATCGATTCGCTCTGGGTATAGTGGCCGGAGAGATCGAGTAGTAGATCCCGGGCCAGGCGATACGAATAATGGGCAAAGAAGGATTGGGTTTGCAGTGCTTGGCCGATCGCGCTTGGTTTGACGGCATTGGAATAGCCGGTAGAGAATTTGGTCAGCTGTCCGTCATAATTTATAGAAATATTGGCGATGCTGCCCAAGGACAACGAGGAACTTTGGGTAGTTGATACCGCATTCGCATCCGGCTGGGTATCGACCCATACCGGTCCTGCATTTGCGTTAACCGTCCAAAGGCGGTCTATCTTATAATCTCCCCCCAGTTGAAAGCCGAACAGGTTTTGTTCCGTGGCGTTCGGTCCCGTGTATTGCGTATTCGAAAAGTAGAGCTTTTCATTGAGCGAAAGACGCCTGCTCCATTGATGATTTCCGCTGAGGCTGATGGTGTAGGTTTCGTTGCCTCTGAAGATTAATGAAGGACTGCCCGAAGCAATCCCGTTTTGAGTGCTATAGCTCGTTTTGAAATAGGAGGCATTAAGGATCAGTTGATCTCGGGCGGTCCACTGCCAAGTCCATGACGGAGCCAACTGATACTTTTCGACCTGATTGTTAGGCAGAATCAGGCCTGTATCCGTGATTTGCTGTGTATAGGAACAATTGACGCCGTAACCGCCATTTAAGCTAAAAATGCTTCGATGGATGCGGTAATCGCCGTTGGCGGCTAATTTGAAATTATCACAATCCCAGCGGGAATCGCTGTAACGACGAATGTCCGCCTGTCCTTCGAGGGCTAGGTCCAATGCTTCTGTCTTTCTGCCGGCTAGGAATCTTGGATTCAAGAGGTAACCAAAAACAGACTCTTTCCGTACAGGGCTGAATGAAAAATTATCGTTATATTGAAACTGTTGCCCTAAACCTCCCGTTAATGCCCAGTCGGCTGCGGTTACTCCTTTCCCGAAAAAGCCGTAGGCTAGAACAAACACTCCTATTCTTCTTCGGGCGAAGTACATGCTTTTTCTTAAAATAATTTAAGGTACAACGAGGGTATCGCCGCTTTGCAACAGGATATTCGATTCGATGTTTTCTCCGTCTTCCACATCCCCGTACTCAAAAGGCAAGGACCGGGTTTGTCCGTTCGCTTCACGTCTTAGCACCAGAATGTCGTTTTTTTTGGCAAATTCCGTCAATCCGCCCGCCATGCTCAAGGCCTGCATAATGTTCGTGGGACTTGTCATCACGAATGAGCCGGGATGAGAGACCTCGCCCGTAACATAAATCTTGTTGCCCTCGGCGGAGAGAAGCCTGACGTTGATTTCGGCGTCGGCAATAAACTGGCCCAGAAGCGAGCGCAATGTGCCTACTAATTCATCGGTCGTTTTGCCGGCGGCCGTAACGTGCTGTCTGACTAATGGGAAAGAGATGGTGCCGTCAGGCAGCACTACGATTTCCTGTTTCAGCTTTTCTTCCTCCCAGACGGTGATTTCCAGCCTGTCTCCCGGATTGAGCCGGTAACTGTCGTCGGCCAGGGCGAAAAGCGGGTGAGACAGCCAGAGCAGGCTGCTGAAAAAAATGGCGGAAACAGTACCCGTGCCATGTGAGCCCGCTGGGCTCTTTTTTATAGTGAACGTGTTCATTTGTGAAATCCTAAATCGTCAATAGCAATCGTCCATACATGCGCGGCAAGCGAGTTCGATAGGATTCAGAACCATCGCCCGTGATGGACATTACTCTTGTGTTGTTCCATTCAATTGCAATAGCTTTTTTGCTTGAATCAAAAAAACATTGCGAGCATCTGCCAGAGGAATTTCTTCAAATTTTCGGCAAAGTGCCGGACTAAATTCTTATTTATATGATAAGTATTTGATACAAATTGATATATTTTTCATTTCGGAATGAAAAAACTATTCGTCTGCCATTACACGAGTCACAGTTTATATTTAATGACAAGGTAGCGGTACCGTTAAAAAATGATATTGAAAAGATAGCTAATAGGTATATCGATTATTTATAGGGTGCAGATTTTTCCTGCCTTGAGTATTGCTTTAGTCTGGCAGTCGATCGACAATGTATTCACCGATAGCCAGCGAAGCCGTGGCGGCAGGACTGGGAGCATTCAGAACATGCAGAGCGTTCTGGCGCACGAGGAGGTGGAAATCGTCCATTAAGTCTCCCGAAGATTTCATTGCTTGCGATCGAACCCCCGCGCCGCCAGATGCAAGGTCGATTGTGCGAATCTCAGGCACCAGCCGCTGCAATGCTCGGCAAAAGTGGGTCTTGCTGAATGACTGGATCAATTCCGCGTAGGCTGTTGCCCGATATTTTCGGAGAAAACGCCAGAGTCCTGGAAAAAACAGGGCATCCAGCAGGTCGCGAGTATCGAAATCCGTTAATCGGTAGCCTTCGCGCGCAAAGGCGAGGACTGCGTTCGGACCGGCTTCGATACCGCCGTGGATCGTCCGGGTAAAATGGACACCTAGGAACGGGAATTGGGGATTGGGCACCGGGTAAATCAGGTTTTTTACCAAATGCCTGGCTTCCGGCCTGAGATGATAATATTCGCCGCGAAACGGCACGATCCGGATATCCCGCGGCTCGCCGGCCAGCTTGGCCACGAGGTCGCATTGCAGTCCGGCGCAATTGATCAGGAAGTCGGCATGGAATTCTTCCCTCGCCGTTCCGGCGACCCATGTGCCCCCTTTACGTTCGAGGTGTTCGACCTTTGCGTCCGTAACGATAAGTCCTCCCTGCTCCTGCACGCGCAAAGCCAGTCGGTCACAGACCTGCCGATAATCGACGATGCCTTCTTCTGGCACATGCACCGCAGCGATACCGTTTACGTAAGGCTCGATTTTCCGCATTTCGGCCGGGTCGATTTTTCGTAGACCTTTAAGCCCATTGGCGAGGCCGCGCCGAAGGAGTTCATCCAGCCGTGGCAACTCATCGGGCGTTACCGCCACGACGAGTTTGCCGCAGATTTCATGCGCGATGCGTTCCTGACGGCAAAATGCCGTCATTTGCCGGATGCCGCTTACCGCTAATTTCGCTTTGGCCGAGCCGGGTGCATAGTACAGGCCCGCGTGCAATACGCCGCTGTTGTGAGTGCTCTGATGCACGCCGACGCGTGTTTCTTTTTCAAGCAAGGTCACGCGCGCTGACGGGAACCGCGCAAGCAGCCGGTAAGCCGTTGCCAAGCCGACCAGTCCGCCGCCGACGATCAGAAAACCTTTCCGTATGCTCATCGAGTTGCATCCTAAAGTTGTAATAAGGGAGCCGCTTTTTTTCGAGGAAAATCTGGCAGAATGCCGGGAGTCAGGCTTGGCCGGCCGTCAGGATATATTACGGGCTGCGGCGCTTCATTCTGTGAAAGCGTCGCAGGCGAAGGAGCGCGAGGGATGCATTGGGCTCCTTCTCACGACCATAAAGACCATTTTGCCTGGGTTAGCACGAAAACGGCGATCAGCGCGTTGGTCGTCATATGGGCAATGACCGCGTCTCCCATCTGGCCGCGGCGGTGAAGAGCCAGGGCGTAAGCCATTCCTGCGAGCGTCCCCGCAAGCCAGCGATCGTGCAGTAATCCGAACAGCACGGACGTCAGCAGAAAGGAAAGCCAGGTAAATTGCCTCGGCGGCACACGTTCGAATTCTTTAGCGATCAGCTTGCGGATCAAATAACCGCGGAAGGCGAGTTCCTCGGCCAGCGGCACGGCAATAACTGAACCCAGCACGCGGAAAATCAGCCATAGGGCTGCGGTTTCGCTTGGCAGAGCCTCTAGGCCTTGCAGCAATACTGTCCCGCCGTTGCCGGCGTCAGGTTCCAGGAGTATCCAGACGATGAAGACAGTCGATCCGATGGCAGGAGCCTGCCAAGTCCATTTCCAGCTGAGGCTTTTATAATATTTGCGGAAGCAGTAAAGCAGTGCGGCGAGAATCAATATGCGCAGAGGATAAAGAAGGTCAAACCCGGTAGAGAAAGCCGACGTTGCCATCGTGGCCGCCATTAGCCCCATGAAGGGGACCAGCAGTGCGGCAGCCAGAGGCTGGCTGCTTTTAACGCCTTGAAAGTCTGTTTGAGTCGCGGTAAAGCACTGCATTCGATTCGACAGTGCGATCGCGGCGACCCCGATCAGCGTAAACACTATCCAGCCAGCCTGGGCGTGGAATCCCTGGAGGGCGATTTCTGGAGAAAAGGATGTTCCGATCGCTATTAGGATCGCAATGCGCACGGCGTTCAATAGCCAGACGGCTATCATTCCGAGTGGGAAAAGCCAGAAAACTTGCGGAAAGCGCAGCTCTTTGCGGAACACCCAAAGATAGACGGCAATAAACAGGGTGATCAGCGAAATGCCTTCGATACCCGAACAGACATAACTGACTTTGACTTGGAAGGAATCCGTACCTAAAAGGAATCTCTCGGGCTGATAAACGATATCCGGATAAAACCAGCCGAGCAGGAAGCGGGCAAGCAGCAAAGAAGGTATGCCGAGGAAATTCCAAAACTCATTTTGACCGAGAAGGGACGTTTTGTGCTGGCTAAGCATTGATACGAGTATCCATGCCCCCATGCCCAGTATACTTCCTACGAGTAAGGCAGTGTGTTCCTGGTGCATTAATCGACGCCAAAAACGTCCGGGGGCTAGTGCCATCATCCATGACAATAGTGTTATGCTCGCTAGCCCAGCCCAGCCTGTAAGCCAGAGTAACGAGAGGCGCGCTGGGTCGCTCGGCATACCGAATATGAGTTGAGTGATGGCAGCGAAGGCCGCAAGCGCGAGCGCATGACGCGCCAGCCAGACCTGCCATCGATATCCGAGGCCGTGTTCCCGTAAATTGTCGAGGATGGTTTTAAGTCGAGGGCTTAGGATCAGGTAGCAAGCTGCGATAATCCACAGGCCGGCCGGCCAAATTTCTTTCGAAAAATGGAAGAGCCACGCCGGCCATTCGGCTTTATTCGCGTGGAGTGGAGGAGCTTCATAGCGTGCCGTCAGCACGCCGAGTTCGAGCGCCGCGATAGCTAAAAGCAGCAGCCAGCGGATCAAGAATCGCTTCGAGGGGGCCGATACATGTCCTTGTATTATATTTTCAGAAGTCATTAGATAAATAAAGCGCGCATAAATGATAGCTCCTGAAATGCCGATCCATCAGCCTCGATCCCAATGCCGCCGTTAAGTCGTTGAGTGAAGAAAATCTGAGTATTCCGGCAGCCCTGAGCCGGAGTATCAGCAATCCTATCCTTTGCTCCTGATCGTATACAGAGTTAAAGGACTTACTGAAGGGTAAGTCGCCGTAATCAGGGCAGAGACAGGTGTTCGATAAAAAACCGAATCAGTAAAAAGCAATCGGAACCCACCCTACTGATCCGGTCGTAATTCTTATCATTGACGGAATGTTAACGGCGTTTAGATCGATGCTTTTCGCTGGCCAGCAATAAAACGCCTGTCAGCAGCGCGAGCGCGCTGGTTCCGGATGTGGCATCGATTTCCGGTACATCATAGGTCCGGGAAAAGCTGACATGGCTCTTACTGATTCCTGAACTCGGTTTGGCGTTGATGCCGAGGCTCTTGTTGCCCCTATGGAACCATCTGCCGTGTGATTTAAAGCGTGACCATACATGTGACCAGGAGTGTTTCCAGTTATGGAAGCTGGAGTTCGGGCTGGGATGGGACCACGCGATCGGGCTGCCCGTTGTCAGTAATATTACGGTCATGCCCATTATTATTTTTTGTCGTATTTTCATAGTACACCTCACTTTCTCACTTTTTCATTGGCGAAAAAATTCAAGCTATTACCGGTGAAATTATGCATTCACATATAACAGTTTGATAATTCGAAGACACCATGACTTCAAATTGTTATTCTTTTGATGTGACTGGGGCGCTAAGGTATATGAATGATTATTATCTTATTGGGCACATTTTATATTTAATAACGATAGAATGATACATATAAAAAATGATATCGAAAAGATAAAGAATAGATATATTGATTACTTATAAAGTGATGCGTATATGCCAGTTATTTAAGCTCAAACTGTTGTGATTTTAAGTGCGTAATAGTAAGTCGACTTATGTATAAAATTTAAGGCTCAGCGGCAAAGTCGAGCGTTCCCAATTAACCGACCGGCAGGCCTTCTATTCGCTGTTGGAATATAAAGATCATGTCGATCTCTCGAAGAAACTGGCCGAACGGGAAGAGCCTGAACTTTCATCGGCCTCACTTCGCCCAGGCTGGAAAACGCCTTACGAAATGTTAAAAAGCAAATTCGTTTGTAAAATTCCCGTCGGCCGAGGTTTACTACCGCACAGATAAAGACCATGGGCGCACCGAAAATCAGCCGTATTGGTTTGTTGGATGTGCGGTTCGGGGTAAACGGCAGTCGAGCCAGAAATGGGTCAAGCGCCGGAAAATTCGGATTTAATCCGGAATCCGGCGCGCTGTTCTAAATCTATTGAATCGTTATGGGTCCGGTAAAGACAATCTAACCTGACGAAAAACCGCGCTTGATTGAGCGGCCGGTATCTATCGGACAGAGCCGATCTTCGGGAAAAAGGCGGCATGGCGCGGTTAATCTGCAAAAAAACAGAGGCTTGGCTTGACAAAGCGCGCAGGCGCGAAGTAATTTACATTTTGACGTCGGTTCAACAAGCTGGGTTGCGGGTTCGGAAATGACCGGGGCCTGAAGTGCTGATAATGTTCGGTTCAGGTCGGGCTCAATCAATTTTATTGTTTATGAGGCAACTATTCACCGCAATGAAATTCAGCCGTCGTACCAGCCGGAGGTTGAAAAAATTATCATCAGAGGATGTGGATTATGGCGTTCAGAATGATGATCGATACAAAATTCCAGCGGCGGTCTATTGCTTACTCTATTTTGATTCGCAACAGCTGCGCGGATACCCGGCGCAATCTTTTTCCGTTGCTTATCCGATCAAGTCACTTAGTGTCCGCCTAGGTTGAGGCTGTTTCCAAACATCCTCAAGACTCGGAAGCGCAATCGCCGTCTTATCTCTATCTCTTCCAGAACCTTTTTTCATGAATTCATTCTTCTTCCGGAAAATTCTCCGTATCGCTCTGATTCTGCTGCTGGCACTGCCGCTAGCCGGCTGTATTTACTGGTGGCGCGCCTATCAAACCTATTTGCAGATGAGTGAGTTCGACCGCTATTTCAAGGTCGCGGTTGCCGATGATTTTACCTTGCAATTCAAGGAGCCGATTCTGTACAGCGATGACTTTGTTTCTCTCGCCAAGCTGCATGCGAGCGAAGAAAAGCCGACCTCTGACGGGAAACGCTGGCGCTATTGGTTCCGGAAGGTCGATCAACAAGGTAAAGTGATCAAACCGAAAATCGAGTTCTATTCCGACCTGAACTTTAACAGGCAGGACAGGATTACGGCTTGGTCGTTCTCCTCGCTTTTTCTCGAAATCGCGCCGCCGAAGCTTCTCGAAGTCTCCTTGCGTTCGATAGGCGGTGCGGACATCAACAAAGAAAAAATGCAGTTGAAAGCCGATACCTCGCGTCTCGGTAAAATCAACGTGAACCTGCCCCTGAAAAGCAAGGTCGTGGAGAAACTGGGCGAGCCGTTGCGCATCAACGACGACCATGATCAGGATATCTACGTGTACCATTTCAAGCTGATCACGCACGGGATCGAAGAAGGCTACGAAGACCGGGAATTGACCACGCTCAATCTTAGCTTCGATAAAAAAACGCAGGAGCTGACCAAAATGTCGGGCCGGTTTGCAGGGCTCAAGATTTCGATCAACTATGGTAATCTGGTAGGGAAGGCGCCTTCTGGTATCGTAGCGTCGAATTAGCGGGCGGTTTTAGGTATTCGTACCGATTGTGCGGACAGTCCGCAAAGTGAACAATGCCAGTCGAAATAGGCTAAGATTTACAATAAAGCGCAGGGGTTAAAGCTTAGGCTGGAGCGCTGTTAAGCATGACATTGATATGCAAAAAAGCCTAAGCCGTATTTAGAAAACAACAGAAGAGGTTAATCATCATGCAAATTCCGTTACAGATCATTTTCCGGGGCATTGAGCCATCGGAAGCGGTTGAAGCAAGAATTCGGGAAAAAGTCGCCAAACTCGATCGGTTTCATTCGCACATCATGAGTTGCAGGGTGGCGGTGGAATCCGGCCATCACCATCATCACCAGGGCAATCTGTACCATATTCGCATCGACATTACCACGCCGGGCAAGGAAATCGTCACCAGCCGCGAGCGTCATGAGAACCAGGCTCACGAAGATGTGTATGTCGCGATCCGCGACGCGTTCAATGCCGCAACCAGGCAGCTCGAAGATTATGTTCGGATGCAGCGCGGCGAAGTTAAAAACCATTCAACGCAGGCAGGATAATCCGGAGCCGAAAAAGGCGAAAGTGGAGTTTGTTCTTGCGAGTAAAGCGGTTAGACAATCTCCGCAATATTCCATTGTTTCTCGCGCCGCATTCACTGCGGCGCGGGAGCCTGCTTCAAACCCTTCGGTTACAACCTTACAAGCCGCGTCCGGGTTTGCATTCATTCCAGTCCTCGTAGTGTCCGAATAGCGGAGTGTAGCAGACGCTTTGATTAACTCCGCTTGATCCGCACCACCGCCAGCAGCTCGCTGAATTACGATGGCAACGGTAACCTGACCGGCAACGGCGCCTGGTCCCGCGCCTGTAATCTCGACAACCAACTGACCGGCGCCTGCGGCAGACCGTTTTGGCCGGTACGGCCGCCCAACTGGCCTATGACGGCATCGATCAGTCCATTGGTTGGGTACGACGGCACTGGCGCCGCTCAGGGTCGACAAGCCGGCGTCGCGACGCCCTTTTGATTTTCCGCCTCGATCTGTTTAGCGATTTAGATTTCTCTGCGGGCGCCGTTGGAATCGAGGCGCTGGGCGATCCGATCCCGCGCTTCGTCGCGTTTGGTTCGGGCCTTTTTCAGCGTGGTTTTTGGATGTATCTCCCCCAAGGCTAAAAGCTTCTCTTTCCCGTCGATCCGGTACTTCATCCGGAAATATTTCGAGCCGTTCGAGTGGACGAGCAGAAATAGCCCTTTTTCGTCGGCCAGCTTGTAGGGCTTTTCGCGGGGCTTGGCGTTTTTGCAGTTGATGTCTGATAGGGGCATGGGGGTATATTTTTTTGGGGGTACAAAATGTACCCCGAAAAATACCCCCAGAGCTATTGGATGTCAATGTTTCTGGTTGAACTTCATTGGACATAAAAAAACCCGCGAAGCCAGAAGCTACGCGGGTTTTTGAATTTCTTTGCACGGCTCTGAACCATGAAATGGTACCGAGGGTCGGAATCGAACCGACACGATGTCACCATCACCGGATTTTGAATCCGGCGCGTCTACCAGTTCCGCCACCCCGGCAAAGAAGCGATATTATAATGAAAAAATTTTTGTATTGGCAAGGACTTTTTTACAATAGAACGCCGATTAATCCGATTCATTAATTTATGAAGAAAAGCGACTTTTTTTATCATCTGCCCGAAAATCTGATTGCCCAGCATCCGTTACCCGAGCGGCAGGCCAGCCGGCTGTTGTGCATGCGGGCTCCCGATTGGCGGATTGAAGACCGGAAGTTTACCGACCTTATCGACCTGGTCGATGCAAAGGACCTACTGGTATTCAACGATACTCGAGTAATTCCTGCCCGACTGTTCGGACGGAAAAGCACGGGTGGCCAGGTCGAGATCCTGATCGAACGAATACGGGATGCGCATCGCGCCGTCGCGCATATCCGGGCCAGCAAGGCGCCGAAGCCGGGCGCGGCGATCGTGCTGGATCAGGGACACCAATGCAGGGTTGTAGAGCGAGCCGGTGATTTGTTCGAACTCGAATTCGATTCGGCAGCGTCGCTTCCGGAGATACTCGAACGGATCGGCCATGTGCCGCTGCCGCCTTATATCGACCGAGCCGACGAGCGGGAAGACCTGAGCCGGTACCAGACCGTTTTCGCAAAGCAGCCGGGGGCGGTGGCGGCGCCGACCGCGGGGCTGCATTTCGATCGGGAAATGATGGAACGGATTGCCACGAAAGGCGTCTCGACCGCTTTTGTGACCCTGCATGTCGGGAGCGGCACGTTTCAGCCGGTGCGGGTCGAGAATCTGGACGACCATGTGATGCACCAGGAATTTTTTTCGGTTCCTGCCGAAACGGTCGAAGCGGTTCGACAGGCGCGGGAGCGCAACGGGCGTGTCGTCGCGGTCGGCACGACTTCGGTCAGGGCGCTTGAGTCGGCCAGTCGAAGCGGCCGGTTGGAAGCGGGCTGCGGCGATACCGATCTGTTCATCACGCCGGGATACCGTTTTCATGTGGTCGATGCGCTGCTGACCAACTTTCATCTGCCCGAATCCACCCTTTTGATGCTGGTATCGGCTTTTGCCGGTTATGAAACGACCATGAAGGCGTATCGGCACGCGATCGAGCACTCTTACCGTTTTTTCAGCTACGGCGATGCGATGTTTCTGGCAAGCGTTTAAACTCTTCTGAGCGAGCGCTTCACGGATTCGGGGTGTCGCTTGGTTTAGCCCTGAATTTACACACGCCCCCGCCTTTGGCCATGCATTCGAGATGCTCGATGTCCTGCTCCAGCAGCTTCGTGATCAGAGCCCGGTCAAACTCGCAAACCTCCTGAAATTTTTGTGCCAGGTCGTGATAGATGCAGTTGAATGCATCGATGGAGGCCGGCTCTTCGCGGGATGTATTCAGCCTGGCCTTGAAACCGAGCGCGTTCATGATCTTGATCAGCTCGGCAAGCCGTTCATCGCCCTGTTTGCCGGCAAATTGCGGCAGTAAGCCTTGCGCTAAGGACTCCGCCAGATCATGCAAATAGCGCTCCAGCGCCACGACTCCCATTTCCTGGCGTAATTTGCTCAGGAGCAGTTCGGAAAACCAGGCGTATTGTTTCTGAAAACTGTTGATGCCGGCTTCGGTCAGCACGAATACGCGCACCGGACGTCCGGCGGTCTTGTTCAGCATGCCGGTCTTTACGTAGCCGTCCCGTTCCAGCTTGTCGATATGCTGTTGCACCGCATTCCGGGAAATCGCCAATTGAGCAGCAAGTTCATCAATGCTTAATCCGGCTTTGGTGTTGAGTAAAAGGTCGAGAATTTGATGTTGCCTGGAACTTATGCTTTCAGCCATAAAAGCCTGTCTATTTTTAAGGTTTATCAGGATGCATCATAGCAAATATGCGCTTCTACAGGAATGTTCCTCGCAAAAGTAGTGACGTGTCTGATACGGGGTTGCGGATTATTTTATTCTCTTTTTCAATAAAAGTATTGCATAAGTGTAATATCGAGTTAAAATTATTTTGTGGGCTTCTTTTCGAGCTGTCGAAAGGGGCGCATGAAAAATTCGTGTCCAAAAATTATGAGAAAATTACAATGAGTGATTCACTTTATGAAAGAATTGGCGGCGAAGCAGCGGTCAACGCCGCTGTGGAGCTTTTCTACCGGAAAGTCTTGAGCGATTACCGGATCAACCGTTTCTTCGACAAAACCGACATGGACAGCCAGATTGCCAAGCAAAAGGCGTTTTTCACCTATGCGTTCGGCGGGCCGAACCATTACACCGGCAAAGACATGCGCAGTGCACATGCGCATCTGGTCAAAATGGGCATGGACGGTTCGCATTTCGATGCGGTGATGGAGCATTTGGGAGCTACGCTGCACGAATTGAATGTGCCTGAGGATTTGATCGCCGAAGCCGCCGGTATTGCGCTCGGCGCACGTTCGGATGTCCTGGGATTGTAATCAAGCGATTGCAAGCCGCGGCTTGATTGTCGAGGTGGCATTATGTTCGACTTAATAATTAAAAACAACCGTTTTACCTGCCGGCCGGGCGAAACCGTGCTCGACACGCTGCTGCGCGAAAACGTCAATATTCCTTACGGCTGTCGGGCTGGCATCTGCCAGAGTTGTGTCGTGCAAAGCCTCGACGTCACGCCGCCGGCCGAGACGCAGGGAAACCTGAAAGATACGCTCAAAAGCAGCGGGCATTTTTTGGCCTGCCAATGCGTTCCCGAGCAATCGATGAGGCTGAAGCTGCCCGCTCAGGAGGCCGGCTATACGGATTGCGCCGTCGTTGCCAGTGAGTTGATGAACCGGAATACCCGCCTGTTGATCATCCGGGTCAATGACGCGCACCGGTACAAGGCCGGCCAGTTCGTCAATCTGCAGCGCAGCGACGGCCTGACACGCAGCTATTCGATCGCGAATATTCCGCAAGTGTCGGGCACTCTCGAATTTCATGTCCGCCGCCTGCCTGGCGGGCGGTTCAGCGCTTGGGCGCATGATGAGCTGAGGGTCGGCGACTTGCTTCGAGTTTCGGAGCCGCAAGGCCACTGTTTTTATCTTCCCGACCGCAAGGAGCAGGGGCTCCTGTTGATCGGGACCGGCACTGGGCTGGCGCCCCTTGCGGGTATTCTGGCCGATGCGCTGGCCCACGGCCATTCGGGGCCGATCCGCCTGTTCCACGGCAGCCGCGAGAAGGAAGACCTGTATCGGACCGAGGAAATGCACGAACTTGCCAAGCGCTACCCGAATCTTTCCTATACGCCGTGCGTTTCGAGTGGGGACGCGCCGGAAGGTTTCGCTTCGGGACGTGCGAATGAGGTGGCCTTGGCTGCGCATCCCGATTTGTCCCGTTGGCGGATATTTCTTTGCGGCCATCCGGATATGGTCAAAAGCACCCAAAAGCAGGCTTATCTGAAAGGCGCCAGGCTGGCGGATATCTACTGTGACGCCTTTGTCGTCTCGACCGAGGCCGTATACTAAATCGTCTTTTTAATTCTCCATGTTTCGCGCCGGACCGTAAAGGGACGGCGCCCTTTTCCTCCCAAATATTCAGTTAAACGGCAATGGCGGAATTTCATCAATACCGCGGGCCGGTACGTTTCTGATTTAATAATATTTATTAATCAATGGTTTGTTGATAAGTGAGCATGCTGTGCATGCATTCTTTCAGCAAACGATCCTCCAATTCTTGCATTAATTAATGATAATGATTATCATTTATTCGAGGGCCGTAACATTGACCTCTCGTCGCTCTTGTTCGGCGCATCTGCAACCCTCTCTGCGGGATGCGTCGAACATTTTTTCGTATTACTCGAAGCGAGGACTCTTATGCTCGAATCACAATCTGTTGAGAAGGGGGAATTGGCGCGTCTGCATGCGGCAACTTGCCTGTCGATGACGCGGTTCATCAATGGACACCAATGTCCCAAGCTGGCGCACATGATCGTTCACCAATTAAACCAACTGCTGACCCATCCGGAACTGGAGCCCGTTTCGAACGCGCGCGACATGTATCTGCAAATGCTCGAACACTGGCAAAAGATCGCTGCGCAGCTTTTGGAACAACAGCACGCCCGTAAAACCGCGGCTGTTTACCATTGAGCGGGTCGATGAAAAGCGAAAAAGTCTTTCGCAGCGGCGGTGCTGTGCCGCCAACAGAGTCGCTCAGCGAGAAGCGCAGGATCAGCAGCAGCGCTTTATTCGGAACCCGGAACGAAATCGTGATTCTTCATAACGAGGAAGAATATCGCCTGCGCATTACGAGCAACGGGAAGCTGATACTGACTAAATAGTGTTCCCGCCAACCCATAGCCAGCCATCCCGTGCCGGGTAGCCAGCCACTCCGAATTCCGATACAGGAGGTACGGCCATGCCCGCCATTATTCATAAAATCGACTTTTCTGCGCCTGCAAACCGCCCGGACGGTTCGAGCCAATCGAGCCTCATCGGCCGGAAGGTGATTCCTTTCGCGCTGGAGTCCGAACATCTTGCGATGTATCGTCCTTTAGAGGCGCATCCTTGCTGTCGACGCCGTGAAGGCGTCTCTACCTTGCTGTTGGCGCTGAGCCTGCATTTTGCCGGGTTTGCCTGGATGTCTGATGCGGAGCATGAAGAACCGCTGACTGCGCCTGCCCCGATCCAGGTCGCCTGGATTGCAGCGCCTCGACCGAAGGCAGAAAAACCGCCGGCCGCACCGCCCTCGCCACCGAAACAGCAGACCGCAAACAAGGCCAAGCCGAAACCGAAGGCCGTTAAGCCGAAAAAAAATCGCCCTAAAGCCGTACTGTCTACCCAAGCTCCGGCGCCAGTAACGGCTCCGGCACCGGCAGAAAACATCGAGAAAGCGGCGCCGTCCATAACAAAACCTCTTGAAGCGCCGGCCGCCAAACCGGCGCTCAATGCCGCCCGACCGGCTCCCGCGGCGCCATCGGCCGACAGCAGTCTGCCGCTGACTCTGCCGAATCTGAATGCCGATTATCTGGATAACCCGGCGCCGCATTATCCCGAGGAGGCGCGCGAGCGCGGCGAACAAGGCAAGGTTTTGGTGCGGGCGCTGATTAATGTCGACGGCACCGTCGCCGAGCTTGCGATGAAGCGGAGCAGCGGTTTTCCCGATCTCGACCGGTCCGCGCTGGAAACGGTCAAAAAATGGCGGTTCGTACCGGCCCGGCGCGGCACGGCGACCGTTTCGGCCTGGGTCGTGGTGCCGATCTCTTTTTCTTTGGAAGGATAACAATGAATACGACAACCACTCTGCAACATTTTCTTGCCCAAAGCGACGGCGTCGGCCAGGCGCTGTTCTTTATTCTGGCGGCCATGTCGGTCGCCAGCTGGTACTTCATTCTGATCAAGGCTTGGCAGGGCATCCGCGCGCGCCGCCGGTCCGCGCAGTTTTTGCAAGCGTTCTGGAGCGCCGCGTCGCTGGAACAGATCGCCGAACGATTGGAGGAGAAAACGCCGGAAGAGTCGTTTTCTCTGTTGACCCTGCATGCAATAAACGCCAGGCGTCATCATGCCCGGCATGGCGGACAGCGCCTCCAGGAAGCGGGTTCCGCATCCGAATTTCTAACCCGCGCGATGCGTCGTATCATCGATGAAGAAACCGCCCGCCTGGAATGGGGGCTGACGGTGCTGGCTTCGATTGCAAGCACCGCGCCGTTCGTGGGCCTGTTTGGCACCGTTTGGGGGGTTTTTCACGCTTTGACCAATATAGGCCAGGGCGGGGCGGCTACTCTGGAGCAAATCGCGGGTCCCGTCGGAGAGGCGCTGATCATGACCGGCCTGGGACTGGCGGTGGCGATTCCGGCCGTGCTTGCCTACAACGCCTGCGCGCGCTCGAACCGGCTGGTGCTGGCGAAACTCGACGCCTTCGCGCATGACCTGTTCGCGTTGCTGACCACAGGCGCTCTGCCCGCTGTGCAGGGAGAACGCTGATGGCATTCGGAGGCTTCAATCAAAACAGTAATGCGCATCCGGTGGTCGAGATCAACATGGTGCCGCTGATCGACGTGATGCTGGTGCTGTTGATCATTTTCATGATTACGGCGCCCCTGATGACGCATGCGGTCAAGATCGATCTGCCGAAAGCTGACAGCATCGCTCAGACGGAGGAAACCAAACACATCGATCTGGCGATCGATGCGGAGGGTCAAATCTTTTGGGATGCGGCCTCTGTCAGCCGCGATCAGCTACGGGAGAACCTGCAGCGAATCGCAACCGAGACGCCGCAGCCGGAACTGCATGTTCGCGCCGACCAGAACGTGCCGTACCGCAAAGTCGCTGAAGCGCTCGCCGATGCCGCCACGGCCGGCGTCAGCCGGATCGGTTTTGTGTCCGAGCCGGAAGTCTCTCGATAGCGCTTTTGCATTTCACCTTCAGGAGTAAACGCCGTAACCAAAAATGCGCTGGATGAAGAAGCGATCTGCTGCGCGGTTTTACGCTGCCGGCTAAAGCTGCGATTGCAGATAGTTTTCCAGCCCTATCCGCTCGATCAACCCCAGTTGTTTTTCCAGCCAGTGCGTGTGGTCGTCTTCGGTATCCTCCAGCATTGCCCGCAGAATTTCGCGGGTCTGGTAATCGTGCTGCTGTTCGCATACGGCGATTGCCTCGCGCAACGCCGCCACCACGCTGAGTTCGAGCGCCAAATCGTTTTTCAGCATTTCCGGAACGCTGCTGCCGACGTTGAGAGGGTTGCGCTTGGCGACATCGGGCGTACCTTCCAAAAACAGGATACGCTTGATCAGGGCATCCGCATGGCCTAATTCGTCCTGCACTTCGTGGGCGATGCGCTCGTACAGCTTTTCAAAGCCCCAGTTTTGATACATCCGAGAGTGAATAAGGTATTGATCCGCCGCGCTCAGTTCGCCGGTCAGTAGTTGATTCAGATATTCGATGACTTGCTGATTGCCTTGCATGCGTTCTACTCCCAAAAATTAATAATACAATCGGACGTTGCCGTGAAAATGCATTGGCCGGGCTTGTCCCCCCCCTATGCCGGGGATTATAAGCATGCGGGCCTTATTTAGGCAATCGGCCGCATCCGCACTGAGTTCAATTGGGGCTTGACATCGGGATTAAATCTTATATAATGAGAATCATTATCATTTGTATGCAATTCCTGCATGCTTCGATCAAAATCAAGCCAGCCACCCAGCATTTCCCGCCAGGCAGCCACTATCCGAAAAATAACAATAACATCCACGGGGGAAGTTATGTCTGAAAAATCCACAAAACGCGCCGGGCGCCGCTGGCGGGTCGGGGCTTTATTGCCTTTGGGCGCTGCCTTGAGCGGTATGGCGATGGCCGCCGATGTGACGCCGCCCGACGCGAATGAAGAAATCGTGCTGAAAGACGTGAAGGTCAAGGCCGCACGCGATAAAAAGGAAGCCGCTTACAAGGCGGATTCGGCCTCGACCGGCAGTAAAATCGCGATGCCGATCCGCGACATTCCGCAGTCGATCAGCGTGGTTAAAAAAGAATTGATTCAGTCGCAAAACGCCTTCAATTTGCGCGACGCCTTGAAAAACGTCAGCGGCCTGACGATCGCTGCCGGCGAAGGCGGGCGCACCGGCGATTCGATTACGCTACGCGGCTTTTCGGCCAATTCCGACCAATACCTGGACGGGGTGAAGGAAAACGGCCAATACAGCCGGGATACGTTTTTTCTGGAACGCGCCGAGGTATTGAAAGGCGCTTCGTCGATCCTGTTCGGACGGGGAGCCACGGGCGGCGTGATCAATCAGATCTTCAAGAAGCCGACCGGTCGGAACCAGGTAATCGGCGATTTCACTTACGGGATGTACGATTTCAAGCGTTCGTCGATCGATGCGGAAACCGCGTACGACGATTTGGCGGCGCGGCTGAACCTGATGTGGCAGGACAGCGATTCGTTCCGCGACTACAACTACAACAACCGCTGGGGCATCGCGCCGTCGTTCCGGTACAAGATTTCGGCCGACACCGAGCTCACGGCGAACCTGTTGCATCAGGAAGAAAGCGGAGTGTTCGATTACGGGGTGCCGATGTATAAAGGCAAGCCCGCGGACGTGCCGATCAATACCTATTACGGCTTTCCCGACAACCAGATGCAGGATACCGACGTGAATGTCGGCACGGTCGCCCTGTCGCACCGCTTCAACGACGAGTTTTCGGTCAAGAACACCGTGCGCTACGGCGAATACGACCGCAAATACCTGACGCACCTGTTCGGGGCGGTTACGGATACGGGACTGACTTCCACGGTTGCTCGAACGCAGGCCCTGCGCGGCAATCACCAGGAGAACCTGTATAATCAGACCGATTTCGTGTTGAAGAAACCGGTGCTCGGCTTCGACAATACGCTGATGTTTGGCGCCGAGTTCGGCTGGGAAAATTACGATTTCAAATCGAAGAACTCGATCGGAGTCACACCGATCTCGATTTTCAATCCGGTGCTGACGCCTTCGGTTGGGGCGGGTCTCGCCACCGATTTCAGCGGGACGCTGGCGACCAACCGTTATACCGAAACCCGCACCTATGCCGGCTATCTGATGGATCAGTTCGAGTTGACGTCGGAGCTGAAACTTTTGGGCGGCGTGCGCTACGACGTGTTTTCGGCTTCGCAGGACGATCGGTTGAGCGATGCGGGCGATTTCGGCCGGATCGATCGCCAGTGGAACCCGCGTGCCGGCATCGTCTGGCAGCCGACCAAGGCCCAGTCGTATTATTTCAGCTACGGCACCTCGTTCAATCCGTCCGCGGAAGCCTTCAGCCTGGCCGCCAATACCGCCAATATACCACCCGAAAAGAACCGCAATTTCGAGATCGGCGCGAAATACGACCTGTTCGACGGCAGGCTGTCGGCAACCGCTGCCCTGTTCCGACTCGAAAAGACCAATGCGCGCACCGCGTCGCCGACAAATCCCGACCTGACCGTACTGTCGGGCGAACAGCGTACCGACGGTTTCGAGCTGGGCCTCGCTGGCGAAATCCTGCCGCGCCTGGATTTGTCGATGACCTATGCTTATCTGGATGCAGAGGTGACCAAATCGAACTCGACCGCGGTCGGCACGGTCAGCGGCCAGACCAAATCCCTGCAGGGGATGATTCCGGTCAACGTACCCCGGCACAGCGGCGTAACCTGGCTCAGTTATCACCTGACCGATGCCTGGGAGATCGGGGGAGGGGTGTTCTACAGCAGCGAGCGGCATACCGACACGGTCAACGAAGTGACTTTGCCCGGTTATGCGCGGCTCGATGCGGTGGTGGCCTACCACCAGAAACATTACGATGTGCAGTTGAACGTGTTCAACCTGACCGATACCGTTTACTACGAATCGGGGCAAACCCGTTCCGCGTTGCCGGGCGCCCCCGTGTCCGGGCAACTGTCGGTCAGGCTGAAGTATTAACATACAGGCCGTACAGATGTATTCTCTCCTCCTGGACGTAGGGTACGCTGCGCGTACCTTTTCAGAATGTTCTGCGGTTGAGTGCTGGCAAAGGTACGCGCAGCGTACCCTACCGTATGTCGTATCCAAGGCGTTGTTCTTCTGAGGGTTCGCGGGGAACATCGGAGCGATAGGGAAGCGACCATCACATCCTGAGATTATATGCATAAATCGCAAAGTATCACTGTCAATCCCCGCCCCAAAACCGGGGGCGGCTATCTGTTCTTGCCGAAACGCTGGGTGCGCGGCAGTTTTTTGAAATGGCTGCGCAGGACTCACGGTTGGTTCGGGCTCTGGGGGGCATCGCTGGGGCTGCTGTTCGGGATCACCGGCATTTTGCTGAATCATCATGAAGTGATGAAGATCCCCGCAGCTAAAATCGAAAAGTCCGAAGTACAGCTGGCATTGCCGGAGCCGCTTCCTGCCGATCCTAAGGCGCTGGCGGAATGGCTCGGACAGGAGTTCGGGCTGGATGCCCGCCATGCGAAAATCCAGCGCGAGCCGGCGAGAACGGTCGTCTGGAACGGCATCAGCGTCGAGCAGCCGCCACGCTGGCAGGTCACTGTGCGTACGCCACGGGAATCGGTGCAGGCCGAATACTGGCCGGGCAACCGTTCCGTGACCGTCAAGCGCGGCACCGGGAACCTGTTTGCGCTGCTGACCAATCTGCATAAAGGCGTCGGCATGGGCATCGGTTGGGTGCTGTTGGCCGATACCCTGGCCGGCGGCCTGATCGTATTGAGCCTGACCGGCATTCTGCTGTGGACGCGCTTGCACGGCGGACGCCTTGCCGCCGCCGGCCTCGGCCTCGGATCGCTCGGCCTGGCGGTCGGATTTGCCTGGCAGGCGGCGGGAGGCTGAGCGTGCTGATTCAGATTCCCGAAGTCTTGTCCATCGAGGAACTTGCTCGATGCCGGGCCATCCTGGCCGGTGCCGACTGGGCGGACGGCCGGATCACCGCCGGCACCCAGTCAGCCAAGGTCAAGCAGAACTTGCAATTGCCGGAACTGTGCGAAGCCAGCCTGACCGTCCGCCAAGTCGTGCTCGAGGCGCTGAACCGGAACGCACTGTTCTTGTCCGCGGCCTTGCCCAAACGGATTTTTCCGCCGTTATTCAACCGCTACGAAGGCGCCTACAACACTTTCGGCAATCACATCGACAACGCGGTGCGCGTCTGCGCCGACTCCGGCGTCCGGGTCCGCACCGATCTGTCCGCGACCTTGTTCTTCAGCGACCCCGACAGCTACGACGGCGGCGAACTGGTGATCGAGGACACCTATGGCGATCACGCGGTGAAACTGGCGGCCGGCGACATGGTGCTGTATCCGGGTTCCAGCCTGCATCGGGTCGTGCCGGTCACCCGCGGCGCCCGGCTAGCGTCGTTTTTCTGGATCGAGAGCATGGTGCGCGAAACCGAACGCCGACGGTTGCTGTTCGAAATGGACATGGCGATTCTTGAGCTGCGCGAAACGCAGGGGGACATTCCGGCCGCGGTCAATCTGACCGGCTGCTACCATAACCTGCTGCGCATGTGGGCGGATATGTAGGAGCGGCACGGGTCTGCTACTGCGAGAGCCTGCTGCGATAGCGTAACCGGCGGAATATGGCTTCACCTCACATACGTGCGATTACGCTACGCTAATCGTACCTACGGCTTTTAGTCGTTTAAAACAAACTTTCCCACATTCGGTCGACCTTTTTGATGACTTCTTCGGTCATCGCGATCGTCCGGCCCCATTCCCGGTTCGTTTCGCCGGGCCATTTATTGGTCGCATCGAAGCCGACCTTCGAGCCGAGCCCCGAAACCGGCGAGGCAAAGTCGAGATAATCGATCGGGGTATTTTCGAGGATCGTCAGGTCGCGGGCCGGGTCCATTCGGGTAGTGATCGCCCAGATCACGTCCTGCCAGTTGCGCACGTCGACATCGTCGTCGACCACGATCACGAACTTCGTATACATGAACTGGCGCAGGAACGACCAGGTGCCCAGCATCACCCGTTTCGCGTGACCGGCATACTGCTTTTTCATGCTGATCACGGCCATCCGGTACGAGCAGCCTTCCGGCGGCAGGTAGAAATCGACGATCTCCGGGAACTGTTTCTGTAGGATCGGCACGAACACTTCGTTTAGCGCGACGCCGAGAATCGCCGGCTCGTCAGGCGGGCGTCCGGTGTAGGTGCTGTGGTAGATCGGGTTGCGGCGCTGAGTGATCTTCTCGATCGTGAACACCGGAAATTCGTCCACTTCGTTATAGTAACCGGTGTGATCTCCGAACGGGCCTTCGGGCGCGGTTTCGCCGGGATAAATGAAGCCTTCGAGCACGATTTCGGCGCTGGCCGGCACCTGCAGCCAGTCGTTGCTCAGGCAGTTCGCGACCTCGGTCTTGCTGCCGCGCAGGAGTCCTGCAAACGCATATTCGGACAGCGCATCTGGCACCGGGGTAACCGCGCCGAGGATCGTGGCCGGATCGGCGCCGAGCGCGACCGCGACCGGATAAGGCTCGCCCGGCCGGACTTTCTGCCATTCCCGGAAATCGAGCGCGCCGCCCCGGTGCGCCAGCCAGCGCATGATGACTTTATTCTTGCCGATCACTTGCTGGCGATAGATGCCGAGGTTTTGCCGCTCCTTGAAGGGGCCTTTCGTAATCACCAAGGGCCAAGTGATCAATGGCCCGGCGTCTTCCGGCCAGCAAGTCTGGATCGGATAGTTGCCGAGATCGATGTCACTGCCTTCGATCACTTCCTGCTGACACGGCGGATCCTTGACCAGCTTCGGCGCCATGTTCAAGACCTGCTTGAACACCGGAAACTTTTCGAACGCATCCTTCATCCCTTTCGGCGGCTCGGGCTCCTTCAGGTAGGCCAGGAGTTCGCCGATCCCGCGCAATTCGCTGACCGAGTCGGCGCCCATGCCCATCGCGACCCGGCGCGCGGTGCCGAACAGGTTGCCCAGCAGCGGAACTGTCGAACCGACCGGATTTTCGAACAGCAGCGCTGGGCCGCCTTGTTTCAGGGTGCGATCGCAGATTTCGGTGATTTCAAGGTGTGGGTCGACCGGCGCGTTGACCCGCTTCAGTTCGCCTTCTTTTTCGAGTTGCGCGATGAAGTCGCGGAGGTCTTTGTATTTCATTATGACGTTGATATTGATTATAGGGAAAAGCTTCCGAATTAAATGGTACGCAATGCGTACCCTACAACCTGATTAGATCCGGATGGTGTCGATCCAGCGCGATCCGGGCAATTCGCCCGTATGGCCGAAGACACGGATTTTGGCGGCGGTGTCGACCAGCCAAACCTCTTGGGCGCCGCGCGCTAGATAAAGATCGATCTTGATGCGCATTTCCTCCTCGGAGTTCGAAGGCGACAGAATTTCAACACAGATCTCGGAGGCTTGAGGATAAGGGGTAACATAGCCGAACTCGGCGATGAACGAGGCGCTGGCCCAGGCTACATCCGCAACTTTAACACCGTCAGCGGTCTGGATGGCGCATTCAATGATGATTTCTCCCTGCGGACATCCTTGCTCCAGCGCACGGCCGACACGGAATTCCATGTTGCCGTGGCTATTGCTGGCCGGGCTCATCAGAATCTGCCCGAAACGGTTCAACTCGATCTTGAACGGTAGATTCTCGAAGAGCGGATTGTTGATGATTTCAGCCCATTCCATCCATTACCTCCGCCGGTCAGGCTTCGATGCCGTTGTGTCTGAGTAAGGCATCGATCGTCGGTTTGCGGCCGCGGAATTTGACGAACAGTTCCATGGCGTCTTCACTGCCGCCTTTTTCGAGAATATTCGTCAAAAACGCATTGCCGGTTGCTGGGTCGAAGATGCCTTTCTCTTCGAACAGCGAAAAAGCGTCGCTGGACAGCACTTCGGCCCATTTGTAACTGTAATAGCCAGCCGCATAGCCGCCCGCGAAAATGTGGCCGAAACTGTGCGCGAACCGGTTGAATGCGGGCGGAATCACGACTGCCACCTGTTCGCGGACCTGGCTCAGAGTTTCGTAGATGCGTCCGCCTTTCTTTGGGTCGTAATCGCGATGGATCCGGAAATCGAACAGGCTGAATTCGAGTTGGCGTACCATCAGCATTCCGGACTGGAAGTTTTTCGCGGCGAGCATTTTATTCAGCAGCTCGTCGGGCAATGGCTCGCCGGTTTGATAATGGCCCGACATCAAGGGCAGCGCGTCTTTTTCCCAGCACCAGTTTTCCATGAACTGGCTCGGCAGTTCGACCGCATCCCATTCGACGCCGTTGATGCCCGATACGCCGAGATGGTCGACTCGGGTCAGCATGTGCTGGAGGCCGTGGCCGAATTCGTGGAACAGCGTCGTCACTTCGTCGTGTGTCAACAGCGCCGGATCGCTGCCTGTGGGTGGCGTGAAGTTGCAGGTCAGATAGGCGACCGGTGTCTGCACCTTGCCGTCGATTTTCTTGCGGCCGACGCAGTCGTCCATCCAGGCGCCGCCGCGTTTTTTCGGACGCGCGTATAAATCGATGAAGAATCTGCCGCGCAGCTCGCCTTTTTGGTCGGAAATCTCGAAAAAGCGGACGTCCGGGTGCCAGGTATCGAAATCGTGAATTTCACTGATACGCAGGCCGTACAGCTTTTCGACTACCGCAAACAGGCCGGGCAATACCTTGGTGATCGGGAAATAGGCTTTCACTTCTTCCTGCGACAGCTGATAAAAATGCTGGCGCATCTTTTCGGAGTAATAGCCGATATCCCAGCTTTGCAGGTCGCCCACGCCATGATAGGTGCGGGCGAAGTCGCGCAGTTCGGCCAGGTCGCGGCGCGCCTGCCGCCAGGATTTATCGGCCAGGTCTTCGAGAAAATTCATTACCTCATCCGGCTTTTCGGCCATTTTTTTCGCCAGCGAAAGTTCCGCATAGTTGTCGAAACCCAACAGGCGGGACTTTTCGTGGCGTAGCGCGAGGATTTTCTCCATGTTTTCGCTGTTGTCCCAGCGCCCGGCCTGGGGACCCTGATCGGACGCGCGGGTCGCATAGGCTTCGTAATGCTCACGGCGCAGCTCGCGGTTATCCGCATAGGTCATTACCGCATGGTAGGACGGAAACTGCAGCGTGATCATCCAGCCTTCCTGGCCGTTCTGTTCCGCGGTCTGCCGGGCCTGTGCCAAGGCCGAGTCGGGTAGGCCGGTCAGGTCGAGTTCGTTGGTGATTAGCTTGGTCCAGGCATTCGTCGCATCGAGCACGTTTTCTTCGAAATTGCTGGCGAGCTGCGACAGTTCCTGGCTGATCTCCTTGTAGCGCTGCTTTTTTTCGGCGTCGAGATCGATGCCGGACAAATGGAAATCGCGCAATGCGTTTTGGATGATTTTTTGCTGCGCGGTATCCAGTGAGGCATATTCTTCGCTTTCCGCGATCGACTTATAGGCTTTGAATAGCGCCTCGTTCTGACCCATTTCGGTCGAATAGGCGCTGAGTTTCGGCAAGCAGTCGTTGTACGCTTCGCGAAGTGCGTCGCTGTTCACGACCGAATTCATGTGGCTGACCGGCGACCAGGCTTTGCCGAGCCGGTCTTCGGCGTTTTCGATCGGCTCGACCAGGTTTTTCCAGCTATAGTCGGTCGTAGCATTCAGACAGCTTTCGACGGTCGCGCGCGCCTCCGCCAACAGCTGATCGATCGCGGGGACGACATGTTCGGGTTTGATTTCAGAAAACAGCGGCAGTTCGGTATTGGCCAGTAATGGGTTGCTCATGAAAGTATCCGGTTGTGAAATCGAGATTGCGTCATTATATAAGACAGCGGAACCGGCCGCGATTTCTTCGGCCGGCGAATTTATCGGGGAAAAAGCGTAGTTAGTCGAAAATCGCCGATGGCAGGTTTTTAGCCTTATCCAAGCCCTTGATCGTGGATTTGTTGCCGATCCCGGTCAAGCGGGCGCCAGCCAAGTTGGCGCCGGTCAGATCGGCGTCTTCCAGGTGGCTGCCGGACAGATCGGCGCCGCTCAAGTCGGCATTGGTCAAGTCCGCACCCGACAAATCGACGCTGATTAGCATCGCATTGTGCAAGCGGCTGCCGCTCAAGTTCGCATGCCGCATCAAGGCGCGGTTCAGATTCGCATCGCTCAGATCGGCGCCCGACAAATTGACGCTGTTCAGGCTGACCCGCATCAGGCCCATCGGCTGGTTCTTCATGTCTGCCCCCCAGTTCGCATGAGACAGATCGGCACGGCTCAGATCGGATCGGTCCAGATTCGCGATGATCCGGCTGCCGGTCAGATTGGCGCCGCTGAGATCGGCATTCATGATCGAAACCCCGAAAATGCTGGTGTTGGACAAATCGGCTCCGGACAAATTGATGTGAGTCATCACGGTCAGATCCAGATTCAATCCCGACAGGTTGCTCCGGCTGAAATTGGCCCGGCGCAGATCGGCTCCCCATAAATCGGCTTGGCGGAAGTCCAGGTTGGACAAGTCCAGGCCGGTCAGGTCTTTCCGGCGCAGATCGGCGGGGCGGCCCTTGCCGGCCTGGGCGAGACGCTTTTCAACTTCCGGGCGGTCGAGTTCGGCCGCAATAGCCATCCCGTAAAAGCCGATCGCCAGCAGGCCCGCCAAGATGGATCGGAAAATCATATTGCAAACTCCAGAAAAGTGAGACGTTGAGTGCACGGACAACTCTAACGCCGCAGGGACTGGATTGCAACCCGGAAACGCCGCGCTGGAAAATGGCCCGCTTTGTCCGAGGCTCCGGCGGCCGGGAGGTTTTAGTCATTTCGGAGGAATCAGTGTGTCGGCGGTAAAATCGGCTCGATGCCGTCGAATTCGGCATTCGGATGGTGTTTCAGGATCTTTTGGGTGATTTCGGTGATTCGTTCGGTCGGTATATCGAGCAGCACCAGCAATTCGCCTTTTTCGATTGCCTCTTCGAATTGTTTGAGTTTGGAGTTGCCTGTGCTCATCCCGGTCAGTCCGCCCGCCAGGGAGCCGATGGTAGCGCCGGCCAGGATGACTCCCAGGAGCGGCCCGCCGGCAATCACGAATCCGGCGTAAGACAAACCGATCAATCCTGCCAGCAAGCCGGAGGTGCCGCCCAGTACGATGCCGCGTTCGACGGCCGGGATAAAATCGGTTTTTTCCAGAATGGTGGCTTCCGGCAGATCTTCCAACGGCGTGTCGCGCTTGGCGAGTATGTGGATATGGCGGTCGTCGAAGCCCTCCTGGTGAAGCTCATTGACAATGTTATGCGTGGTTTTGATGTCCGGCACTAAAAAATAAATGCGTCTCATCGCGTTGCCCTCTCAATTTCGATCGGTTAAGAACCTGTCCCGAAAATAAGTTCGGATGCAGGCTGCACAGAGGATTTACTTGAGGGTTGGACTCGTCCGTTTGGCGTCCGGTTCATTGTTGATGCGGCGGATTCGGGGCGCAGAACGGGGGCAACGCAGGAAACAAATAAAAGCGCGCCAGATATTCGGTCGCGTAGTCAGAAATTTGCCGGGAAGGTTGGCGCTGCAGCGTAAAGCCTGACGCCAACCGAAGGTATCTGATGCCTTTCGGCTAGAAGTAATCCCAAGGGTATTCGGGGCTTAAAATGGGTCTGAAGCCGGCAGGCACCGGGAAAGGCGCGCTGATAAATTCGTAAACGCCGACTAATTCACGAGTTACCGTCATGCCCAGCCCTTTAGCCAGACCCACCGGAAAGCCCATTGCTCCGCTGCGGCGCGTTTCATGCACGATATTGCCTGGAATTTCGAGAAACCCGCAAGTCATTCCGGCGAGGCCGCGTCCGAATTTTCCGGCCGCCGTATTGGCGGCATTGGCGTCGG
Organism: Candidatus Methylomicrobium oryzae; assembly: GCF_016745425.1. GTDB lineage: Bacteria > Pseudomonadota > Gammaproteobacteria > Methylococcales > Methylomonadaceae > Methylomicrobium > Methylomicrobium oryzae. Next base: position 135,743 of record NZ_JAERVK010000012.1, on the reverse strand, counting down.
CGGCAATGCCCAGCCATAGCGCGGCAATCGCGACCGTCAAATAAAAACGTAATTTGTTCATCTGTTAACCTCCCGTAGTCGGTGCTCGCACCTTATCGGCAAAAATTCTATTGAGTGGGCATAAACCAGAGAGTATGGAAGACGGTTTACGGATTTTTCCCGGACCCGACTCGTTCACTGTTATGCGTAGCCAGTATATTCAAGAAAATAACGCGCTCTTAACTATACTCGGCAATTATCCACCTAACATTAAGACCGCGTGAAAATCGCCTAATTCATACCGAGGCCTATTTTTTCATTCGGCCTCCAGCGCCTCGACCCGCTGGAATCCGCGCGGCAGGTGCAGGCCGCGCTTTGCGCGCGCGCCCATATATTGGGCGATGTCTCCCTCTTTCAATGTCAACTGGCGCTTGCCTGCGGTGATTTTCAACTGGCCGTTTGCGGGCAGTGCCGCCACCGCGGCTACCGCATCCTTGCCGGCCGCGAGATCCTCCGTAGGAATCTGGATCAGCTTGTTGCCCTTGCCTTTGACCAGTTCGGGCAGTTCATGCGTCGGAAATATCAATAAGCGTCCCTGCAGGGTTGCGACCGCGAGCAGATCATCCTCACTGTGGAGTTCGACAGGTTTGACCGCTTTGGCGCCTTCCGACAGCGTCAGCAGGACTTTGCCGGCCTTGTTTTTGCTGTAAAATTCTTTCAGCTGCACCCGGAAACCGTAGCCGTAACTGCTCGCGACCAGATACCAGTCGTCCGGATCGCCTGCCAGAAGATGCGCAAACAGCGCGCCGGGCGGCGGATTCAGGCGTCCGGTCAACGGTTCGCCCTGCGATCTGGCCGAGGGGAGGTCGTGCGTGGTCGTGCTGTAGGCGCGGCCGGTCGAGTCGAGCAGGTAAACCGGTTGTGTCGAGCGGCATTTGACCGCTTCCAGAAAACTGTCGCCGGCCCGGTAGTTCAGGCTGTCGACGTCGAAGTCGTGGCCCTTCGCGGCCCGGATCCAGCCTTTTTGCGATAGGATCACAGTCAGCGGTTCGTTGTTGATCAACTGGGTTGTTTCCATCGCCTGCGCGGCTTCCCGCTCGACGATCGGCGAGCGGCGGGCATCGCCGTATTTTTCCGCGTCGCGTTCGAGTTCCTTGCGGATCAGCCGGTTCAACAGGCGCGGCGAACCGAGCGTTTTTTCGAGCGCGGCGCGTTCCTGCTGCAGTTCGTCCTGTTCGCCGCGGATCTTCATTTCTTCGAGTTTGGCAAGATAGCGCAGCTTCAGTTCCAGGATGGCCTCGGCCTGAATGTCGGTGATTCCGAAGCGCGCCATCAGCACCGGTTTAGGATGGTCTTCCTCACGGATGATCTTGATCACTTCGTCGATGTTCAGGTAGGCGATCAACAGGCCTTCGAGGATGTGCAGGCGCGCTAGCACTTTATCCAGGCGGTGCTGAAGGCGCTTCCGGACCGTTTCGGTCCTAAATTGCAGCCATTCGACCAGAATTTCGCGAAGATCCCTGACCCGCGGCCGGTTGTCCAGGCCGATCATGTTCAGGTTGACGCGGTAGCTTTTTTCGAGATCGGTGGTCGCGAACAGGTGCGACATCACTGCGTCGGTGTCAGTGCGTTTCGACTTCGGGATCACCAGGAGGCGAGTCGGGTTCTCATGGTCTGACTCGTCGCGCAAATCTTCGATCATGGGCAGCTTTTTCGCGAGCATTTGCGCGGCGATTTGCTCCATCAGCTTGGAACCGGAAACCTGATACGGCAGCGCGGTAATCACGATGTTGCCGTCCTCGACTTCGTATTTCGCGCGCATCCTGATCGAGCCGCCGCCGTTCAGGTACATCTTGCGTATGTCGTCTTTCGTCGAGACAATCTCGGCGTCGGTCGGGTAATCGGGACCCTGGATATGTTCAAGCAACTGGTCGAGCGTGCTGTCCGGGTCGTCGAGCAGCCGAATGCAGGCCGCCGCGACTTCGCGCAGGTTGTGCGGCGGAATGTCGGTCGCCATCCCGACCGCAATGCCCATCGTGCCGTTCAGCAGCACATTCGGGAGCCGGGCGGGGAGCAGTTCCGGTTCTTTCAGCGTGCCGTCGAAATTATCGGTCCATTCGACGGTGCCCTGGCCGAGTTCGCTGAGCAAGGTCTGCGCGTATTGAGTCAGGCGAGATTCGGTGTAACGCATCGCCGCGAACGATTTCGGATCGTCCGGCGAACCCCAGTTGCCCTGGCCGTCGATCAGCGGATAACGGTAGGAAAAATCCTGCGCCATCAGCACCATTGCCTCGTAGCAGGCCGAATCGCCGTGCGGGTGATATTTGCCGAGCACGTCGCCAACCGTGCGGGCCGATTTTTTATATTTGGCCAGTGCGGTCAGGCCCAGCTCCGACATCGCGTACACGATCCGCCGCTGGACCGGCTTCAGGCCGTCCGCGATATGCGGCAGCGCCCGATCCAGAATCACATACATCGAATAATCGAGGTAGGCTTTCTCGGCAAACTCTTTTAAAGGCAGCTGCTCGAAATTGTCCTGAATGCCCACTTAGAGCAGCCCCTCCGGCAGATCGACCCGGATCGCGCGGTTTTTTTCGAGCAATTCCTCACGATTTTTCTTACGCTGTTCGGCATCTTTGAACAACTGCCGCTCGATATCGTTTTCGAGTTCCAATTGGGGCACTTCGATGCTGTGCCCGTGCCCGTCGATCGCGACCATCGTGAAATAGCAGGAAGTCGTGTGCCGCTTTTCGTGGGTCGTCAGATTTTCGGCGACCACCTTGATCCCCACCTCCATCGAGGAACGGCCGACATGGTTCACATGCGCATAAAAGGTCACCAGATCGCCGACGTTGATATTTTCCTTGAAAAACACCTGATCCAGCGCCGCGGTCACGACGTAATTCTTGCAGTATTTCGCCGCGCAGGCATAGGCAACCTGGTCGAGCAGTTTCAGCAGCGAACCGCCGTGCACATTGCCGGCGAAATTGGCCATGTCCGGCGTCATCAGCACGGTCATCGCGAGGGATTTCTCTTGTTTAGTCATGTTGGGCGTTAAAAAAATGGTTGAGGTCTTCCACAGGAGGGAGAGTTAGGAATGTGATCTCGAAGATCGGACAGGAAACGCAATACTTCTCCTTTTCGGCGGTTTTTCCGATAGTTAAGTTCCGGGTACGCTCCGCGGCGCGCCTTATCATACTTTTATCATAACAGTATTGATTAAGGTCTGCCTATGGCATGATAATCCAGACCGCTGCGGCGTACAAACCGGGGCTCGTACATGTTGCGGCCGTCGAAGATCACTTTGTCGCGCAGCGAGCGGCTCAACGCGTCGAAATCGGGGCTTCTGAATTCCTTCCATTCGGTCACGATAATTAGCGCATCGGCATTCTCCAAGGCTTCGTGGGGCGAAGCGCAGAGTTTCAAACGCGGATTGTCGCCGTAAATCCGCCGGGCTTCGGCCAGCGCTTCGGGATCGTAGGCCTGAACGGCCGCGCCGGCTCCGCACAGGCTTTCGATCACCACCCGGCTCGGCGCTTCGCGCATGTCGTCGGTATCGGGCTTGAAGGCGAGCCCCCAAAGCGCGAAAACCTTGCCTTCGAGCTTATCCTGGTAATAATCGGCAATTTTTTCGAACAGCCGGTTCTTTTGGCGATTGTTCACATTTTCGACCGCGTTCAACAGTTCGGCATGATAGCCTTGTTCGCGCGCGGTGCGTTCGAGCGCCTTCACATCCTTCGGAAAGCAGGAGCCGCCGTAACCGCAGCCGGGATAGATGAAACTGTAGCCGATCCGGCTGTCCGAGCCGATGCCCTGGCGGACCTGTTCGATATCGGCGCCCAGATATTCGGCCAGATTCGCGAGCTCGTTCATGAAGCTGATCTTGGTGGCCAGCATCGCGTTGGCCGCGTACTTGGTCAGTTCGGCGGAGCGCACGTCCATCGTGATGATCCGGTCGTGGCTGCGGTTGAACGGCGCATACAGCGCTCTAAGCAATTCCGCGGTGCGCGGATTGTCCGCGCCGATGATGATCCGGTCGGGGCGCATGAAGTCGTTCAGCGCCGCTCCTTCCTTTAAAAACTCCGGATTTGAAACCACGTCGAATTCGATTTCTTCGCCGCGTTTTGCCAGTCCTTCGCCGATCTTTGCCCGGACCTTGTCGGCGGTGCCGACCGGCACGGTCGATTTATCGATCACGACTCGATAATCGGTCATGTATTCGGCGATGCTTTCGGCGACGGCCAGCACATAACGCAAATCGGCCGAGCCGTCTTCGTCGGGCGGGGTGCCGACCGCGATGAACTGGAAAACGCCGTGCTCAACCGCTTCCTTCACGTCGGTCGTGAATCGAAGGCGGCCTGCCGCCTGATTTTCCCTGACCATCGCGTCGAGGCCCGGTTCGAAGATCGGAATCCCCCCCTGCTGCAACTTGGCGATTTTTTCCGCATCTATATCCATGCAAACGACCTGGTTACCGACATCCGCCAGACAGGCGCCCGTCACCAAACCGACATAACCGCTACCGAATACTGTAATTTTCATTTTATTCGTTTTATTATTAAAAGAAGAATTTGATTATAAATGGCGACAACGCCTGCCATACGTTTCCGAGTAATCGGGTCAAAAGTCCGTAGCGGCTCTTGCATTTTCCTTGATAATGTCGAAAAAAATCGATCCCAATAAATCGCTGTTGGACGGGTTTTCCGCGCCCGACTGCGAACAGCTGAACCAGGCGCTTGCCATTATCGCCCAAATTCCCGACGATCCTCATTATTATCGTCCGAAAGGGTTTGAAGTGGCGGCCATTTTAACGGATTTTCATGTCGATCTGAAAACGACGCTGGCGGCCATTCTAAGCGACCCGCGGCTAACTGCCCTGGATCCCCGGCCGGACATCGTCGGCCTGTTCGGCGAAACAGTCGATTCCCTGGTCAAGGACGTGAACTGGCTGAACAAGCTGTCCGTTTACACGCCTGAGATGACGCACCAGCCGAACCAGACCGAAACCCTGCGCCGGATGCTGCTCTCGATGACGCACGACGTGCGGGCAGTATTGATCAAGCTGGCCTACCGGATCAAGCGGCTGCGCAGCCTCGCGGGCGAGCCGGAAGAAGTGCGCCACTTCATCGCGCGCGAAACGCTCGACATTTATGCGCCGCTTGCGAACCGGATGGGGATTCACCAGTTCAAATGGGAGCTCGAAGACATGGCGTTCCGCTACCTGGAGCCCCTGGTCTACAAGAGCATCGCCAAGTCGCTGGCCGACAAGCGGACGGAGCGCGAGCGCTGCGTGAACCGTTTCATCGAGCAGCTGAACGCCGCGCTCGGCCTCGAAAGCATCACCGCCGAAGTGTACGGAAGGCCGAAGCACATCTACAGCATCTGGAAAAAGATGCAGCGAAAGCAGCTCGACATCGAGGAACTGTACGATCTTCTGGCCGTGCGCGTGATCGTGACCAATCTGACTCAGTGCTATACCGTGCTGGGCCTCGTACACAGCCTCTGGCAGACCATTCCGAAAGAGTTCGACGACTACATCGCCAACCCCAAGGAAAACGGCTACCAGTCGCTGCACACGGTCATCGTCGACAACGAAGGCAACCGGATCGAGGTGCAGATCCGCACCCGCGAAATGCACGAGTTCGCCGAAATGGGCGTCGCGGCGCACTGGTCCTATAAGGAAGGCGGCAAGCACAACGCTGCGGTCGAAAAAAACATCGCCTCCTTGCGCAAGCTACTCGAAGAAAAGGACAACGACGAGACCCTGGCCGAGGATTTCAAAACCGAACTGTTCTCCGACCGCGTTTATGTGCTGACCCCGGCGGGCAAGCTGATCGATTTGGTCAAAGGTTCGACGCCGCTCGATTTCGCCTATGCGATCCACACCGAAATCGGTCACCGTTGCCGCGGCGCCAAAGTGAACGGGCGGATCACCCCGTTGACCTATGCGCTGAAATCGGGCGAACAGGTCGAGATTCTGACCGCGAAAGAAGGCGGCCCGAACCACAACTGGATCGATCCGAATCTGGGTTATCTGAAATCGCCGCACGCGATCGGGCGCGTCAAGAGCTGGTTCAAGAACCAGCAGATGGCGCAGAACATCGCAACCGGGAAGAGCATATTGGATAAGGAAGTGCAGCGGCTCGGCCTGAAAATGGTCAATCTGAACGAGCTGGCGAAACACTTCAAACATACCGACAAAGACCGGTTTTTCGAGGCGATCGGTCGCGGCGACATCAACAGCCGTCAGCTCGCCGCGTTTTTCAAAATTTCCGAGCTGGAAATACCGCCCGCCAAGGTGCAGCAGAAAAAGCCGTCAGCCAAATCGGCGGTCACTGTCGACGGGATCGACAACGTGCTGACCACGTTCGCGCACTGCTGTTCGCCGGTGCAGGGCGACGAGATCATCGGTTATATTTCGCACAAAAAAGGCATCATTATCCATAGAGTGAGCTGCGAGAATATCCTGCACTTGCCGCCCGAAAAGCAGGCGCAGCTGATCCGGGTCGAATGGGGCGGCGACAAATCTTATTATTCGGTGCCGATTCGGATCCAGGCCCAGAGCGCCAAGGATTTGCTCAGCAACGTGACCCAGCTTCTGGCTCATTCGAAGATTCATATCTCGAATGCCTCGCTGAACACGCATCCCGACTTTTCGGCCGATCTGAACCTGACCATCCAGATCGAAAACATCGGCCAGCTGAGCCAGGTATTGAACCGGATCAGTTGTCTGCCGAACATCGTCGAGGTTTCGCGGCGGCAGACGGTTTAGGTGTAAATTTTAATTTAGGCCAAAAATTTTTTTAATTCAGACTCGATCGTAATCGATACTAATATCTATCATTTGCCGTTAGGCGAACTCATTAATTGAATGGCTGCTAAGTAATTCATTAATAAAAAAAGTGGAGTAGTTTTATGAGTAACCGCCTAATAAAATATTGTCCTCGTCAATACAACGTGGCGTTAGGTGCCACATCCATTAAACTTGGAACGCTCGAGTATTACCGTCATATGGATCCCAAGTTTTCCATAGCTGATGATGGTGAAGGAACCCATAAAATTACTATTAAGGAAGGTGTTGAAATACCACTTACTAGTGCAGTAAGTGATCGTCTATCTGGCGGGGCTATCGGAGGTAATGGCGTAACGATAATCCCAAAACAGAATGCCAAGGTCGTTGCTACGGTGAACAATGTTTATATTTTCTGCGTTTCAGTTACACCACCTGAGGCGTCACCTTCGCTAGATCAAGCTGCCCGGTTTGACTCTACTTATGATTCATTCTGGGAGATTACCGATCGCATCGCCTTCAGAGACACGATTGGAAATGCACTTGCCAATACACTCACGCTAGATTGTCTGTCGGACCATTCCAGAAGGATTGTCGAATCACTTCCAATAGCCAATCTTTCTCTTCAGGTTTTGATGATGGATAATCCAGTTGAATACGTTGAGAGTCGCGAGTATAGGATAGAGAACGTAGAGGATGTCGAGCGAATCCCGCATGCCAACGATGCATTGTTACGCGCGATTTTTCGGAAGGAAAAACGTGATGAACATCAGCTTGAACATAGATTTATTTTTGCTGTCCGACATCCAAAGCTAGACATCATGCTCAGCGTTCGCCCAGAACCGATACTAATTCCCTTGAACCGCCTGCATAATATGGTCGCCGCTGGAAGCCCGCGTAGGTCCGGTTAGCGCAGCGTAATCGGACCTACGGAGTCTGCCTCAGCCTTGCGTCTTGCGCCTTTTTCCTTTAGCCTTGCGCCTTTACCTTTTTTGCCCGCTTTTATGAATGCTCCGAAACGCCTGATTCTCGTCGACGGCTCGTCTTTCCTGTACCGCGCTTATCATGCGCTGCCGCCCTTGACCAGTCCGCAGGGCCTGGCGACTAATGCTGTCTACGGCGTTTCGAACATGCTGAAAAAGATGCTCGGCGATTATCCCGACGCGCATTTCGCGGTTGTTTTCGACGCGCCCGGCAACAATTTCCGGCACGACCTTTACGAGCACTACAAGGCGCACCGGCCGCCGATGCCGGACGACCTGCGCTGCCAGATCGAGCCTCTGCACCGGATGGTGAAGGCGATGGGGCTGCCGTTGATCATCGAGGCGGGGATCGAGGCGGACGATGTGCTGGGCTGTCTGGCCCAGAAAGCCGAAAAACTGGGCTATCAGGTGATCATTTCGACCGGCGACAAGGACATGGCGCAGCTGGTCAACGAGCACATCTCGCTCGAAAACACGATGAACAACGTCCGGATGGACGTCCAGGGCGTAATCGAAAAATTCGGCGTCCGGCCGGACCAGATCGTCGATTATCTGGCGCTGATCGGCGACACGGTCGACAACATTCCGGGCGTGCCGAAGGTCGGTCCGAAAACGGCCGCGAAATGGCTCGAACAATACGGCACGCTGGACAATCTGGTCGCGAACGCGGACAAGATTACCGGCAAAATCGGCGAGAATCTGCGTGCGAGCCTCGATCAGCTGCCGCTGTCGAAGCAGTTGGCCACGATCAAGTGCGAAGTCGAATTGCCGTACGAGATCGACGAACTGACGCGCAAACCGATCGACTCGGCCGAACTGAGACCGCTGCTGTCCGAATTCGGCTTCACGACCTGGCTGAAGGCGCTCGGCAGCGAGACGTCCGCGCCTTCTGTAGCCGCGCCGGACACTTTTGCCGGCAAAGCCGAATACGAAACGGTTTTGACGGAAGAACAATTCGAACGCTGGCTGGAGAAATTGGAGAAAGCCGAGCTGTTCGCTTTCGACACCGAAACGACCAGCCTCGATTACAGCAAGGCGCAGATCGTCGGCGTGTCGTTCGCGGTCGAATCCGGCCATGCGGCCTATGTGCCGCTCGCGCACGACTATCCCGGCGCGCCCGAACAGCTCGACAAGGCGCACGTGCTGGAGAGGCTGCGTCCACTGCTGGAAAATCCGGACAAGGCCAAGCTCGGCCAGAACATCAAATACGACCTGCATGTGCTGGCCAACGAGGGCATCGGCCTGCAAGGCATCGCGCACGACACGATGCTGGAGTCCTACGTCTATAACAGCACCGCCACCCGGCACAACATGGACGACCTGGCCAAGAAATACCTCGACGTCGACACGATCCGCTACGAGGACATCGCCGGCAAGGGCGCGAAGCAACTGTCGTTCGAGGAAATCCCGATCGAGCAGGCCGCTCCTTACGCGGCCGAGGATGCGGACATTACTTTGCGCCTGCACCGTAAACTGTGCCCGCAGCTTGCCGAACACGATGCGCTGTACCGGCTCTACCACGAGATCGAGATGCCGCTGGTCAGCGTACTGGCCCGGATCGAGCGCAACGGCGTCGCGATCGATACCGAAATGCTCGCGCAGCAAAGCCTGGAGCTGGCCAGCCAGATCGTCAGCCTCGAACAGCATGCGCACGAACTGGCCGGGCACAGCTTCAACCTCGGCTCGCCGAAACAGATCCAGGAAATCCTGTACGACCGGCTGCAGTTGCCGGTGCTGAAGAAAACGCCGAAGGGCCTGCCATCCACCGACGAGTCGGTGCTGCAGGAACTGGCCGTCGACTATCCCTTGCCCCGGTTGATCCTCGAACACCGGGGCCTCAGCAAGCTCAAATCGACCTATACCGACAGGTTGCCCGAACAGGTCGACCCGAAGACCGGCCGGATTCATACTTCCTACCATCAGGCGGTCGCCGCGACCGGGCGGCTGTCGTCCTCGGATCCGAACCTGCAAAACATTCCGATCCGGAACGGGGAAGGACGCAAGATCCGCAAGGCATTTATCGCGCCGCGCGGTTTCAAGCTTCTCGCGGCCGACTATTCGCAGATCGAGCTGCGCATCATGGCGCATCTGTCCGACGATGCGGGATTGCTGCGCGCGTTCAGCGACGGCGTGGATGTGCATACCGCTACCGCGGCGGACGTGTTCGGGGTGCCGCCGGATCGGGTGACGCACGATTTGCGCCGTTCGGCCAAGGCGATCAATTTCGGGCTGATCTACGGGATGTCCTCGTTCGGTCTCGCCCAACAGCTCGGCTTGCCGCGGGGCAAGGCGCAGTCGTATATCGACCTGTATTTCGAGCGCTATCCCGGCGTGAAGGCTTACATGGATTCGATCCGGGCCCAGGCCCGGGAGCAGGGCTATGTCGAGACGCTGTTCGGCCGCCGCCTGTACCTGCCCGATATCAACTCGCGCAACGCCGCGCAGCGCCAGTATGCCGAGCGCACCGCGATCAATGCGCCGATGCAGGGCACCGCGGCGGATATCATCAAGCGGGCGATGATCGCGGTCGACCGCTGGCTGGCCGAGGAGCGGACGGACGCGAAAATGATCATGCAGGTCCACGACGAGCTGGTGTTCGAGGTCGCCGAAGACCAGCTCGACTACTGCCGGGCGAAAATCGAGTCGATCATGAGCTACGCCGCCGACTTGAAAGTGCCGTTGCTCGTCGATGTCGGCGTCGGCGATAACTGGGACGAGGCGCATTGATGCCGAATCCGGGTGAGTAATACGGCCCGCATAAAAGCAGGCCGATACCGCGGAAATATTATTTTTGTTCGGATATGTGACCGTCCGTTTAAGGGCCGTCCTAATAAAGTGCCTCAACGACAACCAAATGCTTTATCATTAGCGCCTCAAAAAAATAATAAGCCCTTCAAAGAATAATAACTAAACAGCGAATGCTTTATCCACCATGAGTCCGTCTTTAGAAAACTCGAACGACCGCCGCCTGTCCCTGATCCTTTTATTTGCCGTCACCCTGTTCGCCAGCGCGTCGTTGATGTTCGTGCTGCAGCCGATGTTCGGCAAGATCCTGCTGCCGTTGCTGGGCGGATCGCCGTCGGTCTGGAATACCTGCATGGTGTTCTATCAAACGTTGCTGTTCCTCGGCTATCTGTATGCGCACCTGATTTCGACGCGGCAAAACACGCATCGGCAGGTGCTGATTCACGGCGCGGTGATTCTGGTCAGTCTGTTGGCGTTGCCGGTCGCGATGCCCGAAAACGCGGCGCCGCCGACCGAAAGCAATCCGACCTTCTGGCTGCTCTGGACGCTGTTCATCGCGATCGGCTTGCCTTTTTTCGTGGTTTCGACGACTGCCCCCTTGATCCAGAAATGGTTTGCGAACGTCGGCCACCATACCAGCCATGATCCTTATTACCTCTATGCAGCCAGCAATGCGGGCAGCCTGATCGCGCTGCTGAGTTATCCGTTTTTGCTGGAGCCGAATATCGGACTGGACAGCCAACGAGCCAACTGGAGCATCGGTTACGGGCTGCTGTGTCTGTTGATTGCCGGCTGCGCGTTCGCGCTGTGGAAGTCGCATCGGCTGAATCCGATCGTCGAGGAGGAAAGCGGGAGCGATAACGATCTAAATCCTTATACCCAACTGCATTGGCTGGCCCTGGCGTTCGTGCCGTCCAGCCTGCTGCTCGGCCTGACCAATTTCATCAGCACCGATATCGCTTCGGTGCCGCTGTTGTGGATCATTCCGCTGACGCTTTACCTGTTGACCTTCATCATCGTGTTTTCGAAATGGCACGATGCGATCCATCCGTGGATGGTCAAGCTGCAGCCGATGGTCTTGCTGCCGTTCATCGCCTATTCGTTCATCAATCCGGCGATCATTCCGTACTGGGTCAATCTGGCCCTGCATCTGGCCGCGTTCTTCATCGCGGTGATGGTCTGCCACGGCGAACTGGCCAAGGCCCGGCCGCATACACGGCACCTGACGACCTATTATCTGATCATGTCGTTCGCGGGCATGCTCGGAGGCATGTTCAATACCTTCGTCGCGCCGTTCGTGTTCAACGGCGTTTACGAATACCCGATCATGATCGTGGCCGCCTTGCTGTTGCGTCCGGGCTTGAAACTGTCGATCGGTGCGGAGAAGCTTGACTGGCTGAAACAGGCGCTGTTCCCGGCCGTGCTGCTCGTATTCGGGATCGCGGTGTATCTGGGGGTCGGGAATTTGCCGGAATATCTCGATACGATCGGTGTCGGCCTGATTTTGTTGGCCGGCTTGCTGTATGCATTCAGAGGTCAGCCGCTGACGCTGGCTTTGTCGACCGGCATTCTGATTTTTTTCACGATGGGGCTGCACGGCCTGCTGTCGAATACGCTGTACCAGGAACGCACCTTCTTCGGCGTACTGTCGGTTCGGGAAAGCGTGCTGACCGATGAAGCAGGCCGGCCGGAAAGATTTCACGAGTTTTACCACGGCACGACCAAGCACGGCGCGCAACGGGTCAACTCGGACCAGGCTTTGACGCCGTTGACCTATTTCAGCCGGCCGGGACCCATCGGGCAGGTGTTCAGTGTATTCGACAACGTCGATCAAAATTGGGAAATCGGCGTCGTCGGCCTCGGCGCGGGTACATTGAACTGTTATGCGAAACCCACGCAAAACTGGACGTTTTACGAGCTCGATCCGCTGGTCGTCGATGTCGCAAGCAATCCGAAATATTTCACCTACATCAGCCGCTGCAATCCGAAAGTCAACATGAAAGTCGGCGATGCGCGCCTGTCGCTCGAAAAAGAGCCGGATCAAAAATTCGATCTGTACGTCATCGACGCATTCAGCTCCGATTCGATCCCGACGCATTTGCTGACCCAGGAGGCGATCCGACTCTATTTCAAAAAACTGAAGCCGAACGGCATCCTGGCGCTGCACATCACCAACCGGCATCTGGCACTGAAGAAAGTGCTGGCCGACCACGCCAAGCAGTTGCACTATGATGCGCTGCTGCAGGAATTCGTCCCTCAGCAGGAAATCCCGCTGGTCGCGGCCACCGACTGGGTCGTGATGGCGGAAAAGCCGGAAACGCTGGATCCGCTGCGTGCCAGCGGCCTCGGTAAATGGCAGAAATTGCCGATCACCTTCGGTCTGAAGCCGTGGACCGACGATTTCACCAATATCGTGACGATCTGGAAATAGGCTCTCCGGGATAGTTTCGGAAAAAGTAAAAAAGCCCGTCCTTCTATCGGAAGGACGGGCTTTTTGCGTAATGGGCCTGCCGCAGAAGTCGTCGCTAAATGCTGTTTCGCCTAGAGGGGGGTGTGGTTAAGGAGCTGGTAGGAAAAAACAGGGAATTCGAAAAGCGGATTATTCACCTCCCCTCTTTGAAAAAGAGGGGCCGGGGAGATTTTTTAAATAAATCCCCCTCGATCCCCCTTTTTCAAAGGGGGAGGTGTTTTTGACGAAGTTCCCCTTTTTAAAGGGGAAAGGTGTTTTTGACGAAATCCTAAGTTTAGCCCGAAGGGTTGCAAAGCCGGTTTTGCAAATGAGTTGACAAAGCCAGCTTTGCCGCTTCATTCAGCGGCCTGATATTCCGGCTTAATCTTAACGACATGGGGGGAGGAGGGACGCAGTGGGCAAAACCAGAGTCCGGCATTAATAATACAATATCTTTTTCAGCTCGGGATGCTCCAGGAATTCCCGAATCGGTACCACCGCCATATAGGTGTTCTTATAGCGATGCCGATAATACGGGAATCGCGCCGGCAAATCGGATTCCCTTTTAAAACGCATCAGTAAATAATCATCCGGATGCTCGGGCATCCATTCATCAAGCAAGGGGAAAACGTGAAAGACCTTAACGGGTTTCGTCAAGCGTCCGGTAAAAATATATTCACCGTGATAGACGGCGCCCATATAAGCCACTTCCTTGCCCTGATTTAAAACTTCGGCAATTTTGGTGCCGATGGGGCGCGTGTCGAAGCGTTCGCCGATAACGGAAAAAACCGCCGAAGAGATACTCAGTACGCTGATCACAATGGCGGTGCTGACGGCAAAAACCGACTCCGGGGCATTTTGAGCCCGGTAGCGCCATAATAATCCCGCCACAAGCAATACGCCCGTACCCCATAGGGGGGACAATGCCGACAATTCCGGGTTGCGACCCGTGAATCCGTCGATCCAGGGTGTGGCTGCCATTACGCCGCCGAGCAGCGCCAATAAGGCCGTTACCCATTGGTGGGCGCGCCGCCAGTCGGCTTGTCCCTCGTCGGCCTGTGCCGCCGCTTTGGCCAGCACCAGAACCAATAACGGAAACATCGGCAGCAGGTAGTGGATACGTTTACCGCTGATCGCCGAAAACACGATAAACAGCGGCACGCCCCAGGCCGCACAGAAGCGCAGGCCCGCGTCCTTCGGATTCAACGTTTTCAGGCCCTGCCAGATCGGTTTCATCAATAGCCAGGGTAATAACACGGCCGGCATAAATTGCGCATACCACCACCACGGTAACCGGTGTGCGAACGACTCGACCAGGCGCCCCTGCGTTTGTCCCCAGAAGATCGCATTCCGGTAAACTTCACCGCCCGCCATGCCGGCCGGCAGCGCCCAGCACAGCGCAATCGCGGCGCCCAGCAGAATGCTGAAGGCGAGCCCGGCATACCACAGCCTCCAGTAGGATCCGGGCCGGAGTTCGCGGTGCCACCAGGGCGCAGCCAACGCCACCGGCAATAAGTGCAGCAGGACCACCGGGCCTTTGGAGAGCACGCCTCCTCCGACGGCGGCGCCGAGCAGCAGCCAGCGCGGCAGCGTCAGTCCCGCGTCGGCCAGTTTCAAAAGGCTGTAAATGCCGAGGGCGACGAAAAACGCCAGCATCATGTCGAACATGGTCAACGTGCTGAAAACGATCCAGAAGCCCGAACCCAGCAGCATGATCGGCGCCATGTCGGCGACTGTTTTGCGCTCCGGCCATAATAACCGGGCGATGGCGGAAGTCAGATAAACGGTACCCAGCGCGAACAGCGGCGATACGAGCCGCAACGACCAGTCATTGACGCCGAATAGCAGCCAGGTCAGCTGCATCAGCCAGAACAACAGCGGCGGTTTGTGGCTGTAAAGTTCACCGTTCAGGTGCGGCACCAGAAAATCGTTGCGCAGCCACATTTCCCAGGCCACCGCCGCATAGCGGGTTTCATCAACCGGCAGTAAAGGCCTGGCATAGAGCGCAACGCTGACGAGTACCGCCCAGATGACGAATACCCAGCTTCTGACGGGCAGAAAATGATACATAGAGTGGCCTGTGCCGGGCGGATTCAGGTGGAAGCTCAGGCGTTAAGCTGCCGACGTTCGTAGATTACGAAATAAAGGTTGCGGAGATAGATGAACAGTCCGCTGGCTTGGCCGAGGATGAAAACCGGATCTTGCCGATAGACCGCATAGGCCAGCAGAGTGATGCCGCCGGCGATGCTGAAATACCAGAAGGCGATCGGGAACACGCTTTTTTTCTGCTTTTCGCTCTGGATCCATTGTACCAGAAAACGCGCGGAGAACAGGGCCTGGCCCAGAAAGCCGACAGCCAGCCAAAGGGTTTCTTTATCCAAGTTCAATTTCGTTTATCTCCGGTAATTTTGCGCGTTTTTGCAGCCAGATCACGCCCAGCAGATCGGTGATGCCCGCCCACAGGCGATCGAGCGTGCCGTAGTTGGATACGCCGACGCCGCGCGGCCGATGATTGACCGGCTCGGAAACGACCGCGCCGCCGGCCCGAATCACCAGTGCCGGCAAAAACCGGTGCATATGGTCGAAATAAGGCAGTTCCAGGAATTTGTCCCGGGAGAATACTTTCAGGCCGCAGCCGGTGTCCGGCGTATTGTCCCCGAGCAGCGTGGACCTGACTGCGTTTGCGAATTTGGACGAGAACAGGCGCCATTTCGAATCGTAGCGCTTGTTACGCCAGCCTGCAATCATCCATAAGTTGTCGTTGTTCAGGTTCTTTTCAAGTAATGTCTCGTACAGACGGGGAATGTCGGCGGGATCGTTTTGTCCGTCGCCGTCCAGCGTGGCGATCCAGGGATAAGCCGCAGCCTTTACGCCGCTGCGGACCGCCGTGCTTTGGCCGCAGCTTTGCCGGTGCCGGATCACGCGCAACGCCTTGCAGCGCTGCATGGCTTCTTTCAGTTCGGTTTCGGTCCGATCGCGGCTGCCGTCGTTCACGTAAATGATCTCATAAGCTTCGGCTTGCGCCATGGCCGCTTCGATTTCTTCGATCAGCGGCAAAATATTGCCGGCTTCATTATGGACGGGAACGACGATGGAAATTTTCATTGAGGCGTTTTGCAGGGAATCGAATACTATACGAGGTAAATTTTACGAAATTATGACAACCGCCCACAATCCGGGCGGATTTGAGAATGATTTAGTTTTTCAGTAATTTCGAGCAATAAAAAAGGCTGCATCCGATAAAATGCAGCCTTTTTCGATGAGCGGCCCTAGCCACTCGCAAAATGCCCGAAAGCTTAACGTTTGGAGTATTGCGGGCGTTTTCTGGCTTTGTGCAAGCCGACTTTCTTACGTTCGACCACGCGCGAATCGCGGGTGACGTAGCCTGCCTTACGCAGGGTCTGGCGTAAGGCTTCGTCGTATTCCATCAGGGCGCGGGTCAGGCCGTGACGGATCGCTCCGGCTTGGCCGGATGGGCCGCCGCCTTTGACGATCACGTTGACGTCGAATTCGCCTTCCATCTTCACGCATTCCAGCGGTTGACGGGAGACCATTTGATCGGTCTTGCGGCCGAAGTATTCTTCGAGCGATTTTTGATTGATGGTGATTTTGCCGGTGCCTTTGGTGGCGTATACCCGTGCTACTGCACTTTTACGACGACCTGTTCCGTAATATTGAGCTGCTGCCATGGATTACTCGCTTAAAATTCTAATACTTTGGGCTGTTGCGCCTGATGACCGTGTTCCGGGCCGGAATAGACTTTCAACTTCTTGAACATCGCGCGGCCGAGCGGATTGTTCGGCAGCATGCCTTTGACGGCGGTGGTCAGGATGCGGTCAGGGTAAGTCTTTCTCAACTTGCCGAGGCTGACGGTTTTCAGATTGCCGATATAGCCGGTATGGTGATGATACAACTTGTCCTTTTCCTTGTTGCCGGTCACGCCGATTTTTTCGACATTCACGACAATGATGTAATCCCCGGTATCCACGTGGGGCGTATATTCGGGCTTGTGTTTGCCGCGCAGACGACGTGCAATCTCAGAAGCAAGACGGCCAAGCGTCTTCCCTTCCGCATCAACCACGTACCAATCGCGCTTAACTTCTGCAGGTTTTGCACTAAATGTTTTCATCGTAAGTTCGGTCTTGCTTTTAAAGGAACAATAAAAAAGACTGAGAATTCTACTAAATTGTCAACGAGTTTTCAAGCTGATTTGTGCTTTAACTGATCGTAAAAGGCCGAAATGTCAGCAATAATTTTGAAAATTACTCGTCCTGTTCGGCGTTGTCGCCCAGTTCCAGCCACATGGCGTTGATCACCGCCAGCGCGCAGGCCAGACTCACGCCCAATATCCAAGCGAAATACCACATGATGCACCTCTATTAATAAAGCGTATGTTCGTTGCCGCGGATGTGTTCCACCGTTACCTTGCCGCGCAGTACCCGGTATACCCAGATCGTATAAACCAGCACGATCGGCATCAGCGCTACCGTGGCGGCCAGCAGCAATTGCAGCGTGTATTGGCTCGAACTTGCGTCCCAAACCGTCAGGCTGCTGTACGGATGGGTGCTCGACGGCATGATGAACGGAAACATCGAACCGCCCGCCGTCACGATCGCGCCGATCGTCATCAGGCTGCTGACGGCAAATGCCGCTCCATGACGGCTTCCCCCGCTGCACTTGACGACCAGCCAGGAACCGGCCAATACGACTATCGGCGCCGCAGCCAGCCAGGGAAAGAGACGGTAATTATTCAGCCACAGGCCCGGCGCCTTGATGACTGTTTTGGCCAAAGGGTTTGCGGCTATGGAGGTGTCGATCGGCGAAACGATCCGGTAGCCGTCCATGTCGAGTCCGACCCAGATGCCGGCCAGTACGAAGCCGGCCGCGAAGAGCGGACTGCTCCAGCGGATCACCCGCAACGCGCGCTCCGCCAATGCGCCCTCGGTGCGCCAGTGCAAAAACACTGCGCCGTGTAAGGTGAACAGGGCAACGCCGGTGACGGCGCATAGCAATGGGAAAGGGTGGAACAAATCCCAGAAGCCGCCCGAATAAACCGAGCGCAGTTCATTAGTAAGCTGGAACGGCAGGCCCATGATCAGATTGCCGGCCGCGAGGCTCAGCACCGTCGCCGGTACCAGGCCGCCGATGAACAAAGCCCAGTCCCAGGCATTGCGCCAGCGCGGATTCGGCAGCTTGCTCCGGTAGTCGAAACCGACCGGACGCAGAAACAACGCGAACAGCAGCACCAGCAAGCCGGTATAAAGTCCGGAGAAAAATGCCGCGTACACGATCGACCAGGCGCCGAAACTGATGCCGCCCAGCGTAATCAGCCAAGTCTGGCTGCCTTCCCAGGTCGGTCCGACCGTATTCAATATCACCCGGCGTTCGTCGTCGGTTTTGCCGACGAACGGCAGCAGAATGCCGATGCCGAGATCGAAACCGTCCAGCACCGCGAAGCCGCACACCAGAAAGACCAGAATGCCCCACCAGATCAATCGCAAGGTTTCGAAATCAAGCATGGCCTTTCTCCTGTTCAAAGTGGTAACGGCCGGTATGCAGGCTGCTCGGCCCCAGGCGGATGTATTTGACCATCAGGAACAGTTCGATGACCAGCAGCACCGTATAGAAAAACCCGAAACCCGCCAGGCTCAGATGCAGTTGCTCGACATTGAGGCTCGAACTGCTCAGGTGAGTCGGCAGAATTTCGGCGATAGTCCAGGGCTGCCGGCCGTATTCGGCCACCACCCAGCCCAGTTCGGAAGCGATCCACGGCAGCGGAATTCCGTAAAACGCCAGACGCAGCAGCCAGCGCTTAGTGTGCGCGGTGCGCCTGGCGTTGAAATAAAATGCAGCCGCGAAGATGAACAGCATGGTGACGCCGCAGAACACCATGATCCGGAAGCTCCAAAAAATCGGTGAGACTTTCGGCACTGAATGGCGGGTCGCGGTTTCGATCTGTTCCGGCGTCGCATCCACGACGTTCGGCGCATAGCGTTTTAGTAGCAGTCCGTAGCCGAGATCGGCCTTGTGCGCCTCGAACTCGGCTTTAGCGGCGGCGTTGTTTTTGTCCTGGCGGATGATCTGCAGGTTCTCATAGGCGATCATGCCGTTCTTGATCCGCTCGCGATTCGTATTCAGTATCTCCTTCAGTCCGAGCACCGGTTCGTCGACTGAGCGCGTGGCGATCAGGCCCATTACCCAGGGGAATTTGATCGCATAGTCGGTGCGCATCGTTTCCTCATTCGGAAAACCGATCAGCGTGAACGATGCCGGCGGCTTTTCGGTTTCCCATTCGGCTTCGATCGCGGCGAGCTTGACCTTTTGCACTTCGCCGATCGTATAACCGCTTTCGTCGCCGAGCACGATCACCGACAGCACCGAGGCCAGGCCGAAACCGGCCGCGATCCGGAACGAGCGCCGCGCAAAGGCGCTGTCGCGGCCTCTCAGCAGGTAATAGGCGCTGATCCCGAGCACGAACATCGAGCCGGTCACATAGCCCGCCGCCACCGTATGCACGAACTTGACCTGCGCGACCGGGTTGAAAAACAGATCTTCGAAACTGGTCAACTCCATCCGCATCCTATCGTAGTTGAATGCGGCGCCGATCGGGTGCTGCATCCAGGCGTTCGCGATCAGGATCCACAGCGCCGACAGGCTGGTACCCAAGGCCAGCAGCCAGGTCGTGCACAAATGCTGGAATTTACTGAGCTTGTCCCAGCCGAAAAAGAACAAACCGACGAAGGTCGATTCGAGAAAGAATGCCATCATGCCTTCGATAGCCAGCGGCACGCCGAAAATATCGCCGACATAGTGCGAGTAATAAGCCCAGTTGGTGCCGAATTGAAATTCGAGCGTAATGCCGGTCATCACGCCCATCGCGAAATTAATCGCGAACAGCTTGCCCCAGAAGCGGGTCATGTCCTTGTAAATCAGCCGGCCGGTCATCACATAGACCGACTCCATGATCGCCAGCAAAAACGACAGCCCGAGCGTCAACGGCACGAATAAAAAATGATACATTGCGGTCAGCGCGAATTGCAGACGCGACAGTTCGACGACCTCATCGACAATCATCAGGGTTTCTCCTGTAAACGGTTCATTGAAGGATTCAGCAGGGCTTGCGCTACGCTGCCCGCATCAACCGGAACTTTCTTCCCCGCGAAAAAAGCCCACCATAAAATACCTAGCAAACAAAATTTGATAAATAGAGCCAATGTAAGATCGCGCGCCAAATTTGCATTGCCGGGGCCGTCCGGTTTTTTGGGGCGGCGGAAGGACCTCTGAAGTTTCGGCATAGTGGGTCTCGAATGGATTTTCAGCGTAACTTACCGAAGACAAAATCGGCTGCGAGGCGTTCAGTACAGATTCGTTTCCCCGGCGGGAAGCCCGCGGCCGGCAAAAAAGGGCCTTTTCCTTCACGGACGGCGCCGTTCCGGAAAAGGCGAGGATGAGGATAACGGATAAGCATTGGCTTTGCTCTCGGAATGACATATGGCAAGCACCATGCCATAATTCCGGAATCCCGGTTTCCGCCGCCCGCCTCCGCACACAACGGGTTTTTCGCAGATGTTTTGTTTCGGCAATGTTTCTTGTGAAACATAAATTTGTTTCAAATTGAGGAATGAAACTGAGCCGGCGGCTTTAGGGCGCAGAGCGTATCGATCGGCTGGCGCGGCACGCACGTCCGAATCCGGCCGATCCTTGACCGCAGAACCTGTCGCGGGTGGCGGGCCGCGTGGATGAAATTACCCGAACAATACGATAATGACATCATGAATAATGAACGCTCAAAACAGCCAGGCAGAGGGTCGGGAATATCGGCATGAAATCGCGCCTGCAAGGTTGGCGGCACTGGCTGTATATCATCTTTCAGTCCGGCACGCCGGGCGGCAAAGGTTTCGATATCGCGCTGCTCGTGCTGATCCTGGTCAGTGTACTGACTATTGTCGGATCTGCGGCAATTGGCTTCTTCGCGTTAATTTATCCGCTTAAATTCGGTGTAATTTCAACTTCCGTAAGAATATCGGCGGCTCTCTCGGCGTTAAAACGGCCGGGTTCGGGCGAGTACAGATTGGCTGTGCCGCAGGCAATGCCCAGCCTGACGCAATCATCCCAGGGCAGGCGGCGCAGCAGTCCCACCGCCAGCCCCGCGACCAGCGCATCGCCGCAGCCGACTTGGGTCGCCTTTTCGATCGGACACGGCCTTACCCGGCCCGCCAATGCGCTCGCGGCATCGACCGCCAAAACGCCTTCGTCGCCCAGCGAGACGCAAATCCGCCCGATACCCAGGCCGAGCAGGGAGCGCGCCGCCTTCAGCACGGCCGAAGTTGTTTTCAACCCGGTGCCGGCCAATTCTTCCAATTCCTGCAAATTGGGCTTGATCAGGTCCGGGCCGGCCTTGATTCCTTCCGCAAGGCTCCGGCCGCTGCTGTCCAGAAAGGTGACTGCGGATTTTCGGCGGCACATGCCGATCAGCGTTCGGTAAAAATCGTCGGGCGCGCCTGCGGGGAGGCTTCCGCTCAGGATCACGATATCGCCGGCCAGCACCGAAGCTTCGATTTTTTCGGCCAGACCCCTGCAATCCTCGGGCGTCACCCGATAGCCGGGCGTTCGAATATGCGTTTCCCGGCCTGCGCTGCGGTCGCTCAGCGTGATATTGGTTCGGGTTTTGCCCTCGACCGCGATCAGGTCGGTATGCAGCAGACCGGAGTTCAGCGCGTTGAACGGGCCGATCGATTGCCGTCCCGCAAAGCCCAGGCAAATGACCGGGTGGCCGAGCGACTCGACCGCCTTCGCCGCATTGATGCCCTTGCCGCAGGCGAATTCGCGGCTGGATTCCGCAATTAAATTGTCCAGACGGTATAGGCCATCCGCCTCGATCAGTAGATCGATTGCGGTGTTGGCGGTAACTGAAACGATTTTCGCCATGGTCAGCCGGAACCCCTTGTTTCAGTGTGCGGATAATGCGCAATCATGCGTGGCACCCGGAGGATGTCGTAAAAAACTGCCCAGTATAAACGACAATGCCGTCGGGATAAGCAGGAATCAGCTTGCTTGACGGAGTGGCAAGGCCGGCTTTGCAATGCCTCGGGACGCAACGTAACGGTATCGGTATAAGCGAAGCCGATGCCGAATGGGATGAGTCAAATATAGCCATCCACTGACGCAGCGGTCGACATTGCCGCGCCTGATCGACAATGCTAATCTATGGAGCTTGTGATACAGCAATCAGCGGCTCGAGGCTTCCGAACTTGCGGAGCATCCGGCATTTTTCGTTTTACGGGGGAGAGATTATGAAATTAAGCATTTTTTCGACCGGCGTGGCCGCGGCTGTCGTCGCCGGTTGCGCCGCCACGGTAGACAAGGCGTCGGTGCAAGCCACGTCGACGGCACCGACTTCGATGCAGGTGGAAACCGTTCGGATTCCTTTCGATCCTACTCAGCCCATGTACGTGGTGACGGTCGAACCGCTGGAGATGGGCGCCGACGGTTCCGCAGGCGGCCCTCCTCCCAGCAGCGGCCAGTCGAGCGGCAATTATTACGGTTGGGGGCCTTTCGGCTGGATCGGTCCGCGCGGCGGCAGTCCCGCTCCCACGGCTTATGAGGCGCCTCTGCAGGGCATGAGCGATAAAGTCGGAAAAGGCATTGCCGCGCAGTTGCTGAGTGCCTTGGGCAATTCCGGCAATGTTGTCGTGATCGATTACAATCATTACCTGAAGAACGCCGATAATCCCTCCAAGTTGCTGCGCGCCGGCGAAGCGGGCCCGTTCGTGATCAAGGGTACCGTCACCGAATTCAGCGAAGTGGCCGAAGCCAATAACGAGCGTCAAGGCGGTTCGCTGGGCTGGGCCGGTACTGTTCTGGGCGTGGCCGGCGCGATTTCGGGCACACCCGGTGCGGGCATTGCCGGCGCGGCGA
The DNA here is from genome assembly GCF_016745425.1 of Candidatus Methylomicrobium oryzae. Classification (GTDB taxonomy): domain Bacteria; phylum Pseudomonadota; class Gammaproteobacteria; order Methylococcales; family Methylomonadaceae; genus Methylomicrobium; species Methylomicrobium oryzae. The sequence continues at coordinate 112,879 of NZ_JAERVK010000012.1, read as the reverse complement.
TTTCGGCCGCGAACCCGACCTGGGAGAACACCAAAGCCCGCCGTACCGGAGCGGTCGGGATGGACTTGCAGGTGGTCGAGCCCAAAAGCGGTCGGATGATCGGCACAATCGTTTCCCACGGCAGTTTCAGCGCCGAATCGGCCAGCAGCGGTTTCTCTCTGTTCGGCGTCGGCGGCGGCGAAAGCGCATTCGCGGCCAGCGCCTTGGGTCAGGCCACCCGGGCGGCGATGAACGATACCCTCAAGCAACTGTCCGACCAGCTTCGTGCGAAAGGGCGCGCTTATGTTGCCGCTAGCGAAGATCCGGTTGTCCCTAGGTCCGTTTCGAAGAAAAGAAAGAAGAAGTAACAGACGTTCGCCTGGGGGGCGTTGCCATTCCCGACGCTTCGTTAGAAGCGTCGGGTTAGAACGAAAAAACTAAAGCTTCCGAACCTCAATCACCCCGGTTGCCAATGCAATCTCGCGAAGAAAACACAACAGGCCGCCGATCAGCGTCAGCATCGCCGCGACGAAAAGCAGCGCCACCGCGCCGGAAAGATCCATCCGCAATTCGGCGCCGATGAACAGCAACGCGATCGACAGGCAGATGCACAAGGCCGAGACGGTGCATAAGGAGATCGCCCAGTGGTTCCAGCGCGCCCGCTGCGACAGCATGCGCATTTCGACCCGATGCGCTTGCAGCGCATCGCCTTCCATTTTATTCAGCAGACGGTAACGATCCACCACGCGGCCAAGGCGCCCGGCAAGCACGCTTAAGATCGAGCCGATGCCGGTCAGCAAAAAGACCGGGGCGACGGCTTGCTGAATCGCATGGGCAACGGTTGGAATATTGGCTAGGGCTTCCATTTTTTCTCGTGTAGTTTTGCTGAAATTATATTGAATCAGCATTCGAGCATAGCACAAGACAGTACGGATACGCCGCATCTTTCCGACAGTCCGCGGCAGGCGCCTACTACCATAACCCCATGCTTCTATCCGGTCGTATTCCAGTCTCTCGAATGAAGTCTATGGAAAGGTTTCATTTCAAAACTGTAACGTAGCGGCGACAGCGGCATGATCGGAAAACCACAAACGCAAGCCGTGCGATTTGGCTTTTGTTGAGGCATTATCGCCGATAACACGGATTTTATTGGCCTTGGAAGGATCATCCACTGAAAAAATCATATCGATACGCTCAGACAGGGTAGGCCTCCTATTTTGCAAATTCTCTTCTTGGCAACAGGTATAACCCGGCACATCCCCCGGCCGTAAATTCCAAATGTCAAGGTATTGCGCGCCAATAAATTGATTGTAAGGCGTTATGATATCGGGAGTCGGATTTTGCTGTTCCGGTGAGGAATTCATATCCCCAAGCAATAGCGTTTTTCTGTCCGCCGATGCTGAAAAACCGATCACTTGGATCAATTCGGCGGCCTGGGCCGCCTGAAAGGAAGTAAATAGAGGAATACCTAAGTCCTCTCCTTTCACTTCCAGATGGGTATTGAATATCCGGTAGTCCTGGCCTGCAATTGTTGCATCGACGGCTGTAAAGCCTCTTTCAACCCGTAATAGCCCGGCCGGAGTTAATGCTTCGGCAGCGGTGGAGTAGTGGCAACCGTCATCCGAAGGGTTAGGGCATAAGGAAGACGAAAAAATCACCGCCTGAGCCTCGATACGGTTACGAACCAGAATTGCATCCCGGTCAACCGCGACCAGGAACGCAGGCACCCCATTGATCACAAACGGGATGCCCGCAACCGGAGCCCCCGGGAAATTGAGTTTTTCCAGATCGAAATTCTTGATCAAGGCGGCCTTTTTGTATTGGACGCCTCTCTTTTTCAACGCCGCCAACGTTAATGCCAGATGATCGGTGAAAGCCCCCGCGATTTGTGGGTCCTCACATCCTTTCGTAGCATCCGAATCAAAATCCTGACACCGCAGCTCCCATACTTCCTGTAAAGCCAGTACGTCCGGCAAGCGCTTAGCGATCGCATTAGCCTGAGCAAGGACACGGGCACGGAAATCACTCTGCGCGGTTTGCGTCAAAACCGCAACCAGTCCCTGATTATAAGCGACGGGATCCGCAGGTGTAACAATCGGAGTCACGTCGGCGCCCAGATACTGGTTCAGGGTCATGACATTAATCCTGGCATCGGCCGCCGCCGAAAAAGCGAGATAAAGCAGACTTATCCGGGTAAAGCAATGAAGTAAAGGTTTCATCAGAGTTCTCCCTAACATAAGAATTTATGAGTAATTAAAAAACAATCCCATTTCGTTACTGTATCGCTTTATTTTGGGCATGCAATTCGTATAACTACCGGTTTTCCGATTAATTTGGCCTCAATAAAGCATCCATTGGCGTTTCGGAACCTACCGAGCCGCTGGCCGATCCAATAAAAGGTCGTGAAATTTATTGATGCTCATTCCGATAGCTTTTAAGCCCTGACTTTCTCCGGCCGGGATCAAACCGATGAAACCACTATATCGAATCGTACACGAAGGTCAATTTCATTGGGTCGGCGACGGGTTCCCTGTCCGCACCTTGTTTTCCTATGCGACGCCCGACGCCGAGGTTAGCCCGTTTTTGCTGCTGGACTATGCCGGTCCCGCCGAATTTCCTCCCGCGTCCAGGCCCAGAGGGGTGGGATTCCATCCGCATCGCGGTTTCGAAACGGTCACGATCCTGTACCAGGGCGCAGTCGAACACCGCGACACCGCAGGCAACGGCGGTTTAATCGGCCCCGGAGATGTGCAGTGGATGACCGCGGCAAAGGGACTGAGGCATGAAGAAATGCACTCGGCTGCGTTTACCCGGCAGGGGGGCACTTTTGAAGCGATACAGCTTTGGGTGAATTTGCCCGCCAAATACAAGCAAGTAGATCCGCATTATCAGGCGATTGCGAAGGCGCAAATCCCGGAAGTCAGGCTGGACGAAAAAGGCAGCATGATCAGGGTGATTGCCGGCAGCTATCAGGGCATAAAAGGCCCGGCCGATACTTACACGCCGGTCAATTTATGGGATATCAGACTGTCGGCCGGACAGAACCTCGCTCTCAGCCTGCCCGAAAATTACACCACCCTACTGCTGGCGTTGCACGGACGGGTGGAAATCAACCGCGACGCCATGCTGAACGAGGCGGAATTGGCTTTTTTCGAAAGCCGGGGCGACCGTATCGAACTGAACGCGGTTACGGATTCGATGCTGCTGGTGATGAACGGGGAGCCGATCGACGAACCGATCGCGGGTTACGGGCCGTTCGTAATGAATACCCAGGAGGAAATCCGGCAGGCGATGGCGGATTTCAATTACCGATAACCGGGATAATAAGCTTCGCAAAAGCTTATCAGGGCTTTTTCCGCAACGCGCGGCGCAACATCGCCACCTGACGAGTCGTGACCGGAGAAGCGTCATTACCCCAACTATTGCGGATAAAGCTCAACACTTCGGCAACTTGACTGTCAGTGAATTTCGCGGCGAACCCCGGCATTTTGTGCGGTTTCGGATTTGCCCCGGTTTTCGGCGGCGCGGCGCCTTCGAGCAGCAGCCGAATCAGCGAAGTCGGATTGTCGGCCAGCACGATCGAATTTCCGGCCAGTTTCGGAGACCGGCCGGGTTTTCCCTCTCCGGTGAGCCGATGGCATTTGGCGCAGAATGACGCATAAAGGCCCGCCCCCGGCTGTTCGACCTCACCGCTTTGCAATGCCGCGAGCTTGACCGCGACATCCGGTCCTTCAGGCCGGAACGAGGCGTCTTCGCCGCCGGCGGGAAGCGACTTTAAATAAAGGGCGATCGCTTTCAAGTCGTCGTCGCGCAGATATTGCATGCTGTTTTCGACCACGTCGGTCATGCTGCCGAACGCCATCGCGCCTCCGCCATGCCCGACCTGAAGAAATTTCACAATGTCCGCCGCCTGCCAGCGTCCGAGCCCGGAGGCAGGATCGCCCCTCAGGTTCGCCGCATACCAGTGGTTGATTACGGCGCCGCTCAAATAGTGCGGCGAGGCTTCCGAATAGGCTTTTTCCTGGAAGGCGAACCCGCGCGGCGTATGGCAAGCGCCGCAATGGCCGAGCGACTGCACCAAATAGGCGCCGCGGTTCCACTCCGCGCTCCGTTTTTCATTCGGTTGGAAGCGGGCGTGATCGACGAAAGCCAAATCCCAGAAAAACAGGCCGACGCGCTGGTTAAACGGGAAAGGCAGCCGGGTTTCCGGCGGCGCATGGCTGACCGGGCTGACTTCATGCATGAAATAATCGTAAAGCGCACGGATGTCTTCATCGGTAATCGCAGTAAACGATGCGTAAGGCATCGCAGGGTAGAGCCGTCTGCCGTCTTTGGCGATCCCGTCGCGTACCGCGCGCGCGAAGTCATCCAAGGTGTACCGGCCGATGCCGTGGACCGGGTCCGGCGTGATATTGGTCGAATAAATGATCCCGAAAGGGGATTCGATCGGCAGTCCGCCGGCGTACGGCACCGCCTCCGGCCCGGCCGTGTGGCAGGGAATACAGTCGCCCGCTTTGGCCAGGTAGGCGCCCCGGCTCATGTCCGCCGCCCCGGCTTGAGGTATCGCCGCCAGTCCGATGAACAGGGCCGCGCCGGCGGCGAAGAGGGCTTCGAATAACCGGCCCATCACGGCGGCGAGCCGCACAGCGGCACCAGCAATAACGCGCAGGCATTGAAAATGACTGCCGCGATGAAGATAAAACTCGACATCAGGCCGAGCATCGCCAAAAAGCGATTCCGCTCTTTACTCGATCCGGCAGGCAGTCCGCCGGCTCCGACCGGCCGGCGGCCTGCCTGCCGCCACGCGCTCCAGCCCATGCCTCCCGAGAACAACGCCAGGCCGATACAGGCCATATTGATCGCCGCGAGCAGCCAGGGCAACCCTTCCCAAAGCGGTGCGGACAGCGGCGTCCGGTAGGGGTAACAGGCATAAGCGGCCAGCGGCTCGCTCAGCCCGATCTGCGCCGTCCAGGCGGCCGGTGCACCGAACAAACCCAGCAAGATACGCACTGGGCTCAATCTGTTCTGCCGGCAAGCCGGAACTTCCAATTCGGATATCGGATTCATAGTCTTTGACTAACCCAGATACGGAAAGAGATATAAGGCGGAAAACACGAACAGCCAGACCGCATCGACAAAGTGCCAGTACAGGCCCCCGATCGTGACCGCGGCATGGCGCCGGTGATCGAAATAACCGAGCGCGATCCAGATCAGGAGCAGCGCCAGAATAACGAGCCCTATCACCACGTGCAGCAGGTGAAAGCCGGTGATTGTGAAATACAGCGAGCCGTACAGATTCGCTGACGGGCCGTAGGGTTTGCTGTGCCATTCGCCCAGTTGGATTGCCACGAAGGCTGCACCGAGCAGCGACGCGGCGGCCATCGCCGCCAGGCTCAGGCGTGGCTGCCCGAATCGCAAACAGCGCTCGCTCGCCCAGACGAAGACGCTGCTGGTTAGCAAAAGGGCGGTATTGATCCCCGGCATCAAGAGCCTTGGCAAACCTTCCGGCGGCCAATGCTGTTCGGCTTGAGACGCCAGATAGAAGTAAGAGAACAGCAGATAGCCGAACAGCGAACCTTCGGTTGCGATCAATGCCATCACGCCCCACCAGCCGCCCGAATGCTTACCCGCACTGCCGATCGGCAGCGGTTTTTCCGACGCCGCCAGCGCCTCAGCCACGGCCGGCCTCCGTTACCCCGTTAACGCCCGGCAACCGTTGGACCAGCTTTTGCCTGGGCCACATCCAGGCGGCCAGCGACAGGCCGGCGGCGGCCGTCATCAGAAAAGTAAATCGGTTCCAGTCCAGCAGCAGCCCCGCAAATCCCAAAGAACCGAACAACGCCAGGAAAAACGGCGCATAGGTGTCGTCCGGCATTTTCAGAATCACGTCCGGTACGGCGTCGAGCGCCGTCGTGCCGAGCGTTTCCCGTCCCTCCATCAATAAATAGCCTTCCTGAAGGTTCGAACGGCCTTCCGCGGTATCGAGCCGGTCCTCCCATAACGGATGCCGGCTGGCGATAAACGGAATCACCGCAAAATTGTAAGGCGGCGGCGGAGCAGGCACAGCCCATTCCAGGGTAGGCGCGTCCCACGGGTTCTGCGGCGCCAAGGCGCCGCGTTTCAAGCTGAAGGCGATGTTGGACAAAAAGATCAAAATGCCGGCCGCAAACACGAACGAGCCGATCGAAGTGACCAGGTTGACGGAGTTCCAGCCCATGTTCGGGGCATAGGTATAGATCCGCCGCGGCATGCCCAAAAGACCTGCCACGTGCATCGGGAAGAAGCCGAGATTGAAGCCGATGAACAGGACCCAGAAACTCCATTTTCCCAAAGTTTCGTTCATCATCCGGCCGCAGAATTTCGGAAACCAATAATAGATGCCGCCGACCACCGGAAACACGTTGATGCCGAGCAACACGTAATGCAGATGCGCCACCACGAAATAGGTATCGTTCAACTGTAGGTCCAGCGGCACCGCCGCCGTCATCACGCCGGAAAGGCCGCCCATCACGAACAGGAGGACGAATCCGGCAAAAAACAGAAACGGCGTCTGGAATACCGGGCGCCCGAGCCAGATCGTCGCGATCCAGGCAAATACCGCGACCGCGCTGGGGATCGAAATCGCCAAACTGGTCGCGCCGAAAAACGAGATCGCCAGCGCCGGCAGGCCGGTCGCGAACATGTGATGGATCCACACACCGAAACCGAGCAGCATCGTCGCCATCGTCGACAACGCCACCGCCGCATAGCCGACCAGCGGGCGCCGGCAGAACGTCGGCAGCGCGTCCGAAACGATCCCCATCGCCGGCAGCACGATCACGTAGACCCAGGGATGGCCGAACATCCAGAACAGGTGCTGCCAGAGCATCGGCTTGCCGTCGTTCAATGGATCGAAGAAATGCGTGCCGTTACGCCGGTCCAGCCATAACAGGAAAAAGGCGAGGCTGACCGAAGGCACCGCGAATATGTTGGCGACCGAAGCCGTCAGGGTGCCCCAGACCAGGATCGGCACCTTGTCGATCGACATGCCGGGCGCCCGCATCCTGAACAGCGTGACGATGAAATTGACCGCGCCGACGGTCGTCGAGATGCCGAGCAGTACCATGCCGAGCGCATACACGTCGATATTCGGGCCGGTGTTGTATTCCAGGCCGGCCAGCGGCACATAGTTGAACCAGCCGGAATTTGGCCCTTCGCCCAACGGAAAGCTGGCGTAGAGAAAGAGGCCGGCAAACAGGAACAGCCAATAGGAGAGCGCATTCAGGCGCGGAAACGCCATGTCGCGCGAGCCCAGCATCAGCGGCCACAGGTAATTGGAAAACCCGGACAGCACCGGCAGCGCATACAGGAAAATCATCGTGATCCCGTGCATCGTGAAGAGCTGGTTGTACTGCTCCGGGGTCAACAGGTGCCGGTCCGGCCCTGCGAGCTGCACGCGCATGATCAGCGCTTCGCCGCCGCCGATCAGCAAAAAAATGAACGAAGTGACCAGGTAGCGCAGGCCGATTTCTTTATGGTCGACCGTCGACAGCCAGCCGCGCCAGCCGGGCGCCGATTCCCACAGTTCGGAGAGATGTCTTTCCGCGTCCGAGCCGATCGGCGCACTGCCGACTTCGGGGATGCGTGCGAGTGTGCGATCGGACGGCGTTTCAACTGCATCCTTCATAGACAGCGCTCCTAATCGAGGGTCGATAAAAATGCCGATAATGCGGCGGTTTCGCCGGGCGTCAGCGCGAAAGCGGGCATGCGGGCGCCCGGCTTGAGATCCTGGACACGGGTAGTCCATTCGATCCGGTGTTCGGGCGTGTTGGTCAATAACCCCGCCGCCAGCATTCGGCGGGAGTTCAAATGCGTCAAATCGGGTGCATGCTTGCCCGCCGCATCAGTGCCGCGCACCGAATGGCAGCCGGCGCACTGTTCGATGAAAAACTTCTGCCCGGCGGCGGCATTGGGCTCTGAAGCGGGTGCGGCCGCTTTGCGCTGGGCGTCCTGCCATGCTCGGAAGGCCTCCGGACGTTGTGCCACGATCTCGAATCCCATATGCGCATGCTGCAGGCCGCAGTACTGCACGCATTGCCCGCGATAGATGCCTTCGGCGTCGGCCTGGAGCCATTGCCGATTGAGCAGGCCGGGAATCATTTGGGTTTTGCCGGCCAGCAGCGGGGCCCAAAACGCATGAATCACATCGGCGCTTTGCAGCTTGACCAGTACGGGCCGGCCGACGGGAATATGGATTTCGTTTGCGGTGACAACACGGCGGGCAGGGTCGTCATCGTCGTATTCGATTTTCCACCACCAATCGTAAGCGGTAACCGTGACTGTCAATGCCGGCGGTTGCGCAGGTTGGGCGACCTGATTCAGCGTGATCAGCATATACACCGCAAGCGCGAACAGTGCCGCGGTGGACAGGCCGGTGCCGATGTAGATCCAGCGCATGCCCTCGTTTTCGCGGCCGATCGCCTGCGCCGCCGCAGGCGTGCGTTTTCGAAACAGGGCACCCGCCAGCAGCAGCGCGATGATCAACAAAACTATCATAACGACAGCCGTAAACACCCATCCGAGGTGCATGGTGGGCAGGGAAGCCGGGCCGTAGCTGTGCAGGAAATAGTTCAGCGGAGCGGCTTCGGTTTCCGCCTTCATCGCCGTGTCCGGCATACTCCCAAAGGCAAGCGGAAAAAAAGCGTTCCCGCCCGCGGTGCAATGTCGATATTCGGATCCTGAATCGTGCATTGGCGCCAACCGCATTTTAAATTCGTTAAAATCACAAGTTGGACCGCGAATTTTTAAATGTTTTCCAAAAATGAAATCCGAAACTCGCTTTTCGGTCTCAGGTGGCTTCCGGTTCGATCGTTTTCGTCGAATAAAACCACATTTGCCAAATGCTGACCAGAATCTGCATGCCCATCGAGACACCCATCAAGGCGCCGCTGGCTACAACCACGTAAGCAAATTCCGGGAACGATTTGGTGACGAACCACGACATTACATCGAGCAGCATCGCGGCGAACGGAATTACCACCGCGATCCGTTTGACGATCACGTTCATGTCGCACAGCAGGAAAATCTTGCCGATAAAGTACAGAATGAACGCAATCCCGAACAAATGGATGTGGGAAACCCGGATCAGGAACGGCAGGGTCGCGCCGCCGGAATGGGCGACCTGGGCCACGCCCGCGTATTGGGTCAAATCCGGCAAGGAAGGGTTGATCGCAGGCGTATGGCAGGTGATGCAGTCGCGGTTCAGGATCGGCGCGATCCGTTCCTGGTATTCCGGTTCTTCGGCGCCGTTATGTATCCATTGCAGAATGACGTCCTTATCGCTCTTGTATTTCAAATTCGGCTCCATGATGCCTTTGATCGCTGAGCCGAGGCGGGTTTGATTGTGCGATCCGTGATATGCGACCATCACGTCGTCGATCGATAAGCCGGCCTTGCCGTCGCGTCCCTGATGGGTGTAATACATGTTCGCCAGCGCGACCAGATAGCCGATTCCCACCGTCAGCAGGAAAGCGGTATTCAGGATGCGTTCGCTGACCGAAATATCCCTGAAGCGGCGATAGTTCCCTGAGCGTCGGTCGCTTTCGGAACGGTTGCGGTATGATTCTGCCATTGAGGGATCTCCAAAATATAAAGAAAATGTGGAATTGCTGCGTGTGTGCGGGCGGGGTGGCCGAGGCGTTCGGAGCTGTGTTTTCAGACGCTCCGCTCCGCCTCGAAAGATTCGGGCGGAACGGGAGCGAGAGGCGGGATTAGAGTATTTTCATATCCCATGTAAGGGCGAGTTTATTTGCTCCTACCAAGGCCGTACATTCGAACCGAAAATACTCTAAAAGATCAGCCAGCCGTTCAGGAACAGGGTGTTGTTGCTGCTCGCGTTTCTTGTCGAGCCGTCATAATTGGACTGCGAGCCGTCGAACTTGGTGTAAGCGGTGTACTGCAAGGCGAAACGCAGGTTCAGCCACGGCGCCAAGGGCGAGTCGGACTTCCCGAAAGGCACATAATCCAATTCGGCGATGAAACCTTCGCTGTTGGGTTTGCGGGCGATATTGTCCGCGTAAAGCAGCGGGTCGTACGAGCCGGTCGTCCGGAAATAGCCCAAATTGACGCTGTAGGTTTGATCGTAGGTATAGGAAGCGTTCGAATGCAGCGAAAACAGCCGGTTGTTCGTATTTGCGGCGTTGCCGCCCAGCAAAAATCCGGAACCGAACTTTTGATCTTCGCGAATATAGGAGGCCTTGTATTCGAAGATATGTTTCGCGGAACCCAGAAATTGATAGTTCGCATCGACGCCCAGGTCCGAATATTCGTTCAGGCCCAGGGAGTGGTCGCGTCCGGGCACGATATTCGCGCGCAAACCGAAGGTTCCGACGGAAAAGTAATGCCCGCCAAGCTGATGCTGCAGAGCGATCCGCCAGTAAGGCGCGCCGCCGTCGATTTTATCCGCGGTCGCGGATTCCGAAATGCCGACATTGCGCTGAAATTGCGTCGAAAAGGAAGCATAGGCGCCCGCTTCCAGATAGAGCAAATCGTTCCACATCATATAGGCCGTCGCGCCGCCCGCGTTTTGCGCCAAGCCGCCTTCGATCAGGGTGGAGGCGCCGGGCGTATTGGTCAGCTCGGACGAAGCGTAGGGATAGCCCCACACCGGGGTGGTATTCCACAGATCCTGTACGGTCGGGCTGTTGTTGAACGATACCCCGTAAACGAAGTCGTGGTTGCCCAATTGCGTCCGGTCCGCCAGCCGGATATCGGTGTTGTCCAGTTCGAGAATGTCTTCGATGCCGTTGTAGGTCAACTGGACGAAGGCGCCCAGTTTGGAGTACACCTTGCCCGCATAGAACAGGCTGGCCTCGTCGAAAGACCCGTTGTTGTTCGTGTTGTAGCCGGGGGCCGGTGCTTCGGGCAGTTTGTTGTCGAGATGCGTGAACGAGCCGACGATCATCGCGCTGATCGGCGGCAGTTTGGCATTGGAATCCGAACCGGTACTCATCGTATAGCCGCCCAGTTTGAAACTACGCCCCAGCGGAGTCAGATTCGGGCCGAACGACTGGGTATGACAGCCCGAGCACGAGATTCCGGTTTGGCGCGCAAAACTGGGCACCGCCGCGGCTTCATCCATCATGAAGAGCGAGAGTGCGGTCCAAAATAATCCCGTCAGAAATAGAGATTTCATTTTATCGAAACCGAAGCTTCCCTCCGGTAATCCGGTTATTTCAACCATAAGTCCCCCATTATTTTTGTATGTTTTTTTCAATGAACAATAAAAGCGATGAGGAAGTGGATCGGAAAATCGCGACAAGGCATTGGAGCGCTAACCGCTTTCCGGCCGATCGAGGAAATTTCGCTTCCGTCATCGCGGCAGCACCGACGGTAAGCCAAACATGGATGTACCATCCCTCTCCGTCGACAAACCCATCGGTTCTCGCACTAATCCAAAAATAATGCCAAGTTTTGGGCCGTTAGTGAGTTAATATAAGCTTTTGTTAAAACAGTTATTTTCCCTGCGAAAAGCAAGGGATTTGGGATGAGGCGATGGGGCGGCGGTTTATATAAACCGGAAGCAGGGGCGATATACACCGTTTGCCGGATAGCGTGTGGCGGCTCGAATGAACCGGAGGAAGAGGGCGGTTTTCGATTCTATAGGTAGCTCAGCCAGACAAGATGCGGGTACCGGCGTTTGATTCGGACGAAAGCATAACAGCAGGGATACAGCAGCAACAGCACTGCCAGCCAGACCCCGTAAACCACCGGCAAGTCGTAGCCGAATTCGGGGGACGGAATCTCGGGGTACGGCGTTGCGGCGGAACCGGTCATCAGCCAGTTAATTGGCAGTTGCCGGTAGCGGGTGACGGCCAGCGCCGCGCCATGGATCAGATAGATGTGCAGCAGGTAAAAAAATAACGGCGCCTTGCCGACGGTCAGCAACGGGCGCCGGATGAGTTCCAGCTTTAGCCCTTCGAAGAGCGACAGTCCGATAAACATCAGACCTGCCGTTACCAGTAAATACAACAGCGAGGGCGGGTATTTTTCGAAATTGAGGATCGAAAACAGCGTAAACAGCGCATTTTTTTGCGGCGCCCAGGCATGGGGGTCGCCGTAGAAGTTGCCGAGGCGCAGCGATAGAAACAAGGCGAGACATAAAAGGCCCAGGCGGAACAGCACGGGTTTCCTGTTCGGTTCGAGAAACAGCGGTCCCAGGCAATAGCCCGCCGCCATCACGCCGATCCAGGGAATCAGCGGATAAAGCGAATCGAAGGAACGGCCGGGCCAGAATTCGAAGGTGCCCGGTTCGTGCAGGAGTATCCACAGCCAGCGGGGAAGGGGGCTATTGCCGGCATGGATCCCGTCGAAGGCATTATGGCCGGCGATCAGCAGTACCGCGAACAGCGCAATGGCCCGGCGCGGCAGAAAAACCAGCGCGGCCAGCGCCAGCATCGACCAGCCCAGCGCCCAGATCACCTGGCCGAGCGCGTAACTGTAATCCCAGTTGAACGTCCAGCCGAAACGCACCAGCGTCAATTCCAATACGATCAGCCATAACCCGCGGCTGGCCAGATAAGCGGAAAGGTGCCTTTGCGTCAGATTTTTGCGGGACGTCGATAAAAACGCGCCGGCGCCGGCCAGCAGCATGAAGGTGGGCGCACACAGATGCGTGATCCAGCGCGTCAAAAAATAGGCGGCATCGGTCCGGCTCAGATCGACCGGATTGAACATCGCGTTCGAGAAATAATCGCGGGTATGGTCCAGCGCCATCAGAACCATCACAAGTCCGCGCATCATGTCGATCGATTCCAGGCGTTGCAGTGTAGGCTTCATTCGGAGGACCTTTCAATCAGCGGAGCAAAAAGGCAAACCTTCCGTGGCATTAAAATGCGGATTAAGCGCTGCGTCAGCTCCCATCAATTATATACAGAGCAAATCCCCCCTGCCCCCTTTTTCAAAGGGGGGGGATGTCTCCAACGTACTCGCTCTCTTTTCAAAAAGGGGATATCCGTTTTGGTCAAAGGGGGAATGCCGTTTTGGCCATTGTTGAAGCGACGCCTGCCCTCGCCCCTTTGACAATGCCGCTTTCCGCCTTTGAAAAAGGGGGAGCATTGACCACATCGACAACCAATAACGTTTGACAATGCTGCCGCTTTCCCCCCCTTTGAAAAAGGGGGGCAGGGGGGATTTTATTAGGCTGCTTTCACAGCGTAACAGCCTTTAGCTCTTAATCCGTATTGAATTTCGCCGATTATAACTCGCCTGTTTCAAAAAAGCGTTCGCCCCGAGTTCTCGGGACGGTCAAACAAGGCGTTTTGGCCGGGAGAGGGCTCTCGGCCGGATCATGCCGGTTTGACCGCACTGACCAGCGCATTCACGCCGTTCCGAAAATGCAGGCGCGTGTTTGCGAAACCGGTGTCGGCCATCATGTCCAGCGCAGGCTTCAGGCGCATGATGTGCTCTTCGGACTCGTCGCTGAACAGATGGATGACCCATTGCTCCAGTAGATCCGGCCTCTTGAGTTCGGTAAACACCCGGAAATAATGCCTGACCTCTTCCTGAGTGCTTTTGAGATGCTCGGCCGCATCGTCGAGCGCGTAACGGTCGCCGTTCACGAACAGGCCGCCGGGCTTCAGTACGCGCAGGATTTCTTTCAGCACGTTTTGCCGGTAGCCGTGCAAAAAATTGTGCAGCGTGTATGCGCTGGCGACGACATCAATCGAGGCATCCGGCATTTCCCGCAAGTGCGACAGCGCATCGCGCTCGATCAGCCGCAGCCGTTTTGCGGCCAGCGCCGCAGTCAGGTTATGCCGCGCCTGAGTCTGCATCGCGGGTGCATTATCGACGCTTTCGATAAGGGTATCCTGACGGCTGGCCAGCAGGCAGGCGGTAGTGATGCCGGTGCCCGAGCCGATTTCGAGCAGATTCAGCGAGGCCGCAGGGTAAGGCGGCGCCCAGCCGCCGACGTATTCGCCTACCCGGCGGCTTATTTCCGCCGCGGGCGGGCAAATCACCGCCAGCATCCCGTATTCTTCCGCAAGCGGTCCCTCGAATAAAAGCTCTGCGGCGTGTTTCGGATTCATCGTATTCATTAAGTTACAAAATGAGGGAAATTACTGGACAAGCAAGCCGTTGTCAAACGGGCGCAGGCGGCGCCGGCGCATTTGGCCCGCTTTCGGCAAGTCCTTCAGTATCCGCCCGCGCAGAGAAAAATCCGGAATCATTGAAGCATGCCGTGAAGGTGTGGTATACAGGGCGGCTGGCAACGTTCGGGGAGGGCTATTGATGAAATGATGACGAATACGAATGCCGCGATCTCGACGAATAACGATAAATGCAAGGGAGATCGCCAAATGACTGTCGGAACGAAAGGTTGTCGAAAAACTCTGCTGATCGGTGCGCTTCGGACGCCCTGAAAATCCTGAGGCCGAATATAGCTGGAATCGCGAATCCGGGGAGCAGGGAAGCGGGCACGGTGTTTCGATAGTTTGTCTGTCCGGACGGATACTTACACGTGTGCGGGCGTCCAAGAATAAAAAATAAATGCCCCAATCCGCTGCACATGAACACTCTTTTGAATGAGGAAATAATTATGCAAGAATTCTTACCCGTCGTAAAAGCCACTTTGCTGGAGTGGGCACAACTTGCGCTCGGCAACCCGTTGTTTGCCGCGGCCTTGGTACTCGCCACCGCGCTGCTGGCCTCCATCGTCGGCATGATCAGGAGGGCGCCGCTCAAAAGAAGGGCGGCCGCCGGCGAGAAGGCGCGCGCCGAGCTGGCGGGCCAGCTTTCGATGACGCAGCAACAGGCCGCCGGCCTGCAGGAGCGCCTCGTGTTGCGCAATCAGCAGATTTCCGGCACGGTTCAGACGCTGGCGGCCGGTTTCGATGTGGGCGAACAGCCTTTGCCCGCGGTCAGCGAAGATCTGGCGTCCGAGGAGCTGTGGCAGCAGCATGACAGGGTGGTTACCCAACTGGCGAACGCTTTGCGCGCCGAGCGGCAGGCCAAAGCCGAGCTGCAGCAATCCTATCAAGCCGAGAAGGAGCGGCGCGCCGAAAAAGAAGCGGCCGTCGATAATCTGCAGAATACGCTGACCGAGAAAGCGCTTCAGATCACCGGCCTGGAACAGCAGGTCGCCGAAATTCTCGAAAAACATACCGCCCAATCGGCGCGGCTCACGGAACTCGAACGGCAGCGCCTGGAGTGGAACGATACGGAAAAACAACGGCAACAGCTGGCGGAAAAGCTGGCGGCGGCGGAAGCCGAACTGGGCCGGCTGCAAAAAGCGGTAGAAACCCGCCAGGGAGCCGAACCGGCGCCGGCGCCAATTCATCCTGAGCCCGTTGCGGAAGCCGAGCCGGGTCTGCCGGAAATGCATCCCGAGCCGGTCCAAGCGGCTGCGCCCGCGCCGGTCGAAGCGATCATTCCCCGGGCGCCTGCGGAGCCCGCGGCATTTGCCCCGGCTCCCCGGCCTAAGGCAGCCGAAGCCGCCGTGATCCCGACTCCGGCGGCGATCGAGCAGGCGGCAGGGGTGCAGGATCAGCCGCAAGCGATCGTGCTGCCGGACTGGGATTACCAGCCGGAAATAGCCGTTCCGCCAAAGGCGGAAGACGCTGCCTCCAAGGGGCAGGGAGCCGGGTTCGCCGGCAAATTGAAGGGCCTGTTCGGCAAGTCCCAACCGGAATCTAAATCGGAATCCGGCGCGCCCGTCGAAAGAGCCGAGGCAACCCGTTACTCCGCGGCGGAAATTCCGCCCGAAATCCGGCCCGAGCCGCAGTCGCAACCGCAGCCTTCGGCCGGCTCCGCGCAGGAGCCGTTGGGTAAAATGAAGAGCCTGCTGGGATTGTCCAGGCAGAAAGCCGCCGAGGCGAAAGCAGAGCCCGTCGAATCCCGTGCGGCTGAACAGGCTGTGCCGGTATCTCCGGATGCCGCTGAGCCCGATTCCGCGAAAAGCCAGATGAAAAAAATCAAAAATCTGTTCGGAATGGCCAAAGGATAAAGGTAATGGAACCGGCCTTCGCTTTTTCGGGGAAGTTGATCTGCATGGCGGGCCTTATCCGCTGTAAAGCGCGTTGAACGATGTCTTTGCAGCTCACTGCCGCCGATCATAGCCGGGACCGCGCCGGTCTGACCTATATCTATCCGGTTTTGTCCCGGCGCGCCGGCGGGATATCGATCGGCGTCAATTTCAATACGAACAACGCCTGCAACTGGCAGTGCATTTACTGCCAGGTGCCGGATTTGAGGGTCGGCGCCGCGCCGGAACTCGATTTCGGGCTGCTCGAAGCCGAGCTGCGCGGTTTTCTGGAACAGGTCCGGTCCGGGGCGTTTTTCCGCCGCTTTGAGGTTCCGGAGGATCAGCGGACGATTAAGGATATCGCCATTTCGGGAAACGGCGAGCCGACCAGCGTGCCGCGGTTTGCCGAGGCGGTCGAGCTGATCGGCAGGATTGCAACCGAAGCCGGGCTGTTCCCCGCCAGCCGTTATGTGTTGATCACGAACGGCAGCTTAGTGCATCAGCCCAAAGTCCAGGAAGGCCTGAAAGCGCTGAGCCGGTTCGGCGGCGAAGTTTGGTTCAAGCTTGACAGCGCGACGCCAGCGGGCAGGCGACTGATCAACAAGGCCGGGCAAGGTATCGAAGCGAGCCTGAACAATCTGGTTTTGGCGTCCGGCTGCTGCCGGACCAAAGTGCAGATCTGCCTGGTGGACATCGACAGGCAGGGCTTTGCGGAGCAGGAAAGAACCGCGCTGCTGGAGGCGCTGCAGGCCGTCAAAAAGCGCAGCGGAGTACGCGAGATCCTGCTCTATACGATAGCCAGGCCTTCCCTGCAGCCCGAAGCGGGACGCCTTGGCCGAATGCCGGAGCCGGTCATGCGGGCGTTTGCGGAGGCGCTGCGCGCGTTGGGTTTCGAGGTTTCGATCAGCCTCTAGGTCTTGCCCTGGCTGAGAACAAATCGCTCGACATCCTTTGCCGCCAGCGGATCGGCAAAGTGATAGCCTTGTCCGCACTGGCATCCCCAGGATAGAAGCTGCTCGGCCTGTTCTGCGGTTTCGATGCCTTCGGCTGCAACTTTCTTGCCCAATTCGCCCGCCAGCGACAGGATCGACCGCACGATCGCGCTTTTGCGGTCGGATGTGTCGCTAACCGATCGGACCACGCTGCGATCGATTTTGATCGTGTGAACCGACGGATTCTGGAGCAGATTCAGTGAGGCGTTACCCCCGGCTTCGAAATCGTCGAGGTGCAATTGCACACCGAGTTCGCCAAGTTCGGCCAGAATATGGGACGAAACGAGTGGGTCGACGGCGGCAACTTCCTCCGCAATTTCCAGGCACAAATAGCGCGCGTCCAAGCCGGATGCCGCCAATGCCTGGGTCACCTGGTTTCGTAAACTCGGATGCAAAAATTGTGTTTGCGATAAATTGACCGCGACCGACAGGGTGGCATTCGCAGGGCACAATTGTTGCCAGACCCGAAGCTGCCTGCAGGATTCGTGCAGCATCCAGGCGCTGATTTTGACCAAAATGCCGATTTTTTCCGCCAGCGCCCAAAAATCGGCGGGTGCCAAAAGGCCATGCTCGGAATACTGCCAATGCAGCAACGCCTCGAAACCGGACAGCGTTCCGCTGGCGAGTTCTATGATCGGTTGGTAATGAATACGGAATTCATTGCGTTCGATAGCCAAGTTCAAGTCGGCCTCCAACTGCAGCAGCCGTACGGCGTAATTATCCTGAACGGTATTGAACACCCTCAGTTGCCGGTCTCCTTGGGCTTTTGCCTGGCGCAACGCAAAAACAGCGTCGTGCAATATGTCTTCGGTCCGTTGGTAACGCGGTTCGCTCAGGACGATCCCGATACTGGCCGAGATGAACGCTTCCTGTCCTTCGATAATGACTGCTTCGGCTATTTTGTCCAGAATGCGTTGGGCGATACGGACTACGTCCAGCAGGTCATTAATATGGGTGAGCAGAACCATAAATTCATCGCCGCCGACCCGTGCGAGGGTGTCCGCGGCGCGCAGGTTTTCCCTCAGGCGTTGGGCGACGGCGCTCAATACCATGTCGCCGAATACATCCCCGTAGCTATCGATGATGTGCCTGAAACGGTTCAGGTCGATGACGAGCAACGCAAAAGCATAATCGGGATAGCGCTTGGCATGTTCGAAGGCTTGGCTCAACCGGTCGGTCAATAAGATTTCATTGGGCAGGCCGGTCAGTACGTCATGCGCGGCAAAATGGCGTAATTTTTCCTCCACGTATTTGCGGGCGGTCAGTTCGCGAAAAACAATCACTATCCCGGTCACATTGCCGCTTTTATCGCGTATCGGCGCCGCGCTTTTGTCGACAGGAATCTCCATGCCTTCCCGATTGATCAGCGCTGTGTCGGGCGACAGATCGATGATCAGGCCGTTTTCCAGTACGCGTTCCACCAGATTGGCGAGTGGAATTCCCGTCGTCTGGTAAACCAGCCGCAGCACTTCGCCGAAAGGCCGGCCGAGCGCCTCGGGTTGCGGCCAGCCGGTCAGCACTTCAGCCATCCGGTTCATCAGCGTAATTTGGCCGTCGAGGCGAGTCGCAATGACGCCGTCGCCGAGGCTTTCGAGCGTCGTGCCCAGCCAGCGTTCCATTTGCCTGAGCTTCGTTTCGGCGCTGTGCCGGTACAAGGCGATATCGATGGCGATCTGCAGTTCGCGCTCCTCGAAAGGTTTCAGCACATAGCCGTAAGGCTCGGTGATTTTCGCGCGGTTCAGCGTGGCTTCGTCCGAGTGGGCGGTCAGAAACACGACCGGCAGGGCATGCTGCTTGCGGATTTCGTCGGCCGCGGCGATGCCGTCCATTGTGCCGCTCAAGTGAATGTCCATCAGTACCAGGTCGGGCTGCAGCGTGCCGATGCGTTCCAGGGCGGATTCGGCCGACGTGGCGAACTCCGGCACATCGTAGCCCATTCTGCTCAGGGTGCGTTGAATGTCCAGGGCGATGATGACTTCATCCTCGACCACCAGCATGCGTGCTTTAAGCATGGTTACCTTTTTTTTGGGGTATGGAAATGAAAAATACGGTTTCCGGCCGGCGCCGAACCGTCAACTGCCCATTTAACTGCAAGACGAAAGATTGCACCAGATGTAAACCCATGGACAACGGTTTTGCAATTTCCACATCGTCCGGAATGCCTCGGCCGTTGTCGCCGACTTCCAGCATCAGCCTGTCCGGCTTGTCGTTCACCAGTTTGATCCACAGCTCCCACGAAGAAGTGGTGGGCGGCGTAAAGGCGTACTTAAAGCTGTTGGAAACCAATTCGCTGATGATCAATCCGATCGGTACGGTCTGCTCGACATCGAGCTCGACATCGGCGATTTGTATTTTGAGCTGGATCGACGAGGCGGCTTGAACGTATGAGCGGCGGAGCGAGTTGACCAGGCTGGTGATGTATTCGGCCATTTTGATCCGGGCCAGACTGCGGGATTGATATAAATGCTCGTGCGCCAGCGCCATGGAATGGACCCGCTGCTGGCTGTCCAGGAACGCGCTGCGGGCGGCCGGATCGGTGAGGGAATCGGCCTGGAGGCGAAGCAGGCTGGCGATCACTTGCAGATTGTTTTTGACCCGGTGGTGAATTTCTTTCAGCAGTACTTCTTTTTCCCGCAGGGAGGCGACTGCTCGGGACTCGGCAAGCTGGCGTTCGCTCAGTTCGTTTTTGATGCGGGCATTGATGGTTTCGAGTTCTTTGGTGCGAAGTTTTACTTGTTGTTCGAGCATCTGGTTCAGCTCCTGCATTTTTTCTTCCGCGCGCTTTCTTTCGGTAATGTCCTGCATTGCGCCGATCATTCGGCAGGGCTTCCCCCGGTTGTCGCGGAGTACGAATCCGCGGTCAAGTACGCTGGCATAGCTGCCGTCGCTCCGCAGGAAACGGTACTCGTCCTCCCAGTGGTCGAAGGCGGGATTGTCAAGCACCGCGCGCACACTCGCCGCAACGCGCTGCTGATCGTCGGGGTGCACCCGCTCGAGTCCCCATCGGGCCGTCTGGGGGGCATCGACCGCATCCCGCCAGCCGAAGACATCCACGCTCGCCTCGCTCCAGCGTTGCAAGTCGTGCATGATGTCCCAGTCCCAAATGACATCGCGGGTGGCTTTCCAGGCCAGCCGCAAGCGTTCTTCGCTTTCGCGCAAGGCCTCCTCGGCCTGCTTCCAGTCGTGAATGTCGGTATTGCTGCCGACCCATTTGATGACTTGGCCGTCATCGCTCAAAAGCGGCGTTGCCCGGACATTGGTCCATCGCCAGCCGTCGTTTCTGAATTTTATCCGGAATTCCGCGTTGATGTCGTGCCCGGTAGCGACCGCTTCGTGCCATTGCCGTGCGGCGTAATCCCTATCTTCCGGATGGACGGCATTGAGCCAGCCGTAGCCGATCCATTCCTCGAAGGCCTGGCCCGTATAGGCGCGCCAGGACGGGCTGTCCACTGCCACAACGCCATCCGCCTCTGCTTCCCAGACGGCCTGGGCATAAGATTCGACCAGCTTGCGAAAGCGCTCTTCGCTTTCGCGGAGGGCCTCTTGAGCCAGTTTGAAAGGCGTTGTCTCGCGCAGAGAAAGGACCAGGCCGGTTACCGATTCATCCAGGTCGGTAGCCGGCACCAGGCTCCAATCCCAATAAGTGGTCCCGCGCTCCGGCTGATCGGGAAATTCGAACGGTTTATCCTTATAAAACACCGCTTTGCCGGTATCCCGCACCTGGCGGAAGATCGCCTCGTTTTCCGGGTCCGGGTACAAATCGAAATGGTTTTTTCCGAGCAGTTCTTCGGGCTTCATTCCGCAAGTATCGGCATACGATGCATTGACCCAAATGAAGTTGAACTGGGGGTCAAGGTAGACCAGCATTACGTCGGTGGCCTGCATGATGCTGAGCAGCAGGATTTGTTGCTGTTCCAGGGCTTCTTCGGTCAGTTTGCGCCGATGAATGTTGCGGCTGACGGTCGCCCAACCGGAAATCCGGCCTTTTTCGTCGCGGAGGTTGAAGACGTTGCAAAGCATCCAGATTGCCTTGCCGGTTTGAAAATGCCGGAAGCGTATTTCCACTTCGGCGTTTCCCTCCCGCATGACGCGGGGAAAGAACTCATCGGTGACGTAAGCCTGGTCTTCGAGAAAATAATAGTCCTGGACCCGCACGCTGCAGGCAGCGGCTAAATTTTCAAGGCCTACCATCTGCATCCCGGCGGGGTTTACATAGAAGGGCTTGAAGTTCCGGTCGCACATGCCGATGAATTCGGTGCTGCCTTCGGCAAGCGCCACAAAACGATCGCGTTCCGCTTCGGCAAGCTTGCGCCTTGTCACATCGACCAGGGTGACCAACAGCATATTGCCTTGGCGGGTGACGAGCGAACTGCCGTCGACCTGAGCCGTAAATTGGGTTCCGTCCCGTCTTAATCCGATCATTTCGCTGCCTATGCCTTTAATTTTGAGCAGGAGCTTTACGGTGAACGGTTCCTGGTAGGCATAGGGGTGATTCTGCTCCGGATCTTTCAACAACGTTTCGAGCGCACGGCCCTGCAGATGACCCGACTGGTAGCCGAACAGGGTTTCGGACTGCCGATTCGCGAGTCTGACCTTTCCTTCGAGATCGGCCATCAGCAGCCCGTTCGGAGATGCCTGGAAGAGCAGGCGGAAACGTTCTTCGCCTTCCTGCAAAGCGGCGAAGCCGATTTCGCGCTCGGAGTCGGCCTTGTTCAGCAACTTTGCCGCCAGATAAATCATCCCGCTGAACGCCACGATATGAAAAATAATGAAAAGCGCCCAGCCGAAATCGGCGCTGTATAACCCGGAGCGTTGGCCTTTCAGTTGGATCAAGCCGATCGCAAACGGCAGCAGAACGGCAGCCGGCAGGAGATTTCGCGCCATGACGCTGCCGGCAAACGGACTGATCAGCCAAGCCAGGTAGCGTTCGGGGCGCGCGCTGAGAATCCCGACGCCTAGTACGAACAGGGATACGGCCGTGTGAAGCGGGATCGACACATACGGCCGGATTTGATAGAGGGTGGATACGTCATAGGCATGCCCTACCAGCGCGAGAAGCGCGAACAACTGAATTTGTAGCGCTAAAAATGGCGTGATCCAGCGCGCTTCCATATCCAGCGCGACCAGGGCCATGCCGGTCAAAAACAGGCAATAGGCGGCGCTTGGGGAGGGGCGGCCGGGATGCAGCACATCCTCCTCCGCGACTGCGTTTGGAAACAGCCACTGGTCCAGGTCCAAATTGACGTTGCCGAGATATTCCAGCAGGACCAGTCCGCCGAGTACTGCAACTAAAGCGGAAAAGATTTGTCCGAGCATTTGCCGGTGCGAATTCGGGTCGTCCCGGTGCAGCAACCAGAGCGCGGAGCCGGAAAGCAGCAGTCCGACCGCGACCAAAGGCTTCATGGTGGTCGGGTTCGGCCAAATGCTTTTTAGCTCGGCGATGTCGAAAATCCAGCCCATGATTACCAGCAGACTGATCAGTATGACGAACAGGGCAATCCCGTTAGTCAGTCGAGCGGCCGTCGGGGCGAAAGGAAAAACAAAGCGGCTGGAGCAATTCTGCATGATCTTTTCAGGTAGCCGGAGATTCACAAAATTAACTGAAAGCGGCCGCAGCAAACCCTGTTAGCCTTATAGGGCCGGGGGAGAGCGGTTCCGGATTGCAAACCGGTAGCTTACAGGAATTGGGAGGGCTGCGAATGAGGCAGGTTTCCTGTTGCAGCAATGAGATAGGTGCGCGCATTTATTTAAGGGATTGGTTTTTATTAGGGTTTATCCACGGTGAACAAAACTCTTTGACTGAGTAATCCGGGTTTCTATCCCGCCAACTTTAATAACTTTTGTCAGCCGAGGATAGAAATTTTTAGCGCCGGCCGCTGCGCGCTTAAGCCCTCTAATCGAAGCCGCTGCCGCACTTTCGGCGATGCGCCGTGGAGAATATAACTGGCTAACCTTGCCGATATCGGTTAAAATCATCCGTTAATTTTATGTGCGAATGTGGCGGAACTGGTAGACGCGCTGGATTTAGGTTCCAGTGGTAACCCCGTGAGAGTTCGAGTCTCTCCATTCGCACCATTTATTTTCCAAATAAGAAGCAGCCGGTCCAGGTTGACTTTCCGTTCCTTGTTCTTGGCCGCAAGGCGCTCCCAAAAATACATATTCCAAACAATTTGAGGTAAAGAAATGCAGGTTTCTGTCGAAAAGACATCAGAATTAAGCAGAAAAATGATCGTAAGCGTGCCTGAAGCAGTCGTTCAGCAGAAAGTGGCGGAGCGCTTAAAGTCATTGTCGAAAAATGTGAAAATCGATGGATTTCGGCCCGGCAAGGCGCCCCAGCAAGTCATCAACAAATTGTACGGCGAGCGCGTGCGCGGCGAAGTGACCGGCGACCTGATCCAGAGCACGTATTTCGAGGCGCTGTCCAAAGAGCAGCTTAGACCGGCCGGTTATCCCAACATTCAGCCGGCCGATCAGAGCGAAGGTTTCCAATACATCGCCGAATTCGAAGTGTACCCCGAAATTTCGCTCGATGGCGTGAACGGTATGGAAGTCAAGCGGCCGGTCGCCGAAGTGACCGAAAGCGATGTCGATGCAATGATCGAAAAATTGCGGGTGCGGAACAAGACCTGGCAAACGGTCGAGCGTCCGTCACAGGCGCAGGACCGCATCACGATCACCTTTTCCGGCAGCGTCGACGGCGAGAACTTTACCGATGGCAAGGTCGAGAACTATCCGGTCGAGATCGGCGCGGGCCAGATGATTCCAGGCTTCGAGGACAGCCTGATCGGCCTGTCGGGGGGCGAGCAAAAAACCTTTAACGCGACGTTCCCTGAAAATTACGGCAAGGACACGCTGGCCGGCAAAACAGCCGAATTCGAAGTTGAAGCGGTCAAGGTCGAAGAATCCGTATTGCCGGAAATCGATGCCGATTTCATCAAGAAACACGGCATCGAGGACGGCGACATGGTGTCCTTCCGTGAAGATATCCGCAATACGATGGAGCGCCAGCTCGCACAAGCGTTGGCGGCCCGCCTGAAAAACTCGGTGATGGACGCGCTGTACGGCGCGGTTCAGGTCGCGGTTCCGAATACGCTGATCGACGGCGAAATCGAAAATCTGATGGCGCCTTACAAGGAAAACGCGAAGAAAAGAAAGGTTAAGTTCGAAGAGCTGGACTTGCCGAAAGATTTGTTCGAAGAGCAGGCCCGCCGCCGCGTCGCCTTGGGCCTGATTCTGGCCGAAGTGATCGACAAAGGCGAAATCAAGCTGGATGACGCCCGCGTCCGCAATACGATCGAAGAGATGGCGCAAAACTATGAGCAACCGCAGGATGTCATCAACTGGTATTATGCGGACGAAAAGCGGCTCGACGAAGTCAAGAATATGGTGCTGGAAGACCAGGCCGTGGACTGGCTCGTCGCCAAAGCCAAGGTTCAGGACGAAAACCTGAATTTTTACGATTTGATGGACAACCAAGCACGGTAATTTACCCATGTTCAAACCACAGATGATCAATCCTGCAATGACGATCGAAGCGGCGGGCGGCTTGGTGCCGATCGTTGTCGAGCAAACCGCGCGCGGCGAGCGTTCTTTCGACATTTATTCGCGCCTCTTGAAAGAGCGGGTGATTTTCCTGGTCGGCCAGGTCGAAGACTACATGGCCAACCTGGTCGTTGCGCAGCTTTTGTTTCTGGAATCGGAAAACCCGGATAAGGATATTCATTTGTACATTAACTCGCCGGGCGGTTCGGTGACCGCCGGCATGTCGATCTACGACACGATGCAGTTCATCAAACCCGACGTCAGCACGATGTGCATCGGCCAGGCCGCCAGCATGGGTGCGCTGCTCTTGACCGGCGGCGCGAAAGGCAAGCGCTATTGCCTGCCGCATTCCCGGATGATGATTCATCAACCGTTGGGCGGTTTCCAGGGGCAGGCATCGGATATTGCGATTCATGCGAAGGAAATTCTGGGCGTGCGCGATAAACTGAATAAAATCATGGCGCACCACACCGGCCAGCCGATCGAAAAGATTCAAGTCGACACCGACCGGGACAATTTTATGAACGCCGATGACGCGGTCAGTTACGGTCTGGTTGATAAGGTTCTGGCAAGCCGGCTGTAAATCTAGACGAATTTGCTTTGTTTTCCGAAGGTTTCGGGATATTCTTTGCCTAAGGTAAGGGTAATTCCTCGACTTTGGGATAATTTCGGGTATTGATATGAGTAACGACAAAAGGGGCAAAGACGAAGACAAGCTGCTGTACTGTTCTTTTTGCGGGAAGAGTCAGCATGAGGTCCGCAAGCTGATCGCGGGTCCCTCCGTGTATGTCTGCGACGAATGCGTCGAGCTTTGCAACGACATCATCAAGGACGAATTGCAGGAAGAGGTTTCCTCTTTTAAAAACGGCCATTTGCCGAAACCGAAAGAAATCAAGAAAGAGCTCGATGCCTATGTGATCGGCCAGGAGCGCGCGAAAAAAATCCTCGCGGTTGCGGTTTACAACCACTACAAGCGGCTTCGCAATAAAACCCGGAAAGACGGCATCGAGATCGGTAAAAGCAACATCCTGCTGATCGGTCCGACCGGCTCCGGTAAGACTCTGCTCGCCGAAACGCTGGCACGCCTTTTGGATGTGCCGTTTACGATTGCGGATGCGACGACCTTGACCGAAGCCGGTTATGTCGGCGAGGACGTCGAAAACATCATCCTGAAGATCCTGCAGAAATGCGACTACGATGTCGAAAAGGCCGAAACCGGGATCGTCTATATCGACGAGATCGACAAGATTTCGCGCAAATCCGATAATCCGTCGATTACCCGGGATGTCTCCGGCGAAGGTGTGCAGCAGGCGCTTTTGAAGCTGATCGAAGGGACGATCGCTTCGGTGCCTCCGCAAGGCGGCCGCAAGCATCCGCAGCAGGAGTTTTTGCAGGTAAATACCGCGAACATCCTGTTCATTGTCGGCGGCGCGTTCGCGGGGCTCGACCGGGTGATCAAGGCGCGTTCCGAAAAAGGCGGCATCGGATTTTCGGCTGACGTCAAATCGAAGGAAGAAACTAAGAACGTCGGTCAGGTATTTTCCGAAGTCGAGGCCGAGGATTTGATCAAGTACGGCCTGATTCCGGAATTCGTCGGCCGTCTGCCGGTCGTCGCGACGCTGGAAGAGCTCGATGAAAATGCGCTGGTGCAGATTCTGACCGAGCCGAAGAACGCGCTGGTCAAGCAGTACCAGCACTTGTTCGAAATGGAAGGGGCCGAGCTCGAATTTCGTGTCGAATCGTTGCGCGCGATTGCGCAGAAGTCCATGGAACGCAAAACCGGCGCGCGCGGACTCCGGACCATCGTCGAAAACGTGTTGCTGAATACGATGTACGATCTGCCTTCGGAAGAGGATATCTGCAAAGTCGTGATCGACGAGAATGTGATCCGCGGCGAATCCGAACCGATTCTGGTCTATAAGTCGGACCTGAAGAAGGCTTCGTCGGAAATCTAAAAATAAAAAAGGAGCCGTAAGGCTCCTTTTTTATGTCTGCAAAAACGAATGTAAAATTGATTCGAATATTATGTCGGTATCAAGCCCTGCCAGGTTTTAAAAACCTGGCAGGTCTGTGGTTCCGTAAATCGTAGGATACGCTCGACTGCAAGGATGCAGGAGGTAGGCAGAAAACCGCTCCTGCGTTTTCTGCATTCGCCACATCCTTGTGGTCTAGCAATGCAGGAGCAATAGCCGACGACTGCAAGGATGCAGGAGGTAGATCGCGTCGGGAACACGCGATCGACGACCCCACGGATGGGGGAGGTAGATCGCGTCGGGAACACGCGATCGAGGGCAACGCAGGGAGCAGTTGCCGAGTGCGTACCGTCTTTGCTGCGATCCCGGAAAGGTACGCACAGCGTACCCTACGGCGGAAGCAAATCTCTTATTGATTCTTCGCGCGCATGTGCGGAAACAGCAGCACGTCCCGGATCGACGGCGCATCCGCGAACAGCATCACCAGCCGGTCGATGCCGATTCCTTCGCCCGCGGTCGGCGGCATCCCGTGTTCGAGTGCGACGATGTAGTCCGCATCGAAATGCATCGCCTCGTCGTCGCCGGCTTCCTTGTCCTCGACCTGCTTCTGGAAGCGTGCGGCCTGGTCTTCCGCGTCGTTCAGCTCGGTAAAGCCGTTCGCGATCTCGCGGCCGCCGACGAAAAACTCGAAGCGGTCGGTAATGAACGGATCCTGGTCGTTCCGGCGCGCCAAAGGCGACACTTCGACCGGATAGGCGGTAATGAAGGTCGGGTTCATCAGCCGGCTTTCGACCGTTTTTTCGAAAATTTCGATCTGCAGCTTGCCGAGGCCGTAGCCGTCCTTGACCGGCAGGTTCAGTTTTTTGCAGACAGCAATCGCGCCTTCGCGGTTATTGATATCGTCCGCCGTCAGGTCCGGATTGAAGCGCAGGATCGATTCGAATACGGTCATCCGTTCGAACGGCTTGCCGAAATCGTATTCTTCGCCCTGATAGGTGATCATCGTCTGGCCGACCACTTCTTTAGCCAATCCGCGCAGCATTTCCTCGGTCAGGTCCATCAGGTCGCCGTATTCGGCATAGGCCTGGTAGAACTCGAGCATCGTGAATTCCGGATTGTGCCGAGTCGACAGGCCTTCGTTCCGGAAATTGCGGTTGATTTCGAACACCCGCTCGAAGCCGCCGACGACCAGTCGCTTTAGATACAGTTCCGGCGCGATCCTGAGGAAGAGCTGCATGTCCAGCGCATTGTGGTGGGTGATGAACGGCCGTGCGGTCGCCCCGCCGGGGATTGCCTGCATCATCGGGGTTTCGACTTCGAGATAGTCGCGCTTAATCAGGAATTCGCGGATGTAGGCGACGATCCGTGAGCGGAGCAAGAACGTCTTGCGCGACGATTCGCTCATGATCAGGTCCAGATAGCGCTGGCGGTATTTAATTTCCTGGTCGGCGATGCCGTGGAATTTTTCCGGCAGAGGACGCAGCGATTTGGTCAACAGACGAATGTCGTCCACCTTCACGCTGAGTTCGCCCGCATTGGTCTTGAACAGCACGCCTTCCGCGCCGACGATGTCGCCGATGTCCCATTTCTTGAACTGTTCGTTGTAGAAATCGCCGGGCAGCGCGTCGCGGGTCACGTACAGCTGGATCTTGCCGGACATGTCCTGGATATGGCAAAAGCTCGCCTTGCCCATGATCCGGCGGGTCATGATCCTTCCTGCGACTTTTACGCGCAACGGATTCTCTTCCAGTTCTTCCTTTGATTTTTCATCGTATTCGGCCAGCACTTCGCCGGCCACCACATTGCGCCGAAAATCGGTCGGAAACGCGATTCCGTTTTCGCGCAATGCGCTCAGCTTGGCGCGGCGCAGCCGGATTAGTTCCTGTTCATCTTGTTCAATTTCAGACATTTTTTCTAATTTCTCAGAATTGGAATTTGTAATTTACAAACCGCTCTTCAGGCTCGCCTCGATGAACATGTCGAGATTGCCGTCCAGTACTGCCTGCGGGTTGCCGGTTTCGACGCCGGTGCGAAGGTCCTTGATCCGCGACTGGTCGAGCACGTAAGAGCGAATCTGGCTGCCCCAGCCGATATCCGACTTGCTGTCTTCGAGTGCCTGCTGGGTTGCGCTGCGCTTCATCATTTCGAGTTCGTACAGTTTCGCTTTCAGCTGCTTCATCGCGGTGTCGCGGTTTTTATGCTGAGAACGGTCGCTCTGGCATTGCACGACAATCCCGGACGGGTTATGCGTAATCCGCACCGCCGACTCGGTTCGGTTGATGTGCTGTCCGCCGGCGCCCGAAGCGCGGTACACGTCGACACGCAAGTCGGCCGGATTGATTTCGATGGCGATGTTGTCGTCGACTTCCGGCGACACGAACACCGACGCGAACGAGGTATGCCGGCGGTTGCCGGAATCGAACGGCGACTTTCTTACAAGCCGGTGTACGCCGGTCTCGGTGCGCAGCCAGCCGAATGCATAGTCACCCTCGAACTTGATCGTCGCGCTCTTGATGCCGGCGACATCCCCGGGCGATTCTTCGATCAGTTCGGTCTTGAAGCCCTTGCTCTCGCCCCAGCGCAGATACATCCGTTCGATCATCGAGGCCCAGTCCTGCGCCTCGGTGCCGCCGGAGCCGGCCTGGATGTCCAGAAACGCGTTATTCGGGTCCATTTCGCCGGCGAACATCCGCCGGAATTCGAGTGTCGCCACCTGGCTTTCCAGATACTCCAGGTCGCTCGCGACCGTATCGACCGTATCCGCATCGCCTTCCTCGACCGCCATTGCGAGCAGTTCTTCGGCATCGCTCAGGCCGGAGGTCAGGTTGTTGATCGTATTTACGACCATTTCGAGCTGGCCGCGCTCCTTGCCAATCGCCTGGGCCAGTTCCGGGTTGTCCCAGATTTTCGGGTTTTCGAGCTCCCTTAAGACTTCGACGAGGCGCTCGCTCTTGGTGTCGAAGTCAAAGATACCCCCTAAGCGACTCGGTGCGCTCTTTGAGGTCGGCGATTTTATACTTGATCGGATTGATTTCTTGCATGGGTAGAAACGGAAAAACGGCCGTCCGCAGCGGAATCGGTAGACAAAGCCGGCGCGGCTAAATTGAAAAGCCGTCAATTATAACGCATATCAAATTCAATTACATGAACAACTTACCCAGGTTTCGCCGGCCATAAGTGAGACAGTAACCCTGAATTAAGAGTAAAATAGACGGGATATCCGGGTGTCGGGCTTCCAATCGGGTCCGATCCTCTCATTCTTAGTTTTGAAGGACAGCTTGATGACTGAAATAACTGAAGTACCGAGTCCTTTTTGCGGCATCGGCACCGACGACCTGAGCGTTCAAGTCGACGGCCTGGCGCTGAAAGTGACGGCCAACGGTTGTGCGGTGAACACGCCCGCGTTCGAGCAGGCGATCACCGATACTCGACCACGGGTTGACGGCAAGGAAGTCAGTCTGGACGTGGCCGCGAAAAAGGCGGCCGTATTGCTCAAAGACACGAAGCTGCCTGTGATCGGCGGCTGTGCGACCGACGTGAACGGGATGCGCGCGCTGCTCGCGCTGGCCGACCGGTCAGGGGCGGTGGTCGACAACATGAATTTTTCGGCAGCACGCAATAATTTATTGGCTTTGCAGGATTCGGGCTGGATGAATACCACGCTGGCCGAAGTCAAAAACCGCTGCGACCTGTTGCTGGTTGTCGGCACAGACCTCGAAGCGTTCGCGCCCCGTTTCTTCGAACGTTACATTTGGAACCCGGACGCGATGTTCGTCGATGACACCGCAAACCGCCAGGTGATCTATCTCGGCAAGGCACCGTCCGGCACCGCCTCGACTTCGCCGAACGGCCGGGCCGCGAAAGTTCTGACTTGCAACGATGCGGAACTGCCGGAAGTGATCGCAGTCCTACGGGCACTGGTCAAGGGCCGTCCGCTGCAGGCCGACTCGGTCGGCGGAATTGCGGTTGCGGAATTGCAGATGATCGCGGATCAGTTGAAGGCGGCGCGCTACAGCGTGGTGACCTGGGCCGCCGGCGCATTGGGATTCCGCCAGGCCGAACTGACCGTGCAGACCCTGTCCGAAATGATCAAGGAACTCAATACGACTACCCGCTGCTCCGGGCTGCCGCTCGGCGGCAGGGAAGGCGACCAGACCGCGAACCAGGTTTGCGGCTGGACGACCGGCTATCCGGCGCGGACTCGGTTCTCGCGCGGCTATCCCGAATACGACCCGTACCTGAACGATGCGAATGCATTGATCGATAGCGGCGAAGCGGACGCTTTGGTCTGGGTGCATGCGTTCAATGCGAAAGCGGTGCCGCCGATCGACCATATGCCGACGATCGTGATCGGCCGTTCCGGGATGGCCTTTGCGAAAGAACCCGATGTGTTCATTCCGGTCGGCACCCCCGGCATCGATCATGCCGGCCATGCCTACCGGATGGACAACGTGGTCGCGATCCGGCTCAAAAAATTGCGCGATTCCGGCCTGCCGAGCACGGCCGACGCGCTCAATGCGATTGAAAACGCTCTACGCGAGATGACTGTATGATGATAAAACTCACGGGCGGGACCGTCTACGATCCTGCCGCCGGCATCGACGGCAAGAAACAGGACATTTACATTCAGGACGGGCGCATCGTCAAGAAACCCGCGAAGGACGTGCCGATCGACAAGGAATACGACCTGAAAGGCAAAGTGGTGATGTCGGGCGCGATCGACATGCACACGCACATCGGCGGCGGCAAGGGCAACATCGCCCGGACCCTCTTGCCCGAAGACCACCGGCAGGACCCGGTCGCGCGCACCGAATGCACAAGGTCCGGCTGCGGCCATGCGATGCCGAGCACGTTCGTGACCGGTTACCGCTATGCGGAGATGGGCTACACGGCCGGCTTCGAGCCGGCGGTACTGCCGGTCAATGCACGCCAGGCGCATATGGAAATGGGCGATATTCCGATTCTGGACAAGGGCGGCTATGTGATGCTCGGCAGCGACGATTACCTCTTGCGCATGCTGACCGCGAAAAAAGACCAGAAGGCGGTCAACGACTACGTCGCCTGGACGATCAATGCGGCCAAAGCGATCGGCGTCAAGGTGGTTAATCCGGGCGGTATCAACGCGTTCAAGTTCAACCAGCGCAAGCTCGATCTCGACGAGCAGAACAGCCATTACGGCGTCACGCCGCGGCAGATCCTGCAGACGCTGGCGACCGCGGTGAAGGAACTCGGCGTTTCGCATCCGTTGCACGTACACGGCTGCAACCTCGGCGTGCCCGGCAACATGGAAACCACGCTGAACACGATCGAAGGCATCGGCGGCCTGCCCTTGCATTTGACGCATATCCAGTTCCACAGCTACGGCACCGAAGGCGATTTCAAGTTCTCATCCGGCGCGGCGCAGATCGCCGAAGCGGTGAACAAGCACAAGAACATCACGATCGACGTCGGCCAGATCCTGTTCGGTCAGACCGTGACCGCCTCCGGCGACAACATGCGCCAGCACGCGAACCACAAGCATGCGAGCCCGAACAAGTGGGTTACGATGGACATCGAGTGCGACGCCGGCTGCGGCGTCGTGCCGTTCAAATACCGCGACCAGAATTTCGTGAACGCGCTGCAATGGGCGATCGGCCTCGAAACCTTCCTGCTGGTCGACGACCCGTGGCGGATTTTCCTGACCACCGACCATCCGAACGGCGCCCCGTTTACCAGCTACCCGCACCTGATCCGCCTCTTGATGGACAAATCGTTCCGCAACGACATGCTGGCGACGATCCATCCGGAAGCGCAAAAAATGACCACGCTGGGTTCGATCGACCGCGAATACACCCTGAACGAAATCGCGATCATGACCCGCGCCGGCGCGGCCAAGCTGATCGGTCTGCACGACCGCGGCGGACTCAGCCCCGGCAACTGGGCCGACATTACGGTCTACACCGAAAATGCGGACCGGGAAAAGATGTTCGAAAAGCCCGATTACGTGTTCAAGGATGGCGACCTGGTCGTCCGGGACGGCAAGGTGATTGCAACGAAGTGGGGTACGACCCATGTCGTGAAGCCCGATTTCGATCCGTCGGTCGAAAAAGGTTTGAAGGACTACTTCGACCGCTACCTGACCATGAAGCTCGGCAACTTTAAAATCAGCGACGACGAAATCACCGAAGACGGACGCGGGAGTATTACCGCACATCCCTTGAAAAGGCTTGCTTAGGGATTTAGATGCCTGAAATAAGCCGATTCTTAGGCATCGTCATCTTCATGTATTTTGACGATCATAACCCGCCGCATTTTCATGTCAAATACATGAATACAAGGCTGTGGTGGCAATCGAATCGCTAAATACCCTGACGGGGCATCTTCCCGGCAAAGTGCGCGGTTTGGTGGAGGAATGGGCTGAGCTGCACCAACAGGAGCTACTGGAAATGTGGAACACAAAGGATTTTCACAAAGTTAAACCCTTGGTATAGCGATATGATTGTTAGCGTAAAATCA
Source organism: Candidatus Methylomicrobium oryzae (assembly GCF_016745425.1). Taxonomy (GTDB): domain Bacteria; phylum Pseudomonadota; class Gammaproteobacteria; order Methylococcales; family Methylomonadaceae; genus Methylomicrobium; species Methylomicrobium oryzae. The sequence goes on along the minus strand of NZ_JAERVK010000012.1, from coordinate 79,898 downwards.
GCAAAATATCTGGATGCGTACCGGTTGAACCTGGTTTTTGACACAGGCGAATCCGGTGATGTCGACTTACGGGATCTCGTTTTTAAGTACACTGCCGCCTTGCCGTTACGGGATATAAATAATTTCAAAGCCTTTAAATTGGATGAATGGGCGACCGTGGTTTGGGATTGCGGTTTTGACGTATCGCCTGAAACGCTTTACGAAAGAGCGACTGGAAAGCGCGTCGACTGGATTCAATAAATGACAAGAACAATGAGTATCAAGCATGATAATTAACGGCGTAACGATAGACGCAACCTTCGCGGAAGCGTTTCCGATGAAGGCGACGCGCGCGATCATCACCGCGCAGAACGAAAAATGGGCGATGATCTCCGCGCAGGCGATGACCGGTTTCGCGACCTCGGTGATCGCCTGCGGCTGCGAGGCCGGCATCGAGCGGGTACTCGATCCGTCCGAAACTCCGGACGGTCGTCCCGGCGTCTCGATCATGATCTTCGCGATGGGCGGCAAGGGCCTGGCGAAACAGCTCGAAACCCGCGCCGGCCAGTGCGTGCTGACTTCGCCGACTTCGGCGCTGTTCGCCGGCATCGACGGCGGCAAGCCGATTCCGCTCGGCAAGAACCTGCGCTATTTCGGCGACGGCTTCCAGGTCTCGAAAGTGATCGGCGGCAAACGCTATTGGCGGGTTCCGGTGATGGACGGCGAATTCCTTGCCGAAGCAACGACCGGCCAGGTCGATGCGGTCGGCGGCGGCAACTTCCTGGTGCTGGCCGAATCGCAGCCGCAGGCGTTAGCCGCTTGCGAAGCCGCGATCGATGTGATGCGCAAAGTCCCTAACGTGATCATGCCGTTCCCCGGCGGCGTCGTGCGCTCCGGCTCGAAAGTCGGTTCCAAATACAAGGCGCTCGGCGCTTCCACCAACGACGCGTTCTGCCCGACCCTGAAAGGCATGACCCAGACCGAACTGTCTTCGGAAGTCGAATCGGTGATGGAAATCGTGATCGACGGCCTGACCAAGGAAGACATCGACAAGGCGATGCGCGTCGGCATGCAGGCTGTCTGCGACCTCGGCGCCGCAAACGGCATCAAGCGGATCAGCGCCGGCAACTACGGCGGGAAACTCGGACCGTTCCACTTTCATCTGCAGGAGATCATGGCATGAGCGCACTCACCTTTACGCTGAAATACCGGCCCGACCAGCGCGTCGACCTGTCGCCGTTGGTCTGCCAGAACCTCGAAGGCAAGGAAATCGCCGAAATCGCCGCACTCGAACTGCAATCCGGCAAGGCGAAACTGCGTGTCGATGCATTGTTTAATATTTCCTTCGGCGATGCTCAGAACATCGTAATCAAGAACAGTTTCGGCAAACTCGACTTCATCGGTAAGAAACTGAACGGCGGCAGCATTCGGGTCGAAGGCGACGCCGGTGCCTATCTGGGCATGGGTATGAAGTCGGGCAGTATCCGCGTCACCGGCAATGCCGGCCTCTATGCGGCCTGCGAAATGAAAAAAGGCACACTCCAGATCGACGGCGACGCCGGCGACTTCCTCGGCGGCGCGCTGCCCGGCAACAAGATGGGCATGAAAGGCGGCCTGATCCTGGTCAAAGGCAACGTCGGGGAACGCGCCGGCGACCACATGCGCCGCGGCACGATCCTGATCGAAGGCAACGCGGGCGACTACTGCGGCTCGCGGATGACCGCCGGCACCATCGCGGTGATGGGCCAGACCGGCCGCTACCTCGGCTACGCGATGCGCCGGGGCACCCTGCTGCTGTGGAGTCAACCGCAGCTTTCGGCCAGCTTCAACGACTGCGGCGCGCATACGTTGGGATTCTTGCCGATGCTGTTCGCTTCGTTCAAGAGCCTGAACTCGCGCTTTGCGGATGCGGCGGTTGGGTTTAACCGCGTGCGGCGTTATGCGGGGGATATGGCGGAGGCGGGACGCGGCGAAGTGTTAGTCAAATTGTAGGATGTGCTGAGGTACGAAGCCCATCAAACGCGAACGATGGGCTTCCTTCGTCAGCCCATCCTACGGCCCTACGGCCCTCGGCGCCGACATCAATGCCTGCAAACAACGCTGGCTGAGATTCAGGGACTGCTTTTATGAGGGGATGGGGCGTCATAGTGATTTGGCAGGAGTGGGTTAAAGACAGTAAACTGTTCGCTGGTTCCCGACCCTGCGCATGCACCTACCTTCCTTGTGTATGCAGGCTCTAAGCCTCGGATACTCCACGGTATGGGTGAATAGGGCGGGGGCCAATCTACACGACAGGCTCTGGTTAACAACCAGTCCTCAGGCTGGGACGGCCTCCCAATGAACTATTACAGCTTACCTGATTTCCTTGGCAAGATTTTTTATTAGATTTGATCATACAAGGTTGGGTTGCCTGCTTTTTGGCAATCCCACATTTCCTACGGCCGTTGTGTTGGGTTGTCTTCGCCAACCTAACCTACAAATAAATCTGGCCCTCCTTCTATTCGTAAATTCCCTGGCGAATATAACGATGGATGCTGCTGTACGGCCAATCGCTGGGGTGGCTTACATACCTATGTTTGACCGGATTGTAATGAATATAGTCGACATGCCGGTCCCGGATGCGATGCTCCCAAAACCGAAGCTGGCAAATCACTATTCCTTTTACGTTGTCTACTGGCAAAAACTCTGGGAGTTGATAGTCCAATAGCGGCAGTAAACGATCGTTTAATGCTGCGCCAGCGCATGAAATAAACAGCTACGTAACCCGGTTTATGCCGAACTTCAAAGCCCAGGGCTGCATTATTAAATTATTAAGTTTGAATTTATCTTTCCTTGTTACTCTCGCCGTGGATGTTGATGGCTGAATGACAGGTGCCTCAGGTTAACCAAACCGCCCGATACCCAGGAAGATTGGCAGTTTCCGATTCGCTGAAGATGACGCCATCAAGGGGATGCAATAGCGCCGGCTTTATTCCCATCATCTCTCCCCAATCCTACAATTCACCCGCGAGACGTAGCATATGAAGAGACAATTTTTGTCATTGGCGATGGCAACTATGGCTATGGCCGGCCATTCCGTCATGGCTTCCACGGCTTATGGCGACCTGAATAATTTCGATGTGGTCAACGATACCAACCAGCCTTGCCACGGTTTTGAAATTGAGCTGGACGGTGTCCATAGTAGGGATATCACCTATACCTTTGATTGGAATCATTACGGCGCGCCGGTGATTCGCGAGGATGTCGACGCCAACGGCAATCCGCGGGTGTTTGTGCGTTACGAGAGCAAAAAGGACGCGAACGGCGCCTTTCTTGCCTATACCGCCGTTCCCGCCGCGCCTTTGGCGCCAACCGACGGCCATATGTGTACCAATCTTGCCGTAAACGAAGGCTGCGAGCATTTTGGAGTGGGCTATTACGGCATACCGACTACGGTACGCTATAACTGGCTGATCGAGGACCCGACAAACCCGGGATCATTGGTTCATGGCCCTGCGGTCAATGTGGCCACGCCAAGCTGGGTCTACAATCCGCCGGTCAATGCCCAGCCTGCGCAGGTCGTTGCCGCGATTCAGGCCCCCCCACCGCCCGCCCCGGAAGTCGCGCCGGCTGTTCTGGCGAAGTTCGGCGAGGCGGTTTTTGCCAAAGAAATCAAAACGTCTTCGAAAAACAACCAAGCCGTCGAACTGAAGGACTTGGTTTCCGATGATCCGAACAGTCCCGATGAAAAGAACTGGCTGAACGATAAAGCAGGCGATGGCATTGATGTCGTAGCAGAGATGGAAGTCGAATGGCGGATGATGCAGACCGAATTCGCCAAACTGAACGACCCCAATAATCCCGGCGGCGCGAACGGGCAATTGGTTGCCGCCGCGGAAGACCTCCCGGCCGGCGACGAAAAGATTACCCGGCGTTATGAATTTTTTAAATATGCCGGCAGCGCCGCCAGCATCGATGTCGAAACCGGGGAAGCCATGTGCGACAAGGTCGGCGCCGACGGCCTTCACGGTGAGGGCACCGTCGGGGTGACCCGCCCGGATCCGGCGCGCCCCGGCGAGGTAACTACTGTCCAAGTCGACTGCTCGCAAGAAATCGTAGTCGGCGATTATATCGGCGCGCAAATGGCCGGTTTCGATGCCGAAGCGGGCCTGGGAGTCATCGATAACCTTCAGGATGGCGAAATCCATCAACCTTACCCACAGCGGACTGTAGTTGTGGGTGGTAATTCGCCGTACACCATCAATGTGAATGCTGGGGCATTGCCAGCGGGCATGGATTTTGAACAGGATACCAACGGCAAGCCCACCGGGGTATTGGCCGGGACGCCGACGGCGGCGGGCAGTTTTGCCTTTACCGTAGCCGTTACCGATGCGGCCAATGCGATGGTCAACAAGGCCTTTGTACTGAATGTGGTCGATCCCAACAATCCTCTGCCGCAAAGCTATACACTGTCGGTTGCCAAACAGGGGAATGGCTCCGGTACCGTGGCAGGCAACGGCATCGCCTGCGGGCCAACCTGCTCGGTGGAACTGGCTGTCGGAACGCCGGTAGTATTGACGGCCACCGCGGATGCGGGCAGTGTGTTCAATGGCTGGAGCGGCGACTGCACAGGTACAGGCTTATGTGAGACCACGATGGATGGCATTAAAAATGTCAGTGCCAACTTCAGTTTGCAACAGTTGGCGCTGACTATCAATAAAACAGCCAATGGCGGCAGTATCGGCGGCACGGCAAGCTGTGCGCTCGGCTTGGCGACCTGCATGGCAAACCTGAATTACAATACCCAGGTAACGCTGACCGCAACCCCGGCGGCAGGCTATGTTTTCAGCGGGTGGAGCGGCGCCTGCTCGGGAACAGGCACTTGCATTATGACGATGGATAGCGTCAAAAACGTTACCGCAACGTTTGCACCTGCGCCAAGCGCCTATACCCTGTCGGTAACTATCAGCGGTGCGGGCAGCGTGGCCAGCAGCCCCAAAGGCATCAGTTGCAGCAGCGGTACCTGCAGCACGTCTTTCAAAGCAGGCACAGCCGTGACTCTGACCGCCAAGCCGGCCAGAAGGCATACGTTCAAAAACTGGTCGGGCAGTGTATGCAATGGCTCCACTTCGGCCACCTGTAGTGTGCCGATGACCCGGAATCAAGGTGTTGCCGCAGTGTTCAACTAAAAACGGCCTGACGGCGGGATCAATCGCAGGGTAGATTCGCCGTCAGGCAATCCACCCTCATTGGTGCCAACTAAGCCAGATTTCACTCGAATTATTTCGGCTGTGGTTTATCTTTTTGGTTTTGCCTCATTTCGGTGAACTTGCGGGGGGCCAAGTAGGTTGGGCTAGCGTAACCCAACCTACGATACTTTGCGTTAAATCGTGCGAACGGTTACGGCATTGGAAAGATCATAACTCTTGAACCCGCTTGACATTCCCGAGGAGGCCCCATGCCCGAACAGCTCAGCAAGTATCCCGACGTGACCCTGGAAGTTCTCAAGAGTGCTGGTGCCCAATGCGGAGAGGGCACCCGTCAAGAAATATTGACTGCATGCCCTGCCCGAAACTTCTGCAAACTGCCGGGCGGGGAAATCTGTGTTTATGGCCTAAACCAGGCGCCGGACATGACCCAGATTACGGCAGCCGAATGGACGAGTGTAGCGCGGTCTCTCGGCCTGCTGCCGGGCTCCGGAGGGAGCGTGCCGCTCTCGTGGGTTGGAGGTGCGGGAGGCGTCGGTTTTGTGCTGGGTGTGGGGTTGGCTCTTCTATTTATCCGCTTCCGCCGGAAATCTCGATATTGAACGATTTCACTCATCACGGTATTCAGTCAGGGCGGCTCCGTTTTCGGCAGTCGGCTAAAACGAGTTCTTTCTCCGAAATGACGGGATGCAATGCCGATAAAAGCCTTATCCGGAATTGCATCGTGCTGTTTGCGCTGGCGCTGATTGCATGCTCGGGCAAACCCTACGTCGTCGAGCCGGAAAATAATGCCGCTTTCTTTTACCCGAACCGCCTGTTCGTCGCCAGTCACGGCTGGCATACGGGACTCATTGTGCCTGCCCGCAACCTGAATGAGGTCGCTCCGGAACTCGAAGGCCGTTTCGGGCCGGTGCATTATTATGAAATCGGTTGGGGCGACAAAGCGTTCTATCAGGCCCGCGAAGGCACAACGGGTCTGGCGTTGCAGGCGATATTCGGATCGGAAGGCGCCGTCCTGCATGTCGTTGCGATAGCGGGCGATCCGCGGGATTATTTTTCAGGGAGTGAGGTGTTGGAAACTTGCGTCTCGGAATCCGGGCTGAAATCGCTGAAGGCGTTCCTGGCCGGGAGCTTTAGCCGGGACTCGGCCGATCGGCTGATCCCGCTCTCGCGAGGGATTTATCGGAATAGTCAGTTCTACCTTGGCGAAGGTCGCTATCATCTGATGAATACCAGCAACAAATGGACCGCGAAGGCGCTCAAGAGCGCCGGCATGGGCATTTCTCCTACCTTCAGGTTGACGGCCGGCAGCGTTATGCGCTATCTCGAATCGAACCGGCGGCCGTGCGGTGCGGCGCCTGCCATGCAGACATTGAAGCCCCGAAATGGAGGCGCGATTTTATTTGAGACGACAGGACAAATTCATCGTAAGTTGGGTTAACGATAAAGCGGTTAACCCAACCTACGCGCATGAATTCAAACCGAAGCGCTACGCCAGATTTTGGCTGGCCAGGTAGTCTTCGTAATTGCCGTTGAAATCGACGATGCCGTTCGGCGTCAATTCGATAATCCGCGTGGCCAGCGAGGAGACGAACTCCCGGTCGTGGCTGACGAAGATCAGCGTGCCCGGATAGTTTTCCAGCGCGGTATTCAGCGATTCGATCGATTCCATGTCGAGGTGGTTGGTCGGCTCGTCCAGCACCATGATATTGTTCTTCTGCAGGATCAGTTTTCCGAACAGCATCCGGCCCTGTTCGCCGCCGGAGAGAACCTTGACCGATTTTTTGATTTCGTCCTGCGAGAACAGCATTCGTCCGAGCGTGCCGCGTATTGTTTGATCGTCGTCGCCGTCCTTGCGCCATTGGCCCATCCATTCGATCAGGCTCATGTCTTCGGCGAAGTCTTCGGCATGGTCCTGGGCATAATAGCCCACTTCCGAGTTCTCGGACCATTTGACCTCGCCGGCGTCCGGTTCCAGATCGCCGACCAGGGTGCGCAGCAGCGTCGATTTGCCGATGCCGTTCGGGCCGATTACCGCGACCCGCTCGCCGACTGCGACCATCAGGTTCAGGTCTTTAAACAGGGGTTCCGCGCCATACCCTTTGCTCAAGTTTTCGACTTCCAGCGCCAGACGGTGCAGTTTCTTGGTCTGGTCGAAACGGATGAACGGATTGACCCGGCTGGAGGGCTTCACTTCGTCGAGTTTGATTTTTTCGATCAATCTGGCACGCGAGGTCGCCTGCTTGGCCTTGGAAGCATTGGCCGAAAAGCGGCTGACGAAGGTCTGCAATTCCGCAATCTGGGCTTTTTTCTTCGCATTGCTCGCCAGCAATTGCTCGCGGGCTTGGGTCGAGGCGGTCATGTAATCGTCGTAATTGCCCGGATAGACGCGCAGTTCGCCGTAATCCATGTCCGCCATGTGGGTGCAGACACTGTTCAAAAAATGCCGGTCGTGCGAGATGATGATCATGGTGCTGTTGCGCTCGTTCAGCACGTTTTCGAGCCAGCGGATCGTGTTGATGTCGAGGTTGTTGGTCGGCTCGTCGAGCAGCATGATGTCGGGATCGGCGAACAGCGCCTGCGCGAGCAATACCCGCAGTTTCCAGCCCGGCGCGACCGCGCTCATCGGGCCGTAATGTTGTTCGCGCGGGATTTCCAGGCCCAGCAGCAGTTCACCCGCTCTCGATTCGGCGGTATAGCCGTCCATTTCAGCAAATTCGTTTTCCAGTTCGGCGACCTTTAAGCCGTCTTCTTCGGACATTTCGGGCAGCGAATAGATGCGGTCGCGTTCCTTCTTGACTTCCCAAAGTTCCTTGTGGCCCATGATGACGGTGTCGATCACGCTGAATTCTTCATAGGCGAACTGGTCCTGACGCAGAATCCCGAGCCGTTCGTCCGGGCCGATGCTGACGTTGCCGGCCGTGGGTTCGAGCTCGCCGCTCAGGATTTTCATGAAAGTCGATTTGCCGCAGCCGTTGGCGCCGATCAGGCCGTAGCGGTTGCCGTCGCCGAATTTGACGGAGACGTTTTCAAACAGGGGCTTGGCCCCGAACTGCATGGTGATGTTTGCGGTGGTTAACAAAGTGTTGTTCCGAAAGGATAAATAAAAGATTTAGGGAGCAAGGGCGCAAGCGGTTTCGGGCCTGCGCTCCACTATTTTACCGTAATGGCTTTAGAGGCATCGGGAAAAACAACCGTCGTGCCGATTGTGTGAGAAGCTGCCTAAGCGGAACGCGTCCCGTTCACGCGGAGCTTGCCGAAGCGAAGTTCAAAATTTATGTGCTAGAATAACTGACTTATTTAGTCAGTTAATTTGAATTTGTGCGATTTTTTGCATGGAGCGTCATGTTGATGACTACATAAAAACAACAATATTATCAATTTTTAGGTTTAATGATCGTCATGAATTCTTTTAAAAATGTATTGGTTTCCTTAACGATGGCGGCAGCCCTTTCTACCGCTTCAACGGCTGCATTTTCCAAGCCCGCCGGCGAAGAAGCGGTAAGAACTGCCGTTGAAAGCGCGATTGCCAGCCTTGAACAGGCTGTAAGCATGCTGGAGAAAGGCGAAGACAACGCGGCGGTCAGCAAAGCTATCGGTGCGGCCCGTCAACAGCAAAAGGAATTTCGCTTCGAGGTAACCGAACGTCAACGCCAAAGAGCGGTTAACACCATGGTCAAAGCGCAAGCCGATTTGAAGAGCGGCAACATGCAGCCGGCGGAACAAAATTTGAGAGAAGCACTGGCCTCTTTCAAAGAAATGAAAGCAGTCTACGACAAGACTCACTAAAAAACCTGCGGTGATGCTGGCTTTGACACCGTATTCCGAAGTGTTCGGACAAATTAATCCCCATCAGGAATTAAAAGAAAAACGGTGTCAGCCCTACAGGTCGTCGAGAAAAGCTCATCTCTCAAAAGATGGGCTTTTTTTGCATCAGTTTATCTTTCTGTATCTGGCCTGAAACACTCCATTAATTTTCATAAGCCGTAATCTGCTACCGGCTTTCGCCGCCGAGAACGGCCCGAATGCCGATTGGCTTCGCTCGGTTCGGTGCGATAAACCGAATCGCTCTCCTTGTTGGCAGCGCAGATTGAAGGCTCGCTTTTCGTCAATCCGAAGCTACAAGCGGACCGCTAAGGCGTGGCATGGACATCGCTCCCGCGTTCAGGTTGACGGCCGGCAGCCGCGATGAACTATCTCGTATCGAACCGAAGGCCGAGCGATGCTGCGGTGTAGAGGCATCGATAATTCAAAGCCGATGGATGGAGTGTCCAATAGGGCGTGAGGCTAAATGTTGGGGGGCGCCTCGAAAATGCGACGGTGAAGGAGCCGGTTAACGTACTGGGTACGGAGGATGCGGTTTTCCATGGTTAACCGCATCCCGATTCATTACGGTCAGGCATTTACGCAACGCATGTTTACCCTGGGTTGCATTCTTATCCTTGTTGTTCCACGAGGCTGAAAAGGTTCACCGTTCTGTCGCCGGCCACGCATTGCCCCGTATTGAGATCGAACTTCCAGCGGTGCCTGGGACATACGAGATGGCCATTGACGATTCCGGCCGTTTCCAGGCTCTCGCCCTCATGGGGGCATAATTTAGGAATACAGCGTGGCTCGCCGTCTACTTCTATGGTAATCGACTCGCCGCATTTCGCCCGGCGTACTGACCAGTTAATCAATGCCTGTGAGGAAAGGTTATCGCCTCCGTAACGTAAGAGGTCATGCAGTATCGGATTGAATGTGTCCGGGTTTCTTCTAAACCGGCCTCGTGCCGATAGGAGGAGGTCATCCACATTTGCCTGGAAAGTTAAGAGTTCGTACAGGATTTGTGCCGGCGCCAGAATTTGCAGGTAAGGAGGCAGCAAGGAAGGCTGTTGCAGAAAACGGACATGCTGACGATCGAAATCGATTTCAAGAGACCAATCCGCTGCATTTGATTCGATCTGATCTATTGAGGCAACTCCGGACAAGATTAACGGGGTATCCACTCGCTGGCCGGTCTTGTGCAGCACTCCCGAAAGCCTATCCACAAAGTGTTCCGCCGCTTGCAGGATTTGTTCCAGGGATGGAAGTGGCTCTGCTAACGGTTCGCTATAGTGAATGGGCCGGGCGCGGAACCCTTCCCAGTCAAGAATATTCGATCGGGCTACTTTACCCTCCATACATTCGATCGCTGAGAATGGTGCTGGCCATACTACCGGCCCTTCCCGCTGCAACTCGGCCACCATATCCGACCAGTTGCACGCTTCAGGATGTCGGTTCAGGTGCTCGTTGATCGGATCGCCGAAGGTGACGGGACCGGCGAATGCTACCGAAAGTGCTGGATTGAGAGTCTGTATGGCAAGGCGGAAAGTATCTAACGTCTGATCCCGCACAGCCTGCATTCGGGAGTCAAAATCGGGATCTCCACTGAACAAATAGGAGATCGGATAGCCGTTGGCCATATAGTTGAGAGTAAACAGGAACAGAGTTACTTGGTGGTTTCGCGCAATACGCCGTAGCACCGAAGTATTCAGGCCGCAATCATTGGCGTTCAACACACAGCCATCCGCTGTTTGAACGAGCAGGATAGAATCTGTGCGGAATGCCGGCTGTTGCATAAAAAGCTGAGCCGATACGAAATCGCCGAGCTGGAGAATTTCGCCATGTCGGCAATATCTGATTTCGTGAATTGAAGCGAGATTCTGCAACTCTTTTCGAAAACGCTCATTTTGAAAGTCTCCGACCAGAATTGTTTTGCGGTTGAGGGTTCGCAGAAACTGCGGGTCGAAGTGATCCGCATGTTCGTGGGACAGGTAAATATGAGTGGCTCCATCGATTCGATCCCTGAGCTGCTCCATTTCTTCGGTGGTCCATTCCGGAAAGGCGTGCCACGAATTCAAGTGTGCTGGGCCTGAAAACCAGGGGTCGGATACGATTTCGATGCCTGTTCGATGGCATCGTAGTGAAGTACAGGCTTGACCTAAAAACTCTATTGTCAGCATGAGTTCCTCCTTGACTGAATTAATTAAATCGCTTTAATTTTGCATTTTTATAGAATGAATTAGGAATATCGTTTTAAAAGAGCATAGGAATGCTATAGGGGTGATCGCGTTTTTAATAAGAGGTATCTTAAGAAACAATGAAAAACTTAATATTGGACAATAAGTATGTTTTTTTGTTCAATATAGAGTAAGCGGTCGATTTAGGGCTTATTTTTCGTTTTCGGGGATAACAGCCTTCGGCAATACTTCTCTTTCGATATTCAGGCTAACGTCAAGAGGCGTTTTAAGCGATCTCGAATCGAATCACAGGCTCTCGGAAGGATACCCCCATACCCCTGATAGAAGTTTCAATCGGGGGATGAGACCTAATCTGATTCCCGATGGCAACGCAGGGGCTCGGAGTATCGCGGAGTTTTTAGCTGCATCGGCAGGAAATTCTATCGATAAGCCGGTATTGGTCCTCTCGATGCTGCAATTTACAGATCCTGCCGATCTTGCGTCAACACGATAAATTTTCCTTTCCAATGAGCCCCTGCATGACTTGAAAGTGCTGGGAGTGCAACGGCCAGAGGTCAACGGCTTTAGAGCGAGCGTCAAGCCTGCAGCATGCCCACGGCTTCGGCCAATTCGGCCAGCAAGGTCCGCTCGTGTTCACTGACCCGCTCACCGCCGAAGCCGAGAAATCCGCCTTCCGTCGCGGCATTGGCGACTTTGTCGCCGAGGTGGAGTAGAAAATCCCTATAGGCGGAGATGTCATCGGAGGATCCTTTCTGCCGCAAAATCTCGATCGCGGTCCGCGATTTATTTATGGCTTCCTGGCGCAAAACAGCCTGAATGTCGGCAAAGTCGCCGCTGGCCCGTGCGCGTTCTTTGATCGCGTCGATCGACGATTTTATTTCTTCCCGCTCGCATACTTCCCGCAATAATTGATTACTGCCTTGCAAGGCTTCATTAATGATACTGGATGGAGCCAATGCTTCCGCAATGCTGCCGAAGAAACCGCTGGCACCGGCTACGGTGACCGCAAAAATCACAAGATGGGGCGTATCTCTCAATACCTCCCATTCGGCAGAAGAAAAATCGGATTTTGTTGCCATGTCGGTTCTCCTTGATTCAGATCGTTAAGATTTGCACTACCTGCAATAGTGCGCGCGAATTTTGCCGTCTAGGCTTGGGATTTTTTCGGGTGGCCTGCAATGAATGCAGGATACTGAAAAATTAGATTTTAAAGACTCCATTTGGTTTTTAAAAGCCAGCCACAATTTGGCGGCTTAAAACATTTTTGAGCTAACGGTATTCCATGCCGGTCTGAACAGGTTGAAAGGGTCTTTGAGGAGGCATTGCCATGAAAAATTCGGACCGTATAAAAATAACGCTGTTATTCATTTCTATTACTCTTGCCGGTTGTGCGAGTAATGGCGGTGAGCGGGTTTTCGGCACCGTTGACCAAGGTTTGGAAACTGTCGGGCGAACTGCGGATACGGGAAGAGCGGTTATGCAGGCCGGACGAACCGCCGCGACCGGCGTGCCGGCCCAGCAGGCGGTTTTAACCGATGTCCTGGTCAATCAGCTCGGCGTTTCCCGGCAACAGGCCCTCGGTGGCGCGGGGGCCATATTTCAGGCCGCCAAAGCCAAAATGGCGCCGCAAGCTTTCAATAATTTGTCTCAATCGATTCCCGACATGTCGGACATGCTGGCGGCCGCTCCGCAAGTCGGCCCGCCTCTGTCCAAAACCATGCCGGCGGTGGGGGACGTGGGTGGTTCGATCGATACGATGACGTCGCTTGCCGCTTCGTTCCAGCATCTGAACATGCCCCAGAGCATGGTCAATCAATTTATTCCGGTCGTCGTCGATTATGTGAGAACCACTAGCGGCCCGACGACTGCAAATTTGCTGCAATCGGCGTTGGTCATGCATTAAGCAGGGAATTGGCTTTTTTGGGGGGGCTCAAGCCGCGATTAAGGGATAATACGATGAAGCCCGTTCAGGAGATGCTGAGCCGTATCCGCTGGGATCCGGATTGGGCAAACGATGAATTCACGATAGGATATTACGACCGGGTCGAGCGGCGGATCGTGATTGTTGCTTTCAAGGACATCCGCTTTCCGCAAGACGATCATTTTTCATTTGAACTGGTTGGTCAGTCGGGCGAAGCGTATTCCATACCTTATCACCGCGTCCGGGTAATTTACCGGAGCGGCCGGTTGATCTGGGCGCGTGAAGCCGAATAATTTTAAATGCCTCTCATGATCAAAATGAGAGAGGGCCCGAATTTCGGGCCGTGATCCCGCCGATTGGAGAGAAAGGCCGAGAAACGGCAATTGTTTAATGTTAGTCAGCCGATGTGGCTGGATTCAGGTGGCAGCCTGCAGTGCTTTGCCGGGCGGGAACGATTTATCCGGCGCTTTTTGACTCACGCTTTTCTTAATCCGAAAAGCATTCCGCGAAGCCGACGGCCGCAGCGTCCGCGTTCCGCGCGAACTGCGCGCCAATCCGGCCTGTTCGGCGATAATGCGCTGATAATGTATGCTTTTTAACATAGTTAATGATAAAATCAGAGCCACAACTGAATTCAGCAGATTGACGGATGTCGACAGACCCCAAAAAAACGTCTTCCAGCCCCCAGGTGCTGGAATTTAAAAGCAGTACTTTTTCAGTACCCGTTTTGGTCTTATTCAACAACAGCCTCCAGCACATCGAACAACAACTCCAAGAAAAGATCGGCCTGGCGCCGGATTTTTTCAAACATTCTCCGATCCTATTGGATCTGCAGGAATTGAATAAGCGCAATCTGGACATCCCTGTGGGGGATCTGGTCAAGGCAATCAGGGAACTGAATTTATTGCCGATCGGCCTGCGCGGCGGCAATGCGGAACAAAACCAGCAGGCCCTGGCGTTGAGCATTCCGGTTCATGCCTTGCATGGCGGCGGGTCGTCTCAGGAAAACGCGAAAACCAAAACGATTGCGGCCACACCCGAACAGCCGGCCCCGAACGAGGGCGCTTCCACGATGTTGATCACCCAGCCGGTGCGGTCGGGCCAGCGCGTTTATTCGCACGGCGATCTGATCGTGCTGGCGACGGTCAGTTCCGGCACGGAGATCATGGCCGAGGGCAATATTCACGTCTACGGTTCTTTGCGCGGCCGGGCGCTGGCCGGAGTACAGGGCAACGAAAAAGCGCGGATTTTCTGTTCCGATCTTCAGGCGGAACTGATTTCGATCGCAGGCATTTACAAAGTCAGCGAAGACCTGTCCAAGGAGTTCCGGCATAAGCCGGTACAGATTTATCTTCAGGATCATTCGCTTATCATCAAAGAAATTTAACTCATACGCTCTATTTGGAGGAAACACCATTGGCCAGAATCATTGTCGTTACATCAGGTAAAGGCGGAGTCGGCAAAACCACCACCAGCGCCGCTATTTCGATGGGACTTGCGAAACGAGGCCATAAAACTGCCGTCATCGATTTCGATGTCGGCTTGCGCAACCTGGACTTGGTGATGGGCTGCGAGCGCCGGGTCGTTTACGACCTGATCAACGTGATCAGCGGCGAGGCGTCGCTGAATCAGGCGTTGATCAAGGACAAGCATTGCAACAATCTGTACATTTTACCGGCCTCTCAAACACGCGATAAAGATTCTCTGACCCAGGAAGGCATCGGCAAAATTCTGGACGAATTGTCTAAAGATTTCAAATACATCGTCTGCGACTCGCCGGCAGGTATCGAAAAGGGTGCGCATCTGGCGATGTATTTCGCCGACGATGCTTTCGTGGTCACCAATCCGGAGGTGTCTTCGGTGCGTGACTCCGACCGCATGTTAGGCATCCTGGCCAGCAAGTCGCGCCGCGCCGAGCAGAACCAGGAGCCGATCAAGGAATACCTGCTGTTGACCCGTTATTCGCCCGAGCGGGTGAAACTGGGCGAAATGCTCAGCGTCGACGATGTGCAGGAAATCCTGTCGCTGCATCTGCTCGGCGTGATTCCGGAATCGAAATCGGTATTGAATGCTTCGAACTCGGGGGTTCCGGTGATCCTGGACGAAAAAAGCGATGCCGGTCAGGCTTATGCCGATATCGTTGCCCGTTATTTGGGGGAAGACCGGCCCCACCGATTCATTGATGAGAAGAAAGGACTCTTCGGGAAACTCTTCGGGAGGGGATGATGAGCTTGCTGGATTACTTTAGAACTTCGCGGCCTAGTTCTGCATCCGTGGCTAAAGAAAGGCTGCAAATTCTGGTGGCGCACGAAAGAGTTTCGCGCAACCAGCCTTCCTATCTTCCGCAATTGCAGAAAGAATTGCTGGAGGTGATCCGCAAGCACGTGAACGTCAATCAGGATGCGATCTCGTTCAATTTCGAGCAGGACGGCAATCAGGAAACGCTTGAGCTGAATATCGTGCTGCCGGATCAACCCCCTAAAAAATCTTAGTTTTCTCAATCAGTGCAACAGGAGGCTTTTATGGCTGATAGCATAGGCGAAGTGGCTGGCAAGATTTGGAATTATCTGAATCTGAACGGACCGTCCAGCGTTAACAAAATCACCGTCGAAACCGGTGAAAACAAAAACGACATCCAGCGCGCGATCGGCTGGCTTTTGAAAGAAGACAAGCTGAATATCGAAATGGTAGGCCGCGCGGAAACTTTGTCGTTGAAATAAGCACAAGCGTCTAATTCTTTCCGGCAGGCTCCGATCGATTCCGAACCTGCCGTAAAACTGACAACGCCGATGGATCATTGCATCCTCCGGCGTTTTTTTATGCCTTCTGAATCGGTCGATATGTCCGGCTATTCCCGGTGCCGTTAAGTTACCGGCCTACGCAATATCTTGACTTAACAGACATGAAGCCGCTTTCATCGCCCCGGCAGCTGAAAATGCGTAGGATGTGCCGGCGACTGCAAGGATGCCACCACTAAAGGGTGGTCTATGGACAGAGAGAGGTACGAGCCCAAGGAAGGGCGAGGTAGATCGCGTCGGGAACAAGCGATCGACGACCCCACGGAAGGGCGAGGTAGATCGCGTCGGGAACAAGCGATCGACGACCCCACGGATGGGCGAGGTAGATCGCGTCGGGAACAAGCGATCGAGGGCAACGCAGGAGCAGTTGCCGACGTTAGGAGGCGCACCGATCGCGAACCGAGCCAAGTATGCGTCCAAACCCGAACGGCTCGGCCCTTCCAACCGTGAAAAACCGGTCAGCCGGTTTCATCTCATGCGGGTTATTTTGTAAAATGATCAGTTTTGGATAAAGGAATCCATGGCGTCGAAAAAAGCTCATCAAGCCTCCGGTATTGCTGCCGGCATACTTGCGGCTGTGATTGTCGTACATCAAGGAGCAGGAGGGCCATTTCAATTGCTGGCGATGCTGGCATTGGTGGCAGGCGCGTGGGGAGGAACGGCTCCGGACTGGCTGGAAATCGCGTGGTGGCGAAAGAAGCATCGCGGAAAACGCCGTTTATGGATTACGCATCGCACCTTGACCCACTGGGGCATTCCCTGGGTAACGCTGTTGTGGTACTCGTACGTCAGTCTCAATTCGGCAGGGTGGGCGCCCGTCGCCTTCGGATTTGCTGCGGGCGGGCTCATGCACCTGCTTACCGATTGGCCCAATCCCATGGGCGTACCGTGGATTTTTCGGCGCCATTCGCTGTCCATGTGGCGCAGCGGCAACCTTGAATTCGTGGTAATCGTGTTATCCTGGAGCTTGTGCGCCGGAGTGGCCGACGGCCTGCTGTTCAATGGCGTCCACACGACGAAGCTGATCGCCTTGTGTCAGAGTCAATTGAAAAATTTTTCAGACGATGCGGTCACTAAAGTGACACCCAGACAGTTCATTCGGCAGTTTAAAACCTGATAGGCAAACCCTGTACACGGGTTCCGCCTCATTCAGGCGTTACCCGTGAAACGCAGAAGATTTGCCGGCTTTCGCCATTCGGATATAGACGAAAACCGATACCGCGCCATGAAAAATAACAGCGCCAACCGGATTGCCGGCAAATGGTACAAGACGGTTTGCCGGAATATGACGCGGAAAATCTGTTATTACAGGAGCTATGCTACGAGCAGGAGCTTTTGTTACCGACCCGGTGCAATATAAGCAGGTTTCCGAAGAAGACATCATCGTGAAGGACATGTACGTACCTGTTCGGTCAAATGTTATCCTGGCGGGTATGGAAGGTTTGAGGCATGAGAATGTTCAGACCCCTCGTGAGAAGCCATGGAAAATCCGACCTGTCGAATGAAGAAAAAAAACTGGGGTAGGCAAAAAGCGGCCTGGTGCAGGAGTTTATGAATTGTCTGCAGTGGTGGAACTATCCACTATGCGATATTGCTGCGGCGGAATTGCTGATCAAGGAATCTCTCGGGCAAATATTGGATGCCTGCGACCTTCGAACCGCTTTCCGTCGTTTCTGGTCCGCGAAAGAGCCGGGTAACGAACAGAGCGGAACAATATCGACCAGCCGCAAAAACGGTGCGCGCCGGCACGACAATCCGATTTCCCGATAATGCGTTTACAATTTTGAGGCGGACAGCGATGACAACTTCCATTTATGATTTTAAGGTAATTTCGCCGGACGGCGCCGAGGTCTCTCTCGACCGATACCGCGGCAAGGTGTTGCTGATCGTCAATACGGCCAGCCGCTGCGGCTTTACGCCCCAATACCAGGGGTTGGAAGATCTATATCGGCGCTACCGCAACCGGGGACTGGTGGTATTGGGATTTCCCTGCAACCAGTTCGGCGCGCAGGAGCCGGGCAGTGCCGAAGACATCCGGTCGTTTTGCACCGTGAATTACGGAGTCAGCTTTCCGATGTTCGCGAAAATCGAGGTCAACGGCGAGCAGGCCGATCCGCTGTACAAGTATCTTAAAGGGCAGGCGAAGGGTATTCTCGGTTCGACCGCGATCAAATGGAATTTCACGAAGTTCCTGGTGAACCGGCAGGGGGAAGTCGTGGATCGTTACGGCTCGGCGACCAAGCCCGAGCAACTGGCCCCCGCTATAGAAAGCCTGCTGCCGCCGGTTTGAACGGGCGTAAGATCGAGCTGGCAAAATGTTATTGGCGGGGGGGCCGCGCCGGAGCCGGCTAACGGCTTGGCGGTTCGATCATCCCGTAACGTTCGCAGGGGGATTTGCCGCCCGGCTGTCCGCCATTTTCCCCACATGACAGGCGAGGTTGAGAAATGAGCGAGAAGGCAGTGCTGTTTCCGGTAATGGCTTTGATTGGTTGGACATTGATCGTCCTGGCGTTGATCCCGGTCCGCCGTTTCAAGGCGGCGGGAAAGGGCCATGTGACGTCCAATGATTTTAAATACGGCGAATCGAGACGTGTTCCCGGCGAAGTCAGCCTGCCCAACAGAAACTTTATGAACTTGCTGGAAGCGCCCGTCCTGTTCTATGTCCTCTGCATTCTGCAATACGTTACCCGGTCGCCGATGCCCTATTTCGTCTTCGGCGCCTGGCTGTACGTCGCCCTGCGGATCGCCCACAGCCTGATTCACCTGACCTACAACAACGTCATGCACCGCTTGGCCGTCTTTGCGGTGAGCAACGTGGTATTGATAGGCCTGTGGCTTGGGCTGCTGTTTGTCGTTGCTGCGTAGAGCGGATACCGAAGACGGTCCGTCAACTTAGGGTTCTGGTTGTTCCGAATTTCGCGGGTTGGGATTGTTTGAAAATTGACGACATCTATCGGTTTTTGGGTTACGGCATTCATAGTAACGATAAAGCGAAATCGCCTTCGATAGCCCAAAAACCTTGCAGGTAACATCGCGAAAAAAATATTCTAATACCTCCTCAATCTCGTTCGCCGTATTAACGTGTTCATGCTTCATGAGCAGGCCGTAATTGAATCCGTACTTTAGCTTGAACTCCAAGCCGGTGGTCAACTTCCAGCCGAGCGTCCAAAGCCATGTGCCTTCGCTTGGTATACTCGCGCGAAACACGCCATTTTCTGCCAACAAGAGCCCGCTCATCGCGATCACTTCCGGCAAGTTGCAAATATGTTCCAGTGTGGCAACGGAAGTGATTCGGCTGTAGCTGCAACTGGTGGGTATTTCGGAAATATCCGAATAGATGTTTCTGACTTTCCTCAAAAGGGGCGAGTTTTTATATAGATCAGTAAAAGGCTCAACTATGTCATACGGGTAGACTGCGGGTTCGTAGTGAAGTTGATTAAGGGTGCCGGCTCCTAACTCAAGCGTAACTTTTGCCGAATCCTCTAGGTTGGCGACATCCCGTGCGACCTGAGTATGCAACCACGACTCCATTCTTTGCGCTAACGAAGATGCTGTTGTTTTACCCTCGCGGTTTGACTTGTAATGTGCTGAGTAAACAGCTTGAATTTCCTTCGGCAACGGGGGACGGGTTTTCGGAAAGTTTTCGAACATGGGGCTTCTCTGGTTTAGTGTATAACTAGCCGAGTAGGCCGGGCACGCTTTTTGTGCCCGGTATTGCAGGGTTTCAATTTGGTAGCGGCTTCGGATTGTCGCAATAGCGAAGCAAGATTGCCATCTGACGTCGGGCAACGATGAAGCTGTTGCCCGGCCTACCCGGCTGCGCTAACCGGACTTGCGAGGGCTTAGTGTTAATTTCTTATAAATTTCCCCAGTCTCGTAGTTATACCACCAAGCACTAATTATATGCCCTACAATTAGTTTTAAAGGGATATATGGTGGATGATCTGTTGTGCGATAGATATGCTCTGTATATGGAATTTTTGGTTTAATAATAATCAATAGGTTAATTTTTTTCTTGGCATCTTCTGCTTTCTCTATAGGTATATGTAACTTTAAGTTTTCATAAAGAAGATGCTGTTTTAGTTCTTTTGGTCGCTGTAACGCATCGCCTAATATAATGCCGAGCACTGTTGGGGATTCCCAAGACTCTCCTTCTTTTAGATATTTGACTACGAGGACTTGCTCATTATAATCATAATACGAAGAATATTTTCCTGTGCCATATTTATCCAAAGAGCGAGACTCAGCATCAATTTTAATAGAAAATTCTTGTAAGTCTGCATTATATTCCGAATAACTAGGTACTACACGGAATGCAAATTCACCATTATTGTCTAAAGTTTTAATAAAAGGAGGGGGTTGAAAATAATCTACTCTTTTTTGAAACTGTTTTGTGGTTTCAAATTCACCTTTTATAAAATTATCATATATTTTTTGTGCATTTATAAAATATTCTTCAGGATTATGCCCTTCGTAGTTTAAGGGAAGTCTTTTTGAACTAATATCAAAAGGAGTAGTAGCATACGCAATTTTTAAAACTTTGCTGTCTCTCTCTTTTATTTTGGTATCAGTGCGCTCGACTTGTTCAGAATTAATATAAGTACTATTTTTATTAAATTCTTCATTCGAGCATGCGGATAATAATAGGTTAGTCGTGATAAAATATTTCAATAATGAATTCATAAAATTATTATTTATATCGAACATCTTTGGCAGTAAGATAAAGGAAGAATTATGATAACCTAACGTAAAACTCAGCTCGTAGGATATGCAGACGTTAGAAAGCACATCCCTCGAAAACATGCGTTACACGGGTTTACTGCTTTATTTCCATCCCAAATCATTTAGACACTCCCTAGTTCTATTTTGAATATGAATCTCCACAAACATATTGCCAGCCAGTCCATTGGCCATGGCAGAATGCATTCCATATTGTCGGCAGGTTAGCGAATCTCTTCTAAAATCCTCTTGGGTTGCGCCTTCTTTATATAAGGGTTTCTGTGACTGCATAGCACAAGACGTTAAGGCTAAAAGTATTGATATGGCGAGACTC
Organism: Candidatus Methylomicrobium oryzae; assembly: GCF_016745425.1. GTDB lineage: Bacteria > Pseudomonadota > Gammaproteobacteria > Methylococcales > Methylomonadaceae > Methylomicrobium > Methylomicrobium oryzae. The sequence goes on along the minus strand of NZ_JAERVK010000012.1, from coordinate 58,959 downwards.
TTTGTAAGTAATATCTTCATTATTGATTTCCACGTGATGGATAAATCTTGGGCTCGATCTCCTTATTAAACCATATAGAAAATATTTCTATCGTAGAAGCTATTGTCAGTAGCTGTTCTTCGGTGACACTTATGTGAGGAGCGGTGAGAGTACTGAACCCAATTTCTTGAAGAAGATGATTACTAAACTCATCAATGTATGAAAAGGTTTTTAGATTTCCATAGTCTTTAGCCCCAAATCTCGGGCTATCAGCAATTGATGATTGATGTTCGATATTATTGCGAGCAAGAATGATCTCCTCAACGGCTTTTAGATTGACAGGAGCATTGTTAAAGTCAATGTTAAAATGATGAAAAAAATGATTGCTATAGCTCCAAAACCATCCACTTTTCGTAGAAAAGCCTTTGTAAGCGTTCTTCTCATATGGAATGCAGCTTTGCTTTATCCAGGTTTTTAAATAAGAGTGCAATGCGGACATAAGCATAGATAGGTACATTAGTCTGAGTGTGTCAAGAGAATCGCTGGCTTCACTATACTCTCCTAGAAAGGGAGGATCGCCGTTACCTTCGTTGCTATAGTATAAAGGTACAAATGGTTCCTCTTGATTTTCGATCTTTCGTATTCGTTCAAGATACGGAGCAGAAGTCACTCGATATAACTGACGAATGAAATCGATCCGGTTTTTTAGAAAGAATATAGTATTCATTGGCTATCCAACTTTAAAGTCTAGCTAGATTTAGGCTTTACTCTACAGTAAAGCATCAGGTGTTCTAAAGTCAACCAAAAGACTCAACCTCTTGAATAATACGTTTTACATTCTCCAACCGAAATATTCGAGCCTAAATTTTTGCGGATGATTAACTCGGCAAAGACATGACTATCATGCGGTAGACCTATTCAGCGACGTAGGTTGGGTTGGCTGCCAACCCAATGCCCGAGCCTGATATGTTAGGTTGCGGATGACCGCAACCCAATCTACAATTGCGTCATCCGATAATCTTATCCAACTCCGCCCGCACACACCGCAATATCTCATAAGAATAAACCCCGCCGAACCGCTCATAAACCGGCTTCAACACCCGCTTCTGTGCCTCGGGAAGATTCAACATCGCATCCTGAATCAAATCGATCTCGCGCTCCGGCAATTCGACGACTTCCTTCAACATTACCAATCCCCGTTCTATCCCTTCGGCCAGATGCCCGTAAACCGTCGTCGCCTTCAGCCCGCGCTGGGTGGCGATCCGTTCGACGCTATAGCCGAGTCGGAACAACTCGACCGTGGTGCCGACCGTATCTTCGGAAGATGCCGGATCAGGGGTTTCGGCATGCCCCCGGATCACATCCAGGAACTGCTCCCCGTATAATTCCAGCTTGCGCGCGCCGACGCCCGAAATCGCGGCCATTTGCCGGAGGTTCTGCGGCATGACTGAAATCATTTCCATCAGCGTCGCGTCGTGAAAGATCACATAAGGCGGCACGTCCTGTTCTTCGGCGATTTCCCTACGTTTGGCGCGCAGCGCTTCCCAGAGCGGCGAGCCGGCGGCGATGCCGGTTTTCTTGGCGGTGCGTTTGGTTTTTTCCGGTCGGATGTCTTCGCGCAGCATTAGGGTTTCCTCGCCGCGCAGCACCGGCCGGCTGGCCTCGTTCAGCCGCAAGGTGCCCATGCTTTCGAAATCGACATCGACCAGGCCGCGCGCGATCAGTTGCCGGTACAGCGAATGCCATTGCTGTTCCTGCAAATATTTGCCGATCCCGAAGGTCGAAACGCGGTCGTGCCCGTTATTCAGCACTTTTTCGGTCGTTTTGCCGAGCAGTACGTCGATCAGGTGCCCAACGCCGAAGCGCTGGCCGGTCCGGTAGATGCAGGACAGCGCCTGCTGCCCGGCCAGCGTGCCGTCCCAGGTCTTGACCGGCTCCAGGCAAGTGTCGCAGTTGCCGCAGGGCCGGTCCAATTGATCCCCGAAATAGGCAAGCAGCGCCTGCCGTCGGCAGTGCACCTGTTCGCACAGCGCCAGCATCGCGTCCAGCTTGTGCAGCTCCAGCCGCTTGCGTGCCGCGTCCGCGGGCGAATCGGCAAGCATGCGCCGGAGCATGATCACGTCCTGCAGGCCGTAGGCCATCCAGGCGTCGGCGGGTAGGCCGTCGCGCCCGGCGCGGCCGGTTTCCTGGTAATAGGCCTCGACGCTTTTCGGCAGGTCCAGGTGCGCAACGAAGCGCACGTTCGGTTTGTCGATGCCCATTCCGAACGCGATCGTCGCGACGACGATCAGCCCTTCCTCCATCAGAAAACGGTGCTGGTTGTGCCGGCGCTGCGCGGCGTCCATTCCGGCATGGTAGGGCAGGGCCTTGAAGCCCTGGCTTTGCAGCCAGCCGGCGGTTTCCTCGACCTTTTTGCGCGACAGGCAATAGACGATGCCGGCGTCGCCGTCGTGCTCGGCGCGGATGAAGTCGAGCAATTGCTTGCGGGCGTTTTGCTTTTGCACGATCCGGTAGCGGATGTTCGGGCGGTCGAAGCCGCGCTGGAACAGCCGGGCTTCTTCGAGGCCGAGCCGCTGCCGGATTTCCGCGCGCGTTTTCGGGTCGGCGGTCGCGGTCAGTGCGATACGGGGGATGGTGGGAAAACGTTCGTGCAACAGCGAGAGCTGCAGGTAATCGGCCCGGAAGTCGTGGCCCCACTGCGAGACGCAGTGCGCTTCGTCGATGGCGAACAGGGCGATTTTGATGCGGGAGAACAGGGACAGCGTCCGTTCGGTGGTCAGCCGTTCCGGCGCGATATAGAGTAGGTCGAGTTCGCCGCCCACGAGTTGTTGTTCGATCCGGCGGACATCGTCCAGGCCCAGCGTCGAATTCAGAAACGCCGCGCGAATGCCGAGCTGGGTCAGGGCGCTCACCTGGTCCTGCATCAGCGCGATCAGCGGCGAAATCACGATGCCGACGCCGGGGCGCAGCAGGGCGGGAATCTGGTAACACAACGATTTGCCGCCGCCGGTCGGCATCAGCACCAAGGCGTCGCCGCCGGCCGTAAGATGGCCGATCACGTCGGCCTGTGGTTCGCGGAAGCGGTCGTAGCCGAATACCGATTTCAGAATGCGAAGCGCTTCTGCGCTCACCGTCTTATACTCCGTCTCGTCATTTAATTTTTCTTGCGGGGTTCCAACCTTTTATAATAGTCGGATTATACAGGACAGAAGAGCGTAACGACCTTCCCATGAATCATTCCGATACGATGCCTTCGCCGCGGCTGGAGCGGCTCTTGAACAGCGGGCGCCAACACCTGATCGCGGGAGGTCTGAAAGGCATCGAAAAGGAGAGCCTCCGTATCGGCAAGGACGGTTTCATTTCGCAAAAGCCGCACCCGAAATCGCTGGGTTCCGCGCTGACGCATCCCTATATCACTACCGACTATTCGGAAGCGCTGATCGAACTGATCACGCCGCCGTTCGCGGAGATCGACGACACGATTGATTATCTGACCGACCTGCACCAGTTCGTCTACGATCATCTGGACGATGAGATGCTGCTCGGCGCAAGCATGCCGTGCGGGATCGACGGGGACGAAAGCATCCCGATCGCGACCTACGGCACCTCGAATGTCGGACAAATGAAGCACGTCTACCGGCGCGGCCTGTGGCACCGCTACGGGCGGACGATGCAGGCGATCGCCGGAATTCATTTCAACTATTCGGTGCCGGCCGAGCTGTGGCCGGCGCTCCGCGGACTCGAAAACCGCGAGGACAGCCTCGAAGCTTTTACCGCTGACGCTTATTTCGGCCTGATCCGTAACTTCCAGCGCGTCGGCTGGATCATTCTTTACCTGTTCGGCGCCTCGCCGGCGATCTGCAAAAGCTTCTTCAAGAGCCGGCCTTCCTTGATGAGCCAGTTCGAAACCTTTAATAAAGGCACACTGTACCATCCGTACGCGACCTCGTTGCGGATGAGCGATATCGGTTACAAAAGCAAGAATCAGGCATCGCTGAACATCGATTACAACTCGCTGCCCGCCTATATCAAGAGCCTCTATCATGCGATCACGACCCCGTATCCGGAGTATGAACAGATCGGCGTGAAGGTGGACGGCGAATACCGGCAGCTGAACAGCAACATTCTGCAGATCGAGAACGAATTTTACAGCACGATGCGTCCGAAGCAGATCGCGATGTCAGGCGAGAAACCGACGCTGGCGCTGAAGCGGCGCGGCCTTCGCTATATCGAGATGCGGTCGCTTGATCTGGATGTGTTCGAGCCGGTCGGAATTAACGCGAGCCGGGGCCGTTTCATCGAGGCCTTGCTGCTCAACTGCCTGCTCCACGACAGCCCGCCCAACACGCAGGAAGATTATCGAATCTACAATGCGAATCAACTGGCGGTCGCGAACAACGGCCGGAAGCCCGGCCTGGAACTGAACAGGAACGGCGAGTCGATTCCGTTGCAGGACTGGGCGAACGAGATCCTTGATGCGATGGAGCCGATTTGCCGGGTGCTCGACGAGGGGCTGGCCGATAAACCGTATGGCGCGGCGTTGGCGGAACAGCGCGAGGTGGTGCGGAATCCGGATCTGACCCCGTCGGCCCGCATGCTGAGCGCAATGTCGAAGAATGATGAACCGTTCGCCTGCTTGGCGCTGCAGTCGTCGAACGAGCATGTGCAGTATTTCAAAAGCCGCCGCCTCTCGGACGTTCGCAACCGGGAATTTATGCAACTCGCCGAACAATCCCTGATCAAACAAGCCGAGATCGAGAGCCGGGATACGCTGTCGTTCGACGATTTCCTGGCATGCTATTTTGCCCAATGTGACGATATGACCCTGCCCGCATGACATCCTTCGATATTCAAACCCTGCAGGACGAACTGCAGAATAAAAATCCGCGCGTGATTCTGAAAAAAGCGCTGGAACTGTTCGATAACATCGCGATTTCGTTCAGCGGCGCGGAAGACGTGGTGCTGATCGACATGGCGGTCAAAATTCGCCCGGACATCCAGGTCTTTTCATTGGATACCGGCCGTCTGCATCCCGAAACCTACCGTTTCATCGAAAAGGTCAGAAAGCATTACGGCATTGCGATCGAGGTGCTGAGTCCGGACCGGGAGCTTTTGGATAATCTGGTCAAAACGAAAGGCCTGTTCAGTTTCTACGAAGACGGACACCACGAATGCTGCGGCATCCGCAAAGTCGAGCCGCTCAAGCGCAAGCTGGCGCACCTGGATGCCTGGATTACCGGCCAGCGCAAGGACCAGAGCCTCGACACCCGGCAGAGCATTCCGGAAGTGCAGATCGATACCGCGTTTTCAACGCCGGAGCATACGCTGGTCAAATTCAATCCGCTCCTGAACTGGGCGTCCGCGCAGGTGTGGGACCATATCGAAGCCTATCAGGTGCCTTTCAACGAATTACACCAACGGGGCTATATCAGCATCGGCTGCGAGCCCTGCACCCGGCCGGTACTGCCCAACCAGCACGAGCGCGCCGGAAGATGGTGGTGGGAGGATGCGGCCAAGAAGGAGTGCGGGCTGCATGCTTCGAATGTGGAAGGGAAATAGCGAGTTTGCCTCTAAAACTCCGGGCTTGAGCAGAGGGCTTTAAAAATTGGCCTGGATCAATATTAGCAGGTTGGGAACCGTAGGATGCGCTGAACGAAGTGAAGCGCATCGGTCGCGACTGATGGGCTTCGTACCTCAGCCCATCCTACGAGCTTGTTTGCGTCTGAGATTCAGGGCTTGAATTAGGGCTTTGGAGGTTAGAGCCGTAGGGTGTGCTGAACGAAGTGAAGCGCACCAGGTGCCTACGAGTTGGTTTTGATCTCCCATCAACCTGTTTCCCCGATTACCACTCTATTGCGTCCTTCGCGTTTTGCCCGGTAAAGCGCCTTATCCGCCTCATTGAGCAATCTTAAGGTGTTGAGCTGCATGTTGGGAATAAAAGAAGCCACGCCCGCGCTGATTGTGATTCTTTGGACGTCGTCGTAGACGATCTCCAAATCATAGACGCTTTTTCTTATCGATTCGGCAATATGGTAGGCCGCGTCAGGAGCGGTATTTCCGAGAATCAGTACGAATTCCTCTCCGCCGTAACGCGCAGCGAGATCATCGGCTCTGTTGGAGAATTTTTTCAATATATGGGAAACTTCAATCAGACATTGGTCTCCTGAAAGATGACCGAATTTGTCGTTGTATTGTTTGAAAAAATCAATGTCCAGCATTACCAGGCTGAGCGGCTCGCGAGAACGGAGCGCGCGCCGCCATTCCTTGTCCAGAACTTCACTGAAGTGCAGTCGATTGGAAAGTCCGGTCATCGGATCATGCAATGCCTGGAATTGGATTTGCTCCTCCATCAATTTGCGCTCTGTGATGTTTTGATGGGAAATCACCAATAAAAACGGTAAGCCGCATCGCAGAGGTGTCACGTTCATAATGAACCAGCGTCGCGTATTGGGGCTGTGGCAAGGGTATTCGCAGGAGAATGAAGCGCGTTTCCCGGAGGCTACCTCCCGGATTCCGTTGGCGACTTCGGCTGCAAGCCTGTCGCCGGCCGCCGCGCTAACTGCGCAAACCTTCAGATAATTGCTTCCTGCAGAAACCCCGTCCTTTAAATTGTTGTCTGTGCCGAATTGTTGCCAGGCCCGGTTTGCATAAACAATTGTACCGTCATGGTCGATCACGGCGATCTCCTGATTTACAGAATCCAGTACCGCTTCGTAAAGTGCATTCAAATTTGTCACGTGTAAAGCCTGTGAGCCTGAGTGCAGGACAGTTAGGAATGTGGTTAATCGACCGATAGGCGGGCTAGTAGATCCTTGACAAATTCCAGCTTCTGCTCGACCGTCTCGAACTTTTTGACGAACCGCAGCTTGTCCGCTCCATCGAATTTATAAACCTGTGCCTGGGTTTGAATCAACAGGATCAACCGGTCGGTGTTGATTTTCGGCTCCTGGGTAAAGACCAGGCGACCGCCGGCCGCATTCGCCTCGATCTTTTTCAGTCCCAGCTTTTGCGCCCCCTGCTTGAGTTCGGTTACGCTGAACAAGGTCTTGACCGGCTCGGGCAACAGGCCGAAGCGGTCGATCATTTCGATCTGCAGGTCGCGCAGGTCCTCGTGAGTTTCGGCGTTCGCGATTCGCTTGTAAAGCACCAGGCGCGCGTGGATGTCCGGCAGGTAGTCTTCCGGAATTAGGGCCGGGGCCTGCAGGTCGACTTCAGGGCCCATTTCGGCCGGCAGCTCCAGTTCCGGCTGTTTGCCCGATTTCAGCGCGTGGACGGCACGGTCGAGCAGTTCGGTGTACAGGGTATAGCCGATTTCCTGAATCTGGCCGCTTTGTTCGTCACCGAGCAGTTCGCCCGCGCCGCGGATTTCGAGATCGTGCGAGGACAGCATGAAGCCCGCGCCGAGATCACCGGAAGCTTCGATCGCTTCGAGCCGTTTCAAGGCATCCTTGGTCATCAGGGTTTTCGGCGGTACGATGAAATAGGCGTAGGCCCGGTGGTGGGAGCGGCCGACGCGCCCTCGGAGCTGGTGTAGTTGGGCGAGGCCGAGTTTGTCGGCGCGGTTGATCAGGATGGTGTTTGCGCTCGGAATGTCGATTCCGCTCTCGATGATCGTGGTGCTGAGCAACAGGTTGAAGCGCTGGTGGTAAAAGTCGAGCATGATTCGTTCGAGATCGCGCTCGGGCATTTGGCCGTGCGCAATCTCGATCCGCGCGTCGGGCACCAGTTTTTGCAGTTCGCCGGCCATTTTGCCCATCGACTTGATATCGTTGTGCAGGAAGAAAATCTGGCCGCCGCGCTTGATCTCGCGCAGGCACGCCTCCTGCACCAGGGCATCGACCCATTCGCTGATGAAGGTCTTGATCGCGTGTCGGTTTGGGGGCGGGCTGGCGATGATCGAAATGTCCCTGAGACCCGACATCGCCATGTTCAGCGTCCGCGGGATCGGCGTCGCGGTCAGGGTCAATAGGTCCAGCTCGTTGCGCAGTTTCTTGAAGTGTTCTTTCTGGTGCACCCCGAAGCGGTGCTCCTCGTCGATGATCACGAGGCCGAGCGCCTTGTATTTAAGTTCCTTCGACAGCAGTTTGTGCGTACCGATGATGATATCGACCCGGCCTTCGGCCAGCGCATCGCCGATTTCCTTTTGCTGCTTCGGCGTCACGAAGCGCGACATCACTTCGACGCGGACCGGCCAGTCGGCAAAACGGTCGCGGAAGTTCTGGTAATGCTGCTGGGCGAGCAGGGTCGTCGGCACCAAGACCGCGACCTGCTTGCCGTCCTGCACCGCGATATAGGCCGCGCGCATCGCGACCTCGGTCTTGCCGAAACCGACGTCGCCGCAGATGACCCGGTCCATTGGCTGCGGGCCGGCCATGTCTTCCAGGATCGCCTCGATTGCGGTCTGCTGGTCCGGAGTTTCCTCGAACGGGAAGGCGTCCGCGAAGGTTTGATAGTCGCTATAGGCGATGTGGAACTCGTGGCCTTTTTTGGCCGCGCGCTTCGCGTAAATTTCCAGCAGCTCCGCCGCGACGTCACGAATTTTTTCGATCGCCTTCTTTTTTGCCTTGCTCCACTGGTCGCCGCCGAGCTTGTGCAGCGGCGCGGTTTCCGGGTCGACGCCGGTGTAGCGCCCGATCAGGTGCAGGGATGAAACCGGCACGTACAGCTTGTCGCCCTGCGCGTATTCGAGCGCCAGAAATTCGGCCGGGATGCCGCCGATCTCCAGCGTCTGCAGGCCCAGGTAGCGGCCGACACCGTGTTCCTGGTGCACGACCGGCGAGCCGATCGTCAATTCGTTCAGATTGTTGACGATCTTTTCGAGTTCCTTGGCCGCCGCCATTCGCCGCCGGCGCCGCTGCTGGGCTTTTTCGCCGGATAAGAGGCTTTCGGCAACGACCGCGATTTTCTGCTGTTCGAGCCACAGGCCTTGATCCATCGGTGCGACCGTGATGCAGAGCTTGTCCTCGGCTGCGATGAATTCGCGCCAGCCTTCGACCGCTTTCAGCCGGATCTTGAAGGATTTCATCCGGTCGATCAGGCCTTCCCGGCGGCCGGCCGATTCGGCGACGAATAGAATTTTGCCGTCGAAGCCTTCGATAAACTGGCGCAGCCGTTGCGCGGGCTCCTTCAGTTTCGCGTCGATCGTCAATTCGGGCAGCGGCGTGCAGTCAAACGCGACCTTAGCTTCCGGCCCTGCATCGCCGCTCTGCAGCGCGATTTGCGCGAAAGTTGCAGTGCGCTGTTTCAGCTCGGTTGGGTTCAAAAACAACAGTTCCGGCTTTAATAGCGGCCGGTCGACATTGAATCGGCGCTGTTCGAAACGTTCGTGCGCTTCCGCGGAAAAGGCCTCGGCCTGCGCTTCGAGCTTTGCCGGCAGCACGAATACCGCATCGGCGGGCAGGTAGTCGAACAGGGTTGCCGTGCGTTCGACGAACAAGGGCAGGTAATATTCGATGCCGCCCGACGCAATGCCTTTGCTGATGTCGCTGTACAGGGCGTTTTTGGTCGAGGCGTCCGGAAAAAGCTCGCGGAAGGCCTGCCGGAAGTGCTTGATCGCCTCGTCGGTAAACGGGAACTCGCGCGCCGGGAACAGCTCGATCCGGTCGATCTTGTCCAGGGAGCGCTGCGTTTCGGGATCGAATGTGCGGATCGATTCGATTTCGTCGTCGAACAGTTCGATCCGGTAAGGTGTCTGGCTGCCCATCGGGAATAGGTCGACGATCGAGCCGCGCACCGCGAATTCGGCGTGCTGATAAACCTGCGAGACGCACTGGTAGCCGACGCTTTCGAGCTTGATTCTGTTCAGCTCCAGGTTGAAAACCTCGCCCACGCTCAGCGAAAAACTGTATGCCAGCACATGCTCCCTGGGCGCGAGCCGGTGCATCAGCGTCGCGACCGAGACGATCAGCGCGCCGCGCTTGACTTGGGGCAGTAGCGCGAGCGTTTTCAGGCGTTCGGAAATGATCTCCGGCAGCGGCGAGAACACGTCGTAGGGCAGCGTTTCCCAGTCCGGGAAATGCAGGATTGGAAGGCCGGTATCCTGCAGGAAAAATTCCAGCTCGTGTTCGAGTCGGAGCGCGGTGTGGTTGTCGGCCGTCACGATCAGAAACAGCCGATTCTCGTTTTTGATCGCAGACGCCAGCGCCAGCGCGTCGGCACAGCCGTAGAGGCCGCTCCAAATCTGCACTGCGTTTTGGGATGCCGGCACGGCCGGTGAAAAGATCAAGGCGTTATCTTCAGCCATGGGGTGGGTCAGGAGTGGTTCGCTGCGCGAATCGCAATAAAAAACGATAGTTTAACACTTTGATCGCGGCGATGCTGTGCGCGGAAGTCGCAATGGGGATAGGTCAATACTGGAAAATTAATCGAATGTAGGGTGGATAAGCGAAGCGCATCCGGCGATTAAGTGGTGGATGCGCTTCGCTTATCCACCCTACGCAGTTCTTAATTTAAAAGCATGGGGATAATCGGAAGGTGAAGCCGATGCTCCGGTGTAAGGATATTGGGCGCTATTGTCAATAAGCAGGAAACTATTAATTAACCGTTTCTAATATTGTAAATGGCTGATCTCAACCCTATACTGTAGCTGTGAAATTTTCATTTACTATCAACTACATCTTAGGAGTAAACACCATGTCAAACGCTAAACGTGACATCATCATCGGCCTTATGTTCATCAGCGGGATTGCCGGCTTCATTTCGGGCGAGTTCATCTTTTCGAACGTATTCTTCGCCTCGGCCGCGATCTACACCAACATGTTCCTGAACCGTAGAGCTACTAACGGTTAAGGGATTTTTTCCATGTATAACTGTTTCTTCATTCTCCGCGCCGCTGTTCCAGCTTCGGCGCGGGCCTTCTTTCCCGGCTGATTCAGGCCAAATCGATCTTTACTTCTCTAGCGTCTTTTCCGGGTCTTGTGAATCACAAACTTCGGATTGGCCGCTACCACGGAATATCCCCCAAACAAGCGATCCAAAACGGCATGATAATTGAGATGCCGGTTGCCGATCACCCATAATTCGCCGTCCCGGCGCAATACCCGTTTCGCGTCTTTGAACATCCCGACCGCAATCTGGTCGCCCTGCAGATATTGCTGATGAAAAGGCGGATTGCAGAGGATCAAATCGGCCGATTCCGATGCGAATGCCTTCAAACCGTCGCCCGCCTGAAAGGTTGCCTTGCGTTCCGTGCCGAACGCGGTTTCGAAATTTTCCTTGGCGGAAGCGACCGCCATGTAGGACTCGTCGACGAAATGCAGCACGGCTTCCGGATTGCGCCGGGCCGCGATCAAGCCGACCACGCCGTTGCCGCAGCCCAGATCGACGATCTCGGATTGGCCCCATCCTTCGGGAAGATGCTGGAGAAAAAAACGCGTGCCGATGTCCAGGCTGTCCCGCGAAAACACATTCGCGTGATTGACGATCCGAAAATCGGTATTTTCGAGCCGGTAGCGCACCGGATACGGATTCGGCGGCGGATTGTCGCGCGGGACCGGCTTCGCAAAGATCAGTTTGGCTTTCTTGCGCGCCAATGCGGTCGTGGCCGGACCGAGCAGGCGTTCGACCAATTGCCAGACCGAGCCGGGCAGCATTTTAACCATTCCGGCCAGAATCACTTGCGCGTCCGGCTGCAAATGGCCGTGCAGGCTGATCAGCTGGTGCTCCAAGAGGCCGAGCGTTTTCGGAACCTTGATCAGCACCAGGTCGTAGGCGCCCTGCAACGGCTCCAGGCTGTGCAGGAGACGCGTGCTGTCCCGGGTCTTGCCGTTTTTTTCCAAATTGATGCCGGTTGCCTGATGCGACAGGAAAGAATCGGACACCGCATCGGGTTGGTAATCGCTCAACGCGACCGCCAGCGCGCCGAAGCTGTCGTTGACGATCAGCACGCGGCTCCCGCCTTTCGGAAGGCCCTGCTCGGACAGATAGGTCAGGAGATACTCGTCCGCCGCGTCGAAAGGCTGCAACAGTTCGTTGCGGCGCAGCGGCAGACGGATCAGGTCGAAGGCGCCCTGGGGGCAATTGAAAAGCATCCGCGGCCGATGTTCAAGCCCGGGACATGAATTTTCCGGTTTCGGTATTCACCTTGACCGATTCGCCGGTTTCAATGTATTCGGGCACCTGCACTTCGAGGCCGGTATGCAGCCTCGCAGTCTTGGTCCGGCTCGAGGCAGTGGCGCCCTTGATCGCAGGCGGCGTTTCGACGATCGTGAACACGACCGAGGACGGCAGTTCGATCCCGATGATCTCGTCGTCGACCAGGAGCGCCACGATCCCTTCCAGGCCGTCGGTCAGGTATTCGACCTTGCCTTCCAGGTCGTCGGCGTTCAGGGTGTACTGGCTATAGTCTTCCTGGTTCATGAAGATGAAATTGTCGCCGTCCTGATACGAAAACTGCACCTTCGCACGCACGCAATCGGCGTCCTTGAAGGCATCGTCGCCTTTCAGCGTCTCGTCGAGTTTTTGTCCGGTCTTCAGGTTGTTGAAGCGCACCTTGTACAGGGTCGAAGCGCCGCGCGACGACGGGCTTCTGACCTCCACCTGTTTGACGACATGCGGGGCGCCGTTGATTTCGACGACCATGCCTTTCTTTAAATCACTGGCCTTCGCCACGGTTGTTCTCCTCTATCATGGTTTCTAACATTTTTTGGAAATGGTTTCGGTAATCTTCGGCTGATCCGTTAGGCACAAAAATATAGGTCCCGCCCGTCTCATTCGCAATCCGTTCAAATGTGGCTTGCGCAGGCAATGCCGACCCTGGGGCTGCATCTTTCGGCGAACGGTGTGTGGTATCCGTTCTTCTATCCTCAGATTCGGCCGCCAACGCGGCATTCAGCATGGCGAATGTTAGGCTTGCAAAAGATACCGGCAGCCATTGGATATGCTTCATAAAATAAAGATTCTGAACGGTTATCTAAATTTCTTCGCCGTCGGGAATCCGGACCGCCAGCAAATCGCAGGGCGCATGATGCAGTACACCGTTTGCGGTCGAGCCCAGCAGCAAGGCCAGCCCGTGCCGCTCATGCGAGCCGGCCACGATCAAGTCGGCCGCGATCGTTTCGGCATGCCGCACGATTTCGTCTTTCGGCACGCCCCAGATCAGCCGGAGATCGGCGGGAGGGACGCCGAGTTCGGTGCCCAGGGCAAGCAGCTTGCCGCGTTCGGCTTCCAAAAGGTCGTATTCGGAAGGTCGATCGACCGGAATCACGGTGCCGTAAGGCGTATCGGGCATCGGGATGTCGTCGAGCACATGCAGGATACTCAATTTCGCCCTGTACAAGGCGGCCAGGGATTGGGCGCGCGCGGCAATCGACGCGCCGTCTTCCGAAAAATCTGCGGTCAAAAGAATATGGCGATAAGCCGTCATGAACATTGTCCGTTTCATTGTAGGTCGGTCGGCTATTCTACCAAATTCATCGTTTCGATCGTGTAAGCGATTGTCTTTCGGCAGTGAACAAACCCGTTAGAATTTTTGCAAAGTTCCAAGTAAGATACCGCAGCAAGTTCACTCGCTGGGGAGCCTTCATGAACCGTTTCGCTCGTCTGTGCTTTGTCTTCTTTTTAGGTTTTTCCTCGGCCCAGGCTGTGCCGCTGGCGCCGGAGCACGCGCCCGAACCGCTCAAGCCCTGGATCGACTGGGTTCTCCACGATAGTCCGGAGCACGGCTGCCCTTTCCTGTACAACAGCTTCGACGAAAAGCACTGCGGCTGGCCGACCGAACTGGCGCTGGACCTGGGTGACCGGCGCGGTACGTTTTCGCTGCGCGGCTCGGTGTTCCGGGACAACTGGATCCTGCTGCCGGGCGACGACAGGCATTGGCCGCAGGCGGTCACGCTCAACGACAATCCCATGGAAGTGATTAACCGGAACGGTTTGCCTGCGCTCAAATTGGATAACGCCGGTCCGGAGCCGAAGGCGTACCGGATCAAGGGCGAGTTTTTCTGGGACGCGATGCCCGAAACGCTGGCCGTACCGGCCGATACCGGCCTGGTGAGCCTGAACGTGAACGGCAGCCCGGTCCCTTATCCGGTATTCAGGGACGGCCAAATCTGGGTGAGTGCCCCGGAGCAGCGTCCGGGCAAGCCCGCGGGTGTCGAGAACAAGGTTGTGCTGCAAGTATTCAGGCGCATCGTCGACGAGGTGCCCCTGGAACTGATCACCCGGCTGGTGCTCGACGTGTCCGGCGAACCGCGCGAGCTGAAGCTGGCCGTGCCGTTGCCGGAAGGCTTCATTCCCTTGCATTTGAGCAGCCCGTTGCCGGCGCGGCTCGAAGACGGCGGCCGGCTCTTGCTTCAGCTGCGGCCCGGACGCTGGCAGATCGATCTGGCCTACCGAAGCGCCGGGCCGGTCGAGGCACTGCCGTTCCAGGCGCCGGCTGTTGCCGATAAACAGGAAGCGGCCTGGCCTGACTCGGAAATCTGGGTCTTCGATGCGCGCCCGGCGCTCAGGGTCGTGGAAATCGAGCAAGTCGGCGCGGTCGATGCGAACCTGACCAATTTGCCGGACGACTGGCAAGCCTGGCCCGCTTATCGGGTCGAATTCGGCCAGACCATGCAGTTCAAGGTGATCCGGCGCGGCGATCCGGAGCCCGAACCGAGCCGGCTCAATTTGACGCGCAAACTGTGGCTCGATTTCGACGGCGCAGGTTATACCGTTAACGACACCATCAGCGGCCGAATGACGCGCGGCTGGCGGCTGAATGCGCTGCCCGAACTGAAGCTCGGCAAGGTCGCGCTGGACGGCAGCGATCAACTGATCACGCGCCTCGAAGGCTCCGGCAAGGAAGGAGTCGAAGTTCGGCGCGGGATCATTTCGCTGGAGGCGGACAGCCGCCTAACCGGTGCGATCAGCGAGATCAGCGCGGTCGGTTGGGAGCAAAGTTTCCAGCAGGTCAGCGCCGAACTGAACCTGCCGCCGGGCTGGCGCCTGTTGGCGGCGGGCGGCGTCGACAACGTGCCGGATACCTGGGTCGCCCGCTGGACTTTGCTCGACCTGTTTCTGGTGCTGGTCTCGGCGCTCGCGGTCTACAAGCTGTGGACGCCATTGTGGGGCGGAATCGCGCTGGCCGCGCTCGCGTTGATCTGGCACGAAGCCGGTGCGCCGCATTATGTCTGGCTGCATCTTCTGGCAGCGACCGCGTTGATCCGGGTGCTGCCGGAAGGCCGGTTCCTGCAATTCGTACACTGGTATCGGCGCATAAGCTGGCTTGGACTGATCCTGATCGCGGTGCCTTTCATGATCGATCAGGTGCGCATCGGCCTTTATCCGCAACTGGAAAGGCCCTGGCAGAGCCTGAGCGCGCCGCCTTATCCGGCGGCCGCGCAAATGCCGGCTGCGCCGGAAGCGGCCGCGATGCACGAGGAAAGGGAGCCGCCACGGATGTTCAGCAAATCGAGAGTGGCCGATGCGGCCGGCAGCGTCGCCGAAGGCATGGGATATCTCGAAAACAAGCCGGCCGATGTCGAACGCGTCGACCCGAACGCCAAGATTCAGACCGGGCCGGGCCTGCCCGCCTGGCAGTGGCATAGAGTGCTGTTGACCTGGAACGGCTCGGTCGATCCGGGACAAGCATTGACGCTCTGGTATTTGCCGCCCGGATTGACGCTGGCGCTGAATTTTCTGCGCGTTGCCTTAATTGCGGTGCTGGCGCTTTTGATGTTCGGGGTTGCCGAAAAATGGATTATCCGTTTCAAAGGTTCTCCCGCGCTGATTTTCTGGTGCCTGCTGATGCCGGTGCTGTCGCTGCCGTCCGAACCGGCCCATGCGGATTTTCCGGGCCAGGCGGTGCTGGATCAATTGAAAGCCCGCCTGCTCGAAGCGCCCGACTGCCTGCCGGCCTGCGCCGAAAGTTCGGCGATGCAGGTCAAATTCGACGGCGAAGCGCTGCAGCTTTCGCTCGACATGCATGCGGCGCAGGGCGTCGCGGTACCGCTACCGGCGGATGACCGGCAGTGGTTTCCGAATCGGGTGACCGTCGACGGCGTGCCCGCGCCGGGGTTGTTCCGTACCGGCAACAACCTCTGGCTGCATCTCGATCCGGGCCGGCATGCGGTCGTACTGCGCGGTATCTTGCCGGCGACCGGCCAATTTACCCTGCCGCTGCCGCTGAAACCGCATCGGGTGACGGTGGAGGGCAGCGGCTGGGAAACGGTAGGAATCGGGGAAAACGGCCTGCCGGGCGAGCAACTGCGGTTCGAACGCGTGCAAAAGGCGCCGGGCAAGACTCAGGCCGAGGTATTGACGCCCGGCGTGCTGCCGGCGTTCGTCCGGATCGAACGCACGTTGCAACTGGGCCTGGACTGGCAGGTGACGACACGGATCGTCCGGCTGTCCGAGCCCGGATCGCCGGTCCTGCTGTCGGTGCCCCTGTTGCCCGGCGAAGCGGTCACCACGCCCGGCGTGCGCGTCCGAAACGGCAAGGCCGACGTAAACATGGCCGCTGGTCAGGCCGAAATGGCGTGGGTGTCGACGCTCGCCA
The DNA here is from genome assembly GCF_016745425.1 of Candidatus Methylomicrobium oryzae. Classification (GTDB taxonomy): domain Bacteria; phylum Pseudomonadota; class Gammaproteobacteria; order Methylococcales; family Methylomonadaceae; genus Methylomicrobium; species Methylomicrobium oryzae. Next base: position 42,506 of record NZ_JAERVK010000012.1, on the reverse strand, counting down.
AATCGGATACGCTCGAATTGGCCGCCGCGCCGACAGACCAATGGATCGAGGTGTTCAGGGCGGACGTGAGCCCGGTCTGGCACATCGAAACGTCGGGCATTCCGATGATCTACCTGAATCACGAACAGCGTTGGCTGCCCGAATGGCGGCCCTGGCCCGGCGAAAAAATCATGCTGGCGGTGTCGCGGCCGCAGGCGGCTGCCGGCCGGACCCTCACGATCGACAATAGCCGGCTGACGATGACGCCCGGCAAGCGCATCCGCGATACGGAGCTTTCGCTCCGCCTCCGCAGTTCGCAAGGCGGACAGCATCCGCTTTTGTTGCCGGAAGCCGCGGAATTGCAGACGGTCGCGATCGACGGACAGCCGCAGCCCTTGCGCCTGGAAGGCCGCAAGCTGGTGCTGCCGGTCAGGCCCGGCACCCAAACCGTCACGCTGCGCTGGCTCGAAGCGCAGCCGATTGCCGCTCGCGTGGCCACGCCCGAGGTTGACCTCGGCGCGGCCAGCGTAAATGCGGGCTTGAACATCCGGCTCGGCGAAGACCGCTGGGTGCTGTGGGTCGACGGTCCGAAAATGGGGCCGGCGGTGTTGTTCTGGGGCGTATTGATCGTGCTGGCGCTGATTTCGATCGGGCTCGGCAGGATACCGCTAACGCCGCTGAAACACTGGCAATGGTTTTTATTGCTGGCCGGGCTCAGCCAGATTCCGCTGCCGACCGCGCTGGTCGTGATTGCCTGGCTGATGCTGCTCGGCTGGCGATGCGGAAAATCCGCCGCCGAGATCCGCTATTTCAACGCCCTGCAGATTCTGCTCGGCGGCCTGACGGTCCTGTCGCTGGGAATCTTGTTTGCCGCAGTTTCGCAGGGCCTTTTGAATACGCCCGACATGATGATCACCGGCAACCAGTCCTCGCCGTATGCGTTGAACTGGTACCAGGACAGAAGCGCAGCGCTGTTGCCGAAAGCGGCCGTCGTTTCGGTGCCGCTGAAGGTTTACCGCCTGTTGATGCTGGCATGGTCGCTGTGGCTGGCCGCCGCCTTGCTGAACTGGCTGAAATGGGGATGGGGATGCTTTTCGAGCCGCGGCTTGTGGAAAAAGAGCCCGCCGAAAGCGGCGAGACATGAGGAGCAGGCGGATGCCGGTCATCCCGAATAAGGGCCTGCGGCAGGTTTAACGGGACTTGGAGATAAGTATTGTCGATTTTTCGCCTTCAGCAATTTTCGGTCAGCCAGGAACGGGCGGCGATGAAAATTTGTACGGACAGCCTGCTGTTCGGTGCGATGATGCCGGTCTGTCCGGAAGGCCGCGTGCTGGACATCGGCGCCGGCTGCGGACTGCTGTCGCTGATCGCGGCGCAGCTCGGTGCCGGCCGGGTAATCGGTGTGGAGCTGATGGACGACGCGTGCCGGGAGGCGGCGGAAAATTTCCGCCGCAGCCCCTGGGCCGACCGGCTGCAGGCGGTTCGGGACAGCATTCAGCATTTCGCGGACCTGGAATCCGGCCGCTACGACTTGATCGTCAGCAATCCGCCCTTTTTCGAGAACCATTTGAACGCCGACGAGCCGATGCGCAATGCCGCCCGTCATAATGTGCATCTGACGCATGCCGAACTTGTCGGGATTGCGGCGCGGCTGCTCGCGCGGGATGGGGTGTTTTATGTATTGCTACCCGTGCAGTCGGGGATAACGTTTACCCGTTTGTGCGCGCAGGCCGGCTTGCATTTATGGCGCCAAGCCGTTTTTCGAGGCTATGCGCACAGCAAGGCCAAGGTAGCCGCCTTGACGTTTGGCCGGCAGCCTGTGTCGGCTCCGGTTTTCGAAACGATTACGGTTTATGACGAGCCGGGCGTCTATTCGGCAACGGCACGGACCTGTCTGGCGAAACTCCTGATGCGCTTCGCGGGAAGCGAAAACGCCAAGGGCACTGGTTGAAAGGGTCGATGGCACAAGCACTTCCTTGTGCCAGCCCCGGAAGATGGCCTTTAGTTGACTACGCGGTGTCCGCGGTTGCGCATGCAGGTCGCATACGAGCGCTTGTAATCATGCTCGGATTCGAAGCCTTGTTTGGCGCCGCCGCCGAAACCGCCTGCCGCCGCGCCGATTGCCGCGCCCGCGCCCGGGTTGCCGGTGAAGGCGCCGACCACCGCGCCGCCCGCCGCGCCGATCAAAGCGCCGGTGCCCGCGCCGATTGCAGTTTCCTTGGTCGTTCCTCCGGAAGCCTGTTTGGCGAGCTGCTGGCACTCGGCCATATCCTGATTGATTCGATAAGCATTCGGGTCATTGTAAGGGTCTACAGTCGGCTGCCAGCCGCCGTAACTGTAGCAGCCCGTCAGCAGGACGCTGCCGATAATGACCAAGCTTAAAGCTGATTTTTTCATGGGTTTACCTTCTTTAATTTTAGTTGGAACAAAGTGTAGCCGATCTTTGATGAATAATGGATGAACGGTCTGATCTTAATCCGATCGTATTATAGCTCTCTTAAGCTCCGCAACGGAGGCCTGCGGACTACCCGGCGCAATCCCCACAGGCCCGCTGACAAGACGATTACGGCGCTGAGTAAAGGGATGGTCAGCCATAAGTCGCGATGTAGTTGGAACGGGATATGCATGACCTGGCGGTACAGCGCAAAGTTCAGGGATTCGGCAATTAGTACGCCGATCACTCCTGAGATAGCGCCAAGGCAGAAAAATTCAATGCTCTGCATTTTCCTTAGAAAGCCGCGCGAAGCGCCGAATGTCCTGAGCAGTGCGCTCTCATGGATGCGCTGGTCCAGTGTGCCGTACACGGACGCGAACAGGACGGTCAGCGCGGCCGACAAGGCCAGGTAGAACAAATAATTGACCGCCTCTGTCAATTGCGTAAACAGCGTCTGCAATTGCCGCAGAATCCGTTCGACTTCGAGGATGGACATGCTCGGGAATTCTTTTGCCAGCGCGTTCAATGCGTTTTTTTTCGCTTCCGGCAGATAAAAACTGGTCATCAAGGTATGGGGGAAATCTTCCAGGGTGCCGGGCGAAAAAATCATGTAAAAATTCGGCTTCATCGATTCCCAGCGCAGCGCCCTGAAATTGGCGACCGTCGCTTCGAACTGCCGCCCTCCGGAGCTGAAGGTCAGGCGGTCTCCCACTTTGATGCCCAGACTGTCGGCGAGTTTCTGTTCGACCGATACCAAGCCGGGCGCGTTTCGGTTCCACCACGCGCCGGCCGCAATCGTGTTCTCTTCCGGCACCTCGCGGCTCCAGGTCAGGCTCAATTCGCGGTGCGTGGCGTTATCGCCCTGCGAGCCCCTGACCGCGATCTCCTGTACCGGCTTCCGGTTGATATGCGTCAACCTGCCCCGGACGACCGGATAAAACGGGCTGCTTTCGATGCCTTTATCCTGCAGGGAGCGTTCGAACGCTGCCAACTGGTCCGGGAAGATGTTCAGTGCAAAATGGTTCGGCGCATTCTCGGGCAATTGGTGGCGCCAAGTAGCGATCAGTTCGTTCCGAACCATCAGGCTCGACAGCATCGCCGCCAGCGTGACGCCGAATGCCAGAATCTGCGCAATGCTCGCGCGCGGTTCGCGGAGCAGGCCGCGCCATCCGAAACGCCAGCCCAGCGGCATGCGGGGCAGCAGCTTGCGGATCGCGGACAGCATCGCCCAAACGATCAGGGCAAGCAGCAGCAGCGCCGCCATCGTGACTCCGGTCACCACCGCGGTCATTCCGGCGTCGCCGGTATAGCGCCAGACCAGTGCGCAAATCAACGTCAGCGCCAGGCCGTAAACCAGCCAGGCGCTGCTCGGCAACGGTTCCAGTTCGTGGCGCAGGACTCTGAGCGGCGGCACCCGCTTCAGGCGTAGGATCGGCGGCAATGCAAAGCCGAAGAGGATGATCAGGCCGGCGCCGGCGCCGAACAGTACCGCGAGGGCGCCCGGCTGCTGCGCCAGCGAAGCGGGCAGCAAGGGGCGCAGCAGTAAAAACAATCCTTCCTGAAACAGCCAGCCGAATCCGCAGCCCAGCGCGCCGGTAACCAGTCCCAGCAGCGCGAACTGCATGCAGTAGAGCCTCAGGATTTCCCCCTGCGTGCAGCCGAAACAGCCGAGCAGCGCCGAAGTATCGAAATGGCGTTCGCTGTAGCGCCGCGCCGCCATCGAGATTGCGGCGCCGGCAATGATTACCACCACGATGCTCGACAGGCCCAGGAACTGCTCGGCGCGGGTCAGTGCCGAGCCGAGTTCGGGCCGGTCTTCGTGAACGTCCAGCAGGCGTTGCGAGGGATTCAACTGCGGTTTTACGAAGCGCCGGAAGGCGAACAGCGCTTTCGAGTCGCCGCTGAATTGGAAGAACCGATGCACATGGCTGCCGGGCTGGATCACTTTCGTCGCTTCCAGGTCGGCGGCGTTGATCAGCACGCGCGGCGAAAAACTGAAGAAACCGCCCTGCTGATCGGGTTCATAGGTCAGAATTTGGGTGATTCGGAGCTTTTTTTCGCCGACCGTCAGCGCATCGCCGAATTTCAGCTTCAGCGCGGACAGGATACGGCGTTCGACCCACGCCGCGCCGATTTCCGGGCCGTGGGTGACGACCGTTTCGGTCCGGTGTTCGGCGTCGGCGATTTTCAAGAAGCCGCGCAGCGGATAGGCGGCGTCGACTGCTTTGATGCTGGCCAGCAGCATTTCGTCGTTCTCGATCAGCATGCTCGAAAACTCGGTCGTCCGGGCTTCTTTCAGGCCCAGCCGGCGGGACTCGGCCAGCCATTCCGCCGGGATCGGGCCGGGACTCTGGATGACCAGGTCGGCCGCCAGAAATTCGGCGGTTTGCGCGGTCATCGCCCGTTCCAGGCGGTCCGCGAACAGCGAGGCGGCGGTCAAGGCGGTGACCGCGATCAAGAGCGCCAGTATCAGCAACGTCAACTCGCCGGACCGCGCTTCGCGGCCGAGCAGGCGCAACGCAAGCTTCATTCTGTTCATATCTGCCTCCCGAAAGCCAGTTTGACCGTGCGTTCGCAACGTTCCGCCAGCGCGGCGTCATGGGTCACCAAGAGCAGGGTGGTCCCGTTTTCCCGATTCAATTCGAACAAGAGGTCGATCACCGTCGCGCCGGTCCGGCTGTCGAGGTTGCCGGTCGGTTCGTCCGCGAACAGGATCCGCGGACGGGTCGCGAACGCACGCGCCAGCGCCACGCGCTGCTGCTCGCCGCCGGAGAGCTGTTTCGGCGTGTGCTTCAGGCGTTCGCCGAGGCCCACCCGGCCGAGCCAGTCGCGGGCCTCCGATGCGGCCCGCCGGTCGCCTTTCAGTTCGAGCGGCAGCATCACGTTTTCGAGCGCGGTCAGGCCGGGTAACAATTGGAACGACTGAAACATGAAGCCGATCAGCTCGTTACGCAGCGCGGCGCGGCCGTCTTCGTCGAGCTTTGTTAATGATCGTCCGTCCAGCCGGACGGAGCCGGCGCTGGGCGTATCGAGGCCTGCCAGAAGCCCGATCAGCGTCGATTTGCCGGAGCCGGATTCGCCGGTGATCGCGACGCTTTGGCCCTGCCGGATCCGTAAATCGATCGAGTTCAGGATATGCAAAACGCCTTCGGAAGTCGTCACCGATTTGCTGAGGTTTTCTGTTACGATAATATCCATTATGGGTTCCTTGCGCGGATTGTTCATGTTGTCGAAATTCTGTTTATGGCTGGGCGCGGCATTGTTTTCGCTCAATATACACGCCGAAACGGTGGTGGTGCTGGGCGACAGCATCAGTGCCGCCTATGGGATCGAAGTCGAGCAGGGCTGGGTACGCTTGCTGGAGTCAAAACTACGGAAGGCGGGTATCGAGGCCCTGGTCCGCAACGAGAGCATCAGCGGCGAAACCAGCGCCGGCGGCCTTGCCCGCATCGACCGCATCCTGGGCGAGGAAAAACCGTCGGTGGTGATCATCGAGCTCGGCGCGAACGACGGCTTGCGCGGACTCTCGCCGGCTGCACTGAAACACAATTTGGACGAGATCATCCGCCGCAGCCGGGCGCGCGGCGCGAAGGTGCTGCTGCTCAGCATGACTATCCCTCCGAATTACGGTAAACGCTATATCGATATGATTTATAATGTGTACCACGAATTATCCCGGGAAAAATCCGTGCCCTTGGTGCCGTTCATCCTCGGGGATATTGCGCTGGTCGAGGAACTGATGCAGCCCGACGGCCTGCATCCGAATGCGAAAGCCCAGCCGTTGATTGCGGACAAGATTTGGCAGCACTTATTGCCTTTACTCAACACATCACCTGAAAAAAGAGATTGAAGGATGCACATTTTGACATTGGAAAAAGCCAATTTGATTATACAGACTGCGATTGCAAAGGCCAGAGAACTGAAAATGGCGCCGTTGACCGTGGTGGTGCTGGATGCGGCGGGGCATTTGAAAGCGCTGCAGCGGGAAGACGGCGCCAGCATGATCCGTCAGGAGATCGCGACCGCCAAGGCCTGGGGGGCGGTCAGTATGGGCGTATCGTCGAGAAGCTTGGCCGGCGTTGCGGTGCAGCGGCCGGACTTCATGAATTCACTGGTGACGCTGTCGCAGGGCAAGGTGATGCCGGTACCGGGCGGCGTGCTGATTCGCGACAAGGAAAATAATCAATTGATCGGCGCGGTCGGGATTAGCGGCGACGTATCGGACCAGGATGAGCGCTGCGCGATCGCAGGCATCGAGGCGGCCGGGTTTGCGGCAGGCGTATAGGAAGCGGTAAGCCGGCGCTGGTTTAGGGAAAAGGGAGTTTTCCCGGCTCCAGGTGTCACTGGGTTCATGGGAATTTTTTGATTAGGTAGGGACTTTCGGTTTGCCGGAGATACGGCATCGCCCGGATTGAAGCCAGGAAGTCAATGGACAGCTTGAACTTGTCCTTGCGGGGAAGACGATGGGACTGGTTTAGGCGCGGATTTTTAAGGCGCCGAAAAAGGATGATGTTGCATCTCCCGCCTGCGCCGTAATGTACTTTCGTCCTTGAACCGTAGGTTCAAGTGGAGGCTGGATCGGTAAATCAGGCTTCCCGACAAGTACGGGCATGCTCACCATTGCCGGATGTTCGCCCCCGGGGTAAAAATAGGTTCAGGAAACACCCAATACATTTCGAACGCTGCAGGAGATACAGGACTCTATTGTATCGCGTTTATCGATTTTCCAAAACGTTTTCTATTTTCTGGATCATGTCGGCCAGCGACGAGCCGAAATCGAAACGCAGGCTGTCGTTTTGGCTTTTCAGAAAGGAAAGCTCATGCACAAGGTTCAGGGCCGCCATCACGGCGATTCGGTCGGCACCGTTCACTTTACCGGAGTCGCGGATTTGCCGCATCTGTTTGTCGAGCAGTTGCGCAGATTCGATCAGGCGTTGGCGCTCTTCCGGTTCGCAGGCGATTTTATATTCCTTGCCCATGATCGTCAGGACGACCGCTTCTTTTTTGACCGTGCTCATGAACCGTGTTCCATCGCTTTCAGGCGGGAAATCATTGCTTCTACGCGAATCCGGGCCTGTGTAGTTTTTTCGATCAGTTTCGCTTTTTCCTTCACCAGGGCTTCCTGTTTGATTTTCAGCGAATGATTTTCGTTTTTAAGTGCATTGTATTGTTCGATCAGCAAGTCCAGCTTTTCTTCAAGCTCTTTCAATTCGAGTGATTGATTCGGTTTTGTGTTCATCGTCATCTGAACTTGGCGTTAAGGGTGTTAGGAGATGTTTTTATGCCGGGCATAAACACGAAATACTTTCTGTTAAAATGACGGACATCAATGAGTTACCCCGATGCGAATGCCATTATACACATATTGGGCAAGTACCCGTAAGGGGATTGCGCACAGAAAACAGGCTATTTTCCGCCCTTCCGAAAGGCGGCGGCAAACGCGTAGGATAGCGTATTTATGGGCATGCGGCGCTTTTCGGTGGTAGCATAGCTACATTCATCCAGTCTATTCGAATTATGACCTACCAGGATATAGACAGTTTTTTCAAAGGCAGCGACGAAGTCAACTCGGCCGCGGAAGCGCACGGTTTGGCGACCGGCATGTTGTGCGTGAATGGGCAAACGCAAAGTGCCGCTTGGATCAAACAGCTGTTTGACGAAGGCGACGAGGTCAGGGCCGAGCAGTCGCGGCAGCTTGCGCAGCTGTTCGAGGAAACCAGGGCGTCTCTGGAAAGCGGGGATTACGACTTCGAGCCGTTTCTGCCGGCGGATGACGTCCCGTTAAGGGAGCAGATCGCGGCGCTTGCCGACTGGTGTCAGGGGTTCTTGTTCGGTGTCGGTGCGCTGTACCGGAACGGCGAACAATCCGGCCAGACCCGCGAAATCCTTCGCGACATTGTCGAATTCACCCGGCTGGACCCCGATGCGGAGGGCGAAGAAGACGAGGCCGCGTTCATGGAAGTTACCGAATATCTGCGTACCGCGGTCTTATTGTTGCGCGCCGAGCTCGGCTCGAACGGGCGCATCAGGATTCATTAACCGGCAATACCCAGCATGAAACAAAGCGAATTCAAAAAACGGCGCAAGCAGCTGATGCAGCGCGTCGGCAAAGGCAACATCGCGTTGATCGGCAGCGCGGCTGAACGCGTTCGCAACCGCGACGTGCATTACCCCTATCGGCAGGACAGCGATTTTTATTACCTGACCGGCTTCAACGAGCCCGAAGCGCTGGCCGTATTCATCCCCGGCCGGGAACAGGGCGAATACATCCTGTTCTGCCGCGAATACGACGAGACCAAGGCGCTGTGGGAAGGCGCCCATGCAGGCCTCGAAGGCGCGGTCAAGCATTATGAGGCCGACGATTCGTTTCCGATCGACGATCTTCACGAAATTCTGCCCGGCATGCTCGAAAACAAGGGCAAGGTGTTCTATCCGCTGGGGCGCGACCCCGACCTCGATCACAGCCTGCTCGAATGGATCAACCACCTGCGCGGCCAGACCCGCCGGGGCATCACCGCCCCGGGCGAACTGGTATCGCTCGAGCACATCCTGCACGAGATGCGCCTGTTCAAGAGTCCGGCCGAACTGAAACTGATGCGGCGTGCGGCCGAGGTGTCGGCCAAGGCGCACGTCAAGGCGATGCAGGCCTGCAAGCCCGGCCTGTACGAATATCAGATCGAGGCGGAGCTCTTATACCAGTTTTATCAGGGCGGTTTGCGCCATGTCGCTTACCCGAGCATCGTCGCCGGCGGCAAGAATGCCTGCGTATTGCACTACATCGAAAACAAAGATGTGCTGAAGAGCGGCGATTTGCTGCTGATCGATGCGGGCGCGGAGTGCGACCATTACGCGGCCGATATTACCCGCACTTTTCCGGTTTCCGGCCGGTTTACCGAGCCGCAAAAACTACTTTACCAACTGGTGCTCGACGCGCAGTCCGCGGCGCTCGAACAGGTCAGGCCCGGCCTGCCCTGGAATGCGGCGCACGACGCGGCGGTCGAAACGATCACCAAAGGCCTGGTCGAGCTGGGCATCCTGAAGGGCAGGGTCAAGAAACTGATCAAGGACGAGAAATACAAGCCGTTTTTCATGCACCGGATCGGCCATTGGCTCGGGATGGACGTGCACGATGTCGGCGACTACAAGGTCGAACAGGAATGGCGCCTGCTCGAACCGGGCATGGTAGTGACCGTCGAGCCCGGCCTGTATATTCCGCACGATTACGAGAAGGTCGAGGAAAAATGGCGCGGCATCGGCATACGGATCGAAGACGACGTTTTGGTGACCCAAGGCGGTTACGAATGTCTGACGGCCGGGGTGCCGAAAACGATCGACGAAATCGAAGCCCTGATGCAGGCCGCCTGATGCAGCCGGAATACGATTTATTGATCGCGGGCGGCGGGCTGGCGGGCAATTGCCTGGCCCTGGCGCTGCAGAATCCGGGTCTGAAGCTTGCGGTCATCGAAACGAACACGCGCGCCGAGCAGCGTGCCTCCCCCGCCGGCGACCGCGCGCTGGCCCTGGCGGCCGGCACGGTCACCATGCTGGACGCACTGGGTGTCTGGCAAGGCATTCGGCAGGCTGCTACCCCGATCAAAACGATCCACGTATCCGATCGCGGCCATTTCGGCAAGGCCCGGCTGTCGGCCGAACAGGAAGGCGTCGAGGCGCTGGGTTATGTGATCACTGCGCGCGATCTGGAAGGGCATGTCGCGGATCGTGCCGAAGCGGCCGGCATCGAGCGGATTTGCCCGGCGCGGGTCGCGGGCCTCTATTCCGGCGGTGATGAGATCGGCGTCAGTCTGAAACAGGGCGGCGAGTCCGTCACCTTATCCGCAAAACTGCTGGCCGGCGCCGACGGCGGCCTGTCATCAGTGCGCAAACTGCTCGATATCGGTCAGCAGATGACCGATTACGGTCAGACCGCGCTGGTGACTACGGTCAGCACGTCCCGTCCTAACCGGTTCACTGCGTACGAGCGCTTTACCGCCTCGGGTCCTTTAGCGTTGTTGCCGGTGGACGAGCGGCATTCGGCAGTGGTCTGGACGCGTACGCGGGAAGATGCCGAAACGCTGCTTTCGCTTCCGGAAGCCGAATTTACCGCCGAACTGCAGGCCTGCTTCGGCTACCGGCTCGGCGAACTGAGCTTGGCCGCGCCGCGGCGGGCGTTCCCGCTGACCTTGATCCGCGCGGAGCGAATGGTCGAGGGACGCGCGGTGATTGTCGGCAATGCGGCGCATCAATTGCATCCGGTCGCGGGCCAAGGATTCAATCTCGGCCTCCGCGATGTGACCGCGCTGGCGGAAGCGCTGCTTGGGCGGCATGCGCAAGGCGGCGACATCGGCGATCCGGCGCTCTTGAAGGCTTATGCCGAGGCGCGCCGCCGGGATCATGACCGCACGATCCGTTTTACCGATCAGCTGATTCACATTTTCTCGAACGAATGGCTGCCGGTGGCTGCGGTCCGGAATGCCGGCTTGTGCCTGCTCGACCGGATTCCGGCGGCGAAATCCCTGCTGTCGCGGCATGCCATGGGCCTGTCCGGCCGGCTGCCGCGCCTCGGCGCCCGGAGATAAACGATGAGCGAACGTTTCGAAGTGATTGTGGCGGGCGGCGGCATGGTCGGCGCGGCGGTAGCCTGCGCGCTCGGGCATGGCGGCGTGCGCGTCGCGCTGCTCGACAAAACGGCGCCTCTGCGGGAGTGGCCGCCGGAGCCGATCGATATCCGCGTTTCGGCGCTGACCCGCGCCTCGCAACGGATCCTGGAGCGTTTGGAGGCATGGCCGGGCATGGTGCGCCGCGGCGTTTCCCCGTACCGGGAAATGCGCGTTTTCGATGCGCGCGGAGGCGGCGAACTGCATTTCGATTGCGCGGATACCGAATACGGCGAACTCGGCTACATCGTCGAAAACCGGGTGACGGTCGCCGCGCTGTGGGACGTGCTCGATACGCTGGACAGTGTGACTCGCATCACGCCGGCGTCGGTTTCCGGGATCGAGGCCGAACCGGGCGGCGTGCGCCTCAGACTTGACGACGGGCGGATTTTTGCGGCTGATTTGGCGGTTGGGGCAGACGGTCACGATTCGCTTCTGCGCAAGCTGGCCGGTATCGGCGTGACCGGCTGGGACTACGGCCAGCATGGGCTCGTTGCAACGGTGACCACCGAGCTGAGCCATCGGGCTACGGCCTGGCAGCGCTTTCTGGACGAAGGCCCCTTGGCGTTTCTGCCGCTTGCGAACGGCCGGTGCTCGATCGTCTGGACCTTGCGTTCGGATACCGCGAAGGCGTATCTGGCCCTGGCGGATGCCGATTTTCTGGCCGCCTTGGAGCAGGCCTCGGACGGGCTGTTCGGCAGGATGCTGGCGGTGGGGCCGCGCGCGGCTTTCCCTTTGCGCTTTCAATACGCCAACAGTTATACCGCCGATCATCTGGCGCTGGCCGGCGATGCGGCGCATGTGATGCACCCTCTGGCCGGACAGGGCGCAAACGCGGGCCTGCTGGATGCGGCCGCTATCGCCGAGGTGATCCTGGAGGCTAAGCGCGGACAACGCTCGTTAGCGGGACGGAGCTTGCTGCGCCGGTACGAACGCTGGCGTAAAGGCGACAATCTGATCATGATGGGCAGTATGGATGCCTTGAACAAGGTCTTCGGCATCCGCGCTTCGGGATTGAGCGAATTGCGGTCCGCCGGCATGGGCTGGGTCGACCGGGCCGGCTTGCTGAAGAACTATTTCAACCGCTATGCGATGGGGTTGCGCGACGATTTGCCTTCCCTTGCCGAAGGCAAGGATTGCTGGTAGCGTTTATCCCGCAACAACCCCCATTTATTTTGACGGCGAAGGTTTACCACCCTTGCCCGCATCTGGTATATTCGGCACATGGCTAAGCGGCTTGCCGGAGAACCGTAGGCTCTTGATGATAATAATGATCACCGGCGTATCAATTCAAAAAAATTTAGAGGGGGGTTTGCGTCATGACTGAAGGGTTGTTTATTCTGACCGTTATTTTTGTGGCTTATGTCGTTTATCAGGTCGTAAACGATAAGAGTGCCGGCACAAAAACCGCTGTTCATGAGGAGACGCCGGCACCTTCGGCCGCTGCTCCCGCTCCGAAACCGCAACCCGCCGCTAAAGCGGAGCCCGAAAATGCCCCCAAACCTGCAGTACCTGCACCGGCGCCCGCTGCTGCGAGTATCGCCCCGGCTCCTGCTTCCGGTGCGGCGGCCAAGACCGGGCTGCGCAATCCCGAGACCGGTGAAGTAACCCCCGTATTTACCAACTACCGTTTCGCCAAGCGCTGGATCAAGGAAGCGCTGGTCGCCGAAGGGTTGCTGGACAAGATCTACAAAAACAATGAGCTGGATGCCGGCGCCGAGGCCAAAATCAAGGACGCGGTCGCCAAGCTCGAAGCGATGCCGAAATACCGGGCTTGAATGTAGAAGGCGTTTTTTCCTGGGGCGGTAAGCGCAGGGGCGGATAGCATGGAGTGGACCGCTAAGGATGGGGGCCAAGAATAACCTCCTTGTTACCTCTTGATCGTTACCACGCTTAGCGCCTGTCAGGAGACACCCCGTAGGTGACAAAGGTGTACAGACGTTCTTTAATCACAACCTTCAGTTGTAGGGTACGCTGTGCGTACCTTTTCACCTCCAATGGTACGCACAGCGTACCCTACAGCGGTTTGTGCTCTTTGGGTGTAACCGAGCCGGGAAGAGGATATTTACGATAAGCGCTCGGCGGGAAAGCGAGAGGAGGAAGTTATGATCGACCCCATCCTAAGCGCTTGTTGAGGCGTCACGCTGCGGTTTTGAGTGGGATAGGTTGGCTCTGCCTTTCTTACGAACGAGAGACTTGCCGGGATTAAAAAAAACGGCAGGTCTTGACACTCAACCCTTTCTCCGAACATCCCAGCTGATCGGCCCGGCCTTCTGACGGGCAATTCAACCTTAGCGCTCCATTCGCGCAGCTGCTTCCCCGCGCTCCCAATTTCAGTCGTCCAGTTCCAGTTTTTTCAGCCGATAGCGGAACGAGCGGAACGTTAACCCTAGCTGTTTAGCCGCTGCGGTTTTATTCCATCTGTTTTCTTCGAGCGCATGCAGAATCGCCCGTCTTTCGATCGCTTCCAGATAATCTTCGAGCGAACCCTGGCCCGGATCGTAGCGGGATTCTTCGGAAAGATGCGTCTCCGCGATCCCGATCGGCAGATTCAGGTCGTCCACTTCGATGCATTTCCCATCGTACAAAGCCAGCGCCCTTTCGAGAATGTTTTCGAGCTCCCGGATATTGCCCGGAAAACGGTAGCGCAGTAATGCTTCGAGCGCCGCCTGTGAAATTTCTGGCTTGTGCGTATGCGTCTGCTCGGTCAGTTTGACCAGAATATGTTCGACCAGCACCGGTACGTCGGCGGTGCGTTCGCGCAGGGGCGGCACATTCAACTCGATTACATTGATCCGGTAAAACAGATCCTGGCGGAAATTGCCGTTCTGCACCATCTCGGCCAGATTTCTGTGGGTCGCGCTCAACAGCCGCACATCGACCGGGATTTCCTGTTGTTCGCCGACCGGGCGGATCTTTTTTTCCTGGATTGCCCGGAGCAGTTTGACCTGCAGCGAAGGGGGCAGATCGGCGATTTCATCGAGAAATAGGGTGCCGCCGTCCGCAGCCTGAAACAGGCCTTTTTTATCGCTGACTGCGCCGGTGAAGCTGCCTTTTTTATGTCCGAAGAATTCGCTTTCCATCAGTTCGTGCGGTATCGCGCCGCAGTTGATCGCGACGAAGGATTTGTCGCTGCGGGTGCTCTGCTGGTGTATCAAGCGAGCGACCAGTTCCTTGCCCGCGCCTGATTCGCCGTGAATGTAGACCGGTGCCTGGCTGCGCGCGAGCTTGGCGATTTTGGAACGGATGTCGCGCATCAGCTGCGACTCGCCGAGCAGGGTATGGCGCATCCGGCGGTCCTTGGCCGATGTGTTATCCTTGAATTTCAGCGCGTTCGCGACCAGTTGCCGCAGTGCCAACAGATCGACCGGTTTGGAAACGAAATCGAAAGCGCCTTTTTTCATTGCGGTGATTGCGGTGTCCATATTGCCGTGGGCGGTGATCACCGCGACCGGAGGCGGGGCATCGGAGGACTGAATCAATTCGACCAGTTCGAGTCCGTCGCCGTCGGGCAATTTCAAATCGGTCAGGCAGAGATCGAAGGTGCGCTCCTGCAATAATTGTCTGGCGCCGGAAGCCGTGCCGGCGCTCCGGGTCTCGACGCCCATCCGGTTCAGGGTGATTTCGAGTAATTCGATAATGTCGGGCTCGTCGTCGACGATCAATGCAAAAGGTGTCTTCATTTATTCAACGGAATGATTTATCGGCATCGCTCAGATACAGCCTGAAGCTGCTGCGTTGGTTTTGGGATAAATGATAGCCTAATTTGGCGTGGTTTAATTCGGCCAATTCCTTACAGATGAAAAGCCCTAACCCGGTGCCTTTGCTCGAGGTAGTGAAAAAGGGTTCGAACAGGCGGCTCTGATGCTCGGGGGCGATCCCGGGGCCATTGTCGATTACTTCGATGCAAGGCGAATTTTGCGCTATGTAAACGTGCAGAGTGATCGGCCCATGTTCGGGATGGCCGTAGAGCAGCGCATTCCGGCATAGATTGTCGAGGATTTGTTTCAAATGGCCGGGATCGATGAATGCGGTTAGCCGGTCCTGGTCAATATGAAGCCTGAACGTTTTCTGCTCGGCCAGTTGATGTTCCAGCGTAAACGTTTCCAGGTAGTGGGTCAGCCAGGGCTTAAGCTGAATTTTTTCCCGGCGCGAGGCGCTGCGTCGGGAAAGCTGCAGGATGTCCTCGATGATCTTGTTTACCCGTTTTGAATGGGTCTGGATGATCTGAGTCAAACGCCGGTCTTGCGGAGTGAAATCAGGATTTTCGGAGAGCAGTTGCCCGGCATGGCTGATCGCTCCGAGCGGATTGCGGATTTCGTGCGCAATGCTCGCAGTCAGGCGCCCCAGCGAAGCCAGTTTGCTTTGCTGGACATGCTGGTTGTACAGCGCGATGTCTTCCAGCACCAGCATGTAGAAAGCACGGCTGCGGGTCGGCAGCAGGATGAAGCGGACGCGGATTTCGGCTTGATCGGGGAGGGTCAGTTCCGCCTGATCCAACTCCTGGTCATAGAGCCAGTCGCCGAAGTCTTCGGAGAGACGGGCCGAGATATCGCGCAAATGCAGGGGGCTTTTCTCCAGATTCAGCATTTTCAAGGCGGCCGTATTGGCCAACTGTACGATTTGCTTCCGGTTGGTGATGAGGATGCCGGTTTCCAGATGCTGGATGATGTAGTGATTCAGTTCTTCCAGGTTCGCGATCGTTCGTTCGTGCCGGGCCGCCAGTTCCAGAAGGCTTTCGCTCCGCTTTGCGAGTACGTAGGACAGCAGTGCGATCGTCAGAAAGGCGGCCCCCAGCATTCCCGCATAAGGGTAGGACGCTGCGGCGAAGCTGTCCGTGAAATCCGCATAAATCTCTTCGGCCAACACCAGCAGGCTGGCCATCGCGGCAAAAAACATGGCGCAGCGCCCGCCGATCGTGACGCCGCCCGACGCCACCGACACGGCCATTAAAATTCCGATGCCGCTTTTGAGTCCGCCGGAAGCGTGCATGATCAGGGTTAAGAGGATGATGTCGGAAAACAGCAGGAATTGCGCCTGCAGGCTGTAAGTGGCGAATCGGGAGCGGAGCAGGAAGCCGGAGATCAGCGTCAGCAGCAGATAAAGCAGGCTGGCGGAATGGTAAAGTTGGGTATTTAAAGAGCCCAGCACCGAAGGTGCGACGGGAGCGTAAAACAGCGCGATGAAAAAGCCGGCCAGAAACAGCCGGTAAACCAAGTAGACTTTTAAAAGCAGCCATGCCTGCTGTTCGGGAATGCCGTAACCTTTCGATAGCGGACAGGGATGGATGATGCTTTGATTATTTTCCGGCATGCCGACTAATGTTGATGCTGTTTTTCCGGTAATTTATTAGAATATCCGTTATCCAATAAGCATAGCATTGCCGCGCGCGATCTTGCGAAAAATCAATATCGTAACCCCGCCTCATCGGAGCATCCATGAATATTCACGAATATCAGGCCAAACAGCTGTTTCGCAGCTACGGGATACCGGCGCCGGAGGGCAGGCCGGCGGCGTCCGCGCAGGAAGCCGATCGGGCCGCAAGGGAGTTGGACGGCGCGGGCTGGGTCGTGAAGGCGCAGGTGCATGCGGGCGGGCGCGGCAAGGCGGGCGGCGTGAAACTGGTGAAAAGGGTTGAGGACGTTGCAGCGGTGAGCCGCGACCTGCTCGGCAGCCGTCTGGTCACCCATCAAACGGATAGCGCCGGTTTGCCGGTTCAAAAACTGTTGATCGAAAAAACCTATCCGATCAAACGCGAACTCTATCTTAGCCTGATCGTCGACCGGGGCAGCGAGCGGATGACGTTCATCGTTTCCGCCGCCGGCGGCATGGACATCGAAGCGGTTGCCCATGAGTCGCCTGAAAAGATCCTGTCGATCGCGATTCATCCGGCCGCCGGTCTGCAGGCCAACCAATGCCGGCGCTGCGCCTATGCATTGGGTCTCAAGGGGGAACAAATCAAGGCGCTGGCCGGGATCATGCAGGGCATGTACAGGCTGTTTCTGGAAAAAGACGCCAGCCAGATCGAAATCAATCCGTTGATCGAAACGGAAGCGGGTGAATTGCTCGCGCTCGATGCGAAGATCAACTTCGACGACAATGCGGTCGCCGCGCATCCGGACATTCTGGCGCTCAGGGATCACGAACAGGAAGATGCAAGAGAAAATAAGGCGCAGCAATACGGCTTGAACTATATCACCCTCGACGGCACGATCGGCTGCATGGTGAACGGCGCGGGGCTGGCGATGGCGACGATGGATTTGGTCAAATTGAAGGGCGGCAGGCCGGCCAATTTCCTGGACGTCGGCGGCGGCACCAACGTGGAGAAAGTCTGCGAAGCCTTCAAGCTGATCCTCTCCGACGGCAACGTGAAGGCGGTGCTGGTCAATATTTTCGGCGGCATCGTCCAGTGCGACATTATCGCCAGCGGGATTCTGGCCGCGATTAAGCAGGTGCATGTCGCGGTGCCGGTGGTGGTCCGGCTGGAAGGCACCAATGCCGAACAGGGCCGGGCGCTGCTGAACAGTACCGGTCTCAATTTATATGCCGCCGACGATTTGACGCATGCGGCGGAACAGGTCGTAGCGCTGGCGGAGGCCGCAGCATGAGTATCTTGATCGATAAAAACACCCGGGTGATCTGCCAGGGCTTTACCGGCAAACAGGGTACTTTCCATTCCCAGCAGGCGCTCGAATACGGCACGCAGCTGGTCGGCGGGGTGACGCCGGAGCGCGGCGGCAGCCGGCATCTGGGCCTGCCGGTATTCAATACGGTCGAGGAAGCGGCCAAGGCTACCGGGGCGGATGCCAGCATGATTTACGTGCCGCCGTTTTACGCGGCCGATGCGATCCTCGAAGCGGTCGATGCCGGGATTAAGCTGATCGTCTGCATCACCGAGGGCATTCCGACCCTGCACATGCTGCGCGTGAAAGCCGCGATGGCCGGCACCGGCGCGCTGCTGGTCGGCCCGAACTGTCCCGGGGTGATCACGCCCGGTCAATGCAAGATCGGCATCATGCCCGGCAAGATCCATCTGCCGGGATCGATCGGGATCGTCTCGCGCTCCGGCACGCTGACCTACGAATCGGTGCATCAGACGACGCACCAGGGCCTTGGTCAGAGCTCCTGTGTCGGGATCGGCGGCGATCCGATCCACGGCATGAACTTCGTCGACGTGCTGAGCCGCTTTCAGGAAGACGAGCAGACCCGGGGCATCGTGATGGTCGGCGAAATCGGCGGCGGCGAGGAAGAAGATGCGGCCGAGTATATCCAGGCGCATGTGACCAAGCCGGTGGTCGCCTATATCGCCGGCCAAACCGCCCCGCCCGGCAAGCGCATGGGCCACGCCGGCGCGATCGTGACCGGCGGCAAGGGCACCGCGGCGGGCAAAGTCGCGGCGCTGAAAGCGGCCGGGGTCGAAGTGGTCAGCTCGCCGACCGACATCGGCGCGGCGATCAGAGGCTGTTTGCCGCGGTAATTCAGGTTTACCGCTTTTGAAGGTTCATGCCGAAGACCTGCCGGGTTTTTAAAACCCGCAGGTCTTTGTTCAATTTCTTCTTTCCCTTAAATCCAACGTCTCGAATTTTACGAGCCCGCATGACTTTAAGAATCGCCCTCGCGCAAACCAATTTCCTGGTCGGCGACATCGACGCCAACGTCCAAAACATCGTCCGAAACGCCAAACATGCCCATGAAACTCTCGGCGCGGATTTGGTTGTTTTTCCGGAACTGACCGTGACCGGTTATCCGGCCGAAGACTTGCTGTTAAGACCCGACTTCATTAACGCCGCGAACGGCGCCCTTAACCGGCTGGCTGTGCTGCTGCCGAAGGCTATCGCCGCGGTGGTCGGTTTTCCGGAACAGGACGGCAGCAAGCTTTACAATAGCGCGGCGGTCTTTTATCAGGGCAGGATCCTGGCCCGCTACCGCAAGCGGGCGTTGCCCAATTACGGCGTGTTCGACGAGCAGCGCTATTTTTCCGCCGGCGACAAGACCTGCGTGTTTTCCTTCAAGGGGACGAGGATCGGCTTGACCATCTGCGA
The DNA here is from genome assembly GCF_016745425.1 of Candidatus Methylomicrobium oryzae. Lineage (GTDB taxonomy): Bacteria > Pseudomonadota > Gammaproteobacteria > Methylococcales > Methylomonadaceae > Methylomicrobium > Methylomicrobium oryzae. Next base: position 23,397 of record NZ_JAERVK010000012.1, on the reverse strand, counting down.
GGATGTTTGGCACGCCGGCATTATCGCCGAGAATCAGCGCGAAGGCGCCGATCTGCTGCTGACCCTGAATGCCTCGCCGTTCCATGCGGGCAAAATTCGCCAGCGCGAAGCGGTGGTTTGCGGCCAAGTCAAGACCGCGCAAATTCCGCTGGTGTATGTGAACCAGATCGGCGGCCAGGACGAATTGGTCTTCGACGGCGCTTCGTTCGTGGTCGATGCGCAGGGCGAGATTGTGTTCCGGGCCGAAGAGTTCAAGGAGCAGGTCGGTGTCGTCGATTTTGTCGACGGTTGGCCGCTCAAAGGTGATTGCGCGCCGCTTTATACGCCGGTGGCGAGCGAATATCAGGCGCTGGTGCTGGGGATTCGGGATTACGTCCGCAAGAACGGCTTCAAGGGGGCTCTGCTGGGTTTATCGGGCGGGATCGATTCCGCGCTGGTGCTGGCGTTGGCAGTCGATGCGCTGGGGGCGGATCAGGTCGAAGCGGTGCTGATGCCGTCGCGTTATACCCAGCCGATGAGCATCGAGGATGCGGTCTGGGAGGCCGAGGCGCTCGGCGTCAGCCACCATACCGTACCGATCGACCCGGCCGTATCCTCCTTTAGCGGAATGCTGGCCGGGATTTTCGCCGGTACGAAACCCGATACGACCGAAGAAAACATCCAGGCGCGCTGCCGTGGGGTGATTCTGATGGCGATTTCGAACAAACAGGGCAAGTTGCTGCTGACGACCGGCAACAAGAGCGAGATGAGCGTCGGCTATGCGACGCTGTACGGCGACATGGCCGGCGGCTTCGCGCCGATCAAGGACGTGCCGAAGATGCTGGTCTATCAATTGGCGCGCTACCGGAACGGCGTGTCGCTGGTGATTCCGGAACGGGTGCTGATCCGGCCGCCGTCTGCGGAACTGGCGCCCGGCCAGGTCGATCAGGACTCCCTGCCGCCTTACGAAGTACTCGACCCTATTCTCGAACGCTACGTCGAGCTTGACCAGTCGGCCGATGAGATCATCGCGGCCGGCTTCAGCCCCGAAGATGTGGCCCGGGCCGTCAGCCTGGTCGACCGCAACGAATACAAGCGCCGCCAGTCGCCGCCCTGCGTCAAGATCACCGAACGGGCGTTCGGGCGCGACCGGCGTTATCCGATTACCTCCGGGTATCGGGGAATGAAGAAGTAGGAAAGGTTTCTCTTTCTATAACAGGAACAGGCTCGCCAGCCCCAAAAAGATAAAGAATCCCATCGCATCGGTAATCGAGGTCAGCATCACGCTGGCGCCGGCGGCCGGGTCCTTGTCGAATTTGTGCCTTAGCAACGGAATCGAGAGGCCGGCCACGACCGCAACCATAAGGTTCAAAAACATCGCCAGCGCCATCACCCCCGCCAGGGGCCAGTCCCGGTACAGGAAAAAGGCGACCGAACCCACGACCAGCCCGATAAAAGTGCCGTTGAGCAGGGCGAGGGTCAGCTCCTTCCGGATCAGCCGGCCGACGTTGATCGAGGTGATCTGCCCCAAAGCCAGCGAGCGAATGATCAGAATGCTGGTCTGGTTGCCGGTATTGCCGCCGGTGGCGGCGATGATCGGCATCAGCGACGCCAGCGCTACCAACTGCAGGATCGCATCTTCGAAAAAGCCGATGATCCGGGTCGAGATAAAGGCGGTGGTGACATTGATCAGCAGCCACGGCCAGCGGTTCTGCACGCTTCGCCAGACGCTGGAAAACAGGTCTTCCTCTTCGGTGACGCCCGCCTGAATCAGCCGTTCTTCGTCGTTCTCTTCGAGGATGTAATCGAGGACGCTGTCGATGCACAGCCGTCCCTGCAGCCGGCCTTCGCGGTCGACGACCGGGGCCGAAATCAAGTCATACCGTTCGAACGCGTGCGAGGCCTCGGCAATTTCCTGATCGACCTCGAACTGTACGAAATCGGTGACCATTACGTTTTCGGCAGTCAGCGCCGGCGCATGGGTCAAAAGCCGCGACAGCGGCAGTACGCCGTGTACGATGTTGTTGTGATCGACGACGAACAGTTTATCGGTATGCTTCGGCAATTTGCCGAGATTGCGGATATAGTCCGAGATCGCATTCAGCGTCAGATCGGCGCGAATCGTGATCGTGCCGAAATCCATGAACGCGCCCACCTGGTCGTCTTCATAGGCCAGCACGTCGTTCACATGCTTGCGTTCCAGATTATTCAGCGAACGCAGGATCTTCAGCATCGCGTTCTTGGGCAGATCGTCGGCCAGGTCGGCGATTTCGTCCGCATCCAGGTTTTCCGCCACGCTGGCCAGTTCCGCCGATTCCATGCTCGAAATCAGGGTGTGCCGGACCGCATCGGAGACTTCCACCAAAACCTGGCCGTGATGGCTGGCCTCGATCGCGTTCCAGGCCAGCATGCGCTGATCCAGCGGCAGCGATTCGAGGATGAACGCGATATCCGCCGGATGCAGCTCCGCCAGTTTTTCCTGCAGGCGGCTTTCCTGTTGTTTGCGCAGGACCGTTTCGAGAAGCTCGTGATGTTCGCCCGGCGTTCTTTCGAGCAGCGATTTTTCCAACTGCTGCTTTTCGAGCAGGTTGATCACTTCCCGGAGTTGGTGTTGTAAAAACTGGGCAGGGCTGAGCTTGTTTACGAAATCCATAACATCACAGAGTCATATGCAGCTTGCGCTGGAGAGGGTAAGCGGACTCGCCGCCGGCTCGGCGGTTGGGCTGGGCGAGAATTGCGCGGTCATTATAAGCGATAAAGATGAGATTGGTACGAAATATGCGTTCCCTTCGGAATCCTGCCGGCCTTCAGGCCGCAGCCTTAATTTTAAGGGAAGAACTGTTGATTTTCGGTTAAATCACTTATAGTTAAGGTTTCATAATAAAAGTCGTTTATTACGAGGAGATTTGCATGCAGCATTTTCGTCTTTCCATGATCGTGACCGTTTTGTCCGTCGCGATCGCGTTTTATTGGGGAGGCCTGACCGGTGCGTTCATCGCGCTGATTCTGGGTGTCCTGGAAGTCAGCCTGTCGTTCGACAACGCGGTGGTGAACGCCTCCGTCCTGAAGCGCATGGACGAACGTTGGCAATTTTATTTCCTGACCTGGGGCATTTTGATTGCGGTATTCGGGATGCGGCTGTTGTTCCCGATTTTGATCGTTTCGGTGGCGACCGGGATCGGCCTGGTCGGCGTGGCCGGCATGGCGCTGCACGAACCGATGACCTATGCGCAGCATCTGGCCGAATCGCATGTCGAAATTGCCGCGTTCGGGGGAATGTTCTTGCTGATGGTGTTTTTCGGGTTCATCTTCGACGACGCGAAGGAGCTGCACTGGCTCGGACGCATCGAAGAAAAACTGGCCGCCTGGGGTAAGCTCGAATCGATCGAACTGATCGTGGCGCTCTGCTTGCTGCTGGTGATCCAGCACTGGCTGCCTGCCGAGCTTCGCCTGCAGGTGATGGTGGCCGGCGTCTCGGGGGTGATCCTGTATGTGATGGTCGATAGTCTGGACGCGCTGTTCGAAGACGAAGAGGAAGGCGCGCAGGTAGCCGGCGCTCTCAAAAAAGCCGGATTGACGAGTTTTCTCTATCTGGAAGTGCTCGACGCTTCGTTTTCGTTCGACGGCGTAATCGGCGCCTTTGCGATCACCCAGGATGTGATCATCATCATGCTCGGACTGGCGATCGGCGCGATGTTCGTACGGAGCCTGACCGTCTACCTGGTGCGCCAGGGCACGCTGGACGAATATGTTTTTCTGGAACACGGCGCGCACTACGCGATCGGCGTGCTGGCCGGCATCATGCTGATGAGCATCACCACCCACATTTCCGAAGTGGTGACCGGTCTGACCGGCGCGATTTTGATCGGATTGTCGGTGTACTCCTCGGTCCAGTACAAAAAAGCGCAGGCATAACCCTTGTAAAGTACGCCGTGCGTACCTTGTTCAGAGTTGAATGAAAAGGTACGCGCAGCGTACCCTACGGACCATGCTTCCGACCGACCTTTTTCTCCAATCTTTGCTGGCGATCAGATCCCAGCCGCTCCGGACCGCCTTGATCATTCTGGCGATGAGCATCGGAGTCGCCTCGGTTTCGGTCTTGGTCGCGTTGGGAGACAGCGCGCGCCGTTATATCGTGCATGAGTTCGAATCGCTGGGCACGCATCTGGTGATCGTGCTGCCGGGCCGCAACGAAACGACCGGCGGCCCGCCGCCGTTATTCGGCGAGACGCCGCGGGATTTGACGCTCGGCGATGCGCGGGCGCTGTCGGCCAGTCCTCATATCGCCGCGATCGCGCCGCTGATGATCGGCGCCGCGCCGGTTTCGAGCCAAGGACTGGAACGCGAAACGAACATCTTCGGCTCGACCCACGCATTGCTCGGGGTCAGGCATCTGAGCATGGCGCAGGGCGGCTTTCTGCCCGAAATCCCGGCCGATCAGGCGCGCTCGGTCTGCGTGATCGGCCAGACGATCCGCAAGGAACTGTTCGCAAACCGGCAGGCGATCGGCCAATGGCTGCGGATCAACGACCGGCGTTTCCGGGTGATCGGCGTTCTGGCTTCCGAGGGCGAGTCGATCGGCGTCGATTTCGACGAAATGGTGATCGTGCCGGTCGCCTCAAGCCAGGCCTTGTTCGATACCGAGGCGCTGTTCAGGATTCTGGCCGAGACCAAATCCGAACAAGCGATGCATCGAGCGGTCGATGACATCCGAAAAATCATCAAGGCGCGCCACGAAGGCGAGGACGACGTGACGATCATTACCCAGGACAGCGTGGTCGGGACGTTCGACAAAATACTGGCGGCGCTGACCCTGACCGTCGCCAGCATCGCCGCAATCAGCCTCGCGGTCGCGGGCGTGCTGGTGATGAACGTGATGCTGGTCAGCGTGACCCAGCGTACCGCCGAAATCGGCCTGCTCAAGGCGCTGGGCGCGACCCGCCGGCAGCTGCACATGCTGTTCCTGGCCGAAGCCGCCCTGTTGTCGCTGGCCGGCGCCGCGGTCGGCGCGCTGCTCGGGCAGCTTGCCCTGGCCGGCCTGCAGCTGGCTTATCCGAAATTTCCGTTGGCGCTGCCGCCGTGGGCGTTCCTGGCGGCGCTCGGCGTTGCGCTGCTGACCGGCCTGACGTTCGGATTTCTGCCGGCCCGCAAGGCCGCCAAGCTGAATCCGATCGCCGCTTTGGCCAAACGTTGACCCTTTGACCATGCGCATTCCGGACTTATTGCTCTTCTCTTACCGCTCCATCGCCAGCCACAAGCTGCGTTCGTCATTGACCGCGCTGGGCCTGGTGATCGGTATTGCCGCGGTGGTGATTCTGACTTCGATCGGACGCGGGATTCATACCTTTGTATTGGCCGAATTCACCCAATTCGGCACCCATCTCCTGTCGGTCAGTCCCGGCAAGAAAAGCACTTTCGGCATCTCCGGGGCGACGATCAGCACCGTGCGCCCCCTGTCGCTCGACGATGCGGCCGCGCTGCGCAAGCTGCCGCCCGTACTGGCGGTCGTGCCGGTCGTGCAGGGCAATGTGCGAGTCGAAGCGGGCAGCAAACAGCGCCGTACCAATGTGCTGGGTGTGGGCAGCGCGGTGCCGGAAGTGTGGCGGCTGAAAGTCGCAACCGGCCGCTTTCTGCCCGACGATGAGGGGAATCCGCGCGCCCTGGCCGTTTTAGGCGACAAACTGGCGCGGGAACTGTTCGGCGCGGCCGGGCCGCTGGGCCAAAGGATACGCATCGGCACGGACCGTTACCGGGTAATCGGGGTGATGCGGAAAAAAGGCCAGATGCTCGGCTTCGACATGGACGACACGCTTTATATTCCGGCTGCGAAAGCGTTGGAACTGTTCGACCGGGAAAGCCTGATGGAAATCGACGTGCTCTATAAAAGTTCGGTTGCGGTCGCTTCCGTGCAGAATGCGGTTAAGAAACTGATGATCGCCCGGCACGGGTTCGAGGATTTTACGCTCATTACCCAGAACCAGATGCTCGAAACGATGGATTCGGTCTTGAGTATCCTGACGCTGGGCGTCGCCGCGCTGGGCGGCATTTCCTTGCTGGTCGGGTCGGTGGGGATCTTGACGATCATGACGATCGCGGTTTCCGAACGGATTTCCGAGATCGGCCTGCTGCGCGCGGTCGGGGCGGAAAGGCGGGTCATTTTCCGGCTGTTTCTGGGCGAGGCGCTCGCCTTGAGCGTCGCGGGCGGCTTGGCCGGGGCGCTGGCCGGCATGCTGGTGATCGAGGCGATCGACTATGCCTTGCCCGCCTTGCCGGTCGAGCTGGCCTGGGGCTATATTCTCTCCGCTTTTGCCGTTTCGGTACTGATCGGGATCGCCGCCGGCGTTGCGCCGGCGGTCAAGGCCTCCCGGCTTGAACCGCTGGAGGCGCTGAGGACCGAATAAGCCCGAAAGGGAATCCGGCGCGATTCCCTATAAATATCAATATATTGATAATTTGCTCCTTCCAGTCGGGACAGTTCGGGTATACTGTGCGGATTTAATTTTGGCATCTAAACACATGAGACCGAGCGGAAGACAACCCGATCAATTGCGAGAAATCAAATTTACCTGCGGCTATACCAAACATGCGGAAGGCTCCGTGCTGGTGGAGTTCGGCGATACCCGCGTGATTTGCACGGCCAGCGTCGACAGCCAGGTGCCGCGCTTTCTCAAAGGCAAAGGCGAAGGTTGGATCACGGCGGAATACGGCATGCTGCCACGCTCCACGCACAGCCGGATGGGGCGCGAAGCCAGCTCCGGTAAACAGGGCGGCCGCACGATGGAGATCCAGCGCCTGATCGGCCGCTCGCTGCGCGCCGCGGTGGATCTGAAGGCGCTCGGCGAGAACACGATCACGATCGACTGCGACGTGTTGCAGGCAGACGGGGGCACTCGCACCGCCTCGATTACCGGCGGCTTCGTCGCTTTGTCGCTGGCGGTCAGGCAAATGCTCAAGAAAAGGCTGATCAAGACCAATCCGCTGCACGGCCAGGTCGCCTCGGTGTCGGTCGGGATCTATAACGGAGTGCCGGTGCTGGATCTGGACTATAACGAGGACAGCAACGCCGAAACCGACATGAATGTGGTGATGAACGACGCGGCGGCGTTCATCGAAGTCCAGGGCACGGCCGAAGGGCATGCGTTCCGGAAGGACGAGCTCGACGCCATGCTTGAACTGGCCAGCTTCGGAATCAGGCAATTGATCGAGAAGCAGCGGGAAGCCCTGGAAAAATGCTGATAAGGTTCAAGGTCTGAGAGAGACCCATGCCGACTGTTTCTTTTCCGGATTGTATTCGCAGCAGCATTGCCAAAACCTGGGGGATGTTGGGTGTAAATCCAATGCCGTTAAGTTAATGGGCCGTAGGGTGGATAAGCGAAGCGCATCCTCCACGCCGATGCCGGATACCCCCAGAGGGCACAAGTGCGCTTCGCTTATCCGGCCACAAAATACCTTAACCTAGGGACATTGGCTGCACCCACCTTTCGTAAAAAGCAACAATTTTCGCCTTTCTCCTGAGTCATGCTCTTCACAAAACACCAAAAAATCGTACTCGCCAGCGGCAATCCGGGAAAAATTCGTGAGATCCAGGCCATGCTGGCCGATCATCCGATCGTGCCGCAATCCGACTTCTCGATCGGCGACGCGGAAGAAACCGGCACCACTTTCGTCGAAAACGCAATCATCAAGGCCCGGCATGCGGCCCTGCACAGCGGGTTGCCCGCGATTGCGGACGATTCGGGGTTGGTCGTCGATGCGCTGGACGGCGCTCCGGGCGTCTATTCCGCGCGCTATGCGGGACCTGGAAGCAACGACCTGGACAATCTGCAAAAACTGCTCAGGGAGCTCGACGGCGTACCGGAAGCGGAGCGCAGCGCGCGCTTCATTTGCGTGCTGGTCTTCATGCAGCATGCGGCCGACCCCATGCCGTTGATCGCGCAGGGCGTCTGGGAAGGCAGGATTCTGACCCGGCCGGCAGGCAGCAACGGATTCGGTTACGATCCGGTCTTCGGGGTGCCGACGCTCGATTGCGCATCCGCCGAATTGGCTCCGGAAGTCAAGAATGCGCTGAGCCACCGGGGACAGGCGCTGCGCAGCCTGACCGCGATGCTGAAGGCGCGCGAGCAGGAATAGCAAAGCCCGTAGCGTTTCGCAAGCTTAGAAGCCCTGCCCGGTTTTAAAGCCTGGCAGGGCTTTTTTATTTCACGATCAGGCTGTTGTTGACCTGCTTGACGCCTCTAACTTTACGCGCCAACTCCACGGCCCGGTCGGCGGCAGCCTGGGAGTCGACGAACCCGCTCAACTGGACGATGCCTTTGAAGGTTTCCACGTCGATCTGCAACACTTTGAGCTTGGAGTCGCCGAGGATCGAGGCCTTGACCTTGGTGGTCAATACCGAATCGTCGATATATTCGCCCGTGCTTTCATAGCGTTTGCTGCTCGCGCACCCGGCCAGCGAGGCGATGATTAGCAAGGCCAATAAAAAACGCAGGAATGAGCTGAATTTTTTCATGATGTTTTCGTGAGGTAAAAAATGGATGGGTAGTGGCGCGGATGCGCGTCAAGAATCCGGTTTACTTGACGATCAAACTGTTGTTGACCTGCTTGACGCCGCTGACGGTCCGCGCCAGATAGATGGCCCGCTCGGCGGCAGCCTCCGAATCGACAAAGCCGCTCAACTGGACGATGCCTTTGAAGGTCTCGACATGGATCTGCAGAAATTTAACCCCGGCATCGCCGAGAATCGAGGTCTTGACCCTGGCGGTCAACAGGACATCGTCGAAATGCTCTCCCGTGCTCTCATGCCATCGGCTGCCCGCGCAACCGGGGAGAGCCAGAACGACCGCTAACCCGAGCAAAACAACGCTGGCCGAATCGAATTTTTTCATGATATTTCCAAACCACATGAAGAGTTAAAAGTAATATCCTGAAGAACCAAGAAAAGTAAGTCTGACACGGTTATATTAACATCATGTTAACGGGGATAGAAATAGCCGGGAAAAATTGCGTTTTGCCTCCCTGGGCGATGTGTCGGGGAGGGGATCTTTCGGCAGACAGAAGCAGGGGTAACGGATCGGTTTTTTGCCGTGCGCCATGCTGGCTTGCTAGCACAAATAATTTCGCCGCTTTCAAAAAAACAGATATTCAAATCGAATAATATCGTTTTTTCAAATTCAATCAGCTATTTAAAATTCGCTCCAACAAGACTTTTTGTATGGAGTACCGGCATGGCCAATCACGTTGAACCCAGTCCGACCAAGAATCAGCACCTTGAAATCATGCACCAGATCAGCCAAATGCTGGAAGGCATCCGTTTCGGCTCTCTCGAAATCATCGTGCACGAAGGCAAGGTCGTGCAGATCGAGCGCAAAGAAAAACTGAGGCCCGACCTTTCCCGTAAATAGTGCAGCCGAAATCCAGCGGAACACCGAGGATAGAGAGCAATTTTTTTTGACAGCAATCGACCGGATGACCGGAGCAGGCTGTTCCCCCGAGAAAAGTATGAGAACGAGAAAATTTCTATTATTAACCGCAGCCGTCAACGGTTTGGTTGGGATCGCCGGTTCGCCGTCCGCTTTTGCGGCCGGCGAGCCTGATGCCGAAATGAAAGCGAAGATCGAAGCCAGAAAAAAAGAAGTCAAAAAGGAAATTGCCGAGGAAGCCGCTCAGCGGGATGGCTATTATAAGGAGCCCGGCACTTACGGTACCAAACGTCTCACGCAGCCGCCGCCTTACACGGTCAATCTGAGCAAAACCGGCATTAAAGCGTTCCGGGACATTACCTGGCTGGATGTCGGTCTGGAAAACAGGACGCGCTACGAGCATCGCGACGACGATATCCGCCGCAGCAATCCGCTGCCGAATGCGGGCCCCGCGGCCAAACGCGCCTACGCCGGCGGCGTCGACGAGCCGGTGCTGTTGAAAACGCGTGCCTATCTGGGGCTTAAGGATATCCTGGATCCGTTCCGTTTTGCGGTCGAAGTTCAGGATTCCCGCCGCTACAACAGCCGCTTTACGGAAGATAACCGGGATGTGAACGAATTCGAGTTCATTCAGGCTTACGGCGAATTGTTTTTCAAGGACGCGCTGGGCAAAGACGACTTAGGCCAGAACCGGCCGCTCAGCATCAAAGCGGGACGCTTCAATTTCGAATTTCTCGATCGCCGCCTGATCGCGAGCAACGAATGGCGCAACACGACCAACACCTTTCAGGGGTTCCAGGTCGCACTGGGTCAGGATAAAAACGACTGGAGCATCGACGGACTGGCGTTGCAGCCTTTGGACCGCCTCAAGTACAACACTGACAAGCCGATCGAGCAGCAATGGTTTTACGGAGCGATCGGGCATTGGCGCAAATGGAGCAAATGGGTCACGCTGGAACCTTATTATTTGGGCTTAAGAAAATCGGCCACCCAAAATCCCGGCGATCTGGACAATCGGGATATTATCGCGCCCGCCCTGCGTGCCTACGGCTTTATTCCGGGCACCGGCTTTAACTGGGACATGGACGCGATGTATCAGTTCGGCCGCAGCAACGACAGAAATACCGGAAAGGCGCTGCAACAGGATGCTTTCGGTTTTACTTTCGAGGCGGGCTATACCTTCGACCATCCCTGGAAGCCCCGGATCAGCGCGCAGTACGGTTACGCGAGCGGCGACAAAAATCCGAACGACAACAAAAACAACCGGTTCGAGCGGTTTTTCGGTTTTGCCAGGCCCTGGAGCGCGGACGATTACGTTGTAATGGAAAACATCAGCGCACCAAAAATCAGACTGGAGTTTCAGCCGCGCAAAGATCTGAGCATCGATACCGGATTCGGCCTGTATTGGCTGGCCAGCGACAAGGACCGCTTCAACAATCTGTTCAGCGTTCCGGATGCGAATGATTTCAACCGCGATAGAACTGGAAAAAGCGGCGATTACCTGGGTAATTCGTTCGATATCCGCTTGCGCTACGACCCGATCAAGCACGTTAAGACTACGGTCGGCTATTCGCACTTTACGACCGGCGATTTCGTCCGGAACCGAATGGTGGCCTCGAACGGAAACATTCCGGGCATGTTTGAAAAAGATACCGACTTTTTCTACCTGGAACTCACCCTGAATGCGTTCAAGTGAAAAGAGGGCGGTTATCTGAAAATCAGATAATAAATTCGGAATATATCGTTTTTTATTCAAAACGGTAAACCCTATGATAGTGCCAGATATTTTTATTCCTTTATTGTGCGAGTGAACCGATGAACACCAGAAACGTATTGAAAACAGGCCTGCTGGCGGCGGCCTTGCTGCTCGGCGGCAACGCGTTCGCGAACCGGAGCCTGCTGAATGTCTCTTACGACCCGACCCGCGAGCTGTACCAGGACTTCAACCAGGAATTCGTCAAATACTGGCGCGAAAAAACCGGCGAAACGGTCGACATCAAGCAGTCGCACGGCGGCGCGGGCAAGCAGGCCCGGGCCGTGATCGACGGTCTCGAGGCCGACGTGCTGACGCTGGCGATCACCTACGACATCGACAACATTGCCCGCAGAACCAGCCTGCTGCCCAAGGACTGGCAGTCGCGCCTGCCCAACAAGAACATCCCTTACACCTCGACGATCGTATTCCTGGTGCGCAAGGGCAACCCGAAAGGCATCAAAAACTGGGACGATCTGGTCAAGGACGGCGTTTCGGTCGTGACCCCGAATCCGAAAACCTCGGGCGGCGCGCGTTACAACTATCTGGCGGCCTGGGCGTTCGCCGAAAAGAAATACGGCGGCAAGGACGCGGCGAAAGACTTCGTGAAGAAGCTGTACAAGAACGTACCGGTACTCGATTCGGGCGCAAGAGGCGCGACCACGACCTTTCTGCAGCGGGAAATCGGCGACGTGCTCCTGACCTGGGAAAACGAGGCGTATCTGGCGATCAAAGAACTCGGCGAAGGTAAGGTCGACATCGTAGTGCCGCCGAGCAGCATTTTGGCCGAAACGCCGGTTACGATCGTCGACGAGATTGTCGATAAGCACAAGACGCGCGATCTGGCGGAAGCCTATCTGCAATTCCTCTATTCGCCGACCGGACAGAAACTGGCAGCCAAACATTTTTACCGGCCGAGCGAGCCGAAATATGCCGATCCGGCCGATGTCGCGCGGTTTCCGAAACTGGATCTGTTCAAGGTGAACGACGTGTTCGGCAGTTGGGACGAGGTGCAGGAAGATCATTTTGACGACAACGCCATATTCGACCAGATTTACGAACAGTAAATAATGCGTTCGGCCTGTACGCAGGATTAAGCTGAACGAGCCGAGCGGTTTTGAAAATATCGATTCCGGCAAGGAAGAACCTCCTCAACGATCGGTGCGGAGCCATCGATCGGGTCATCCCATGGTGAATGCCTCCCATGGTTGGCGTTGGGTAGTCGAGGGACGGACGCATTCAACGCTTTTTTTTGTAGGGTACGCTGCGCGTACCGGCTTTGCTACAGACTTGAATTTTTAAACGGTACGCACGTGGCAATTGCTCCTGCATCCTTGCAATCGAGCGTACCCTATGGGGCCGTAACGGCTTCCAGAGAAGACCGATTTATGCTCACCACCACCAAAGCGTAAAATTCATGAGACAGAGTCACATCATGCCGGGTAAGCGCCCGGCCCTCGGCTTTACCCTGTTCTATCTGGGGCTGATCGTGCTGATTCCGCTCAGCACGTTAATTGCTAAAAGCCTCTTGCTCAGCTGGGATGAATATCTCGCCGTCATCACCAACAAGCGGGTGCTGGCCTCTTTTCGAGTCAGTTTCGCGGCCTCGCTGATCGCTGCGGCCATTGCCAGTTTGTTCGGCTTCATTATCGCCTGGACTTTCGTCCGCTATCCGTTTCCGGGCAAGCGCGTGCTCGATGCGCTGATCGATCTGCCTTTCGCGCTGCCGACCGCGGTGGCCGGCATCGTGTTGGCGACGATCTACCAGCCCGGCGGCTTTCTCGGCAAATTGCTTTCGCAGGCGTTCGGCATCAAGGTCGCTTATACGCCAACCGGGATCGTGATCGCGCTGATCTTCATTGCGCTGCCGTTCGTGGTGCGGACCGTGCAGCCGGTCTTGCAGGAGTTCGATGCGACAATGGAAGAAGCCGCTTCGACGCTCGGCGCGACCCGTCTGCAGGTGTTTTTAAAAGTGATTTTCCCGAACGTGTTTCCGGCCCTCTTGACTGGTTTTGCGCTGTCATTCGCGCGCGGGATCGGCGAGTACGGTTCGGTGATTTTTATCGCCGGCAATCTGCCGTATGTTTCCGAAATCGTGCCGCTGATGATCATCACCAAGCTGGAGCAATACGAATACGCCGGCGCGACCGCGATTGCGCTGACCTTGCTGGTGGTTTCGTTTTTGCTGCTGTTCGTGATCAATCTGCTGCAATACTGGGTGCGAAAGCGCTCGGGTCAACTTTAGGAGGATCATGCAATGAATGCGATTACCTATTCCGGACCGGCCGAACAGGGCGCGCGGAGCCGGATTTCCCTCGGCGACCCGTCGTGGGTCAAATGGGGGCTGATCACCGTGACGGTCGGTTTCATCTTTTTGTTTTTATGCCTGCCGCTCGCGGTCGTGCTCGTCGAGGCGTTTGCGAAAGGCTGGCAGGCCTATGGGGCCGAGCTGGCGCAACCCGACGCGCAAGCGGCAATGCAATTGACGCTGCTCACCGCCCTGGTGACGGTGCCGTTGAACACCGTATTCGGCATTGCGGCCGCCTGGGCGATTACTCGCTTCGAATTTCCGGGCAAAAGCCTGTTGACCACCTTGATCGATCTGCCGTTTTCGGTCTCGCCGGTCATTTCCGGCCTGATCTTCGTGCTGCTGTTCGGCGCGCAGGGCTGGCTCGGCGAATGGCTGCGGGAGCACGATATCAAGATTATCTTCGCCGTGCCCGGAATCATTCTGGCGACGCTGTTCATCACCTTTCCGTTCGTGGCGCGCGAGTTGATCCCCTTGATGCAGGAAATGGGCAGCGAAGAGGAAGAGGCGGCCCTGTCTTTGGGCGCCGGCGGCTGGAAGACCTTTTTCCTGATCACCCTGCCGAATATCAAATGGGGGCTTCTGTACGGCGTCTTACTCTGCAACGCGCGCGCGATGGGGGAGTTCGGCGCGGTGTCGGTCGTTTCCGGCCATATCCGCGGCCTGACCAACACCCTGCCGCTGCACGTCGAGGTCAGCTACAACGAATACAATTTCGTCGGCGCGTTCGCCAGCGCATCGATCCTGGCCGGGCTTGCGATCGTGACGCTGATTTTGAAGAGCATTCTGGAATGGAAGAAGCGATAAATAAAAGAGGTAGGCTGGGTTGAGGAACGAAACCCGGCATTTCGATGCGCGTTGCCGGGTTTCCGCAAAGCTCCAACCCAGCCTACGCATTAACTTTGCACATTGAATCTGTATTATGAGCATCCTACTTTCCAACATCAGTAAAAACTTCGGCGATTTCGCCGCGCTCGACCATATCGATCTGGAGATCCCGGAAGGTGAGCTGGTCGCTTTATTGGGTCCGTCCGGCTGCGGCAAGACCACGCTGCTGCGCATCATCGCCGGACTGGAACAGCCCGATTCGGGGCGCGTGCTGTTGAGCGGGGAAGACAAAACCGAACAGCATGCGAGCCATCGCGGCATCGGTTTCGTGTTTCAGCATTACGCCTTGTTCCGGCACATGACCGTGTTTGACAATATCGCTTTCGGGCTCCGCGTCAAGCCGCGCAAAGAACGTCCCGGCGAAGCGATGATCCGCCGGAAAGTGCACGAGCTGCTGCAATTGGTGCAGCTGGACTGGCTGCACGACCGCTATCCGGATCAGCTTTCCGGCGGCCAACGGCAGCGAATCGCGCTGGCGCGCGCGCTGGCGGTCGAGCCTTCGGTGCTGCTGCTCGACGAACCGTTCGGCGCGCTCGATGCGAGCGTGCGCAAGGACCTCAGACAATGGCTCCGCAATCTGCACCATGAATTGAACGTGACCAGCATTTTCGTCACGCACGACCAGGAAGAAGCGATGGAAGTCGCCAGCCAGGTCGTGGTGCTGAATCATGGACGGATCGAGCAGCAAGGGTCGCCGAGCGAGATCTACGACCATCCGGCCAACGCGTTCGTCTCGAAATTCGTCGGTCAGACCAATGTGTTCCATCTCGACAATGAGGATAAAATCTGGCTGCAGCATGCGGGAATCGTTCTGGATGATCCTGAGGCACTGACTGCGCACGTGCGTCCGCACGACATCGACATCGAAAAAAACGCCGATGCGTCTTCCTCGCCGTTCACCCTGAAGGACTGGCAGCATCTGGGCTCGGCGATTCGGGTCGAACTGGCGAGAGAAGTGCGGGAACAGGGCAAGTTGGCCCCGGTCGTCTATGCGCAAATGCCGAACGAACGGTTTAAGGCTTTGCAGCTCGCGAAAGGCGACCGGGTTGCGCTCAGGATTCGGCATGCACACTGGTTCAATTAATGGGGTATGAGGTGCGTACCTTAATTAAAGAGGCACAATTCCTCTAAAAAGCTTTAAAAGGTACGCATAGCGTACCCTACATGGAGTTAATCCTCTCCCCTGGAAGAGAGAATGAACGTTGACAAAGTCTCGCCTCGCGGCTCTCTGCAAAAATCTATCGCTGAATTGACGTCAAGAAAAGCATGAATCTGAACCAACTCGAACTCCTGCGGGTTTTGCAGGAGACCAACTACAACCTGTCGAAGGCGGCGGAGAAAATGTTCGTCGTGCAGTCGGCAGTCAGCCGCCAGCTACAGCTGCTGGAAGGTGAGCTCGGCGCGCCAGTGTTCGAGCGCCAGGGGAAAAAGCTGATCGGGCTCACCCCGCTCGGCGAAAGGATCATGGAAGAAGTCACGCTGATCAACGTGTCCAAACGCAACATTCAGACGATCGCGGAAGATTTCCTGAACAACCGGGGCGGCGAACTGCACATTGCGACCACCCATACGCAGGCCAAATATTTTCTGCCGGAGCCGATCCGCAAGTTCCGCGAGCGCTATCCGCACATCAAGATCTACATCGTGCAGTCCTCGCCGACCAATCTGATCGATCTGTTGCATCATCATCAGGCCGACATCGCGATCTGCACCGAAAAGCTGAACGAGGAAGACGACAAGCTGATCATCAAGCCCTGCTACGAATGGCACCATGTCGCGGTCGTGCCGAAAGGCCATCCTTTGGCCGAAGGTGAGATCACGCTGGAACGGCTGGCCGATTATCCGATCCTGACCTACAGCAAGGGCTATACCGGCCGTTCGGCTATCGAAAAGGCCTTGAGCGACAGTCATGTCGGGCTGGACATCACGCTCGAAGCGGCCGATTCGGACATCATCAAAACCTATGTGCGGATCGGCCTGGGGGTCGGGATCATCGCGGCGACCGCGTTCGAGCCGCAGGCCGACGAAGACCTGATCGCGCGCGATCTTGGGCATCTGATTCCGCTGTCGGTAACCCGCTTTGCGTATTTGAAACAACTGTACCTGCCGTCGTTCTGCCGGTTTTTTATCGACGAATTATTGGCGGCGGGCCGGCCGCAGACCGTGGCCTGACTTGCCGGCACGCCGGGCCGGCTTGACAGCATTTCGCCGGTTGCAGTATTTTACACCCACACAGTCAGATCCATGCTGACCGGACAACCGGAAGCCAGTGACTCCTCGCCTCGGGAGCACTGGCTTTTTTTTGCCCAAAATTTTGTGATGGGGGTTTTGCCGAGCCGGCTTGCCGTCGGCCCGATATCGTTTTTGACCATTCGAGAACCTTAGGAGAGATCAACATGGACGGAAACCGTCTTGCCATCGACAGCCTCGTGACCGAACTGCGTACGCTGCGCTTGCGTTCGCTCGAAAGCCGGTCGCGCCTGAACAAGCCGCCGAAACTGCCGTCGCGCAAAGTGCTGGTTTCGATCGTCGAAGGACTCAGCGCGGCGATGTTTCCGAACCGTTTGGGGCTTCCCGATCTGACCGACGAAGGCATCGACAGCTATGTCGGCCACACCCTCGACGTGACGCTCAGGGAACTCCAAAAACAAGTCCGCCGGGAGTTGTGCTTCACGGCACCGGAAGGCGCAGATCCCGAGGCGATTCTGCGGCAGGCCGCATCGGTGACTCGGGCTTTCGCGATAATGATTCCGGCCCTGCGACGGCTGATCGACAGCGATATTGAGGCTGCTTACGAGGGCGATCCTGCCGCCGGCAGCATCGATGAAGTACTGGTCTGTTATCCGGGCGTCACCGCGATCATCCATCAGCGCATCGCGCACGTGCTGTACGATCTCGGCGTACGCCTGATCGCGCGGATGATTACCGAAATCGCGCATTCGGCGACCGGGATCGATATTCATCCGGGAGCCCGGATCGGCGAAAGTTTCTTCATCGACCACGGCACCGGCGTGGTGATCGGCGAAACCGCGGTGATCGGCCGCCATGTCCGCCTGTATCAGGCGGTCACGTTGGGCGCGAAACGCTTCGCGAAAGACGCGGATGGCCATCTGGCCAAAGGCTACCCCCGCCATCCGATTGTCGAGGACGACGTAGTGATCTATGCCGGCGCGACGATCCTCGGCCGCGTCACGATCGGCCGGGGCTCGACGATCGGCGGCAACGTCTGGCTGACCGAGAGCGTCGCGCCCGGCAGCATTGTGACCCAATCGCGCGCGCACAGCGAAATTTTATCCAAAAAAGAGGCTCCGGTTTGCCGGGAGTAAAGCGCAAACCGGGCTTTTTGTCCCTGCTATTTTTTTAACCAAGAGGAACCTTCCGATGTCCGATATTCATGAAGCCCATACCGCGTTGGGTGACGTAGCCGCCCGTACGCTTTCCAATGCCACCAAGACCGTCCCGATGATGGGGACCATTACGCCGCGCTGGCTGGTGCACCTGCTCCAATGGGTGCCGGTCGAAGCGGGTATTTACCGGGTCAACAAAGTCAAGAATGAAACCAGCCTCGCGGTGGACTGTTCCAGCCTCGACGAAAAGGTGCTGCCGCAAACCTTCGTCGATTACGAGGAATGGGGCCGCGAATACCGGCTGAACGCGGTCAATACCGTGCTGGACGTCCACACCCGTATCGCCGATTTGTACAGCAGCCCGCATAACCAGATCCGCGAGCAGTTGCGCCTGACCATCGAAACGGTCAAGGAGCGCCAGGAAAGCGAATTGATCAACAATGCCGAATACGGCCTGTTGAACAACGTCGCCGATTCGATGAAGGTCAAGACCCGCAACGGTTCGCCGACGCCGGACGATCTGGACGAACTGATCGCCAAGGTTTGGAAAGAGCCGGCTTTTTTCCTCGCGCATCCGCGCGCGATCGCGGCGTTCGGGCGTGAAGCGACCCGCCGCGGCACCCCGCCGCCGACCATTTCGTTGTTCGGCTCGCAGTTTCTGACCTGGCGCGGACTGCCACTGATTCCGACCGACAAGCTCCGGATCACCAACGGCAAGACCAACATCCTGCTGCTCCGCACCGGCGAAAGCCGCCAGGGCGTGGTCGGCCTGTACCAGCCGAATCTGACCGACGAACTGAGCATGGGCCTGTCGGTGCGCTTCATGGGCATCAACCACAAGGCGATCGCGTCGTATCTGGTGTCCTTGTACTGCTCGCTGGCGGTGTTGACCGACGATGCGCTCGGCCTGCTCGAAAACGTCGAAGTGGACAACTATTATGACTACGCGTATGACTACAAGAAGTGATCTGGAGAGGTTTACCAATGCGCCGCCTTTGCCGGATATCGAGCAACTGAGCCGCTGGGCGAACGAGTTTTTCACTGAGCTGCCGTCCGGTGAAAGTCCTCATTTCGTGCAACCGGCGGTGAGCCATTCGGTCACCGAGGCTATCACCGATATTTCGCCGTCTTCGGGGCATGCGAAGGTGCCTCTGTCGTTCAGCGTTCCGCACGAAAGCGGCTTGCATGAACTGGCGGCGCCGAGTCGAACCGAAGAACCCACGGCGTCGGGTACACCGTATTATTTTCAGCACTATGCGAATGCGGAAGGGCTCGACGCGGTGCCGCAGGCGTCGGCGACGCATGGCTTGTCCGGACTGATCGGCGATGCGTCATCATACGGCGTCAGGCCGGAAAGCTTCGGCTTGCCGGATAACGGCGAGCTGAAAACCTTGGCGATGCCGAAGACCGGGCTTTTCGGAATATCCTCCGGCTCTTCGTTTTATTTTCTCGAAGAGGCTGTGGGCACAGGGCGGGACGCGGCGGTGCAGAGTCTCGGTTCCGCGCATCCGCCGTTCGACGTGCAGGCGGTGCGCCGCGACTTTCCGATCCTGAACGAAAAGGTCAACGGCCGTCCTCTGGTATGGCTCGACAATGCCGCGACGACTCAAAAACCTCAGATCGTGATCGACCGGTTGAGCCAGTTTTATCGGCACGAAAATTCGAACATCCACCGGGCGGCGCACGAACTGGCCGCGCGCTCGACCGATGCTTATGAAAATGCCCGGCAGATTGTCGCGCGCTTCATCAACGCAAATTCGGCCGACGAGGTGGTATTCGTGCGGGGCTCGACCGAAGCGATCAACCTGGTCGCGCAAAGCTGGGGCCGGGCGAACGTCGGGCCGGGCGACGAGATCATCGTCAGCTGGCTCGAACACCATGCGAACATCGTGCCCTGGCAGCAATTGTGCGCGGAGAAAGGCGCCGTCCTGCGGGTGATTCCGGTCGATGAGACGGGACAGATCCTGCTGTCCGAATACCGGAAATTGCTGAACGACAAGACCAAGCTGGTCGCCTTCACACAGGTTTCGAACGCGCTCGGCACGATTACGCCGGCGCAGGAAATCATCGAGCTGGCGCATCGCGTCGGGGCTAAAGTCCTGCTCGACGGCGCACAGTCGATCTCGCACATCAAGGTCGACGTGCAGGCGCTCGATTGCGACTGGTTCGTGTTTTCCGGCCACAAGATCTACGGCCCGACCGGAATCGGCATATTGTACGGCAAACCGGAGGTGCTCGAAGCGATGCCGCCCTGGCAGGGCGGCGGCAACATGATCGAAGACGTGACTTTCGAAAAGACGGTCTATCAGCCTGCGCCCGCGCGTTTCGAGGCCGGCACCGGCAATATCGCCGATGCGGTAGGGCTCGGCGCCGCGCTGGAGTATGTGCAGAAGATCGGCATCGACAACATCGCCCGCTACGAGCACGAGCTGTTGGCCTATGCGACCGAGCTGTTGTCGAGGATTCCCGGCTTGCGGCTGATCGGCACTGCGCGCGAGAAAACCAGCGTCTTGTCGTTCGTGCTAAAAGGGCTCAGCACTGCAGATATCGGCACCGCGCTGAACAAGGAAGGCATCGCGGTGCGCTCCGGCCATCACTGCGCGCAGCCGATCCTGCGCCGTTTCGGGCTCGAAAGCACGGTCCGGCCGTCGCTGGCGTTCTATAACACCTACGCGGAGATCGACTGGTTGGTGACAGTCGTACGCAAGATTCAGTGCGGCAAAATTTCATAAATTGTTAAATACTTCGAACGCCCTACTACTCTTTCCTCTTCCTTTATACTTTTGGGTTGTAAAGGAAGAGAACATGCGTTTTCTTCTGTTAATTTCTGTTGATGCGCGCACTCAGGCGATGTTTTTGATGTGTAGCTAAACTAATCCTTACGGTAAAACGCGGAGAAAACTATAAACAACTTTTTGTGGTAATTTTCGTAATAGATAAGTTAAAGTGTCAGAGTATTTTACGATTTTTTAAACCGTACGTCCGCACATTCCCGTTGCGATTGGTAAAACTACTTAGGAAGGGAAAAACAGTGGATCTATAGCAAGCCGGGTATAAAGCGATACCGAACTCTCTGGCAATACTGGTCATAATCGCCGTCAACCTTTCTCAGATGATCCTCTTCGGTTAATGCGCGTAATACATAAATTAACGTCCACCCCAGCATTGGAGCCAGTATGAGCAATGCTTTCCAGAAGGATGATGTCGATGCGTTTGCGCTTAATGATGGTAGCGAACCGATCCACCAAGCGAGATTTTTGCAGACATAGGCAGGATGTCGAATAAATCGGTAGGGCCCCGATGCAATAATGCCCCGATGAGTCAGATTACTGCCTTTGAAATTTAGCGCGACGGACGCTGAGGTATAGACGGTCATTAACAGCAATATGAGAAGATTGGCGCTGATGTGAATGACCGGATTACTGAATTGGGGAAATTCCGTTATTTTCCAGCTTAAAATTTTTCCCGCTATATTATTAAAGGGCGGATAGCATGCCAATGCTATAGCCCATCCGAGAAAGGTAGGGTCTACGGAGCGGATGATGTTGTTCAGCCTAGGCAATTCGATCAAATAGCCTAAAGTGAAGAAAAATACGTCAAGAAACAGAATAGCTTGAAACAAAAACCAAAAGCCGTGTTTATTGAAAACAAACAAGAATTCACTCGTCAACAAGCCTGGATTATTAAAAATAAAGAGGCCATTGGTAAGCATTTGAATCGTATGATCGAGCAGCCAAGCGACCATCAACGGTGCAAAAAAACTTTTGAGCAGGATGCTCAGAATGCCTAAACGTTCCTCGGGCTTTAAGCCCTCCTCATAGACATTGCGGGGAGAGCGCACCACTCGTTTAAGCGCCCGCAGGCAATAAACCGATTTGGAGAGTGTGGGTTGCTTTTCGCTCAGGTAATAGAGCAACAGTAATAATCCGTAAACTGAGTAAAGCGCTGGTAATAGGTCCCTGATACGGCAATGGAGAGAAAATAACCGCAGCTCGATGTTTGCGTATATCTGGTAATAGGGGGCAATGGAATGAAATCCGTAAATGACGAAGAGTAAAAAAAACGACGCCGATAGATTTTTCAGCCGGAGTTTCCGTTCATTGCTTAAGCAGGAGGGCGACTGCACTATATCCATCGATCAAAAAATATAGATAATTATACGCCGAAATAAAAAACGCCTACTGACCTCCTATTATTGACTGGAGGCCAGTAGGCGCTTGAATAGAACTTCTGGAAAAGCTATTAACAGACTTTCAGCTTGCTGTCGCGGCGGCGTAAGGCAAAAACGCTAGCTACCATGCCAAGGCCTAATAATGAAAGACTCTCAGGTTCAGGAACGGGCGAGCCTGATGTTCCAGGAGTGCAGGGAACAGTGGTGCAACCTCCATTTTGGCTCTGGGCATCATGGGAGAAAGGTGCGAAATCATCTGTATCAACGTCCCCAGTGATGAGGCATTGCCCTCTTGAGTTAGCGCAAATTTTAGTGTTATACAGATCGAAATGTATGCTCGCTAAAGCATCGAGCAAAGAAGTATCTACGCTAAACTTGGCGTAATATGAGCCTGTACCGGCTGGCGGTGCAACTCCTTGCGTTGTTTGAACATCAATTGTGCCCGCTGTGTTGCTTGGGTTAAACTGGAAATCGAATTCCGTAAAAAACGTGTCAAATATACCGTGATCGGGTAAGTCACCAGCATCAGCATCCTGACCGCCGATAGTATCAATGGGCGCGACCCCGTATACCATATCAGCAGTTACACCTACAGTAGTGCCCCCAAATGTAAAAGACCCCAAGTTGGAATCAGCAGGCCCGGTTTTAGGCGCTACCGCAGCCGAGATGCGATAAGTTCCCGCCAATAACGCATCAATATCCGCTTGCGTAGGATTGCCTTGAGGGGTCAGTATTGCATACAAATCGAAACTTTGTGAGCCAGCGACTGTCGTTTCGGTCGTATTGTTGTAGGTTCCGCCTGCGATAGTTAATTGCAACATGGGAATCGCTGAAGCGGTCGTTGAATAAAAGGTTATTCCTACTAAGCTGGCTGACAAATATTTTAAAAATCTATGGCCTTTCATAAATTATTCCTTGAAATTAAGGGCATGAGGTAAATTCTCTATTTGCAACCCAGCCATCTCTCTTATAAATTGTTAAGGAGACCTGTCAAGCTTTCCGGCCCTATTTCACAATAGGTGTGGCTCATTATGATGTTAACACTGTGTCCTTTATTAAGCATAATTTGCGCCAAAAATAAAAAATGTATATAAAACAAAAATATAGAATTAGGCTTGCTGTTTTTTACGGGGTAACATTTTTTTTGTGTAAAAAATCCCAACACAAACACATATAGCAAAGTTGTGATAAAGATGCTGCTTGGGGGCTATTGCTACAGTCCACGCTGACTAAGAGAGAATATCAATGCGTACATTTGACACATTATCAAAAATATCAAAAACTCATTATGATGCATACACCTCGAAAAACCGCCTACATGCCCCCGCCACAGTAGATTCCGCTAAGTTTGTAAAAAATTGGCTATTTTTCATCCGCTCGAGCGTTTTTTCTACTGAAGAGCGATTTATTCGTTTTTCAGGTACATAAGTGTAAAAAAAATTGACATAATCTCTATATTTTTTGTCAAAAATTTCTCTTAATTATACGCGCTTCGTAAATTTTTAAGCTCATTTGATATAAGCGCCACATCT
>NZ_JAERVK010000011.1 GCF_016745425.1 Candidatus Methylomicrobium oryzae | reverse complement strand
CATTCTGCCTCAGGTCATGATAGCTAATCATGGCCGGGATTAAGATACAAGGGCGTTTTCGCGATAGCAAAACGCCAGCAGGCCTCAAAGCAATGGCGGATTGCCTGGCGGCGAATCCACCCTACAAGAGCTGAACTTAGCGTTAAATCATCTTCTCTACTAAAGTATTTATCCTGATTAAAATACTGCTCGTCAATGAGGAGCTAAACTACACGGATCAGGCCATGACCGAACACTTCGAATTCCCGACCCTAAAAAATGAATTACATTGCGCTAACCATGCTGATGGGCGACCGCGGAAAGTATCTCGGCATCGTGATGGGGCTGACCTTCGCCTCGCTGATCATGACCCAGCAGCCCGCCATCTTTCTCGGCCTGATGACCCGATCGTACAGCTTCATTTCCGACGTCGGCCTGCCCGACATCTGGGTGATGGACCCGAAGGTACAGTTCATTGACGACATCAAGCCGATGCAGGACACCGAACTGTATCGGGTGCGCGGCGTGTCCGGCGTCGCCTGGGCGGTGCCTTTGTATAAAGGGCTGATCAAGGCGCGCCTTTATGACGGGACTTTTCAAACCTGCAACCTGATCGGCCTGGACGATGCCACACTGATCGGCGGCCCGCCGGTGATGCTGACAGGAAGATTGGAAGACCTGCGCCGCAGCGACGGCGTAATCGTCGACATCGAGGGCGCGACCACCAAACTGGCCAAAGCGCCGGCGCAAGACGGAAAACCCGTGCCGCTGGCGATCGACGACACGCTCGAACTGAACGACCGGCGCGCGATCGTGGTCGGGATCGCCAAGACAACGCGCACTTTCCAGTCCCAGCCGGTCCTCTATACGACCTACAACCGCGCGCTGCAGTATGCGCCGCGGGAGCGCAAGCTGCTGTCGTTCGTGCTGGTCAAGGCCAAACCGGGCCAGAACATCGGCGAACTCACCCGCCGCATCCGCGAATCGACCGGCCTGGCCGCCTATACCCAGAGAGAGTTCCAGACGCTCACCTACGATTATTTCATGAAAAACACCGGGATCCCGATCAACTTCGGCATTTCGGTCGCACTCGGCTTCATTGTCGGCGCAGCGATCGCAGGCCAGACCTTTTATAACTTCACGCTGGAAAACCTCCGGCAGTTCGGCGTGCTGAAGGCAATGGGCGCGAGTAACGGCGTACTGCTCAGAATGATCCTGCTGCAGGCACTGCTGGTCGGCAGCATCGGCTATGGGCTGGGCGTCGGCCTGACCGCCCTGTTCGGCTTTACGATGCGCAATACGATTCTGGCGTTCAAGTTCCCCTGGCAATTGCTCGTGTTCAGCGGTGCGGGCATAACTTTGATCTGCATGTTCGCCGCCTTGCTGAGTATCCGCAAAGTGATCAAGCTGGAACCGGCGGTCGTGTTCAAAGGATGAGCATGAATGGCAATGGATTGGCCGTATGGTGCCAAAATGTCGTCAAAACCTATGCTGCCGGCTCGCAAAAAATCACCGCCCTGCAGGGTATCGACCTCGAAGTCCGCGTCGGCGAACTGATGATGCTGGTCGGCCCGTCCGGCTGCGGTAAGACGACCTTGATTTCCGTCATCGCCGGGATTCTGGACCAGGATTCGGGCCTGTGCAGCGTATTCGGCCAGGACCTGCTGAAATTGAGCAGCCGGGAAAAACTGAAGTTTCGCGCTGAAAATATCGGCTTCGTCTTTCAGGCTTATAATTTGCTGCCGACGCTGAGCGCGGCCGAAAATGTCTCGATTCCGCTGATCATCAACGGCATGGACCGCCACGAGGCGGTACGCAAGGCGAACTGTGTTCTGGAACAGGTCGGCCTCGGAAATCGCGCAGCCGCCTTGCCTTCCCAACTGTCCGGCGGCCAGCAGCAGCGCGTGGCGATTGCGCGCGCGCTGGTCCATGACCCGCGGCTGATCGTCTGCGACGAGCCGACCAGCGCGCTGGACCACGAAACGGGGCGGCATGTGCTCGAACTGCTGAAGTCGGTCGCGGTCGACAGCTCCAGGGCGCTGGTGATCGTGACCCACGACGCCCGCATTTTCGATTTTGCGGACCGGATTGCACAAATGGACGACGGGAAAATCGTCAAAGTGCAGCAATCCCGGACGGATGATGAGCAACGCCGAGTTTAACCCTTCACGGAATTAAGGATGCTACCCAAATATACTCTACCCGTGCTGGCCGCCGCCGGCTTCCTGTTCGGCGTATTCGAGGTGTTCACCAGCAACAAGCCGACGCCGGTCGCCCAGGCCGCAACCGAACCGGCCACTTCGCCTTATGCCTCGTTCATCGCCGGCGCCGGCATCGTCGAGGCGAAAAGCGAGAATATTGCGATCGGCACCCACTTGGCAGGCATCGTCAAGTCGGTCAACGTCAAAGTCGGCGACCGGGTCAAACGCGGCGATCTTTTATTTTCGATCGACGACCGTGCGGCACTGGCCGACCTGAGCGTGCGGGAAGCCGATCTGGCGCGGGCGAAGGCCGCGGTCGGCGAAGCGAAAGCCGGCGTCAGAGATGCCGCAGTACTGCAGCGCCTGGCCGAAAGCATCGAGGACCGCCGCGCGATCAGCACCGAAGAACTCGACCGGCGCCGGAACGCCACGCTGATTGCACAGCGCAGGCTCGACAGCGCCAAGGCGCAGGTGCTGCAGGCCGAAGCGGCGGTCAAAGAAAGCCGGACCACGTTGGATTTACTGCAGGTCGAAACCCCGATCGACGCCGAAATACTGCAAGTGAACGTGCGGCCGGGAGAATTCGCCCAGGCAGGTCCGCTTGCCACCCCGCTGATGCTGGTCGGCAATCTGGAAGACCTGCATGTCCGCGTCGATATCGACGAAAACGACGCCTGGCGCTTCCGTCGGGAAAGCAAAGCGGTCGCCTATTTGCGCGGCAACCGCCGGTTTCGGACCGACCTGACGCTGGCCTGGGTGGAACCCTTCGTCGTGCCCAAAAAATCGCTGACCGGCGACAGTACCGAACGCGTCGATACCCGGGTTTTGCAAGTGCTGTACAGCTTCGATCGCAATAAGATGCCGGTCTTTGTCGGGCAGCAGATGGACGTTTTCATCGAGGCGCCGGATGTCGGCCGTGAAACCGCGCCGCCCCCCACCGCTCTTCCCAAGCCGCCGGCATGAACAAAACGCTCTTGCTGATTTTCGCCGGGACGATGGCCGGCTGCACGGTCGGCCCGGATTATGTCCGCCCCCGAATGCCCGCGCCCGCCCAATGGAGCGAAAGCCCTTCTTCCCCGGATACGCTGCACAGCGATCAGGCCTGGTGGAAAACGTTCGGCGACCCGGCTTTGAACCGGTTGCTCGATGAAGCGGCCGCGACCAATCTGGATCTGAAACAGGCATTCCAGCGCATCCGGATCGCCCGCACCCAAAGGACACAGGCAGTTGCCGCCGGCCTGCCGACGCTTTCCGCGCACGGCAACGCTTCCCGCCGCCTGAACAGCTTCACTTCTTCAGCCGGAACGACAACCGCGGTCGGCGGCACGGCATCCGGTGGCGCGTTCGGCATCGGCAACAATCTGATCGATATCTTCCAGGCGGGCTTCGACGCGCAATGGGAACTCGACCTGTTCGGAGGCATCCGCCGGACCGTCGAGGCGGCGGAAGCAACTATCGAAGCCGAAATCGAAAACCGCCGCGCCCTGACGGTCAGCCTGCTCGGCGAAGTGGCCGGCCAATACGTTACGCTACGCGCCAATCAGCAGCTGCTGGCGGTGATTCGCGATAACCTGGCTACCCAGCAGGACACCCTGCATCTGACGCGGGAACGCCAAAAAGCCGGCCTCGCCTCCTATCTGGATGTGGCGCAAGCCCAGGCGCAGGTCGAGGCGACCGCAGCGGAACTCCCTTTCTACGAAAACCAGGTCAAACTGGCCCTGCACGCGTTGAGCGTGCTCCTGGACAGGGCGCCGGGCGAACTGACCCAACGCCTGCAGCGGCCCGCGCCGATTCCGCAGCCGGCCGAGCCGGTCTCCGCCGAACTGCCCTCGGAACTGCTGCGCCGCCGGCCCGACATCCTGAGTGCCGAACGAAGGCTGAAAGCCGCCAATGCGGACATCGGCGCCGCGGTTGCCGCCCAGTATCCGCGCATCAACCTGGCGGCCTTCATCGGCCTCCAGAATACCGACATCACCGATTTCACGATGCTCGGCAAATCGTGGTCGGCCGCTTCGACCCTGGCGTTTCCGATCTTCAACTGGGGCAGTATCCAGGCCAATATCGAAGGCAGGAAAGCACGCTATCAGGAGCTGGCGCATGCCTATCGCGCCACCGTTCTGAATGCTTTCAAGGAAGTCGAGGATGCGCTGGCTTCAATCGAACAGGA
The DNA here is from genome assembly GCF_016745425.1 of Candidatus Methylomicrobium oryzae. Lineage (GTDB taxonomy): Bacteria > Pseudomonadota > Gammaproteobacteria > Methylococcales > Methylomonadaceae > Methylomicrobium > Methylomicrobium oryzae. The sequence continues at coordinate 193,333 of NZ_JAERVK010000011.1, read as the reverse complement.
GCGGCGGCGCCAGGCGCAGCTGCAGCAAGCCGAAGCCGCCGAAAAACTGGCGCTGGACCTCGCCCGCGAACGCTACCTGAAGGGATTGACCGGTTTTCTTGACGTGCTGACCGCGGAACGGTCGCTGCTGGCCCGGCGGCAGGCCCTGATCGAAAGCCAGGCCCGGCTCGCCGGCCAACGGGTGGCGTTGTATAAGGCCCTGGGCGGCAGCTGGGAAGTTGCGGAGCCGGAAAACCGCCGGCAGCACAGTCAACTTTCGTTACCCCAAACCAGTCCCCTCTCTTAAGCAGCGCCGCCGAATCCGTCAGACCGCTCCCGCAGCCACAAGGTTAAAAACCAGCCCCGCCGCACCGCAGGCCGCAATCACCGAGATCACCCCGATCCGGTAGCGCAACAGCATCAGCAGCGCCGCCGCACCGATCAGCGCCGAGACATAATCGAAGCGGCCGGAAAAGCCGTTCGGCCAGAATACATGGAAGGCGAAGAACGCGGCAAGGTTCAGGATCACACCGACCACCGCCGCGGTGATGCCGGTTAACGGGGCGGTAAATTTGAGATTGCCGTACGTCGATTCGACCAGCGGGCCGCCGGCCAGAATGAACAGAAAACTCGGCAGAAAGGTAAAATAAGTCACCACGAAAGCTGCCGCCGCGCCCGCGAGAAAGCGCTGCTCCGGCCCGAGCAGCGCTTCGCCCCACCCGGCGACGAAACCGACGAACGAGACGACCATGATCAGCGGCCCCGGCGTGGTTTCGCCGAGCGCCAAGCCGTCGATCATCTGCTCGGGGCTCAACCACTGGTAATGTTCGACCGCGCCTTGGTACACATACGGCAACACCGCATAGGCACCGCCGAATGTCAACAACGCCGCCTTCGTAAAGAACCAGCCCATTTGTGTTAACGCATCGTCCCATCCATAGCGGGCGCAGAGCAAGCCCAAGGCGCCGCCCCACAGGATCAGCCCGATGACGATCACTCTAACGAGACGCCGCCAACCGAAACGGGCATGCTCCGGCGTCGGCGTATGATCGTCGATCAGCGCCGGCCCGTAATGCCGGTGCGCCGCGCCATGACCGCCTCCGACCGCAAAATGGTGCGGCGCCCGTTTGCCGCCGATCGCCCCGAGCAAGGCAGCACTCAAGACAATCAAAGGAAACGGCATATGAAGCAGGAAGATCGCCAGAAACGCCAGCGCCGCGATCGCCCAGAGCAGCACATTTTTCAGCACCCGCGCCCCGATTCGGTAAGCCGCGAACAGCACGATCGCGGTCACCGCCGGTTTGATCCCGTACAATACGCCGGCGACGACCGGAATCTGGCCGAACGCCAGGTAAATCCAGCTCAGGCCGATCAGTATCAGCAAGGAAGGCAACACGAACAGTCCGCCGGCGATTACTCCGCCCCAGGTCCGGTGCATCAGCCAGCCGATATAAGTCGCCAGCTGCTGCGCCTCGGGACCGGGCAGCAGCATGCAGTAGTTCAAGGCATGCAAATAACGCCGCTCGGAAATCCAGCGCTTATTCTCGACCAGATCGTGGTGCATGATCGCAATCTGACCGGCCGGGCCGCCGAAACTGATAAACCCGAGTTTAAGCCAATAGCCGAAAGCCTGGCGCAACGTGACAGGTTGGGGCGGCCTCTCGGCCGAATCGGGCGGATTCATCGGTTGTTTTCCTGATAAAAAACAGCCCGAGATTATAACCAAACCACTGTCAGAAAGCACAGCTTGCACCGTTTTTCCTCAAGACGTTCAAGCAGTCTCTAAACGGAAGCAAACGAGACGCAGATCATTTCATGCCTAATGAGAGCAGTTTGGCGTATACGGCCAGATCGGCCGCCGAGAAACAGCAGAAAATGACTTCTTCTATCGAAACCAGGCGGGCCACCGTAGCGGAGACGGTCCGATAAGCCACCTGCGCAGCCAGTTCGACCGGATAGCCGTAAATGCCGGTACTAATGCCCGGAAACGCCAGAGTACGGATATCATGGTCGGCCGCGATTTCCAGGCAACGCCGGTAGCACGATGCCAGCCGTTCGGGCTCATTCCGCGTCCCGCCCTGCCAGACGGGACCGACCGTATGAATCACATATCGAGCCGGCAGCCGATAGCCTCGAGTCAGCTTCGCATCGCCGACCTCGCAGCCGTCCAACAGCCGGCATTCCCGCAACAATTCGGGGCCGGCCGCGCGATGGATCGCACCGTCGACGCCGCCCCCGCCCAAGAGACTGCTATTGGCGGCATTGACGATCGCATCGACGGCTAAAACGGTGATATCGGCTTGTATCGCAGTCAGTTTTGCGGCCATGCCTCAGCCCCTACGGGAAAAAGTTCTGCTTAACATGCCCCCCTCGGCGATGCGGCCGAGGGAGGGAAAGACCGCTACCAGCCGCCACCTAGGTCGTAGATTGCATCCATCACCATCCCGGTGCCGATCGCAATCAATAGAATATCCGACGCCACGCGCACAAACCGATAGCCCGGCGGCGGATATCCCAAGCCCAAGACCACGGGCTGCGGCACGTCGTAAAAAACCACATCGCGCGGCAAAGGCCGGCCGATCGCCCATCTTCTTGCAAGGCCGGGCGGCACGCAACCGTTGCCTTTCTTCGCTAATCCCGGCGGGCAGCGGTAACCGCGGTATTGGTCGTAATAATAATTGTGCACGATCGTGCGGTGATTATCGACGAAATACCGGCCGCCGCTGTAACGAGGACGATCCACGTCCTTATAACGCGGCCCGTCCTTTCGGTCCGCATGTCTCTCGCGCCGGTAGTCCCGGTCGCCGTCCCAATCCCGCCGGCCGCCATCCCCGCCCTGGTGTTCCCTGCCCGAATAATCGCGCCGGTCTTGCCGCCGTTCGGCTTCGCGATTTTGTCCTCCGTGAGGCCCACCCGCCCAACCCGGCTTGTCCGCAAACGCAGGACCTGCCGTAAACAGCAACGCAACGGCCGCCAAAATGAAACATTTAGCCCGAAAATCCGATCGAATCATGACAATCTCCTCCCAATGAATTTACGATACTGAACCGGTAAGCCGTTCCAAAAACCCGGCAGGGGCTTTTGGATCAGGCCTTTTCTCTGGGTATCAGCATACACATTGCCGATGAACATCGGCTTAATGGAGGCTTGCGTTTATTTTCGGTCTCCGGGCAACGTAATCAATCGTCCTCGTCGGGGATTTGCGCACGAAACTCCTGCGACAGCAGCATTTGCCCGCCAACCGACACGATGTCTTCGCCCGCCTTCAACGCGTCCCGAACGAAATAGCCTTCGGGCGAAGGCAGGTAGTTTCCGATCAAGCGCCGGCTAAAGGCTTCCGGACCGGTTCTCACATACACGAACGGCTGATCCATCGACCAGACCAGCGCTGATGCGGGAATGGTAACGCCGTCTTCCTGCGCGTTGCCATCCGGCAGCCACACGCTGACCGTCATGCCGGGCCTGACCCTGCTGCCGGAGGTCCGAAAGAAATAACTGGTTCCCTGCACGGCCTGATCGATCTGGGGCGCGGGCGAGATATAGGCGGCAGCCTCGGCATTAGCGCGACTGCCTTCGGGATCGGCGAACGCCGCCGTATTCGGCAGCGGCAATGCCTTGCCGGCCGGCAGGGTGACCAGCAGCAGGGTTTCCTTGCCGCTCACGAAATCGCTCAACCGGTCCTTGCCGGCCTGAAATGCCCAATCGGCCAATTCGGTGCCCCACATCACCCGCGCCTCTTCGAGCACCGCATTGCTCTGGGCGCGCCGGGCCTCGAACTGCGCCTTGTCGGTCTGCCAGAACGACTGCTGCTCCTGCATGACCCGCTTGGCCGCGACCCCATGCCGGTATAATTCTTCGGTGCGGCGAATGCTCTGCCCGGACTGGGCGAGCCGTGCGCCGGCGCTTTTCTGCTCGGACAGCGCGACCCGGTATTGGCTCCTCAGCGCCAAGAGCGGCTGGACATTGACCGCTTTGCCGTAGGCGGTGAATTCCGGCTGATATTGGCTCGGTCGGACTTTCACGATCTCCAGGCCAGCCATTTTTTGTTTCTGCCGATCGAGACTGACGACCGGCATGCCTCCCGAATCGTCCTCCAAGGCCGGTTCCGCATCGCCGCCTTCCTCGGCATCGACAGCAGCCGCCAACGGTCCGCCAAACGCAAACAGCACGGCCATGAGAAGTAACGAACGGAAACGCATCGCGAACATCGAGTAAAAAGAGGATCAAGACGAAAAATCGATAGCATAGCCGGTATACCACCGTCCGTAAACCTGCCTAAGCCTCCGGCAAGCTCCTCAACGCTTGAACGGACGCCGCAAATTCGGGTTACAATGCCAACAGATTTTAATTTACCGAAAATGGAGCGTTTCCCGTGTTTTATACTCCCGAACTCGTCGATGAACTGAATGTGCTGGTTCGTTATAATCTGACCACCACGCAGGAAGGCATCAAGGTACATAAAAATGCCGACACCCAAGTGATCGAAGCAACCCGGCGCCTGTTTCGCAAAGGACTGGTCACGCACGAAGACGGCGGCTACCTGACCGCGCTCGGCCGCGAGACTGCCGAACAGGTCCAGGCCGTATTGGATATCCTGACCGCGGAGTGAAAAAAGCCCGGAGCCATCCCTTCTCATAGAGCCAGGAGAAAACCGCCGATGACCGATCGCACATCTTCCACACCGTCCAATCGTACCTCTATCGTTCCGGTCGATCCGGCGATCGAAAACTATATGCGCGGCTTGCTCGGCCGCACCGATACCCCTGTGTTGCGGGAGATGGAGGCCTTGGCCGTGCAGAGAAGTTTCCCGATCGTCGGGCGCCTGGTCGGGGTGTTTCTGGAGTCGCTGGCCCGATCGGTCAGCGCTGAGAGCGTGTTCGAGTTCGGCAGCGGCTACGGTTATTCGGCCTACTGGTTTGCCCGCGCCGTGGGCTCCGAGGGCCGGGTTGTCTGCACCGACGGCGATCCGCTGAACCGGTTCCAGGCCGAGCATTTTCTGAAAGCGGCGGGTTTATGGGAACGGATCGACTTCCATACCGGGTTGGCGCAGGACATTTTCACCCGCACCCACGAACCGTTCGATATTTGCTATAACGACGTCGATAAAGGCGATTATCCGGAAGTCTGGCGCCTTGCCAAAGACCGAATCCGCCCCGGCGGGCTTTATATCGCCGACAACGTGCTCTGGCACGGGCGCGTCGCAATGGATGAGTATACCGACATCGTACCCGGCTGGACCGAGGCGATACTCGAACACAATGCGCTGATTTTCGGCGATCCCGACTTCGACGCGTACATCAACCCGATCCGGGACGGCGTGCTTGTAGCGCGCAAAAAAACCGGATAAGGTAAGAATCCAGCCGGCGGCTATTCGCTGATCCTATCATTCTCTCACGGCATATTCCGCCAGGTCCGTTAGCCCGACGCGAACCGCCAATCGGCAACATAGCTTAAAATGCGCCGTTCCCTCCAATCGCTGCTGTTATAATCGGCCTCCGAGCCTAGGCTTCTCCGGAAGGACTGGAGCGTATCTCGTTCGGTCCACATTGATTAGGGTATTTTCCTTCCTGAACATGCTTCGCATCATAATGAATTCCTATCCCCTTGTCTCCGCCTCCGAAGCCTTCGGACTGCTGAGCACCGGCGGAAGCCTGGCTGCGATCGATGTCAGGTCCGAAGGCGAGTATGAAAAGGCGCATCTGATTCATACGGTCAATATGCCGATCCTTTCTGACGCGCATCGCCACGACGTCGGCCTGGCCTATAAAACCCAAGGCTCCGAAACGGCCAAAGCATTGGGGCACGAACTGGTCAGCGGCAACTATAAAGAAGCGATGATTCGCCGCTGGTGCGAGGCGATCGACCGCCATCCCGAGGCGCCGGCATTGCTGTTCTGCTGGCGAGGAGGGCTTCGGTCGCGGATTGCGCAAGACTGGATTTATCAAAACGGCCGTCGAGTGCTGCGGGTCGAGGGCGGCTATAAAGCGCTACGGCACGAAGCGCTGAAGATGCTGGACAATCCGGCGCCGTTCGTGGTGCTCTCTGGAATGACCGGCTCCGGCAAAACCCGCCTGCTGCACCGGCTCCTGAACATTGTCGATCTAGAAGCACTCGCCCATCATCGAGGCAGCGCGTTCGGAGCCCATTTCGGCACCGTTCAGCCGCAGCAGGCGACTTTCGAGAACAGTCTGGCGCAGGCGCTTTACCGAATGACGCCGAACGCCGTGCTGGAAGACGAAAGCCCGAACATCGGCCGCTGCCACGTGCCCGACGATTTCTATGCGCGGATGGCGGCTGCGCCGATGGCTAGGATCGAAATGCCGGTCAGGGAGCGGGCATTGGCCATTTACCGGGAATACATTCAAATGCCTCTGGCTGGCGGCACGCAGACAGAAGCGCTGGAACAGCGTTTTTCCATGAACATCGAAAGGATCCGAAACAAGCTCGGGGGGCTGGAATGCGACACAATCAAGAAGCGGCTGGCCCGGGCATTCGCGGCTGATGCGATACACGAAGACAGCCAGGAACTTCACCTCGACTGGATCGAACGCCTGCTGAGCATCTATTACGACAAGCAATATCTGTATTCGCTGGCGCTGAAGTCCCGCAAGACGCTGTTTCGGGGCGACTGGGAAGGCTGTCTCGATTTTTTGCAAAGGCTGCAGCATGAATCATAATCCGCCGCCGATCGTTTCCGACCTGGTGCTGCTCGGCGGCGGACACGCCAATATCCAGGTGCTGAAAAGGTTCGCGATGAACCCGATCGGCGGACTCCGAGTTACCCTGATCTCGGACCAGACCCATTCGCCCTATTCGGGCATGCTGCCCGGCTATCTGGCAGGCTATTATGACTACGAGGAATGCCATTTCGATCTGAGGCGGCTTTGCGAGGAACTCGGCCAGCGCTTCGTCAAAGCCAAAATCATCGGAATCGATCCGCAACTCAAAAAGGTTCGCTTGGAAGGCCGTCCCGAAATCGGCTATGACTGCGCATCGATCAACGTCGGGATTGCGCCCCGGTCGATCGGAAACCCGGCGACGGGATCGACCGAAAAACTGATCCCGATGAAGCCGATTTCGCAATTCATCGCCCATTGGGACCGGCTGATCGAAGGCCTGAAGGTTTACCGAGGCCGGGAGCCTTTAGCGCTGGCGGTGGTCGGCGCGGGCGCCGGGGGCGTCGAAATCGCAATCATCCTGAAAATGCTGATCGACCGGAACGGATGGCACGCTAAGGTCAGTCTGATCCATCGCCACGATTTTCTGGTCTCGGCCAAAGACGTCCGCGCGGGGAAACAGTTGGCTAAAACGCTCGATGCGGCGGGAATCAAAGTACTGCCGAATACCGAAGTGCTGCAATTGCAGGAAAGCGGCTTGCTGCTGAAAGACAATCAGGGCCGGCTTCGGAGCGAGGCGTTTTACCGGATATTGGTTGCGACCGAGGCGGCGGCGCCGCCGTGGTTTGCGGCTTCCGGCCTGGCGGTCGACCGGAACGGCTTCGTGAAAGTCGACGAAAAACTGCGCGTCGAAAACGGGGACGCGCTCTTCGCGGCCGGGGACTGTATCCATTTCACCCCTTCTCCGCTGAAAAAAGCCGGCGTGTACGCGGTCCGGCAAGGCGCGGTGCTCGAACACAACCTCCGCGCCTTTTTCACCCGCCAGTCCGCGCCGAAAATCTTTCGCCCGAAAAAACACGTACTGTCGCTGATTACGACCGGCGACCGCCAAGCGATCGTGCATCAGGACGACGCCTCGATCCTGCGCTGGCTGAGCCCTTCGCTGTTATGGCGCGTGAAGGACAGGATAGACCGACACTTCATGCGGCGTTTTCAGGCGCGTTCCTTCCCAGCGAAACCGCAACACTTCATCCGCGCGATGCCCAAGCCCAAATTCTCGCTGGTTCCCGACGATTGGCGGGACAATACCTGCGGCGGCTGCGGCAGTAAAGTGGCCGCTTCGGCGCTGGCGCAGAGCCTCGAAAAACTCGATATTCCCCCCGACGATGCCGTCTTGCTGGGCGCGAAAGACGGCGAAGACTGCGCGCTGACCCGCTTCGGCGAAAACAGGCTGTGCCTGCAAAGCCTGGACCAGTTCCGGTCGTTCATCTCCGATCCGTTCGTCTTCGGCCAGATTGCCGCCCAGCACGCGCTCAGCGACATCTATGCGATGGGCGGCGCCGCAAAGACCGCGCAAGTCGGCCTGACGCTGCCTCCCGCCAGCGAACGGATTCATCGGGAAGACATTTTTCAGATCATGTCCGGCGTGCTGAATAGTTTGACCCTAAGCGGCGTCTCGCTGGTCGGCGGCCATACCGGCGAGGGTGCGGAACTGGCGATTGCAGTGTCCGTCCAGGGCGAAGTCGAAGCGGAGAAAGTGCTGAGGAAACGGCTGACCCGCCCGGGCGATCGCTTGATCCTGACCAAACCGATCGGCACCGGCGTGCTCCTGGCCGCAAACATGCTGGCACAGGCAAACGGGAAATGGGTCGACGCGGCGCTGCTGAACATGCGGCAATCGAACCGGGCGGCACTGGAGGCGATCCGCCCTTTCGCGATCGGAGGCTGCACCGACGTCACCGGTTTCGGGCTGGCGGGCCATGCCTTCGAAATGATGCGCGATAATAGTACCTTGGGCGTCCAGCTCGTTTATCGGGCGATTCCGTTATTGGACGGCGTTGCCGAATTATTCGGAAAAGGTTACGCCGCCTCGCTCGCCGAACGGAACTTCCGGTCCGTGCAGCCAATCCTGGGCAGTAAAATCTCGCCAGCCACTCACCCGGCCCTGTTCGATCCTCAAACCAGCGGCGGACTGCTGTTTTCGATCCGGCCCGAGCAAACCGAAGCTTGTCTATCCGCGCTTCATCGCTCCGGTGTAATAGGAGCTGCCGTGATCGGCGAAGTAATCGGGCGCCCTCAAATGCTCTCAGTATGACCGCACGGCCAGAGCCCCGAAGCCGTCCTCTTAAAAAAGCCGCGTCCTCGGCCAGACGCCGTCTGTCCGGAAATCCGCGCCCAAACCGGTTAGTGTAGTTCCTCATATCTGGCACATTACCGTAATGGCGGAACAGGAAACCGATCAACTGATTCAACTGCGCCAGCAGCGGAAGGTACGCCAGCAAGAAGTCCCGCACTGCCTTTCCGGATGCGGCCTTTTCCTCGATCAGCGCCACATGACGGCTCGGGCGCATTGTATTCGGAATGCCGAAACGACCGGGCTGCATCCGGTTCGAGAGACCGACAGGGTTAATCTGCTTGCCGTCCTCGCTGCCGAGTTTGAGCTTTCTGTGCAAATCGAAACCGGCCGTATAGCCGCATGACAGGAAACGAACGGTAAAGGAGCATCGCCGTCAACGGCCGCCTAAGCCAGCCCGCGTATCTGCAATAAAATCAAAAAGTTGTAATTTTATGCCGGTGCATATCCTTCAACGCCCTCACTTGTCAGGAATTTTTCGTACCCGGCATTAAAATACAAAATTGCACAGATAACCTGTTCTTCCCTATAATCAACCCACTTTATACGTCTGTTTTCCAGGTCCGTCGTATGTCTATAAAAATTCAAGCGAACAACTCCAGAATCTTGGTGGTTGATGATGAACCCAATGTTTTACGATCGATTTCTCGGCTCCTGAAAGATTATCAGGTAACCTCCTTTCTCAATGGTGAAGAGGCGTTGGCTGCCGCTCTAAAGATGCCCTTTGATCTTGTTATCTCGGATTATCAGATGCCGGGTATGAACGGTGTGGAGTTCCTGACGTTTTTCAAAGCAATCCAGCCTGACACAGTCCGAATGATTCTTACCGCCTATGCGGATTTAAATAGTATCCAACACGCTATCAATGAGGCGGAAATTTTCCGTTTTATTAACAAACCCTGGAATCCTGTCGAACTCATAAACGCGGTAACGCGGGGCCTGGAGCATAAGCATATTCTTATGGAAAATAAGACATTGGCCGACGAAGTCAGAAGGCAGCGCCTCTTACTAGAGCAAAAGGAAGCCATACTCAATGCTTTGGAAGCCGAGGAACCCGGAATCACCAAAGTAAAATGGACAGAAGACGGTTCAATCATTATTAATTCAAGCAACTATGACTGATGCCCCACTGCTTGCCGAAATAAAATTTTTTCGCTTCGAAATATTCTGTTTTACAAAAAAAAGACCGACAATTATCCAAACCGATCGTGTTCCCTTTTCCTCGTTCCAATGCAATGATTTATTTTGCCGGAGCTCGATTTACTAAATCCCAGCCGTTTTCTTCTCGCCGGCCTGTTTGACTGAATAGGACGGTATTGAAATTCGACTCTCCGGGTCTTGCTGCATAAATCAATTAAATATCGATTTATTTGAATACCTCTGCAGCGTCAATATTTTCAGTTACTTGAAAAAATCAAAGGTGAATCTTTATTTATGTAACAAATCCGCTCCAATGTGGCAAATTTCGCACCGCTATTGTATCTTAACTGTCTTACTCCTAAACTAAGCGCCTAAAACCGGCTGCCGGCCCCCAAACCCGGTCGAGCAGCACGGGGCAATCCTTTTGCCGTCTTCGCCCGGCCCCGCATTTGCCGGCGTCCATTTTTTCCCGGCCCAGCCTCCGCCGCCTTGAAAACCCGCCGTACCACAGCGGCGCCCGATCCGTCGGCCGCCTACATGCTACCAAAGGATGCCCAAGTGCCATACCCTAGATTCAGTGAAACCCCGTTAGCCCTTTACCCAAGGCATGCGTGTCGCCTGGCGCCGGTTGCCGTCCCGGGCGGAACACGCAGGCTTCGCCGCCATCCCCGAAACATCCGCGGCACCACAACGCCGCTGCGGTACGAAACTCCGCCTTACGCCCAACCCGGCACCGGCACCCTACTGCGGTGCGGCCCGGCGGCTCCGGTTTGCCGGAACCCGGTGATGACTGAACCTGGGAAGTGCGGAGATTTGGCATGAGCAATGTCTTCTTCCTGCCGCAAACAAAAAAGCCGTTGTTACTGCTAGTGCATACGCCTTCCGCCGGTCAATCTGAAATGGCTGGCAGTTTAAATGCCGAATTTCGCCTGAAAACCGCCACCTGCGCCGCTTCAGCCCGGTCGGCATGCGAACCGGAACAGCCCAGTTTGATATTGCTCGATATCAAACTGTCCGACACGGACTTGATCGAATTGGTACGGACTTTGAGGGAATGCGGCGCCGCCGCCGGCGTACCGGTCATTCTGCTGACCGGCGACGACTCGGAGCAGCGCCGGCTTGCCGAATTGAACCTGGACGTGGACGATTATCTGAACAGATCGGTAGCATCAAAAACATTAACCGGGGTGTTACGCAATCTCATCGAACGCAACCACGACCGTCGCCAAGCGCTCTTCGCCGCCCATATTTTCAATCATTGCGACCAGGCCATCCTGATTACCGACCGCAATAACCGCATTGTCGCAGCCAACGAAGCTTTCACCGAAATGACCGGATATGGACGGGAAGAAGTCATCGGCCTGGATCCGAAGCTTCTTTCTTCCGGGCACACGAGTCGTGAAGTCTACAAAAACATGTGGAAAAGCATTCGCGCCGAAGGCCTGTGGCAAGGCGAACTGTGGGACCGCCGCAAGGACGGCGGCGTTTTCCCCAAGCAAATGACAGTATCCGTGTTACGCGACCGTTTGGGAGATATCGAGTACTATGTGGCCAGCTTCGCCGATGCGACGCATTTCAAAAAAACGCAGGAACGGATAAACTTTATAGCCTACCATGATGCTCTCACCGGTCTGCCGAACCGGCTTTACTTACAGGAGTATCTCAGGCAGAGCTTATTGATTGCGCAAGCGGAAAGCGAGCAAGTGGCGCTGATGCTGCTGGATTTGGACCGCTTCAAGGCTGTCAACGAAACCCACAGCCATAGTCTGGGCGACAAATTGCTGGAGCAGGCCGCAATACGCTTGAAGCATTGTGTACGCGAACGCGACCTGGTGGCGCGACTGGGCGGCGACGAATTTGCCGTGGTATTGCGCGGCAAAGAGGCGGTGCAAGCCGTATCGGGGCTCGCCGCTAGGATCCGTCGACAACTGTTCGAGCCCTTCTGCCTCGGCACTCAGCGCCTGCGCTTTTCGGTCAGTATCGGCATAGCCTTGCACCCCGAAAACGGCCAAGAGCCGGAAATGCTGATGAAGTGCGCCGATACCGCGATGTACTCGGTAAAGAACGATGGCGGCGACGATTTTCGCTTCTTCACCGCGGTCATGAATACCCGCATCCAGGAAAATCTGGAAATGGAAACCATGATCCATGACGCCCTGGAACAAACCCAGTTCGAGCTTTATTACCAGCCGCAGTTTTCCTTGCCCGACCGACGGCTTCTGGGCGCCGAAGTGCTGCTGCGCTGGAAGCACCCCAAAAAAGGCTTGATTTCACCGTCCACGTTTATTCCCTTGGCCGAAACCACCGGCCAAATTTGCGCTATCGGTAAATGGGTGCTCGAACAAACCTGCCTGCAGGGAAACCGGTGGCTACGCGAAGGCGTACCGTTGCCGCGCCTTGCGGTAAATGTATCGGCGCGCCAGCTACAGCGCGAGGAATTTACCGACACTGTCAAAAAGACGCTTGCCATCACTCTCTATCCGCCGGAAAAATTGGAACTGGAGATAACGGAAACCGCGCTGGCCGCTTCCCCGGAAAGCGCCGCCCGCCGTCTCCACGAGCTTCGCACGTTAGGAATCGCGCTGGCATTGGACGATTTCGGTACGGGTTATTCGTCCTTAGGCCAGCTTAAGCACATGCCGATGGACCGGTTAAAAATCGACCGCACTTTCGTACGCGACATACGCAATGTCTCGGAGCCGAAGGATGGCGCCATCGCTGCAGCCACCATCGCCATGGGTCATAGCCTGGGACTCAACGTTATCGCAGAGGGCGTGGAAACCGAGGCCCAGCTCGCTTTCCTGCTGCAACACGGCTGTGACGCGGTACAGGGATACTACTTCGCCAAACCCATGCCGGCGTCAGAATTCGAGTCCCTGCTGCGCGCCCAAAAGGTCGGCAGCGCCGATAGAAATAAGGGGACGGAAAATTGACCGGCGGCTCACGCGGACATCCTCTGAGGATGATGAGCTCATGCGGCACTCGACCGCGGCGGGTGTGATTTTTATATCGCAGTTCGGCTTTTTAAGGGATACAACGGCCAAATTCCGCAAGCTATACGCTAACATTGACAGAATGAAGGGATATTCGAGCAGCAGGGCTTTCGCTTAACCGGCTGTACATTTGTTCCGGCATCATCTCTCAATCGGAGCGTCGGGCGGAAGGGGGCTGGCGGGGCGTAACTCCAGCGACGCAACGACCTTGTCGCCGGTTTGCCGATAGGTTAAGCGCATCCTTTTCTCCGGCAGCAAAGCCGCTACCAGTTCCAGCCCCGTGCCGAACCCCTGGCGTTTTGCGTAATCGAAACCTTGCGGCAAGCGGGCCGGGCCGCCGGCAATCTCGATGCGCGCGCCTTGCGCATCCTCTTCCAGGCGCACAGTTACCGGCCGGTCCGAACTTGGAGCAACCCGATGCTTGCCGGCATTGGTAACCAATTCGTTGATCATCAATGCCAAGAGGACGGTGTCTTCCTGGAGCAACGGAAATTCCCCGGTATTGGCGACCGCCTCGAATACGGCCGTACTGTCGGAGCCGGCAATCGCTTTCCGAGTCAAAGCGTTAAGCCGGATTTGGCTTTCTCCCGGATGGCTTTGTAAACCATAAACCTCGGCAATGGTACGAATGCGGGCAATCGTCGCCTCCAAGGGATCCGCAACGCCCGGGTTAACCGTAATCGCATTACGCAGCAAACCGATTACGCCCTGCAAATGGTTTTTAATGCGGTGGTGGACCTCGCGCACCAAGGTATCGCGTTGGCGTTCCACGGCGATCAGGCGCGCGGTTTCCGCCTCCTTGCGTTCGGTGATATCGCGGGCCACACCGACCAGGCCATTGACTTCTCCGGCACCGTTACGAAACGGGTAACGCGAGGCCAGCATATTACGCAATCCTCTGCGCGTAGGAATGCATTCTTCCGTAATGGCCGCCAAGCCCGTACTCATCACTTTCTCATTGGACTGGTACAGGTCCCGAGACTCGCTATTGTCGCCGAAGATTTCCAATTCGGTCCGTCCCAGCAGATTGCAGACATCCGGCCCAAAGAATTGCCCGTCCGCTCGCTCAATGTCCATCATCGGGGGATTCGCAAACTGGATGCGATGCTGGCGATCCATGATCCAAATATGCTCTTCGACATTGTCGCTAATGATGCGCAGAAGATTGTCCCGCTCTGCCAAGGCCGCCTCGAATTGTTTACGCGGGGTAATGTCCCGCTGCACGGATAGCCAAACGGCGCCCCAGCCCGGAAAATCGCGGGTCGTGATGCTGGCGTTGCTCCAAAAACAGCTTCCGTCTTTGCGGCGGTTCAATACATCGCCTTGCCAGCAGCCTTCCGCGCGCAGGCTGTCGATAATCGTCCGTGCGCGGGCTTCGGACAAGCTCGCGTCGGCAGCGTCGAGGATAGCGGCAGGCCGTCCCAGCAGTTCGCCCGCCTCATAGCCGAATAACGCCTCGAAAGCGGCATTGACATAAACGATGCAGCCATCGGCGCAGGAAACAAGATTCACACCGTCACCGATTCTGGACAGAATTTCCGCCTGAAGCCGCAGTTGCCGTTCGCTCTGCCGGCGTTGTGTGACGTCGCGCAGAATGGCCTGCAAGCGGCCATCGGACAATCTGCGGCCCATGACTTCGCCGACGAATACCGAACCATCCTTGCGGCGAAAACACCATTCGCTGGAAATCGTGTGTCCGATCGAGGTATCCCGGTAGAGTTGCAGATGGTCCTGAAAGCGGGAGAGTTCTTCCGGTGCAAGGATGTCGGGAAAGCTCATGCCCAGGAATTCCTCGTGCGAATAGCCCAGCATCTGCCCCCCCATCTCATTGACAATCTGATACCGGCCGTCGGCATCGGCGACAAAGATGCCGTCGGGCGCCTGCCGCAACAAGGTTCGGTAGCGGGCTTCGCTCTCGCGCAAGGCTTCTTCCGTCCGCATGCGTCCGGTCACATCGATACAGATACCCGACATGCGCAGGCCCTGGCCGTGTCCGTCATGAAAGGACTCTCCCAAGGCCTCGATCCAGCGCACTTCCCCGCCGGGATGGATGACGCGGTAGCGGCTGAACAAGGGCTGCCGCGTCCGGACAGCCTCGTCGATTCGCGCCTTCGCTCCCGACAAATCCTCGGGGTGGATGATGCTGCGCCAAGTCTCGAAGCTCGCTACAGCGGCGGCGGCATCGAGGCCGAACAGCCGGAATAGCTCTGAAGACCATGTCACTTTGCCGCTGGCCAGGTCCCAGTCCCAAAATCCGGTGGCCACAGTGCGTTGGGCCAAAGCCAGCCTTCGGTCCGCCAAATCGAGCCGATGCGCGTTTTCGGCAATTCGTCGGTCATGCAGCCTTGCCAGTTGCGTATACCACCTGCTTTGTTCGAGCAATAATTGCACGAGAACATAGCCGGCCGCGGCCAGTCCGTAAATCCGCCCCGCATACCAGCCGACATCGTAACGGCCGTGGTTCAGAACGGAAGCCAGGGCCGTATCGAACAGCCAGGCGCAGACTACCCACATGAGCCATAAATCCAATACGGTTTGCGGACGTCCTGAGCACAGCGTGAGCAACGCGGCGAAATTTAACAGCCAAGTGGCCAGAGCGACGAAAAATTTCGCCGGTGCATCCAAATTTCCCCGCATGATGACGGGCAATAAGTCGTGACCTTTTGTCGTCAATAATGCGAAGCCAATTACCAGGACGGCCACCGTAACCGTAACTGTACACAGGTTATAGACTATCGCGGAACCTTCGGACAGGGCATCGTGCTTGCTGCTTCGTAGCCGCGCGTAGCCGATGATAAAGGCCGAAAATCCGCCATGCCATAAGAAATAGAGCCAGGCCGCGGTTTGCTGCCCTACGCCCGCGAGTCCGGCCAGTCCGAACAAGTTCGGGAAGCTTAGCAGATGAACAACGGCCATCGCCGCGCTGAACAGGTAACCGCCGGTCAGTATGAGCAGCGACCTGGCACGTTGGATGCGGAACTGACCGAACAGCAGGACCGCTGTGATCAGTTCGATGACGATAAGGGCGGTCTGGCAAACGGGCAGGAAGGCTTCGACCTTTGCCAGTTGCACCTTGGCAAAGTTCGCTAAACAGAGAAAAAAGGCTAACGAGGCGAGCAGGCTCAGTTGGACTTTTTTACGTTCTCGGGAGCCGGATGGAGATATAGCCGGAAAAGAAACCGGTTCGCCGTTGAGGGTTTGCATGCCGTTGTAAAGTCACTGCCGCTAATCCCGGTTAAGCCGTTGGGCGGCCGCCACCAGATCATGCGAATAATCCTCCAGCTTGGATTGGTGTTTTCGGGCGCCGCCGCGCAGCGCCTCGAATGCCGCCTGTTCGCTCAAACCGCGCCGTTCCATCAAAATGCCCACGGCCATGCTGGTTTTGCGTCCGGCGGCCAGGGCGCGCTCCAAGTTCCTTTGGGTTTCTCTCAATGCAGTCAAATCGCGCGAGCGGGCAATAGCGGTTTCGATGGCGGGAATGAGTTGGGGACTGTCGGCCGGTTTGGTCACATAGCCCAGCGCACCTTCCGCTACGGCCTGTCGTACAAGATCCCTATCCGAAAAGGCAGAGAGAAACAATGCCGCGATTCCGTGGTGCTCGCGCAGCACCCTCGCCATCTCGATCCCCGACATACCCGGCATGCGGATGTCCAGCACGGCCAAGTCGAAACTTCCTCGCCCGGCCAGTTCCAGTGCCGCTTCCCCGCAATCCGCCGTCTCGACTTGATAGCCCGCATTGCGCAGGTCTTTTGCCAAGGTAGCGATAATCAATCTGTCGTCGTCAACGAGCAGAATACGGGAGGATGGCATTTATTACCTCGATCTGGAAAATGGAAAAGACCCAGCCGCCCATTCTGGGCAAAAAGATGGCCGATGGCAAGCTTGGATTTTGCGCGAAGGAAGTATAGCCTATCGCTTTGATACTGCAACCAACCCCCTTTGCCGGGGGCAATGGAACCTGTTCGGGCACGACAAGGCCAATTCGAATTAGTCCCCGGCATAGCCTCTAGGAATTTCTTCAATTTGATGATTTTCTTCAACTTCCGCTCGGGAAACAGAGAACCTTCGCCATCCCTGCACGGATGGCGGCCACAATACGGCAAATTTCGCACCGCTATTGTATCTTAACTGTCTTACTCCTAAACTAAGCGCCTAAAACCGGCTGCCGGCCCCCAAACCCGGTCGAGCAGCACGGGGCAATCCTTTTGCCGTCTTCGCCCGGCCCCGCATTTGCCGGCGTCCATTTTTTCCCGGCCCAGCCTCCGCCGCCTTGAAAACCCGCCGTACCACAGCGGCGCCCGATCCGTCGGCCGCCTACATGCTACCAAAGGATGCCCAAGTGCCATATCTTAGATACCGCCGCCACTTTCTAGTATCAACCCATGATTGAAGAAGCACCACAAAATTCTCGTACCCTCCTGTTGGTCGATGATGAAGTGAATATCACCAATGCGCTTAAACGAACATTGCGCCGTGACGGCTACACCATTCTGGTCGCCAATAGCGGCGAAGCGGGATTGGGTTTACTGGAAAAGCAAGAAGTGGGCGTTATCATCTCGGATCAACGTATGCCGCATATGACCGGAGTAGAATTTCTACGTAAGGTTAAAATCCTTTATCCCAAGACCTTGCGGATTGTCTTGTCCGGTTATACCGAGCTCGAATCAGTTACTAACGCCATCAATGAAGGAGCCATCTATAAATTTTTAACTAAACCTTGGGATGATGATTTGCTTCGTGAAAATATCCGCGAAGCATTTCAGCTCCATGAAATGGAGCACGAAAATTTGCGATTAAGCCGAGAGCTCCAACTTGCCAATCACGAACTGTCCTTACTCAACCAGAATCTTGAGCAAAAAGTGATTGAAAAAACCCGCGAAATTACCCATAGCCTCAGTTTGTTGCAAATTTCTCAGGAAATTCTTGAGCATTTGCCGGTGGGTATCATTGGTATTGATACAGACGGCATGATAGTATCATCAAACCGCCAGGCTGAGGCGATACTTTGCCAGCCTACATGCGCCTGTTTACTGGGCTCTTTGGCAACCGATGTTTTACCCGATTCTCTTTTACAACTTTTACAACAAGCCGATTTTAACGACTTTACTCAGCTAGAGGGGGGTATGATTACCTTCGGTGGGGAAAATGCTGCGCATGTATTGGTAAGCAGCATGGGAAGAGTTAGCCAATCGCAGGGAATTATTATTGTCTTGTCACCGAAAAAGGAATGCCCTACATGCCTCACTTAACAAATAAATTCGCTTGTTTAGCGGATTTGCCCTCAATGCCTGCATTGCTGACGGAAGCCTTGCACTATTTGAATGACAAACACAACCTGGCTAAATTGGTCGATAAAATAGGCCAGGATCCTTCCATGACGGTACGGATTTTACGTATCGCCAATTCGCCTTTTTACGGCATGTCCAGAGAGATAGGATCATTACGGGAAGCCATTGTATTACTGGGCCTGAATCGAATAAGAGATATGCTGGTTAGCATCTGCTTTTCAAAATTATTGCCGGCATGGCATAAGGATTTTGATTATCGCCAGTTTTATCACCACAGTATGGCCGTTGCCGAATGCAGCCGGCAACTTGCCATCTGTTCCGGGCTTAATCCGGATCTTGCCTTCACGTCAGGGCTATTGCACGACATCGGACGCCTGGTAATCGTAGCGCTTTTTCCTGATGAATTTACCAGGATTCAACAGGAAAACTCGCTCTCTCTATTGGAAACGGAACGGCGTATCTTAGGCTTTGACAACTTAGAAATTGGCGGTAAAGCCGCGCATCACTGGAATTTTCCTCTCTCGATTCAAGAAGCCATCGAACAGCATAAAAATCCTCCTCGACCCGATACCGGCAAATCTCTAGGACTACTGGTCTATACTGCTGATACGTTAATCTCTAAAGCCAAACAAGCCGATGAGTCAACCTCGGAGGTAGACGACACCATGCACATTGCGCGCGACACTCTTAATATTTCGGCCGAACAATCGGCACGTTGCACTGAGAGCGGATTACAGTTTGCCAATCAGATTATTACTTTATTTTAGGTAAAGGAGAACTAATGACATTAATTGAAGCCCCGCAATTAAACTGGATACACGACTTATACCGACTGGGGCAAGCCGACCTTCTGCAAAATACCACTCATGAAATATTCGAGCGAATACTACGGCATATCGTACAGGGCTTCAAAGCCGACACCGGCTCATTAGCTCTATATCAAGGGGAGCCGGACAGCAAGCTTTGCATTGTAGCCAGTATCGGTTTGCCGGCAGAATGTTTAGGCAGTGTCATAGCTCCCGGTAGCGGAATTATCGGGTGGGTAGCAGAAAGCGGCAAACCCGTCGTTCTTCAAGGAGATATCTCGGATGATCCGCGTTTCAATCAAGCCTCTCGTGCAAAACGGGCCTTCCTCCCCTTATCGGCACTTTGCTGGCCCTTACGGTTGGATGACACGATTATCGGCGCACTGAGCGTCAATAAACTCCATGGCCAGACACGCTATACCGAGAGTGACCTGGAACTCGGACTTGTCTTGGTTAATTTAATTTCTTTGGTTATCGACAATGCCAGGCTACATCGTGAAAAACAGGAGCGCCTTGAACAGTCCACAGTACTTAACAACCATTACTTGCAATTAAATCAGCAATTAGAAACCACCCGCCAGTGTCTGGAACATTCGGAAAAACGTTTGCATGATACGCTTAATTCGCTGGATAGCGTCGTCTGGTCAATTATGCCCGACACTTTTACGCCTCTTTATCTCAATCAGGTAGCAAACGAAATTTTTGGCTACCCGGCCGCCGATTTCTTCGCACGCCCCACTTTATGGTGGGATATCATTTATTCCGATGATCGCAAAAATGTCAAAAACTGCCTGGAACAGTTAAAAAACACAAAAGTACAAAAGATAACCTATCGAATCGTTCACTCCACTAATCAATTACGCTGGCTGTCCACCCATATGCGTTATATTCCGAAAAGTCAGGATATGTCGGCGCGCATCGACGGCATTACCGTGGATATCACCCAATACCAACAAGCCACGGAATTATTGAAAAAGCAAAACAGGGAAACACAAGCCGCGCTGAAGCAACTCCAGGAAGTCCAAGAAAAACTGGTACAGTCGGAAAAGCTGGCTTCGGTCGGCCAATTGGCTGCGGGCGTCGCGCATGAAATTAACAACCCCATTGGCTATATCAATTCCAACCTGACGTCCTTACAAACTTATGTCAATGACTTGCTAACACTGGTGGCCTTTTATGAAAAGGCGGAAGCCTTTCCCGACAATTCCGAACAGTTCGCGCAAATTAGTGCTTTCAAACAACAAATCGATTTCGATTTTTTAAAAAACGATGTCCTCGATTTATTGGAAGAATCCCAGGAAGGCGCTACCCGGGTGAAAAAAATCGTTCAAGATCTCAAAGATTTTTCTCGCTTCGGCGGCGAGGATGACTGGCAATGGACGAATTTGCATGCCGGGTTGAACAGCACTCTCAATATCGTTAATAATGAAATTAAGTACAAAGCCAAGGTTGTCAAGGAATTTGGCGATCTGCCCGAGGTTAGATGCTTGCCGCATCAGCTTAATCAGGTATTTATGAATTTACTGGTCAATGCGGCGCACGCTATCGAACATGAAGGCACCATTACCCTGCGTACCGGAACGGAGAATGATCAGGTTTGGATAGAAATCAGCGATACGGGCCAAGGCATAGCCCCCGAGCATCAAAATAAAATATTCGATCCGTTTTTTACCACCAAACCGGTCGGCAAAGGCACCGGGCTCGGGCTTTCCGTTTCTTATTCCATCGTCAAAAAACATCAAGGGGAAATTCACGTTTGCAGCCAGTTAGGCCAAGGAACTACATTCCGGATTGCCTTGCCTGTCGCAGGAGCACTTGTCGAAAATGTGCAAGATGCCAGTGATTTCGATTAATACGGCAGTGGAAAAAATATGCTAGCTGATTTACCAAGCACCGCACAGGATAGCCCTGCCTCAATCTTATTCGTCGATGACGAAGCGAATGTGCTGAAAGCCCTACGCCGCCTATTCCACAATGAACAGTATGTGACTTACTTTGCAGAAAGCGGCCCGGCCGGACTGGAGATCTTGCGCCAAAATCCAGTGGATTTGATCATCTCCGATATGCGGATGCCCGCAATGAACGGTGCCGAATTTTTTACCCGAGTCGTAGAGCAATGGCCAAAGACAATCCGCATTTTATTGACGGGCTATGCCGATTTGCAGTCGACCATCGACGCGATCAATAACGGCCGGATTTCGAATTATTGCAATAAGCCCTGGAATGATGAAGAACTTAAATTACTGGTCCGGAATACTCTGGAACAAAAATATATAAGAGAAGAGCGGGATCGATTATCCGAGATTGTTTACCAGCAGAATATGGCCTTAAAGGAACTCAACGAACAGTTGGAGGAAAAGGTTGAGCAACGAACTGCTTTGCTCAATAATGCCATGCTGCATCTTGACGAAGCCAATGCAAATTTAAAAAAGCAGTTTACTGATTCCATCCGCGCATTTTCACGAATCATTGAAATGCGCCCCGGCATTAAAAGCGGACATTCGAAATATATAGCGGATAATGCCTATGCCATCGGTAAACGAATGGGCATGAATGAGGCTGAAAACAAACAACTGGTATTTGCGGGTTTACTTTTGCAGTTGGGTAAAATGACTCTATCCGATGAGATATTGGAAAAACCGCTTAACAGCCTGAATCGGGAACAACTCCCCCGCTATTTAAGACATGCCCAAGAAACTGGAGTGTTATTAAAAGGCTTAACGCAACTTGAACCCGCCATTAATCTGATTCACTACCAGTATGAACATTACGATGGCTCGGGAGTACCCGAAGGGCTAAAAGGCAATCAGATTCCGCTGGGCTCAAGAATATTGGCAGTCATCAGAGATTACATCACTTATTTGGAGGGAAACGTCACAGGCCAGCCGATGTCGGTCATGGAGGTACGCAAATATCTGCTTCAGCAAAAAATAAAATATTATGATCCTGAGGTTGTTGAAGAGTTTTTACAGCATTTGGATAAAAACTCTCAATTCACTAACGACCGTCCCATCATTGAGTTATCTTGGACGCAGTTAGAGGTTGGCATGGATATCGAAGAAGTCTCTTACGAAGGACAACTTTACCTGAAAAATTGTATTTTGACCGAGCGCATGCTCAATAGCATTATCAATCTACATAGGAACCAAAAAATCTCTCCGCTGATAAAAGTACGCATTGGCACTCCTGTAACTCGATGTAAAAATTGATTGACGATGCCCCAATACGAACGGAAAATCACCAAGCAACTCTCTCGTAAAACCCGAACACCAGCGCTTGTAGATTTTGTAAATTATTAGCGTTTCATGCTCGCTTTGTCTAAGTAAATTACTTATTTTTCACACCCTCGAGAATGGTTTTTGATCCGATTTTAATTGCTGGATACTATTTTTATTTTTCGAGCAATAAATTTTGCGGTTTGCGTTTGAGATAAATTTAGAGAGTAATTTCTCTGACAGAGAGAATGCTTTGTCTATCTTTCCGAAACCGGACAAGCCGGTTTACAATCATTGCCATCACAGAAAAACTATCCGATCAGCCATGGCCAAACCTATCACTCCCCTGCTTGCCGCCGACACGATCATCGAACTGATCGACCTGCCCGAACGGCCCTTCATCCTGATCGAGCGCGCTTTTCCGCCCTACGGCTGGGCGATACCGGGCGGCTTCGTGGATGTCGGCGAAAAGGTCGAACAGGCGGCGATCCGCGAAGCGAAAGAAGAAGTCGGGCTCGACGTGCGTCTGACCGCGCTGCTCGGCATTTATTCGGACCCGAAGCGCGATGCCCGCGGCCATACGGTGACCGCCTGCTATGTGGCCGAGGCGCATGGAATGCCGGTTGCGGCCGATGATGCGAAGAACTGCGGCATTTTCACGTTTGCGACACTGCCCGAACTGCTGGCGTTTGATCACGCCCGGGTGCTGGCCGACTACCGGAATTTTTTGGCGACGGGCCAAGTCACACCATTACGTTTTTAGCTAGATACGGGTAGGAGCATCCGTTTAACACCTAACCTATATAATCAATGGGCGCAAGAACGCCGCAGACGATGGAATTCGGCCATTTGTCCGCTTATGGCTACAGGGGGAACCAGCATGACGACACAATACATCTTTTCTTTCCAACAAGGCGACGGCAAAAACAAGGCGCTGCTCGGCGGCAAGGGCGCGAACCTGTGCGAAATGACCCAGATCGGCCTAAACGTACCGCCCGGCTTCGTGATCTCGACCGAGGCCTGCCTCGATTACCTTGGGCATCACCGTCTGCCGGACGGGCTGATGGACGACGTCAGGCGCCACATGCAGGAGATAGAACGGACGACCGGCAAAACCTTCGGCGGTAAAAGCCGGCCCTTGCTGGTTTCGGTGCGTTCGGGCTCGGCGATTTCGATGCCGGGCATGATGGACACGATCCTGAACCTCGGACTGAACCGGGAAACCCTGCAGGGCCTGATCGAAGCGACCGGCGATCCCCGCTTCGGCTACGACGCCTACCGCCGCTTCATTCAACTGTTCGGCAAGGTCGCGCTCGGCATTCCGGACGAAAAATTCGACGCACATTTCGAAGAGGTCAAAAGACAGGCGGGCATCAAGGCCGATGTCGCGCTCGATGCGGATCATCTGAAGGAGATCAGTGAGTTGTTCCTGCAGGTGGTCAGGGAAGAAACCGGCCGTCCTTTTCCCGAAGACGTCTACGAACAGCTGGAGCTGGCGATCAAGGCGGTGTTCGATTCCTGGATGGGCCGGCGCGCGGTCGACTACCGGCGCGAGTTTCACGTGACCGAAAAGATGGCCAACGGCACCGCGGCCAATATCGTCACGATGGTATTCGGCAATATGGGGAACGACTGCGCGACCGGGGTCGGCTTTACCCGGAACCCCGGCACCGGCGCGAACGAAATGTACGGCGAATATCTGGTCAATGCGCAGGGCGAGGACGTGGTCGCGGGCATCCGGACGCCGAAGCCGGTGCAGGAACTGGCCAGGGAAATGCCCGACCTGTACCGCCAGCTGTCCGAGCTGCGCGACAAGCTCGAACAGCATTACCGCGAAGCGCAGGATTTCGAATACACGATCGAACGCGGGGTACTGTACTGCCTGCAGACGCGCAACGCGAAAATGAACGCGGCCGCGATGGTCCGAACGTCGGTCGAGATGGTCAAGGAAAGCCTGATCAGCAAGGAACGGGCGCTGCTCAGGATCAATCCGGAAATGCTCGAACAACTATTGCATCCCCAGCTCGACCCGCACAACAAGGTTCCGCCGCTCGCACAGGGCCTTCCGGCCTCCCCCGGCGCCGCCTGCGGCAAATGCGTTTTCGACGCGGATACCGCAGCGATGATGGGCAAGGCCGGCGAAGCGGTGATCCTGCTTCGCGAGGAAACCAAGCCGGAAGACATCCACGGCTTCTTCGCCGCAGAGGGCATTCTGACCAGCCGCGGCGGCAAAACCTCGCACGCGGCGGTCGTGGCGCGCGGGATGGGCAAGGCCTGTGTTGCGGGCGCCGAGGACATCCGGGTCGACGTCAGGGCGCGCCGCGCGCAGGTCGGCGACGTGCTGATCCATGAAGGTGACATCATCACGATCGACGGCGGCACCGGGCTGATCTATCTGGGTGAAATTCCGACCGTGGCGCCGACCGTTTCGGATGAGTTGCAAACGCTGCTCGCGTGGGCCGACGGCTACGCGGAGCTCAAGGTGCATGCGAATGCGGATACGCCCGAAGGTGCAAAGAAGGCGCTCGCCTACGGGGCGGTCGGTATCGGCCTGTGCCGCACCGAGCGGATGTTCAACGCGAAGGAGCGTCTGCCGCTGGTAGTCGACATGATTCTCGCCGAGGACCCGGAAAGCCGTTCCGCGGCGCTCGAAAAACTGTTCCCGATCCAGCGCGAAGACTTCGTAAAATTGTTTACCGCGATGGCCCCGTACCCTGTCACCGTACGGCTGCTCGATCCGCCGATGCATGAATTTCTGCCCAGCGAACATCAGCTGGAAGACGAAATCCAGGCCCTGAAAAAGTACGAAACGATGATCAAGGGCCAGCGCGTCACGCTGGAAACACTGTCCGGACACCTGACGACGCTGCCCGCCCCGTTCGATCTGTTGAACGAAGAGGTGATCAGCAAGGCAATCGCGAAAAAAGAACTGATGCTGATGAAAGTCCGCGATCTGTACGAAGTGAATCCGATGCTGGGACACCGCGGCGTCCGCCTGGGCATGTCGTACCCGGAAATCTACAAGATGCAGATCCGCTCCGTGCTGGAAGCCGCCGCGCTCTGCGCACAGCAGGGCCTGAAGATCGCGCCGGAAATCATGGTCCCGCAGGTGATCACCGCCGAGGAGCTCAAGCGGGTCAAGGAATATGTCGCCGAAGTCCGGCAGGAAACCGAAACCCGCTACGGCCTGACGCTGGACTTCAAGTTCGGCACGATGATCGAGACGGTCCGCGCCTGTACCCGCGCCGGCCAGCTGGCCGAACTGGCCGAGTTTTTTTCGTTCGGCACCAACGACCTGACGCAGGCGACCTTCTCGTTCTCGCGGGAGGATGCGGAGAACAAGTTTCTGCCGCTGTATAACGAGGCCGGCCTGCTCGAAGACAATCCGTTCGAAGTGCTCGACGTCAAGGGCGTTGGGCAGTTGATGAAGATGACCGCAGAATTCGGCCGCCGCACCCGCCCCGGCCTGAAGATCGGCATCTGCGGCGAACAGGGCGGCCATCCGCAGTCGATCCGCTTCTGCCACCATATCAAGCTGGATTATGTGTCGTGCTCGGCGCCGCGCATCCCGATCGCACGCCTGGCCGCGGCGCATGCGAAACTCTTGGAGCATGAGTTTTCCAATAACTCATAGACTCGATGCAGCAGAGCGGGAAGCAAGGACTTTAATGTGTAAAAATCCGAGCTTGACCTTACAAGTCATCGAAAAGCCCGCGTAGGTCCGATTAGCGCAGCGTAATCGGACGCATGCGGTTGAGCAAGCGTTTTCATTGAGGTTTTCTAAAACACGCAAGGGGTATGCCAAACTATAGACGCGCATTTATCCCAGGAGGAACATGGTTCTTTACGGTAAACCTGCTGCGGGGGCATCAAAATGATCTGCTTATTCGCGAGATCAATTTGCTGCGCGAAATAGTGCGGCGATGTCAATTGCGTGGTGGACGGCGATGAATGACATGCGTCCGATTACGCTGCGCTAATCGGACCTACGCGGACTCGATGGAGAAACGACATGACAAAGATAGCAAAGAACACGGTTTGCCTCTGGTATGACGGATGCGCCGAGGATGCGGCTCGGTTTTACGCCGCTACCTTTCCAGACTCTTCCGTCGACGCTGTGCACCGCGCACCGGGGGACTTTCCGTCCGGCAAGCAAGGGGATGTGTTGACGGTTTTCTTCACCGTGATGGGCATTCCGTGCCTCGGGCTCAACGGAGGGCCCGCGTTCAGGCACAACGAAGCGTTCTCGTTTCAGGTCGCAACCGCCGACCAGGCCGAAACGGATCGCTACTGGAATGCGATCGTCCGCAATGGCGGAGAAGAGAGCGCCTGCGGCTGGTGCAAGGACAAATGGGGATTGTCGTGGCAGATCACGCCGTTGGCCCTCACGGAAGCGATCACCGATCCCGATCCCGCTGCCGCCAAGCGCGCGTTCGATGCGATGATGACGATGCGGAAGATTGACATATCCACTATCGAGGCGGCGCGCCGTGGATGAGAGATGCGGGCGGTCTAATAATCGGTTGCAGCGGACGATCCACTATGTGGCCCGCCGCTGAACAGGAGCGCTGAGCGAGCAATTTCAGACCTATAGCAGACACTCGCAAATAAACATTGACGGGCAGGAAGTGGCCGATCAGCTTCGATCAATTTTTATTAACCCGTAAGATGCGCCAAGTGTAGGATGTGCCGAGGCACGAGGCGCACCGATCGAGGGAACTCTTCTCACGCGAACGATGCGCTTCACTTCGTTCAGCACATCCTACGGCCCTTAATCCTAAAAACGTTAAATCAAATTTAGATACCTATATTTTTATGTTTCAAAACTTCCCGATTTCGTCGCCAGCGCCGCCTGCAAGGCGCCTTCCAGATCCGGATGGCGAAACATAAAGCCGTGCATCATCAACCGTTCGGGCAACACCCGCTGGCTGCCCAATACCAGCTCGGACATTTCGCCGAACAGCGTTTTCAACACGAAGGCAGGCACCGGAAACAGCGCCGGACGGTGCAGGCAGCGCGCCAGTGTAGAGGTAAACTGCCGGTTCGTGACCGGATTCGGCGCAGTCGCATTGTAGGGACCCTGCATCGTTTCATCGGCGATCATCGTCTGCGCGATCCGGATCCAGTCTTCCCGATGGATCCAGGACATCCACTGCCGACCGCTGCCGAGCCGCCCGCCAATGCCGAGGCGGAACGGCAACAGCATCCGTTGCAATAAGCCGCCGTCACCGGCAATCACCAGCCCGCTCCGCATCAGGCAGACCCGGACGCCGAACTCGGCCGCCCGGCTCGCCGCCTGTTCCCAGTCCGCGCATAGCCGGTGCGAAAAATCGGGCCGGACGGAGGACGCTTCGGTGAGTATCTGATCGCCCTGATCGCCGTAATAACCGACCGCCGAGCCGTTGATCAGCAGCTTCGGCCTGACGGTCATCCGCTCGATGCAGGCGACCAGTTGTTCGGTCAAGCCGATCCGGCTTTCCCGGATCAGCCGTTTGCGCGCTTCGCTCCAGCGCGCGTCGAAAATCGGCGCGCCGGCCAGATTCACGATCACATCGAACGACGCGTCGGGCTGCAAAAAGCTCAAATGGCCGAGCCCTATCACTTCCGGACCAAAAATCCGTTCGACGTTCTCGGGGCTGCGGCTCAATACGGTCACCCAATGGCCTTCTCCGATCAGGGCTTTGACCAGGGCCTTGCCGATAAAACCGGTACCGCCGGTAACGAGAATTTTCATTTGAAGCCCTCCTGAGGTAATTGACTGCACCGAATCCAAGCCCGAACCATATATCCAATGCTGTTAAGTTAATGGCTCGTAGGGTGGATAAGCGAAGCACATCCACCACGCAATTGCCGGATACCCAGAGGGCACAAAAGTGCGCTTCGCTTATCCGGCCTACGCAATATCTTAACTTAACGACATTGACCCTATACCGGGACAATATACCAGCAAGGCTCGAGACGCCAACTCCCGCCCGGAGAGCGCGCATCATCGAACAGGCTTTGCCGAAGCTTGCAGCTCCGTTAAAATTCCGTTTATTTTGATCAGGACATTTTAATGTTTGAGTTGTATCTCGATACCGCCGACTTCGGCCAGATCGCGCGCTTCGGTGCCAGCCTGCCGGTGCACGGCATTACCACCAATCCTTCCATTCTGGCCGGATCGGACATCGGGCTGGCCGAATTGCTGCCGAAAGTCGCCGAAATCCTGGGAGACAAGGCGGTGATTCATGTGCAGGTCGTCGGCGAAAACGCCGACTCGATGGTCCGGGAAGCTTTACACCTCCAGGAACTGCCTTATCGGATCGTCGTGAAGGTGCCGGCGACCGAAGTCGGGCTCATCGCGATCAAACGGATGAAGACACACAACATCCCGGTTTTGGCGACCGCGATCTACAGCGTCCAGCAAGGATTTCTGGCCGCCTTGTGCGGCGCCGATTATCTGGCGCCTTATGTGAATCGGATCGATGCGCTGGGTGCAAACGGCACGGGCGTCGTCGCCGATTTGCAGTCGCTGCTCGACCGGCACCGGCTCGGCAGCAAGCTGCTGCCGGCCAGCTTCAAGAATACGCAGCAGGTACTGGAAGTGTTGAAGGCCGGCGTCGGCGCGATCACGCTGCCGCCCGCCATCGCGGCCGAACTGTTTGCGCATCCGGCCGTGCAACCGGCGGTGAATCGTTTTACCCAAGACTGGCAAGCGGTCTTTGAACGGAAACTCTCATTCGAAAGTTAGAATTTCGTCAAAAAATTTATTTTTCCCCAAACTGCCATCTTTGGCGCCGCTGCCGTTAAGGGTTTGACTCCAAATAATTTCCCGAAATTAATAGGCTGAAGATGGGCTGAAATAAACGCCCACCTCCCCCTTTGAAAAAGGGGGAAGTGAACGCGTACGCGCTGAAAATGTACGCGATGCGAACACATTAAAACCGCGAAGTTATTTCCGCCCAAATTCTAAGTTAAGACAAAAAGTTCGTCATCCCGGCAAAGAATGCCGGGATGATGGCTTAACTTAATGACATTGCCTCCGGATTCTGCCGCAGAAAGGGCAAAACAGACTATTTAAATAGATTAGCCACATCGAAAGTCATAGGCATCCGGTATTCAAGCGTAACATCCGGCGCATCGGTTGTGGCGCCTAAAGATAAAGATAAGTTGAATGTGGTTCTTTTGGAATATTTATAGGAGTAACCTACCAAAAGTTGCCCGATATCGACTGCACTTCCTTCTATGTCCACCCCATCAAGAGAAGAATTGAAAATATGCCGGTGAGAGTATCCCAGACTGAATGAGGAGCGTTCATTGATACCGAAACCCAGGCCAAAACTTATCCCTAGGGTATCGCCCGGATCAAAATCGCCGGCATTGGTGCTTGTTTCCGCATTATAAATATACCCGATATTACCGAAGAATACCGCGGGATCCGTAGGGTAAAGCGCTGTAATGCTGGGCTGGGCGCTAAAAAATCCGACCCCCGTCGGCAACTCCGCAGGAAAATTAAAGCCCGGAATCCCTGTCGCATAAATTTGTGGAATATCGAAAGGACTTTTTCCGGTAGGCACCGTCGCCAGCATATTGGCGACAAAAATGGGCCAGCCGTCAGAGCCCGAGTTGAGCTGATAGCGGCCGGCGAACTGAATATCGCCGATATCGCTTCCATCGGTCTCGAAAACTTTATCGACGCCCGACGGGGAAAGATCCAATGGCCGGGCGCGCTGCTCTTGGGTACGGTATACGTACGGAACCCTCAGCTCAAGTTCCAACCGGTCAGTCAAACCATACCGCAGCCCGACGTTACCCATCAGCGTGTGCTGTTTGATTTGGCGAACATCGATGAGGCCGATTGCAATAGCCGGAAGCAGGGTATAGGCATCCAGGAAAATCCGATTATTATCGTAGTAGCTGTACAAAATCGAAGGCTCAAAAACCAGGTTGTTTTTGCGGGTCAACACGCCGCCAACGGTCTGGCTTAATCTGGGAATCTCGGGGGGCCTTTGTTTTTTTACTTCCGGAGGCGCCTGGCCGACGGGTTTGGAGGGAAGTAGGGCCGACTTTGATGAAGGACCTCTATCGTTTTTTGCCGAAGCCATTTGAGACTGACCCGATGCTTGCGCGGGGAGGCCCTGATTGTTCTGTCCCGATTGACTTGCCAAAGAATCGATGCGCTTTTTTAACAGTTCCAGCTGTCTGCCTTGCTCGGCAATTATTTGTTGCTGTCTTTCAAATTGCTTTTGCTGCTCGGCAATAAGTTTTTTATATTCCGCTAATTCATCGGTTTGCCTGCCTGTTACCCCATAACTCCTGCTCGCAAAAAAACAACACCAGATAAATATAACCCCTTTAACAATCCGGCATTGAAGAAATTTTCCATATCCAAAATTGCTCTTCATATATTCTTTTTATTATAGGATTAGAATGGCGGCCACTGAATTTTTTGATTTATTGATTAATTGCTCTTAACTCAAAAAAATAATAATTAAATTATCAAGTGCGGCCTATGAGGAAAATTCACTTAGCCCGCATTACCGATTGGACATAATAAGGCTGTTAAAAACCATGGCTCCGGAATTTAATTGCATACTTTTAATATTACTTACGGTTAAATCGATATTGGTGAGTGACTTAATCGTTTGGTTATCCAAGTTATTTTGAATTACCGTCCCCAAACCGGCCATGCCGAGAGCAGGTGCTTGCGAGAAGTCGCCATTCTGAATTAATGTGATATTGCTCGGTAATTGAGAGAATGAAGATAAGATGACTTCATTATTCAAAGAGATGATTCTCTGGATACTAAAGTCGATGCTCATCCCGTTCGGAAGCATAAACCCACCCCTGAGCAGATCCAGTTCGCTGTCGGAAGCACGTTCCCAATGGACAAATCGTTGGCTTTCAATGTCCGGCATTTCATTGGCTAACACCTGCCTTGCCGCGCCAAAGACGCCGCAAAACGCTATCCGCAACACTGTCTGCATGAGTTTAGGGTAGACGAAAGTTTTATTGATATTCACGTTCTGCACTCCCTGCATCCTCTGCATTAAAAATCCTTGAAGTAAGGTTGCAGCAAATTAAATTCGCTCAGGCTTTTTCGATCGACACCGGCCCCTAAAGGCGCCTTGACCCGAAAAGCCCACTCATCTTCATCTTGAAAATGCTTCCCAGCCAGATCCGATTTGTCATAAATTAAAAACAAAATACGATTCTGCCACATGGCTTCGAACTCATCGCGAGGAATCGCTTTTACGCCTACCGCGGGATCTCCCACCAGAATTTCCTGATCGGTGACGCCTTTTATAATCACGAAATGCATGTATCCGTTGTTATTAATGATGGTAAGCGCCGGAACATCGGCAGTAACCAATTGAGCCAGATTAATTTTGAACCCATCGGAGCGATACCCCCGCCTTTCCAGAAACCGTTTGATATCGAGTAACGAAAATCCCTGCTTTTGAATCTTTT
This sequence comes from Candidatus Methylomicrobium oryzae, assembly GCF_016745425.1. Taxonomy (GTDB): domain Bacteria; phylum Pseudomonadota; class Gammaproteobacteria; order Methylococcales; family Methylomonadaceae; genus Methylomicrobium; species Methylomicrobium oryzae. Next base: position 161,492 of record NZ_JAERVK010000011.1, on the reverse strand, counting down.
CCTGATTGCCATTCAGATACATATCGATAAACACATCGCGTTCGCTGACGATATCTTCATAATGAAAAGTCAGCAGACTGGCCAATGCCGCCGAACCGCAACTGAAATCGTATTGTTGTTTGTAAACCGTTTTGAAGCGCCGCTCTAAAAAAGTCGTCACCGGCAGCTCATAATTCCCGCCGCCGGCAATGCCATTTAGATTGAGGGAACCCGCATTGCTACAGAATACAGGTAAAGCGAACAGGATGTATGTGCCCAAAAAACGTCGCATATTATTGATATTCGATAGCTTTGTTAAGGTGCGACTGTTACATTCACAATAGTGGTATCTTGGATGATGACGTTATTACCGCTATTTTGAACCACACTGGTAATGCCGCTGGCACCGGCAAATGACCCATCCGCTATCACGTTGTAACCGCTCACATTATTGGAGGCCTGATTGTTGTTGAGCGTAGCCTGGACGTTCTGGAGATTCAACGTTGCCACATCCACGCCTTCCCGGCCCCGCGCCTTATCCAACTCTTCCGACAACGCTTTTTCGGCGGAAGCCAACAGCATCAACTTTTTCGATGTTTGAAAAGAGTCGGCATTTACCGTGGAACTTCCCGCCATCATGAGTAATGCCATTAAAAAGAAGTTCTTGAATATCGCTTCCATGTTGTTCTCCTCGTACAGTTGCGCCTTGTCGACCGATAGCCGGTGAACAATCCACCATTCACCGGCTATCGGCTATCTATTAACTAAAACAATCAATAAACATTAAGGTACCGGCACTGTTGCAGTTGCATCACCAATATTGATAGTACCGCTAACCTGTATGTTCTGTTGGTTTAAAGCGGTGCCTGAATTTTGGAAAGTTTGGGTAATGCCCGCATTCCCTATAACCGAACCATTGATTTTATTAGCATCGAGTGCAGCCACAACCGAAAATTTATCCTCAATCGGCACGACAGCCGCAATTCCGGTTACCACACCGTCCAATTTTTGATTGTTAACGGTAACATCACCGGAACCTGAAGCGGCATTTCCGAAGCCGAAAAGCTTCTGTTCTATGTAGGTCGCCGTATAGGTCGCAGTGGCATTTCCAACATTAGCCGATGCGGAGCCGTCTCCCTTGACAGCCGACTCGTAAGTCGCAACAGTCGAAGTTACGTTGCCGTTATTCGCAGCAGCCGAATTGTCTTTAGCTTTTACATAGGCATCCTCGCCCTGGCCGCCGGTATAGGTTTTGTTGGAAGTTGCCGATCCGCTGCCGTTCACTGCGGCACCGTTATTGTCAGCTTTTGCCTTGCCATCTTCGCCAATACCGCCGGTTTCTGTTTTGGAAATCGTTTTGGTATCGGTCTTTGTAGCCGTATCGTTGTCGCTGTAGGTTTGGGTTTGGGTTTGGGTATCGGTCTTGGTAATGGTATCGTTGTCCTGACTGCTATCCGTGTTGGTCGTAGTGGAAGTGGACGAACTGTGGTCGCTCGCAGCAGCATTGCCCTGACCTTTGCTAGCCGTATCCACAATTGCAACTTGCACATCATCTGTTGTGCTAGCAGGATCCGCCCAAGCGTTGGAAGTAGAGCCCAAAGCCATAAGAACACTTGCAACCCATATTTTCTCATTGAAATGATTCATAGCTATTACTCCATAATTAAAGTTTCGAATTCCATCGGATATCGATCCGACAGAGATAGGAACTAGCTTTCTCTTCAACCTTAAAGAATGAATCAGATTGGCTATTACCTGAGGCAAAGTATCTTTCAGCTTCAGTTTAAAATTCCATAAAATCAGCATTAAATTTTATTTATAAGAACATCTAAAAATACTTCATGAAAAGTAAAATGAAGTCTTCCTAGGGGCAGAGAAGAAATGCCTTTTTCAAAGACTGAAGCAAGAGAAGAGGATTACAGCATCGAACAATACTGAATGAACAATCAAATTTGAAGATGCCTTTTTGTAGGCGGCAATGCCGTTAAGGTAAGATAAATTCTTTATTTTGGCATGGATTGCCGAAATAGAATGAAGTGGTTTAATTCTCGTCGTTATGCACCTCGGATAGCCTGACCCGATAATTAGACTGGCAAGCGTCCAAAGCTTGCTTTGGATCACTCTTAAGTACGGCACTCAAAGCAAGCTTTGAACTCCAATGTATGAGTTTGCAGAACTTTTGTATAACGACGAGAGTTTAATTTAAGGGCATGTGGGCATACCCGACACGCCCTCAATCTTGACGGCAATAATCGGCATGGCAAAAGCCTCAATTCTCAAAAGCGATTTCGGATAATTGCCCATCGAAACGCAGTATGACTGTCAAAGCAGCACTGATGAGCATCTTTAAAAAAGAACCATTTCATTTCTTTGTATGATGGAAAAACTGCTTTAAATCGGTTAAATATTCAGCCAGCCCACCACGTGTCTAACCGTCAATTAACCTCATTCATCCAAATTCAAAACGCCTTCTTTGCAATTGCCCGACTTTGTCAAAACACGCTAAATCTACGGCGTAAATCAGCCGCCATCGGCAAATGTTCCGCTTGCTTGACTCTTCCTGTACTTTTTCCTTGTGAATCAGAAATTTCACCTGAATTCTGCCGACTTAAAATGTTCAGCTTGTATCCAAAACCTTTGGCATTTAATATGAATTGCGGATGATTATGGTCTTTTTCTATTTTTTTCCGTAACAAGTGAATATATTGATAAAGATCCGATTTTGTTGCTCGATGATTTTCAGGCCAAAGGTGTTTTACGATTTCATCCGGTGTAAAAATACGGTCAGGATCAGTTGATAGATACTCAATCAGTTCGAATTCCTTCGGAGTCAGATCAATCTTATGGCCTTTTAGAATTAAACATTTGTTCCGGGTATCGACATAGAAGTCTTGCGATTTTCCGTTTTCATGAAAAGGATAATCAGGATTTCCGGTTTTTATTTCTTGATTTCCAGCATAGCCGCTATTATTAATGTTGTCCTGCCTTCTGTCTTTTATTATGCGCCTTTCTTTATGTATTCTTCGATCCTGTAACCCATTATATCTAAAAACGAATTTAACAAGCTTGTCAATTTCGGAAATATTCATGGGATTATTTACGAAGCTGTCAATCCATTCAGGAATATCAGCCGAGACAATATTACCGGATCTTTTATTTAGACCATAGATTTTTATTTCTTTGTCTTTGCATGCCAACCGTAATAAATCGGTTTCGATGCTTTTATTTTCCAAGGAACTGATCAAGTCGAGTGAAATTAAAATTAGCCCGGGACTGCATCTTTGCACTTCTTTAATTCCATCAATATTGAACTCCGCCTCAACCATCCGCACATCATTCGCATAACAATAACCTTTAAGCATAAATAAAAAATATTTATCATTGTCAAAAACCATAATATTTTTTACCGCTCTCATAATATCTCCTTTTTTATATCATCCTAAAGAAAAATGTATTTACCGGCTATCTATCTTTGGTTATCCTTCTACCATGCGGTCATTAACTCAAGAAGAGCCAAATAATCTCGCAGTTAATAGTCCGCCAACAACTAAACCGAAAAGCAAATATTTATAAACTGAGGCTGCTTTTTACTTCATACGGAGCTTTTTCCACATGAATGGCAAAGCCGATAAACTCATAACTGACAGGATGATATTGGCCTTTCAAGCAGGTTAACAGGCCTATCGTATTTCAGCGTCCCATAAGAATCATCCAGTATTTGAATTAGGGCGCCTCGGAAGCGAGTTGCGAATTATCTATGACTAAATCTGGATAGTATCTAGCTAAGCCAAAATCATTTAGCTCTCTATCTACGCAGATTTTTATTTATGGGACGCTTTCAATTCGAGAGTATCCATTCCTGGATTCAAAACATAGACTTCACCTCATACACATGGAGAGCAACTGATGTTGGTTGCATTCTATATGTATGCCCACTAATAACAATAGAAAAAAATAACGATAAAAAGGATAATAAATAGATACTCCGGCTACCGATTACTTTAGCTTTACCGCTAAATCGTTAAGCGATTTGGCATAGAAGGCTTGGCAAAAATTAAACCGTTTAATTTCTGAACTGGCGTGATAAAACAAAGTTTGTGAAGAAATTGAGTGAAGCCGAGCAGCGCCATTGCCGGATGCTTTCCCCTATACCCCGTGGCTGCGTCCGGCAAGAGGCGCATGCGTTTCTATTGAGCGCAGTAAGTGTTAAAGTCCGGACCGGGGAATGAAAGCCTATTTCCATACGGTAGACGGTGCGGCCACCCCTCGAAATCATCTCGGCGATTGAGGATTTTATCCGCTTGCGCCCCCTGAAAAGTTGTCCCTCGTGGTGGGTGCAACGCTTCAGGTATCGTAAAGCGGCGGAAGAAACTAGCTGGGAATCGTGTCTGGGCCGAGATCCTCCCCACTCCCTCCTCGCCCGAACTGAAGCCGACCGAGAATCGATGGAAGAAATCCGCTACGAAGGGTCGCCCTGGGCGGCTACCAAGGTTTTGAAACGATGCGATCTGCCTTGTGTAGAATCTTTGAAAAATTTGGGCGGTAAATAACGGGTTAACGTCGCATAGGCACTTATTTCCTAATATCAATTAAAATGGAAAACATTCACTTTACTCCAGGATGCCTCGATAAAATCATCGCCGATGGACGGCATTCCCTCCAATATCCAACGCACCAGGATTTTGGCGACATTTGGGTAAGTGACCCGGGTCCGGTGCGGATTTTCCAGCCAGCGCGCGAGTGCCTTCGAATCAAGTTCGTTCATAATCCGTCCGTAGCCGAGCTGTTTCAGCGCTGCGGCATTTGAAATCTGCTCCATCTGCGAATGCAGCGGCTTGACCATGATTTTCTTGCCGAGCTGCAGCGCCTCGCTGACCAGTTCGAAACCGGCATTACTGAGGATACCGACACAGTCTGTCAGATCTTTTTGAAAGCCTTCGCGCGATAAGGGCCGGATCTTGATATGCTCGGAAGGCGAAACCAAGCGTACGGGCGTGTAGACGAAGAAATCATGCTCCCTGAACGGCCTCAGCATTCTGATCACATCCTGCGGGTCCTCAAACGGCAGGTATACGACGATTTTGTTCGTTATGGATTGTTCGGGCGGCTCATGCACTGCGATGATCGGGGGTAGGATCGGCTGGCCGAAATGATGCCAGTGCAGACCGATATGCTGTCGCGCCGGCGCGAAATATTTCATTACCTTTTCGGCGATGAAATCTCCGCCTTCCCGCGGTATAGGATAATTGAACGCATACTGATGCCCGATGCCGAGGACTTTTTTGTTTCTGAACTGAGCGGCCCAGGCAGTAACCGGCTCGAAATCGGAAAGCACCAGATCGTAATCGCTGAAATCGAGCGTCTTGATGTCTCTGACGAAATGGATCGGATGCGTTTCGATCGCGGTCTTCAGATAACTGACATCGCCGTTCCGGGTGTGAAAAGTCAGCCCTTTCCTGACCTGGTAAGCGTTGAAAACCTCCATGTCGAAATAGCGGGACGCCTCCCGGCCGCTGAATAAGTAAGTCACCTCAACACCCGCTTCCGCGAAGGCTTTGGCCATTTCGCGCGCCCGCGTAATATGGCCGTTGCCTGTGCCTTGCACACCGTAAAATATTTTCATCCGGAGTTATTTTTCCTTTTGTAACCGAACAGGCCGGCCGTTCCGATACAGACATCGGGCTTGCTCGACTTGTCCGAAAAATCATGCCTTTCTTCTGGCTCGTTCCCGACAGATACAGCGGATAAAATAGCAAGCGTTTATGACAAAACGTTAACTGTTCCGTGACGGTTTGATGAAACCCGAACACGGTTTAAAAGCTGGCAATTAGGCCGTCTATGTGCTGAAATACCTGCCAAAGCAAAGGATCGACGGTGTGCGGTCAAGATCAACCCAGGAACGCGGCATCATGCAGATCGCCGAGGCCCCCGTAAAAAAGCTTGACTGCCCTCGTTTCAAATTTTGGAACATTGACGATTTTTTGATCGGGATCAATTTTTTGCCGCATGTTTGTTTCTATTCTCTACAGCATTGCCGGAACGAAACTCCGCGTCAAAAAGGCGCCGCCGTCCTGCGCATTGAACGTCAGGACCAGCGCACCGTCTAATAACGGATGGAACTCAACCGGAAGCTCAAACATTTCGAACCATGCATACATTCGAAACAACGCATTTAATCGCGTATCTCCCCGACTTAACCCGCATATCCTGAAAATGCCCCCCATGATTGCTTTGTGCCTGCTGGTGAATTGCGCGTTGGCAGACAGCACCACCGAAATGATGTGGCGCAGCCAAACCTCAGCCCCGCCTTCGATAAAACTGACCGTAAAAGAAAAAGCATGGCTCGCGCACCATAAAAAAATTCGGGTCGCTTTCGACGACTCCCTTCCGCCTTACAGTTTTGCCGATTCGGACGGCCGTTTCAGCGGCATCGCGGTCGACATTTTCGATACGCTGAGCCGGAAACTGGACATCCGTTTCGAACCATTTCCCCGGAAATCATGGAACCAGCTTTACAAAGCCGCCGCCGAACGTCGCGTGGATGTAGTCGCGACGATGGTCGACCGCCCCGAACGCAGACTCTGGTTTAATTTCACCCATCCCTATCTGACCAAATCATTGGCGCTCATTACGAGGGAGTCGGATACCGAAATCAAAGCGCCCGATGACCTTGCCCGCAAAACCGTCGCCTATCCTAAAGGCTATCAATTTTCGGAAGGCATCAGAAAAAAGCATCCCTCGATCAAGCCCCATCCTGTGGAATCGATGCTGGAATGCCTGCAATCGGTCAGCGCGCAAAAAGCGGATGCCTGCATTACTTTCGTAGGCACCGCCAATTATCTTCAAACCAGTCACCGGTTGACCGGCATCAAATTCGCCGGCTTTTACGAGCGCCATACGGCCGATGAAAGCATTGCCGTGCGCGGAGACTGGCCGATATTGGCCGGCATTTTACAAAAAGGGCTGGACGTGTTGAGCGAAGCGGAAATGAATGCGATCTATTTCAAGTGGGTGCCTCCGCCTCCCGAGCTCCCCGTTGCCGCCGAGAAAAACCCCGCCCCCGTCCAGCCGGAAGAGTTTACACTCGCCGAAAATGGCTTGCAGGAAACGATATCGCCGTTCTTATTTTTATTCGTTATCAGCTATGTCTGGATATGGGGCGTGCGCGTCCGGCGCCATATCCGCCGTGCCTCGCCGTCTCGTCAAGACAAACCGGCGCACGCCGCGCCCCCGGATCCGCAGTTGCCGGGCGATTTTGAACGGATGCTGCTGAAACGCGCGACCGATCTGCAAAACTACGATATCCGCTTTCGCAATTTGATCGAAAATCAGAGTAAAAACTATTTTTTCTTTCAATGCGATAAAAAGAGCAAAATCACCTATGTCAGCCCTTCCGTGACCCAGATGCTCGGCTATCGGCCCGACGATTTCATTGCCGGATTTCAACATTACATTACCGACAACCCCGAAAATCTAAGCATCAACAACCTGTTCGAACTGAACCGCCAAGGCATCCCCTGCGCTCCCTTCGCGCTTGAAGTCTACGATAGCGGCAACGAGCGGCATTGGCTGGAAATCACCAGCGAGCCGGTTTATGACGAATTCGGCAACTGTATCGGCATCGACTGCCTGGTTTTCGAAATCACCAAACGCAAGCAGGAAGACGAACGCCTGATCTGGCTATCTTTTCACGACGAATTGACCGGCCTTGCCAACCGGCGGCTGTTCATCGAACGCCTGCAACATTCCCTCGCGATGGCAAATCGCAACCGGATGCCTTTTGCAGTGCATTACCTGGATCTGGACGGCTTTAAATCGTTGAACGACAGATTAGGGCATGCCGCGGGCGACCATGCGCTAAAGGAAGTCGCGAGAAAGCTGATGGCTACTCTGCGCGATACCGATACTGCTGCGCGCTTCGGCGGCGACGAATTTGCGCTGCTGCTGCCGGACTGCGACGAGCAAGCGTGCGCGTCCGTCGCGAAAAAGATCGTCGAAATCATTCATGAACCGATCACCTACAATGGAGAATCGATCCGCCTCGGCGTCAGCATCGGTATCGCCCTTTATCCCCGCCACGCAGACAACTGCGATGCGTTGCTGCGCTACGCCGATGCCAGCATGTACCATGCCAAACAAAAAAGGCTCGGCTATTCTTTTGAGGCATAGACGGAGAATTTCCTCCGCACTGCTACTTTAAAAAACAAACAAAATGGGACAAACTCAGCAGGAGCTTTTTGAGATTAAAATTGTCTTTAGTTTGCAGCATCATCACAAGCAATACGGACTGGTGCCGGAGCCTGTTTTCTGCCGGTTTATGGCGCCAACAGAGGGATGAAGTCGATTACGGACGATATTTGCAGCTTAGCATTGGCGTTTCCTAACAGATCTCTCGCTAAAACACTCGATTTCCCATTTGCTTGCCGGACCTCATTATGAAAAACATCCTGAACATGTCATTGCTAACGGTCTTGCTGTTTGCTGCCGGCTCAGCCGATGTTTACGCCGACCAATACCATTCCAAGTCGTGCAGCGCCTTTCAAGGCAAACTGACCAACTTGAAACTGCACGAATCGCCTAAGCGGGTATTGCTGATCCCCTTGCTGAGCAGGGATCCGAGCACCAATGAAACGCCTCGCTGGCCCGAACAACCCGCGCGCGTTTTGAAAACTTTTTACAAGAGCCGCTTCAATTCGGAAGTGCAAATACTGCACGACATCTGGAACTGGTCCGATTATTACCCGCAGGTCGAACGATTGGCGCTGGAATCGCCTCCTTTCGACCGGATCATCTTCATCAGCCACGGCGGTTTCGACGGGCCGGTGATGAAAAATGCGGTATTCCGACAAAAATATCGGATCAATGAAGGCAAGGGCGAACTGGTTCAGCTTTCCGAAGCGCAGCCGGGGCTTTTGAACAGGATGGAGATCACTTACGGACTTACAAAAAACCCCGCATTCAGCGACTACATCGCTTCGAATTTGGATAACTTCAAGTCGATGAAGTCGAGCGACATCTTTCAGCAATTGAAAAATCTGGAAATGCGGCTGCAGCCTCTGGACCAAAGCTGCTTCGAGCGATACTGCGGACCGGACAAGCTGGCCAACAGCCCGGCAAGACTCAAACCTTACCGGCTCGATATTTGCGCGCGAACCTGCCGGGAACCGTTGTTCGAGCAAAAAAATACCGCCGAAATCGCTTCGGAAAGATTCTTCACTTTTACGAAATCGTTGCGCTCGCTGCTCGCCGAAGACGGCCTGATCTTTTTCGGCACCTGCAACCCGGGCAGCGCAGCGCCGAAAAAAGAAGACGAGCCGGATACTACCGAACTGTTGATCAACTCCGATCTTGCGGGAGGACCGCACCAAACTTACGTGCATCTGGTCAGTGCGGCAACCGGACGAATCGCCGCCGGCCCGATAGGAAAAAGCAGCGCAGAGGACATCGTCAATCGGGTGATGCTCTTCGAAAACAATCGCCCTCAGCAGCGTCTCTGCATCGCCTTACCGCCGGGAAATTACCGCCCGTACCCGGAAAGCACCGGAGCCAGCGAGTAGGCGCGCTTGGGTAAATGATCCCTCAACGAAGACCTCCCGTTTTCCGCCTACTTTCAGGTCTGATTCTTGAAAAGACTCAATGTCTCGGCAATTTGCTGCTTGGCATCCGCCAATGCCTGCAATGACATTTCGGGAGTCAGCGCGTTATCGCCAAGTTTTTGAAATGCCGGCAGCGTGTTGATCGGAGGCAAATTCTGGCTACGCAAATCGCCGAGCTCGCTGTGAAAGCGCGCCAATATCACAATATCGCTTAACTGTATGCCAGAGGCGTTGTCATGGTACCAATTGGCAGCCTGGGAAGGAATTGAGCGCATTGCATTAGGAAAGCTCCATTTTTGCAAAATGAACTCCCCCACTCTCCCTTGCAGCAACGAAATCGTTTGATCCAGCTCCTCTTCCGTATAACGTTCGTTTCCCCGATTTTCGGCATAAGCGAGGATGGGCAATATGCCGATCTTGTGAACCAATCCTGCCAACAGGGCTTCATCGGGATTGATTTTGCGATTCAGCGAAGCCAGCGTACAGCTGATGCTGGCAACTTGGATGCTTTGCTGCCATATTCGCTTGATACGGTCGTTGAGGCGCTTATCACGGCTGTGAAACAGATTATTAAGGCTGATGCCGGTAACGATGTTTTGCGTTGTGTGCATTCCCAAGCGCAAGACGGCATCCTGGGTATTAGTAATCGCCTTGTGTGCCCGATAAACCGGGTTATTTACGACCTGTATCAGTTTGGAAGAGATTACCGGGTCCAGGTTGATGATTTTCACGACGTCGGCAACCCCGATTTCGTTTTGCAGTGCTTTGCGCAACTGTAACGCTACGTCGGGCAAGGTAGGCACAACCAATTGGTCATATTTTATCGCTTCGCAAAAGCCTTTGAAAAAACCGCTGTTCTGCAAGGACGGCGGAACATCCGTCGGCGTAATCAATGGTTTATTGACGAAGGCAGCTGCCGAACTGCGCTTCAAGACGGACAGGGGTAAATAAACGACTTTCGCCGAAGATCTGGCAATCGCCGTTAAGCGTTGCTCGGTACTGGTCGAAAGAGGGTAGCAGGCTTTAAAGGTTGACGCATCGACGAGATATCCGTTGCCATTGACCGATTCGAGATATATTTCGCCTTCGTAGAGATAGATCAGCTCCGAGGAAACATCTCCCCGACCGAAAACAACCTCGCCCTCCTCAAAGCTTCGCAAAGTAGATTTCAAGGCCAGCAATTCATCCGCAGACAATTCGCCGATCGGAATGAGTTTTTTCAAAAAGTCGAGGGGCAAGGCCGTGACAGCGTGATTTTTATTCGCAGCGGTTATACCCGCCCGCTTTTTCAACAATTTCCAGATCATAGGCTACCGGTTGGCAAAGACTTCATAAATATTGGGGACGATCCCCTGAAGTATATCAAAAACGGTAATTATGCAAACCCGCCGGTAATCCGATAAAACACGCAGCGCTTGCCTCTATGCATCAGGACTTCATTCAACCCTGCGATTAATAACGATGGTATACGCCTTTGAACCGGCCACGGCTGCGTTTTCGGCCGTTCCGATCAAATCCCCCGGCTGCGCGACGGCCTGGCCGGATTTGGAGATGCGCGCCAGCAGTTTCACTTCGCCGAAATTCGATAATTTCATCGCCGGCATCATCGCCGTCGAATCGTCGAGCGTAATCTTCACGGGCAGGTCGGAGACCTGCTTGCGTACGATCGCCAGCGGCATTTTAGGTCCGGACGGAGCCTGGGCATAAATGAAGACCGTATCGTTGGGGCTCGCGGACGACTGGAGCTCCGGAGCCAGATCGACCTCGACGGTAATCGATTTGGCCGGGACGGTGGCCGGCGGCGCCTCCGGCTCGCCAGCCGCGGCTAGCCCCTGGCCGGGCAGGCCGGCGATGATTTTCTGCATTTCCTTCCGCGGTTCGGAGCCCTCCGGCAGCAAGGATTCGAGCTTGCGCCACAGCGCGGCCGCGGCCTGAGGGTCGCCCTGCTGAACCTTGGCAAGACCCGCCAGCCAGAGGCCGTTCGGGTTTTCGGGTTCGAGTTCCAGGGCCTTGAAGATCAGCTCGGACGGCTTGCCGGCCAGGTTTTTGTCTGCCGCGAACGCAAGCGCTTCGGCGTACAGCAGCATCACCTCGGGCTTGTCGCCGAGCAGCCGGTAGGCATTCGCGAACGCGTCGGCGGCTTTCGGATATTGCTCCAGGTATTTGTAAGACTTACCGAGCATCAGCCAACCTTCGGCGTCGTCGGGATTCGCCTTCATCTTTTCGGCAAGGCCGGCGACCATTTTCTCGATGTCGGCGGGTGTCGGCATCCCGTCCGGCGCGGCCTTGGCCAGTTCCTCGCCGTGTTCGACCGCATCGAAGCGCCCGAGCGAAAAATACAGCGACCCGGCCAGTACCGGAATAGCCAGGGCAACCACGTACGCCATCCAGCGGCCGCGGCTATGCGCCGCTTTGACCCGGCTTTCGATCGACAGATCGTCGCTCAGCGCGAGCTCCAGTTCGGCGAACTGCTCGTCGAATTGCGCCTGAGTAATCCCCCCGGCGCGCAGATTGCTTTTCAGCTCGGCCAGGCGACTGCGGGCGATTTCGATGTTGCGGTGATCGAGATCGGAGCTCTGCAACTCCCGCGCGCGCCAGATCGGCGGCAGGACGAACGCCAAAGCGACCAGGATAAAAGCGGCCACAATCAGAAAAAATACGACGTTCAAGAGCGGTCCCCTTCATCCAGCAGACGGCGAATCTTTTGCCGCTCAGTGTCGCTGAGCGCCTTGGGCGGGCGGGTTTGTTTGCGGCGGATCAACAGAATCACGAAGGTCACGCCGATCAAGAAAAACAACACCGGCCCGAACCAGAGCAGCACGGTCTTGCTCTTGAACGGCGGGTTATACAACACGAAATCGCCGTAACGCTCGGTCATGAATTTAATGATGTCTTCCTTCGACTGGCCTTTCTGCAGCATCTCGTAGACCTGCCGGCGCAGGTCCGCGGCCAGATCCGCGTTCGAATCGGCAATCGTCTGATTCTGGCACACCAGGCAGCGCAGCTCCGAAGTCAGCGATTCGTAGGCGTCCTGCTGCTCGGGGTTCGCAAATTCCCGGTATTCGACGCCGGCAAGGCCTGCGCCGGCCAACAGCAAAAGAAAAATCAGCGTAATCGGTTTCATTCGGCTTGCAGTTTGGCGATCAGGGGAAGCAGGGTTTGTTGAACGATTTCGGGCGTCACCGGCCCCGTGAGTTTATGGCGGATCATGCCCTTCTTGTCGATCACGAAAGTCTCCGGGACACCGTAGACGCCGTAATCGATGCCGATCCGGCCTTCCGGATCGACGATGCTCATCTCATAAGGGTTGCCGAGCTGATTCAGCCAGCTCAGCGCGTCTTCCCGCACGTCCTTGTAGTTCAGCCCGATGATCGGCGCCGTCTGCTGCTTTGCCAGCTCATTCAGCACCGGATGCTCGGCGCGGCAGGAGGTGCACCAGGACGCCCAGACGTTGAACAGCCAGACCTTGCCCTGCAAATCGGCGGGCGTCAGTTTTTGCTCCGGATTGTCGAGCTTCGCCGCGCTGAAGGCCGGCGCCGGTTTGCCGATGAACGGCGACGGAATTTCGGTCGGATTCAATTTGAGCCCGATCGCCAGAAACACACCCAATACGATGAAGATGACGAGGGGAATCAGGTATTTAAGCATGTGCGCCTGCCTTGGTTTTCGCATTGATCCGGTAGCGCCGGTCGAGCGCAGCCAGAAATCCTCCAGCTGCCATAAAGATTGCGCCGAGCCAGATCCAGCGGATGAACGATTTGTAATAAATCCGGAGACTCCAGGCACCCTGGTTGCCGAGCGGCTCCCCGATCGCAACGAACAGGTCGCGGAACAGGCCCGCGTCGATCGCGGCTTCGGTCATCGGCATTTTCTGCACTTGATAAACCCGTTTTTGCGGCTCCATTTCGGCAACCCGTTCGCCTTTATAATCGACCGTCACGAATGCCTGATCGGCGACATAGTTGGGGCCCTGCGTCTCTTTGATTCCATGAAAGCGGAAACTGTAGCCGGACAGGTCGAGCGCTTCGCCCGGCGCCATCCTGACGTCCTTTTCGACGCTGTAAGCCGAGGTCAGCGTAATCCCGACCACGAAAACCGCAATCCCGGCATGCGCGAGCGTCATCCCGTAAAACCCTGAAGGAATGCCTTTGAGCCGCTCCCAGGACAAGCCTTTTGCGCCCATCCGGTCGTAGAAGGACAGACCGGTGCTCGCCAGCGTCCAGAACGCGAGGCTAAGCCCCAGCGCGGCCGCCCACGAATAAAAAGGCATCGCCAACGGCAACAGCAAGCCCAGTGCGAAACAGGCCAGCGCGATCCAGCGCACCCGTACGGCCAGTTCGCCGAACAGGTCGCGCTTCCAGCGCAACAGCACGCCGAGGCCGACCGCGATCGTCAGCGGCGCGGTCAGGGGGATGAACACCGCGTTGAAATACGGCGGCCCGACCGAAATCTTGCCGAGGCCCAACGCATCGATCACCAAGGGATAGAGCGTGCCGAGCAAAATGCTGGCCGCGGTCACGACCAAGAGGATGTTGTTCAACAGAATCACCGACTCGCGCGAAACCCATTCGAAGGTCGCGCTGCTTCTGACGGCCGGCGCCCGGACCGCATACAGCAACAAGGAACCGCCGACTACGATGCCGAGAAAAACCAAGATGAACAACCCGCGCGCCGGGTCGCTTGCGAACGCATGCACCGAGGTCAGTACGCCCGAGCGGACCAGGAAGGTGCCGAGCAGGCTCAGCGAAAAAGCGAAGATGGCCAAGAGCACGGTCCATGTCTTGAATACGCCGCGTTTTTCGGTCGCGGCAAGCGAATGGATCAACGCGGTGCCGACCAGCCAGGGCATGAACGAGGCGTTCTCGACCGGATCCCAGAACCACCAGCCGCCCCAGCCCAGTTCGTAATAGGCCCACCAGCTGCCGAGCGCGATCCCGATCGTCAGAAACATCCAAGCGATGCTGGTCCAGGGCCGGGACCAGCGCGCCCAGGCCGCATCGAGCCGGCCTTCGAGCAGGGCCGCGATCGCGAACGCGAACGCGACCGAAAAGCCGACATAGCCCATGTACAGCATCGGTGGATGGATCGCCAGACCGGGATCCTGCAGGAGCGGATTCAAATCGCGGCCTTCGGCTGGCGCGGGAAAAAGCCGCTCGAACGGATTCGAGGTCAGGAGCAGGAACAGCAAAAAACCTATCGATACGAGACCCATCACGCCGAGCACGCGGGCGACGGTCGCCTCGGGAATACTGCCGCTGAAACGCGCGACCAAACCGGTCCAGCCCGCCAACACCAGCGCCCAGAGCAAGAGCGACCCTTCATGTGCGCCCCAGACGCCCGAGACCAGGTACAAGATCGGCAGCGCGGTATTCGAATTGGTCGCGACATAGGCGACCGAGAAATCGTGCGCGATAAAACTCGCGGTCAGGCAGCCGAACGCGATCGCCATGAACAGGAGCTGGGCATAAGCGGCCGGCTTGGCAACGCCGATCCAGCCGGCAATCGCGCGCGCGGAGCCGAGGATCGGCAGAGTGGCCAAAACGATCGCCATGCACAGGGCCATGATCAGGGCGAAGTGTCCTATTTCGGGTATCATTGGGATCGACCTTTCCTATTGCTGTCCATGTTGATTAATCAGGCGACCAGATCGCAATATTCGACAATGGTTGAGGGTACGGGAATCGGCAACCCTTCTTCGCGCAAACCTTCAAGATGAAATTCGATCGCTTCACGGATATTTTGCTCGATCTCGGCAATGGAATCCCCGGTAGTGATACATCCCGGCAAGTCAGGCACATAAGCGGAATAGTTACCTTCGGCTTGTTCAATAATGACTGCATAACGCATCGCTTTACCTCTTTAATTAGGCTTGTTTGAGAATACTGTTCAAAGTTCCGGGCGCCAAGTCGTCACCAGGCTTCCCGGGAACAGTCACGCGTCCTGCCTTTGTAGGGTGTTTAAATTGACGATGGCTACCTCGCGTATTGACAAGATACCAACCATCGACAGCAAGCAAATTCAAAACTTCCGAAACTTTCATTTCCTTGCCTGCTTGATAATAGGTCTGTTTGTTCAGTGTTTTTTTGACCGATGTCGGATCAAATCATTTACCTTCCATAGAGGCATCGTTGTTCTTCAAGCTCGCCTTCACTTCCGGCGGCATGTAATTCTCGTCATGCTTGGCCAGCACCTCTTCGGCAATGAAGACGCCCTGGCCGTTCAATTTGCCGTGCGCGACGATGCCCTGCCCTTCCCGGAACAGGTCGGGCAGAATGCCGGTGTACTCGACCGGCACTTCCTTGCTGAAATCGGTCAGCGTGAAGCGGACCGTCATCCCGTCGCCGGGCCGCGACACCGAGCCCTTGACTACCATCCCGCCCAGTCGGAACAACGCGTCCTTCGGCGCCTTGCCGGCCACTACATCGGTCGTCGAGAAAAAATACATCAGGTTGTCGTTAAATGATTTCAGCGCGAAAAAAGTCGCCGCGCCGATGCCGACGACCATCAGGCCGATCAGCAGCAATCGCTGTTTTCTAGCGGGTTTCATCCTTCCTTCCGTTTGTTCTTTAACAGTTGCCGGCGCAGCCATTGTTTACGCTGCATGACCGGGATCAGGATATTGGCGGCGAGCACCGCCAGGGTAATCCCATAAGCGGTCCAGACATAAAAGGCATAACCGCCCATTGCGAAAAATTCTTGCACACTCATGACGCCGTTCCGAAAAATTTGTTCCGTACCCATTGCGCCGAACGCTCGCGCTGCAGGACTTCGACGCGCGCCCGCTGCAGCATCGCGATCAGGTAATACACCTTGAACGCGAGCGCCATCAGCAGCAGCGGAACCAACATGCTGACATGAATCGACGGCTTGTCCATCTTGCTGACCGTCGGCCCCTGATGCAGCGTATTCCACCATTCCACCGAATAATGGATGATCGGGATATTCACCACGCCGACCAGGGCCAGAATCGCAACGGCTTTGGAGGCGACGCGCTTGTCGTCGATCGCGCCGTATAGCCCGATCACGCCGAGATATAGAAACAATAAAATCAACTCGGAAGTCAGCCGCGCGTCCCAGACCCACCAGGTCCCCCACATCGGCTTGCCCCACAACGAGCCGGTTACCAGCGCGATGAAGGTAAACCCGGCGCCGACCGGCGCGCTGCTGATCGCGACCACCTCGGCCAGCTTAATCCGCCAGACCAGGCCGACCGCCCCCGCTGCGGCCATTACGGTATAGATGAACAAAGACATCCAGGCGCTCGGGACATGGATATAGATGATCCGGTAGCTGTCGCCCTGTTGGTAATCCGGCGGCGCAAGATACAGGCCACCGTACAGGCCACTCCCGACCAGCAGGATGAAAATGGCCGTCAGCCACGGCATCAGGCGTTCGGTCAGCGCATAGAAATGCGGCGGCGAGGCCATCCGGTGAAAAAATCGGACGAATGAATCGGGAATCAAAAACATAAAAGGAAGAAGTTCAAGGCAAACAGGTCAAAATCAACGCCCAAGCCGGACTTTCCCGACTGACGCCTGGAAACATGCGCCTGATTTTATACTTTACAATATGAAGGAATCCAACTGCGCTCAATCAGGTGATTGGGCAGATCATTATAATCGAAAGCTTCGCCGTCTTTAATCATCTGCGGGACATTAAACAATCTACCTACTTCGGGAATATCGTTAAAAAACATCGTATAGAACGGCCCAACCAGCAGCTTCGATATTTTGATGCCTAAGGGACCGACAAAATTTCTGCGCTGACCGACATGCGCGACCTCGTCCAGGGTGATCTCATCCAATAAGTCTTTCAAGCGGTCGCGGACTTCGGGCTCGTCAGCCAGCACATCATCAAATAAGCGGTGTAAATGGCAATAGAAGGTGACGCCCATCAATTCGGTAACGAACGCGGGGGCATCCATTAAAAACCCCGGCAACTTGGGAAACTGTTCGTAAATTTTTTCTTTAAAAGGGCTTAAAGGCACCCATTCCACTCGATCCAGGCCGCACGTACGCAGCATTTCATCAAAAATCCGCACGTGGCAGAATTCTTCGGCCAGATGCACACGGCTGATTTTATCTTCGACCGTATGGGAATTCGCCATATCGGGCACCGCATCCCAAGCGCCTTTGATGCCGACCCATTCATGGCGGGCGAATTTATAGATGGCGGTCAGCATCAACGTCATGCGGTCCAGGGATTCAGGATCGTCCTGTAAAGCGACATAGTTGCGATAAAATGCATCGGGATCGGCAAGCGGTTTGCGCAATTTGACTGGATTGTCCCGGAACTGCTTGAGCTTTGCCCGTTTCTTGGCCAAGTCCCTATCCTGTTCGAACAGTTCGCCGCCATGCTGTTGGGAAAACTCCCAGTAACTGTCGAAGTTTTCCTTTCTTTGCTGCCGAGTCGCAGGTGAAAAAACGGAACGGTACTTTATTGACCCCATACGCTCATGCTCTAAATTGATAATAAGACTTTCATTTTACGGGATAGTGCTAATGAATACTCATTTTTAATGCCGCCGCGGTCGGCCAAGGCGCCAGCACCAGCGCCAACAGCAACATCGAAGTCAAGATGCTGATCTGCGCATCGACCGGCAAGCCGCTCGCCGCCATCTGCACCGCATTGCCCGCGAAAATCAACACCGGCACGTAGAGCGGCAGCACCAGCAGCGACAGGATCATCCCGCCGCGCCGGAGTCCGACAGTCAGCGCGACGCCGATCGCGCCGATCAGGCTCAAGACCGGCGTGCCGAGCAGCAAAGTCAGCAGCAGCACGCCCAGCGCATGGCTCGGCAGTCCCAAAAATACCGCCAGCAGCGGCGCGACCAGGAGCAGCGGCAGCCCGGTCACCAGCCAGTGCGCGATCACCTTGGCCAGCACCAATAAGGAGGCCGGATGCGGACTCAGCAGCATCTGTTCGAGGGAGCCGTCGTCGAAATCGGAGCGGAACATGCCGTCCAGCGACAGCATCGCCGCCAACAATGCCGCTACCCAGATCACGCCCGGGGCGATCGCCTGCAACAGGTTCGGCTGCGCACCGATTCCGAGCGGAAACAGGGTAATCACCAAGATGAAAAACAGCAGCGGGTTGATCATCTCCGCCCGCCGCCGGAACGCCAACACCAGATCGCGGCGAATGATCGCCAGAAAAGCTCGGGTCAATGTCATCAGGATAAATAAATCCGCTGCACGAGCGCATCGTGCAGGTCAATGTCGTGGTGCGAAGTCAAAACAATCATGCCGCCGGCGGCGCAGTGTTCGCGCATCAACGATTCGATCAGCGCGATACCGGCCTTATCGAGCGAGGTGAACGGCTCGTCCAGAATCCATAGTTGATTGTGAGTGATCAACAGCCGTGCCAGCGACAGCCGCCGTTTCTGACCGGCGGACAGGCTCTGCGCAGGCACGTCGTCGTAGCCCGCCAGATGCACCTTCTCCAGCGCATCAAAGATCGAATAGCGGCCGGGACGGCCCAGCGCGAGCGATACATTCAGATTTTCGAGCACGGTCAGTTCCTTCTTGATTCCATCCAGATGACCGACATAGGCCATGTCCGCATAATAGCGGCTGTCGTCGATTTCTTCGCCGCACCACAGCACCCGTCCCGCATCGGCCTCGCGAAAACCGCACAAAATCCGCAGCAGCGACGTTTTACCGCTGCCGTTCTTGCCTTCGAGCAATAAAACTTGTCCTTCAGGCAGGGTGAAATTGAGCTCTTTGAACAGGACGCGGTCGTCGCGGATGCAGCTCAGCCGTTCGCCGGTCAGCGTGACCGGTTTTATCGTCATCCTTTCATCCGCTGGCGCAGTACTTCGTACAACAGCACCCCGGTCGCGACCGACAAATTCAGGCTTTCGACGCTGCCCCGCATCGGTAGTGCAACCAGCATGTCGCAGGCTTCCTGGGTCAGGCGCCGGAGCCCTTTGCCTTCCGCACCGACGACCAACGCCATCGGCACGGTGAAATCGGATCGATAGGCGCTCTGCGCGGTGTCGCCGGCCGCACCGAACACCCAGATGCCCTGGTCCTTCAACCAGCGCAGCGTGCGGGCCAGATTGGTCACCTGATAGACCGGCACCGTTTCGGCGGCGCCGCTCGCCACCTTGCAAACGGTCGGGGTAATTCCGGCCGCATTGTCCTTGGTGACGATCACGCCGTGCACGCCGGTGGCGTCGGCGGTCCGCAGGCAGGCGCCGAGGTTGTGCGGGTCCTGTACCTGGTCGAGGACCAGGAACAGCGCCGGCGAATCCAGATTCTGCACCGCATCCTTCAACGCGGATTCCGAGAGTTCGCCGGGCAATTCGACTTCGATCACGATGCCCTGATGCTGTCCCCCTTCCGCGAAGCGGTCAAGCCGCTTGCGGTCGGTTTTCTCGGGCCGGATGCCGAGCGCTTCCAGCTCGTCGAGCGCCCGCACCAGTCGCTGGTCCTGCCGTTGCCCGTCGATCCAGGCCTGGGTGATTTTGTTCGGCGAATACTGTAAAGCCGATTGCACGGCATGCAGGCCGAAGATTTTGCTTAATTTCATCAAGTCGTAGGGTACGCTACGCGTACCTTAAATATTTATGGCTTGTCAAAGAAAAAGGTACGCACTCGGCAACTGCTCCATGCGTTGCCCTCGATCGCGTGTTCCCGACGCGATCTACCTTCCCCCTCCCTGGGGGCGTCGATCGCTTGTTCCCGACGCGATCTCCCTCGCCCTTCCTTGGGCTGGTACCGCCTGCAGGAACGCCAGGGAGGACGTGAATGCAGCGATTGCACGACTCCAGGAGGTAGGACAACGCAGGGAGCGGTTGTCGACGGCTGCAGGGAGGCAGGAAGTAGACAATCCAGGAGCCCTATTGCCGAGGAGCAAATCTCTGCCCATGCAGTCGAGGGTATCCTACCCGAAAATCCGGTAATTATATCAGCACGGCCTTGATTCGGGCGACTGTTCTACGCTTTCGGCCCGATCGACGGTAAAATAAGGCTTTTTGAAAATACGCGGATGCGCATTCATTTACTCCCAACCCAGCTCGTCAACCAGATCGCGGCGGGCGAAGTGGTCGAGCGGCCCTCGTCGGTGGTCAAGGAACTGGTCGAAAACAGCTTCGACGCGGGCGCGCGGCAAATCCAGATCGACATCGAACAGGGCGGCGCGCGGCTGATCCGGATCCGCGACGACGGCTGGGGGATCGACAAGGACGACCTGCCGCTGGCGCTGTCGCGGCATGCGACCAGCAAGATTTCGACGCTGGGAGACCTCGAACACGTCGCCAGCATGGGCTTTCGCGGCGAGGCGCTGCCGAGCATCAGCTCGGTCGCGCGCCTGACGCTGATTTCCCGGACCGAGGGCAGCAGCTGCGCATGGCGGGTCGCCGCCGACGGCACCGAGCGCGACTTCGACCCTCAGCCCGATCCGCACCCCCAAGGCACCACGGTCGACGTGCGCGACCTGTTTTACAATACCCCGGCGCGCCGCAAATTCCTGAAATCCGAAAAAACCGAATTCGAGCACATCCAGACGCTGGTCGAGCGGATGGCGCTGAGCCGTTTCGACATCGGCTTCCGGCTCACGCACAACCAGAAAGAAATCCTGAACCTGAAACCGGCCGAAACGCCGGCCGAACAGGAAAAACGAGTCGCCGGCATCTGCGGTTCGGCCTTCATCGAGCAATGCGTGAAGATCGATTTTGCTTCGTCCGGACTGGAGCTGACCGGCTGGGTAGGACTTCCGACTTTTTCGCGCAGCCAGCCGGACATGCAGTTTTTCTACGTGAACGGCCGCCTGATCAAGGACAAGCTGATTGCGCATGCGGTCAAGCAGGCCTATCAGGACGTGCTCTACCACGGCCGCCAGCCGGTATTCGTGCTGTATCTGGCGCTCGATCCGGCGCTGGTCGACGTGAACGCGCATCCGGCCAAGCTCGAAGTCCGCTTTCGGGAAGGCCGGCTGGTGCACGACTTTCTGTTCAGCGCGCTGCACCGCTCGCTGGCCGAAGTCCGCCCGGGCCAGCAGCAAAACGTCGTTACCCTTCCTGTTATTGACTCGCCGGCCGCAGCACCCGACCAGATTCGGCAGATGCCGGAACGCCGGCCGCCGCCTTTTCAACCGCGCCCGCCGGAGCAAGCGACGCTACCGCTGTCTGTGCAGGAAGAAATCCGAGCTTACGGAGCGCTACACCCTCCTGCATCAGCGCAAACGCTGCCGGCTCCAACGGTGCCGCCCGCAACCGAACCGGAAAAAAAAGACATTCCACCGCTGGGCTTCGCGGTCGCGCATCTGCATAATATCTATATTCTGTCGGAGACGCCGCACGGCGTGATCCTGGTCGATGCGCACGCCGCGCACGAACGGGTCAGTTACGAGCGGTTGAAGAAGCAATATGAACAAGGGGCGGTCGCGCAGCAGCCGCTGCTGCTGCCGATCAAGATCCTGGTCACTTCGCGCGAAGCGGACATCGCCGAACAGTCGCACGACTATTTCGCCTCGTTGGGCCTCGAAGTAAACCGATCAGGCCCCGAAACGCTGGTTTTGCGCTCGCTGCCGGCCCTGTTGGCCGGATGCGATGCCGAAACACTGCTGCGCGACGTGCTAGCCGACCTGTCCGAACACGGCACCAGCCAGCGCGTGCAGCAGCGCACCCATGCGCTCCTGGCAACAATGGCCTGCCACGGATCGATCAGGGCGCACCGGCGGCTGACCGTCGGCGAGATGAATGCATTGCTCAGGGATATGGAAGAAACCGAACGCAGCGGCCAGTGCAATCACGGCCGTCCGACCTGGGTTGAGTTATCGACCCAGGAACTGGACAGGTTTTTTATGCGCGGTCAATAACTAGGTAGGCTGGGTTGGAGCGATAGCGCAAACCCGGCATTCAAGGTAAAAATGCGCTGGGTTTGCGCTATCGCTCCAACCCAGCCTACAACATCAACTCCTGAGCGCCTTCAATACCGCCTGCAGCCTGTCGTTCGCATCGCCGAACAACATTCGGGTATTGTCCATCACGAACAGCGGATTGCCGACGCCCGCGTAGCCGGACGCCATGCTGCGCTTCATCGCGATCGTCGTGCCGCCTTTCCAGCATTCCAGCACCGGCATCCCGGCGATCGGGCTGTTCGGATCGTCGAGCGCGGACGGATTCACGATGTCATTCGCACCGATCACCATCGTAATGTCGACATTCGGAAAATCTTCGTTGATTTCGTCCATTTCGTAGACGATGTCGTACGGCACCTTCGCTTCGGCCAGCAGCACGTTCATGTGGCCGGGCATTCTTCCTGCGACCGGATGGATGCCAAAACGGACTTTCTTGCCCTTTTCGCGCAAAATCTTGGTGATTTCATTGACCGTATGCTGCGCCTGCGCAACCGCCATCCCGTAGCCCGGAATGATCATGATGTTTTTCGCGGCCAGGAGTTGCTGCGCGGTTTCCTCCGCGTCGATCGGCTGCACGTCGCCTTCGACGACCGCCGCCGGGCCACCCGTGCCGGTGCCGAAGCCGCCGGCGATCACGCTGACGAAGTTGCGGTTCATCGCCCGACACATGATGTAGCTCAGGATCGCGCCGCTGCTGCCGACCAATGCGCCGGTCACGATCAACAGATCATTGCTCAGCATGAAACCGGTCGCGGCGGCAGCCCATCCTGAGTAGCTGTTCAGCATCGACACCACGACCGGCATATCAGCGCCGCCGATCGCCATCACCATGTGCACGCCGAACGCGAGCGAGATTGCGGTCATCACCACCAAAGGCAGGGTACCGCCGCCGGTTTCGGCTTGCTGTAAAAATAAGTAACCGAAATAAATGACGGCGACCAACAGGCCCAGATTCAGCCAGTGGCGGGCCGGCAACAGCATCGGCTTGCCGTCGATCCGGCCGCTCAATTTGCCGAACGCGATCACCGACCCCGAAAAAGTCACCGCACCGATCAGAATCCCGACATAGATCTCGACTTCATGGATCGTCTTTTCGATGCCGGTCAAGGAGCTGCTTTCGTCCATGAAATTCGCATAACCGACCAACACCGCGGCCATCCCGACCAGGCTGTGCATGATCGCGACCAGCTCGGGCATTTGCGTCATCTCGACTTCTTTCGCGGCCTTGAAGCCGATCGCGCCGCCGAACAGCAATGCAGAAAGCAAAATCGCATACGCGGTGACCGAACCGCTCATAACGGTCGCGACGATCGCGATCGCCATGCCGAGCATGCCGTAATAGTTGCCGCGCCGCGCGGTTTCCTGATTGCTGAGTCCGCTCAAACTCAAAATGAACAGTACCGTCGCGGCAATGTAAGACATTGTGACTAAACTTTGAGACATGGTTTTTCCTTATTCTTCTTATTTTCTGAACATTTCGAGCATGCGCCGGGTTACCAAAAAGCCGCCCGCGATATTGATCGAAGCAATCAGGATCGCCAGGCCGGCCAAGACGCTGATCGTGATCGCCGGCGCGGAAACCTGGACCAATGCACCGATCACGATGATGCCGCTGATCGCATTGGTCACGCTCATCAACGGCGTATGCAGCGCCGGCGTCACGTTCCAGATTACCTGGTAGCCGACGAAGCAGGCCAATACGAACACGGTGAAATGCGACATGAACGACACCGGCGCAACGCTGCCGAGTCCGTAAAGCGCGAGACCGCCCAGCACCAGCGGAATGAACGGCCTGACCGCCGGCGGAATCAGGCGGTGATTGGGCTTGGTTTTTTCCGCCACCCCCGGATTGGCCGGTGCTTCGGTCTGCGGCGCGGGCGCGGCCGACAATTTCGGTGCCGGCGGCGGCCAGGTAATTTTGCCTTCCTTGATCACGGTCGCGCCGCGTATCACTTCATCGTCCATGTTTACGTTAATCTCGCCGTTCTTTTCCGGGCTCAGTTCGGTCAGCAAATGCCTGAGGTTCGTCGCATACAACTGGCTGGACTGGTTCGCCAGCCGACTCGGCAGATTGGTGTAGCCGATGATCGTAACGCCGTGCTTGACCACTACCTTGTCTTTTTCGGTCAGCGCGCAGTTGCCGCCCTGCTCGGCGGCCAAATCGACGATCACGCTGCCCGGCTTCATCGATTCGACCATGCCCTTTGTAATCAGCTCGGGGGCCGGCTTGCCGGGAATCAGCGCGGTCGTAATGATGATGTCCACCTCCATCGCCTGGCGGGCGAACAGGGCCATCTCCGCCTCGATGAATTCCTTCGACATCGTTTTCGCATAGCCGCCGGTGCCGGATCCTTCCTCCTTGAAATCGAGCATTAAAAATTCGGCGTCCATACTCTCGATCTGTTCCTTCACTTCGGGGCGCGTATCGAAAGCGCGGACGATCGCCCCCATCCCTTTCGCGGCCCCGATCGCGGCAAGCCCCGCCACCCCGGCGCCGATCACCAGCACCCTCGCAGGAGGAATCTTGCCGGCCGCGGTGATCTGGCCGGTGAAGAAACGGCCGAAGTGCTGAGCGGCCTCGATCACGGCCCGGTAGCCCGCGATATTCGCCATCGAGCTCAGCGCGTCGAGTTTTTGCGCCCGGGAGATTCTGGGTACGCTGTCCATCGCCAGTACGGTCGAGCCTTTGCCGGCCAGTTTCTGCATCAGCGCCTCGTTTTGCGCCGGCCAGATAAAGCTGAGCAGGCGGCCGCCTTCCGGTAGCAGATCGGTTTCGTCTATCGCCAATTCAGGGTGGCGCTCCGGCGCCCTGACTTTCATCACGATGTCGGAATGCTTCCACAACGATTTCGCGTCGTCGACGATTTCAACCCCGGCTTCCTTGTAAGCCTCGTCCGAAATATCCGCTCCTTGTCCCGCCCCTTTTTCGATACAGACCGAAAAACCCAGTTTCATGATTTGTTCGGCGGTTTCGGGCGTCAGCGCGACGCGCTTCTCGCCTTGATGAATTTCTTTCGGTACACCAATCTTCATAGAGTCTCCTGTATCTGGAACGGGCATGAACAACCGAGTTTTATGGAACGGCTTCAACTCGAAGCCAAGTCAGGATAGAAGATTAGCTTATCCATTTCAATAAAAAACCGAAATTCCCCTTAATGGGCCACAACGCCTGCTTGCAGCCTTTCTGCAATCAAGGCGGTCAGCCGGTCGGCCAGGCACTTTTTATCGGTCATCGCCAGCGTTTTGCGGCCGCCTTTCCAGAAAACTTCCAGTGCGTTCCGGTCGCTGTCGAAGCCGCCTTCTGCCTGCCCGACCCAATTTGCCGCGATCATGTCGAGGTTTTTGCGCGCCAGTTTGTCCAGCGCGTAAGCTTCCAGATCGGCCGTTTCGGCTGCAAAGCCGACCGTAAAGGGGCGTTTCTCCAGGGCGGCCACTTCGGCCAGGATGTCCCGGGTTTTGCTCAGCACCAGAGTGGTCGTATCGCCCTGTTTCTTGATCTTTTCGGGCTGCGCTTCGACAGGGGTGTAATCGGCGACCGCCGCAGCGCCGATATAAATATCCACGGCTTCGGCGCGGGCGATAACCGCTGCGTACATCTCGGCGGCCGTTTCGACGCGCACGAGATCGACCTGTGCCGGTGGCGGCAACTGCGTCGGCCCGGAAACGAGTATGACGCTTGCGCCCATCTCTCTCGCCGCCTCGGCCAGCGCATAGCCCATCTTGCCTGAACTGCGGTTGGTGATGTAGCGCACCGGATCCAGGGGCTCGCGCGTCGGTCCGGCACTGATCAGGACTTTCATGCCCTGCAGGGACCGTTCGGCCGGGTCGCCCAGCAGCGCGTTGCAGATAGCCTGCGGTTCCGACATCCGCCCGAAACCGGTTTCGCCGCAGGCCTGCTCGCCTTGGGCGGGACCGATCAGGCGCACGCCGTGCCGTTGCAATGCCGCAACATTCTCCTGGGTTACCGGCTTGCCCCACATCGCCTGATTCATCGCCGGAGCGACATACACGGGGCAAGTCGCGGCCAGGTACAGCGTCGTCAGCAGGTCGTCGGCCAGGCCGTGGCTCAGTTTCGCGATCAGGTTGGCTGTCGCCGGCGCGATGACCATTCGATCGGCCCAGCGCGCCAGGCTGATATGGTCCATCGCATTTTCGCTTTCGGCATCCAGCAGGTCGGTATGCACCGGATTGCCGGACAAGGCCTGAAACGTCAGCGGCGTGACGAATTGGGCAGCCGCCCGCGTCATCGCAACCCGCACTTCCGCCCCATCTTTGCGCAGCAATCGCACCAGCTCCGCCGCTTTATAGGCGGCAATGCCGCCGCTGACGCCCAATAAAATTCGTTTCGGTTCGCTCATACCGGGTAGCGTTGATAAAAGCCGCATTATGGCAAGGATGGGCGAATTCTTCTATGCTTAACATCTAAACTGTATCGCTTTTTACCGAAAAGAGGAATACTTCATGGGAATCAAAGACTGGGCGGCGGAAGACCGGCCGCGGGAAAAATTGCTGCAGCGCGGCGCCGGCGCGCTGACCGATGCCGAACTGCTGGCGATTTTCCTGCGCACCGGTACGCCCGGCAAATCGGCAGTGGATCTTGCGCGCGAACTGCTGACCGATTTCGGCTCGCTGAAAGCCCTGCTCGATGCGGACCGGCAACGCTTTTGCCGGGCGAACGGGCTCGGCGACGCCAAATACACGCAAATGCAGGCGGTCATGGAAATGGCGCGGCGGCATTTCCGGGAAGTGCTGCAGCGCGGCAGCGCCTTGACCAGTCCGGAAGCGACCCGCGCTTATCTGAGCGCACAATTGCGCGGCTACAGTTACGAAGTCTTCGCCTGCCTGTTCCTGGACAACCAGCACCGGGTCATCCAACTGGAAGAACTGTTCAAAGGCACGATCGACGGTGCGGCCGTGTATCCGCGCGAAGTCGCGAAAAAAGCGCTGCATCACAACGCGGCGGCCGTGATCTTCGCGCACAACCATCCTTCGGGCATCGCCGAACCCAGCCAGGCGGACCGGCATATCACCGAGAAATTGAAACAGGCCTTGGCGCTATTCGATATCCGGGTGCTGGATCATTTCATCATCGGCGACGGGATGCCGTATTCGTTTGCGGAGCACGGGTTGATTTGAGGCGGCTACAAAAAAGGTACGCGCAGCGTACCCTACGGCCCGCATCACCGGCGTGTGGAAATCATGGGTTTCATCGTTCCCGCGCTCCGGCGTGGGAATGCCGCCCTTGACGCTCTGCGTCACGAACCTGCCGCCAGGCCGGATGTGCTTCCAGCAGCAACAACGCCGACTCCAGCAAGCCGATGCCCGGCTCCTTTCTGTGCCAGGTCGAAGCGCCGGACGGATGCGGCAACGGGATCGCTTCGGCGGGATGGCCGTGAAAAGTGACTTCGTGCAGTCTGCCGATTACCTGATCCAGTTTGTCGACCGCCATCAACTGACTGATCGCGAGCTTGCCGACCGGCAATATCAACGCCGGCTTGAGCAGTTCGATTTCGGCCTGGAGCCAGCCCGCGCAATTGCCGATTTCCTCCGTACTCGGCACGCGGTCGCCGCCTTTCGGATTTTTGCCCGGAAAACAGCGGCACACGGCCGCCATATAGACGCGGCTTCTGAAGGTTTCTTCATCCAGCCCGATGCGCTCGAACCATTTGAATAGCGTCTTGCCGGCGGTCCAGGCGAACGGCTTCCCGAAGCCGCCTTCCTTGTCGCCGGGCGCCTGACCGATCAGCAGGATCGGCGAAAATACCGGACTGCCGCTGACCACCGGGCCGATCATCAGCGGGCATTTTTTACACGCCGCGAGCGCAACCCGGTGCGCCCGCATCTGTTCTTCCTGCATCGGCATCGGTTATAAATCAATCTCGATGCCGACCGGGCAATGGTCCGAGCCGGTAACTTCAGGGAGGATGAACGCCTGTTTGACCTTGCCGGCCAGCGCCCGGCTGGCCAGCACGTAATCGATCCGCCATCCGATGTTATTGGCGCGGGCATTCGCGCGGAAACTCCACCAACTGTAAGCGACCGTATCCGGATGGCAATGACGGAACGTGTCGACGAATCCGGCGTCGAGAAAACGGCTGAAACCGTCGATTTCGGCCTGCGTATAGCCCGCCGACTTGTTGTAATTCGCCTTCGGCCGCGCGATATCGATTTCGCGGTGCGCGACATTGAAATCGCCGCACACAATGACCGGCTTCCGGCTCTCCAGCGTCAACAGATATGCCAGAAATTCGGCATCCCACGTTCTCCGGTAATCGAGCCGGACCAGCTCCTGGCCCGAATTGGGCACATAGACGTTCACCAGATGGAAATGCTCGAACTCGGCCGCAATGACCCGCCCTTCGCGGTCGTGCTCGGCGATGCCGATATCCTTGACCACCGCCAGCGGCTCGGCGCGGGACATCAGCGATACGCCCGAATAACCCTTGCGCTCGGCGCAGTTCGAATAAATGTGATAGCCGTCGATGTCGGCCGTCACCTTTTCGATCTGCTCGACCTGCGCCTTGGTTTCCTGCAGCAGCAGGCAGTCCGCGTCGAGCCGCGCCAGCGTCTCGGCGAAGCCCTTCCCCTGCACCGCACGGATGCCGTTCACATTCCACGAAATAATTTTCATTGCGTTAGGCGGACTTCCGCCTCCCGGTATTTGGCCGCGCAGTATTCCGCCACCTCGGCAGGCAGGGACGGCCCCGGCGCGGTCTTGTCCCAATCGAGCGTTTCCAGGTAGTCGCGCACATACTGTTTATCGAAGCTCGGCGGACTGATACCGACCCGGTATTGGTCGGCCGGCCAGAAGCGGGACGAATCCGGAGTCAGAATTTCGTCGATCAAATACAGCACGTCCTGCTCGTCAACGCCGAATTCGAACTTGGTGTCGGCGATGATGATGCCGCGTTCCTGCGCATAGGCGGCTGCTTCCTTATAGAGTTTGAGGCTGGTTTCGCGCACCTGATTGGCCAGCGCTTCGCCGATCAGTTCGACCGTCTTGGCGAAGCTCACGTTTTCGTCGTGATCGCCGACTTCGGCCTTGGTCGAGGGGGTATAGATCGGCTCCGGCAATTGCTGAGCCTGCTGCAGCCCTTCGGGTAGGCGGATGCCGCAGACGGCGCCGGTTCTCAGATAATCCTTCCAGCCCGAGCCGATCAGATAGCCGCGCACGATCGCTTCGACAGGCAAAGGTTTTAATTTTTTCACCACGATCGCCCGACCTTCGACCTGCGCGCGTTCGTCCGGATCGGGAACGACCTGCTCGAGCGGGATATCGACCAGATGATTCGGAATCACGTGTCGCATTTTCGCAAACCAGAAATTCGAGATATGCGTCAGCACGCGCCCTTTACCGGGGATCGGATCGGGCAAAATCACATCGAAGGCGGACAGCCGGTCGGTCGTCACGATCAGCATGTGCCGGTCGTCGATGTCGTAAATATCGCGCACCTTGCCGCGGGCGCGAAGCTTTAAGGAAGTCAGTGCCGATTGATACAGCGCCGCAGGAGCGTTCATGAGGCCTCGCCGAAGAATTCAAAACGGTGCATTTTAGCACCATTTGATCCCGGGCAACCAATCGGAGCGGGCCATGTCCATGCGGATCGGCTACGCAGGGTAGCGCCCGGCATTATGCCCACAGCATGCGCGCCTGGAAGCGTGCCGAAATAATCCGGCGATTGAATTTCTTTCCTCCGCCCGACACTAACGAAGAACCGGCGCCTATTCCCCCACCTCCGCTTCATCATTTAACGGCATCTCCACGTAAACTTTTTCATGGACGAGAAGCCGGCAATTAAAATACGCCTCGCCAAATTGCCCCGTTTCCCAAGCCTGTATACAATCGCCGGATGGCCAAAGCCCGGCAGGCTTTTTTCGAGGCCGGCAACTGAATCGAATAAGGTATGAATTCCGCACAACCTAAAAACTCCTTCGACGCCAAAGGTTTCATCAAAAACCTGACCACGCGTCCCGGCGTTTACCGCATGCTCGACGCCGACGGCGAAATCCTCTATATCGGCAAGGCCAAAAACCTCAAAAACCGCGTCTCGACTTATTTCAACAATAAAACGGCATCGATCAAGCAGCATACGATGGTGGCGAAAGTCGCCGCGATCGAAGTGACCGTAACCCATACCGAAGGCGAGGCTTTGTTGCTCGAATCGCAACTGATCAAACGCTATAAGCCGCGTTACAACATTTGCCTGCGCGACGACAAGTCCTATCCTTATATTTATCTATCCAGCGAACACGCTTTTCCGCAGCTGACCTTTCACCGTGGCGCCAAAAAGCGGCCGGGCAAATATTTCGGGCCGTATCCGAGCGTCGGCGCGGTCCGGGAGTGCCTGAAACTGCTGCAGAAAATCTTTCCGGTGCGGCAATGCGAGGACTCGGTCTTTCAAAACCGCACCCGCCCTTGCCTGCAATATCAGATCGAACGCTGTACCGCGCCCTGCGTCGGTTTGATCGACAAACCCGGCTATGCGCAGGACGTCGAAAGCACGGTCCTGTTTCTCGAAGGCAAGGGGGAACTGCTAATCGAGCGATTGATCGCGAAAATGGAACAGGCGGCGTCCGCGCTGGAATACGAACGGGCGGCGCAATACCGCGACCAGATCGTCAAATTGCGCGCGATTCTCGAAAGGAATTTCGTGCACGGCGAACGCGGCGACGTCGACATCATCGCCTGCGCGACGAAAGCGAACATGGCCTGCATCCAGGTGTTCTTCATCCGGGGCGGCCAGCATCTGGGCAACAAGCCGTTCTTTCCGAAGATGTCGGACGAACACGATCCGGCCGCGATCCTGCAGGCGTTCGTTGCGCAATATTATCTGGAGCGGCCGCCGCCGCACGAATTGATCGTCAGCCATGCGCTCGAAGAGAGCGAGCTGATCGCCGAGGTGCTGGCCAATCAGGCCAAGCATCAGGTCGCGATCAGCACGAACGTCCGCGGCGAACGGATGAAATGGCTGCAAATGGCCGTGGAGAATGCGGAAACCTCGCTGCAGAACAAGCTGGCCGACAAACAGGGCCTGTACGCGCGTTTCCTGAGCCTTCAGGACGAACTCGGCCTCGCGGAATTGCCGAAACGGCTCGAATGCTTCGACATCAGCCATCACCAGGGCGAACAGACGGTCGCCTCCTGCGTGGTGTTCGACCGGGAAGGCCCGGTCAAATCGGCCTACCGGCGCTTCAATATCGAGGGCGTCACGCCGGGCGACGATTATGCGGCGATTCATCAGGCCGTCATGCGGCGTTTCAAGCGCCTGAAACAGGGCGAACACGAAGCGCCGGACATTCTCTTCATCGACGGCGGCAAAGGGCAGGTGCACGAAGCGCAAAAGGCACTGGCGGAATTGGACATAAACAGTGTTATGATAGTCGGCGTTTCAAAAGGCCCGGACCGGAAGCCCGGCATGGAAAAACTGATCCTTGTCGATCAAAATCAACCGCTTGCGGTCAATCCGGGCGCAGGAGGCCTGCTGCTGATCCAGCATGTTCGCGACGAGGCGCACCGTTTTGCGATCACCGGGCATCGGCAAAGGCTGGGCAAGGCAAAAAAACGCTCGGTATTGGAATCGATTGAAGGACTGGGGCCCAAGCGGCGGCAATCATTACTAAAACAGTTCGGGGGGCTGCAAGGCGTAACCCAGGCGGGTGTGGATGCGCTTTCCAGCATAGACGGCATCAGCCGTCAATTGGCGCAACGTATATACGACAGCTTTCATCAACCAGATGACCATTGAATTCAACATACCGACGAACCTGACCTTGCTGCGGATCGCGCTGATTCCCTTGTTGATGGTCGTGTTTTACTTGCCTTGGGCCTATACGAATATCGCCTGCACCGCAATCTTCATCGCGGCGGGTATTACCGACTGGCTGGACGGCTATCTGGCCAGAAAAATGCAGTTGGAGACGCCGTTCGGCGCGTTTCTGGACCCGGTCGCCGACAAATTGATGGTGGCCTTCGTGCTGGTGTTGATCGTACAGCAACAGGCCAACCCCTATCTGGCGGTGCCGGCCGCGATCATTATCGGCCGCGAAATCACGATTGCCTCGCTCCGGGAATGGATGGCCGAAATCGGCCAGCGCGCGAAAGTCAAGGTTTCCCTGCTCGGCAAATGGAAAACGACGGCGCAGATGGTGGCGATCGGGATGCTGCTTTACCGCGAGGATCTGTTCGGCATTCCGATCAATGCGATCGGCTATGTTTTGCTCTATATCGCCGCCGCATTGACGTTGTGGTCGATGATCAACTATCTGGCCGCGGCGATTACCGCGATCAAGGAAAGCTGAATGTTTAAGTTCCGAACGCCTTTTCGTTCCGGGACGCCAATCAACCTAAGATACAGCCCATTGAATCGGCTGTGAAAGAATAATAATGGATCAGGAAAAAGAAGATACACAGACCAAAGCCGACACGCAGGACGAGATTCTGCTCGCAGCGCTGAAACTGTTCGCCGAAAAGGGCTATTTCAATACCTCGCTGACCGACATCGCCGAGGCGGCCGGCGTCAAGGGCACCAGCGGCATTTACCACCATTTCAAAAACAAGCAGATGATCGCCGCGGCGCTTTATGCGAGCATCTTCGACAGTTTGAACGTGTCGATCGACGATATTCGCCGTAAGAACCCAAAGCCTTCGGAACAGCTGCGCAGCATTGTCGATCTCTTGTTCAGGCTGGCCGACGAAGCGCCGGACGTGATGCAGTTGCTGTTGGTAGTGAACATGAACGAGATATTGCCGGACGAGAAACCGCTGCTCGACACCGCACCGTTCGCAAAAATCCTCAAAATTTTCCAAGCCGGCGTAAAAAGCGGAGAAATCCGGAATCTGGCGCCGCCATTGTGCTTTGCCTATTTTTTCGGAATCGTCAATCATACCTTGCGGATGGTCTTGCTCGGGGCGCTCGACCGGAAAGCCGACGCCTACCAATCGCAAACCTGGCTGGCCGCGTGGAATACGATCGCGAAAAAATGATCTGAAAGAGGTAAGACCGTATGGCTCAATTCACCGTCACCGGGGATGTCGATCCCTTCCTGCATGTCAGCCTGGCCAGCGGCGAAAAAATCTATTGCGAATCGAATGCCATGGTGATGATGGAAGATACGCTGGAGCTGAAGGGCAAGATGACCGGCGGGCTCGGCGGGGCTTTAATGCGGCGGCTGGCGAATGACGAGTCGTTTTTCCAGCAGCATATCGAGGCGGTTCGCGGCGCCGGCGATTGCCTGCTCTCGCCGACTCTGCCGGGCGCAATCCAGGTGCTGGACGTCGGCGAAACCAATTACCTGATCAGCGACGGCGCCTTCGTCGCTGCCGAATACAACGTGAACCTGAACGTGCGCACTCAAGGCGTCGGATCGGCGCTGTTCGGACAGACCGGCGGTTTTTTCATCTGCGAGGCGTCAGGCCGCGGCAAAGTGGCCGTCTCCGGCTTCGGTTCCAGTTTCATACTCGACGTCGAACCCGGCAGGGATGTCGTGATCGACAATGCGCACGTGGTCGCCTGGGACAGCCGTCTGCGTCACGAAATTTCGGTCGCCACCCAGCGGAGCGGCGGACTGCTGGGGCAACTGGTCAACAGCGTCACCAGCGGTGAAGGGATGGTGCTCAAATTTTCCGGCAAAGGCAAGGTCGTCATCTGCTCGCGCAACCGGGAAACATTTCTGTCCTGGCTGATAAAAGGCATGCCCGGCAACCGCTAGCCGTTTCGGAACGCGTTCAAGCCGCCCCGGACAGGATCCATTGCCAAACCTCCGGGCTGCAAACTCCCTAATTCAGGCGCTCATGCCGAACGCCGGACAACCTCAACCTTGAGCATAAGACTTGCCTCAGGCTCTTTGCCCCCTATCAAAACCAACAGGTTTGCGCCTGGCCATAGCATCGGCTCAAGCCGGCGCATCATTGATCTAACTTGTACGAATGCCGGGCGGAAGGTCTTCCGAACGGCCGGCCAAGCGTTCACAACAGCAGAAGTTCCGCTTGCTCATGCGATGATTCACCGTAGACCGGAAAATCATTTTACCTTAAGCTCATGTTGACAAAATCAAGATATCGGGCAATATAGTTTCGATTCAAAACCATCTAAAGCCTTTTACTCGACACCCCTCCGCTTCCAACCGATTATCGGGACGAAAAACAATGTTCAGCTCGTTACCCAAAAATTTTAAAGACGATATTTCCGCCGGCATTGCCGTTTTTCTGGTCGCCGTTCCGCTTTCATTGGGCATTGCGATGGCCTCCGGGGCTCCTCCCCTGTCCGGGCTGACCACCGGCATCATCGGCGGCCTGCTCGTATCGCAAATCAGCGGTTCGACCCTGGGGATCAGCGGCACGGCAGCAGGACTGACCGTGATCATTCTCTCGGCGATTCAACAACTGGGATTCAATGCCTTTCTTTTAACCGTGGTGCTGGCAGGCTTGATCCAGGTCGCAATGGGCATTTTGAGAGCCGGGGTGATCGCCTATTATTTCCCCTCTTCGGTGATCAACGGCATGCTGTTCGGTATCGGCACCATCCTGTTCCTGAAACAGATTCCGCATGCGGTCGGCTACGACCGGGATTACGAAGGCGACGAGACCTTTTTTCAGAGCGATCAATATTCCTCGTTTTCGGAACTGTCCCACATGCTCGGCAGCATTTCGCCGGGTGCGGTGCTGATTTCTTCGCTTTCGCTGGCAAGCCTGCTGGCCTGGGAGTTCTGGATCAAGAAAAAATATCCGGGGCTGCGCTTGATGCAGGGCGGCCTGGTCGCCTTGCTGGTCGGCGTAGCGGCCAATGTCCTACTCGAAAAATTTTACCCGGCCTGGGCGTTGAGTGGTTCCCACCTGGTGACGATTCCGGTCTTCGAGCATCCGGCGGACATCTTCAGCCAGATTTATTTTCCTGACTACAGCCGGTTATTCGACCCGAAAATCTACTGGTTTGCGCTGACGATCGCGCTGGTTGCGAGCCTGGAAACCCTGCTGGCAGTGGAAGCCGTAGACAAGCTCGACCCTTACAAACGGATTACCCCGACCAGCCGCGAACTGATCGTGCAGGGCATCGGCAATATCTGCGCCGGTTTTATCGGCGGTTTGCCGATGACGCAACTGATCATCCGCAGTTCGGTCAACATCGAGTCCGGCGCAAAAACCCGGGCTGCCTCCTTCATTCACGGGCTGTTGCTGCTGTTTACCGTGCTTTTCATCCCGGCCGTGTTCAATCTCGTACCGCTGGCGAGCCTGGCCAGCGTCCTGCTGCTGGCCGGCTACCGGCTGGCACGGCCTCAAAAATTCGAAAACATGTACCTGGCCGGCCTTTATCACTTCATCCCGTTCTGCGCAACAGTGCTCGGCCTCGTATTGACCGACCTGTTGACCGGCATCGCGATCGGCATGACGATCGCGTTGTTGGCAATCCTGATCGAAAATTACCGCGGCTCCTTCTATATGCGCGAAACACAGATCGGTAACAAGACCGTGCTGCGCCTCTCGGAACAGGTTTCGTTTTTGAACAAGGCCAATGTGCAGCGGACTCTGAAACAATTGCCGCCGGGCTCCGAGATCGTGATCGATGCGACGCGCTCGAAATTCATCGACTACGATATTTACGAAATCATCCAGAACTTCCGCTCGGAAGCCCAAATCAAGAACATCAAGCTGACGGTCGAAAACCTGCGCGGATTCGGCACGCTGCCGCCGCCCGAAATGATTCGCGCACAAACCTACGACTCCCAACAGTCGCTGACCCCGGCCGAGGTACTGGCAATCCTGAGAGAAGGCAACGAGCGCTTCGTAAACAACCTGAAATCGAACCGCAACCTGCTCGAACAGGTCAACGACACCCGGAAAGGCCAGTTCCCGATCGCGATCATTTTAAGCTGCATCGATTCGCGAACCTCGGTTGAACTGATCTTCGACCTGGGACTTGGCGACGTCTTCAGCGCCAGGGTCGCCGGCAACATTGTCAATGACGACATTCTCGGCAGCATGGAGTTCGCCTGCAAGCTGGCCGGATCGAAATTGATCGTCGTGCTCGGCCACAGCCTTTGCGGCGCGATCAAGGGCGCCTGCGCCGACGTGGAGCTGGAGCATTTGACCGGCCTGCTGCAAAAGATCAAACCGGCAGTGCACGCCGCGCGCGAGGAGTTGAGCGAAGAGACGGCGGAGGATAAAACCCTGCTCGTGCAAAGAGTCGCCGAACGCAACGTCCAGTTGACCGTCGAGCAAATCCGGAAGCAAAGCCCGTTGCTGGAAGCAATGGAAAAGGCGGGACAAATCGATATCGTCGGCGGCATGTACGATGTCGAAACGGGCCATGTCGAATTTTACACCGATACGCCGCCCGAACAGGCCTGCTGCTCCCATACGGACGCTGGAGGAACGGTTTCCGATAAAACGGCTGCCGCCGCGCCGGCTTTGGGCAAATCCGCCGTATGAGGTAAAATGCAAGGCTGCCCGCTTCGGTCGAATGAGCTACAACAGCGGCAAGACCGGCGGGATCGCATTCCTGCCGGCCTTCAACCCCCGATTTCAACCACTCAACACGAGATAACCCGATGAAAAAACATGTGTTTCTGGCGGCAGCCTTGCTGGCTTCCGGCTCCGCGTTCGCGACCACCGATCATTATCTGCTGCGCGAAGGCAACCACGTCCACCATTTGAAAATCACCAAACTGAATGATGAAATCACGGTCAGCACCGATGTCGATTTCGAACCGAATGCCAATGAAAAGGATGCGCATGCATGCTCAGCGGACGTTTCGGGCGAAGCCAAGGTCACCGGCGAAAACGAATTGCTGATGAGAAAACATATCGAGGGACAGGCCGATTATTGCGAACTCAAAATCAAATTAAGCCCGAACGGTGCGAAAATCGAACAATCGACCGACTGCGGCCACTTTGCGGCGGGCATCTGCCATTTCTCCAGCGACGGCAAGGAACTGGTCAAGATTAAATAATCTCCCTGCCTGTGCTCGATCGGCGGCGCTTTCAAGACCGCCGATCCAGCTTGCGGTAGCCGATGGCCTCGCTCAAATGCGCCATCTCTATCGTTTCGGATTCCCCCAGATCCGCGATCGTGCGTGCCAGCTTCAATATCCGGTGATACGCCCGATTCGACAGGCCGAATTTGTCCATCGCCTGCTCCAGCAGCCGGTGGCCGGGCTCGGACAAGGCGCAGAACTGTTTGACTTCCTTCGCGGACATCGCCGAATTGGCCTTGCCGGTGCGTGCAACGGCCCTCCGGCGCGCCGCATCGACGCGAGCCCGGATCGTCGCGCTGCTCTCTTCCCCTTCGGGCGAACCCTTACGCAACACCTCATGCGGCACCCGCGGCACTTCCAGATGCATGTCGATCCGGTCCAAAAGCGGCCCCGAAATCCGCGCCCGGTAACGCATCACCTGCTCCGATGTGCAATGGCAGCGGCCCGAAGCGTCGCCCAGATAGCCGCAGGGGCATGGATTCATCGCCGCGACCAGCTGGAAGCGGGCCGGAAAATCGGCCTGGCGGTTCGCGCGCGAAATCGTGATATGGCCGGTTTCGAGCGGCTCGCGCAGCACTTCGAGCACTTTCCGATCGAATTCGGGCAATTCGTCCAAGAATAACGTGCCGTTGTGTGCGAGCGAGATTTCGCCGGGACGGGGATTGCTGCCGCCGCCGACCAACGCCGCAGCCGATGCGCTATGATGCGGCGCCCGAAAAGGCGGCCGAAGCCAATTCGCCACATCGAGTCCCTGATCGCTGACCGAGGCGATCGCGGCGGTTTCCTGAGCCTGCTGTTCGGTCAAAAGCGGCAAAATGGTAGACAGCCGCGCGGCCAGCATCGACTTGCCGGTACCCGGCGGCCCGAGCATCAGAATATTGTGAGCCCCGGCCGCGGCGATTTCGAAGGCCCGCTTCACATGGTATTGGCCGTGCACATCGGCAAAATCCAAATCGTCGGCAGTCCGCTCGGGCAAGGTGTTTTCGCCTTCGACCGCAAGCGTCTTCTGCCCGGAAAGAAACGCGCAGACATCCAGCAAATGAACCGCTGGAATGATTTCGATGCCTTTGATCAATGCCGCTTCGGCGGTATTGTTTTTAGGCAGAATCAACTTCCGCCGGTTGTTGCGTGCCTGGATCGCGACCGGCAGCACACCGTCGACCGAACGCAGATCGCCGCCCAACGAAAGCTCGCCGATGCATTCGACTTCGGAAAGCAGTGACAGCGGGATCTGTCCCGAGGCGGCCAGAATCCCGAGCGCGATCGCCAAATCGAAGCGTCCGCCTTCTTTCGGCAGATCGGCCGGCGCCAGATTGACCGTAATCCGCTGCGCCGGAAATTCGAAGCGCGAGTTCTGGATCGCGCCGCGCACCCGATCCTTGCTTTCCTTGACCGCCGCCTCCGGCAAGCCGACGATATTCAGCGAAGGCAAACCGTTGGCGACATCGACCTCGACCGTCACCAGCGGCGCTTCGATGCCGGTGCGCCCCCGGCTGTAAACAATCGCCAGCGCCATCGTCAAGCCAAGCCCGTGCCTACAGTTCTTCCTTGCTTAACACCTGCTGTTCGAGCGCGGCGACGCGTTTTTCCAGCGCTTCCAGGTTCGCGCGGGTTTTCGCCAGCACCAGTTTCTGCACTTCGAATTCTTCGCGGGTGACCAGATCCAGCCGGCTTAAGGCGCCTTGCAGCACCGCGTGAAAATTTTTTTCGAGGTCTTCCTTCAAATGGTTCAAGCCCGGCGGAATGGTATTGGCCAGCTTGCTGGCGATTTCGTCGATCGATTTGGCATCAAAAAACATCGGTAAACTCCGTAAGAATATCGTCGTAGCGAAAGCGGGCGGCATAAAAGCCGCCCGGGGTGAACGGAGCGGCTCAAGCCGCCCCGGCTCTTTCTGTTAAGTATAGACGCCGTTGCAGGCGATTAAATCCGACCGTCAACCGCCGAACGCTTTTTTAAAGAACTCCGGCTGCGCCAGCGCCGCCTTGTGGATGTCGACGTTATAGAAGTTCGTATCGAAAGGTTTATTCGCCGCGTCCTGTTCACGGAACTGTTTCAGGCTCTGTTTACCCGCGATCGTCGCGCTCCACCAGCCGGACGGGTAAATGCACTGCGGGAAGAACAGCGTCTGCAGATAGGGGAAGCCTGCCGCCTGCATCGCGCCGCGCATCTCGCCGATCAGCTTCATGTAGAACAGCGCCGACTCGCTTTGCTGCACGACCATGCCGTTTTCGGACAGGCAGTTGAAGCAGTCGCGGTAAAACGCCTCGCTGAACAGGCCTTCGGCAGGCCCCGCCGGATCGGTGCTGTCGACGATGATGATGTCGACCGAGTTCGGCTCGGCATCCTTGACCCATTTGATCCCATCGATGAATTTCAGGTCTGCGCGCGGATCGCCGTTCGACTCGCACAATTCCGGAAAATAAATTTCGGCCAGACGCGTGACCCGTTCGTCGATGTCGATCTGCACCGCCTTTTCGACCGACGGATGCTTCAGGACTTCCTTCAGTGTGCCGCAATCGCCGCCGCCGATGATCCAGACCCGTTTCGGATCGGGATGGGTATAGAGCACCGGATGACTGATCATCTCGTGATAAAAGAAATTGTCGCGCGTCGATACCATCGTGCAGCCGTCGATCACCATCAGGTTGCCGAAGCTCTCCGTTTCGTAAATTTCCAAATGTTGAAACGGCGACTGCTCCTCGTGCAGCTTTTTCGTGATTTTCAGCGAAAAGGCCGAAGCCACGCCGGGCGCTTCTTCGGTAAACCATTCGGAAGGATTCATCATTTGCGTTCCTGTATAAATAAACGGGTAAAATACCTAGCATTATATATTAGAATTGCGCACTTACGACATCATGGAGATCAACTTTGAATTCGACTGAAAACCCCGATTGGAGCCTCCGAGACGCCGCAGAAACCTATGCAATCGAAAGCTGGGGAGACGGTTATTTCGGGATCAATGCGGCGGGCCATGTCTCGGTCAAACCCAATTCGGAGCAGACGGCCGAACTGGATCTTTACGAAATTGCCCAATCGCTGCATGAAAGAAACCTGTCGCTGCCGGTGCTGGTACGTTTCACCGACATATTGAAGGACAAGGTCAACCGGCTGAACCGGGCGTTCGGAAACGCCTGCGCGAAATACGGTTATACGGGACGCTACACGCCGGTGTATCCGATCAAGGTCAACCAGCAGCGCCAAGTGGTCGAAGGCATTCTGAAAGCGAACCCGATCGGACTCGAAGCCGGCAGCAAGCCCGAGCTGCTCGCGATCATGGCGCTCTCGAATCAGCAGGTGGTGATCTGCAACGGCTACAAAGACAGAGCCTACATCCGGCTCGCGCTGATCGGCCAGAAAATGGGGCTCGACCTGTACCTGGTCATCGAAAAGCCGATCGAGCTGGAACTGATCATCGAGGAATCACGCAAGCTGGATATCCGTCCGAACATCGGCGTGCGCGTGCGCCTGTCCAGCATCAGCGCCGGCAAATGGCAGAACAGCGGCGGCGAAAAGTCCAAATTCGGCCTGCACGCCAACGAACTGCTGCAACTGGTCAAACGCCTGAAAGAGGCCCATCTGCTCGATGCGTTGAAACTGATGCATTTCCACATGGGTTCGCAGATTGCCAACATTCACGACATCAAGGTCGCCTTGAAGGAAGCGGGCCAGTTTTATGTCGAACTGCGCCGGCTCGGCGCGCCGATCAACATCGTTGATGCAGGCGGCGGCCTCGGCGTCGATTACGACGGCAGCCGTTCGCGGCGCGAGTCGTCGATGAATTACAGCGTCGACGAATACGCGCAGAATATCGTGCGCAGCTTTGCCGAGATTTGTGCGGAAAAAGAGGAACCCGAACCGGACATCATTACCGAATCGGGCCGGGCGATCACCGCGCACCATGCGGTCTTGATCACCAATGTCACCGATATCGAATCGCCCTATCAGGGTGGAGAGCCGCCCGCTTTGCCGGAGCGCTGCAATCCGGTCGAACTGTACCATGACGCGCAGTTCGCGCTCGCGGAGGCGCGCGCCCAATTTGCGCAGGACACGCTCGATATCGAAGGGCTTGCACGGGCCGAGAACGCCTATGCGCTGCTCTGCCGGCAGCTGCAGCGCCGGCTGAATCCCGCTTACCAGAGCGAAGCGGCGATCCTGCAGGAACTGAACGAAAAACT
The DNA here is from genome assembly GCF_016745425.1 of Candidatus Methylomicrobium oryzae. Taxonomy (GTDB): domain Bacteria; phylum Pseudomonadota; class Gammaproteobacteria; order Methylococcales; family Methylomonadaceae; genus Methylomicrobium; species Methylomicrobium oryzae. Next base: position 119,907 of record NZ_JAERVK010000011.1, on the reverse strand, counting down.
GGCCGACAAGGTATTCTGCAATTTTTCGCTGTTCCAGTCGATGCCGGACATCTGGGGGATAGATCAGATTTTTCCGATCATGCCGATCCACCGCCTGGGCGAATACCCCAGCCAGCGCGCCGTGCTGCAGGATCTGACCTGCGACTCGGACGGCCGCATCGACCAGTATATCGACGGGCAGAACATCGAAAAAACGCTGCCGGTGCATCCGATCGACAGCCGCGAACCATACCTGATCGGCTTCTTCATGGTCGGCGCCTACCAGGAAATCCTCGGCGACATGCACAACCTGTTCGGCGATACCCATGCGATCAATATCGAGCTGGACGAACATGGCTATCATTTCTACGACTTTCAGGAAGGCGAGCATGTGTCCGACCTGCTCGATTATGTACACATCCGTCCCGAGGAATTGAAGGCCGCCTACCGGGAAAAACTCGCCGCGAGCGGCCTTAGCGAACAGGAACGGCACGCGTACGAACAGGAACTCGGCGCCGGCCTGACATCTTACACTTACCTGGAGAAAGCATGAAAGCGGGCATGATCGGGCTCGGCGGGATGGGCGTCGGGATGGCGCAGAATCTTGCAAAAGCGAATGTGTTGGAAGGCGTCTACAACCGTACCGCCGCAACCGCCGAAGCGCTTGCGGAAGATCTTCAGGTCACGGCGTTTAAAAGTATCGAGGCTCTGGCCGAAGCGGTCGATATCGTGCTGATCTGCGTCTCCGCCGACTCGGATGTGCTAGGCGTCGTGGATTCGATACGGAGGGCGGTCAGGCCCGGTACGATCGTGACCGACATGTCGACCGTCAGCAGCGCGACCGCGCAACAGGCCGGTCGCCGATTGGCCGAAAAGCAGGCGTTTTTTCTCGATGCGCCGGTATCGGGCGGCGTCGAAGGCGCGAAAAACGGTACGCTGGCGATGATGGTCGGCGGCGACGAGGCGGTGTTCGAGCGCGTAAAACCGGTGCTTTCCGCGATGGCGACACGGATTTTATACATGGGTCCGACCGGCGCGGGACAAGCCACCAAGGCGGTCAATCAAATCATGTGTGCGGGCATCAACGAAGCGGTCACCGAAGCGCTGGCCTTCGCCGAAGCGCAGCATTTGCCGATGGACAAAGTGATCGAAGTGATCGCCGGCGGCGCGGCCGGCAACTGGTTTCTCGAAAAGCGCGGCCTAACGATGACGCAGGGCGTTTTCAAGCCGGGCTTCAGGCTCGCCCTGCATCACAAGGATCTGAAAATCTGCCAAACGATGGCGGCCGAAGCCGGTGTCGAGATACCGGTCAGCGAGATGGCGCTCAGAGATTACGAACAGTTGATGGGCGAAGGTCACGGCGATGAGGACATCTCGGCGATGTATCGTCTAAAACACCGCCGGCAACTGTAAAACCGTAGGGTACACTACGCGTAACTTTTAAATTTATCCCAACACTTACATAAAAGGTATGCACAGCGTACCCTACACAGGGCGATCGCGCTATGTGCTTGATGCTCGTCATTCCGGCAGGTATCCTACAGAGACCTCAAGCATCCGTTTCGGTTTGGTCCTGGTCCGCCTCGGACGAGGTCTCGGCAGCGTCTTCTTTCGAAGCTTTTGCGGCTTCTTCCTGCTTTTTGTTTTGCGCCTCCAGCAATTCGATAAACCAGGCTTGATCCTGCACGCCCGCCATGTCCGGATCGTTCAGAATATCCTGGATATCGGGCAAGCTGCCTTTATCACGCGCGTTTTCGAGTGCCTTCAGGCAATCCTCGTTCTCGCCGCGCAATGCATGAATACAGGCGAGATTGTAGGAGGCCGCGCCGGCCTGAATCGAATTGGCGCGTTCGAACTCCTGCTGCGCTTTCGCGTACAGTTCGGAATTTTTCGCCGCGCTTTCCAGACGCGCCATGTCCATGTAGCACACCCCGCCGTCGATCGCGGCCGCCAGATAATTCGGCTCCAGGGTCAGGCAGAAGGCGAATTTCAATATCGCGTCGCGGTAAAGATTCAATGCTTCTTCGCCGATTTTTGTCTTGGCCTGATGCAGGAGCGCATGACCCCAAAAATACAGCGCTTCCGCGCGCAACGGATCGTCTTGCACGATGTCGGCATAGTCTTCATAGACTTTCTTGAACAGATAATCCGCTTTATTGCCTTCGCTCTTGCGCGCTTCCTTGGTTTGCTTAATCGCGGAATTCAGGCGCGAGCGCTTGGTCAACGAATTCAAAATCGACATCGAATGCCTCCTCGGTAATAGTTATCAAATTCCGATAGCATAACAACAGGCTTTCGGAAAGATCAAGATAAAATCCCCTTTTTCGGGGGGATTTTGCGGCGACAGCGAACCTTACCGGCTACCGCCGCGCCGCGGCTTTGGAGCCGCCGGTTTGCCGCCGCGCTTCGGCGTTTTCTTGTGGTGCCGGTAATCCTTTTTGCCGGACGGATTTTTCGGCGCCTTGGAATTCGGACTGTCCATCACCTTCAAGGATACCGGCTCATAACCGGTATCGGCGACCCGGGGAATTTCGCGGCCGAGCAGCTTCTCGATCTGGGCGAGCTGATAGGCTTCTTCGGGGCAAACCAGCGACACCGCCTCCCCGTTCGCGCCGGCGCGTCCGGTCCTGCCGATCCGGTGAATGTAGTCTTCGGGCACCTGCGGCAGGTCGAAATTGATCACGTGCGGCAGTTCGTCGATGTCGAGCCCGCGCGCGGCAATGTCGGTCGCGACCAGCGCGGCGATCTGCCCGGTCTTGAAATAGTCCAGCGCCCGCGTCCGCGCACCCTGCGATTTATCCCCGTGCAGCGCGGCGGTCCGGATACCGTCCTTGATCAGCTGCTTTTCGAGCCGGTCCGCGCCGTGCTTGGTGCGCACGAAAACCAGCACCTGCTTCCAGTTGTTGCTGCCGATCAGGTACGACAACAGCTCGCGCTTGTACTCCTTGGCAATCCCATAGCACAGTTCCTTGATGTTGTCCGCGGTGGTATTGTGCGGCGCAACCGAGACCTCGGCCGGTTCGTGCAGCAACTGCTTGGCGAGTCCCCGGATTTCCTCGGGAAAAGTCGCCGAAAACAGCAGGCTCTGCTTCTGTTTGGGCGAATAACTGATGATCTTGCGGATATCGGGCAGAAATCCCATGTCGAGCATCCGGTCGGCCTCGTCGAGTACCAGCATTTGAAGATGCGACAGTTCGATATTTTTTTGCAGCAGATGATCGAGCAAACGCCCCGGCGTCGCGACGAGGATGTCGCAGCCTCGCTGCAGGCTGCGGATCTGGCCGTTGATGCTGACGCCGCCGACCACAACTTCGGCGAATAAAGGCAGATGTTTGCCGTAAACCCTGACGCTGTCATACACCTGGGCGGCCAGCTCGCGGGTCGGCGCCAAAATCAGCGCACGGATCTTGCGCGGCTTTTGCGGTTTGTCGTTCGATTCGGCCAAACGCTGCAACAGCGGCAGCGTGAAACTTGCCGTTTTGCCGGTGCCGGTCTGGGCGCCGGCCAATACATCCCGGCCGTCGAGGATCAGGGGGATCGTTTGTTGCTGGATCGGGGTCGGAGTGACATAGCCCTGCTCCGCGACCGCTTTTAAGAGCGGCACGGCAAGGCCCAGTTGTGCGAAAGACATCAAAAAGACTCGATTAAATAAAGAAAAGGGAGACGAACGGCTAGCCGCCGGTCATGTTCATGTAGCGCAGGATCACCGGCTGCTCCTGCATGTTGAATTCGTGCCGAAGCGGTTTGATCTGCATCGCATCGATCAGGGTCCGCTTCAGCGCGTCGATATCGCCCGGATGCGTACGGACCACTTTTTTCAGGTCGACCGAATGCTCGTTGCCGAGGCAGAGCAGCAGCCGGCCTTCGGCGGTCAGGCGAACCCGGTTGCAGGCGCTGCAGAAATTATGGCTATGCGGAGAAATGAAACCGACGCGGGTAGCGGTTCCCCCAACCCGGAAATAATGCGAAGGTCCACCGGTTTTTTCGGGCGTTGCAAGCAACGTAAAACGCGATTCCAAATCCTTTTTAATCCGATCGCTCGAATAATAGGCAAGCGCACGGTCGTGATGCGCAACGATGCCGAGCGGCATTTCCTCGATGAAACTGATGTCGATTTCGCTGTCGACCGCAAATTGCACCAGCTCGCAGATTTCCTCGTGATTGCTGCCTTTCAGCACGACCGTGTTGAGCTTGATGCGTTCGAAGCCTTGGGCCTTCGCGGCCGCGATCCCGTTCAACACGGCCTGAAGATTGCCGACGCGGGTAATCGCCTTGAATTTGGCGGGATCGAGCGAATCGAGGCTGACATTGATCCTTCTGACCCCGGCTCGTTTAAGGGCCGGCGCCATCGATTCAAGCTGCGCGCCGTTGGTGGTGATGACCAGTTCCCTAAGCCCCTGAAGTTTGCCGAGATTTTCCAGCAAATCCAGCACGCCTTTGCGGACCAGCGGCTCGCCGCCGGTAATCCGGATTTTTTTGACGCCGAGTTCGGTAAAGGCCCGAGCGATCGTTTCGATCTCTTCGAGCGTCAGAATCTGCGCCCGCGGCAGGAATGTCATATCCTCGGCCATGCAATAGACGCAGCGAAAGTCGCAGCGGTCGGTAATCGAGATCCGTAAATAATCGATCTTTCTGCCGAAACGGTCTATCAGCTGGCTGGCTTGAGGAAGGTTTGACATCGCGTCGCGTAGCTCAAAATGGTCGGGACCGCGCGCAGCAGCGCCGGCCCTTCGTTAAGAATCGTCATCGAATCGTACGATTCTACCATAAATCCAACGGCCGTTTTGCCGCGCCCGGGCAATTCTCTATTTTCCGAAAAAGGACAAAAATTTTCCGTAACCTTCCTTGGCCATCTCTTCGACCGGGATGAAGCGCAGCGCCGCCGAATTCATGCAATAGCGCAGCCCGGTCGGCTTTGGTCCGTCTTTGAAGACATGGCCGAGATGCGAATCGGCGAGCCGGCTCCGTACCTCGGTGCGCGGAATGAGCAGCAGAAAATCTTTTTTCGTAACGATATTTTCTTCGCTCAAAGGTTTCGTGAAACTCGGCCAGCCGCTGCCGGAATCGTACTTGTCTTGCGAAGAAAACAGCGGCTCGCCGCTGACCACATCCACATAAATGCCGGCGCGCTTCTCGTTCCAATAAGCATTATCGAACGGCGGCTCGGTCGCTTCTTCCTGGGTCACCTGGTATTGCAGCGGAGTTAGGCGACTAGACAGGTCATCCTGGGAAGGTTTTATAAACGAGACGGCCTGCGCTTTAGGAACGATGTTCAAGGCCAGATCCTTGCCCCACGTACTGGTTAGGTACTGATCGCGCCCGGACCGGTAGCGCCAAAATTTATAGCGCAGAGGATTCTTTTTGTAATAATCCTGATGATACGCCTCGGCCGGATAGAAATTCTCGAATTTCCTTATCTCGGTTGCGATGGGCGCGGAATAACGGCTTGATCCGGCCAACTCGGCCAACGATTTTTCGGCCAGGGCTTTTTGCCGATCGTCATGATAAAAAATCGCCGAGCGGTATTGATTGCCGCGGTCGACGAACTGGCCGCCGCCGTCGGTCGGATCGATCATGCGCCAGAAGGCCTGCAAAAGGGTCGTATAGTCGATCTCTTTCGGGTCGTAATACACCTGCACGCTTTCGAGATGGCCGGTCGTGCCGCCCGAAACCTGCTTGTAGGTCGGATTGGCGAGGTGTCCGCCGCTGAATCCCGAAACGGCTTTTTTGACGCCGGGCAGTTTTTCAAAGTCGGCTTCGGTGCACCAGAAACAGCCGCCCGCAAACGTCGCAACCGCCAGTCCGGAAGTGCTTTGTAAGTTCTCCCGGTCCTCGCTACCCGCGTTCCGGATCAGGAAAGCGAACAGCATCGTCAGCACGATAAAGTTTTTCATTCGATTCCTCCGCTAATAGGACCGGGGGGCTGGAGCCAATGTTCAATGCGCAATGATCGCCTATTATCGACCGAAACAGTAAGGATTCAAAGCGGCATCAACGCGGGTAATCGACATGGCGCATTTGCCTGAGAATCCATTGCTGCCGCGCGCGGACATAGGCGGACGGAGAAGCCGCCTTGAAACGGAGCGGATTCGGCAGCGTCGCCGCCAGCAGGGCGGCCTGGGCGCGGCTCAATCCGGCGGCCGGAATCCCGAAATAACGCCGGCTGGCCGCCTCGATGCCGAACAGATGGTCGCCGAATTCGGCGATGTTCAGATACACGGTCAGAATGCGCTCTTTACTCCAGCACGCTTCCAGAAGAAGCGTGAACCAGACTTCAAAGGTTTTGCGGATAAAACTTTTGGACGGACTCAAAAACAGATTTTTCGCGACCTGCTGCGAAATGGTGCTGGCGCCCCGGAGGCGGCGGCCGTCGAAATAATTGTCGACCGCCGTTTGAATCGCATGGAAGTCGAAGCCTCTATGTTCGAAAAAACGCTGGTCCTCGGACGCGATCACCGCCTGATAGGCCGCAGGCGAGATTTTTTTGGCGCCTACCCAACGGTAATCGATCGGCTTGAATGTCGTCTCGTAGCGGAAATCCTCGACGTGCCGGTTCAGCATGAAAGCCGTCGTCGGCAGCGGCAGCCAGCGGAACAGCAGGCAAAACCCGACCGACGAGGCAATGAAAATGCCTGCGGCCTGCCAGGCGAATCGAAAAAAGATTGGGCGAAGCGGTAGCGGCTGACGAGCCGTTTTCAAACGGCGTTTTTTTCGGATCAAGGGGGATAGAGAAAAAGACGAAGACAAAATGAGAAACGGAAATTTCAGACGCATATGATAAATCCTTTAGCTAGGCTTGAATACCTGTGCATTTCCTTAACCGGTATCCGGGTTAGGTAATCGTACCAATAGCCAATGGCGGAGCTTTTGCCCACAATAGCCTTATCGATTCCATAAACACCGTAAATCGTTGAGGATTGAACTATGACGAACACATGGGTAATTGCTGCAGACCATACACGGGCACGTGTTTTCCAGACCGAATCGTCTTCCGCGCCGCTGGAGGAGATCGATACGCTGATCCACGAGGAAGGCAGGATGCATGACCGGGACATCACTTCGGACCTGCCCGGCAAGGTCAAAAATCCCGGCGGACGCGGCGGCGGGCATGCCTTCGAGCAGGAAACCGACCCGAAAAAGCACGAAGCCGACGTGTTTGCGGCGGACATCGTGCATTATCTCGAACAGGCGCGTAATGCCAACCGCTTCGACCGGCTGATCGTGGTCGCCGACCCGTCGGTGCTGGGCCTGATCAGACAGCACATGCCGGGCCCGTTAAATACCCTCGTCAGCCTGGAATTGGACAAAAACCTTGCGGGCATGACGGCAGCCGAAATCAGAAGCCATCTCCCGGAATACCTGCCGAGATAAACGCACCGGTCCGCCGCTCGGACACTGGACAAATGCACCCTGCACCGTAAGCCGCACGGCATTAAAACGGCCGTGCGGCTTACGGTTACTGCAGTTCCGCGTGTTCCCCGACTGATTCCGGCTCGGGTAACGCGAGCGGCGCCAGCTCGCTTTCGATGCCCAGCACTTCCACGCCGCGCAGCTTCCTCTCCATCGCCGCCGTGCGCGTCGTTTTCAGCCGCTCCAGCGAGTTGGAGGCGGTGGTGATCTGCTTGTACACGGTATCGAGCAGTTCCGAATACTTGCCGAATTCGGTCTTCACCTCGGCCAGCACTTTCCAGACTTCACTGCTGCGCTGCTGCACCGCCAGGGTCCTAAAGCCCATGTGCAGGCTGTTCAATAAAGCCGACAAAGTGGTTGGCCCGGTGATCGTGACCCGGTAAGTGCGCTGCAGCTTCTCGAACAGTTCGGGGGAGCGCAGGACTTCCGCGTACAGGCTTTCGACCGGCAGGAACATGATAGCGAAATCGGTCGTATGCGGCGGGTCCAGGTATTTGCCGGCGATGTCCTTCGCAAAGCTTTCGATCGCTTTTAACAACTGTTTTTGCGCCTGATCCACCAAGGCCGGATTCCCTTCTTCCAGCGCGCCAAGCAGCGATTGGTAGCTTTCGAGCGGAAATTTCGAATCGATCGGCAGCCAGACGGTCTTGTCGTCGGCCTTACCCGGCAGTTTGACCGCATATTCGACATTTGCCTGGCTGCCCTTCCGGGTCGCCACATTTACCCCGTATTGCTCGGGCGACAGAATCTGCTCCAGGATGTTGCCGAGCTGGTATTCGCCGAGAATGCCGCGCGTTTTGACGTTGGACAGCACCTTCTTCAAATCGCCGACCCCGACCGCCAGGTTCTGCATTTCGCCGAGCCCCTTATGCACCTGGTCCAGCCGGTCGCTGACCAGCTTGAACGACTCGCCGAGGCGCTGCTCCAGCGTATTGTGCAGTTTTTCGTCGACGGTCCGGCGCATCTCGTTCAGCTGCCGGGTGTTGTCTTCCCGTATCAGGTGCAGATGTTTTTCGATCGATTCGCGAATTTCGTTGATGCCGGCCTTCGCCAGTTGATTCGCCTCCTGCTGCTGCCGGTTCAAATCACTGAACCGGAGCCGAAGCTGCTCGTTGAATTCCTTGATACCTTCGGCGAACTTGCCTTCGAACGACCCGAGGCCGGCGGCCAGTTCCTGACGGTTTTCCTTCGCATCGGCTTTGATGCCTTCCTGAAACTGCTTCAGCGTCTCGGCAGTTTTGTCTCGGAAATCGTCCTGTCTACGGTTCAGCGACTCGCCGGTCGCCTGAAACGACAGGTTCACGCTCTCTTTGAGTTCGTTGGCGTTATGGATCAGTTTTTCGGACATGCCGGCCAATCCGTTCTTGAATGCCTCCATCTGCGCATTGTGGAGGCGCTGGTTCTCGGCGACCCGATTGAGCAGCGTATCCTGCAGGCTTTTGAAGGCCTCTTGCAGCTCGCGCCGATTTTCCGCGCTGACCTCCCGAAGCTCCTTTCTGGACTCGGCAAAACCTTGCTGCAAAGCAGCTTCCTGAACCTTCAACGTCAGCAAAAGCTCCTGCACGCCTCCGTCCGGAGCTGCCTTCAGTAAAGCCTGCAAACGCCTGAGCGCGATCAATTGCAAAACCGCAATCGATACCAGCAACAACCCGGCGACGATGACTGCCGGCATCCAATCAAACCCCATACGCTTCCTCCTTAGTTGATCGCGCCTGATCCTCCGGATGCAGGCTTAGCACCCGTTCATGGATTTTTTTTACCCGAGGCGTCAACTATAACTCGACACGAATGCCGAGCTCAATGACTCGGTCGACGGGAATTTTGAAAAACTCGATCGGACTCGAAGCGTTACGAAACAAAAACAGAAACAAGCCCCGCCGCCATTTCGCCATCGGACTGCGGGCTCGGAAGGAAACGCGTTCGCTGCCGATGAAAAACGAGGCCTTCTTGGGATCGAAAACCAGGCCTTCGCGCATTAACAAATCCAGCGCCCGGCGCACATCCGCGTTCTGCTTGAATCCGTAATAGAGTTTGACGCGATAGAACTCGCGCTCCTGGCCGAACTTGCGGATTTTGACCCGGTGCGCTTCATCCACAAAAGGTTCATCCTTCGTCGCGATCGTCAGCACGATAATCTGTTCGTGCAGCACGTGATTATGTTCAAGGTTGTGCAGCAGCACGGGAGGTACGCCATGCAGCGTTCTGGCCAAATAGATTGCGGTCCCCTCGACCGTCGTCAAATTCTCGGTGATGTCTTTTTCCAGCTCTTCAAATAACACCTGGCGTTCTTCCATGTGTTCGTGCAGCAGCGCACGCCCCTTGATCCAGGTCGTGATGATCAGAAACAGCACGGTGGCGACCAGCAGCGGCAGCCAGCCGCCGGTCGGGATTTTCAGGGTGTTGGAGGAGAAAAACAGGAAATCGATGATCAGAAATACCGACAAAAATACGATGCTGGTCGCCCTGTTCCATTTCCAGAGCGCCTGGATCACGATATAAGCCAATACCGTATCGACGATCATCGTACCGGTGACCGCGATGCCGTAGGCCGACGCCAGCGCCGACGACGATTGAAAACTCAACACCAGCACGAATACAGATACCATTAACAGCCAGTTCACGGTCGGCACATAGACCTGACCCTGTTCGTCGTCCGAGGTGTGACGAATGGCCATGCGCGGACAGTAGCCCAGCTGGATTGCCTGCCGGGTGACCGAAAAGGCCCCGGAAATGACCGCCTGCGAGGCAATCACGGTCGCCATCGTCGACAAGATCAGCAAGGGGTATAGTGCCCAACTCGGCGCGAGCAGATAAAAGGGATTGCGTATCGCATCGGGTTGGGCGAGCAGTAAGGCGCCTTGCCCGAAATAATTCAGCAGCAGCGCCGGAAACACGAAACCGAACCAGGCATAACGGATCGGCTTCAGGCCGAAGTGGCCCATATCCGCATACAGCGCTTCGGCACCGGTGATCGCCAGCACGACCGTCCCCATGATCAAAAATCCTTCCCAACCGGTTTCGATCAGCAAACTGACGGCATAATAAGGATTGACGGCCTGCAACACACCCGGCTGGTGGACCATATTGGCTACCCCCATCACCGCCAGGCAGCCGAACCAGAAACACATGATCGGCGCGAACATCCTGCCGACCCTGCCGGTCCCTTTGGCTTGAATGATAAACAGCCCGGCGAGCACCGTGATGGCAATCGGCAACACAAATTCGGCCAAGGGAGGCGCTATGACTTGCAGGCCTTCCACGGCGCTGAGTACCGAAATGGCCGGCGTAATGATGCTGTCGCCGTAAAACAACGACGCACCGAGCAGCCCGATCGTGAGAATAAAAGCCATCTTGCGCGGATAATCCCGAGCCCCGTGCAGAGCCAGGGTCATCAGCGCCATGATCCCGCCTTCGCCCTTATTGTCGGCGCGCATGATGAAGATCGCATATTTGATCGTAACCACCAGCGTCAACGACCAGAAGATCAGCGACAGGACGCCAAGCACATGAAATTCGTCGATCGGCATGCCGCCATGAAAAACTTCTTTCAGTGCATATAAAGGGCTGGTGCCGATATCGCCAAAGACCACGCCAATCGCGCTGAGCGCTAGCCCTGCCAATTGTGTGTGAGTTTGGTTTTGTGAATTTGCAGACATGACCATTACCTTAAGGGAATGAGTAATGCGGGAGGGAAGGAAGTGAAGCCGATCCGGAATGGAATCGCGAAAAACGGCAGGCTGCCGGAAAGGCCGGCAACCTCATTTTCGGCTGATCGCTTCGGAGCAAAGGGATTGCTTGCTCCGGGCGACCGCCTGGGATTTACATATGATCGAGAATCGCTCGCTTGACCGAGTCGAGTTCCGCTTCGATAGTCAAGGTGCGCGCGTCGGCACATTGTTTGATCGCGGTATCGGGATCTTTCAGGCCGGTTCCGGTTAGCGTACAGACGATTTTGCTGCCCTCCGGAATTTTACCGCTACGGATATCGCGCCACGCGCCCGCAACCGAAGTCGCCGAGGCCGGCTCGCAGAAAATCCCTTCGAATTGCGACAGCATTTTCTGCGCTTCGAGAATTTCCTCGTCGGTGAATTTGTCGAACCAGCCGCCGGACTCTTTTTGTGCGGCCCAGGCATAGTCCCAGGACTGCGGATTGCCGATCCGGATCGCGGTCGCAATCGTTTCCGGATGCTCGATCGGATGGCCGGCCAGAAACGGCGCGGCACCGGCCGCCTGATAGCCGCACATGACCGGGCGCTTCGAAGTTATCGCCTTATGTGTTTCGCTGTCGGCCGAGTATTCCTTGTAGCCTTTCCAGTAGGCGGTGATATTGCCCGCGTTGCCGACCGGCAGGCAGTGGTAGTCCGGCGCATCGCCGAGCGCGTCGATGATTTCAAATGAAGCCGTCTTCTGCCCGTCGATCCGGTATGGATTGATCGAATTGACGATCGTGACCGGCGCGTGCGCGGCCACTTCCTTGACCAGATTCATGCCCTGATCGAAATTGCCCCGGATCTGGATGATCGTCGCGTCGTACATCAGCGTTTGGGCCAATTTGCCGAGCGCGATCTTGCCTTCCGGAATGATCACGAATGCCTTGATCCCGGCACGGGCGGCATAAGCCGCTGCCGAGGCGGAGGTATTCCCGGTCGAGGCGCAGATGATCGCACGGCTGCCCTCTTCGACCGCTTTGGTGACCGCCATCGTCATGCCGCGGTCCTTGAACGAACCAGTCGGGTTCAGGCCCTCGAACTTGACATAGATATCGACGTCCTTGCCGGCCAGGCGCGGAATGTTTTGCAGTTGGATCAGGGGAGTATTCCCTTCGTTCAGGCTGATCACGCGCGTCGAGGCGCTGACCGGCAAACGGTCGCGGTAACGGTCGATCAGACCGGTGTAATGTTTTGCTGTAGACATGGGGTGGTTATCCTAAGGTTTCCAGGCGAATCCGGCAGACTTGGCCGGTCACGGTCGGCAAGGCCTCGATCTTCCGGATCGCGTCGTTCATTTCTTTTTCGAGCGTGATCTGCGTCAGCAGAATGATCGGCACCGCTTTCTCATCGGAAATCGGTTCTTTTTGCACGATCGCCTCGATGCTGATCTGATGGTCGGCCAGAATTTTGGTCACGTCGGCCAATACGCCGGGCTTGTCTTCGGCGGTCAGGCGCAGGTAGTAGGCGGACTTGAAGCGGTCCGGGGCCAGAATCGGGATTTCCTTGATCGCCTCGGGCTGGAAGGCCAGATGCGGCACCCGGTTTTCCGGATCGCTGGTCAGGGCCCGCGTTACATCGACCACGTCCGCGACCACCGCCGAAGCGGTCGGGTCGGCTCCCGCGCCGGCGCCGTAATACAGGGTCGGGCCGACCGCATCGCCCTTGACCAGTACCGCGTTCATCACTCCATTCACGTTTGCAATCAAACGTCGCTCGGGAATCAAAGTCGGATGCACGCGCAGTTCGATACCTTCGTCAGTCTTGCGGGCGATACCCAGATGCTTGATCCGATAGCCCAGTTTTTCCGCATAATCGACATCAAGACGAGTAATTTTGGTGATGCCTTCGGTATAAACCTTCTCGAACTGCAGCGGAATCCCGAATGCGATCGAAGCGAGGATCGTCAGCTTGTGCGCCGCATCGATGCCTTCGACATCGAAGGTCGGATCGGCTTCGGCATAGCCCAAAGCCTGCGCCTCGGCCAATACGTCCGCAAAATCGCGGCCTTTCTCGCGCATCTCGGTCAGGATGAAGTTGCCGGTGCCGTTGATGATGCCGGCCAGCCATTGAATCTCGTTGCCGCTAAGTCCCTCGCGGATCGCCTTGATGATCGGAATCCCGCCCGCGACCGCCGCTTCGAACGCGACGATCACACCCTTCTCGCTGGCCTTCGCGAAGATCTCGTTGCCGTGCAGGGCGATCAACGACTTGTTTGCGGTGACCACATGCTTGCCGTTCGCAATCGCGGCCAGGACCATATCTTTAACGGGGCCGGCGCCGCCGATCAATTCGAGCACGATGTCGATTTCGGGATCGTTGATCACGTCGTACGGATCGGTCGTAACCGCAATGCTTTCGGTATTGCAGATCCGCGGTTTGGCGAGATCCCGGCTCGATGCGCGGGTTACGATGATTTCGCGCCCGGCCCGGCGGGCAATCTCGGCCGCGTTGCGTTTGAGGACATTGACCGTACCGCCGCCGACCGTCCCTAGTCCCAATATTCCGACTTTTACCGGTTTCAAAACACACTCCTGAGTAGGGTACGCTGCGCGTACCGTTCGTTATTCATATAGAACGTAATGAAAGGTATGCATAGCGTACCCTGCAACACCTCAAAAACCGGCTATTATACAACCTTGTCTTTCTTCATCATATGGCGAATGCCGCGCACCGCCTGCCGGGTCCGATGCTCGTTCTCGATCAGCCCGAAACGGACGTGGTCGTCGCCGTACTGGCCGAAGCCGATGCCGGGGGCGACCGCGACTTTCGCCTCGATCAGCAGCTTTTTCGAAAACTCCAGCGACCCCATTTCTTTATAAGGCTCGGGGATCGGCGCCCAGACGAACATCGTCGCCTTCGGCTTCTCGACCGGCCAGCCGGCTGCGTTCAGGCCGTCGCAGAGCACGTCGCGCCGCCGTTGATACATGGCGGCGATTTCGTGTACGCAGTCCTGCGGCCCTTCGAGCGCGCTGATCGCGGCGATCTGGATCGGCGTGAAGGTGCCGTAGTCGAGATAGGACTTGATCCGCGCCAGGGCGCCGACCAGTTTTTTGTTGCCGCACATGAAACCGACGCGCCAGCCCGGCATGTTGTAGCTTTTCGACAGCGAGAAAAACTCGACCGCGATGTCTTTCGCCCCTTCGACCTGCAGGATCGAAGGCGCCTGATAACCGTCGAACACGATATCGATATAGGCGATGTCGTGCACGACCCAAATCTTGTGTTCTTTTGCGAGCGCAATGATCTTTTCGAAAAAGTCCAGCTCGACGCACTGGCTGGTCGGATTGCCCGGAAAATTCAAAATCAGCATCTTCGGCTTCGGCCACGATTCGACGATCGCGCGCTGCAGTTCCTCGATAAAGTCGACGCCGGGAATCAACGGCACGTGGCGCAAATCGGCGCCCGCAATCACGACTCCGTAGGGATGGATCGGATAGGCCGGATTCGGCACCAGCACCACGTCGCCCGGCCCGAGCGTCGCCAACGCCAGATGCGCAAGGCCTTCTTTCGAACCGATCGTGACGATCGCCTCGGATTCCGGATCCAGATCGACATCGAAACGGTTCTTGTACCAGGTGCAGATGGCCTTGCGCAGCCGGGGGATGCCTTTCGACATCGAATAACGGTGCGTATCCGGCCGCTTCGCCGCTTCGAGCATCTTGTTCACGATATGCTCCGGCGTCGGCTGATCCGGATTGCCCATCCCGAAATCGATGATGTCCTCGCCCGCCGCTCGCGCTTTGGCCTTCAGTTCGTTCACGATGTTGAAAACATAGGGGGGCAAGCGGCTGATGCGTGAAAATTGGTCCATTTACGTTCTTTCAGATAAACAATTAAAACAAATAAAAATTTTTCATTCCCGCTCGGCAGGAAAATAACGGACGTAGGACGGATAAGCGAAGCGCATCCGCCTTTTTAGTATGCTTCGGCGGATGCGCTTCGCTTATCCGCCCTCCAAAGCCATTCTCAAAAACTCTTCGACACGCTGCAAATCTTCGAACGTATCCACGCCAGCGGGCGGAACCTTATCGACCACCTTGACCGCGATCGCTTCGCCCTGCCACAAAATGCGGAGCTGTTCCAGCGACTCGGTTTTCTCCAAATCGGAAGCCTCCCAACCGCAGTAACGGCGCAAAAAATCGACCGTATAGGCATACATGCCGATATGCCGGTAATAGGGCATTCCGCCGGACAAGTGCTTCCGGCCTCCGGCGAATCCGTCCCGATCCCACGGGATCGGCGCGCGGCTGAAATACAGTGCATAACCGTGCCGGTTCAACACGACCTTGACGGCGTTCGGATTGAACAGCTCCTCGCCGTCGTGAATTTCGGCCGCCAGCGTCGCGATACCCGCCTGCCGCTGGCCGGCCAACACCACCGCCGCTTCGCGCAGATACACGGGATCGATCAACGGTTCGTCGCCCTGCAGGTTCACAATGATGTCGCCGCCAGCCCAGCCTCGCTGCTCCGCGACTTCCGCGATCCTTTCGGTGCCGCTTTGATGATCGGCACGCGTCATTACCGCCTCGATGCCCAATGCACGGACTGCTTGGCATATACGATCATCATCGGTCGCGACGACGATCTCGTCCGCACCGGCCTCACGGGCGCGCTCGCAGACATGCTCGATCATCGGCCTGCCGGCGATCGGCAGCAAGGGCTTGCCGGGCAGCCGGGTCGAACCGTAGCGGGCTGGAATCACGACTTTAAAGCGGACGCTCACCGGCGTGCCTCTGCCTGCCGGCCAAAACCCGCTTTTATAGGGGCCCAACCATAGACCTGCCAGGTTTTAGAAGCTTGGCAGGTCTTCGGGTTGGAAATCGCCGTTAAGACGGAGGTCATTTTTTCAGTGCGTCGACTTCTTCGAGGCTGAGCACGCGCGCTTCGTCTTCGAGCATCACCGGAATATCGTCACGGATCGGAAACGCCAGCCGGTCGGGCTTGCAGATCAGTTCCTGCCTGTCTTTGTCGTAAATCAGCGAACTCTTGCAGATCGGGCAAGCCAGGATGTCGAGCAGTTTTTTATCTATCATGCTTCTCACTTAATAATTCGATTAACCGCGTCGCGAAAACGGAGTCCATGTTCGCCTCCACCGGAACGGCCCAAAGCCTTTCATCGGCAAATGCCCTGCATTTTACCGCATCCTTCTCGGTCATTAGAACCGGAAACGCATCGCCGAAGTCGAGATCCTCCGGCCGGAACGCAAAATGGTCAGGAAAATCGTGCGGAATACACCCTAGCCCCGCCATCTCCAGATGCCTGAAAAACCGCTCGGGATGCCCGATGCCGGCCACCGCATGGCAGGGAGCCGCTTTAAACGCGGCCAAGGGTTTACGCATTCCGGTCTGTAAGTGGACCGCCTCCGCCCCCGCCAATTGCATCGAAAATTCATTTGACCGAGCCAAGCCGCCGTTCACCACGATCAAGTCCACATCCTTCAGCCTGGCCTGCGGTTCCCTGAGCGGCCCGGTCGGCAGGCACCAGCCGTTGCCGAAGCGGCGCTCGCCGTCGATCACCGCGATTTCGAGCGTTCTGCCAAGCGCATAATGCTGCAGGCCGTCGTCGGACAGCAGCACATTGCAATCGGCCCTATCCAGCAGCAGCCGGCAAGCCTCCGCCCGAACCGGGGATACCGCCATCGGGCAACCGGTGCGGGCCACGATCAAGAGCGCCTCGTCGCCGACCTCGCCCGCTTGGCTTCCGGCATCGACCCACTGCGGATACATGGCAGCCCGTCCGCCGTAGCCCCGGCTGACAATGCCCGGCCGGTAGCCTTTTTCCTTTAAAAACCGGGCCAGCCAGATGACCAGCGGCGTTTTGCCGGCGCCCCCGACCGTAATATTGCCGACCACGATCACCGGAACCTGGAAAACCGTGGTTTTCAGCCAACCGCAACGATAACAGGCCCTGCGCAGCCTGGCGATGCCTTCGAACAGTTTGCCGAAAGGCCACAGCAACAAGCCGGCGCCGTTTTTCCGATACCAGATGCGCGCTGCCAGCCGCGACAGCCTTGTCTTGATCATTCGGTCTTCGGCTGCTGCGCTTCGAAGGTGATATGTGTAAACCCTGCCCTGCCTGCGGCATCGAGCGCGCTGATCACCGCCTGATGCGGCGTCTTGCCGTCCGCGCTGATAATGAACGGCATGTCGGTGCCGCGCGCGGCCATTTTCTGCAACTCCCTGAGCAGGGTTTCGGGCTTTTGATCGACCAGCTGGTGCAGCATCTCATCCCCGCCTTTCACATAATACAGGCCGTCGGCGTCGATCACCAAAGTAATCGAAACCGGCGGGGCTTCCGCTTCGGAACCTGCCGCTTCGGGCAACTTTATCCTGACTTGCGTCTGCCGGTTGAACGTTGTCGAGACCATAAAAAAAAGCAAAAGCACGAACAGCACATCGATCATCGATATCAACGTAATATCGATTTTTCGCCTTTTTTTACGATGAAAGTTCATAAAGTCGCCTCGCGCTCGCCGTGCATCATCTCGATCAGCCGCAATGCCTCGGCTTCCATGTTGATCACGTATTCGTCGACCCGCCGCAGAAAATAGCGGTGGAAAATCAGGCTCGGAATCGCCACGGACAACCCGGTTGCGGTCGTGATCAGCGCGACCGAAATACCGCCCGCCAGCACGGTCGGATCACCCGCGCCGTGCTGCATCAGCTGGGAGAAAATCTCGATCATCCCGAATACCGTACCCAACAAGCCCAGCAAGGGAGATACTTCAGCGATCAAGCCCAGCGCATCGAGAAAGCGTTCCAGATCGTGCATGACCTGGCGGCCGACATCCTCGATCGACTCTTTCATGATTTCCCGCCCGTGCGTGCTATTGCTGACGCCGGTCGCAATGATCCGCCCCAGCGGCGAACTGGCTTTCAGGCGGCGCAGCGTCGCGTCGTCCAGTCTGTTGTCTTTGTGTAATCTCCAGACCTGCACGACCAGATCTTCGGGAATGATCCTGCTCTTGCGCAGCGTCCAGAAACGCTCCGCAATAATCGCCATCGCCCCGATCGAACAAATCATCAGCGGCCACATCATCCAGCCGCCGCTCTTAATTATTTCAAACACATTACACCTTGTGGTTCAAAGCCAAAGAATTCTTTTCTGAGCCCGCTATTTTAGACGCGCTGCCGCTTTTTCGCCATGATCCCGCGCCAGTCCGAAACAGGCAATCAGGTAAGCGAGAAAGCAGGCCAACGCCGCTGCGCCGAATATCGTCCGGGGCCCCAGCACATCCCAGTAATAGCCGCTGAACAAGCTTCCCCCCATCCCGCCTAGCCCGAAACTGAAGCTGCTGTAGAGCGCTTGGCCTTTACTCTGGTGCTGTTCGCCGAAATAGCGCTGCACCAGATGGATCGCGGCAATGTGCGCCGCGCCGAAACTCGCCGCATGCAGCAACTGGGCCAAGATCAGAAACGCTGTTTGGGCAAACCAGCCGATCAACAGCCAGCGTGCCGCCGCCAGCAGCAGACTCCAAAGCAGAATGCTCCGCAGGCTCAAAAAGCCGAGCAAGGTCCGCATGAAAGCAAAAAGGACGATCTCGGCGCATACCCCCGCCGCCCACAGACTGCCTGTGGCGGCGGCCGAATAGTCCAGTTGCTGGAGATAGATCGAATAAAAAACGTAATAAGGCCCGTGCGCCGCCTGCAGCAGCATCGATACCACCAGAAAAGCCAGCACTTCCGGGCGTTTCAAGACGGACAGCACACGGGAAGGCTCCCAATGCGGCTGACGCGGCGCCGGACTCGGCAGCATCAGCGTCACGATCCAGTTCAACAGCAACAGCGTCACGACAAATAAGCGCAACTGCTCGATCGGCTGACGGTCGAACCACCATCCGAGCCCCTGCACCGCTATGATGAAGCCGACCGAGCCCCAGAGCCGTATCCGGCTGTAGCGGTGCGTGTCGTCGCGCAGATGCGCCAGGGTCACCGCCTCGAAAAGCGGCAGCGACGCGTTCCAGAATACGCCGAAGCCGAAAGTGCAGAGCGCCAGTTCGTCGTAACCACGCGCGGCCAGAAATCCCGAGAAAGCCGCCGCCGAAAAAAACAGCGTCAGCCGGATCAGGCGCAGGTTTTTGCCGGTCCGGTCCGCGATCCATCCCCAAAAGTTCGGCGCGATAATCCGGCTCCCGACCAGCACCGCCGACAGATTGCCGATCTGTGCCGCATCGAGTCCCAGAGCCTTGAGGTACAGGTTCCAGTAGGGCAAAAAGCCGCCGAGCGTCGCAAAATAGAACAGGTAGAAACCCGACAGGCGCCAATATGGGACATACATACAATAAATCGGTAGGTAAGACGCGCGGAAACGCAGGCAATAACGGAAAGTGCACGGGCTTTGCGCGGCGCGGCAACAGCTGTCCCCTCAAACTCCCCTTTAGCGGGGGCGTTGACCTCGATCGCTGGTTCCCGACGCGATCTACCTTCCCCATCCGTGGGGGCGTCGATCGCGTGTTCCCGACGCGATCTACCTTCCCCATCCGTGGGGGCGTCGATCGCGTGTTCCCGACGTCATCTATCTCTCCCTATCCCTGGGTCGAGCTTCCTGCATGCACACCATGGAGGACGTGAATGCAGAAATTGCACGACTGCATGGCGGCAGGAGGTACGGCCCCTCAGAGATAAGGGAGGTAGAATCGCGTATGGAACACGCGATCGAGGCAATCCAGGCTATATTGCCAAGGAACAAATTTCTGCCCGGCAGTCGCAACCCAGCCTACGCTTTATCTTAAAACCGGCAAACCGGAGCGCACCTCACTATTCTGCGCCCGGTGCCGGAGATAGTGATCCATGATCACAAGCGCCGCCATCGCTTCTGCGATCGGCGTCGCGCGGATGCCGACGCAGGGATCGTGACGCCCCTCGGTCACCACTTCGATCGGCTCACCGTGAATATTAATCGACCGTCCGGGCAGGCGCAAACTCGAAGTCGGCTTCAGCGCGATGCTGGCGACGACATCCTGGCCGCTCGATATACCGCCCAAAATACCGCCGGCATGATTGCTCAGGAAACCCTCCGGCGTGATCTCGTCGCGGAATTGGGTACCCTTACTTTCGATGCAGGCGAAACCGTCGCCGATTTCGACGCCCTTGACCGCATTGATGCTCATCAGCGCATGTGCGAGATCCGCATCCAGTCGGTCGAAGATCGGTTCGCCGAGACCCGGCGGCACATTCGTCGCGACGACGTTGATGCGCGCACCGATCGACTCGCCCTCCTTGCGCAGCGCATCCATGTAGCTTTCGAGTTCCGGCACGCGTTCGGGATCGCCGCAAAAGAACGGGTTCGTGTTCACGGCCGACCAGTCCAACCTGTCGATCCGGATCGGCCCCAACTGCGCCAGGAAGCCGCGAATCTCGATCCCGGCCTTTTCTTTCAAATATTTCTTCGCGATCGCCGCCGCCGCAACCCGCATCGCGGTTTCGCGCGCCGAGGAACGGCCGCCGCCGCGATAATCGCGGAAACCGTATTTCTGCTGATAGGTATAATCGGCATGGCCGGGCCGAAACGATTCGGCGATTTTCGCGTAATCCTTCGAACGCTGGTCGGTGTTTTCGATCAGAAGGCCGATCGGTGTGCCGGTGGTTCTGCCCTCGAACACACCGGACAAAATCTTCACTTCATCCGCTTCGCGCCGCTGCGTCGTATGCCGGGAAGTCCCGGGCTTGCGGCGGTCGAGATCGGCCTGTATGTCCGACTCCGAAAGTTCGAGCCCCGGCGGGCAGCCGTCGACGATACAACCGAGCGCCGGCCCATGGCTTTCGCCGAAGGTAGTGACGGTAAACAGTTTTCCAAAGGTGTTGCCAGACATATTAATCCAAAGCCGCGATGAATTGGTCGTGGTAGAGCGCAAGCTGCTCGCCGGTCAGTAAAAAGACGCCGTCGCCGCCGCGCTCGAAATCGAGCCAGTAGAAAGGGATGTCCGAAAACCGGTCCTGCAGCGTCTGTGCGCTGCTGCCGACTTCGACGACCAGGATGCCCTGCTCGCTCAGATAGTCTTTCGCCTGTGCCAGGATGCGCAGCACGATGTCCAACCCGGTCTTGCCGCCGGTGAAGCCCATCTCCGGCTCGGCATGGTATTCGGGAGGCAGGCTTTCCCATTCGGCGACCGCGACATAGGGCGGATTGCTGACGATGATATCGTAGCGCTGTCCCGGCAGATTCTCGAACAGATCGGACTGATACAGCGCGACCGAATCTTCGGACTGATGCTTGGCGACGTTGATCTCGGCGACCGCCAGCGCATCGGTCGACAAGTCGACCGCATCGACCGCCGCCGTCGGAAACGCATAGGCGCAGGCAATCGCGATACAGCCGCTGCCGGTGCACAAATCCAGGATCCGGTCGACATTGTCCTCGTCGACCCACGGTGCGAAACGCTGCTCGATCAGTTCCGCGATCGGCGACCTGGGCACCAGCACCCGTTCGTCGACATAAAACGGCAAGCCTGCGAAAACGGCTTCGTGCGTCAGGTAGGCGGCCGGCTTCCTCTCGTTGACCCGGCGGTCGACGATGTCGATCACCGCCTGCCGTTCCGGGTGGGTCAGGACCGCCTCCAGGTAAAACGGCGAGACGTTGTAAGGCAGATGCAGCGTATGCAATACTAAACCCGCCGCCTCGTCGATTGCGGTCAGGGAGCCGTGACCGAAGTAGACCTGGGCCTCGGTAAAACGGCTGGCCGCCCAGCGAATATAATCCCTAATTGTGGTTAAAGTATCGGTGACCTCGGTCGAAATAGATTGCATGGCTGGAAATTCTTGGCCGGCCGGCCTCTGCGCAAAGAGACAAATTTTAAACTAAACTTGCCTTACTGTCCGATTTTTAAAACCTTACCCATGGAAGCTGCCGAACCGCTAACAACCTCTTCCGCAACCGGCCAGAGCGAAAACAAGCTGCTGCTGGTGTGTTACCGCCATTTCGAAAAAAACCAGCTGATCCTGCCGACGATCCCCGAGGTCGCTTTTAAAATCCGCCGCGTGATCAATGACGAGAAAGCCAACAGCGCCAAGATCGCTCGCACCATGCAGGCCGACCCTTCGCTCACCGCGCGCCTGATCAAGATTTCGAACAGCGCTCTTTACCGCGGCCGCAAAACGATTGAAAGCTGCCCGGAAGCAATCACCCGGCTCGGACTGAAAGCCGTGCAGGACATCATCACGGCGTTCTCGCTAAAGTCGGTATTCACCGCCAAATCGCCTTTCATCCGCCAACGAATGGTCGAATTATGGGCGCACAGCAGTTTTGTCGCCGCAATCAGCGCCGTACTGGCGCACAAGGCAAAAGGCTTCGATCCCGACCGCGCGATGCTGGCCGGCTTGATTCACGACATCGGCAAAATCCCGATTCTGGCCTTTGCCGATCAACACATCGACCTGGTAGCGAACGCCGCCCACCTCACTGAAACGATCGATAAGCTGCACGGCATGATCGGCCTGAATATCATCCGCAAATGGAATTTTCCGGACGACTTCGAGAATGTCGTGCTCCATTCGGAAAACTGGCAGCGCGATACCGGCGAACACCTCGATTACGCCGACATCGTGATGCTGGCGCAATTCCACAGCCTGATCGGCAAGGTCGACATCAAAACCCTGCCGAAACTCGACACGCTGCCTGCTTATCAAAAGATCGCCCGCCGGCTCGACGCGAGCGGCAGTCTCGAAATTCTGGACATTGCCAAGGAGGAAATCGAAGCGATCCGGCAAATGCTCGGGTGAATCGTTTACCGGTTGTAACACCCTCAAGGCCTAGTTAAACCCGAATGTACAGAGTTCATGGCTCCATTGCCCCGAGCGCCCTTAAGAATTCCATTGCCTCATGGTTTCAAGCACTTTCGGCTGCATATTGACGAAGCAGGCGACAAAATCCGGATCGAAATGGCGGCCGGCGCCTTGCCGGATTTCCTGAAAAGCCTTTTCGGGCGGCCATGGCTGTTTATAAGGCCGCGCAGTAGTCAACGCATCAAATACATCCGCAATAGCCACAATGCGCGCGGATTCGGGAATGGACAATCCGGCCAGATTCTCCGGGTAACCGCTGCCATCCCATCTTTCATGATGATACATGGCCACTTCTGCGGCTAATACAAAAACAGGGGCATTGCTTTTGGAAAGAATTTGCCGTCCGTACGCGCAATGGCGCCGCATGACTTGCCATTCGGCTTCATCCAGTTTGCCCGGCTTGCGTAAGATTGCATCCGGTATGCCGATTTTGCCCGTATCATGCATGGGCGCTGCAAGCCCTAATAATTCGACATCTTGTGTTTTCCAACCGAGTTCTTTAGCCAATAGCGATGAATAAGCAGCCATACGCCAGATGTGATCGCCGGTATCGTCATCGTTGAAATGACCGACTTCGCCCAGCATATAGATGGCGTCGCGGTGGCTTTTCTCCAGCTTGGCAAGCTGCACCAGGGATAAGTGCGTCCGCACCCGGGCGCGAACAATACTGGGGATGACCGGCTTGATTAAATAATCGACGCAGCCAACCGCAAACCCCATTTCCTCGTTGCCCGAATCGTTTAACGTCGTTACAAAAATAACGGGTATCTCGCTTATGGCCGCATTCGCTTTCAACGCTTTACAGACATCATAGCCATCCATGTCGGGCATTTGAATATCCAGCAAGATCAGGCGCGGATTATGTTTGGCAACGGCCGATAGCGCTTCGGCGCCATTCCGGGCAAATACCAGTCTGTACTCCGGTTCTAGGATTTGACTGAAAACCGCCAAATTATACGGTTCATCATCAACGACTAAAATAGGCCGGGTCGGCATGGCCCCTCCATACGGTTAGTTCAAGTTATCGATAAAATTGCGCGTCAAATTTTCCGCCTTACGGAAATCAAAGCTCAATACGCTCTCTTTAATGTCGGCTAACGCTTCAATGCCCAACATTGCTTCAAGTTCACTCACCAGGGGCTTAGCATTAGTAGGATTATCCTCGTCGAGCGCGACGAGGAGTTTGTTTAACACCGGCTTAACCGCCTCCTCATTATTTCTACCCTGAAGGCTGTTATTTTCCGGTTTAGCCGGTCCGGATGATATCGCCATCCAATGAGATACACTGTCCGCTACTTCGTCAATCGCTTGCTGCAGGGCATTGGCTGCATCGATTATCAATCGGGGCGTTTCCACAGCTTTTTCGATTTCCCGGCTGCGAAGGCTGATTGTAGGCAAAGCCAGACTGGAGGAGGAGCCTTTCAATTTGTGCGCAAACGCGGCTACCGCCTTTAAATCGCCAGCCTGCGACAATTGAACAATCTCGGAACCGGCTCGGTTATATTGGCTGACAAAATGCGAAATGTAATCCCGATAAACCTCAGTATCGCCCCAAAGCTCCAGTCCTCTCTTTACATCGATGCCGGGCAGCTCCGGTAGATTGGCCGGATAAAGAGTCTCTTGACTTTTGTCCTGCGGTTTATTGCCGGGCATTTCGCAATGGCTCCAATGCCGGATTTTTTGGATTAATAAATCGGCGTTGAACGGTTTGGCGATGAAATCGTTCATCCCCGCATTCAGTGCGGCGTCCTGCAAATTTTTGAAAGCACCTGCCGTCAGGGCAAGCACCGGCAGATTCGCGAAACCGGGATTCTCGCGTATCCGCCGCGTCGCGGAGTAACCGTCCAAACGCGGCATCTGTATATCCATCAAGACCACGTCGACCATACCCATATGCGCCGACAGCCAATCCACGGCTTCCTGTCCATCGCGCGCCTCGCTGACAAGCGCGCCGTCCCTTTCCAAGATGCGCCTGGCAACCTCCCTGTTAATGTCGCTATCATCGACGACCAATATACGCACACCGGTAACCCTGTTATTCAAAGGTTTTTTAACCCTGGCCGGATGACTCTCCGCTTCCGATTGATCCCGGCGCATTGCCTTATTCACTGCGTCGTAAAGCGAAGAAGGCGTAACGGGCTTGTTTAATAAGCCATCGACATCCCAAGCGTCCAGTTGCGCTTTTAGTTCTTCCTGAGAATACGCCGTCACCATCAGGATAATCGGCACTTTTTTGGAATTGGTCGATACCTCGGCAAATGCCCGCCTTAATGCCCGTGAGGTGGCTACACCGTCGAGCCCCGGCATTTTCCAATCGACGAGAACGACATCATAAGACACCTGTTCTTTTGCCAGCGTTTGAAATACCGCATCCTCACCCGAGCCGGCAATATCGGCCTTCCAGCCAAAACCGGCTACCACATGCTGCAAGGCATTACGTGCCGTCTCACAGTCGTCGATAACTAATACGCTCAAAAGATTTATTTCATTATTACCCTGAATCGCGTCCGTATGGCGCTGGAAAGGTAATACAAACCAAAACTCGCTGCCGACGCCCGGTGCGCTTTTGATTTGCAATTGCCCTCCCATCATGGCTATCAATTGTTGGCTGATGGCCAAACCAAGCCCTGTTCCGCCGAAGCGTCTGCTGATCGAGCTATCGGCTTGAGAGAATGCTCCGAATATGGCTTGTTGCTGATCCTCGGAAATGCCTATGCCGGTATCTCTCACGCTAAAACGCAAATAAACCTGATCGTCCTGTTCGGACGCGACACAGATACGCAGCTCGACTTCGCCATTTTCGGTAAACTTCACGGCATTGCTGAGTAAATTGACCAGAACTTGCTGCAGGCGCATCTCGTCGCCAATCAAATGATTGACATTCAACGGCGGAAGAATCGTCAGCTCCAGATTTTTACTGCCGGCACCGACCGACATTAAAGCGGCGAGGTTTTCCAACATGTCATTCAACTGGAACGGTTGATTTTCGATATCGAGCCGGCCGGCTTCAATTTTTGAAAAGTCGAGAATATCGCTAATGATCGAAAGCAATGCTTTTCCGGCGCCATGAATCTTATGCACCAGATTCAGGGATTCCGCCGGCAAGGCTTGATGTTCGAGCAGATAACAAAAACCGAGTACCGCATTCATGGGCGTGCGGATTTCATGGCTCATATTCGATAAGAAAGCGCTCTTCGCCACATTCGCGGCTTCGGCTGCGGCTTTGGCTTCTTCCAGTTCGGCAGTGCGTAATAGGACCAGCTCTTCCAGATGATGACGATGCTGCTCCAGCTCGATGCTCAGTTTCTTTTTTTCGGTGATATCGTCCTGAATGGCCACATAATGGGTCGTCATCCCACATCCATCCTTGATAGGAAGGACAAGCGAAAAATCATTATGCTCGGTACCGTCCTTGCGCCTGTTAATAAATTCTCCTTCCCAAACCCGCCCCTGCTTCAGTGCAGCCCACAATTCCCGATAAACGGGAGACGGCGTTTTTCCCGATTTGATCAACGAGATGTTTTGGCCAAGCGTTTCTTCCCGGCTAAAACCTGAGTTTCTTATGAACGCATCGTTAACATATTCGATAGTCGCATTTAAATCGGTAATGACGATACTTTCCGGACTCTGGTCGACCGCCATCGATAATTTACGCAACTGCTGCTCGATGCGAAGGCGATCGGTTACGTCGTTTGCCAGGATAATTACCGCTTTTCGGCCTTCAAAGATCAGCAGCTGCGCGGTAATCTCTACCTGAATCTCGCGGCCGTCTCCGGTTATGTGCGGCCAAATACCGAAACCGTTGGCGCCTTCACTGGCTGATATCGCGATTCTAAGCCGTTCGCATTCTTCAGGAGCGCTAATGGCGGTCATTTTCATCGCCAAAAACTCATCCCGGCTATATCCGTAATGCCGGATCGCAGCTTCGTCAACGGCAAGAAAATCCAATGTCTCGACATCAAAAACCCACATAGGCAGCGGATTGGCCTCAAAGAGGTTGCGATAGCGAGCCTCGCTCGCTTTCAGCGCCAGATCGGTTTGGTGCTTTTCAATCGCAATGCTTGCCAATTTCGCAGCCTGTTCAATGAGTGCCAAATGGTTTTGAGTGGGATAATGGATATCGGAATGATAAATCGCAAAAGTGCCCAGCACTTTGCCTTCCGAGGAAAAAACAGGCTCCGACCAGCATGAAGCCAAGCCGGCTTTATTTGCCAGTGCCTTAAAATCCGACCAAAAAGGATGACTCTGGATATCGGAAACGATCACCCTTTGTCGGGTGCCGGCAGCTGTTCCACAAGAGCCAACCCCAAAACCGATAACGATACCGTCGACCGCTTGGTTATAAAAATCCGGCAGAGTGGGAGCTGCGCCATGGAGAAGCCGCCTCCCTGCCTCATCGATCAACAGGATACTGCAGCGCATGGCAGGATGTTCGGCTTCTACACCTAAGACGATGGCTTCGAGTACCGTCGACAAAGATGCGCCGCAAGCAAGGAGCTCCAATACTCCGCTACGAGACTTTTCCAGGCGTTCGGATTGCTTTCGCCGCGTTATCTCGTTATGAAGAATATTGAACGTCAGCAGCAAGACACCGCCGCCCAGCAATAACACGGTGCTTAATGCGATGCGTGCAATGCTGTCTCTTAGTTCGAGAGCGTTTAATTGAGTTTGCAAAAAGGATTGTTCAGCCGATTTTACTTCCGTCAGTTTAGTCATTACGCCTGCATGGAGGCGATCAATCTCGCCTTCGGCCACGATCCCGGCTGCAGCTTCGATTCCTTGGCTCTGCCGAATCAAAATCAACCTGTCAGCCAAGGAATATAAATCATCGAATTGACCGGCAAGCTGCTTCAAGTCCAGTTGCCGTTCGGTGTTACCGATCGTCAACCGTTTCAGACTATCCAGCTTATCCCGAATGGTTTGCCGAATTCGCAATGCACGTGCGACAAGACTCTCATTGCCGGTCAGCAGGTAGGAACGGTTGATTGCCTTATGTTCATAGGAAGCCGATGCGATCTCTTCAGTCAGGTTCAGCAACTGGTACGTTTGCGCCACGCTATCTACCGTCTTACGGCTTTGATACGCGCTATGAAGCATAGCGGCAATCGAAACAAACAAAATCGCAACCGATATTGCAACACTGATCGGCCGAGCATGAGGCAGTAAAGCCGCGATCCACCCATGCCGAGCTGTTGCAACCAATATACCGGTCGCCAAGCCAAGAAAACCAAGCGCCGTATGGGCAGCCATTCCCGAGGCCCCCGTAAAGAGAGGCAGGTACAAATTACCGCAGAGGTAGCCTACGAACGCCAATACAGCAAGCGCCTCGTTGATAAAGGCAAGAGACTGGATAAGCCCGTAATGACGACGTAATGCCATTAAAAGCAACGCAGCGCCGGTTAACAGAAACATTCCGGCCGCTATTATCGAAGTCCTGCCCGGATTGGCAGCGCCAGACGATGAATCCTTGAAAAAGAATTCATCGATACCCGAATTCCATTTCAAGGCATACTCGGCCAGCGTTATCGCCGCCAATAACAGTGCAATGCCCGTAAGCGCAAAGGCTGCCGCTCGAACCGATCCCGAGAAGTCTTTAACGGTAATTAACCCGAGACTTGCCCCGCATAAGATAAAGCCAATCGAGGTATTCACTTTCATGCAGGGTAAACCCGGCAGAAGGCTTTTCAACATATCGAAGCCGAATGCCCATCCCCCCAAAACGGCAAAGCCCAATAAAACAACCATAACGCTCAGCACGCGCGCCTGCAATCTTAAATCGGTTGAGATGCTTTTATTCATCGGATGGCTACCGTAAATTTCTTGCATGATAGTGAGCTTATTGAACTCTTTTTTCGTTTTTATCTTACAACGTCAAGTATCTAATTTTCAGCATCAGTTGAATAGTTTTTTATTTCTACTGTTAATTATGCGCTAACTCAATCTTTTTGCTGCGCAATTCAAACTCCGGATGAGCATTCCCTTAGATTTCAGCTCTGGCTGCGATGATATTCAGGCTCAGCGAATAAAAGGCAAAGTCCGAACGGAGACCATAAGTAGATAATGTTATTCGAATTTTTCAAAAAACTCCCCACGAATAGCTCCCGAATCGCCGGTCATATACCGGATAGGAGACCCTTAAGGGCGATCGGTCTCCCGATATTCATCCAGCAGGCCCCGCAAAGCCTTCACCACGGTCTGCCGACGAATTGCATGCCGGTCGCCTTCGAAATGTAGCTCCCGGCAACGGCACGGCTGTCCGCGACGCTGCCAGGCGATGAATACCAAGCCGACCGGTTTCTCGGCAGTGCCGCCGCCGGGACCGGCGATGCCGGTCACGGCCAGGGCGATGTCCGCCGCGCTGTGCGCCAAGGCGCCGGCCGCCATTTCAGAGGCGGTTTGCGGACTGACCGCGCCATACTGCTGCAGCGTGCTTTCGCGAACACCGAGCATGGCGGTTTTCGCGCTGTTGCTGTAGGTCACGAACCCCCGGTCGAACCAGACCGAACTGCCGGCGATCTCGGTCACGCTCTGCGCAATCCAGCCTCCGGTGCAGGACTCGGCCAGGGCAAGCATGTGGCCGGCCTCACTCAATCGCTGGCCCAACCGTCCGGCGAGTTCGACCAGATCGTCACTTAATACTGCCCCCGAGATGTCCGAATTCTTCTGCATCGGCCTTTAATCCGCTGAAATATCGACAAATCCGTGCAGGCCCCGCTTCGATTTGACCGCCAGCCAGTTTTTCAGAAGCTTCAATTCCTCCGTTTCTTCCAGATCATCCAAAGTCTTCTTGTTCCTGAGCAAGCGGAAAGCTTGGGACAAGACATTGTACCGTTCGCCGGTAATACCGGCCCTTCTCAGGCCGACCGTATTCAGCCGGTAATGACGCGCCGGCCGGCCGCCAACCAGCGTGAACGGAATCACGTCCATGTTCAGGCCGGTGGTGCCCTGTACGATCGCGAATGCGCCGATTCGGCAGAACTGGTGGGCAACGACCGCGCCGCCCAGGAACACATTGTTGCCGACTTCGACATGGCCGCCGATCGCGACATTGTTCGCGAAGATGGTCTTGTCGCCGATCGTGCAGTCATGCGCGACATGACTGTTGTTCATGAAATAGCAGCCCGAACCAATCCGGGTTTCGCCGTTTTCCTTAGTCGCCCGGTGCGCGGTAAAGCCTTCACGGAATACGTTATCGTCCCCGACGGTCAGCCAGGTTGCGGTTTCCGGCCTGAAGCCGAGATCCTGAGGCAAGCCGCCCAATACCGCATGCGGATGCAGAATATTGCCCGCTCCCATTCTGACATGGCCGTGCACGACCGCATGCGCGCCGACCTGGCAGCGGCCGCCGAGCACCGCACCGCTTTCGATCACCGCGAACGGGCCGACGAGGGTTCCTTCTCCGAGCGTGACGTCGGAGCCGATATAAGCGGTCGGGTGAATCTGTTGTGTCATGTTGTATTTAGCCTCTCGGATGGTATTTGGAATGTAAATCTTTCAGCCGTTCGCGGGCGATATGTGTATAAATCTGCGTCGTCGACAGATCGGAATGGCCGAGCAACAACTGCACCACGCGCAAATCCGCCCCGTGGTTCAACAAGTGCGTCGCGAAAGCGTGGCGCAAGGTATGCGGCGACAGTTCCGCAGCGATGCCGGCTTTTTTTGCGTGCCGCTTGATGATATGCCAAAAGGCCTGCCGGGTCATCCCTTCCGCCCGGTTCGTCACGAACAGATAGTCGCATTGCCGGGCGCCGAGAATATCCGGCCTTGCCCGATTCATATAGGTTTCGAGCCAACTCATCGCGATTTCGCCGACCGGAACCAACCGCTCCTTGCTGCCTTTGCCGGTAACCCGGACCACGCCCTGGCGGAAGCTGATCTGTTCGAATTTGAGTCCGACCAGCTCGGACACCCGCAGCCCTGTCGCATAGAGCATTTCGAGCATCGTCTTGTCGCGCAGGCCGAGCGCATTGGATACCTCGGGCGCTTCGAGCAAGCGTTCTACGTCCTTTTCGGACAGCGATTTCGGCAGCGGCCGACCGATATACGGCGACTCGATCAGCGCGGTCGGATCGGCGCTGATCCGGTTTTCGCGCAGATGATAACCGTAGAAACCGCGCAGAGTCGAAAGAATGCGCGCGGTGGAGCGGCTGCCGATGCCCTGCTGATAACGGAAGGCGAGGAAACGCGACAGCTGGTCGCCGTCGACCTCCAGCATCGGCTTGCCCTTCAGCCAGTCGGCAAATATCCTTAAATCGCTCCCATAGGCGGCCAGCGTATTCTCGCTGAGCCCCTGCTCGGCCCAGACCGCATCCAGATACTGATCGATTACGTCCGCGGCTTTCATCGGCAATGCTCCGCCTCGAATTGCAACAGTTTGATTTTGACATCCATTAAGGCGCCCTCGGTGACGCCGCAATAACCGCCAAGGCCCGCAGACGAAACGACCCGATGGCAAGGGATGAGCGGTGCGTAAGGATTGTCGCGGCAGGCATTGCCGACCGCTCGCGGGGAAGAAGCCAGCACATGGGCCAAAGCGGCGTAAGTCCGCGTTTCGCCAAACGGAATCCGGCACAATTCGGCCCATACACGGCGCCGAAAAGGCGTGCCCTGCATCAATACCTTCACGGCGAGATCAATCTTACTGTCATGCCAATAAGCGTCGAACAGATTTTGCCACTTGCGGTCGCCGGGGATTCGGCTATCCGTTTCAATAATCCAGTCGCAGCCGACCATCACATCGCCGCTTACGCTTACACGCAACCACCCTGCGGGCGTTTCTACCCGGATATCTTTCACCGGCTCCCGGCACTGCTCGACCCATTCGACTGTGAGCGGCATCCGTCTATCTACCTTGCTGCGGCATCATTGGGGACCCCACCGCCAGCAACTCAAAATTATGTAAGCATTTTCTTACAAGACCATGATATATCAAGATAATTTTTATCCGCATCCCCGTCACTCTTTAGTTGACAAAAATTCGCCGTTAGGTACACAATTGAGCAGATCAGCTTGGCTCAACATAGACAACTCAATCCGAAAGCAAGAATAACTTAAGAAAA
Organism: Candidatus Methylomicrobium oryzae; assembly: GCF_016745425.1. Lineage (GTDB taxonomy): Bacteria > Pseudomonadota > Gammaproteobacteria > Methylococcales > Methylomonadaceae > Methylomicrobium > Methylomicrobium oryzae. The sequence continues at coordinate 87,968 of NZ_JAERVK010000011.1, read as the reverse complement.
ATACGCCCTAACTTAAGCGTATTGGATTAACAACTTAAGAAATATTCTAACTGAGTTTCACCTAAAATCGCCGAAAACCGATCAAGCTCCATTTTCAGCCGGGATATCCTGGCGTTTTTGCGTTGAAAGTCCGGAATTGCAGGAGCTATTGCTGAAAAATCAGCACCGCTCCGGCCGACGTGCTATTCATGCTAAAGACCTGACAGGCTCATAATAAAAACAATAACCAATAAAATAGAATCACTTCTAACGGAGGCCAACCAAAAACACCGCATTTCATGGATGTCAATCATCTGCAGGATTTTCAATTTAACCGGGGAGATAAATATGAAACTGAGAAAATCAGCACTTGCGCTGATGCTGACCGGCACGGGTTTTTTGGGCCTGGCCGGCTATAGCAGCGTGGGATCAGCAGCACTTTTTAGCAGCAACGTCTGTAAGAACAAACAAGGCGAAATTATCGACGAAGCGATGTGCGTCGGCCGCGATGCCGCCAGCCTGAAAGGCGCGGACGAAGACTACTTCCGCGACATGGACTACGGCATCACCAAACATCCCGAAGAACTGGCCAAAACGCTGGCCCCATTCGTGCCCGGCATCACGCCCGAAGAAGCGGCCAGGCGCGTCGCGATTGGCCGGAACAACTGGAACGTTTGGACCGCCGGCAACGACCGCTTGTGGAACACCATCAGCTATCGCAGCGTCGGCAACCTCGACTTCCTGAAAACCCTGTCCAATCACCCGAACCTTAAATTCAGCCGGGACAACCGCTGGAGCTATCTGGGCCTGGTCAACGAACCCTGCTTCGAAAAGGGCACCGGGCCGCGTAAGGACCGCTACGGCCTCTGGCTCGACGTGCGCTCGAAAGACTGTCCGGCCGACCCTTTCGAAAATGAAGAAAAATACCCCGGCGTCAAATACGGCGCGCGCGGCAAAAACATTCCGGCCGGCTCCTACTACGGCTATGCGACCGGCATCGTCGGCCTGCGCCTGTTCCCGAACCCGGATTTCGACGAGCAGGCCGAAAAAGCCTGGGATCCGGAACGTTACTACACCGATCCGAGCTATTACAACAACAAGAATCTGGTCCGCCCCTACCGCGTCGGGATGGCCTGCGGTTTCTGCCATGTCGGCCCGAATCCGACCAATCCGCCTGCCGATCCCGAACATCCGAAATGGGAAAACCTGAACTCGAATCCCGGCGCGCAATATTTCTGGATCGACCGGATCTTCTCCTGGGAAGCCGACCCCAGCGCGTTCCCGTTCCAACTGTTCGCCACCTCGCGTCCCGGTGCGCTGGACACCTCGCTGATTTCGAGCGACTACATCAACAACCCGCGCACGATGAACGCGGTCTATAACCTGGTGCCGCGCCTCTTGAACGCGCAGAAATTCGGCGAGGAAAAACTCGGCGGCGGCAGCGAAAACAACAAGCAGTTGAACGATTACGTCACAACCGGGCCGCTGACCGAATTCTATAAAGCCCCGGATACCGTATTCACGCCGCGCGTATTGAAAGACGGCGCCGATTCGGTCGGCGCGCTCGGTGCACTGAACCGCGTGTTCATCAATATCGGCTTGTTCAGCGAAGACTGGCTGACTCACTTCAATCCATTGGTCGGCGGCAAACCGATCACGCCGATTAAAATTACCCAGTCGCGGAAAAACTCGTCCTACTGGCAAGCCAATGAAGCGCAAACGCCGGATCTGGCGCTGTTCTTTATCGCCGGCACCCGTCCTGATCTCTTGAAAAACGCCCCCGGCGGCGAGCAAAAAATCACCCAGGACGCAGCGGTGCTGACCCGCGGCAAGGAAGTGTTTGCGGAACGCTGCGCGCGCTGCCATTCCAGCAAACTGCCTCCGAAAGCATACAGCTTCTTCCCGGGCAACGGCGGAGTCGGGCCGAATTATCTGAAATACTGGAACAACTACTGGCGCTGGACGCAGACCGACGAGTTCAAAACCGCGATGACGGCCCTCGTCAAGGAAGACGCTTTCCTTCAGGACAACTTCCTCTCGACCGAACTGCGTATCCCGGTCACGCTGCTCGAAACGAACGCCTGCAGCCCACTCGCAACCAACGGCATCGAAGGCAACATCTGGAACGACTTCACCTCGAAATCGTATAAGAGCCTGCCGTCGGTCGGCAAATTCACTGTCCACCATCCGATGACCGGCAAGCCTTGGGAATTCAACATGCCGGGCGGCGGCGTGGGTTACACGCGCCCTGCCTCGCTGGTCAGCGTCTGGTCGACCGCACCGTTCTTCCTGAACAACGCGCTCGGCAAGTTCGAGGAAAGCCCATCGGTCGAAGCCCGGCTCTCATCGTTTGATGACTCGATCCATCAATTGCTGTGGCCGGAAACGCGCAAAGGCAACATCCAGTATCAAACCGCGAACGGCAAAATGCTGCCGGGCTGGATCGACCGCACCTTCGCGACCAGCTATCTCAGGGTGCCATCGGGGTTCCTGCCTGACTTGCTGAACAAATTGATCGGCAAGATCGAAGGCGGCAAATTCGCCGGCGAACAAGGCCTCGAACTGGGACCGATTCCGAAAGGCACACCGGTCAACCTGTTGACCAACATCAACCTGGACCGCCCTGACGGCTTCGTCAACAAGGTCAAGCACGATGCCGAACTGGTCGGACTGCTGCTCAAGATCAAGTACGATCTGAAAAAACTGCCGAAAGACGCGACCGACGAACAGGCGGCCGAAGTCTTTAAGAATCTGGTCGATCCGTTGGTTAAGGCCAGCAAATGCCCGGATTACATCGTCAACCGCGGCCATTATTTCGGTACCGAGTATTTCAAGGAAGCCGATATCGAGCCCGGCCTGAGCGATGCCGACAAAAACGCGTTGATCGAATTCCTGAAGACATTCTAAGTCTCCGGCCTTCGACCGGGGGCGGTGTACCGCCCCCGGACCGTTATCACTTACAGCGTCACGGAGCCGCCGCGATCTCTGATTAAGGCGGCTTTTACTTATCTAGATCAGGAAACAAACATGACAGCATCGAACGCAACTTACGAATATATCGTCGTCGGCTCGGGCGCGGGCGGCGGCACCGTCGCGGCGCGCCTCGCCGAAAAAGGCAAAAAGGTCCTCGTTCTGGAAGCCGGCGGCGACCCGAAACAGCTCCAGGGCGACAACCTGGCTTTCCCTAGCGAAAACCGCCTGCCCGAGGATTACGATGTACCGGTCTTCCATCCGTTTTCGACCGAAAACGAAGCGATGCGCTGGGATTTTTTCGTACGCCATTACGAAACCGAAGCGCTTCAAGCGCAAGACCCCAAATACACGCCGGCCGAGAAAGGCGTGCTGTACCCGCGCGCGGGCTGCCTAGGCGGCTGCACTGCACATAATGCGATGATCACGGTCTATCCGCACAACGCGGACTGGGACGAAGTTGCGCAATTGACCGGCGATTCCTCATGGAATTCCGACAATATGCGCAAATATTTCGAAGGAATGGAAAACTGCGAGCACCGGCCGAAGCTTCGTAAGCTCGCCACCTGGCTCGGCATCAATCCGTCCCGCCACGGATTCAAGGGCTGGTTCCAGACCGAAGCCGCGCTGCCGCTGCAAGCCTTGGCGAAGGACAAGAAACTGATCCTGACGATACTGGAGTCCGCCGCCAAGGCTGCCGGCGCCCTGCCGAACTTTTTCGAGCGCCTGAAATGGCAAATCGAAGGACTGGCCGATCCGAACGACTGGCGTCTGGTCAAGGAAAATGCCACCGGACTCCGTTATCCGCCGCTCGCGACCACGAACGGCCGCCGCCACAGCACCCGCGAACGCCTGCTCGTGGCGCAGCAGAAATATCCGAACAATCTGACCATCGAACTGGACGCCCTGGTCACCAAGGTCATTCTCGACGAAAACAACCGCGCCATCGGTGTCGAATACCTGAAAGGCGCCAAACTCTACAAGGCGCATGCCAATCCGAGCAGCCAGCCCGGCGAGCGCCGCACCGTCCAAGCCTCGAAAGAAGTGATTCTGGCCGGCGGCGCCTACAATACGCCGCAGCTCCTGATGCTGTCCGGCATCGGTCCGCAGGAAGAACTGCAAAAGCACGGCATTCCGGTCAAGCAGCATTTGCCCGGCGTCGGCACCAACCTGCAGGACCGTTACGAAGTCGGCGTCGTGAACCGTATGAATCAGGACTGGGAAGTCCTGAAAGGCGCCAAATATTCGCCCGGCGATCCGCAATACAACGAGTGGAAGAACGAAAACAAGGGCGTTTACACGACCAACGGCGCAGTGCTGGCGGTCATCAGGCGTTCTTTCGAAGAGCGGCCGCTGCCCGATTTGTTCTGTTTCGCTGTATTGGGATATTTCAAAGGCTACTTCCCTGGCTATTCGAAGCTGATTAAGGACAATCTGAACTACCTGACCTGGGCCGTGCTGAAAGCGCACACGGTCAACCGTGCCGGTGAAGTCCGGCTGGCCTCCAGCGATCCGCGCGACCGGCCCTACATCAATTTCCGCTATTTCGAGGAAGGCAACGATACTACAGGCGAAGATCTCGATTCGGTCGTCGAAGGCGTCAAATTCGTGCGCAGCATTGCCAAGCCGCTGTTCGAACAAGGCATACTGACCGAGGAAGTCGCGCCCGGCAAAGACGTGCAAACCGACGACCAATTGCGCGATTTCGTCCGCTTCAATGCCTGGGGCCACCATGCCTCCTGCACCTGCCCGATCGGCGCCGACAACGATCCGATGGCGGTACTGGACAGCCAGTTCCGCGTCCGCGGGATCCAGGGCCTGCGCGTCGTCGACGCCTCGGTATTCCCGAAGATTCCGGGCTTCTTTATCGTGTCCTCGATTTACATGATCGCCGAAAAAGCGGCCGACGTGATACTGAACGCCCCGCAGGATGCTCGCACAACCAAACCGTACGAAGCAGCGGCCGAGGCGGCTTCGTAAGATTGAACGGTTGATAAAAAAGCTGGTGGGCGGTTTTTCCGCCCACCTTTTTTCTTCGCAGTCCCGCGCTTCTCGCTATTTTGCCCCCTGCCTCCCTCCGTCCTCCGGCTCTCTTTCCCGCGCCGATGCAACCTCGTCGTTGCCGCTGCTCAGCCCTTACCGGCGGACTAACCTCCTTTCGCTGTCTGCAGCCGGGGCGAAACAGAGTAGAATGAGCCACAGCCGGGTAAAGTGCTTTTAAAAACGATCGGCTTTAATTGTGCAGTCTTCAACGGTGGAGCCTTTCCCGGCAGAATCCCTGGATCGGCGAGTGTAACCCGCCGTATCTTTTCGACAACTCCGCCGTATGGGAGCCCCAGCCTATGAAAATTGCCATTATCGGCACCGGCCATGTCGGATCGACCATCGCTTATGCAATGGTGCTGAAAGGCCTCTGCGACCATTTGGTGCTGGCCGGCAGGAATTTGGCCAAAGCGCATGGCGACGAACTGGATTTACAGCATGCCCTCGCCTTCTGCGAACGCACGATGCAGATCGAGAGCGCTCCGATCGAAGCCGTCGCAGAGAGCGACATTCTGATCGTTACCGCCTCGGTGCCGTTATCGGGCCACATGACCGCGCGCATGGAGCTCGGCCCGGCCAATGCAGCCTTGTTCCGGCAGTTGATTCCGCGCTTGGCGCGCAACAATCCGGACGCAATTTTGATCATCATCACAAATCCGGTCGATATCCTGACTTATCTGGCAACGCAGATTTCGGGTTTTCCGGCTTCAAGAATTATCGGTATCGGCACCCTGGTCGATTCGGCGCGCTTCAGGTCGCTGCTGTCGATAGAGCAGCAGATCCATCCGGACGATCTGCGCGCCTATATTCTCGGCGAACACGGTCCGAACCAGTTTCCGCTGTTCAGCACCGCTTCGATGGGCAGCGAGCATATCGACGACAACCCTTTGCACCGCAAAATTTTCAACGCCGTGTACAACGCCGGTTTCGATGTGTATAACGCCAAAGGCTACACCAATTTCGCGATCGCCGCCGCGGTCTGCGAACTGGTCCGCGCGATTGTCTACGATTCGCATAGAACCCTGCCTCTCAGCACCTATCTTGAAGACTGGCTCGGAATCCGGGACAATTGCTTCAGTATTCCGGTCGTGGTCGGGCGGCGCGGCGTCATTCGCCATCTCCATCCTTACCTGAACCGAACGGAAAGGAAAGCATTGGAAAAAGCGGCCAAGGAGATCAAAGCCCGGATCAACCGCCTGCTTTCCCTCGAACCCGACTTGTGTTAACCAGGAAATCGGCATGCAATTTCACCATCCGGAATCTCACCGTACGCATCGAACCGGCTGGCTCCGCGCCGCGGTATTGGGAGCCAATGACGGCATCGTCTCGACGGCCAGTTTGATTGTGGGAATCGCGGCTTCGCGCGCGGCGCAGCACGATATTTTACTGGCCGGCGCGGCGGGGCTGGCCGCCGGCGCGATGTCGATGGCGGCCGGCGAATATGTTTCGGTCAGCTCGCAAGCCGATACCGAAAAAGCCGACCTGGCGCGCGAACGCAAAGAACTCGAAGAAAACCACTCGCATGAACTGGACGAGCTGACCGGCATCTACATCCGGCGCGGCCTCGATCCGCAGCTTGCGGAGCAGGTCGCGATCCAGCTGATGGACCACGACGCGCTCGGCGCACACGCGCTGGAAGAACTGGGCATTTCGGAGCAAGGCGCCGCGCGTCCGCTCCAGGCAGCCCTCACCTCGGCGTTTACGTTCTCGATCGGCGCGGCCCTCCCGCTACTGATCGCGCTATGGGCACCGGGCCCCGATACCGGACTGGCGGTTGCAGCGTCGTCCCTGTTGTTTCTGGCGCTGCTGGGCCTCGTCTCGGCCTATACCGGCGGCTCCAGCCTGTCCCGAGGCGCCTTCCGGGTCACATTCTGGGGCGCGCTGGCGATGGGACTGACGGCCGGCGTCGGCAGGCTGTTCGGGACCGCGGTGTAGGCTGCCGATGACCTGGTTCGTCTATATCATCCTCTGCAGCGATACCTCGCTGTATACCGGCATCACCAATGACGTGCAGAGGCGCTTCGAGCAGCATGCCGACGGGCGCGGCGCTAAATATTTCTACGGCCGGCGGCCTGAGCGGCTCGTGTATCTGGAAACCGGGCATGACCGCAGTTCCGCAACCCGGCGCGAACTGCGGCTTAAAAAATTAAGCCGCAGGCAAAAAACGCGGCTGATCGCGTCGGAAGCCAACCGGCTCGATGATTTCTTGCATCTGTTGTCCGGCGTACCGACTTGAAGCCGCGATTGGCTCAGGCTGAGCGGATAACTCGATCCGGGAGGGTGGATGGATGGCCCAATACGCCAATATTTATGACATCTGCGATGCGCCTATTTTAACAGAACAGCCCTACGCAGAACCGGGCCGTAATCTGAAGCGGCTTTATCGAAAAGCCGCGGGCAACTGGTTATTGAAATACCTGATCCTTAAAGGCTGCCGCCATCCGGGGATTCCGATGCAGGCTGTTCCCGCCTATCAGGCAGTTATCCGCGCCGCAATGCGTGCCGGTTACGATGAGTGGCGGGATGCCGACTGGATCGACCGGACATTCATGCCGATTGCCGAACTGCTCGACCGGATCGACAAGCCACATTTTCGCCGGCGGGAAAAAATACCCTTGATCCAGACAAATCCCAAACCGGACGCGTTGGATACCGTCATCGAACGCTGCATGCAGGATATCCTGCAAACGTGGAACTCACATAACAAAAATCCCTATTTTCCGGTTGCGGCGCAGGTCGTTTTGTCCGGCGACGATCAGATGAACGGCGAAAACTTCCTAAATATTCTCCGCGGCGTCGGCGCTTTCGAATACCAGAATGCCGTTTTGTTGTTCGCCTTAATCCGCTGCTTCATTCATTGCAATCCCGTAAAATTGAAGATCGTCCGCAAACCTTATCAAGGCATTGCGGAAAAGCTGTTTCAGCGTTCGCACTGGTTTATCCACCGTACCGCTTTCTACGATGCCAATTTTTTCGAATTGCTGCTAACCCGGGTCGCAACAAACCGGCTACCGCCCGATGAGTTGCGGCAAATCGTGCAAATCCTGGAAAACCTGCTCCACTTTTGCGTCGTCACCTGCCAGGAATGGCTGGTAACCCCCAATAACGGCCTCCGGCATCCCGCGACGACCTGTTTTCCTGAGGATGAAAGGGCGGAATGCCTGCCCCGGCTGGACAAAAAAAATCAAGCCATCAAAAAGGATCTGGGCTTCGGCGATTATGCTCCCGATACCGACACGACTTTTTTCACGCTTTCCATCGCGAAAAAGTGGCTGGATATTGTCGAGGAAAAGCACCTTGCCGCCGATGTGAAACTACTCAGGGAATGCCGGAATTTTTTGGCGCACCCCTGGATGGAAATCATCACCGAATACCAGATCGGCAGCGGCTACACCTCAAATCCGCCGACAATCCGGATGACCCGCCCGCTGGACTATCAGGGAGCGATTCCGATCTGGTTCGACAAGCGGTTCCCAAAATCCGACGGACGGATCGTTCGGGAGGCGTCAGGGAACGAAATCTGCCCCGGCCATAACATGGACATTCTGGAGTCCATGCTGGTCAACAGAAAGCAGTGGTTGTCCCTTGAAGGAGACAATTTGAAGACCGTGCGGCGCCTGCTCGATTTTCATTACCGAACAGTCGTGAGCGGCAACTTCAGGCATGAATCCGCTTTTCAGTATTATCTGCCGGAGATATACATTTACTACATCGGCCGCTTCTACGAAGCCTACTTGACGCTCAGCGAGGCTGAAAAAAACAACCTGGCTCCCGAAGGGCAAATCGAAGAAATTCGTCAAGTCGCGCTGGACTATTGCAAATCCGAGCTGATCGGCTTTACCCTGAATGCGTTCGACGCCGCCCTCACCGTGGCTGCATTGGTGCTGCTGCGGCATGAACCGCGGGATGACGGCTTGATCGCCACGGGTTTGAAGGCGATCTCGGATGCGCTGGGAGAAGGCATAAAAGGCCATCTTTTTCAGCCTTACGAATGGACGCGCCTTCGCCACCCTTGCCGGATCATCGTCGGCAGCGAGATAGCGACTTCCCTGTTCGTCATGGGCGCCTTCGTCAACGCGAAACAGTATCTATACGGAAACGGATAGCCCGCCAGCCGGCCGCGCTCAATAGGCCAGGGAAATCATCCGATTCCCGCGCGGCACGACGGTGATCCCCGACGCATCCACGAAATACTGCCGGGCGTCTTTTTCGCGATCGAATCCGAGCACGGTGCCCGCTTCAATGATATTCTGCTTGTCGACGATAACTCGGCGCAACCGGCTGCCCTTCCCGATTTTCACGTAATCCAGGATGATGCACTCATCCAGTTGCACGCCTTCCTCCAGCACCACTTCCCGCCCCACAATGCTGCGGCAGACCAGCACTTTGTTTAGCCAACTGGCTGAACAGATCAAGCTGTCTTCCACGTAATGGCTGGTGATTTTTACGCCGGGGCCGTCGTAACGGGACGAACGGATAGGCCACTGGGGATTGAACAAATCGAAATAAGGCCGTTCCCCGAGAAGATCCTGATGGGCCTGCCAGTAGGATTGAAGCGTGCCTACATCGCGCCAGTATCCGGTTTCTTCATAAGGTTTGATGCCCGGAACCTGATTGGAGGCGAAATCATAAGCGAGCAGACGGTGCGTCCCCACCAGACGCGGCAGGATTTCACCGCCGAAATCGGTTTCGCCGCGTTGATGGGCCTCCTCGACGATGGCACGCAGCTTTTCCGCATCGAAAAGATAATTGCCCATCGACACGTAAGCCCTTTTGGAATCGCCCGGCATCGGCCTGGGCTGCGCCGGCTTTTCCCTGAAAGCGTTGATTCGTCCAGCTTCATCCGTTTCCAGTACGCCGAAAGAAACGGCTTCGGCCAGCGGCACCGATCGCGCCGCCACCGTAACATCCGCCTCGTTGGCGCAGTGAAACTCCATCATCTGGCGCACATCCATCCGATACACATGATCGGCGCCGAAAACGGCCACCAGCCTGGGCTGATGCCGGTCGAGCAGCGTCAGGTTTTGATACACCGCATTGGCTGTTCCCTGAAACCAGTCGTCGCCAAACTGTCTTTGCGGCGGCACTTCCATCACAAACTCACCGGTCGACACCCGGGAAGGCTCCCAGGCCTTGTGCAAATGTTCGATCAGGGATTGGGATTTGTACTGCACCACCACATAAATCGATCCTACGCCCGAATTGATCAGATTGCTGATCACGAAATCCACCAGGCGGTATTTCCCTCCGAAAGGAACCGCCGGCTTCGAGCGATGCGCAGTGAGAGGATAGAGCCTTGAGCCTTCGCCGCCCGCAAGCACGATGGCGAGTATTTTATCGGGATATTCCATGCAAATCTCTCCTGCGCCTGTAACGAATAGAGCGCTTCATTTTCCGTTTATGACTTTCCACATTGGATGCCTCGCCGTTTTTCGAGTTCACCCCGGGAATACACAGCCAACGGACAAAAAATTCTTGAACTTCGCAACGAGAAATGCGACCAATATTTTCGTCTGGGGGTAGACTTTTGACGGAATGAGTATCGGGAAGGAAATGCCCGATCATGGTCTCATTCGTCGTTATGACGGCAACAGAGGGGCGATGGGACGGGATGGCGTAAGAGAATATTGAAATTACGTCTGATATTTTCATAGATCGATTTTTACTTGCTTTCACATTAAAAACCTTTTGCAATATTAGACTCTATTAATAATAAGTAATTTGTTCGTTAATAATATTTTTACTATCTCTTGCGCGTATATAATTTTCTTTGATGGAAGTTCATATTCCATATAGGTGCGTTATGACGGTAAAAATAAAAGCTTCCGATCTGAACGATAGCAAATATCATTATTCATGGAGTTCGGAGTATATCAGCGGTAATACAGGAATTAAGGGACATCCGGATATTGAGCAACTGGATAGAAATCAGGGTTACGAGATGCTTGATTTCTTGAACCATTTAATGGAAAACACTCCCTTCAAGCGAAGATTTGATGTCTTGGAGGTCGAGCGCTTGATACAGGAAAGAATGCCCGGCCATTTGCGTAGCCATGCCCAGATTAAAGAATGGATTGAAAGCAACTGGCACCATCTCGGGAAAGAGCAAAACATCGGAGAGTGGAGCCTCCAATCCGGATCGCGCTCGGATATTGAAAGCGTCTAGCCATTCACAGGGCGGAACCGGTGTTCCGCCTTGGGAATTCTATGCGCCCGCAGCAGTGCAAAAGGAGCTCGGTGACACAAAAAGCGCCGTAGTAAAAGTGAAAAGGCCCTAATTAAGAAATCATTCAAACTATCGAGGTCGAATCAAGATGTACGACAGGCAGATTTTCGACTCACCCTTCGGGATTACCATCCTATTCCGCGTGAACCCATAAAACCCATCGTGCCCGCCCTACAGCACAGCCGCCTAGCCATTCCCGTTTTGAAATCTTCGCTTGACAAGCGGCATCATTCGATCCATTAATATCGTCAAAATGATACCTGACAGTCTTCGCCATGCTACTCGTTACGCCTGAAAATATCGCTTCCGTGATGGAACTGGAAACCGTTCCGCATTCCTTTTCCGAACTCGACCGGCTGGTTGCCGAAGGCTTGCCTAAAAAAGCGCTCAAGGCGAGCGTCGAGCGCATCGGTTTGAGTCTGGAGGAAAAAAAGCGGCTGTTGTATCGGATCGTGCCCGAGGCAACCTTCAAGCGCCGCCGCGACCGGCTGAGCCCGGAAGAATCGGAACGCGCCGAACGTCTAGCCAGGGTTTATGCGACGGCACACTATGTCTGGGTTTCGGATGATGAAGCAAGAGCGTTTCTGCACACCTCTCATCCGATGCTGGAAGGCCGGACGCCGCTCGAAGTGTCGATGACCGAACTCGGCGCGCGCCGTGTCGAAGAACTGCTCTGGAAACTGTTTTACGGTATCGCGGCATGATGCGGATTTTCCGGATAGCCGACAACCGGCATCCGGTGTGGGACGGCACCGGCGCAGCGATTGTCGGGGGCCGGTGGAACAGTCCCGGCCGGCCGGTCATTTACGGCTCGTTGAGTTATTCCTGCGCAATGGTCGAAATTCTGGCGCATGCGAACATCGGCCGAATTCCGACGACGCATGTTTATGTAATCGCCGAAGCACTCGATTCGGTATCGGTTGAAATGCACGATGCCGAGTCGCTTCCTGCCGGGTGGGATATTGAAGACAACGCAGTTGCCAGAGCTTTCGGCGATCAATGGCTGGGGGAATCGAGAACGGCGGTCCTGGTCGTGCCGTCGGTGATCGCCCGTCTGGATGCCAACGCCCTGGTCAACCCCCATCATCCGGATGCGCAAAAACTGATCATCGCCCCGCCCGAGCCGATCATCTGGGACAAGCGGCTTTTCGAAAAAAGATAAGCCGTCGTAGGGCGGATGCCGATAGGCGATCCGCCAATTTGAAGCCGACAAAAAAGCAAAGTTACGCTCACCGCATCAGGCTCACAGAAACCCTCCGGTACTCTGCTCCATCCCCTATGGCGGAACCCGGCAAACCGGTTCCGCCTTACACGGGTTTTTCGAAAAAAGATAAGGCAGGGTGAGCTGGTACCTTACAAGGGTCATATTTCGATCTTATCGGGAAACAGAGGAACTACTTCGGAATGAACTAACTGTTGTTCGGCGTTAAAAAAAATCAATTCACCGCTTTCATTACATAACCAAACTTCTTTTGCTCCCGCTTCGAAATATAGTTGTCTTTTTTCCGCCATTTCTTTTTTTGTATTACTGCCGGAAACGATTTCGACGCAAATTTCTGGGGCGATCGAGGCTTCGACTTCTCCTTTAATCCTTGCCAATACATCCAATGAAGCCCATGCTACGTCCGCAACTTTTGTTCCTTTGCGGGTTTTAATCGCGCACTCAGGCAGCGTTTTCCCTTCCTTGAGCAGGGAGCGCAAAGTAAATTCTATTTCGCCCTGTAAAATGGAATGATTAATTTTGACAGGACTCATGACAATATGCCCGTATTCGTCCAGTTCGATTTTAAAGGGTAAATTTTTTAAGCTGGGATGCTCGCAGACTTCCTGCCAGTTCATGATGTTTCACCTTCGAAAAGCGCATTTTCAGCCGCTCGTAGTCTGAGTGAGGAGGCTTCGGCGAAGTATATCCAAAGCCAACGTGTCAAGAAATAGAAAATTTGAATTTCTTCAAGCAGAAAAACGCCCACTACGGCTCTCGCGCATAAAAAAGGCCGCCAGAAACAATGTAGGGTACGCGCCTTTTACATCGCGGCCCGGTTCCGCGTGGGCACGAAAAACGCATGCCAGCCGAACCTCATTCGGCGTAATATGCCAAGGCGACTGCACCACGATTGTGGCGCATAAAGTACCTAAAAATATTTGTAGCTCCGATTAGCGAAACGTAATCGGAGGAAGCCAATCCAAATTCGTACGATTACGCTTTGCTAATCGTACCTACGGCCCTACCGCCCCTTTGCACGAATTGCGCCGGAGAGCCCGCTTTGCTCGATACGTGCCTGCGGTGCAAGCTGAGCAACGAGCGCTTCGACGCACGCCCGACCGCCGGGCGTAGCCAGTGGCCCAGTTCGAACAACGAGACTCTGAATTGCCTGGTCGGATAGTGGTACATCTACGTAGGTGATCCCAGGGTCGATGTTGTTGATGAATGAGTTGCTCATATGTTGCCCGACGCTCTCGAAGAACTGCGGCGTGCCCGGGCCCGCAGGTGGAACGGGCAGTGAAGGCAGTACGAATAGCGAGAACCGATACTCCTTCTGGAAGAACCATTCGGCTGACTTTCGGCGAGGCAGCAGTGGGAGGCCATCGATCTTCAGGTTCACCCGTCCATCTGGATGAACTTCTCTGCGGATGGAATGCGCATACACGTCGGAGACGTTGGAAACATACTCGACCGGCCCTGCAAAGTGCTCCCGTTTGAGAAACATGGGAACGATGAAGTAGCTTGACCCCCAAAGCACCTCGAACGACAGCGGGCTCAAAAGGTCTCCTTGCCACTCGATGCCGCCCCATCCGGGTTTTGGCCGTAGGGGATCGTTGGCAAACGGAAACTCTGGAAGTTCGAGACGGACGCCCTGCATCTCGCGGCTGTACATGCTCCACTGAGGGATGCTCTCTTCGGTCTGTTGGGTCCAGCAGCTTACGAAGAAGAACTTCCCAAAGTCGATTCCGACGTGGGCCTGAGCCTCTCGAACGTCGTCAACACCATCGAGTCGCGTGAATCGAAGCTTGCGCGTCTTCAGTATGAGGGCGAGCGACTCAATGCTGGTGTAGTGGTAGATGCTAGCGATAGACATGGCGTTCGGTGCGATCTAATGTTCAAGATCAGCGGAAACGCCCCTCGGGAAATCGACCGAAGTCGGAAACTTCGAGTAACCATCGAAATTGAAGAAAGAACCAAAGGGCGTTTTCAGCTGCATCGCTTTGTTAGGTGGATTTATAAAGTCTGCCATTATTTTTGAAGTTGAATTTATATTCATTTGCATATTTCATTGTATTCATCGAATTTAATAAAGTTAACTTTTAGTATTTCATTGTTTTTGAATTTTTTATAAAATTTGTCATCCGAGACAAAGTAATCAACCATATGGGCATATGCCAGATGAGGGCCGTAGGATGCGCTGAACGAAGTGAAGCGCATCGTTAGCGAGAGAGGCACCTTCTTATTGGCATTATGAAGCACCGATCACAAACGATGCGCTTCCCGATGGTCAGCGCATCCTACGAACTGGGGTCGCTGACCGTGTAAGTTGGTCAATCCACTGAAAGAAAGAGCCTTAAATAACCACAAATAAAAAAGGCGACCCGAAGCCGCCTTTTTTGATTCCTGAGAAAAACTGAAAAACTTAGGACAGTTTTTCCTTGATTCTCGCCGCCTTACCGGTCAGATCGCGCAGGTAGTACAGCTTCGCCCGACGCACGTCGCCGCGGCGCTTGACCTGGATTTCGCTGATCAGCGGGCTGTGCGTCTGGAAAACACGCTCGACGCCGGTGCCGTGCGAAATTTTTCTGACGGTGAAAGCAGAGTTCAGACCGCGGTTGCGCTTCGCGATCACGACGCCTTCGAACGCCTGGATTCTTTCACGCTCGCCTTCCTTCACCCGGACTTGCACGACCACGGTATCACCAGGCCCGAATTCCGGGATCTGCTTTAATTGTTCTTTTTCCAATGCTTCAATAATATTGCTCATTACCACACCTAATAAACATCAAGTTCAATTTTAAATTCATTCAGCAGGGCTTGCTGATCCGGGCTCAACTGCATTTTTTCCAGCAAGTCCGGGCGTCTTAGCCATGTTCTGCCGAGCGCCTGTTTCATTCGCCAGCGCTCGATTTCGGCATGATTGCCGCCCAGCAACACCTTCGGCACCGGATGGCCGTCCAGATGCTCGGGCCGGGTATAGTGCGGGCAATCCAACAAGCCGTTCCGGTGCGAATCCTGCTCCGCGGACGCTTCATCGCCGAGCACGCCGGGCAATAACCGCGTTACCCCGTCGATTACGATCAAGGCGGCCAATTCGCCGCCGCTGATCACGTAGTCGCCCAGCGACCATTCCTCGTCGCAATCGAGTTCGACGAAGCGCTCGTCGACGCCTTCATAACGCCCTGCGACAAGAATCAATTGACTGAGTCGGCTGGCCTCGGCCAACATTTCCTGGGTCAATAATCTGCCTTGAGGACTTAAGTAGACCACTTTGGCGGGACTTTCGCCCGCCGCTTTCGCCGCCGCCACCGCATCGTGCAGAGGCGGATACTTCATCACCATGCCCGGGCCACCGCCGTAGGGCCGATCATCGACGGTCCGGTGGCGGTCTTCGGTATAATCCCTGGGATTCCACAGGTTCAGGCTGACGAGCTGCCGCTCGATCGCCCTGCCGGTGACCCCGTAGCTGGCAGCGCCAGCCACCATGTCCGGGAAAATCGAAACGACATCGAAACGCATGCCGCCGATTTAAAACTCGGGATCCCAATCGGCCACGATCCGGCCGGCATCGGTGTCGACCTTCACGATTGTCCGTCCCTGAATGAACGGCACCGCACGCTCGCGCTCGCCTTTGACGATCAATACGTCGTTCGCGCCGGTTTCGAGCAGGTTGTCGACGACGCCCAATACCACGCCTTCGGTCGTCACTACTTCCAGCCCGATCAGATCGGACCAGTAATACTCGCCTTCGGACGTCTCGGGCAATTGCTCGCGGCGGATAAAAATCTCGTAGCCGAGCAGGGTTTCCGCCTGATTGCGATCGCTCACGCCCTTGATTTGGGCAATCACGCCACCGCTGTGCAAATGACCGTCAACGATTTCGATAATCTTCGTTTCGCCCTTTTTTATTAAAATCCAGGGAGAATACGTCAGGATATTTTCCTTCGGGCTGGTATAAGAAAAAATCTTCAGCCAGCCTTTGACACCGAAAACGCCGGAGATTTTGCCGACGCAGACGGTGTTATCGCGTTCCTTGGTCAACCCGAATTAGGCCGACGCCTTCGCAGCGTCTTTAATCAGTCTTGCAACGCGATCGGAAGGTTGCGCACCGTGCGATTTCCAGTATTCGACGCGTTCGCTGTCCAGACGCAATCTGACTTCGTTGCCGCGCGCCAGAGGATTGAAGAAGCCGACGCGCTCGATGTAACGACCGTCACGGCCGCTTCTGCTGTCGGCGACGATGACATGATAAAAAGGACGATTTTTCGCGCCGGTTCTGGTAAGGCGAATGGTAACCATTAAAGTTTTCCTCGAAACATTTAATTCAAAAAATTAATCCGCCTATTCTACGCGATTTTAGCGATATGTAAAGTGCGGAATAGGCTCAAAATTCGGTTTGTGGATCTTGTGGGTGAGATGTCAAATAGGGATCGGCGGCGTTCGATTACCCAGTACGCTCTTTATGCCCTTCAGAGTAGCCGACATGCCCTCTAACCTGACTATTTACCCTGCGAGAAGACTTGAGGGAAGGGATTTAAGAAAACTCTGAGTCCGGGAAACTCCCTTTTCCAAGGGCAATGCCGTTAAGTCAAGAGAGCTGCAGGCCGGATAAGCGTAGCTCACGCATCCGGCAATGGCAGTGCAGTGGATGCGCTACGCTTCCACTCTACGGTATCTTTATTTCTTGACTTAACGGCAATCCGGAGGGAGAGGAGTTATTCGGAAATTACTTAAAACCAATACTGCCGTGGTCAGCGCCTTTCAATCGTCCTCACCCTGCCCTTTCCCGCAAAGGGAAAGGGCTTTCAAGCACAAAGCTCAGCGCCGCAGTCCGCGTACGTTGCTCTTGATGCCGCGGATCATGTTCGCCATGTTGCCGCCGGCTTTCAGCTTTTTCATCATCTTTTCCATCATCATGAACTGCTTCAGCATCCGGTTCACCGCGTTCAGATCCTGGCCGCAACCGTCCGCGATCCGTTTTTTGCGGTTGCCTTTGATCAGGTCGGGAAAGCGGCGCTCCTGCGGAGTCATCGAATTGATCACCGCGATCTGGCGAGCCAGTTCCTTGTCGTTGACCTTCTCCCGGATTTCCCGCGGCACGCTGCTCATACCCGGCAGTTTGTCCAGCATCGTACCGACGCCGCCCATGTTCTGCATTTCGATCAGTTGCTGGCGGAAGTCTTCCAGATCGAAACTCTTGCCTTTTTGAATCTTGCGGACCAGCTTCTGCGCTTTTTCCTTGTCGACTTTCTGTTCGATCTCCTCGATCAGGCTGAGCATGTCGCCCATGCCGAGAATCCGCGAAGCGACCCGGTCGGGATGGAAAGGTTCGAGCGCCTCGGCCTTTTCGCCGACGCCGATAAATTTGATCGGCTTGCCGGTAATATGCCGGATCGACAATGCCGCACCGCCGCGCGCATCGCCGTCGGCTTTGGTTAAAATGACGCCGGTCAATGGCAGCGCTTCGTTGAACGCCTTTGCGGTGTTAGCTGCGTCCTGGCCGGTCATGCTGTCGACCACGAACAAGGTTTCGATCGGCTTGACCGCCGCATGCAGTTCCTTGATTTCGGCCATCATCTCGTCATCGATGTGCAGACGGCCCGCGGTATCGATAATCAGCACATCCAGAAACTTGCGCTTCGCGGCGTCGATCGCGGCGTTGGCGATATCGACCGGTTTTTGGCTCGGATCGCTCGGAAAAAACATGAGCTCCAAATCTTGCGCCAGCGTTTCCAACTGCTTGATTGCGGCCGGACGATAAACGTCGGCACTCACCACGCCGACCTTTTTCTTCTGGTTCGTTTTCAGCCAGCGGCCCAGTTTGGCGACGGTAGTCGTTTTACCGGCACCCTGCAAGCCCGCCATCAGCACGATCGCGGGCGGGTTGGTGCGCAGGTTCAACGCCTCGTTGCGCTCCCCCATCACCTTGACCAGCTCGGACTGTACCAATTTGATCATCGACTGGCCCGGCGTCAGGCTGCTTTGCACGGCCTGGCCCAAAGCGCCGGTTTTGACGCGTTCGATAAAATCGGTCACCACAGGCAAGGCGACATCGGCTTCCAGCAAGGCCATGCGCACCTCGCGCAGGGTATCCTTGATGTTGTCCTCGGTCAGGCGGCCCTGGCCTTTCAGTTTTTTGAGGGTATCGCTTAATCGGTCGGTTAAATTATCAAACATGGCGTAAACTTACTGGTGACTGGGAAAACTGGCCCCGCACATAATGGGCTAGGATCAGGACACATTAACAGGCTATACTACCATACCTTGAGCAGTCCTGTAATCTTCACCGATTTTCCAGAAGCCGAGGCGGACGCCGACGCTTTCACAACCGCATAATCGATTCGAATCGGACCCATTTTCAGCCACGAAACCGTTGAATGACCACACTTCAGCTTGCTCTTCTGTCCATCGGCGCATATGTCTGCAATGCGCTGCTGATCGCCCGGCATTTCCATAAGCACAGGAACGAAAAAGCGCCGCTGTCGCCCGGCTGGATCGGTGTCGCCGCGCACTTTGCGTATATTGGGGCCAATTTCCAGCAATACCAGGGATTTAATTTCAGTTTTTTCAGCACCGCCTCGTTGGTTTCGATGATTGTATCCCTGCTGCTGTTGACTGCGGCATTGAACAAACCGGTCGAAAAGCTCGGTGTGATCCTGTTTCCGGTCACCGCCCTGATGCTCGGACTGGATTCGACTTTGTCCGAAAAGCCCCATCCGCTGCACATCCATAACTGGAAGATGAGCACGCACGTCCTGACTTCGATTGTCGCATTCAGCCTGCTGAATATTGCCGCCGTGCAGGCGATACTGCTGGCGATTCAGGATCAGCAATTGCGCAGCCATCCGCCGAAACGCTTCATTCAATCCCTGCCCCCGCTGCAGACGATGGAGGCGCTGCTGTTTCAGATGCTTAGCGCCGGCTTGTTTTTTCTGACGATTTCGCTGATCAGCGGCTTTATTTTCATAGAAGATTTGTTCGCGCAACACCTCGTACACAAGACGGTGCTGTCGATACTGGCCTGGATCATCTTTTCCGGGCTGATCTTCGGACGCATCCGCTACGGCTGGCGCGGCCGGACCGCGATCAAGTTGACTCTGTGCGGTTTTCTATCGCTGCTGCTCGCCTATTTCGGCAGCAAGCTGGTCTTGGAATTGATTCTGCACCGCTGATGCCCCGCCCTTTCTTACAGCGCAACCCGATGAATTTTTCCCAGGAACCACCGGCTTCGCCCTGTGTCAGATGCTGTTGTCTCGACCGGAACAACCTCTGCCTGGGCTGCTTTCGCACTCTCGACGAAATCACCGGCTGGACGCAAATGACGGCGGCCGCGCGCCTGGCCGTTCTGGCTCAAACCGAAAAGCGGCGCCTGCAGCATGGCAGGAGCGAACAATAATTTTTACCCTTCAATCTTCCGGAAACGCAACCATGAAACAATTACATCGTAAAGATTTATTCGGCTGGTCGGTTTTCAACGAAGAACGCAACCTGGACTTCCACAGCGTGCTGTGGGTTCGACCCGAAGGTAATGTTGCAATCGACCCGCTGCCGTTGTCCGCTCACGACCGCAAACACCTGCAGACCCTGGGGGGCGTCAAGTTGGTGGTGATTACCAATTTCGATCACGTTCGCGCCGGCTGGCTGATGGCCCAGGAATACGGCGCCAAGCTCTACGGACCGGCCGGGGAGAAGGATCTGATTCCGTTTTCCTGCGATGTCTGGCTCGACGGAAATGAAGAAATCGTCCCCGGATTGACCGTGTACGGCTTGAAAGGTTCGAAAACGCCCGGCGAACTGGCGCTGCTGCTCGAAGACGAAACGCTGATCACCGGCGACCTGATCCGCTGCCATGTAGGCGGAGAATTGTGCCTGCTGCCGGACGACAAACTGCAGGATAAAAGCCACGCAGTCGACTCGCTCAAACGCTTGGCCGCCCTGCCCGGCATCAAAACCGTTTTACCGGGGGACGGCTGGCCGCTATTCAATAACGGCGGCGATGCGCTGCGGCGGCTGGCCGCTTCGCTCTGAAATCAAGAAATATTAGAATACAAAAACTTACAGACTATAAGGTAGAGGAAGGGGGGATTTTGTTCTATATTTGATTGTTATGGAGAAACGAGAATTGCAGCATTTTGTATCTCCATTTCGCCATCAACGATATAGGTTATTACTGCAATGAATATTATTAACTTACGAAAACATGTCCGACGCGCAACCGATACGCGTCCGAATAGTGATCGCCGTGGCTCGCCCAATCGATTGACCGCAGCCGAAATACAGGAAAAAACGCAGGGCGGCGAATCGGCATCCGCCAAACTCAACCGGCGCAAAGCGGAAAGGCGCCTGAAGGACCGCAGGAAACCGCTGTCCAACACAAAGCAGGAGCATGAAACTTTGCCGCCGGGTACCAAATATGCGCGTTTCAAACTGACCCGCGGCGAGAGGAATCTGATTCAGGACATGTTCCTGAGCGATCTCGATAAGGAATAATCGAAAAATTTTACCGACACGGGAAATTCGACGCGCTTCGGGAAGCTTTAGACAAGGTGGGCACAACTAAAGCTTCTCTCCTCCCGCCTCTTTATGCTACTCCGGCTCCCGGCATTCGGGATTTCCGGCCTTTTCGCAAAGCTGATAGCTCAACTGTTGAGCCCAGTACACATAAGCCTGTTCGACGTCATCCCAGTCGTTGAACGAGCCAACCAGCGTTTTTCCTCCAGCCCGGCAATCGGCCGAGGCCATCAACAACTCCCCGGTCGTCGAATCGGTCACTTTTCTTTCGATGCTCGCCTTGCCGACGAACGATTCGGTGCCGAACGCCAGCCGCTTCAGCAGCGACGACACGCGTGCCGAAGGATACAAAGTCGTGAGCTGGTCCAGGAACAAGGTCGAAGTCTCGGCATCGGTAATCGCCAGCTGGACCCGGATCGTATCCGGTCCCGGACGGGTAACCAATTTGAAATCCCTCTTCAAGGCTTCACGCACCCGGTATTCCAGCAATTCTTTCAGGCGGCTGCTTTCGATCTGGGGGCGATCGTTTAGCCCGGAATCCAGGGTCTTCCGAATCACGACCGGATCGACGATGATTTTTTTGTAATGCGACCAATCGGCGCCTTCCTTCCAATAGCTCATCAACGCATCGTCGTCCCGATCCTCCTCCAGAATCGAATAATCGTTCAGAAAGTTGCTGGTCTCGACATAACGGGCCTGATACGTCCTAGCGCAGCCTAAGGCCGAGAAAACAGCGAGGAAAACTGCAGTACGGAGAAAAAGGACCATAGCACCCACGTTAAACCGGTTAAAAAATAAACAACACGGTTTAAGTGTAACGCAATTCACCCGTTTGACTATGCGGCCCACGGGGCCGGAATGCGGAGGAAAAACTCAAGACCTGCCGGCCGGGCCGGCGAAAGGTCTTGATGACTGCTTGAGAAATTTGAAAAAAAGACCCGCGTAGATAAGTTAAGTGCAGGTGAGTTAGTAGCCGCCGATTCCGTTACCCAAAAATGAACCGGCCGCAGCACCGATGCCGGCCGCCAGCGGGTCGCCTCCACCCAATTGGTAGCCCATCACGCCGCCGATCACTCCGCCCGCCAAGCCGTTTGTGGAAGGACGACCGCCGCCGGAATAGTAAGGCACCGGAGCTGGAACCGGGACAGGAACAGCTGCCGGCACAGGATAAACCACGGCCGGCGGTGGGGCAATGTAGCTTACCACCGGCTGCGGATAATAATTCTGCACGATAGGGGCAGGATAGTAATGGCCATGATGATGGTGGTGGTGATGTCCCCAACCGTGCCCATGTCCGTGATGATGGCCCCATCCATCCGCGAATGCTGCACCCGGCAACATCATGGCTGACACCGCCAGGGAAATGAATAACAATGACTTTTTCATAAAATCGTTCTCCATGATGTATCAAGTATTTAAAAAATAACGATTAAAATTTTTTGTTGATTGCATTATCCATGATTTAACTGAATGCTTCCTTAACGAAAAAAATAATTTGATCGGGCAATAGAACAAGCCGAAAAAGCGGAGTCATTCAATGAATCCGCTCCGTTCCCCGGCTTATTTGCCGATTTCGTTGCCGATCAGGGAGCCGGCCGCCGCCCCTACGCCGGCCGCAAGGGGATTGCCGTTGCCGACTTGATAACCCAATGCGCCGCCGACCACGCTGCCTGCCAGCCCCGCCGTAGAACGGCGGTCGGGCGCCGGCTGCCGGTAAGGCTGCGGCGCAGGAACCGGCGCCGGATAATAATGTGCAGGTGCAGGCGCAGGCGGCGCTACCGGCACATAATAATGCACCACCTCGTCCCGGTGCCCATGTCTATGCTTGTAATGCCCTTTGGCCTTGCCGGGGTGGCCGCCGGAAGCTTCGGCAGCGCCTGCAAAGCTCAGGGCCATCGCAAAAATTGGGATTAAGGTCAATATTTTTTTCATAGCCGTCTCGGAATTTCAGTTAAAAGATCAGTCGTTATCAAAGCTTAAAATGATTATGTTATCCATTATAAGCCGCATGATCTGAACGGAGGCTTAACATGCCGACCTCGGCGGCCCGGTTGTACACCGGAATATCTCTAGCTACTTGATCCGCCTTCCAGTTTCAGGATGATTTCTCCGTATACTTTTCCCGACAAGGCTTATAATAACTGCCTTTATTCACATCTTAAGACGAGCGAATCGATCAATGGAAAATTTCATTCCGGGACAACGTTGGATCAGCAATACCGAATCGGAATTGGGACTCGGGCTGGTTCTTGAAGCGGCCTACAATCGGGTCACTGTACTGTTCCTGGCGACCGGCGAGAAAAGAATCTATGCGCGTGATAACGCCCCGCTGACCCGCGTCAAATTTTCACCCGGGGATACGATCGAAGCCATCGACGGCTCCAAAATTACCGTACAGTCCGTGTCCGAAAATAACGGCGTCATTACCTATATCGGCAGAAACAAGGCGGGCAAGGAATTCCGCCTGGAAGAAATGGAACTGAACCACCACATTCAATTCAACAAACCTCAGGACCGTCTGTTCACCGGCCAGTTCGATCCGCCGTCCTGGTTTTCGCTGCGCTACGACACCTGGCGGCGGCTTCGCGAACATCACCAGTCGCCGGTCAAGGGTCTGATGGGCGGACGCACCAGCCTGATCGCGCACCAAATCTATATCGCGCACGAATGCGCGAACCGGCTCGCACCGCGGATCATGCTCGCGGACGAAGTCGGCCTCGGCAAAACGATCGAAGCCGGGATGATCCTGCACCACAGGCTGATCAACGGACTGTCCAGCCGTATTTTGATCATCGTACCCGAGACGCTGCTGCACCAATGGCTGGTCGAAATGCTGCGCCGCTTCAATCTGCGTTTCAGCATCGTCGACGAGGAGCGCTGTCGTAACATCAATCTGGAGAACGAGCTCGCCGAAGAAGAGTTCGACGAGGAACCTCGTGAAAACGAAGACGTGTTCGTGAACGAACAACTGGTGCTGTGCAGCCAATCCTTCTTCAGCCGCTATCCGAACCGGCAGAAGCAGGCGCTGGAAGCGGGCTGGGATATGGTGATCGTGGACGAAGCGCACCATCTGGAGTGGAGCGAAGCCAATCCGAGCCCCGAATACCTGTTCGTCGAACAGCTCGGCCTGCAGACGCCAAGCCTGATTCTGCTGACCGCAACACCCGAGCAACTGGGCAAGGAGAGCCACTTCGCCCGTCTGCGGCTACTCGATCCGGACCGTTTCTACAGTTACAGCCGTTACCTGGAAGACGAGAAACACTTCGAGCCGGTCGCGAATGCGGCGCGCGCACTGCTGGCCGAAGAGACATTAACCGATGAAGCCGCTGCGGCCCTGCAGGCGCTGGTCAAGGACGACAATGTCGAAGGTTTGCTGAAAAACCTGAACAATCCGGAAAAATCCGCGCATGCCCGTGCGCAATTGATCAACGTGCTGCTCGACCACCACGGCACCGGCCGCATCCTGTTCCGCAACTCCCGGCATACGGTGCAGGGTTTCCCCGATCGCGAACGCTACGGCTATGCACTGGAAGGCCAGGAAAACCGGGACGACCTCGAACAGGACCCACGCTTTGGCTGGCTAGTCGATACCATCAAGCGCTTCGGCGACGACAAGGCGCTGTTGATCTGCAAGGAAGCGCAAACCGCGATCGACCTGGAACAAACGCTGAGGAACCGGACCGGTATCGCCGCAGCGGTCTTTCACGAAGGGATGACGATCATCGAACGCGACCGTGCGGCTGCCTATTTCGCCGACCAAGAAAGCTCGGCCCGCTTGCTGATATGCTCGGAGATCGGCAGCGAAGGCCGCAATTTCCAGTTCGTGCACCAATTGATCCTGTGGGATTTGCCCGTCAACCCCGATTTGCTGCAGCAACGGATCGGCCGCCTCGACCGGATCGGGCAGAAACACATCATTAGCATCCATGTGCCGTACCTACGCGGCAGCGAACAAGAACTGCTGTTCCGCTGGTACGACGAAGGTCTGAACGCGTTCCGCCATAACAATTCGGCCGCGCAGCACGTCGCGGACGAACTCGCGGCGGAACTGGATGCCCTGCTGGCGGCGCGCGACTTCGATTTACTTGACGGCTTTATCGCCAAAACCCGCGAGCGCAGCGCCGTAATCGAGGCCGAGCTCCATCAAGGCCGCGACCAACTGCTCGAACTGAACTCTTGCCGCAAAGACATCGCCGACAAATACATCGACGCATTGCAGCGCTTCGAACGGGAAAGCCATCTCTGGCAATACATGGAGGACGTGTTCGACAGCTACGGCGTGGATACCGAATTCCATTCGCCCGATTGCTTCATCATCAAACCGAGCGACCATCTGCGCACCTCGCACTTTCCGAGCCTGTCGGAAGACGGCATGACGGCCACGATCAACCGGTCGATTGCGCTGGCTCGCGAAGATTTCCAGTTTTTGACGATGGAGCACCCGATGGTGTCGGGTGCGATGGACCTGGTCATTTCCAGCGAAACCGGCAATGCCTCGATCAATGTGGTCAGACATCCGGGGCTGAAGGCCGGGCAATTCCTGCTCGAATGCCTATTCGTAGCCGAATGCAGCGCGCCGCCCGAACTGCAGATCGGCCGCTTCCTGCCGCCCACGCCGATCCGCGTGCTGATCGATCAGAACAAGCAGGACCTGACCGATACCGTCGATTATGACGACCTGATCGATGCCGGCATCACCTTCGACAAGAGTAAAATCGTCACTTTCATCAACAACCAGCGCCATCATCTGACGCAAATGCTCGGCGTTGCCGAACAACGGGCCCAAACCGACAAACAGGAGCTCGTTCAACATGCGGCCCGGGAAATGCTCGGCTCGCTGGCCGAAGAGATCAAACGGATGATGCGCCTGCAAAAAGTCAATCCGTCGATCAAGCCTGAGGAAATCGAGCATCTGAAAGATATGACGCTGCTCGCCCACGACAATATCGAATCGGCCGAGCTGAAGCTGGATGCGGTAAGGTTTCTAATCACTAATTAGGCGAAACAATGAAATTGCCGATACAGATTTCCCGATTGACGCTTTACGGCCTGTCCGTACTGGGAAGTCTGTATCTTTTCTCCCTAAACGGATATTTGAATACGCTCCGTTCCGAACTCCCCGTGCTCGCGGAATGGGAAATTACTCCTCCCTGGAGTGTTCGGGTAATGACCTCGCAAACATTCATATGGGGAGCCCCAATCCCGCTTCTTGGCACCATCGCAGCATGGAAGCTCAGAAATAATGCAAAATTAAATTTTTTGGTCTTGCTGGGATCAGTGCTGACAACCATTATTTTAGTGTTTTTTATTTTCCTTAATGAGCCATTGGAAGGCCATCTGGTATGCTGCTGAATTGCAACTTACTCCTGCGCCTATCAAACACTTGATCCTGCTAATTTAAGCTAAAAGAAGCAGCGGATTCGATCGAACGCTCCATTCAACTATTTCCCATTCCATGATCAACATTGGCAAAACCAACTCACTCAAGGTCGTCAAAATTCAAGGCCCGAATATTTACCTCGGTCTGCCCGGCTCGCCGATGGTGCTGCTGGCGGACAAAAAACCGTCCACGACCTATCAGGTCGGCGACAGCGTTTCCGCTTTCGTGTATATCGACGGCGAAGGCCATCTGGCGGCGACCCTGCAAAACCCTTTGGCCGAAGCGGGCGACATCGCCTGGCTGAAAGTCGTCTCGGTCAATTATTACGGCGCGTTTCTTGACTGGGGCATCCCGAAGGACCTTCTGGTGCCGTTCAGCGAACAAATCGCCGAAATGAAGCCCGGCCGGTCTTACCTGGTCAAACTGTACGAAGAC
Organism: Candidatus Methylomicrobium oryzae; assembly: GCF_016745425.1. GTDB lineage: Bacteria > Pseudomonadota > Gammaproteobacteria > Methylococcales > Methylomonadaceae > Methylomicrobium > Methylomicrobium oryzae. The sequence goes on along the minus strand of NZ_JAERVK010000011.1, from coordinate 61,220 downwards.
GTCAAAGGGCGGATTGTCGCGACGACCAAGCTCGAGCGTTTCCTGTCGGATGAAGGGCCCGAGTTCAAAACCGGCCAGCAAGTATCCCTGTTGATTGCGGATCCTACCGAACTGGGCGTCAAAGCGGTCGTCGACCACACCCACTGGGGCATACTCTATCAGAACGAAATCTTCCGGCCGCTCCGCAAGGGCCAGAAGCTGACCGGCTACATCAAAAAAGTCCGCGACGATGACAAGCTCGACCTGACCCTGAACGAACCCGGCTACGGCAAGATCGAGCCTTTGGCCGACCGGATCCTGGCGGAGCTGGACAAACACGGCGGCGTACTGAAACTCGGCGACAAAAGCCCGCCGGAAGCCATCTACGCGGCCTTCGGCGCCAGCAAAAAAGCCTTCAAACAAGCGATCGGCGCGCTTTATAAAAAACAGCTGATCGTCATCGAAGACCATTCGATCCGGCGAGTTTAACCGTTGACCAGAATAATCGCCTTATGGGCTTATTGCTGGTCATTCCTTCAGGAGCTGCCGGAATGACAGCTTCTTGTATTAGCCCGATCGATTTGGATCGCCATCACGGCAAGGTGTTGAGTTTAACGGAAGTATGTTAGGCTGAGGGGATTCGAGCAAACGCTTTCACCCCAAGAGGAGCGATGCCTTGACGAGCCCCGATCCCGTCGATTCGGCCGCCGCCGGATTGCTGTCCCGAAAAACGATGGCGCTGTACGCCTTGCCGCATCTGACCGATGCGGTGATGACCCTGCCGATGGCGCTGTTCATCCCCGCTTTTTATGCCGGCGAAATGGGGCTGCCTTTGGCCGGCGTCGGCGCGATGATCTCCGTTTCGCGCATCTTCGACGTGCTGACCGACCCTGTGATCGGGACGATCAGCGACCGCTGGCACAGCCGCTGGGGTCGGCGCAAGCCCTGGCTGGCGGTCGGCACGCCGCTCATCATGTTCGCCACCTGGATGCTGTTCGTTCCGCCGAAAGAGGTTTCGCTGCTCTACCTGATGGCGTGGGCAAGCCTGCTGTCGATCGGCTATTCGATTTTCGACCTGCCTTACAAGGCCTGGGGCGCCGAACTGGCGACCGGTTACCGGGAGCGTTCGCGGATCGCCGCCTGGCGCGAAGGCTTCGGCGCCGCCGGCCAATTTTTGTTTCTCGCCGTCCTGGCCGCGATGGGACTGGCGGGACATACAGGCGGCAGCGACGAAATGCGCGCCATCGCGCTGATGGTGATCCTGTCACTGCCGCCGCTGGTCGCCGTCACGCTCTGGCGGGTGCCGGAACCGCCGCCCGAAAAATTGACCGGGGAAATTCTGATCGGCCGGTCGGCGCTGATTTCCGTGTGCCAAAACAGGGCATTTCTCCGCACGGTGATCGCGATCGTTCTGTTCGGGGCCGGACTGATGATCCAGGCAAGCCTGCATAAACTGGTATTGAAGCATGTAATCGGCAGGCCCGAACTGTTCGCGCCGCTGATTCTCGGCGAAACGCTCGCCTCGCTGGTCGCGATGCCGCTGTGGCTGCGGCTTTCGGACCGGATCGGCAAGCACCGGGCGGTCACCCTCGCCGCGCTCTGGGTCGGGTTCTGGAGCCTGCCGCTGCCTTGGGTCGGCGCCGGCGACATCGTATTCTACGGCACCCTGATCGTGCTGCGCGGCAGCAGTTTCGCAACCATCTTCTTTCTGTCCAATTCGATCGCCGCCGACGTGATCGACCAAGACACGCTGGATACCGGCAAACAGCGCACCGGCCTCTTTTTCGCGCTCTGGGGGATGGCAATCAAGCTGGCCGTGGCGCTCGGCGTGATGATGGGCACCGGATTTCCGGCCTTGTTCGGTTTCATCCCGAATGCCGCGAGCCATAGCCCGGCCTCGATCTCGGCGCTGATGCACATCTACGGCTGGCTGCCCGGCCTGATCATGCTGCTCGCTTTCCCGCTGCTCTGGAATTTCCCGATCGACGAAGTCCGTCACCGGGAGCTGCGCGCCCGAATCGAGGAGAGGCGGAGTTCCTAACCCAACGAGTGAATTATGTCCTTCCTCGCCATCATGACATAAGGAGCTGCCGTTTTGAGAATCGCCTTGATCACCGACGCCTGGCATCCGCAAATCAACGGCGTCGTCACCACGTTGACCCATACGATGGAAATGCTGCACCGGCTTGGGCACACGGTCGAGCTGTGCGCCCCGGACCGATTTTACACCTGGTCCTGCCCCGGCTATCCGAACGTCGGCCTGGCATTTTTGTGCGGCCCGCGCCTGCGCCCTACCCTTCAGTCCTTCAAACCGGACGCGATTCATCTGGCTTCCGAAGGCTGCGTGGGTTTCGCCGCACGGCGCTATTGCCGCGAAATGGGCTATCACTATACCACCTCCTTCCACACCCGCTTTCCCGAATATTTCAAGATGCGCATCGGCCTGCCGTTGTGGATCAGCTACGGCTACATGCGCTGGTTTCACAGTGAAAGCACGCGCGTGATGGTCACTACCGAATCGATGCGGCAAACCTTGGCCGACAAGGGCTTCGAACGGATGGTGATCTGGTCGCGCGGCGTCGACACTGAACTCTACCGGCCGCGCGAAAAAAATTTCCTGACGGACAAACGCCCGATCTTCGCTTATGTGGGGCGCGTCGTGGTCGAGAAAAACGTCGAAGATTTCTTAAAGCTGGAGCTGCCCGGCACCCAATATGTGATCGGTGACGGCCCGCAGCGGCCGGAGCTGGAAAGCAAATACCCGAAAGCCCGCTTCGTCGGCTTCCAGACCGGCGAAATGCTGGCGCAATACGCAGCCGCCGCGGATGTGATGGTATTTCCGAGCCGCACCGATACGTTCGGCCTGGTGATTCTCGAAGCCCTGGCCTCCGGCGTGCCGGTCGCGGCCTTTCCCGCGCCCGGCCCGATCGACATCATCGGCAGGGCCCCGGTCGGCGTACTCGGCGCCGATCTGCGGCAGGCCGCGCTGGACGCGCTGAAACTGAATCCGGCCGACTGCCGGCGCCATGCGCTGAATTATTCCTGGGAACAAAGCGCCCGCCAGTTCCTCGGCCATTTGACGCCGATGATCCGCGGTCCTCATGAGACTTATTTCAAAACCTGAATTTCCCGATCAATCCGCATGTGCGGCGGATGCCCATCCGGCCTGCAAACGATCGCGGCGGGTATCGAAGATGCGCGCCAGCCGATCCGCAATCAGCCAGCGGTGAACCAGTTCGCCCAGCCAACCGAGCGGCATCGCATAGAATATGACGTCTTCCAGCCGGATACCGTTCCCGGTTTCGGTCAGGCAGACCTCGTGGCTCCAGAATTTGAACGGCCCCACGCGCTGCTGGTAGACGAAGCGTTTCGGTTCGTCGCAGTGGCTGACTTCCGACAGCCAGGCCATCGGAATCCCGAACACTGCTATCATCCGGTAACTGATCATCAGGCCCGCATAAATTTTTTTCGGAACCTGGGAGGTGATTTCCACATGAAAAAAAGCCGGCGTAATGTCGTTTAGGTTATAAGGGGAAGAAAAGAAATCCCATGCTTCTTGTAAAGTCATGTTCAATTCCTGCCGCCGGTAAAGTTGATGAATCCGCATGATTTAGCTGATGCCCCCGTTCTCGCCTATCGCAAATCCCGCAGCATAACGTGCGATCGGACAAACGGAACAAGGACGTCAAAAAAAATCTCCGACTAAACCGGATTTCAGCCCATCGAACCGATAGTCTTCCGGAAACGGCTCAGCGCCAGCACGAAAAAAACACTGCCGATTCCAAGCAAGGCGAGAAACTGCGGCCAGACGGTTTCGAATCCCGCTCCCCGATAGAGAATCGCCTGCGCCAATGCCACAAAATGCGTCGTCGGAGCAGCAAGCATCAGATTCCGCACCGCTTCCGGCATACTCTCGCGCGGCGTCATGCCGCCGGATAACATCTGCAGCGGCAGCAGCACGATGATCGTTAACAGCCCCATCTGCGGCATCGACCGCGCCACCGTACCGAGAAAAATCCCCATCGAGGTGGCCGCGAACAGATGCAGCGCCATGCCCGCCACGAACAGCCCGATCGAGCCCTCGATCGGGACTTTCAAGATGCCCTGTACGACGAGGACGACCGAAGCGGTCGCCGCCACAGCCACGACCAGCCCCATCGACCACACCTTCGCCATCATGATTTCAAAAGGAGTCAGCGGCATCACCAGCAAATGCTCAATGGTGCCGTGCTCGCGTTCGCGGATCAGCGCCGCGCCGGTCAGGATGATCGACAGCATCGTGACGCTGTTGATCACTTCCATGACCGAGCCGAACCACATCGGCTCCAGGTTCGGGTTGAAGCGGGCGCGGATCTCGAGTTCGGCCGGAAACACGAACGGCGCACGATGCCCCTGCAGAAAGGCGGCCACCTCCCCGTTCACGATGTTCTGGATGTAATTGTTGCCGACGAAGGCCTGCGACATGCGCGTGGCATCGATATTGACCTGGATCGCAGGCGCCCGCCCGGCCAGCATGTCGCGCTGAAAGTCGGGAGGAATATCGAGCACGAAAGTGTACAAGCCGATATCCAGCCCCGGATCGGCGGCGTACGGATCGATGACCGCCGGCGTCTGGAAATAAGGCGGATAAAAGGCATTCTCGATCCGGTACGACAAGGGCGAACGGTCTTCATCGACGACCGCGATCGGCGCCTTGTGCAAGGCGCCCGGCAAGCCGGTCGCGGTCAGGTAGACCTGGCCGGTAAACGCGAAGGCGATCAGGGCCAACATCAGTCTGTCGCGGGCGAGGCTGCGCAGTTCCTTGACGCCGAGATGGAAAATGTTGAGCAGCGTCTGCATCATCAATGCTCCTGCTTGTTCAGCAGCATCACGCTCAAGCCGACGATCACCGGAATCGACAACACGATCGGCACCAGCGACGGCGCCAGCTCGACGAAGCCCAGGGCCTTCGAGAACGTGCCGCGGCTGATCGTCAGAAAATGGGTGGTCGGGAAGATCTCGCCGACGAAGCGCGCGCCGCCCTCCAGCGAGCCGATCGGATCGATCATCCCCGAAAAGCGCGAGGCGGGGATGATCGTGGCGAGGGCCGTCGCGAAGATCGCCGCGATCTGGCTGCGCGTGAACGCCGAGATCAACAGGCCCAGGCCGGTCGCAGCGGTCACGTAGAGCAGCGCGGCAACGGTCAGCATCAGGAAATTGCCTTTGTGCGGAACACCGAATACGAAGACGACGAATGCGCACAGCAGGAAGAAATTGACCATCGCCAGTGCGATGTAGGGGATCTGCTTGCCGAGCAAAAATTCAAGCCTGGTCACCGGCGTCACGTACAGGTTCAGGATCGAGCCGAGCTCTTTTTCGCGTACGACGCTGAGCGCGCTGAGCATCGCCGGGATCAGCATCAACAACATCGGAATCACTGCCGGCACGATCGCGGGCAGGCTCTTCACGTCTGGATTGTAGCGATAGCGCGTCTCGATCCTGATCGGCTCCGGCGGAACTTTGTCGGTCGCCCGGCGACGGACCTGCTCCGCCAGCCAGACCTGATGCATCGCCTGAACATAGCCGATCACATTCTCGGCGCGGCTCGGCATCGCCCCGTCGATCCAGGCGCCGATCCTGACGTTGCCGCCGCGCTCCAGGTCACGCGCAAAATTCGGCGGAATCTCCAGTGCCAGGCTCAGCTCGCCGCTACGCATGCGCCGGTCGAGTTCGTCGTAATCGGCAATCGGCGGCCGTTCGATGAAATAGCGCGAGCCGCCGAGATCGAGCGCATAATTGTTGCTGAGCAGGGTCCGGTCACGGTCGAGCACCGCGAAACGCAAATTCTCGACGTCCATGCTGATCCCGTAGCCCATCACGAACATCAACAGCAGCGTGCCGAAGAGCGAAATCGAACTGCGCAACGGATCGCGGCGCAGCTCCAGCGTTTCGCGCCGAGTATAGCTGAACAGGCGCATCAGGCTGAAACGTCCATCCTTCAGCCTTGGCCCTCTCTCCCCTGCCGGGAGTGGGGGGGAATAAGGGGAAGCGGACGAGGCATTCCCATTGCGAGGAACGTCCGCCGACTCGTCACCGATCCCGCCCGCTTTCTTCAGATAATCGATAAACGCCGCTTCCAGGGTCGGCTGGCCGCTCTGCTCGACCAGTGCCGAGGGCCTGCCGCTGGCGAGCACCTTGCCCGCGTGCATCAGCGATATCCGGTCGCAGCGCTCGGCTTCGTTCATGAAATGGGTGGAAATAAAGAGGGTGACCCGGTCCCGGCGCGAAAGGTCGACCATCAGCTTCCAGAAACTGTCGCGCGCGACCGGATCGACGCCGGAGGTCGGCTCGTCGAGGATCAACAGGTCGGGCTTATGGATCACCGCAACCGCCAGCGACAGGCGCTGGCGAACGCCCAATGGCAACGCATCGGGCAGTGCCTCCATCGCCGGCCCGAGCAGGAAGCGCTCGGCCATCTCATTGACGCGCGCCGGAATGTCGGCCGCGGGCAAATGGAACAGCTTCGCGTGCAGTTCCAGGTTTTGGCGCACGGTCAGTTCCGAATACAGCGAAAAGGCCTGCGACATGTAGCCGACGCGCTTGCGCGTGGCCAGATTGCCGGCGTCGAGGACCCGCCCGAACAGCCGCGCTTCGCCCTCGCTCGGCGGCAACAGCCCGGTCAGCATTTTCATCGTGGTCGACTTGCCGCAACCGTTGGAGCCGAGAAAGCCGAAGATCTCGCCCCGTTCGATGCGCAGGCTGACGCGGTCGACCGCCACGAAATCGCCGAAGCGCATGGTCAGGCCGTGCGCCTCGATCGCGATTTCGGGCTCGCCGCAAAGCTCGCGCGGCGGAATCGCCATGTCCTTGTGTCCCAGGCGTTTTGCTTCGGGCAGCAGCCGGATGAACGCCGTTTCCAGCGTTTCGGCATCCGTTCGGGTCCTGAGCTCTTCCGCCGTGCCGGTAGCGAGCACCTTCCCCGCATCCATCGCGACCAGCCAGTCGAAGCGTTCGGCTTCGTCCATATAGGCGGTCGAGACGAGTACGCTCATCCCTTCGCGGCGCGCCCGCAGCCGCTCGATCAGCTCCCAGAATTGGGCTCTCGACAAGGGATCGACGCCGGTGGTCGGCTCGTCCAGCACCAGAAGATCGGGATCGTGAATCAGCGCGCAGCAAAGCCCGAGCTTTTGTTTCATACCGCCCGACAGTTTTCCGGCCGGACGGTCGCGGAACGGCCCGAGGCCGGTGCTGTCGAGCAGTTCGGCGATGCGCCGGCGGCGCGCGGCCGGCGCGTGCCCGAACAGGCGCCCGAAAAAATCGACGTTCTCGTAAACCGATAATGTCAGATAGAGATTCTTGCCCAGCCCCTGCGGCATGTAGGCGATGCGGGGGCAGACCGCGCGGCGGTGCGCCGCCTCGCCGATATCGCCGTCCAAAACTTCGATGCGGCCCTGCTGCATTTTGCGGGCGCCGGTCAACAGCGACATCAGGCTGGACTTGCCGACGCCGTCGGGACCGATCAGGCCAACCATCCGGGCTCCGGGAATCTCCAGGCTCAAATCATCCAAGGCGAGACGCCTGCCGTAACGCAGGCTGACGTTCCGCACCCGGACCACCGGCCCAGCAGGCGTCCCGGCATTCACGGCGGCAGCCTGACGGCGAGCTCGGGCGGCCACTCGGCGGCGGGATCGATCTTGACGTAGGCCATCCCGGGCAGGCCGGTCTTGACCTGTTCGAGGTGCCTTTTCAGCAGCTCGGGATCGATCGCCGCGCGGACCCGGAACATCAGCTTCAGGCGTTCGACCTCGGTCTCGACGGACTTCGGGGTAAACTGGGCGACACTGGCGACGAAACTGGCCCTGGCCGGAATCACATAATTCGGCGCCGCGTCGAGCACGAGGCGAATATCGCTGCCCAACGCGACCCTGCCGGCGGCTTCGGTAGGCAAAAAGAAAGTCATGTAAACGTCCGACAGATCCACCATGTTCAACACCCGGCCGCCGGCGTTCAGCACTTCGCCGGGCTCGGCGACGCGATATTGGATTCGGCCGTCGCGGGGCGCCTTCAGGTCGCGGTCGTCGATATCGGCCTTCAGGCGCACGACGGTCGCCCTGGCGGCCTCGATCACCGATTGCGACTCCACCACCTGCGACTTCGCAGCCTCGATCCCCGCCTGCGCGGCCGCGACCTGGGCTTCGGCAGCCCGCACGGCCGCCTCCGCACCCAACATCCGGGCGCGGTTGTCGTCGACCTCCTGCTGCGGCGTCGCGCCTTCGCCGACGAGCCGCTGCGAACGCTTCAGGCGTTTGCGCGCGGCCTCCAGTTCGGCCTGGCGCTGCGCGACGACCGCCTGCGCGGCGCGGCGTTCGCTCTCGCGTTGAACAACGAGCGATTTCGCGCTCAGATAGGCGTTTTCGGCCTGCCGAACTTGGGCTTCCGCTTCGGCTTTTTGAGCCAGCAGCACGTCCGTATCCATCCGTGCAAGCAGTTTCCCTGCCTTCACGAAGTCGCCTTCGCGCGCCAGGATTTCGACGACGCGTCCGGGCGTCTTGGTCGCAATGTCGATCTCGGTCGCTTCGATCCGGCCATTGCCCGAAACGATGCCCGCGGGCAGCCCTGTTGGCCGCAGCAACCGCCAGGCGACCGCCGCGACCAACAGGGCGGCAGCGGCGAAAATCCAGGTCAATGTCGATTTCGTCTGTATCCTCATGAGCCGCTCCGCCGACCGGGATTATGCCGATTGCGTGCCCGCGCCGCCGCCCAGCGCTTTATACAACGCAATCAAATGGGTCGCGGCTTCCGCTTCGGAACGGGCCAGCTCGATTTCGGCCGCATAGAGCGCACGCTGCGCGTCCAGCACATCCAGAAACGAGATGACCCCTTCCTGGTAACGCAGGTTCGACAGGCGCACCGATTCTTTCAAGTCCGCCACCGAGCGCGCGAGCGTCTGGCGGCGGATTTCTTCTTTCAGGTAGCGGGTCGTCGCGGTTTCGGTTTCCTGAAGCGCTTCGAGCACCGCCTTTTCGTAGGCCAGACAGGCTTCCTTCTGCTTCGCATCGGCCAGATCGATCCCGGCGCGGATCCGGCCGAAGTTCAGCAGAGGCTGCAGCAGATTGGCCGCAGTGCCGTAGGAAAACGCCGCCGACCTGAACAACTGTTCGATGTCGGTGTTGCGAAACCCCAAAAAGGCCGACAGCGAAATTTTCGGAAACAGCTCCGCGATCGCCGCGCCCTGCATCGCGGTCGCGGCCGCGAGGCGGCGTTCGGCGGCGCGGAGATCCGGACGGCGGCGCAGTGTTTCCGCCGGGGTATCCAGAATCCCGAGCGGCACCGCCGCCGGGACTTTGCCTTCCGGGTTCAGTGGGCTGTCCAGCGCCCCGGGCCGCCGTCCCGCCAGCACTTCGAGCCGGCGCAAGGCCGACACCCGCTGCGCTTCCAGCGCCGGAATCTGCGCTTCGGTCTGAGCCGTCTGCGCCCTCGCCCGCACCACATCGTGCTTGGTGCCGACGCCCTCGGCATCGAGCCGTTCGGTCAGTCCCAGCGTACGCCGCTGCGATTCGAGGTTCGAGCGCGTGATTTTGAGCTGGTTCTGAACGCTGCGGAATTCGACATAACTGCGCGCTATCTCGGAAGTTAGCACGACCTGCGCCTGGCGGTAAAGATCCTCCGCGCCTTCCAGATCGGCAGCGGCGGCTTCGAGGCGCCGCCGCTGCCGGCCGAACAGGTCGATTTCCCACAGCGCATCGAAGCCGAGTTCGAACAGATTGAAGCGGATGCCGGGCGCGAATCCCGGAAACGGATTCTCGTTGCGCTCCGCGCCCGCCGCGATGTCGACCTTCGGAAACAATTCCGCGCGCGTTCCCCGCCGTTCGGCGCGTGCCTGCTCGATACGGGCCAGCGCGATTTTGACGTCGAGGTTTCCGGCCAGCGCCTGATCCATCAACCGGTCCAGTTCCGCATCGCCGAAACTTTGCCACCAGCGTTTCAACGCCTCCGCATCGGCTATCCTGACACCTGCTCTGGGCGGCATCGCTTCGGCTGCCAACCAATGGTCGGGGACGCTCGGCGCGGTTTTTTTATAATCGGGCCCGACCGCGCAGCCGGCCATCCCGGCAATCAGCAAATACCACGCAAGGCTAGGCTTCATACCCATGTCCTTTCAGAAAAAACGCCACGGCGGCGCTGATCATAGAGTCCTTTTCGCCCTCCTTCAACCCGTCCTGAAGCCCGAGCAGGCAGCGGAAATGCTCGTCCCCCTTCAACATGCTCAGAAACAGCCGGCTCGAACCCTCGACGTCGACGATCTTCAGAGCGCCGCCGACGGCCAATTCGGCCAGGTAGGCGGCCAATTGTTTCAATACCGGCTCGGGCCCCGAACGGTAAACCAGGAGGCCCAAATCCGGAAAATGCTGCTGCTCGGAAATGATCAGCCGGTACAGCTGCAACGACTCGGGCGCATAGATCAGGTCGACGAAAGCCCGCGCGATCGCTTTGAGTCCTTCTTCTGGATTCCGGTTGCCGCCGAGCGAGCGGGCGAGCGTCCCGAGCAGGGATTCGCACTGTTCGGCGATCACCGCCGCGAACAGGTCCTGTTTGCCCCGGAAATGGCTGTACAGGGTCGGCTTCGAAACCGGTGCGGCTTCGGCGATCGCTTCCATGCTGGCGCCGCTGTAGCCGTGCGCGAGAAAGGCCTGCCGGGCGGCGGCGAGAATGCTCTGTCGTTTGGATTTGGGAGCGTGGGTCATGAAAATAGCCAAAAAAACTGATTGCTTAGAGATCGATTTCGAGATTAAAATAAACTAAACCGTTCAGTTTAGCAATCGTTTCTTTATGCGCGCACAGTTCTACAAGACACCGCTGTTCTCGATCGGCATGCTGCTGCTTTTCGCCTCGGCCGGCGCATTTTATTGGCTCCAGTCCATCCGTCCGTTCGAAAGCACCGACAATGCCTATCTGAAGTCGCACATGAGCCTGATCAGCCCGAAAGAAACCGGTTATGTAAAGGAAGTGCTGTTCGAAGACAACCAGACGGTAAAACGCGGCAACCTGCTAGTCGTGATCGACGACCACGATTTCCGGGCCAAAGTCGCCCAGGCCGAGGCGCAGGTCCTGCTGGAAAAGGCGAGCGCCGAAACGCTGGAAACGGACAAACGGGCACAACAGGCAATGATTCTGGAAGAACGCGCGAACATCGCCGCAGCTGAAGCCAACGTCGAAAAAGCGGCTAAAGATCTGAACCGTTTTACCACTCTAGCCAAAGAAGGCGCCGTTTCCGCGCAAAGCCGGGATGCCGCCGAGTCGGCCTATAAACAGGCCAAGGCCGAGCACGATAAATTTCTTTCGGCCAGACAAGGCGAGGAAAGCCGGCTGGCTTCGCTGGACGCCCGTCTGAGCGAAAGCCGGGCCCGGCTGAAAGCGGCGGAAGCCGCACTGGAGCTGGCCCGGATCGATCTGGCCAATACCCGGATCGTGGCGCCGTTCGACGGCGTGGTCGGCAACCGCAGCGTGCAGGTCGGGCAGCTGGTGCAGCCGGGCAGCGCACTGGCTTATCTGGTTCCGGCCGACGGACTGTTCGTCGAAGCCAACTTCAAGGAGACGCAAATCGGCCTGATGCAGGCCGGCCAGACGGCAACGATCTCGGTCGATGCGCTGTCCGGTCGACGTTTCGAAGGCACCGTGGACAGTTTCGCGCCGGCGTCCGGCTCCGAATTCAGTCTACTGCCGCCCGAAAACGCGACCGGCAATTTCACCAAAATCGTGCGCCGGGTGCCGGTCAAGATCCGTTTCGAACAGAACGCTGACCTCAACAGGCTTCGGCCGGGGCTGTCCGCCGTCGTTCAGGTTCGCGTCCGCTGACCATGGCGGCCGTACTCGAAGCCGCTCCGGCGCCGGAAATCCAGAAGAGTCCGGGCGGCGTCACTCCCGAACAATGGCTCGGCTTCACAGGAATGGTGTTCGGCATCTTCATGGCGGTGCTGGACATCCAGATCGTCGCGAGCTCACTCGAACAGATCCAGGCCGGCCTGTCCGCCACACGCGAGGAGATCACCTGGGTGCAGACCGCCTACCTGGTGGCGGAAGTGGTGGTCATTCCGCTGTCCGGCTGGCTCGGCCGGGCGCTGTCGACCCGTTATCTGTTTGCCTTGGCCTGCGGCGGCTTTACCCTGATGAGCCTGTGTTGCGCGCTGGCCTGGAACCTGCCGTCGATGGTCGTCTTCCGGGCATTTCAGGGCCTCTTCGGCGGCGCGATGATTCCGTCGGTGTTTGCGATGATCTACACGCTGTTCCCGCCCCGCCTGCAGCCGGTGATGGGCATCGTCGTCGGAATGGTCGTGACGGTCGCTCCGACCGCGGGACCCGTGCTCGGCGGCTACCTGACCGAAGTGGTGTCCTGGAAAGCGCTGTTCCTGATCAATCTGCTGCCCGGCCTGCTGGTGACGCTGTCGACCTGGCTGTTCCTGAAGGTCGACGATCCTGACTGGACATTGCTGAAACGGATCGATTTTCTCGGCATCCTGTATATCGTGATATTCCTCGGCAGCGCCCAGTTCGTTCTGGAAGAGGGCGTGAAGGAGGAATGGTTCGAGAGCCGGGAAATCGTGTTTTTTACCGTCGTGGCGCTCGTCTCCGGAATCGCGATGTTCTACCGCGAACTGACGATCGCTCATCCGATCGTCGACCTCTGGGCCTTCCGGAACCGCAACTTCGCGGTCGGCAGCATTTTCAGCCTCATCCTCGGCAGCGGACTCTATACGATCATCTATCTGATGCCGGTCTATCTGGCCAGCGTGAAGGGTTTGAACAGCCTGCAGATCGGCCAGTACGTGATGGTGACCGGTCTGTTTCAATTCGTCTCGGCCTTCGCGGCCGGCATGCTCGTGAAAGTCCTCGATTCACGCCTGATGCTGGCTTTGGGGCTCATGCTGTTCGGCCTCGGCTGCTGGCTGAACGGCAACCTGACGCACGACGCGGGCTACTGGGAGTTTTTCTGGCCGCAGGCGCTGCGCGGCTTTGCGATGATGTTTTGCTTCCTGCCGATCAACACGCTGGCGCTCGGCACGTTGCCTCACGAAGAAGTCAAGAACGCAAGCGGACTGTATAACCTGATGCGCAACCTGGGCGGCGCGATCGGCCTCGCGGTCGCGAATACACTGATGATTCAGCTGAACAAGGAAAATTACGCGGTATTGCGCGAACACGTCACGCCGGCATCGCCCGAGGCCCGGGCCCTGCTGGGCGGATTGACTCAACGCCTGTCCGGCGCCGCCCTGCCCGATGCCGAACTCGCTGCGCTGAAGCAGCTTTACGGCCTGACGATGCGGGAAGCCGAAGTGTTGACGCTGAATACGATGTTTCACCTGCTGGCGCTGGTGTTTTTTGCCGCACTATTGCTGATGCCTTGGGTCATCAAGGTTTCCGCCGATGACGGAAAAGCGGAAGGACACTAAAAAGGAAGGAAGGAAGAGGAACGCGGAAAGGTAAAAATATAAAAATATCGGGAAGCGCGAAGCCTCCCGATAGCCTTTCAAACAAAAATTACAGCAAGTCTTTCAACGCGGTGAAAGCCTGCAATCCTTGTCTCAAATGTTGCTCGGCTTCAGGAATGTTGCCGGCTTTAGCTGAGCTGCGAGCGGCCTTCAAGTGGTTGTTGGCGCGCGAACGAGCGATATCCACTTTGTCGTTCGCATTGATTTCTTTGCTGGCATCCAGCGCGTCTTTAGCTTGGGTGGCAACGGTTTCAGCATCGCCGCCGGAGGTGGCTGTCGCAAGCGCAGTCTCGATTTTCTTAAGGGTCAAATCAATCGCTTCTTTTGGTGCATAAACGATTCTGCCGTCAGAAGCTTCCGCCATTGCAGAGGTTGAGAAAACACCCATGGAAGCGCCGACCAATGCAGCAAGTGCGATTTTTTTCAAGATTTTCATATTTGTAGAGTCCTCTGTTTTTTTTGTTATTTGATTTTTTCAAATCAGTAACGGTCATGGAACGGTAATAAAAGTACCGGCGCGAATTTTACCACAATTTATAATTTTTTTAACAAGCCCTTGCTCAAGTTGGCCGGCACGGCTGACGCTAAATTGTTAGATCACTTTAAAACTCTGCATTGAAAGCATGAAACAGTTGATCAACAGGCACTTACAGCGCCTTGAAACAATGCGCCGCCTTCTCGAATGTGGCGTTCAACTCCCGCTCGCCGTGCGCCACCGACACGAAGCCCGCTTCGAACGCGGACGGCGCAAGATACACGCCTTCGGCGAGCATTCCATGGAAGAAGCGCTTGAAACGGTCCTGGTCGCATTGCATCACGTCGACGAAAGAGGCAACCTTGTCCTTCGCGGTGAAGAAGAGCCCGAACATCCCGCCGACGCAGTTGGTCGTGAACGCAATCCCGGCCTGATCCGCCACTGCCTGCAAGCCAGTCATCAATTTTTCGGTCTTGGCGCCGAGTTCTTCGTAAAAACCCGGCTTTGCGATCAACTCAAGGGTCGCCAGGCCTGCCGCCATCGCGACCGGATTGCCGGACAGAGTGCCGGCCTGATAGACGGGACCCGCCGGCGCCAGGCATTCCATGATCTTGCGGCTGCCGCCGAACGCGCCGACCGGCATGCCTCCGCCGATCACCTTGCCGAGCGTAGTCAGATCCGGCTTGATGCCGTAAACGCCTTGCGCGCCGTGCAGGCCGACCCGGAAGCCGGTCATCACTTCGTCGAAGATCAGCACGCTGCCGTACTCGTCGCAGACTTTGCGCAGCGTTTCGAGAAAACCGGGCGCAGGCGGAATGCAGTTCATATTGCCCGCTACCGGCTCGACGATCACACAGGCGATCTGTTCGCCGATTTGTGTAAACAACTCGGCTACCCCTTCGCTGTCGTTGTAGGTCAGCGTGATCGTGTTTTCCGCGACCGCCGCCGGCACGCCCGGCGAGCTCGGCACCCCGAAAGTCAACGCGCCGGAGCCGGCCTTGACCAGCAATGAATCGGAATGGCCGTGATAGCAGCCTTCGAACTTCACGATCCTGTCGCGGCCGGTATAACCGCGGGCCAGACGGATCGCGCTCATCGTCGCTTCGGTGCCGGAACTGACCATGCGCACCAGCTCGATCGAAGGCACCAGCTCGATCACCTTCTCCGCCATGCGCGTCTCGATTTCGGTCGGCGCGCCGAAGCTCAGCCCCTTTTCGGCCGCCGCCTTGACAGCCGCGATCACCTCGGGATGCGCATGACCCAGTACCATCGGCCCCCAGGAGCCGACATAATCGATATAGGCCTTGCCTTCGCTGTCGTAAATGTAGGCGCCCTGTGCGCGGTCGATAAATACCGGCGTGCCGCCGACGCCGCTGAACGAGCGCACCGGCGAGTTCACGCCGCCAGGAATCACGCGTTTTGCTTCGGAAAAAAGGAGTGTTGCTTCAGTCATATTGATCGTTTCAAGGTTAAAATCGTATGAGCTTCTCGAAACGGCTAACTTTAGCATGATTCGCCCGCACCGTTACCCCCGATGCAGGCCTCGAAAAAAATTATTTCAAGATGACTTGCATTCTTCACCAAATCCAATCATAATAGCCAACTCACAGCCGCCAAGGCTGATTATGGTAATCGTACCGGTCCTCCCGCAACGATACGCTGTAAACCCCGCCAGGCCCGGAAGGGAGCAACGGTAGCAGCAGATTCGTGTGCCGGGATGTGGCTGGTGCGGTTACCGCCCTACTCCGCTTTCTACCCCTTGCTGAGCCTGAAATGAGTTACCAGGTTCTCGCCCGCAAATGGCGCCCGCATAATTTTTCCGAAATCGTCGGCCAGGAACATGTCGTCAAGTCGCTGATCAATGCCTTGCAGCATGACCGCCTGCATCACGCCTATCTGTTTACCGGCACGCGCGGCGTCGGCAAAACCACGCTGGCCCGAATCTTGGCCAAAGCGATCAACTGCGCGAACCTCCAGGACTATAACCCTTGCGGCGCCTGCCAAGTGTGCCGTGACGTTGACGAAGGCCGTTTTCTGGACCTGATCGAAGTCGATGCGGCCTCGCGCACCAAGGTCGAGGATACCCGCGACCTGCTCGATAACGCCCAATATGCGCCGAATCAGGGCCGCTTCAAAGTCTATCTGATCGACGAAGTGCACATGCTGTCCGGGCACAGCTTCAACGCGCTGCTGAAAACGCTCGAAGAGCCGCCCCCGCACGTTAAATTCCTACTCGCCACGACCGACCCGCACAAGATTCCGGTCACCGTGCTATCGCGCTGCCTACAGTTCAACCTGAAGCGTTTGTCCCAAGAGCAGATCTTCGGACAGATGGAATTCATCCTGAACCAGGAAGCGATCGCCTTCGACGCGCCTGCCCTGAAACTCCTGGCCCGCGCGGCCGATGGCAGCATGCGCGACGGCCTGAGCCTGCTCGACCAGGCGATCGTGCACGGCAACGGCAAGGTTACCGCCGACGAAGTCGGCGCAATGCTCGGGGTCGTCGCGCAGCAGCCGGTCGGCGACCTGTTGAACTCACTGGCCGCTCAGGACGGACCCGGCCTATTAAAAGTCATCGCCGACCTGGCCGACTTGGCGCCCGATTTCGGCGGCGTACTGCGGCAGCTGCTGCAGGCCCTGCATGCGATCGCCGTCCTGCAGCAGGCCCCGATCCATATCGATGCCGGACTCGACAGCGAGCTGATCAAGTCGCTCGCCGCCAAACTGCAGCCCGAAGACGTGCATCTTTATTACCAGATCGGCCTGCTCGGCCAGAAAGACTTGGACCTCGCTCCCGACCCCAGAAGCGGCTTTGAAATGGCGCTGTTGCGCATGCTGGCGTTTCGGCCGGTTATGACGGGCAACCTGGAAGCCCACCCGCAGCCTGACGTAAAACCCATACCGGTACCGCCGGCCCGTCCCGCACCGAGACCCGCACCCGTAGCAAGTCCGCCGCCACGCGAAGCACCGGCCAGGCCGTTACCCGAAAATCCGGCTACACCGCCGGCGGCCCAGCCTTTGCCCGCCGGCGGCGATTGGCCGGAAATGATCGCGGCGATGCGGCTCGAAAGCATCACCAAACAGTTGGCGCAGCAATGCGCCCTGCACTCGATCGACAACCACAATTGCACGTTATTGCTGGATCCGGCATTTCAAACCATGCTGTCGCCGATGCGGATCGAAAAGCTGCAAACCGCGTTGCGCACTTTGCGCGGCACACCGGTCAAATTGACGGTTCTGGTCGAAAAACCGACCACCGCAACACCGGCCGAGCAATTGATCAAGCAGAGAGAAGACCGTCAGCAGGCCGCCGTCGAAGCGATCGAAGCGGATCAAAACATTCAGGCACTCAAAGAACATTTCGGCGCCCGGGTCATCCCCGGCACCATCGAACCCGTTTAATCAAGGAGAACCATCATGAAAAACCCTCTCGGCAGCATCATGCAGCAAGCCCAGAAAATGCAGGAAGACTTTAAACGCGCCCAGGCGGAAATCGAAGCCACGGAAGTCGTCGGCCAATCCGGCGGCGGACTGGTCACTATCCTGATGACCGGTAAACGCGAAGCCCGCAAGGTGACGATCGACCCCTCGCTGATCGGCGACGACAAGGATATGCTCGAAGACCTGGTCGCGGGCGCGATCAATGACGCGGTCAATAAGGTCGCGAAAATGAAGAAGGAGAAAATGGCCGAAATTACCGCAGGACTCCCTCTGCCGCCCGGCTTTCAAATGCCTTTCTAAGTATGCGCGACACAGGCCTATTGGGCCGCCTGATCCAGCACCTGCGCTGCCTGCCCGGCGTCGGACCGAAGACCGCGCAGCGGATGGCCTTCCATCTGCTGCAGAAAGACCGGGAAGGCGCCCGCGCCTTGGCCGAAACGCTGCTGCAGGCGATCGACCGCATCGGCCAATGCAGCCGTTGCCGCACCCTGACCGAGAAGCCGCTCTGCGACATTTGCGCGGATCCGGCCCGCGACAAATCCGCCGTCTGCATTGTCGAAAATCCGTCCGACGTCTGGATCATCGAACAGGCGACCGTATTTAGAGGATTGTATTTCGTGCTGCATGGGCGCCTTTCGCCGCTTGATGGAATCGGCCCCGGCGAGCTCGGGCTCGACCAGCTGGAACGCCAGTTGGCAACAAACGGCATCAAAGAACTGGTGCTCGCGACCAACTCGACCGTCGAGGGCGAAGCCACCGCTTTCTTCATCGGCGAGCTCGCCCACAAGCACCATGTCCAGGCCAGCCGGATCGCACACGGCGTACCGATGGGAGGCGAGCTCGAATTCATCGACAGCGGCACGCTGCTGCACGCGTTTAACGGACGCCGGACGATTTAGCCTCTTCGCGTAAGGCACGCTGTGCGCACCATCCCACAACCTCGCGCACACTCAAATCTCAAACAAGGTACGCACAGCGTACCCACCCAATCAGCAACCTCCACCCCCGCCTACTGTCAAATCGTTATAAAATGCGGAGACGATGCGCCTTACTTAGTCCATCGTCCTATAAATTTTATTTTCAGTCGACAGAAGGAAAAACGATGACGAACTGCTTATTCTGCAAAATGGTCGCCGGCGATATCAAGCCGGACGTGGTTTACGAAGACGATGCCTTGATGGCGTTCCGCGACATCAACCCCCAAGCCCCCGTACACATTCTCGTAATCCCGAAACGCCACATCGCCACGCTGAACGAACTCGACGACGGTCAACTGGGCGGCAAAATGCTGCAAACCGCGGTCAAACTGGCCGAGCAGGAAGGTATCGCCGAAGAGGGTTACCGGACCTTGTTCAACTGCAACCGGAACGGCGGCCAGGCGGTTTATCATCTGCATTTGCATCTGCTGGGCGGGCGGGCGCTGCACTGGCCGCCGGGGTGAAAACCCTCTGCGCTTCCCACGCAATTGGCACGCGCCTAAGCCGGCATGACAAGACCTGCCAGGTTTTGAAAACCTGGCGAGTCTACCCTGAGAACTCGATCTCGTAGCCGGTAAACTTGCGAATATTGATAACGCCGGTATCGAACATCATGTACTGGCCCTTGATCCCGTGCAGCACCCCCGCCACTTCCGGATTCTTGTCCAGATTGAACGAGACGACCTTGACCGGATAACGGTCGACCGGATAACGGATATCGACGCTTGGCCGATCCGACAACAACTCGACCGCCTTGTCTCCAAATTGCCCGACCAGCTCGTCTAGCTCCGCCTTGCATAGCGCCAGCAACCGATCCCGCTCTGCCGCCAGATCGATCGGACTGACCTGATTCTTCAGCATTTGCTGCCAACTGGTCTTGTCGCTGACGTGTTGGGCGAGGATCACTTCGATCATGCCGGAGACATGGCGCGACGACACCCGGAAAACCGGCAGGGCCTGCACCGCGCCCTGGTCGATCCAGCGCGTCGGAATCTGCGACTGCCGAGTGATGCCGACCTTGATCCCGCTCGAATTGGCCAGGTAGACGATATGCGGCTGCATGCAGAACTGTTCGCCCCAGGCCGGTTCGCGGCAGGTCCCGGCGGCGTAGTGGCAGGTTTCCGGCTTCACGATGCACATGTCGCATTGCGCCAGCTTGATGAAACAGGGATAGCAATAGCCCTGGCTGAAGCTTTTCTTCGTCGCCTTGCCGCAATGCGTGCAGAAAATATTGCCGGTATAACGCAGCCGGATCGGCCGGCCGAGCAGCGGGTTCAGCTCGACCGCTTCTTCGCCGAGCGGCAGGCGGTACTGCACCGTCTCTTCCAGCCTCGCCTGCATTTTATCCAGTGGACCCACGTTGTTTTGCCTCACTCGCCTTTCAAATAGCCGTCGGTATTGTGCGCGACCCAGCGCTCCCCTTTGGCTTTCAACAATTCTTTTTTCCAGAACGGCGCCCGGGATTTGAGCGCCTCCATGATATGCCGGGCCGCATCGAACGCATCGCCGCGGTGCGAGGTCCACACCGCCACCAACACGATCGGCTCGCCCGGCCGAATATCGCCGACCCTGTGTACAACCAGGGCGTCGATGATCGGCCAGCGCTCGCCGGCCTCCCGCACGATGTTTTCGAGCGCTCTCTCGGTCATGCCGGGATAATATTCGAGCGTCATCCCGACCACGTCGTCGCCTTCATTGAAATCCCGCATCGTGCCGACAAACAGGTTCGTTGCGCCGAATTTTCCGGCCATCTGCGCGGCGTCCTGATACTCACGGACTTCGACCCAGGGATCGAACGGCCGCGGGGAAATTTTGACCACCCCGTCAGCCTCCGGTCACCGGCGGGAAAAACGCGACTTCGTCGCCGTCCCGGACCAGGCTGTCCCAGTCGGCATATTCCAGATTGATCGCGACTAGAACCTGCTCCGGCGGCGGCAGCTCGGGCACGCACTGCTGCCAAAGGGACTTCGCAGTCACCGGCTCGGCGATCGCCGCATTTTCTTCCGCACGCCCGATGCGCTCCTTCAAACTGGCAAAATAGCGAACTTTGATTGACATAAACCTTTACGCAATGATAAAAATCAGCCTTTATGCTCCACAAAGAGCGAAACCGATCAGTCATTCTACCGAATTGTGACGCATACTCCACATTTTAATCAGGCCGGCGAAGCGATCATGGTCGACGTCGGCGGAAAAGCCGTTACCCAACGCACCGCGATTGCGGAGGGCTACATCGAAATGCAGCCTTCCACCCTGAACATGATCCTGAAAGGCGAACATAAAAAAGGCGATGTCCTGGCCGTCGCCCGGATCGCCGGCATCATGGCCAGCAAGAAGACGTCCGACCTGATCCCGCTGTGCCACCCATTGCCGATCACCCATGTATCCGTCGAATTCAGTACCGAAGCGGAAGTGAGCCGCATCCGCTGCCGAACGCTGGTCAAAACCAACGGCCAGACCGGCATCGAAATGGAAGCCCTGACCGCCGTGCAAATCGCGCTGCTGACCATTTACGACATGTGCAAGGGCGTGGACCGAGGGATGACGATCGAAGCCGTACGCCTGATCGAGAAAACCGGCGGCAAATCCGGCCATTGGCTGCGCAATTGAGGGCCGCATGTCGATGCCGTCTCCAATACCGTTACCGTGAAAGTCAATTCTACAGGATGTGCCGACGCAGGAGGCGCATCATTCGCGGAAGATGGGCTTCTTTCGTCAGTCCATCCTACAGATCTTCATCTGCCGGGGTATGGGAGAGCGGCTTTATGCCTGTTAAGCTAAGGCATCGCGTAGGCCCGTTAACTTAACGACATTGTGCCGTACCCTTGGGGCGTTAGTTAACCCTCCTGCCGATCGCACCGTTAGACTCCGAAGCCGGTGAGATCGTTTGGACCTCCATTAAATTTCCTGTCTCGCGACCGATTAACCTCACACAGAAGCATAAACGAGAAACCCATGCCGATAACGATTAAAGAACTCGCCGCACTCTGCGGAGCCCGGGTCGAAGGCGGAGATGCCGACCAGCTCATCCATTCCGCCGCCGATATCAGCTCTGCACAGCCGGGCCAGGTCACACAATTGACCAACAGCAAATATGCCGCGCATCTTAAAAACTCTGCGGCTTCGGCTTGCCTGATCGCAGAAGGCTTTGCGGTACAGGATGCTCCCGGCGCACTGGCACTGCTGGTCTGCCGGGACCCGGAGCTGGCCTTCATCGAAGCGGTTAAACACCTGCACCCGGAACGCATCTATACTCCCGGTATAGCGCCTCAAGCGGTACTCGCAGCCGATGTCGCACTGGGCGAGGCCGTCCATGTCGGCCCTTATGCGGTGATCGGAGAAGGAACAAGGGTAGGCGATCACAGCGCAATACTGGCCGGCGCCTACCTCGGCAACAACGTCAAGATCGGTAAAGGCTGCCGCATTTATCCTTACGCGGTCGTCTACGACGATGTGGAGATCGGGGATTACGTTACGATCCATTCGGGCGCAGTCGTCGGCGCGGACGGCTTCGGCTACAAATTCAGGAACGGCGCGCATGTTAAAGTGCCGCAGATCGGCAATGTCAGAGTCGAGGACTATGTCGAAATCGGCGCCAATACCTGCATCGACCGGGGCGCTCTGGGCAGCACCGTGATCGGCACGGGTTCCAAGATCGACAATCTGGTGCAGATCGGCCATAACAACAAGGTCGGTCGGCATGTGATCATGTGCGGGCAGACCGGCGTCTCGGGCTCCTGCACGATCGGCGACTACGCGATTCTGGCCGGCAGCTCCGGGATTGCGGACCACGTCACGATCGGCCAGGGTGCCGTGGTACTGGCACGCTCCGGCGTAGCCGGCGACATTCCTCCAGGCGCGCATTATTTCGGCAGTCCGGCCAAGGATAAAAAGACGGCCTACAAAGAACAGGTTGCGATACAGAAATTGCCCGAGCTGATCAAAAAAGTCAAACAGTTGGAAGAACAGCTACAAGAACTGGCGAAACAGGCCTAAGCGGTTGTAGCGACAGGATTCGGAGGAGGAGGGGCATGCGCGCCTCTCTTCCTGGGGGGGGGGGGGGGAAGAATGCTGTACCGACGGCATCGACGCCATGATACAGTCTGGTCATAAAAAAACCGTGAGGCCCGTTTTTTCCCGTAAAGCTGGAAAAAGCGGAACCATTACTCGGTTGACGATCAGGAGGATTTAATCCGTTTCCGCGATGCCCTGAGGAACCGGATCAAGATAAGTTTTGAGGAGTGGGAATTTTTTATTAGGAACGGAATGACCCCCTGCCGACAAACGCCGCCAGGGGGCACCATCATTATTGTGCTACGTTTTTGGTTTTTCTTTGTGACAATTTAGCATCAATTTCTGCGTTGCTGGCAGCAACAGCGCCGCTTGCAAGGTGCTTGGTTTCGTCTTTCTTCAACAGAACAACCAGTACAATGATTGATGCGATTGCAACGCCAACGACGGTCCAAGTGTAATCTTTTTCTTGTGCTTCAGCCATTTTTAAATCCTCTATATAGTTATTAATGTTATAAGCCCCTCTCCTCAAGAGAGCAACCCATCAAGTGTTTTAATGAGCTGGTTGTCGGTTTATATTTGAACAACGGTATAATTTTTATCATGAGATAAGGGCCTCTGTCAAAGCCATATCGAAAAAAAATCCATCTTCGCGCAGCCCTGAAGCAGCCTGCCGCAATACATACCTCATCTCAGCACTAAACAAACCATAATAACAAACTGAAAAACATCATAATTTTAAAAACTTATCCTTTTACCACCGGGCAATGCAGCTTTTGGGTAAACCGCGGCCCATTCCACCTCCCTCAAGTTTTCGAGGATGCGGGTAACTTATCTTCCCGCCTTCAAGCCTCAGAAATTTTCGGCCGACCGCAGCGGCGTATGGCTCGAGTAGCGTTCCACCTAGACAGCCCGTAAAAGTTTAAGGACAACCTTGCCCGGCTTCCGGCAGCCGGCGGAGCTTGATGTCGGGATATTTTTTTTCCAGTGCCTGCAAATCTCCGGCTACCGATTCGGGAGCGGTAATCAGCGCGTACTTTTGGCGTTTGCTTTTGTAGCGGGGCTTCACGACCGAATTAAGGCCTTTGTCGAGCAAACTCTTCTGCATTTGCACGGCGTTCTCTTCTCTATTGAAAACGCCCAGCGATATCTGCCCCCTCTCCTCGCCGGAAGGCAGGGGCCAGACACCGTTCAGACCGCGCTCGCGCAGCATTTTCACATTGGCCTTAATTTCTTCCATCCCGCCCGTGGAAGGGTACAGCACCAGATAATCGCTGATCGCCTTACCGTCTCGCAAAACGGGCTTGACCGCTGCCTGGGCGCCTGAAATCTGTTTCTGCCAGACGTTCAGGCTATGTTCATTCGGAAACGGTCCCGCCTCGTAACACGCAAGCCTGACCGATTTTACTTCTGCCGCATGATGCGGCGGTTTCTGGTCAAAAGGCTGCGCCGGTGCCTTTTGAGCGGGCTCTTTCCCGACACGGCCAACGCCTGCCGCCAGGGACGGCTCGCCGGCAAGCCGAGACTCCGGAAGCACCGGCTTCATGCTGTTATCTTTCGGTTCCGTCGCGGGAACTTCCGCAGAGGGAACATCTTCTGCCCGGCAATTCGGATCGCCATCGGGCAACGCCTTGAGTTGAACGTCCGGATAGCGTTTTTCCAACACATCCAGAGCCCCAGCCATAGCCAAAGGCCCTTTGATCAGCGCATATTTCTGCACCGATTCCTTGAAACGGGGCTTTACAACGGACTCGACGCCCCTCGCCTGCAAATCGTTCTGCATACGCACTGCGCGGGTTTCCCGGCGAAACACGCCGAGCGATATATAACCCTTAAGTTCACCCGCAGCCAGCGGATAGGCGTCGCCGACTCCCTGATTGCGCAATGCTTGCATCGCAGTTTTAATAGCTTCCTGGCTGCCCTCCGTCGGGTAAAGCACCAGGTAATCGCTGATTTCCTGTGCATGATGCGGAATCGGCTTGAGCTCGCCCTGAGCTTCCTTGAGCGCTTGATTCCAGGCATTCAGGATCCGCTCATTTGTAAAAGGGCCGGCCTCATAACAGGCGAACGAGCCTGAAGGAGAAGATTGCGGAATCTGCGGCGGCAACACGGCTTCAGGCTCTGACGGCGTTTCCCTAACCGGTCCCGCAAGAGCGTCCTGCGCCGCAGGCAGCCCGTTTTCCTGCTCCCGCGCCAGCACGATCGGCTCTTGAAGCATCGCCGGATCGGGCGCCGGCGTTTCGGTTTCCCCCTTGAGAGCCTCGCGATGATACTGATGCATCAGCAGCGCCAGATTCGCCAGCAATACAAGAAAAAAGGCGATTTTCATAGGATTATTCCAGAAGCAAAGACAGACCGCGAAGCACCAGATCGGGATCGATCCGGTAGGAGAAGCCGAGCTGGCTGGCGATCAGCGGCGCATCGCCGCCCGTCAGCAGCAACCGGCAGGAGTCCGCTTGAGCGGAGAAAACATGTTCGATCAGGCCCGCCGCCGCCGACACGACCCCACTGTAAATCGCTGCGCCGGTATGATTCGCGGGACCCACGGCAAAAGCCGAATCCTCGTAGATTAATGCCGCCGTTCCC
Organism: Candidatus Methylomicrobium oryzae; assembly: GCF_016745425.1. Taxonomy (GTDB): domain Bacteria; phylum Pseudomonadota; class Gammaproteobacteria; order Methylococcales; family Methylomonadaceae; genus Methylomicrobium; species Methylomicrobium oryzae. Next base: position 36,285 of record NZ_JAERVK010000011.1, on the reverse strand, counting down.
GCACTGAGCGATTTTTTCATCAGCTCCAGGCCGGGACTGATCATTCCGCCCAGATGGCGGCCATGTTCGTCGAGCAGGTCTAGGGTAATCGCGGTCCCGCAATCGGCAATGCAGACCGGCGAGGCATAATGGCGGCGCGCCGCCAGCAAGGCCAGCCAGCGGTCGACGCCGAGCTTTTCGGGCTGAAGATAGGCATTCGTCACTCCAAAAGCCTGCGCTTCCGATTTCGCCTCGAATACCGCAATGCCGGGCCATAGCCGGGCAGCCGCCAAGTGCACGGTTTCCGCAAGCCGACGCGCGCTGACACAGGAGATCGCCAGTCTGTCCGGCTTAGGAAGACGCCCCCAGGCCTCAGCCAGACGCACTTCGGTCAGCGCATGATTTTCTATCGCGGTACCGACGACAAACCCGCCCGGCATTGTAGTCGCCCATTTCAGGCGGGAGTTACCGATGTCGACGAGCAGATTCACGGAAACGGGCGCCGAAAACTGACTTCGCCGGAAGCAAAGGCGCGCAGTTTGTCTTCCGCATCGCGCATCAATAAAAAACCTTGCGCATCGATCCCTTCCAGCGTCCCGTCGAATTGCTGGGTCCCGATAAAAACGCTGGCCCACTCGCCGCGCAGACAATCATACTCCCGCCATTCGTCCAGGTAGGCCGCAAGCCCCGTTCGCTCGAACCCGGCCAATACCGGGATTATCTGGCCGATCAACTCCCCGACCAGCCGGTTTCTGCCGATAGGCTGCCCATCGGCGATCCGGTTCAGGTCGGTCCACGGCTGCTCGATCGATCCTGCCTCTTCCTCCGGCAGAAACAGATTCAAGCCCAGGCCGGTCACCGCATAACAGGGGCCTTCGTTTTCGCCCGCCACTTCGATCAGGATTCCGCCCAGTTTTTTGCCTTCGCTGAAAATATCGTTCGGCCATTTCAGGCCGGCATTGTCGATCCCCAACCGGCGCAGTGCCCGGATCACCGCGACGCCAACCGCCAGGCTCAACGCCGAGATCGCGGCCGGGCCCTGCTGGAAGCGCCAAAGGATCGACAGCAGAATATTACTGCCGTACGGCGAAACCCATTGCCTGCCGCGCCGGCCCTTGCCGGCGATTTGCCGTTCGGCAAGGCAGACATAGCCGGAAAGCGCATTTTGCCGCGCCAACTGGCTCAGGTAAGTGTTCGTGGAGTCGATCTGATCATGGATTTCCAGCCGGGAAACCAGAGCGCGCGTTTCGCTGTCAAGAGCCGCCAGGATGCTGTCGCTGTGCAGCAGTTCGATGGGATGGGAAAGCCGGTAGCCCTTGCCGCTGACCGCCGCATGCCGGATACCGAGGGAATCCAGTCCGTTCAGGTGTTTCCAGACGGCGGAACGGGTCACTCCCAGAGCTTCCGCAAGCTCGGCACCGGAATGAAACTCGCCGTCGGACAGCAAATTCAGGATTTTTTTCTGGTTGTCTGCAATCAGCACGGATTCGGGTATTTCCAATAGCCCATGACGGTACTCAGCAAGCCTTTAGCTCCCGGATCTGCGCCAGCTGGCGTTTGATTACATGTTTGATCAGGATTTCCCGATCCTCTTCCTTCATGTTTATGTAATCGACGCTGACGACATAGGGATAACGGTGTTCTTTCACCGAATTTCGCCGGCATTGAACAACTCGGCAACAGGTGGTAACCAAGGCCCGGGACGCAGGCAGCAGAATCTTCAACTCCAGAAAATCGCCTTCGCTCAACGACTGTTCGCTGCCGAAGGCAAGGCCCGAGGCGCTTAGATTCACCTGGTAGGAATTTTTTTCCCGGGCCAAGTCGCTCTGATTCAGGAGGCATTGAGCCAGCATGTCGACTTTGTAATTGAGCAGTTTCAAATACTCGGCGGCTTCGGGCTGAGCGGCTTCAATCCGTGTCATAAGACGTTCCATCTCCCGCTCCACCGCCGCCATGATCTGCGGCAGGGCAGCGCTAGTCAACACATTCTCGTCGATATAGCTGGCTTCACGCGCTTCTTGCGCAGCGATTTTTCGAAAATAAAGATCGACTTCATCGTTGATGCGAAAAAACCGCCGTCTGTCTCCGGCTTCTGGCATAACGCAGGTCTCCTGGTCATTTGTTGGGTTATGGCGCCGCGGGACGGCGGCGGATGCTAAAATTCCGGAAAATGGCCGCGTTCTTCCGGAGAACGTCGGCACGATGTCCCAACGATAAGGTTTCGCTTCGATCAAAAATCGAGCTCGTCTTCGTCGAAATCGCCTAATTGTTCCCTCAGACGTTTTTTCTCCCAATACATTTCGATTTTCCGGCGCGCCGCCATTTTTTTCACCGCTTTTTCGTCTTCGGTGGGAAACGAAATGTATTCGTCGATCAGATGCAAATCGTAATCTTCGATCTCGATATCGGCATCGTGCTTGCTTTTTTCAATCTCAGGCTCGGCTTTGGAAGTTTCCACTACGGAGGGCTGTGTGTCTTTCGTCATAGCAAAATAAGCTGTTAAAAATGCGTTTTATAATTATCTAAAAGACTGTTGTAAAGAAAAATAATTACTGCAGCAATTCTATCCAATGCACGACTTTCTGCCGGGCACCGGTCTGAAGATGCGTCAGACAACCGATGTTTGCGGTAACGATCAGATCCGGCTGCCCGGCCTGCAAAGCCTGCAGCTTATTATCGCGCAGTTTCGCCGCCAAATCCGGCTGCAGCAGCGAGTAAACGCCGGCCGAACCGCAGCACAGATGCGCATCGCCGACAGGCGCCAATCGGTAGCCGATTTTTTGCAGAATCGCCTCAACCATTCCATTGAGGCGCTGGCCGTGCTGCAGGGTACAGGGCGACTGGAAGGCAATGCGGCGGCCGTCGGCCCGAAAGACGGACAGTTCCTCACCGGCCACCACTTCCGCAATGTCCCTGACTGCCGCCGAAAAACGTGCGGCTTTCTCGGCATAGCGAGGATCGTTTTTCAATAGCCGCCCGTAATCCTTCATCATTACGCCGCAGCCCGAGGCAGTCGAAACGATCGGTTCGATACCTTGCCGGCGATAAGGTTCCCATACATCGATATTTCGGCGCGCCAGAGCAAGCGCCCTCTCCTGCGCCGACAAATGATAAGGCAAGGCGCCGCAGCAGCTGCCGATTTTCGCTTGCAGCAGCGAAATACCCAACCGATCCAGCACCTTCGCGGCTGCGAGATCGATCGCAGGCGCCAGCGCGGGCTGCACGCAGCCCGGATAAATCAGCATTTTGCGGTGATGACGAGGCTCCGGCCACTGAGCCGGCTGCGGCTGCGGAGGCACAGTCGGAATTTTACGCCTCACCGCCTCCGACAGCAGCGGGCCGAGCCGGCGGGCAACCTTCAGGACAAACGCAAATCGGCGCCGATAAGGAAAAGTTCGCACGATCGCAGAGCGAATCCCCCTATCCCAAAAGCTCCGTCCCGCCTGCCGGTCGACGATTTCCCTGCCTGTGTCCAAAAGACGTCCGTATTGCACGCCGGAAGGACATGTCGTCTCGCAGGCGCGGCAGGTCAGGCAGCGGTCCAGGTGCTCTTGCGTCAAACGCGTCGCAGCCTGGCCTTCCAGCACCTGTTTGATCAGATAAATGCGCCCGCGCGGTCCGTCCAGTTCGTCTCCGAGCAATCGGTAGGTTGGACAGGTCGCGTTGCAAAACCCGCAGTGCACGCAAGAGCGTAGGATCGCTTCCAGTTCGCTGCGTCGGGATGCTTCGATTTGATCGTCCAGGCGGGTGTACATTACCAATCCCGATACATTCTCTGGGGGTTGAACAGGCCGCCCGGATCGAATGCCTGCTTAATGTTTCGATTCAGCTCTTTGAGCTTGCCTGTCAGCGGCTGAAACACGTCCGCCCCGCGATTTCGGCCCTTGAACAGCACCGCATGTCCGCGTGCCCGTTCGGCCGCCGTAAACACCGCCTCGGCCGGCTCGTCCGTTTTCAGCCAACGCAGGCCGCCGGCCCAATCATAGAACCAGTCTCCCGAGAGCGCCAGGGGTTGGCTTGCGGGCGGCAGGCTCAAGCGCCATACATTCGTTTCGGCCCGGAAAAAATCGAGCCGTTGTTCGTTCAGCGCCCGCCAATAACCGCCGTCATCCTCGGTCTGATCCCCCCCGATACGCGCCGCGGCTACCCTGACCGCCTTCTCGGCGCCGGACAATCGGACATGCAATGCGCACCCGTCGTAACTGAGGCCGGAAACCGGCAACGGCTCCGAAGCCAGCCGTGCCATCCTGTCGAGCGCGCCGAAGACGGGCAATTCGAAACGGCAGGTCCGTTCGGCTTCGGGCTGCGGCAAGACTTTCAGCGACACTTCGAGCAACACGCCCAAAGTCCCCATCGCACCGGCCATCAGCCGCGATACGTCGAAGCCGGCCACGTTTTTGATCACTTCGCCGCCGAACGAGAGCACTTCCGCCTTGCCGTTGATGATCCTGCAGCCGAGCACGGAATCTCTGGCAGAGCCGGCGAAAGGACGCCGCGGCCCCGAAAAACCGCAGGCAATCGTGCCGCCCAGAGTCGCTGTTTCGCCGAAATGCGGCGGCTCGAAGGCGAGCATCTGGCTTTCTTCCGCCAGAATCCGTTCAAGCTCCGTCAGCAAGGTGCCGGTCCGCGCGGTCACTACCAGTTCGGAGGGGTGATAATTGACAATGCCGCAATGTTCCCTCAGGCATAAGGGTTCGCCGGAAGCAGCCCGGCCATAAAACGCCTTGCTGCCGCCTCCGCGAATATTGAGCGGTGTATTATGAGCCAACGCCTGTGCAACGGCCTGTTGCAGTTTTAAGGTCTGGTCATTAGCCGAAACCGACATAAAGAACTTATGATTTTTTACTCAGATTTTTTCTTTCCTGATGCTGCATATAAAGCTGAATTCCGGATTCAGCAGCAGGCCTTAAACCGATAAATCTGCACCCTATTTTTTGAGCCGACTCATGCTGATTCGGATTGAGCGGCACAACGTTCACGACTTGAAACTCAATTTCTTGATTAAAAGCATTCTCTAAAACGAGTCGGCAGCCCGAAAATTGTCGGCCAATTTCAAAAAAATGCGCCAGACCGCTAAAATCATTTACCAAGGAAAAACCGGAAATACTGATATCGTAGAGCGGTATATCGGCTACGAATTGATCGTCCACAAACAGTTTTACCAAGGTTGAACGCAGTAAAGGCAATCTGATCCGGTAGAACTGGCGGCGCTGTACCCATTGAATGGATTTGGGTATCGGCATTGAAAAGACGGCTTCTCCCTCAAAATAGGCCTTCTTGATATTTTTGCCTTGAAAATGGACTTTAATACCTGAAAAATTCGAATTGAATTCTACTTGGGAAGCGCTGAGCACCTGCGAATTTAAATACTCGGTAGGTGCGCAGTCGAAAAGTATGAGATCCTTTTGCGGTTCTATCGCGGCAAGCGTCGTAACGAATGTCCCATTTTTATCGAAGCTCAACAAGATCAGACATTTTTTCTTAAACAATGAAGTCAGATGATTGAGGATCTGGGACTTGTTATGAACCATATAATCCGTGTCATTAAACATAAGATGCAATTTATAAATAATTAAGACTCATCGTAAAAGACGCGTCAGCGTCTCGGATTCAAAAACTAAGGAAATCATAGTCATTCGCCCGCAATGCATAACCATTTCGCCGACCAAAATATCAGCGCCATCAGCGCATAAGCCATTGCCCACTCCCATGCGGGCGTCAGCGACAGGGCGGTATCGGCCGGCGTCCAGCGATAGGAATGAATTAGGCCCGAGGCGGACAGCAGGCTTGCCGATCCGCTCCAGCACGCCGCCTGGATGAATTTGCGCTCGATCACCGCAACCGTCAGCGCCGCCAGGATCATTGCGGTAAATATACAGCCCTGCTCCAGTGCGAACGCGCCGCCGATCCAGACATCCGCCGAGGCAAAGCGCGTCAGCATCGCTTCCGAAAACGCGGGCATCTCCGCATTCCCGTAATCCGCCGCTCTAACGCCGCTCTTGGCCATGAACGCGCCCCAGGCCGCGATGCCCGGCAGCAACCCCATCACGACCGCCGGCGCATGGCTTTTCGGCGTTTCCTGAAACGCTTGCGCGGCGATCACGATCCCGATCCACAGGATAATCGCCATCCCGGCGTCGATCGGCACCGCCCACGCAATGTAGGATAGGCTGCCGGTCAGACAGATCACCGTGATGAATGCGCCATTCAAGACCGAATAGCCGGCGCGGGCGCCCATCGCTTTCCAGCCCGGATGACCGATATAGATCGTGGTCGGGAAACAGGAGCCGAATAGGCTGGCCGCCAGCGTGCCGAGCCCGTTCACCGCCAGCGAAGTATGTGTCGGATAACTGTCCCCGGCCGCCTCGGCCGATTCGATGTTTTGCAGCGAGCCTATCACATTGAAGAGTCCCATCGGAATGATTACGGACAGATAGCCCAGCGCCTGCCCGGACGTGAACGCCTGCCATAAATCGCCGGTTACCGGCACAGGCGGATACCAGCCGAGCGATTCGGCAGGTAATTCGCCGACCGGCGCGAGGCCGATTACCCAGGACAACAGGACGCCCAGAATTATCGCGACCAACCCCCCCGGAATATTACCGCGGAAGCGCAGGCGTCCGAAGTAAATCAACAGGATCACGCCCAGCGTGACCAAACCGACAACCGGATGCGCGTAGGTGCGAAACAGGAAGCCCAGCGCAATGAACGTCAGCGCGATCCCGGACAAGGTCGACAGCAAGGCAGCGCGCGGAGTCGCCTTACGGAGCCTTTCGACCACGAACGCACCGCAGAACTCGATCAGGCCCGAGCCGAAACACGCCAGAAGGCCAGCCTGCCAGGCGATCCTCTCCGGATCTGCCGCCCCGTTCGCCTCTGCGGCCAGTTTCGCCGGCAACATCACCAGGAGGATGTAGGCGAACAGCGAGACGGTGTTGATCCCGTAAGGCAGCGCACAAATGTCCTGCCGTCCGGTCGCCTCGGCCAGCCGTTTGGCCTGATAGGAATAATAGAGATTGCCGAACAGCACCGACACCGCCGCGCCGGGCAGAATGTGTTGGTAAATCAGCTGCTCCGAAAAGCCCAGCACATGGACGCACAGGCCGACGATCACCAGCAACTGCACCAGATTATCCAGCGCCAGGCCGAAAAAACCGTCAATGTCGGCGCGCACGAACCATTTCACCGTGAATTCCTATCTTTAAAAGGCATAAAGTATAAAGAAATCAATCGATTTTGCACACTGCCTGAAACGTCAGCCCGAAGCGATGCAGGTATTGCTTCAACCGATGGCTGTCGTTCATGCTGGCCTTCAGGTTGCGGCTGGCGTTGTATAACTTGCGCCCCGCCTCCGCCATGCTGCGGCTGCCGCGGCAGACTTTTACGACTTCGGCCAGCAGCATCCGGTCGAACAGGTCCAACTCGCCCAGCGCCTCCGCCGGCAGGAGAGCGGCTAACGTATCGTCCGCATCGGGCTTTTCCTGAACAAATCCGGACCAGGCCTGCTTAAGCCGTGAGATTTCCCCGGCCACGATCTCTTCGGTAATACGTCCGCCGGCCGCCAGCGTCGCCATCCGGGTCACGCTGGAATTCAGGTCGCGGAAATTGGCACGCCATAACGCCTCCGGGGAATACGCAAAAGCCAGGTATTGCGCCCTCGCCGCCTTGTTGAAGCTGACCATATGGCCGGCTTTGACGGTAAATTGCTGCAGCTCGTGCTCAAGGTTCGGTTCGAAATCTTCGATGCGCTGCTTCAAAGACGGCAGCTCGTAAGTCCAGAGATTGATCCGTGCAAGCAGGTCCTCGCGAAATCGGCCGCTCTGCACCTCTGCGTACAGGTTCCGGTTGGTGCCCGCGATCAGTTGGAAATCGCTGCCGGTCTCGCGGTCACCGCCGAGCGGCATGAACACCTTGTCCTCGATCGCACGCAGCAGCATCGCCTGTTCATCAAGGCCCAGCTCGCCTATCTCGTCCAGAAACAGGAGCCCCTGGTCCGCCTCGCGCAAAAGCCCGGTCCGCGCCGCCAAGGCGCCGGTAAAAGCGCCCTTCACATGCCCGAACAGCGCCGACATCGCATTATCCCCGCGCAGCGTCGCGCAATTCACCTCGACCATCCGTCCTGTCAGCTGCCCGCGCTGTTTTTTCAATTCGTAAATACGCCGCGCAAGCCGCGATTTGCCCGCACCGGTCGGCCCGGTCAAAAGCATCGGCGCAGACGACTGGATCGAAACCTGCTCGACCTGCGAAATCAGCCGATTAAAAGCGGCGTTGTGCGTCTCGATGCCGCTTTTCAGATAGGCGATCCCGTCGCGCGCCTCCTTCTGAAAGCGCGAAGCGATCTGGTCGTATTGCGACAGATCCAGGTCGATAACGCGGTAAGTCCCTTGCGGACCTTCCTTGCTCGGCGAGGTTTGAATCAATTTGCCCGGCAAGTAATTGGCCTCGGTCAACAAGTACAGGCAGATTTGCGCGACATGGGTGCCGGTCGTGATATGTACATAATAGTCGTTCTGTTCCGGATCGAATACATAGCTGCGCGTAAAATCGAGCAAGCGGCTGTAAACCTGCTCGAAATCCCACGGGTCGGCATAATCGACCGGATAGGTCGTGATATGCACGTTCGGCGACAACGCGCGCATATCGCCGATCGTAATGCCAGCCAATTCTCGTTCTTCGGGGTGATGCAGCAGCACGAATTCATCGACCGGCAGACTTTCGTGCATCATCAACGACACGGTCGGCCGCCAGCGTTCCAGGCGTCTTCTGCCGAAGCCGCCATGATCGAGCCGCGCGCCGAGCAAACCAATAATCACCGTTTTCATCTCAATGCCCCCGTGTAGATTGGATTGGATTGGATTGGATTGGGTTACGCTACGCTAGCCCAATCTACACAACCCATATTATCTAATTCGATAGATATTTATCTTAATCGATAAATAAAGAATAACCAACTGTGATATCTAAGCTTCTTACCGCTCAAAATCGTTATTTTTTTCATCTTTAAAAACATAAACTTATACCCATCCATTACACAAGAATCAATACTGGCACAAGCGTTGCCTTAACAAACTCATCAGTGAAACAACGAGAAAAAACGATGACTACTCCCTACGAAGTTCTGCATGAACCCGGCCGGCACCCGATCAAAGCTTGGACGCGCGGCGTCAGCTTCGACGATAACTCGAAAAATCAATTGCAGAACCTCGCGGCGCTACCGTTCATCCACAAATGGATTGCGGTGATGCCGGACGTGCATCTGGGAAAAGGCGCGACGATCGGCAGCGTGATTCCGACCGTCGGCGCGGTGATTCCGGCTGCGGTCGGGGTCGATCTGGGCTGCGGGATGATCGCCGTCAAAACCGACCTGACCGCCAATCAGTTGCCCGACTCCCTGGAAGCAGTGCGCAGCCGGATTGAAATCCTGGTGCCGCATGGAATGCAAAGAACCGTACGCGGCGGCCGCGACAAGGGAAGCTGGGGCGAGCCGCCGCACGACGTGCTGACTGCCTGGAACGGACTGAGCGAACGCTTCGCATATCTGTGCGAAAAACATCCGTTCCTGAAGAACACGAATAATCTGATGCATTTAGGAACGCTCGGCACCGGCAACCATTTCATCGAAATCTGCCTCGACGAGAACGATGCGGTCTGGATCATGCTGCACTCGGGATCGCGCGGGATCGGCAACCGGATCGGCTCGCACTTCATCGAACAGGCGAAACTGGACATGGAGCGCTGGTTCATCCACCTGCCGGACCGGGATTTAGCTTATATACCGGAAGGCAGCGCGCATTTCGATGACTACATTCAGGCGGTCGCCTGGGCGCAGGACTTTGCGCGGATCAACCGCGAGGTGATGATGGCGCGGACCGTCCAGGCACTGCGCGAGGTATTGAAGATCCCGATCGAAGCGCATCTCGAAGCGGTCAACTGCCATCACAACTACATCCGCCGCGAACATCATTACGGCGCGAACGTCTGGGTAACTCGGAAAGGCGCGGTCAGCGCACGGCTCGGCGAAATGGGCATCATCCCGGGCAGCATGGGCGCGAAGTCGTTCATCGTAAAGGGACTCGGCAACGCCGAAAGCTTTTGCAGCTGCAGCCATGGCGCCGGACGAGTGATGTCGCGCACCGAAGCGAAGAAGCGCGTATCGCTGGAAGAACATATCGAGGCAACCCAAGGCATCGAATGCCGGAAGGACGAGGCGGTGATCGACGAAACGCCGTCCGCCTACAAACCGATCGACCGCGTAATGGCCGCGCAGGCCGATCTGGTCGAGGTCGTGCATACCCTGAAGCAGGTTGTCTGCGTGAAGGGTTAAATGAATTTGGCGAGCCGTTGCGGCCCGCGGAGCAGGTTCCAAAGCCTGCCTGACGCCACCGTCTTTGACGACCGGCGTATCGTCCGTAACAAGACGCCAATCGCCGCCGTAGCTCAGCGGAAGAGCGCCGCGCCCAACGCGGAGGCCGCAGGTTCGAATCCTGCCGGCGGCTCCATTGCTATAGCTCAGTGGGTAGAGCAACTGACTCATCATCAGTCTGGCGCCGGTTCGAGCCCGGCTAGCAAACCTGCCTGTCAAGGCAGCTTGACAAACCGGTCCGCAAGGGCCACGGCGGACCTCCGGGCGCGGGTTCGGACCGCGAGGATCTCGGCGTGCGGCTCGTTCAGCGCATTGCAGCAAGGACGCAACAAGTCCGGTCCCAAGCCGGCATCGGCAAAGCCTGCTGGTGAAGATCGGCCGGCGCGCGCCGCGAAGGATGCGCGACGCCCGCCGGTTGGAGCGCCAGCAGCCCGCGCCGGTGCGGAGGCTCCGTCACCCCCAATTCATAAATTAAGGCGTAGGGTGGATAAGCGAAGCGCATCCGCCACAGTGACCTAAAAGGTGGATGCGCTTCGCTTATCCACCCTACTTTAGTAATGAATCTCCATGGTCATATTTTTACGGAGAAATCCAATGTCCATCAACAAGAAACTGATCATCACCGAAGCCCAGCGCGGGCTGCTGTTCAGGGACCAGCAATTCGTGAAAATCCTGCCGCCCGGCGTTTACCGGCTTTGGGACTGGCTGAACCGCTACCGGTTGCAAATCGTCACGATTACGACCCCCTTGCAGCAAACTGTCGGCGACGATCTGCTGAATCTCGCACAACTGCACCCGAAAGCCTTCGCGCCGTACCTGCAGCTTTGGGAAACGTCCGACATGGAAGCCGGACTGGTCTATCAGAACGGAACACTGAAGGACATCAAGGCGCCGGGCCAGCAAGGTGCGTACTGGAAAACACAGAATACGATCCGGATCGAGAAGATCGATATCGGTGCGCAACCGGCCCTGCCGAAGCCGCTCGCTACACAGTTGGCCAACGCGAAAGATGAGATACTGCGTAAAGCCGCACTGAATGCAGTCGCGTTTTTCAACATCCCGGACCAGCACATAGGCTTCCTGGCCGTAGACAACGAAATCCGGGCGGCACTGAACGCAGGCATACATGCCTGGTGGCGGTTCAACCACTGCCCGACCTTGACTTTGTTCGATCTGCGCCTGCAGAACATGGAAGTGAACGGCCAGGAAATCTTGACCAAGGACCGGGTCAGCCTACGCGTGAACCTGTCTGCAACCTGGCAAATCCGCGAACCGGAAAAGACCCGCGCAGAACTGGCCGACGCGAAAGAGTTTCTGTACCGCGAACTGCAACTGGCTCTGCGCACGGTCGTCAGCACGCAAACGCTGGATGAACTCCTGGCCGACAAGAACTCGCTGAACCGGCAGATTCTCGAGATCGCAGCAGCAAAAGCATCGGCTTACGGGATCGAAGTCAAATCGGTCGGGGCACGCGACATCGTCCTGCCCGGCGAGATGAAAGCGATTTTGACGCAGGTTGTCGAAGCGCAAAAAATGGCCGAGGCGAACCTGATCAAGCGCCAGGAAGAAACCCAGGCGACCCGCTCATTGCACAATACCGCCAAGGTGATGGAAGGCAATCCGATCCTGCTGCGCTTGAAGGAACTGGAAGCACTGGAGAAGATCACCGCACGAATCAATACGCTGAATGTATATGGCGGGCTGGATAGTGTAATGAACGGGATGGTGAAGTTAATTGATAAGACAAATCCGGCTTAGCGCCATCATCGTGTAGGTTGGGTTAGCGAAGCGTAACCCGACGACATTCGACTTCGATGCGTTGGGCTACGGCTAGAGCATTTTCATATCGCTTATAGGAAGATAATGCCGTTAAGTCAAACCGTCATCTCGGCAAGGATTGCCGAGATCCAGACTGCAGGGATGCATTAAAGCTTGCCGTCCCTGGCTTCTGGATTCCGGCAATCCCTGCCGGAATGACGAGTTTGCCCTAACTTTGCGGCATTGCTTATGACCGTACACCCAAAACGAAAATGCTCTAGCGCCCAACCCAACCTGCACGATTAGGAGAGTCAACAAGAACTGCTGAACGCGGAAGCCTCAAAATAATCCTTTAAAACTCACTATGCCGTCCTTACTGAAAAAATCCGTATCCGATTCTTCCTGAGCGACGGTCTTTTCGATTTCCTGTGCGGCATCACCGGCCTTGCCATGAACTTGGACAAGCCGGCCGAGCAATGTCAAATTCCGCACTGAAAAGAGCTGACAGTAGGCCGCCGATAACGCGCCTACCTGCATCAGTTCTCGCAACGCCTCGCCGGACAAGGCATTTAAGGCCGTTTCATCGATTTTATATAAACCCTTGAAGGGTATATTCCGATCCAAGACTTTTACAGTAATCGGCCACGGCTGAATCAGGTCATAGCTTTGTAAAGCCTCACATACATCGACCGTACGCTGCCGATCTTGCTCTAAAAGACTGAGGAAATCGACGATGGACTGAATAAAAGGCGTAGGCTGGCCTTCTGCGGTAAAAAACGCTTCCCCCGCAACTCCCTCGGCAATCAGTCCGCTATCCGCATCGATCAATAAAATCCGTTTATCCTCTTCCGTTTTTGCCAACCGAAAAGGATAGGCACGATACACGGCAGGAATATAATCGCCCAGCCAACGTTGATCCGGGCCTACGAACCAATTGCGGCCGGAATGCAAACTTTGAATGGCTGCCGGCAGAAAACGCTCGTCCTGCTTAATAAAGCCGATCGGCATCGCAGCAAGGGCATGCGAAAGTTCATTCAGAGACAAAACCGCCACGGTATCGGCCGCTGCGAAGGCATAGTTCGCCGGCCGCAACCAGCGCTTATTGACATGATGTTTAAAGGAGAGTGCCTGATAATTGGACATGATTTGTCGATTCAGTCAGTTGTTGCGTAGGCCGGATAAGCGAAGCGCATCCACAACGCAATCGCCGGATGCGCTTCGCTTATCCGGCCTACAACCCATTAATTTAAATAGTGCACCCTAATGCACGATCACGTCGTCCGGCTTGAGCGTCGGCATCTTTTTAACCCAGTCGGGCCACTCATTATCGGGCCAGCCGGCCTGATTCCACAAGCCATAAACGATGCTCAACCATTGCCGCAAATGTTCCGGTTTAAACGCCAGATCGGCGACCGGATGATTACCCCAGCGTTTGAATGCCAGCGTCACCGACTTGGGTGTCGTCTTCAATTCGATGGCGCTGACAAGACAACTTGCCGGCGGGGGCGATTGCCGGCTGCCCTTTTCGGCGCCAGCGGCTGGCGGGCTTACGGGTTTTTCCGACTGCTGCCGCGAGCGTGCATGGCTTAGCGCCCATTCCGCCAAGATGGCTGCCTTGGCTTCGGTCTTGGCCTGAGGGGTAATCAGTTTCAACAATGGCGGCAACAACTCCCGCATTAGCCGGTAAGTGAGCCACAGCCTTACGATTTCGCCATTGGCAAACTGTCCGTCGATAGACAGGCGATCCTGGTAAATGCTGTAACGGGTGGTGATTTTTTGAATCTGCATTCAGGCGAGTAATGAAACTGATCGAGGTGCTGGGCTAAGACAGGCACGGGACAAGATTTATCAAACTCCGACTTTACGCCGGCAACTCTCCCAACCCGAAGAAATTCCGTAAAATTCGGATATTATTCTGCCAAAGCTATTCGCTAGCCGGCAAATTGTTTTTGATGCCATTGGCAAAGACCGAACGCGCGGTCTGGGCAATCGCCAACTGAGTCTGCAAACGCGCAATTTCACGATCTACCACGCGCAGGCTGGCCAATTGCTGCTTGACGACCTCCGGCAGCGCATCGAGGGCGTATTCTTTATTATCGATTTTAATGGTTTTTGCTTGAGCCATAAGAGAAATCCTAACAATTTAGTGCAATGCGTTACGGCGCCAATCGCTTGAAACCGGAACATGATGAAGGCGGCTTCCAAACTTGCGCCCGGAAACCAGGAATAAAATAACAGAAAACCCCGCCTTATAGGAAGGCGGGGTTGTAGGGATTCCCCCCGGAGTAAATCCGGGGGTGTCTCAGCGGTCTTAGACCAGACCGAGAGCTTGTGCCGCAGTCAACTCCGCAGCGCTGTTGACAGTACCGACCAAGGTCACCGTCAGGTCGGACGTGCCGGCAGTATCGCCGTTCTCCACGTAGTAGACCTGATACGGGTTATTGGTGACATCCGCAGCTCCGTCTGCGTCGGCGGTCAACAACACTACCGCTTTTTCGTTGTCTCCCAAGCCCGAGACGCTGCCGACTACCAAGTTAGCCAGGTTGAAACCTACCGTTACCTGACCGTTGGTCAACACGAGGCCATCGCTAGCGTCGTCAGTGATACCCGCAACCGCAGCTGTGCCGAAGAAGGCGCTGAAGTCCAGCGTATCGCTCGCATCCACGTTGTTCAGCGTGTCAACGCCGTTGTCCGCCGCCGTGGCTTCGAACACGTAAGTGTCGGCGCTTTCGGCCCGGGCCGCATAAGCTACGGACTGTTGGGCAGCATCGGTTCCATCTTCAAATACAGTTCCTGTCAACGTACCTGTTGTCATGCCCGTGTCATCGACAGTCACTGTAGCTGCTGCCACATCGCCAGCTTGGCTGGTAAAGTTGAAGATAATATTATTGCTGTCGGAATCATAAGATACAGAACCTAAATCGCCAGCGTTCAGCCCCAAATTGGTTTCGATCGTAGCAAGATTGGTACCTGCCCACGTTACGAACGCAGAACCGACTTGATCAGCATCAGATCCAGCGACAACAGTAATATCGCCACCGGCGTCGCTGATTGTGACACCAGCGATGATCAAATCATCACCCGCTTCAAGCGTAGCTGCGCCACCGCTCAGTGTAACAACAACTTTTTCAGTGACTTCCGCCGTAAAACCGCCATCCAGCGTGTCGTTGCCTTTGCCGCCGACCAGCGTGTCATCGCCGGCACCGCCGGTAATGCTATCGTTGCCGTCGCCGCCATAGACGGTAACCGCATCCGTAGCCGTACCCGCCACCGTGAAGGTGATGCCGCTGGTTACGTTGGCAACTTGGCCGCCGTCGAGAGTGCCTGCTTCCAACACCAGACCACGGAAGCTCACCGTGTTCATGTCATTGTTGAACGTCAGCGATTTGGCGCCGCCGGTCAGTTTATTGGCGGTGGTATCGAGCACGAACGTAGTACCGGTTTGGGCCAGCGTCGCATCGGTCAGAACCACGCTTTCGAAGTCGTTGACAGTCGCGATGTTGTTGACAGCTCCCAGTACTACTTCATCGGTCGGACCGGTTGCACCGACTAATGTCGTAACCAGAGCGGAAGTCACACCGGTCACGTCCAGTACATCAAAGTCGAAGCCAAAGCCACCCGGAGCCGGAGCGTCCAGTGCTGCTAGGCTGATGGTATTTGCGCCGGCACCATTAAAGTTAATGGCGTCGTCGTAGACCTTGATCGTGTCGTGGTCACCACCAAAGCCTTGCAAACCGTCAACAAGCGTCAAGTTACCATGAACGTTGGCCAGCGATTTCATGTCATAGACATCGTTGGTTTCCGCATCTTTCAGAATCTCGAATCCGGTCAGACGCATGGTGTCCAGATCACCGATTTTGACATCGATTACGCCGGCCGACGTGCCGAGGAAGTAGATCTTGTCGGTCGTCCCCGTAAAGGTCAGGCTGTCTTCCGCATCCTGAGACGCTTCCAGCTTCAAGCTACCCGCCGCAATCCCATTGTCGCTGGTATAAGACGTGATATGGTGTTCGCCGCTACCCGCCAGGATCGTATTGGTGCCGGTGCCGTCTTCAAAGGACACAGTGGCATCAATCAAACCGGTAGTGGTCGCGTTTTCAGCATCGAACTCAGAGACATTGATTACCGCGTTAATGCTGGTTTCCAGCTGGAAGTAGGAAACCACGTTATTACCGCCGCGCAGGTTGAGCGTGTCGTCGGAATAACGGTGATCCACACCGGCCAGGTTGGTCAGGTCTTCGCTGCCGTCATACTTGATGCTTTCACCAAAGTCACTGCCTTCGATGCGGTTCCAGGTAGCATTGTTGAATGGATCGACTGATACATTCTTATTCAGGTCGTAGCGTTCCACGTAGGTCGGCACGCCCGCGATTTCATTGCTGCTGGCATCGGCAATGCGAATCGTGCTCTCGAACTGATCTGTCGACGCATTGGCCTTGAGCGGATCGAATTGGAAGCTGATTTCGACGGCTTGACCGAAATTGGTGAAGTCCAGTACCGATTCAGCTTGCGAAGCTACAATGCGCTCCGCGCTGATCAGGTGATCGACGCGGGTAACCCAGTTGCCGCCAAAGCTGTCATCGGGGCTGCTGTCTTCATCAACCAGTACATACTGATCGCTACCGGTTCTTACAACGGTGGCGATGGAGTCCAGCGCCTGGCTGTAATCCACGGTATCGACATCAGCATCGTTACCCACGCGGCTTAGGTCGAAGGTGAACAAGTTCTGATTCTCTACATCCACGATTTGAGCAGAATCCTGATCCGCAAACGCGACACGTTGATTGTTGGCATCCAGTTCATCGTAGTCAATGAATGTCGCGAAGGCAACATCTTCGTCGTCATTGTCATATTGCGCATTCTGACTCATGATGTCTTCGTCAGCGACAATAACCGTATCATTGCCGTCGGCCCAAACATTTTCCATCTCATAAATTCCTTCGATGGTCAGCTGGACATTTCCGTTGAGGTCGCGTACTTCGCCGTTGGTGTAGTCAACTACGGCACCGGTGGTCATGGCCGTCACATCGATCACGTCGTCCGCACGGACGCTTTCGGCCGTATTGCCGTTGAGCGCGATGTACTCGACGCCGGTCAAAATGTCTGTTGCCACAGTCGAGCCGACACGACCTCCCGTCATGACGACATGGTCGGTATCGTTCGCAACGTTGACTTTAATGGTAACCGTTGGCTCAGCCGTTTCGGACCCGTTATAGTCATTACGGTACTCGATACGGTCAACGCCCAATCCTGCCTGGAACGTGTTGTTTTTGGCCGCTTCGGTTTCGTCGATGATTACCAAGTCGTTACCCAAACCTCCGATGACGTTTTCCACACCATCGACCTTGATAACGAGCTGCTCATAGTCGGTCTCGGCCGGTCTATCACCGTCCGTAGTAACGAACGCATCGGTGCTGTAACGCACATCGCCCGGACCGCTGAAGCCCGCGTCGTTGGTCAAGTTATAGCTGATGCCGCCTGCATCCGTAGACAATCCGGACACATCGAGAGTGTCGTTACCTTGACCATCGCCTGCTACCGCCTTGCCGACACCCGATACCGTACGGATGTTTTCGAAGTTGGTGAAGGTGCTGGTGGATTCAAAATCGCCATCGCCGTCCACGTCTACGCCAACCGTACCGGCACCGTCGTTGCGGAATTCGATCGCGCCACCGTTTACTACATAATCGTTCAGCGTAATGGTGAACTCGGTTTGACCCGCCGCGAAATCAGCCTGCTGGAATTGCAACGTATCATCGAATACGCCGCTCGCCAACGTGACGCCGGTCTCCGCTTGTGAGATCAGGGCAATCGAAGAAATGTTCAGACCGGTCAATGCCGCCACTTTCGAAGGATTGGCCGCTTCCCACTTGTTCAGCTCATAAACACGGGTTTTGGCTTCACCCAATACCTTAACGGCATAGTAGTTCTTACCACCGTCGAGGTCGTCCGCGCCCAAGGAACCAATTACACGATCGTCACCGGTGCCGCCACTGATCGTGTCGTTACCTTGACCGCCGAGCAGGAAATCATCGCCGTGTACGGAATAGATTTCCACTTGGTTGTCCAGCCAGGCATTGGTGGCTTGGCTATTGACAATGGTTTCCCCAGTGTTGGCAACGCTTTCCGCATGCGTATCGACCTTGTTGTCGATCAGCACGGCATTTTTACCAACGATGGTGGAACCTGCATCTTCAGCGGTTTCCAGGGTCGAGCGGTTAATGCCGCTATCGCCGATGAACAACACGTTGTCGTTATTCAAATTGCCGTCGCGGCCGTCGAATTGGTACAGGAGCACTTCATGCTGCGAAGTATTCTCAACCGTGACAGTAGCCGGCTCGCCATTGGACAGATTTTGAATGGTCACGGTCGGCTCGATCATGAACACGGTTTCTTCGCCGTTATAGTCGGCCTGGGTCAGCGTAATGGTGTCAGTACCATTGAAAGACGCACTCAACTCACCGGAAGCCGTGTCATCGTCCATAAAAGTGTTGATGAAGTCGGTCAAACGATCCAGGAAATTTGCCTGGATATTCGCCTGGCTATCGAACGGACCATCTTCGTTACCGATGATGTTACCGTCGAGATCCACGCCCACTTGCAGGGAGTATTCCACGCCGTTGACCAGGATGGTCACTTTATCCTGAGTCGTGAGATTGTCAAACGTCAGGGTATAAGTCTGGTCTTCGGCAATACGCGTACCATCCTCGGCGAAATTGATCACCAAGTCTTCGGCATAGCCTTCTTGGCCCAGACTGACGTTGGAACCCAGCACGGCATCATCGTCGCGCAACTCGCCATCGGCACGGTCTTCATAGGCGGCATAGATCAGACGATCTTGAGATACCGTTACATCGGCTTCCCCAAACGCAAACGTATTGGCGGTCTGCGTGTTTGCCTTTTGCTGTACGGTAACGCCCGCGCCCGCCACTTCCGTGGTCGTATCCGCCAACTCGCGGCCCAGCGCGTCGGTAATGTAGATCGTTACGCCATCAGATTGCAGGGTGGCTTGCAGATCCGTACCAAACGATGTTGCATCCAAGGCTTCATTAATCGCATCGGTCAGTCCTTGGTAGGTCGTCGCCGCCTTGATCGCAGCGGTATTCAAGGTGATGCTTTGGAAAGTATCCCCAACCTTGACGCCCGTGGTGATTTCGGACACGAAATTGACCACATCGGACAACTCGTCGCCCGGCGCATTGCCGCCTGCTTTTTCAATCGCGATCTTGAGCACGGAAGAACCTACGGTGGCGGTTGCATCCAAGCCGAAATCCTGGCCATAGAGGTAATTGCCGTCGGCATCCGTATCCCAAATATTGTCGCCGTTCGCATCGACTTGACGCCAGATTACATCCACGCCATCCGCAGCAACTTCCTGAGCATTGTTATTGACAATAGAACCCAAATGGAAGATGAAGTCGTCGTTGCCTTCGCCGCCCGACAACAAATCGTTGCCTTTACGGCCTTCGATCACGTCGTCGCCCGTATTGGCATACAAGATGTTGTCACCGTACGTGCCGCGCAAATCCAGATCGCCTTCATAAGCGAAGTGGTTTTGTTGATTTGCGAAATGCAGCTCCGGATCATTCGCGCCGGACGCCAGATAGTCGATCGATCCCAGGCCGGTGGCGATCACGTTTTCCATATCGGTCACGGTCACGCGGGCACTGCCGCTGTAGTTGGTCTGGTCTTGCGTGCCGTCTACGTCCGCGCCGCCGTAACCAGCGGAATCATTGATGTTTTGACCTCTCAGATCGAAACGCAATACGCCGTCGGTAGTCAAATCGTCGGCTGTTTGAGTACCGAGAGATTGATCAGTGAGCCACAGGGTATCATCGTCTTCACCGCCGCCAATAGCGCCGCCGTCCGCTTCGAATACGATGTCATCGTTGCCATCTCCGCCGATCAGCGTATCCCTGCCGTCATTGACAATGCCGGCCGCATTCGGGTTGTTCAACGCGTAACGCAGGTTGCCGCCCATCAGTAAGTCATCGCCATCACGACCTTCGATATAATCGTTGTCGTAACCGCCGATGAGGATATTGCGAACAGTGCTGCCAGTTATGTGCAATTGTGCGGAAGTACCGATGCCAACGTTTTCGCCGTTGACCATTTTACCGCCAGCGCCGATCGCGACATTCACATCGTCCAGGAATCCGTACAGGTTGCCTGAGGCATCGATGTTTTCAACATCGTCAAGATCCATGAACTCACCCGAACGGGATTCTGCTTCACCATGACCCGGATCAATGCCGCCGCTGCTGTCAGTCAGCCAAATTTGCACTGGCTCGTCATCATCAGAGGCTTCAAAGAGCAACCAGTCAGAGTCCTGCGCACTTTGGCCTACGCCCGCTGCGTTGTCATCGGCGGTATTGCCGCCGTCTATCCACAGACTGCTGCCATCGGTAGCGTCCAGACCGGAAAACTCAGCAAAGAAGAAGTCGGCATTACGACCGCCCTTCAGGGAATCTTGGCCCCAACCGCGGGCTTGGGCAATACCACCGCCCGCCATGAAGTCGTTACCGATGCCGCCAAATGCGGTGTCCGCACCCAGGCCGCCCAGGAAAATGTTGCCGTCGGTATTAACGCCATCGCCAGCGAAACCGGTGCCGTCAAACGCGATGTCGCCCAAATAGTTTTGGGCGATATTGCCCTGATTAAGCAAATCACGGCTGTAAGCATCAACGATTTCGAAGTCCTTGCCGTCATCCAACGCCGTCGGGTTGTTGTTTTCAACACCGTTCAATTCGATGACGCCGTCTCCGTCCAGATCCAGACCCTTGACTTGATTGTCGTTGGCGGTTACATCGATGCGCGCATCCTGATCACCGGTCAACCGCATTACGTCTGCACCGGCAGCAGTCTGCGAGGTAAGATTGAAGGTTTTGTTGAGGTTTTGATTCTCGTTGATCTGAACGACTTTAGTCGTCTGTACTTCGCCGGTGGTATTTTTCAAGGTAACCGTGAACAGTTCGGACGGTTCCGCAAGCAAATCCTGCAGGGCGCTGATAGTGAAAGTGGCCTTGCCGGTTGCATCCAAAACAACGGAACCCACTGCAGAATTAACGTCTTCGCTGTGGCTGGTATCGACTTCCCATACCAAGGTGGTATTTGCCGTACCTGTAACCGTAAAGGTAACACCGTCAAGACCTTCGGTAATAGCCTGTTTATCGGCGCTTAACGTCAAACCGGAAGTCGGCTCTCCGCCTCCGCCAAGGCCAGTTTCGGCGGCCGTTTTCAGATCCGCTTTTACGTCGGCCAACAAAACCGCTTTTTCGGCTTTTGAAAGCTTACCGTTTCCATCGGTATCCCCCAGGCCCAGGTCCTTAAAATTCTTTATTAACTGCTTTTGTATAAAGAGGCGGCTTCCGACATAGTTAGATACGTAAGCGTCATCTCTATGGGCTTTTTCATACAGCCTGACGATGGTTTTGCTCAGTGCCGCTTTTTGGCTTGGCTTAAAGTCGATCCCATATCCCTCAAGGGCGCCAATGATGGCTTGAGCTTTTTCTGTAGAACTAATTGTCATAATTTACTCCGGTTACATAAATTTCTGTTTTATAACAGTTAAAGATGAGCAACGCCACGCCCAAACGGTTATCGACTGACTTGGCTTTTCGCTGGCATCATGCAGATTGGTAATTTCAGTCCATTGTCGCGGTATAAAGTATAGTGACATTTAAGCAACTTTGTCTAGCTTTTTGGGGATTTTCTTAGAACATCATTCAGTTACGCAGACAAACTGATGATTTTTATCAAATTATTTTCGGATTACTTCCCCAAAAGGCTTTATGACAGCCCCATACGATCCACTTTGTTGCCCATCTTCCAAAGATTGTTGCGTTTTCCCAAACCGCATCGACAGCAATATAAATGCAGATTTCATGCCACTAATAATCTTCCCTTTATGAATCATATATTAGTTTAACTGTATCGCCGCTGAATGACCCGGACCCAGGTCGATAAATACTTTCGTCCAACAGTCGACCAACACAAAATGGGGATAACAAAGCAGCTTTGCACTACTTTTGCCAGCTCTTGCACCACGCTGGGTCAATCATACCCTAACAATGGCTTTTTCACCTTAAAGACAAAGGGGTCAGACAGGGAAAAATACAAGTACGTAAAGCCCAACAGAACTACGACACCCAGGTTATGGATATTAATAAAATTCGTCCAATCTCAATTGGCTTTTAGAGATATTTCAGAATTCTTTTATTTTTTGCAGACGCGAATTTATCTGTGCCTTTCGGGCATCGTTCTGTACGAACAAATTCACACCTCTATCTTGCATACTTCACTCGAAGTGAGCGCAGTGATTCTAGAAAGCCTCGCGTTTTATTCCGACCCCATCAGTTTATTGATTAGATTTGCATATAAGCCAGCATTTTTTAGGACTCATCCATCTTTCTCAATATATCACAGACGGGGCATTTCATTTGTTACAGTTTAGGTAGAGATACTCCGAATCCGGCTAAATTCGGACTCCATCCGAATTCGTGCGCATGGCCGGTTGTCAGGTCGCTGCATCCCAATCTCCAGATTAGAAGTACTTGCCAGGAAGAAATTGAAAACCCAGCAGCGGAGAGCACAAGAAACAAAAAAAAAAGGGGGGGGGAGGGATTCTGACACGCCTCTTCCGACTCCTAAGTTCCAGCTCGGGCACGAAAAAGCGAAAGCTTCTGCAGCGACTTTTATAGCTTATGATTCTTCAGCGTTTGCAGCCGGGCTCGATTTTGCCGATTCCAGCCAGTCGTTGATTTCGCGCAAGTTGTTTTCATCAAGCGAACCGATGGCCAACAAAAAGCGAATGTGATTGCGAATATAGCTGTATTTAGCCTGCGCCAAATCCCTTTTCGCAGCAAATTCATTTTCTTGCGCCTTGAGAAAGTCGCTGATGGTAACTATACCGTAATACAGTCCTCGCGCCATCGATTCACGCGATTTGGCCGCCGATTCGAGCGATTTTCGGCCCGCCTTGATGCGCTTGACATCGGCATTAGTGGTGAGAAACGCATCGCTGGTTTCTTTAGTCAAGGAACGCAAGGCGATTTCATTGTCGTATTGACTCAATCGCAATTTGCTTTTGGCTTCAAATAATTGATGAGTGGTGGTTCCACCCGAAAATATCGGCACATTAACGTTGATCGCCGCAACTTGGGTCTGTATATCCGCCCCTAAACGCTGACTATTGTATCCGGTATTGGTATCGTAGAAATTCAATTGCAGATCTACGACTGGCAAATGCTTGGATTTTTGTGCGGCAACATTATTCTCCGCTGCCTCTATAGCAATACGCTTGGCCGATAAGAGAGGGTTTTGACTTTGCGCCATATCGATCCATTGCTGCAATTTGCCTTCAAGCTCTTTAAACTCGATGTTTTCACGAAGCCTCCACAAACTCGAAGGTGCCATCCCCGTTAATTCACGCAAACCTTGCTGACTGGTTACCAGTTGACTTTCCGCCTTTATCTCGTCGGCAACCACTTGATCGAGACGCGCTTCCACGGCATACACATCGGTTATTTTTAACACCTGCTTGGCGAATTGTTTTTGCACCTGATCCAATTCGTGCTGGGTCATTTGTTTTTCCGAGCGCGTAAACTCCAATTGATCCTCGGCTTCCAACACAGCAAAATAACGATCGACCACATTGAAGATTAATTCATTCCGCGACTCAATTTCTTCGGAGGCAAATTGATCTTCCACCTTGGACGCGCGCCGCCATTCCCAAAATTTCGCAAAGTCGATCAAGGTCTGGCTAAGCGAAACATAGTAGCGGGTACCGACATAAGAGCTATTCGCGGCTCGCGGGCCGGTATCTGTTCTTTGTTGGTTTTTCGACCAGTTGCCGACAGCATTGATCTGCGGCAGCATTTGACCGAGTGCTTGGCCTTTTTGTGCAGCTCCGACTTCCGATTTAGCCTCCGCGGACTTCAACGTAGGGTCGCCCTCCAAGGCCTGGCGATATACAGTAAGCAAATCATCGGCCAACGCTACCGCGCTAAACAAGCAGAATACCACCCCCCATAGAAGATTGGACTTAGTCATTCGGCACCTATTAATCTTCGATAAATGCACGTGCGAACGCATTGGTTGCAGGCTGCGCCAAATATTCGAACAAGGTTCTTTCTCCCGTATTGATCAGAACCTCTGCCGGCATCCCCGGGACCAGCTGAAGCTTGCCGAGCTTTTTCCGACTTTCCGGAGTCAGTTCGACACGCGCCTGGTAGTAAGGCGTGCCCGATTGATCGTCCACAAACCGGTCTGCCGATAATTGAATAACGGTGCCGTCCATCTTCGGGGTCTGCGATTGCTTGAAGGCGCTGAAACGCACCTCGGCATGCAGACCAACCGAAACGCGATCGATATCATTAGGAGATACTTGGGCCTCGATAATTAACTCGGCATCTCTCGGTACGATATCGAGAATCGCATGGCCTGGCGATATGACTCCGTTCTGGGTATGCACCGACAAGCCCATTACCATGCCGCTGACGGGTGCCTTGATGATGATGCGGTCAAGCTTGTCTTTTGTCGCGGACAGTCTCTCATTGACATCGTTCAGCTGCGCCTGTACTTCGCTAAGCTTGCTGGCAACCTCTTCCTGAAATTTCTTTTGTATCTGCATAATCTGCAGGCGAGTTTCGCTGATCAACATCTGATTGGTAGCGATTTCCGCATTCAGTTGGGCGATTTCACCATTTTGCATCGCATGACTACGCTCCATGTCTCGCAAGCGTAATTTATCGGCATATCCTTCCGCCAATAATTCTTTTAAATCATGAATTTCTTCACCAAACGAATCGACCAGGACCTTCTTACTTTCGACTTGGGCTTGCAAGCCTTTTATTTTGCTGGATATCTGGCTGATCCTTTCTCTCAGCACCGCCACCTCGCCGTCATGGGTGGTTTTTCTGGATTTGAAAACATTGATTTCAGCCTTTTTGGCTTCAGTTACCTTTTGGTCACTGTCATCTTTCAGCTCGTCAGGAAAAGCGATCTGATTGAGTTGATCTTTTTCCGCACGCAACCGAGCCGCCTGCGCAGCCAAACTAATGAACTGGCTACGCGCAATTTCCATTTGGGCTTTTAGCTGCGTATCGTCAAGAATCAATAATGGATCGCCTTCATTGACCAAATCTCCGTCTTTGGCCAGTATTCTGGCAACAATTCCCCCGTCCAGGTGTTGCACGGTTTTTCTATGCGACTTTACAACAACAACCCCGGGTGCCAATGCGGAACTATCAATCGGCGCCAAAAATGCCCATCCGCCAAAGATGCCGAATGTCAGTATCACTATTACTGTACCGATGAGCCGTATCGACCAGTCATTAGTGTGCAAATCCGGGGACGATATATTGCCCCTAGTATTTTGTGTCATATTTGCTTATGTAAGGAATTAAGCTAGGGACGCTACGGGCCGTTGTTGCTTTTGCTGTTGCTGCAGATATTCGATAACCTGCGTCTTCGGCCCGTAAACAACTAGCGCACCGTCATTCAGGATCATCATTTTGTCAACTTTGGACAGGACATTATTTCGGTGCGTGATGATAATTACTGTTGTCTGCTTTTGTTTGAGCTGCAACAAAGCCTTTTCGAGGGCGCTTTCGCCCTGTTCATCCAGGTTGGAATTCGGTTCGTCGAGAACAACCAAAACCGGATTGCCATACAAAGCCCGCGCCAAACCTATTCTTTGCCGCTGGCCTCCCGACAAGTTTCCGCCCGTCGCGCCAATAACAGTATCATAGCCTTCCGGCAGGCGTAAAATCATATCGTGCACATCAGCCATTTTTGCGGCTTCAACAACTTTTTCCGGAATAATTTCGCCAAAACGAGCGATATTTTCGCTGATACTGCCTTCAAATAACTCTATATCCTGAGGCAAGTAGCCAATGAACCGGCCGATATGTTCGCGCTCCCAGTTGAAAACCTCCGCACCATCCAATCGAATCACTCCGTTAGCGGTCGGCCAAATACCTAATACCGCCCGCGCCAATGTCGATTTACCAGCTCCGCTGGGCCCTATTACGCCAATGATGTCTCCTTTCTCGATCACCAGATTGAGCCCCTTTATAGCGGGTACTTTACCGCCCGGCGGAATGACAACGGTATTTTCGAATTGAATGCGTCCTTGAGGATCGGGAAGCTGCATTTGCTCCTTTTCGGGAGGAATTTGCTGTAAAATTTCATTCAACCGTTTGTACTGGCCGCGAGCACTAATAAAGCCTTTCCAGGTCCCAATCATTAAATCAATAGGAGCCAAGGCCCTACCCATTAGGATGGAACCGGCAATCATCAGGCCTGGAGAAATCTCGCGTTCGATCGTCAAATAAGCACCTAATCCCAAAATCAGCGATTGTGAAGACATACGGATGATCTTTGACAACGCAGCCAATAGCCCTGCCCGCGAGCTGGCCACGGCCTGCAAATTCAAAACTTTTACAGCCCCCTCCATCCAGCGCCGGTGCAAATTACCTAACATGCCCATTGATTCGATTACTTCGGCATTACGTAAGTTTTTGCTTAATTGGGCCCGAGTGGCAATGGCGACATTATTTGCATCGCTCAACGTTTTACTCGTTGCTTTTTCGGTCGCAACAGCAACCAGACTCAGCAATATTGCGGTAGCTACGGAAAACCATCCGAACCAAGGATGGAATACAAACAGCAGAGCCAGATAAACCGGCATCCAAGGTACATCAAAAAACGCAAAAAGCCCATTGCCTGTGAGAAATTGGCGCAAACCGGTCAAATCATCGAGCGCCTGGGTCGTAGCCTGCCTCCCCCCCGTAAATAAGGCTTGTTTGAAAGCAACGCGAAATAATCGTGTATTCAGCAGCATTTCCAAGCGCGTACTGACTCTTACGAGTATTTGGGAGCGCACCCACTCCAAAGAGGCCATCGTGATAAATAACAACAACACAATTAATGTCAACATCAGTAATGTTGTCATATTTCCGGTTGTGACCACTCGATCATACACTTGCAGCATATAAATCGAGGGAGCAATCATTAAGAAATTAATCAATAGACTAAAACCAGCCGCGGACAAAAATGCTCCTTTGCAAAGATTTAGAGCCTTTTCCAGATCGGTTTTGACGATATTCATGCGCAGAAATAATGCCGATTGCCAACAAACTGTTTATTATCTCATAAAGAACATTTTTTTAATATTATGGTGAAAAACATAAGTCATTGAACCAGAGCCGCAACCCACACCCTCCGTGCCGAATGTGGCATTGTGGTTTACCTTAGCCATGTTCTACTTTTTCGACTTCAAACACTGTACCGTTGACCGAAACCACCCGGACTTTCGCGTCAACCGGACAATCGGGCCCGTGTACTTTCCAGATCGTGTCGTCTACCTTGATCTTGCCCTGCCCGTTCTCGATTGGCGCGTACAGATTGAACACTCGGCCGATATACTGCGCGCCACGCTTGTTCAACAGCGGCCGGTCACTTTCGATCGGGTGTTTCTTGACATAAAACCGCCAGGCCGCAATCGCCAGGATCGACAGTACCGAAAATTCGAAAATCTGAAAATTTTCCGGTGTCGCCGGAAACAGCAGAACCAGGCAGCCGGTCACAAAGCCTGCTGCCGACATCCACAGGAAAAAGAAGCCGGGCGCAACCAGTTCGACGACCAGAAGAATCAACGCCAATATCCACCAGTACCAGAAGACAAAGTCGAATTCCATCGTCCCCCCCTATGCGCTTTTGGCATTCTTGGCCATCGCTTCCTTCGCCAGTTCGGTAATCCCGCCAATTGCGCCGATCACGCTCGAGGCCTCCAGCGGCATCAGGATCAGTTTGCTGTTATCCGCGGCAGCGACGTTTTGCAGCGCCTCAATGTATTTTTGTGCGACGAAATAATTGATCGCGTTCAGGTCGCCCTTGCCGATCGCTTCGGACACCATCAGCGTAGCCCGGGCCTCGGCCTGCGCCAGACGTTCGCGGGCATCCGCGTCGCGATAGGCAGCTTCCTTGCGGCCTTCGGCTTCCAGAACCGCTGCCTGCTGGGCGCCTTCCGCACGCAGGATCTCGGATTGCCTAAGGCCTTCCGCTTCTAAAATCGAAGCGCGTTTTAGCCGTTCCGCTTTCATCTGCTTGCCCATCGCTTCGACCAGATCCTTCGGCGGCGCGATGTCTTTGATTTCGATACGGGTCGCCTTGATACCCCACGGCGTCGTCGCATCGTCGACGACCGTCAGCAGGCGCGCGTTGATGTCGTCGCGGCGGGACAATAGCTCATCCAGATCCATCGAGCCCATCACGGTCCGGATATTGGTCATCACCAGATTCAGGATTGCCCACTCGAGATTGCTGACTTCATAGGCGGCTTTAGCAGCGTCCATCACCTGATAGAACACGACGCCGTCGACGGTGACCATCGCGTTGTCTTTCGTGATCACTTCCTGCGACGGCACATCCAGCACCTGCTCCATCATGATCATTTTGCGGCCGACCCGGTCGACCAGCGGGACGATGATGTTCAATCCGGGTGTCAATGTATTGGTGTAGCGGCCGAATCGCTCGATTGTATATTCCATCCCCTGCGGAACCGATTTGACCGCCAAAAACACGCCTAATACGGCGAGAACCAATAACGCTAAGACAAAAATCCCGAAACCGCCCATGAGGCCTCCAAAGAAGGGTAGATTAAAAAACGCATGTTAAAGAATAGCCTATCGATCAAAATCCGCGCTGATCGGTCTCAATAGAAATCCGAAATTCCTTGCCCTTATACCATAAAGAGCCAGCCAATTCTCCATCTTAAACTCGATCGGATATCGAACAGGCTCAGCGGCCTTCCGGCTTCCGGAAATCCTTGCCGGTCAAACCGGCTGCTCGGCGCTAAGTTTAATTTCATGGAGGGATGGTGGTATATTATAAAGTTATGGACGGCGGAGCCGACTCTCCGGCACTACCCGGTTTTGAACCACTTTTATCGGTAATTCAATATGGTATTTTATTCTTTCAACATGGCGGCTTTTACGCTTCTTTTCTTCGTGCTCGGAATGATCAAGCCGAAATGGCCCCTATTTTTTCTGAAGGAGCCCAGCCGCTTCATGATCCTGATGATCACGCCGATCCTGATCATGATTACGGTGACGCTGTACGGCGAAGGCCTGAAACGCGAACGGGAAGAAAAGGCGATGCAAGAAACGCCTGCGAAAGTCGCCGAACCCGTGCCGGTGCCTGTTCCGGTTCCGGCCACGGATGCGCCGCCAAGCACACCCGCTCCCAAAAAATAAACTTTCCGCGAGGAGCAACCGTAGTTGCTCCGCAACAGAATGTTCCAATTCGCACACGG
The DNA here is from genome assembly GCF_016745425.1 of Candidatus Methylomicrobium oryzae. Taxonomy (GTDB): domain Bacteria; phylum Pseudomonadota; class Gammaproteobacteria; order Methylococcales; family Methylomonadaceae; genus Methylomicrobium; species Methylomicrobium oryzae. The sequence continues at coordinate 6,868 of NZ_JAERVK010000011.1, read as the reverse complement.
CGCCTACCTTACCGTGTAAATCATGATAAAATCAGCGGTTTTAATTAAATGAAACGCTGATTTATGCCTTTTCCGAATCCGCCGTTACGGTTCGAATCATGCCTGATAGCATAGCGGCGGAGCTTTTCTTGCTCAATTTGCGTTTCCCAAGCATTGATGATGCGTGTCATTAGAGGCCTATCCCATCTGGAATCCCTCGAGCAGGGCTGCGTGCTGACGATCGGTAATTTCGACGGCTTGCACCTGGGGCATCGCGCGGTAATCGACAAACTTGCCGCAAAAGGCCGAGCCATTGGGCTTCCGGTCGCCGTGATGATTTTTGAACCGCAGCCCTTGGAATATTTTCTCGGCGACAACTCGCCATCGCGGCTGATGCGCCTGCGCGAAAAAGTGCTCGGCTTTTCGACATTGCCGGTCGATTATTTGCTGATTGCCCGCTTCAATCGGCAATTTGCCAACCTGGATGCCGAAAAATTCATCGATGACATCCTGGCCAAAAAGCTGAACGTAAAACATCTGGTGATCGGCGACGATTTTCATTTCGGCAAGGCCCGGCGCGGCAATTTTGCGATGCTGCAAGATAAGGGCCGGCAATGGGGATTTACGGTCGAGGACACCGGTTCGCTCTCCATCGAAGGCCTTCGCGTCAGCAGTACACTGATCCGGGATGCGTTGGCGGCCGGCAATCTCGCGCAGGCCGAACAATTACTGGGCCACAGCTATTCGGTCTGCGGCCGGATCGTGCACGGCGAGAAACGCGGCCGGGCCCTGGGTTTTCCGACCGCCAACATCAAGCTGCACCGAAAGAATACGCCACTTCACGGCGTGTTTGCGGTAACGATGACCGGCCTCGGCGAAGGTGAGATCCAGGGCATCGCGAACGTCGGCACGCGGCCGACCGTCGACGGCGGCTCGAAAGTGGTCCTGGAAACCCATTTGTTCAATTTTGACCGGGAAATTTACGGACGTTATGTGGAAGTGCATTTCAAGCACAAAATCCGCGACGAAATGCGTTTCCATTCCCTTGATAAATTACAAGCCCAGATCGAGAAAGATGTGGCTCTAACCCAAAAGATTTTTGCCGATTCAAACGCTTATGACTATGGATTATAAAAAAACGCTTAATTTACCGACGACCGCTTTCCCGATGAAAGCGAACCTGGCACAGCGCGAACCGGAACGGTTGAAAATCTGGAACGAATCCAAACTGTATCAAAAGATCCGCGCAGCGGCGGCCGGACGCCCCAAATTCGTCCTGCACGACGGCCCCCCCTACGCGAACGGCGAGATCCATATCGGCCACGCGGTGAACAAAGTATTGAAAGACTTCATCGTGAAGTCGAAAACGCTGGCCGGCTACGATGCGCCGTATGTACCCGGCTGGGATTGCCACGGCCTGCCGATCGAGCTGATGGTCGAAAAGAAAGTCGGCAAGGCCGGCGTCAAAGTCACGCCGGCGGTGTTCCGTAAAGCCTGCCGCGAATATGCCGGCAAGCAGGTCGCGCTGCAGAAAGAAGCCTTCGTCCGCCTTGGCATTCTCGGCGACTGGGACAATCCTTATCTCACGATGGACTTCGCATTCGAAGCGGACATCGTGCGTTCGCTCGGCAAGATCGCTGCAAACGGCCATATCGCGCACGGCGCGAAGCCGGTTCACTGGTGCACCGACTGCGGCTCCGCATTGGCTGAAGCGGAAGTCGAATACGAGGACAAGCATTCGCCGGCGATCGACGTGCGTTTCGAAGCCGTGGATCCGATCGCTCTTTTGGCCAATTGCCACCATGTCGGCGAAGGCGAAGGCCCCCTGTCGGTTGTGATCTGGACCACTACGCCGTGGACCCTGCCCGCAAATCAGGCCGTCGCGTTGAATCCCGAACTGGACTATGCGGTCGTGCAGTGCGAAAAAGGCGGCATCAAGGAGCGTCTGGTCATCGCCGAGGCGCTGCTGAAGGATGCGATGTCGCGCTATAACATCGACGACTTCCGGGTCATCGCCTATTGCAAAGGTTCCGCGCTCGAACACCAGGCATTGCATCACCCTTTCTACAGACGCCAGGTCCCTGTCATTCTCGGCGATCACGTAACGACCGACGCGGGTACCGGCGCGGTGCATACCGCCCCCGGCCACGGCCAGGAAGACTATGTTGCCGGCCTTCGCTACGATCTGCCGGTCGACAACCCTGTCGGCGCGGACGGCGTATTTTTGCCGAATACCGAACTGTTCGCGGGCGAGCATGTGTTCAAGGCCAACGAGCACGTGATCGAAGTGCTGGAGACGAACGGCAAGCTGCTGCATCACCATGCGATCGAGCACAGTTATCCGCATTGCTGGCGGCACAAAACGCCGATCATTTTCCGCGCGACGCCGCAATGGTTCATTTCGATGGAAAAGAAGCACCTTCGCGAAACCGCGCTGGCCGAAGTCAAACACGTCGCCTGGATTCCGGACTGGGGCCAGGCGCGCATCGAAAGCATGCTGAACGGCCGCCCGGACTGGTGTATTTCCCGGCAGCGCACCTGGGGCGTACCGATCACCTTTTTCGTGCACAAAGAGAGCGGCGAATTGCACCCGCGCACAGTCGAATTGATCGAGCCGATCGCCAAACGGATCGAAGAACGCGGCATCGATGCCTGGTTTGATCTGGAACCGGCCGAATTACTCGGCGACGAAGCGGCGTATTACGACAAGATCACCGATACGCTGGACGTCTGGTTCGACTCCGGCGTAACGCATGCCTGCGTACTCGAACGGCGCGAGCAATTGAGATTTCCGGCCGATCTGTACCTGGAAGGCTCGGACCAGCATCGCGGCTGGTTCCAGTCGTCGCTTCTGGCCTCGACCGCGATGAATGATGCCGCGCCGTACAAGGCGGTGCTGACGCACGGCTTTACGGTCGATGCGGAAGGCAAAAAAATGTCCAAATCGAAAGGCAACGTGGTCGCACCGCAAGCGGTGATGAAAGACCTCGGCGCGGACATCTTGCGACTATGGGTCGCCTCGGCCGATTACCGCGGCGAAATGAACGTTTCGGCTGAAATTTTGAATCGGACCGCCGACGGCTATCGGCGGCTGCGCAATACCGCCCGCTTCCTGCTGTCGAACCTGAACGATTTCGATCCGGCGCAGCATCTGGTCGAAACCGGCAGCCTGCTCGCGCTGGACCGCTGGGTGATGGATCGGGCCTGGCAATTGCAGGAAGAAGTGAAAGCCGCCTACGAGGCATATCAATTCCAATCGATTTTCCAGAAAGTGCATCACTTCTGCGTGATTGATCTCGGCGGCTTTTACCTGGACGTGATCAAGGACCGCCAGTACACCGCGAAAACCGACGGCCTGGCCCGGCGCTCCGCGCAAACGGCGATGTATCATGTGCTCGAAGCCCTGGTACGCTGGCTCGCCCCGATCATCAGCTACACAGCCGACGAAATCTGGCATTTCATGCCGGGCAAACGCAGCGAATCGGTGTTTCTCGAAACCTGGTACAACGGACTGGCCCAGCTCGACGCCGATGCGGCGATCAGCCGCGACACCTGGCAAAAAGTGATGGCCGTACGCACCGCAGTCAGCAAAGAACTTGAAAAAAGCCGCGCCAAAGGCGATATTGGCGCGTCGCTAAATGCCGAAGTTGAACTGTATTGCAACAGCGACTATTTCCAGGCGTTAAAGCTTTTGGGAGAGGAATTGCGTTTCGTGCTGATCACTTCCGGCGCTTCGGTAATGGCGGAGCAAGCCGACGACCCGACTGATGCAGCTTCGACCGACATTCCGGGAGTCCGTATCAAGGTTAATGTTTCTGAATATCCCAAATGCGTCCGTTGCTGGCATCAGCGTGCTGATGTAGGCATCGCTCCCGAGCATCCGGAACTTTGCGGACGTTGTGTCGAAAACGTTGCCGGTGCCGGCGAAACTCGCCAATTCGCGTGATGATGCCGATGTTGAAATGGCTCTGGTTAACCTTGTTGGCTGTCCTGCTCGACCAGGGCAGCAAGCTGGCGATCGACGCTTCGATGCATTTATATGAATCGATTCCGCTAATCCCCTATCTGAATCTGACTTACGTGCATAACACCGGTGCGGCGTTCAGCTTTTTAAGCGAAGCGGGCGGCTGGCAGCGCTGGTTCTTCTCCGGGCTCGCGCTGGTCATCAGTGCCGGAATTACGGTATGGCTCACCAAACTGCAAAAGCATGAAACGCTGCTCGCGGCAGCGCTGGCGCTGATCCTCGGCGGCGCGATCGGCAATTTGATCGATCGGGTTGCCTACGGTTATGTAATTGATTTCATAGACGTATATTACGGAAATTCGCATTTTCCGTTTTTCAATATCGCCGATGCGGCAATCAATCTGGGCGTAATCCTGATGCTGGCCGAATCGTTCGGCTGGTTCGGTGCGGCTAAAAAAGCCTAGTTAAAAGTTCAGGATGTCGATTAACGGCACCCCAATAACGGCCTTATTTGAGAGTTTCCTGATTTTCGCAAGCTATTGACCCTGCCGACAAAAGCGATCTTAAGTATTCGAAGGCGCAATCTCGTCATTCGAGACTGCTCAGGTACTCGACCTTGACTTTAGCGAGTCCCCGCAACCCTATTCTTCTCGCCGCAGCCTGCGACAAATCAATCAACCTCCCTTTTTTAAAGGGGCCCCTATCATTGACCAGCACGTCGACCGAACGGCCGTTATGGAGATTAGTCACCCTAACTTTGCAAGGCAGCGGCAAGGTTTTGTGTGCAGCCGTCATGTGTTGCGACCTGAACCGTGACCCGGTCGCGGTCCGATTTCCCGACTCCGAGCCGTACCAGGAAGCCGTACCGATCTCTTTATAACCCGCTGCCGAAGCCATCGGATAATAGGTTTTTCCCTTAACCCGGTAAGGCCGGTTATAAGCCGCCCTATGCTTGGAATGTTCGGCGCGCTGAACCTGAGGCCGATATAGCGGCAGAGTCGGCGATACGGCCTTCTCTGTAGCACAGCCGTTAAATAGCAGCGCAGTCCATACGATACAGAACAGAGCGGTTTTCTTCCGATCTATTGTGGAGAAGAAAGGCATTATCATAACGCGGCAACTCAGTACGATGATAAAAACATCGTGAATATAAAGCACAATGCTTAATAATGCCTTACTTGCTCAGGATGAGCTAGTGCTGGGATATAAAATTAACTTTCGAACATTATATCGGGCATTTTTCGTCGATACGAAATAACCTCATTTTGTCCGAACGAGTCAGCAGTAAAATCAAAAACAATAGCGCCGCTATAAATGCCACGACCGGCCTATCCCCTATCCACGCATAAGGCGTCAATCCGGTCATCGGTCTGATCGTGCCCGTCAATGCGGTTGTGGTAAATAGAGGGGCCTGCTTCAGTATTCGCCCGTCTGGAGATACGATTGCGGTCACACCGGTGTTAGTCGAACGCAGCAGGTAACGCCCGGTTTCCAATGCTCGCATCCGTGCGTTTTGCAAATGCTGGTGCGGTTCGATCGAATCGCCGAACCAGGCGTCGTTGGTCGCGTTGACCAGATAGGCCGCATCCTGGAGCCCACGCAGAGCATTTTCCGAAAACGCGTCTTCATAACAAATCGAAGTAATGAAGGGATAGCCGCCGGCTCGCAGCAACGGCTGATCGGCACTTCCGGGAGTAAAATGGCTCAGCCGCAAATTGAAATGTTCAAGTATCCAGCCAGAAACCGGCTGCCACGGCATGTATTCCCCGAAAGGCAGCAAATGCACCTTCCGGTAAATGCCTTCATTCCGACCCAAGGTGATGACCGAATTATATTTCTCTCCTTCCGCATCGCCATAGGAGGGTACGCTGACGATCAAATCGGCCTGGTGGGCTTTCGCGCTCTGATGCAGAGGCTTCAGAAAAGGCTCGTAAACATCCGGCAAATAAGCAGGTACTGCAGATTCCGGCCAGACGATCACTTGCGAGTCCCAATGCGCCTCGGTCATTCGGATATATTGCAGAATCGTGCTGACGCGGGTTTCCGGTAGCCATTTTTTATCCTGCGAAATATTGCCTTGGATCAGCGTCACTTTGAGCGGCTCACCGTAAGGGCGAGTCCATTCGGCAGTTTTCAAAACTCCGCCGCCAAACCATATGCTCATAATACCGATCAATAGATATAAGGCGGATTTAGGCCGGATGAATATCCCAGTGAGCAAGGCGGCCGATATAGCCCCAAGCAGCCCCGCCCCATAAGCGCCGATCAGCGGAATATAGCCTGCTAAAGGCGCATCCAGTTGCGAGTAGGCAATCTGCAGCCACGGAAAGCCTTCCAATACAATTTTTCCCCGCAGATACTCGATCAATATCCAGACCAGAGGATAGAAAATCAAACGGCCGGATTGTTTTCCCGGCAGCTTTGCCGTCATGTAAACGGCAATAGCGGGAAACGCAGACCAAAATCCGACAAAAAGGCCGGCTATGAGAAGTGAGCCGAATGCGCCACCTCCGCCATAATCATGAACGCTGACGTAGACCCAGGAAACGCCTAAACCGAACTGTCCAAGCCCGAACAAATAGCCTCTCAGTAACCCACGCTTCGGCGTAAGCGGCATACAGGTCCAGAACAAATACGCCAGCGCGGGAAAAACGGTAAGATATAAATCGAAAGGCGCAAATGCTAGGGTATAGGCAATGCCTGCAGCGAACGATAGAACGTCCCAAAGACTGTTAGCGGATGATATACGGTTTTTTGGAAAGGTGCTCACACGCCGGCTACACTGAGTCTGGGAGGGGAAGGCTGCACGAATGAACTATCAAGAGAACAGCGCCATTTTACCGTGCATACGCAAATGAAACATTATTTTAGCGAGCGGCCTGAACCTCGGCCATAAAAAAACCCCCGGCCTCGGGGAGAGGACGG
>NZ_JAERVK010000010.1:168073-206380 GCF_016745425.1 Candidatus Methylomicrobium oryzae | reverse complement strand
TCGGAATGGCAGTTTCCTGCCTAATGGCCGTTTACACAAAAATTCTTACACCCTCTGTTCCAGTGAACAGACAAAAGTTTGAGGCAAATCGTGCAACAATCTCACCATTATTCAATGGTTTGAGCAACGATCATGCTACTGAATTGCGATGATTCGTAACAACTGCCAAATCAAAGCATCGAAAACGCCGAGCACAAAGAGATTGCCCACTTACCGAGCTAAATGGATAGCTAACGCGTTAGACCCAGAAATATATCAGAGCCCGCATTGTTTTGCCAAAGACCTGGAACGAAGGCTCATGAATGCATCACGACGCACAAAAGAAAGAAACACCGCTCGATCTCCCAAAAAGTTGCGTTTACCGCCGATTCCGATACACTCACTCCATTTACCACTATTTCCCAAACGTTTGATCATGCGCGATTCCAATCCCAGAACCGTTTATCTGAAAGACTACACCGTACCGGAATATCTGATCCAAAACGTCGATCTGAACTTCACGCTGGACGAGGAAAATACCCGCGTCGTCTCAAGGCTGACAATGTGCCGGAATCCGGCCAGCCGGTCGAGCGATGCCTCGCTGACGCTGGCCGGCGAAAATCTGGCATTGGTCCGGGTGGTGTTGAACGAGGACCGCGAACTGGGCGATCAGGACTATCTGCAAACGCCGGATTCGTTGATCATTCACGAAGTGCCGCAGCAGCGCAGTTTCGTGCTGACGATCGAGAACCTGATCAACCCAAAAGCCAATACCGCGCTCGAAGGCCTGTATCTGTCGAACGGGATGCTGTGCACACAGTGCGAGGCCGAAGGGTTCCGCAAGATTACCTATTTCCTGGACCGCCCCGATGTGATGGCCGCGTTCACGACCACGATCGTCGCCGACAGGGACCGCTTTCCGGTGCTGCTGTCGAACGGCAACAAGGTCGGCAGCGGCGACCTGCCGGACAATCGGCACTGGGTTTCCTGGAAAGACCCGTTCAAGAAGCCCTGCTATCTGTTCGCGCTGGTCGCGGGCCGGCTCGATTGCGTCGAGGGCCGTTTCACGACGATGTCCGGCCGCGACATCGCGCTGCAAATCTTCGTCGAGAAGCACGACCTGGACAAATGCGATCATGCGATGCAATCGCTGAAGAATGCGATGGCCTGGGACGAGCAGGTTTACGGGCGCGAATACGATCTGGACCTCTACATGATCGTCGCGGTCGGCCATTTCAATATGGGCGCAATGGAAAACAAGGGGCTGAACATTTTCAATACCAAGTTCGTGCTGGCCCGGCCCGATACCGCGACCGATGCGGATTACGAAAATATCGAAGGAGTGATCGGGCATGAATATTTCCATAACTGGACCGGCAACCGGATCACCTGCCGCGACTGGTTCCAGCTCAGCCTGAAGGAAGGCTTTACGGTGTTCCGCGACCAGGAATTCACCGGCGACCGCACATCCCGAGCGGTCAAACGGATCGAGGACGTAAACATGCTGCGCACCCGCCAGTTCGCCGAAGATGCGGGCCCCCTGGCGCACCCGATCCGGCCCGATGCCTATATCGAAATCAACAATTTCTACACGCTGACGGTTTACGAAAAAGGCGCCGAAGTCGTGCGCATGCTGCATACGCTGCTCGGCGCCGAGGGCTTCCGGAAAGGCAGCGACCTCTATTTCGAACGCCACGACGGCCAGGCGGTCACCTGCGACGATTTCGTCAGCGCGATGGAAGCCGCGAACGGCGTAGACCTGAGCCGGTTCCGCCGCTGGTATGCGCAGGCGGGCACGCCGGTGATCAGCGTCGCGCAACATTTCGATGCCGCGCAAAAGACGCTTTCCCTGACGCTTTCCCAGCATTGCCCGCCGACACCGGGGCAAACCGCTAAGGAACCGCTGCATATTCCGGTCGTAACCGGCTTGATCAACCGCAACGGCTCCCCGGCGCTTTGCCGCCTGGAAGAAAACGCGGCAGCGGCCGAGCAGGTCGTCCTTGAATTGACCCAGGCCGAGCAGACCTTCGTGTTTTCCGGGCTGGACGAAGAACCGGTCGTTTCGCTGCTGCGCGGTTTTTCGGCGCCGGTCAAACTGGCTTTGAACCGGCAGCCCGAGGAACTGGCGTTCCTACTGAGCCACGACCCGGACACCTTCAACCGCTGGGATGCCGGCCAGCAGTTAGCGGTGCAGGTGATGTCGGGGTTGATCGCCGATTATCAGAACGGCGCGGAATTGGCCGTCAATCCGCTGCTGATCGACGCCTTCCGCAAAGTGCTGGAACAATCGTGGGACGACTTGTCCTATTTTTCGCTGCTGATGACATTGCCTTCGGAGCTGTACCTGACCGAGCAAATGCGCGTGGTCGACGTCGAGGCGATCCATCATGCTCGGGAAGCGGTCGCCCGGGCGCTGGCGGAACAGCTGCGCGAACCGCTCGAAGCGCTCTATCTGCGCTACCACCGCGACGAGTCCGGCCGCTTCGATGCCGGCGCGATCGGCCGCCGCCGCATCAAGAATACCTGCCTCAGCTATCTCGCGCGGCTCGACGCGGACTGGGTTCAGCATTGGTCGCTGCAGCAGTTCAACACCGCCAAGAACATGACCGACCAGCTCGCCGCGCTAACCGTAATCGTAAACTATCCGCATCCGGCCCGGCAGCAATGCCTGGACGGCTTTTACCGGCACTGGCAGCACGAGGCGCTGGTCATCGACAAATGGTTCTCGGCCCAGGCGATGAGCCCGATGCCGGGCACTTACGAAAGAGTGCTTGACCTGCTCGGCCATCCGGCCTTCGACATCAGGAATCCGAACCGGGTCCGCTCGCTGATCGGCGCCTTCTCGCAATCGAATCCGCTGCATTTCCATGCCGCCGATGGCCAAGGCTACCGTTTTCTGGCCGACCGGATTATCGAGTTGAACAGCTTGAATCCGCAAGTCGCCTCAAGGATGGTCGGCGCCCTGACTTCATGGCGGCGCTATGACGAAAACCGCCGGAACCTGATGAAAGCAGAGCTGGAACGGATCGTCTCGACTGAGGCGATTTCGAAAGACGTTTATGAGGTGGCGGCAAAGAGTTTGGCCTAACGCCCCTCTTCCCGAAACCTGTCAAGAAAAGGCGGAAACTCCCCGCCTTTTCTATCGCGCCAACCGTAGCCCGTATCCACAGCGGAGATACGCGTTTTCGACAAGAAATCCCGAAATTATTCTTTGCAAATCAGTTACCTCACTCTGGACGATAGATATTTAAGCTATCCATTGAGTACCCTTTTATTACCCTTTTTGAGTCGTTTACAAGGTTCTGCCAGACAAATAAACTAACCCCGCTGGCGAAAATTAGAGGGAAATTTTGCGTTGATGACTTCGAGCAAGCAAGCTCGTATACCAATAAGGAAGAAGTTCAGAAAACGTAACGCGACGGAAGCGATATATCACCCCCGGTGCCGCAAAACCGATTATTCTGGCCGAGAGGGATCTCAAGCAAAATGCAGGGCCAGATACGGGATTATTCGACAGGGCGACCAAGTCATGGTGGAAACCCTCGGCGCACGGCGTATCCTGGGAAGGTGGTAGATCGCGGGCGGACACAGGACTACAGGCTGCCAATAACGCGACCGCCAGCTTATTTTTTTCGCGGCCGAAATCGGACGGACCCGATTTCGGCTTCCGCGCAAAATACTGACTGATGCTCCCGAAAATCAACGCAATTAAGGAAGTTTTCGATGAAATATGTAGCCATCATAGAACCCACCAATAAAGGCTTTTCGGCTTATAGTCCGGATATACCCGGATATATCGCAAAAGGCGTCACGGAAGAAAGCGCCAAAGACGCTCTGAAAGAAGCCATCTCTTACCATATCGAGAAACTCAGGGAAGTAGGGCTCGATATTCCCAGAAGCTATTGCAGGGCGGAAACCATTGATATTGCCACCTGACCTTTTTTGCCGACCCCGACAAACTCCCCGGTAACTTTCCGGAAATTGGCAAGGAAAAGGCGTAGCGATTCGTACTGCGGCATAGAGTCAAATGGTGGCTGACGCTTAAGGTCGTTGCCGCTGGTTCGAAAGCGCGTCTCGCAAGGCAAGCAAACGATGAAAGGAGTTACAGGGGGCGCGCCGCTGACTTACCGATGCGAATTGTTTTTTACTCTCCCCAGAGCGATCCGCAACAGTATTCAGTCACTCCTACAGGCAATTCGCCAGTATGATGGCACGTTTCGGGGCCGGCAAACCTTCTATCGTTAATCCAGGCGCGTTCGGATCGAGAAAGTCCGGCAGCGACTGAAACGGCATCCATTCGGTGCTGCGCTGTTCTTCAACGCAGGTAGGCGTTACGTCGATCGTGCGGATATTGCCGAAGCGGCAGCGCCTGAGCCAGCTCTCCAGCGTCGCAAGGCTGGGAATGAACCAGACGTTTCGCATGTTCGCATAACGGTCTTCCGGCATCAACGTCTCTCCCAACCCGCCGTCGATGATTAACGTTTCGAGCACCAGCTCGCCTCCGGGCCTCAAACAATCCCGCAGCTCGAGCAAATGATCGATCGGCGACCGCCGATGATACAGCACACCCATCGAAAATACCGTATCGAAGGCTTTTAGCCCCGCCGGCAACGCTTCGAGCCCGAAAGGCAACACATGCACCGGCGCAGGCCCGTAGAGCGATTTGACCAGCCGGAACTGGATCACATTCAGCAGCAGAGGATCGATTCCGACGACCGCTTTTGCGCCTGCCCCGAGCATCCGCCAGCAGTGATAGCCGCTGCCGCAGCCGACATCCAGCACCAGCCGGTGCGCGAGTGGGGTGATATGGTCCTTGAGCCGATTCCATTTCCAGTCCGACCGCCACTCGGTATCGATCTTGATGCCGTAAAGTTCGTAAGGCCCTTTGCGCCAGGGGATCAGTTCGCGCAGTATTTCCAACAGCAACCCCCTATCCGTTTCGGCGATATCTTCGACGCAGCCGATCCGCACGGTATCTTCGGTCAGGCAGCGCTCGGAGGGCGACAAGACGGGCAGACGCCCCAGCAGTGCCAGCCAATGCGGCAAAGTGCCGTGTCGGGCGGGATCCAGCCCGGCAGCGATTTGCGCAGGCAGGCAGTCCGCCCATTCCCCCGCCCCGGCTTCCCTGAGCGCGGCGTATAAATCCTGATCATCATTCATTTCAAAGCAAGGATCGAAGCGAAATTGAAATATTGGAACCAGACTTCCGCGCTGGCGAATCCGGCTTCGAGCAGACGGCTTTGATGCGTCTTGAACGTCTCCGGAATCAGCACGTTCTCCAGCGCGCTGCGTTTCTGGCTGATTTCGAGTTCGCTGTAACCCTGCGCCCGTTTAAAAGCATGATGCATTTCGGTTTGGAGTTCCTGCTGCCTCGGATCGTCGAAGCACAGTTTTTCGGAAAGAACCAACAATCCGCCCGGCAAAAGTCCTTCCTGGATTTTTCGAAGGAAAGGCCGGCGGTCTTCGAGCGGAATGAATTGCAGCGTAAAATTCAGCACCACGACCGACGCGTTTTCGATCGCGATGTCGCGAATGTCCGCGCAACGGATTTCGACGTTCGCATGGGGCGCCTCTTTTTGTAAGCGTTCCCGAAAACGCGAAATCATCGATTCCGAATTATCGACCGCAACGATTCGGCAATGAGGCGCTTCGATCTGTTGCAGCATGCTGAAGGTTACAGCACCCAGCGAACAGCCCAGATCGTAGCAAACGCTGTCCGGACGTGCGAAACGGCCGGCCAGCAGCCCGATCGCCGCGATGATCGCCTGATAGCCCGGCACGGAGCGCCGGATCATGTCGGGGAAGACTTCGGCGACTTTGTCGTCGAATTTAAACGCTTCGATCGCCCCTATAGGACTGGCATAAATGGAATCTTTGGGCTGAGTCACTGGAAAAAATTTAAATGCGGGCAGCCTGATAGAGACAATGTCTTCGGCAGCGAGGGATCGATCAATCCGGAATCAGATCAATGTCGTGTCGAGATGGCCGAACTTGACGGCAAGACGGGTCAACTCCACGTCGTTTTTGATCTTGAGCTTTTCATAAAGCCGATAGCGGTAGGTATTTACCGTTTTGCTGCTGATCGCCAACATTTCGGCCATTTCCTGTATCGTTTTGCCCTGCAGGATCAGCGTCACGATTTCGGCCTCCCGCTGGGACAATTTACCGAACGGCGACTGGTGATTGTCGAGCAGATTTTGAAAAGCCAGATTATTCGCCACATCGCTGCACAGATAGCGCTTGCCTTCAATCGCCTTACGGATCGCGCAGATCATCTCCTCCGCCGAAGAAGATTTGGAAATGAAGCCCAACACGCCCAGCTTCAATAATTGCTGAGGGATCGGGCCGTCGTTATATGCCGACAGGCCGATGATTTTGATGGCCGGATTCTGCCGCAGAATGCGCCGGCTCGCTTCCACGCCGCCGATGCCCGGCATGCTTACGTCCATCAATATCACGTCGGGAGCCATTTCGCCCACCATGGCCACAGCCTGCTCGCCGGAATCCGCAACCGCCACGACTTGAATTTCATTATCCGAATTCAGCAGCGCCTGAATGCCAGTTCTTACCAATTGATGATCATCAACGAGGAGTACACTAATCATAATTATTTATATTTTAATCTTATAATCAGTCAATCAGCATTGTCGTGGACCGGTAAAGCCGGCAATACATCCCATGAGGCCGCCATTATAACGGCTACGCCCGTGTTTGTCTTATCTTAAGAAATGTGGTTAATGACCAAAAAACAACCCAATGATTTTACCGAGGGCACATCGGCCAATTTTTACAGTGCTTGTATATCGAGGCCTGCTCATTCATCATAGCCTTCATTTGATGTAGATTTTCGAGCCGGGATACCCCACCTCTCCTCGAACTTTTCATTTAACCGTGTTACTAATACAAAAGGAGAAAGATGATGACAACCGAAATCGCATCCAGAATAGCGGCCTCCCTGATGCCTGCCTTTTTGCTGATCGGAACGGGCGGGCCGGCGTTGGCGAAAGAAAATGCGGATATCCGAAGAACGGTTTTATTGCAACAACAGGTGTCCTTACCCAGTTCCAATGTGAACGGGAGAGTGATTCGGGTCAATTTTCCGGCGGGATTCAAAACGCCGCGCCATACGCACGAGGGGCCGGGACCGCGGTACGTGGTCAAAGGCACGCTGCAAGTGGTGGAAGGCGAAAAAACAGGCATTTATTCGGCAGGCGAAGTATTCTGGGAAACCGGCCAATCGATGACCGTGGAGAATATTGGCGGCGAACCGGCCGAATTGATCATTTTCGAAATGGGAAAAGGACATTGAGATGGGACGCCGGCTGAGCCTGCTGCTGTTACTGCTGTATTGGGCCCAGGCTTCGGCAAAGCCGCCGACGCCCCTGCTCTGGCAGGTCAGCGACGAAGACAATAGCATTTATTTGCTCGGCTCGTTCCACATGCTGAAGGCGGAAGATTATCCACTGGCCGATCCGGTCAATAAAGCGTTCGACGAAGCCGATAAGGTCTACTTCGAGGTGCCTCCGGACGAGCTAAACGACGGTGCACGGGTTCAATCGCTCATGAAGACCGGCATGATCGCGGGGGGCGAGACGCTCGAACAGAGCCTGCGCCCTAAAACCTGGCATCGGCTGCAAAGCTACTGCGAAGCGAACGGTTTGCCGCTCGACACGTTCCAAACGATGAAACCGTGGTTGGCCGCGCTGACGATAGCAAGCCTGGAAACCGTAAAAGCCGGGTATCTGCCCGACCTGGGGCTAGACAAGCATTATATGGAAATGGCCGCAATCGCCCACAAGGAAACGGCCGGACTGGAAAGTCTAAGCCAGCAATTCAACGTTTTCGATCGTATGGAACCCAAGGAACAGGAATTGTTCTTGAACCAGACGCTAAAAGATATGCAGAACCCGCGGCAATTGCACGAACTGCATCAGCACTGGCGCAACGGGGATGCGGACGGCCTGATGCAGTTGCTGCGTCAGGATACAGTGAACGAAATCCCCGAATTTTACCGCCGCCTGAACAGCGAAAGAAACCGCGCCTGGCTGCCGCAAATTGCCGCCTTCCTGAAGGAGAACCGGGAAGGCAGCGCTTTGGTCGTGGTCGGCAGCCTGCACTTATTGGGTGACGAGGGACTGATCGAATTGTTAAGGCGACAGGGATTCCGCACGGTCCGAGTGCAATAAAAAAGGATCAATGCTGCGTGTCGGTGTCAACCCGATAAGCCGATAATTTGTCGGCCAGCAATTTTTGCACGTCGATCCGGTCAAAACGGTATTGTTTGTTGCAGAATTCGCAGCCGACTTCGACCGCGCCTTTCGCTTCGAGAAGATGCTCAAGTTCCTGCGGCCCGAGCGTACGCAGTGCGTATTCGATTTTTTGTTTCGAACACGAACATTCGAACCGTACCGGTTCCGCGTCGAAGAGTCGGACTTTTTCTTCATGAAACAGGCGGTGCAGCAGAGGTTCGCAGTCGAGGTTCAACAGCTCCGGCGCAGTCAGCGTATCGGCCAGTATCACGATGCGCTCCCAATCGGTTTTGAAATCCTTGTGTTCGGGCAATTCCTGCAGCAGCAAGCCCGCCGCAACCTGTTCATTCGCGAACAGCCAGAGCCGGGTGTCGAGCTGTTCGGACTGAACGAAATAAGTCTGCAAAGCGACGGCCAGATTGGCGCCTTTCAGCGGCACGATGCCCTGATACGGATCCGCGTTGTCCGGCCGGATCGTCAACACCAGCCGGCCCTCCCCGAACATCGATTCGAGGTGCCCGCTTTGCACTTCACCGGTATGACGAACCAATCCCCTGATCTTGCGGTCGTGCGTCGCTTGCGCGACCAGGGTCCTGAACACGCCGTCGCCCTGGGCCTGCATGATGACCGACCCCTTAAACTTGATTGTGGCCGACAGCAGCACCGCCGCCGCCAGGGCCTGCCCCAGCGTTTCCTGTACGATCGCATTGCCGTGCTGATTGAACTTTGCGTTTTGCCAACTGTTGGACAACTTGACCCATTCGCCGCGCACCCCGAATTCTTCGAAAATAAAGCGGCGTAAAATATCTTCTTCCATCTGTCTTTCCGGATAAACGAACGCTTTATTATAACCTGCAACCGCTGTCGTCTGACTTTCCAATCATTACGGAGGTACCGATCATGCTTTTCTCTTCGAAAAAATTAAATATTCCGGATCCTTCCGAGGCACTGCCCGGCAGTCGCGAACCGGTGCATGTGACCAATCGGCATTTTGTGAACGGCCATCCGATTCTGCCGCCGTTTCCTGATCATCTCAAGCTGGCACTGTTCGGTCTTGGCTGTTTTTGGGGAGCCGAGCGCCGTTTCTGGACCCTTCCGCATATTTTCAGCACGGCGGTCGGCTATAGCGGCGGTTATACGGTGAACCCGACCTACGAACAGGTCTGCACCGGCATGACCGGACACAGCGAAGTGGTTCGTGTGGTTTACGATCCGGAATTGACGCCTTACCGCGAACTGTTAAAAGTGTTCTGGGAATCGCACAATCCGACGCAAGGGATGCGCCAAGGCAATGATATCGGTACGCAGTACAGGTCGGGGATTTATACCTACGATCAGGCACAATTTGAAGAAGCCGTTGCGTCTCGGGAGGCTTTTCAGAAACCACTGGCCGGATCGGGATTCGGAAAAATCACCACCGAGATTCTGCCGGCTGGCGAATTTTACTATGCGGAAGATTACCACCAGCAATACCTTGCCAAAAATCCGGGCGGCTATTGCGGGCTCGGCGGATTGGGGGTGTGTTACGAGGGCGGATGAACGGGCAAAAAAAAGGCGGTACTTCAACCGCCTCAGAACTATTAGGAAGATTTCAACGCAACTTTCAGCTCAAGGGCTCGGAAGAGCCTCAAAAGTTAGGTTAATGATAGCAACAGCTTGAGCAAATAAAAATGTGGCAAATTGTCGCAGGACAACAAAGAGTGCAAAAAAGAGACAATCTGTTGCGTTTTCTGTTCGCCGTCACGGATGGAGTAAGCCGCTGGGCAAAAAAAAGGCGGTATTTCAACCGCCTCAAGACTATTAGGAAGATTTCAACGCAACTTTCAGCTCAAGGACTCCAAAGAGCCTCAAAAGTTAGGTTAATAATAGCAATAGAAAAAACAATTTAAAATGTGGCAAATTGTCGCACCATCACAACGATTACCAAAAAAGCGACAAAAACAGCCCCTGCGTCCTTTCTGTCTCACAATAAGGTTGCGTAAAATTCAACAGATTCAACAGGGGTCTTTACATTGATAAAGATTCGGTAAGAACTTGGAACCTTTTGCTCAAAATGAGATTCGGAGTCTGATTCAATCATAGCAACAGAACGAAAAAGCCCCTGTGCGACATATTGCCGCAGTGCGTAATGCCCGGTAAATTAGCGACAATAGATCCGAAAGCCGGATAGTTTTCTATTTCTCGATTATTAAAAATGCTTACTCACGTCACGCCCAAATCGGAATTCAACGCCAGACAAAATCTGAAATGGCTGTTCATTCTCAGAAACATGCTGATCGTCGCCGCATCGCTGCTGCTGATTATTTCGGTCTACGGCTTGAACATCAAGCTGCCCGAGGGACAGCTCTGGATGGTAATCGTGTCGATCATCTCGGTCAACGTATACACCTCAATGCGCCTGCAGACCGATGATCCTGTGTCGGAACTCGAGATTTTCTCGCAGTTGGCGATCGACGTGCTCGCGATCGCGGCATTCATGTACCTGACCGGGGGTGCCTCAAATCCGATCATCTGGGTGTTCCTTTTGCCGTTGATCGTGACCGCGATCATGCTGCCCCAGTCTTATGCCTGGTATATGGTCGCGCTCACCACCACAATGTACACGATTCTGATCGCACACAATATTCCCCTGCCCTCGATCGAACCGCACATGCCGGACCCCACGCGGCTGCAACCGGACGACATGGCGCATTATTCGATGCTGCTGAACGCGTACGCGGCCAGCGACAGGCATTATTACGACTTGCACATGTTCGGGATGTGGTTCGGGTTCGTGTTCAGCGCAGGGCTGGTCGCGTTTTTCGTAGTCGAACTCGCGAAAACCTTGAAGACGCAAGAACGCAGCCTGGCGATCGCGCGCGAAAACGCGCTGCGGGACGAACGCGTGATCGCCCTCGGCACGCTGGCAGCCAGCGCGGCGCACGATATGGGCACCCCATTGGGCACGATCGCGATCGTCGCGCATGAACTCAGGCAGGAATATCCTCTGCACCGTTTTCCCGATCTGCATGAAAAGATCGATATCGTGCAGCAGCAGGTGGACCGCTGTAAAAAGGCACTGTCGGTGATGTCCGCCTCGGCCGGCGAGATCCGCGCCGAATCGGGCAGCGTGATGCGGGTCACCGCCTACCTCGATAACGTGATCAATCTTTGGCGCACCCAGAAGTCGACCGCGAAACTGAATCTTTTCATCGATCCGGACAATGTAGACGAAGCCGAAATCATCGCGGAACGGACGCTCACCCATGCCCTGATCAATATTTTGAACAATGCGGCCGAGGCTTCCGGAGACAATCGCAAAGGCATCGAATTCCATGCGGCCTGGGATCTCAGGCTAATGCATATCAAGATTCGCGATTATGGCCCCGGTTTCCCGCCGGAAATGGTCGGGACCGCAGGCAGACAGCCGCTGATCAGTAAAAAGCACGGATTGGGAGTCGGGCTGTTCCTGACTTATTCGGCCATCCACCGGCTCGGCGGCACCATCCATCTTTATAACACGCAGCCGCACGGCGCTTGCGTCGACATCACGCTGCCGCTCCTGCATGCCGAACCCAACGAAGAGGAGGCTACCGACAATGGATAAACCGAGATTATTGCTGGTTGACGACGATGAAACCTACTGCCGGGTTTTGAAGTCCGCGCTCGAAAAAAGGGACTATGAAGTGCTGGTCGCCAACGACGTGCAGAGCGGTATCGCGCTCGCGGAGCAAAACCTGCCCGAATACGCGGTGATCGACTTGCGGATCGGCCATGAATCAGGCCTGGAGCTGGTCAAAAAACTGATTTCGCTCGATGCGAATACCGCCTGCGTAATGCTGACCGGTTTTGCGAGCATCGCCACTGCCGTCGAAGCAATCAAACTCGGCGCGATCCATTATCTGACCAAACCCGCCAACGCCGACGAGATTCTGGCCGCCCTGCACAAGAACGAAGGCGATACAACCGTTTCGATCAGCGAAAACCCTCTGTCGGTGAAGCGCCTGGAATGGGAACATCTGCAAAAAATTCTGATGCAGCATGACGGCAATATCTCAGCTGCGGCCCGGGCATTGAACATGCATCGTCGCACGCTGCAGCGCAAACTCGAAAAGCGGCCAGTCAGGGAGTAAAGCCTCTGCCGCCACTGTGACGGTGGCGGCAAACGAGCCGCTTCCGGCTGGCGGACCGAGCACATTCATGGCAAAGTCATTGGCATGCCGACACTCATTCTCCGGCTTCAGCCATCCATTGACAGCGGGTCTTAAAGCTCTACCGCTTATGCTGCCGCTGATTCAGAAAGCGGCGCGCATAAAGCTTTCCGCAACAGCATTATGGAATAACGGTACGGCCTAATTTTCTGCATGATTTGCCAACTGATTCATAGACTTTGAAATAGATTCCGTTATCCTATAGGGCTGGACCTTGGGCAAGAATTGAATTATTGTGCGCTATAGATTTGCTTTGTCCTGTTCCGCGGCTATACGGATTTGGCTTCCGTCTTATCGCGCGAAGTCGCCCAGCCGTAAAAAATATCCCTGATCATGTGTCCGGGAAGTCGGTAAGTCAAACCGTCCCGACATTCCGTCCTTTTCAGCTTACCGGCGCTAAGCCTCGCGTATTTACTTGGCGGCGCGAAGACCAGCCTACTCACTTGCAATGGTTGTTATTCAGAGAGATTCGCGATGAATAAATCAATTGTGTTGTTATTGGCCTTGACGTCCATGTCGGCCTCAGGAGCCGTTACCGGCAAAGCCGAGGATGAGTTGAACCGTTTCGATGTCCTATGCAAGACCGACGCCGACGTGATCGCCAACGGTTATGAATTCAAAAAATCCGGCCTCCCCTACGCGGTGATCGCCGATACAGTCAAGAAAACTTTCGCCAGCAAAACCCATACGTCGAAAGAAAGCGGCAACGACGCTTTGTATTTGATCGATATCGCCTACCGCTTACAACCGAAACTCAGGCAGGAAGTCATTCGCAAAGCCGCCTATCGGCTCTGCATGAAAGAAAAATTATCGACGGATCGATGATTCCGTAAGTCAAACCGCTGCAAAAAATTTATTTTCCGGCTGGAATTTTTAAATGAGAATTGTTATCATTAATTACAATAATCCAGTCAGGAGATCATTCCATGTATGTATGTGTCTGCAAGGCGGTCACCGATACTCAAATTAAGAAAGCCATCGATAATGGGCTCTGCACACGGCGGCAGCTTTTCGATTGCCTCGGCGTCGGCAGCGAGTGCGGAAAATGCAGTAGACAGGTCAAGGAATTGCTTGACGCAAACAAGCAAAATCAATTTATAATGCATCCGGTATCGAATCAACCTGTTTATAATGCCTGTTGAAGGCCGGGAGCATCCATGAAGGGCGATAAAAAGGTCATTGAATTGCTGAATAAAGCATTGATGAACGAGCTGACTGCGATCAATCAATACTTTTTGCACGCCCGGATGTTCAAAAACTGGGGCTTCCATAAGCTGAACGAAAAGGAATACCGCGAATCGATCGATGAGATGAAGCATGCCGATGCGCTGATCGAGCGGATTCTGTTTCTGGAAGGCCTGCCTAATCTGCAGAACCTGGACAAACTGCTGATCGGCGAAAACCCGCAAGAAATGCTCGAATGCGATCTAAAGCTCGAACAGGCCGCGATTCCGCTCCTGAGAGAAGCAATCGCCTATTGCGAATCGGCCCAGGACTATGTTTCGCGCGATCTTTTCGAAGATATTCTCGAAAGCGAGGAAGAGCATCTCGACTGGCTCGAAACCCAGCTCGAGCTGATCGGGAAAATCGGCATTCAAAATTATCTGCAATCCCAAATCTGATTTTCCAGCCTTATCTCCACCCCTTTCTCTCTGCGGATCAACCGCTTATTCCCCGCTTCGAAAATGACAGCCTAGCCCGGACGATCGCTGCCGGGCTATAATAATAAGGTTTTGTCCCTGATTTACGATCCGGCTTACAGCGAGGAAAAAATGTCTCAAATCGTGGTTTGCGCCCTGTACAAATTCGTGGCGCTGGAAAATTATCGCCAACTCAGGCAGCCTTTGCTCCGAATCATGGAAGAGAATGACATCAGGGGAACCCTGCTTCTGGCTTCTGAAGGGATCAACGGCACGATCGCCGGATCGCGCAAAGGAATCGACAAGGTGCTGGCTTGGCTCCGCGCCGACCCCAAGCTCGCGAATATCGAGTACAAGGAATCCCATACCGATCGCCCGCCTTTCAATCGGACCAAAATCAAACTGAAAAAAGAAATCGTCACGATGGGCGTCGAAGGCATCGACCCCCGGCGCATCGTCGGCACTTACGTGAAACCCGCCGACTGGAACCGGCTGATCTCGGACCCGGAATTGATCCTGATCGATACCCGCAACGACTACGAACACCGGGTCGGCACGTTCAAAAACGCGGTCAACCCGAACACCGAAAGCTTCCGCGAGTTTCCGCAATTCGTCAAGGATCATCTCGACCCCGCCAAGCATAAAAAAGTCGCAATGTTCTGCACGGGCGGGATCCGCTGCGAAAAATCGACCGCTTACTTGAAAGAACAAGGCTTCGAGGAAGTCTACCACCTGCAGGGCGGCATCCTGAAATACCTGGAAGAAGTGCCGGTCGAAGACACGCTTTGGCAAGGCGAATGCTTCGTTTTCGACGAACGGATCACGGTCGATCATGCCCTCCAGAAAGGGCAATACGATCAATGCCACGGTTGCCGATTGCCGATCACTGAATCGGACAAGGCCGATTCCCGCTATCGGGCTGGCGTTAGCTGCCCGCATTGCTACGATAAACTGACCGAAGGGCAGAAAAATCGCTTCAGCGAGCGCGAGAAACAGATCCGACTCGCCAAGCAACGCAGCGAAGCCCATATCGGCTCTGACGCCGCCAAAAGCCTGGCTGCAAAGCGAACAGCGAAACAACAGCGCCGCCGGCGGCAGTGCGGTCCGAAGCCTGTCGAGGTTCACGATGACCAATAAATTTGCGATGATCGGCAAAAAAGCGCCATTATTAGCCGTTTCGGAATGGGTGCAGGGATCGCCCATCAATTTCGACGACTTGTTGGGCCGCGTGGTGCTGGTCGATATATTCCAGGTCAATTGCCCCGGCTGCTTTTTGTATGCCTTGCCGAAGGCGATCGAACTGCACCGGAAATATGCCGATGCCGGCTTAAGCGTACTCGGCATCGCGACCGCGTTCGAGGATTTCGATAAAAATACGCTGGAAAATCTGCGCGGATTAGCCGAGCGCAACGAGGTCATCGGCGAAACGTTTAAAGCATTGAGCCGGCATGGCGCGCTTGACCAAGGCCGCCTGCCCTACCGCATCCCCTTCCCGCTGGGAATGGACCGGTTGACCGAACGTCAGGGCGAAACTTCCGAAACCGAGATTCTTGATTTCATTCACGACCGGCTACCCGATTTCGACCGCCAGCCGAATCGCTACCGGCAGCAGGTCGTCGACCAAGTGCGAAGCTATCTGGAATCGCAACACTACCGCGCGGAGACTTTCGAACGTTTTCGGTTGAAGGGCACGCCGTCGCAAATCCTAGTCGACAGGCAAGGCATACTCCGCGCCTCTGAATTCGGGGCCTTCCCCGATTTGGAAAACCGCCTGCTCGAACTGCTGCGGGAATAAATCATCACGCCGGTGCAGCCCATTCCATTACCGCCGTATGACAGGACGAATCCCCTCCATTCGGTCAAAAATTGCCTTTCTACTTGATAGGCAGACACACCCAGAACAGCGCTCCCTCCAGGCACTCGCCAAGCTCGATCTCCGCCCCGTAAGCTTTCAACAGGGAGGCCACGATCTCCAGGCCTAGCCCGGTGCCGCCGGCATTTCGGCGTGTCGTGAAAAAAGGCGTGAAAATCTTGCCGCGGTTCTCCCGCGAAATGCCCGTGCCGTTGTCCTGCAAGCCGATCCGCAGCGCCTCCGCCCGCCGCTCCGAACGAATCTGAAGCTGCGTAGCGCCGTGCTGCAGGCTGTTTTCGAACAAATTCACGAACACGGCCTCGAGCACTTCCGGCGCAACGGCCAGGGATTGCACCGGAGCCGTATCCAGTTCGATTTGCAGGCCGCGTTCGGCATAGCGATGCTTGAGCGGATCGATCACTTCCGGCAAGTTGCAAAAGACCTGCCTGCTCGGCCGCAACGCATCCGCATGAGCAAGCTCGAGCAGGCGGTTCACCAGCTGCCTGAGCCGATACGTATCGGCCAGAAGATTCGCGATAAAGCGCTGCCTGCGCTCTTCCGGCATCGTCTCGGCATGGTCCTGCAGCAGTTCCAGCGCACCCTGAATCGAAGTCAGCGGCGTTTTGAACTCGTGCGAGACATGGGTCGCGAAGCGGCGGATATAATCGGTCCTTTCCGAAAGCGCGCGGGACATGTCCGCAAAACTCTCGGAGAGTCTGGCGATTTCGATCGTGGCCGGATTCTGCAAGGACTCGATGACCTTTTGTTCTCCGCTTTTGACTTTTTCGGTCTGCAGAATCAGCTCCCGGATCGGCCGCGCGATCGCCGAGGAAGCCAGCGTTACGATCATGATCACGATCGCCAGCAGACCGATGCCCGCCAGCAGTACCCTGCCTTTGACCGCATAGAGATGTTTCAGAATGTTGTCCGGCGTGCGCGAGAGATAAAACACCCCTTGCAGGCGGCCGTTTTCGAGCACCGGAAACGCGATGAACACACGGATGTTCGCGCCGCGGCTGATCGAATACAAGGGAGGCGGCGGCTCGTCCGAAATCCGCTGGCGGATCACGCCCGCATAGCGCCCCTGCAAGGCTTCCGCGACCTCTGGAATCTGCGCGAGCGACAAGCCTACTTCTTCGCGGCCGGCGATCACGACGCCGTTCGGGCTGAGCAGCCGAATACCCGACAAGGTAATCTGCTGCGTATCCTGCAATATCGGCCGCAACAGCATACCCGCCCGGCGCGCTAATTCGTCCGACGGCGCCTGCGCCGGTTTCGCCAAAGGCCGCGGCGGCTGGATCGGGTCGAACAGGCTCAACCCCGGAAAAATCGGCGTATAAGGCGCATCCGGCGGAATTGGATAAGTGCCGGCATACGCCAGGCTTCCGGTATTTTTTTCCAGCAGCCGCCCATAGGGTTCGGCCTTGTCCAGATTGCGGAGCAGCTGCCGGTAGCCGGCCGACAGGGCCGCCGCCTGCGCAATCAGCTCACGCTCGGTTTGCTGCACCAGTTCGTTTTCATAAATCCTGAAAAAGTACAGTCCGCCCAACGGCAGTACCAGCACCATCAGCATCACGCACAACAGGATCGTGCGCAGCCGGAACAATCGGGGGCGGAGCAGCGGCGGGCGGAGCTTCATTCGCATCCGGCCAACTGGTAACCGACACCGTGCACCGTCTCGATCGCTTCCCAGCAACCGGCTTCGGCAAGCTTTTGCCGGATATGGCGGATATGGCTATCGATCGTACGGTCGCTGACATAGACATTGTCGTGATAGGCGCTCCGCATGATCTGGTCGCGGCTGAATACGCGGGCGGGATGGCGGATCAGCAGTTGCAATATCGCGAATTCCGTCGCGGTCAGAGAAACCGGTACGCTGTCCCACTGCACCTTATGCCGGTCGACCCAAATGCTGAGCCTGCCCTGCCGAAACAGCGGAACAGGCTCTTCCGCTTTCGGAGCAAGCTGCACGCGCCGCAGAATCACGTTGATCCGCGCCACCAGTTCGCGCGGACTGAACGGCTTGGTCACATAATCGTCGCCTCCGATTTCGAGCCCGAGTATCCGGTCGATTTCATCGTCGCGCGAAGACAGAAACAGGATCGGCACGTCGGAGTGCTTGCGGATCTCGCGGCAGACCTCCAGCCCGTCGTACTCGGGCATGTTGATGTCGAGCACGACCAGGTCGCAAGGTTCGGCCCGAAACGCCGCCAGCGCGCGTCGCCCGTCCTCGGCCTGCCGGACCAGCATGCCCGCCTTTTCGAGCGCAAACCCGATCACGTCCCGGATATGGGCATCGTCGTCGGCCACGAGTATGCGTTTGCTCATCAGGCATCCCTGGAAATCAAAAAACCATGCGGATCAATATAGAACATTCTAAGCCAACCGAGTGGCTTCCCGAAACCGTAATTGGACGGTATCGGCAGCAGGCTCATGATCGAGTAATGCAGATGTGGCGCTTTTCCCTGCGCATTTCCGGTTGCGCCGACCGTTCCGATCGCTTCGCCGGAACGCACGAACTGCCCGGCGCCCACATCGACTTGCTGCAAATGCGCGTAATAATGCAGGTGCCATTTGGGGCCGAGCAGCAATATGACTCGGCCGCCGCGCGCCAAATTGCCCGCATACAGCGTTACTCCGCCGGTTGCCGCAAGAACCGGCATGCCTTTGCGGGCGAAAATGTCGATGCCTTTGTGCACGACCGATCGTCCCCACGGATAATGCCAAAAAGCCTGCGGATTCCAGTCGGCAGGCCTGGCGCCTGCGACCGGAATAAGGCGGGTTTCCGGCACGGCATAGCTGGAAGCCAACAAGGCCAGCAAAATCGCAAGTTTAGCGATATCAGGCATGTCCCCTCTCCTTTTCCATACCCGTTTGATCCGCATCGCCCTGCCCCATCAACTGGTACCAGTCGAAATGCCGCGTCGCCAACATCAGGCCGGCCAGCACGACGAACAGTAACATACTGCCCATCAGCATCGCATAATCCTCCGCCTGCAAGATCACATACAGCACCGCATACAGCAGCGACAATCCGGCTCCGAGCAGTAGACCGAACCTATGGCTGCGCAATATCGCACCGAAATAACAGGTCAGAAGCAGCGTACAGGCGGAAGCGCCGGTCAGATAGGCGTAGAAGAACCGGATATGTTCGGACAGCGCGATCAACAACAGGTAGAACATCAATAACGCAGTCCCGACCAGCACATACTGAACAGGGTGCACGCGCAATTTTTTCAGCAATTCGAACAGGATCAGTACGACAAAAGTGAGCACGATGAACAGTTCCGCATATTTGATGCTGCGTTCGGATTCCTGGTAGACATCAACCGGCTTCAGCAGATCGAACCCGACCGAAGACTCCAGCAAGGCCAGGCAATTGCCTTTCCGGCACGCCTCCAGTCCGCCGCCGACGTCGTAGGAAAAAGAAGAGGCGCGCCAAACGGCCTTGAAACCGTCTTTGCCGATCTCGCGCTGCTCGGGCAGCAGCTGGCCGGTAAAGCTCGGATGCGGCCAATTCGCATCCGCATTCACTTCCGCATCTTCCGCCAGCAGCGCGAAATTCATCGCCCGCATTCCCCTAAGTTCCAGCGCGAACGCGAACTGCAGACGCTGCGCCTGCAGTTCCGGCTTCAATTCCGGCAGAACCGCGTGCATCCCCGCAGTCGCGTTATGCAACTCGGCGCCGGGCTTGAAGGACTGGCCGGCGCCATTCCACGTCAATGCCGAAGGTGCGATCAAGCCGCGTTGATCGCGCACCAGCACGGAGAGGCGCGGGCTTTCGAAGCGAATAAGATGCCCTTTGTTTTGGGCGAGCAAATCCAGAATCGGCTGGGTATTGAACTTCCCTGAAACTTCAACCCGGCTCGTGTACACCGGCACCTGATAGATTCCGCGGTAGCGTTCGGAAGTTTCGACGCGGCTATTGATCTTCAGCTGTTCCGGCATCAGGTAGAGAGCGTCATTCAATGTCGCTTCTTTCACCACTTCTTTCTCGCGCCGATTGCCGTCGAGAATTTTTTCCTTGGTATGATAGGTCAGCGTATAAGGCAGCACCAGCACAGGCCCTGCCAGCGTCTGCGCGCCGGGCCAGCTTTGCCCGATGCTGTCGTAGGCCTTCTGCCGCCAGCCTTGGCGCTCGTAAACGATGCCGCCGATATAGGCGCGCGGAATCAGCAGCAGTAAAATTAAGCCGAAAATAGCACCCAGTTTCAGATAAAAATTGTTTTTCATGGTTTATCGCTCCCGTGGTTGACCGTGCCGAAAACTTTACCGAGGCGCATTGCAAATCGCGTGAAAAGAATTCGAATTTTCAGCGGCTTTTTGTGCAGATTTTGTGCAGAACCGTAAAAACGGGCAAGTTCGAAGCGAATCGGAGTCGCTTTCGTATATAATGGCAGGTTTATCTACCGAGTTATTTTTGCCTCCTTTATCCGATGCCGAAAAAGAAAAGTCCTACGCTGTTCGAAGATTCGCTCGCCGAGCTCGAAGCGTTGGTCAACCAGCTCGAACAGGGCGATATTTCACTGGAAGAATCGCTGAAGTCGTTTGAACGCGGCGTTTTTCTGACTCGCACCTGTCAGCAGGCTTTGCAGGAGGCGGAACAGAAGGTGCAAATTTTATTGGAAAAGAACGGCACGCAAACCCTGGAGCCTTTTACTGATGAGTAATGCGTTAAAAGAATACCTTAGCTTATGCCAAAACCGCGTCGAACGGGCGCTCGAAGCGCGCCTGCCGGGCGAAAACATTCTGCCGCAGAAGCTGCACCAGGCAATGCGCTATTGCGTATTGGACGGCGGCAAACGGATGCGTCCGCTGCTGACCTACTGCACCGGCAAAACGCTGGGAATTGCTCCGGAAGCGCTCGACGGCCCGGCGTGCGCGGTCGAATTCATCCATGTGTATTCGCTGATCCACGACGACTTGCCGGCGATGGACGACGATGACTTACGTCGGGGAAAACCGACCTGCCACGTCGCTTTCGACGAGGCAACCGCGATTTTGACCGGCGACGCGCTGCAGGCGCTCGCCTTCGAAGTCCTGGCGCACGATCCGACGATCCAGGCTACACCCGAAAACCGGATCAAAATGATCACCACATTAGCCCGGGCCAGCGGCTCACTGGGGATGGTCGGCGGCCAGGCGATCGACCTCGCCTCGGTCGGCACTAAGCTGAATCTGCCCGAACTCGAAAACATGCACATCCACAAAACCGGTGCGTTGATCCGGGCGAGTGTGAATCTGGCAACGCTGACCGAATCCGACATCGATCCTTCCGTCGCCGCCAAGCTCGACCAGTATGCCAAATGCATCGGCCTCTCGTTCCAGGTCAAGGACGACATCCTCGACGAAGAGAGCGATACCGCCACGCTCGGCAAGACCCAGGGCAAGGACAAGGACAATGACAAACCGACCTATCCGGCCTTGCTGGGACTGGCCGGCGCCAAACAAAAAGCCCAGGAACTGCACGAAAAAGCGCTCGACAGTCTGAGCATTTTCGGCAGCGAAGCCGATCTACTCCGCGATTTATCCCTTTATATTATTGAGCGGAATCACTAATTCCCAACTTGATTGCTAAGGAATTAAATCGGATAATCGCAAGGCCATCTTCGTGTTCCTTCCGGGAACACGCGGACCAGCGCGCTGCCGTAAGGACCGCGCATTGACCCCGCAAGGAATCGAGTTAAAGATGAATTATTCAGGCCACTACCCTATCTTAGACACCATTGATCTCCCCGCCGATCTACGTAAACTGAAAAAAAGTCAGCTCAAGCCGCTCGCCAAGGAGTTGCGGGAGTACCTGACCCACACGGTCAGCGTCTCCGGCGGCCACTTCGCGGCCGGGCTCGGCACGGTCGAGCTGACCGTGGCGCTGCACTACGTGTTCAATACCCCCGAGGACCAACTGGTCTGGGACGTCGGCCACCAGGCCTACCCGCACAAGATCCTGACCGGCCGCAAAGGCCGCATGACCACGATCCGCACCTTCGGCGGCATCGCCGCGTTCCCGTCCCGGAGCGAGAGCGAGTACGACGCCTTCGGGGTCGGCCATTCCAGCACTTCGATCAGCGCCGCCCTGGGCATGGCGATCGCGGCCGCCCGGAATGGCGAGCACAAACAGATGGTGGCGATCATCGGCGACGGCAGCATCACCGGCGGGATGGCCTACGAGGCCATGAACCATGCCGGGGCCCTGGATGCGAATGTGTTGGTGATTCTGAACGACAACGAGATGTCGATCTCGCCGAACGTCGGGGCGATGAATAATTACCTAGCCAAAATCCTGTCCAGCCGGCTTTACGTGTCAGCCTGGGAAGAGAGTAAAAAGGTGCTCAGCAGCATGCCGACCGTTTGGGAACTCGCGCGCCGCACCGAATCGCACATTAAAGGCATGGTGGTGCCGGGGACCTTGTTCGAGGAGCTCGGCTTCAACTACATCGGTCCCATCGACGGCCATGACCTGGACGTCTTGATTCCGACCCTGGAGAACCTGAAGGCGATGCCCGGCCCCCGCCTCCTGCACATCGTCACCAAGAAAGGCAAGGGCTATGCCCCGGCCGAGAAGGATCCTTTGGCCTACCATGGCGTGCCCGCCTTCGATCCCCGCCAGGACTCGCTGCCCAAGTCGGCCCCCTCCCCGCACCCGACCTATACCGAAGTGTTCGGCCGCTGGCTCTGCGACATGGCCGAACAGGACGAGCGCCTCTTGGGCATCACCCCGGCCATGCGCGAGGGCTCCGGGCTGGTCAAGTTCTCCGAACGCTTCCCGGACCGGTATTTCGATGTCGCGATCGCCGAGCAGCATGCGGTGACCCTGGCTGCGGGCCAGGCCTGCCAGGGCGCCAAGCCGGTGGTGGCGATCTATTCGACCTTTCTGCAGCGGGCCTACGACCAGCTGATCCATGACGTGGCGATCCAAAACCTGGACGTCTTGTTCGCGCTGGACCGGGCAGGCTTGGTCGGACCCGATGGGCCGACCCATGCCGGCAGCTTCGATTTCAGCTACCTCAGCTGCGTACCGAACCTGGTGGTGATGGCGCCGGCCGACGAGAACGAGTGCCGGCAGATGCTCTACACCGGCTTCCTCCATGACGGCCCGGCCACGGTCCGCTACCCGCGCGGCAAAGGGCCGGGGGTGGCGGTCGAGCAGACGATGACCGCCTTGCCGCTCGGCAAGGGCGAGATCCGCCGCCAGGGCAGCAAGATCGCGATCCTCGCCTGGGGCAGCCTGGTCGCCCCGGCGCTCCAGGCGGCCGAGCAGTTCGGCGCCACGGTCGCCAACATGCGCTTTGTGAAGCCGCTCGATGCAGCCTTGATCCGCGAGCTCGCCGACAGCCATGAAATCCTGGTCACGGTCGAGGAGAACGTGCTCGCGGGCGGGGCCGGCAGTGCGGTGAACCAGTTCCTGCAGGCCCAGCGCATCCTGATGCCGGTCTTGAACCTGGGCCTCCCCGACGCCTTCGTCGAACAGGGCACCCGCGAGGAACTGCTCGCCCTCTGCGGCCTCGATGCCCAGGGCATCGCCAACCGCATCGAAGCATTCTGCCCCGAATTGGCCCGAGAAGAACTTGACGTCGCGGTCTGAAAGCATTCCTAAGATTAGGGTTGCCGTCTCGGCAACCCGCCTTTTTATTTAACCCCAGCTGAATTCCCGATCCATGGACCGTTTGATCAACAAAATCCGAAATATTCCCGATTTTCCGAAACCCGGCATCCTGTTCAAGGACATCACGCCGCTGGTTAAAGATCCGGCGGCCTTGAAACTGTCTGTCCATCAACTGATGGAACCTTTTCTGGGCAGCCAGATCACCGCGATTGCGGGAATGGAAGCGAGGGGGTTTATTTTCGGTTCCCTGGTAGCTTGGGAAATGGGATTGCCCTTCGTTCCACTCAGAAAGCCCGGTAAACTGCCCTATGACGTGCAAAGCGTCTCGTACGACCTGGAGTATGGATCGGCGGGGCTTGAAGCACATATCGACGCATTCGAAGCGAACGACAAGGTGCTGTTGATCGATGATTTATTGGCGACTGGCGGAACCGCCAAAGCCAGTTGCGAACTGATCGAGAAGCTCGGCGCCGAAATTGTCGCGTGCGCTTTTGTGGTGGAGCTGGATTTTTTGAACGGCAGAGAAAAACTTGAAGGCTATCGAGTCCATAGCCTGTTGCATTTTTGAATCGTTCCGTAGGAAACGATGCTCAATCCTCCAAGGATTGAGCAAAAGGTATACGATTACTTCAATTTACGGACTTTCCGCGACTTTTTCTTCGCTGCTTCGGCTTTTGCCAATTGATACTCGAGGCGGGCCTGCTCGTATTTGGTTTTCGCATCGAGATAGGCGGCACCCTGTTCGCCGGCAGCCCGGTTTACCGAGGCAGAAGCCGCCGCGACTGGCGAAGAAGCCTCTACCGCAGCTGACGGCGCAGCGGCAACGCGCTGAGCCGAAGGCTCAACGCTGATTGCACTATGAACCTCAGGTGCAGCGGCTTTGCCCTCCTCAGGCTTAAAAGGCTCTTGAGCCTCAGCGGGCTTAGCATCTGACACATTCGCCTGCGGCTTTTCGCCATCGACAGGCTTTGCCGCATCCTCGAGCAAATCGTCTTCGAAATCAACCAGATCGTTCTTTGTTTCGGATTTGCCGTCGGTCGCCAGATTCTGTCGCCATTGCAGGAACGATTCGCGGGTAAACACATAAGGATCGAGCGCGGCTTCATCGATGAATTTCAATGCGCCTTCCGCGTTCGCACGTGCGCTCAGCATCTGTACCAGCTGTACAGGCATGCCGACATAAGTAGCCGGGTTCGCGGCGGTATCGAATACCGAGCCCGGGATGCCGCGCGCGGTCGACGGCCCGAGGAAAGGAATCACCAGATAGGAACCTTGAGGTACACCCCAAACAGCCAGAGTTTGCTCGAAATCCTCATCGTTTTGCTCGAGCCCTGCATATTGGGCAACATCGAGCAGGCCGCCGACGCCGGCAGTCGTATTGATCAGGAATCGTCCCGTATCTTGCGCGCTTTGTTGAAACTTGGCCTGCATCAGGTCATTCAGCACAACATTGATGTTTTTCAGGTTTGTGAAAAAATTCGACACCCCGGTCTGCATAAATTGCGGAGTCGCCCATTTGTAAGCATTTGCAATCGGTTCGGCCACATAATTATCAACCTTGTCGTTGAAGGCGAAAACCTTGCGGTTGAGATTCTCGTAAGGATCGACAGGATTGGAAGGTGCAGCATTCGCTGTGGGTGAGGTCTTTTCGCCGGTCGAAGCGCAGCCGGTCAACGCTAGCGCGACACCCAAAACAAACGATGCGGGAAAAACAGGTAAAAGTCTGCGGGAGCAAAAGCTGCCAATTGCTTTATTGATGACCATGGAATTATGACTTTGAATAATTATCTATCTTTTCGTTGATTTTCGCGATTAAGGCATCGAAACCTTCCCGCTGCAGGATCGTAGTGTATTCTGATCTTCTCAATGCCAGATCACTCACGCCATCGGCAATGATATTAATGATGCGCCAGCTGTCGCCTTTTTCTTTCAGCCAGTAGTCGAATTTATGCGACTTTTCGCCCGGCACTTTGAAGAGGTAATGCACAACAACGCCGCCGCGCGCCGTTTGCTCTTCGGATTCGAAAACGAACGACTCGCCGCCATACTCCTTGAAATTATGCGCATAAGACGCGATGCTCAACTTGCTGAACACATCGACCAGCTTATCCTGCTGCTCAGTAGTCAGCTTTTCCCATTCCTTGCCAACCACTACGCGGGCAATCTTGACCAGATCATGGCTTTCGGATACCGGTTTGGCCAGTTTATCATATCGTCCTGCATAGCCGAGCGTTTTGCCGTTTTTCATTACCTCGATCAACTCGGACTGAAACTTTTCCACAACCGCTCTGGCACTCATTCCCCCTGCCGCTCCGGCAAACGTGCTAATCGGCGCCAGCAGCAAGAGCACAAGCACAGCTATCCATTTTGATTGTTTTGCTGTCATCATTTTGAAATCCCGATTTAAACAAATTAAACTGTAACAACGGCCAACGGGCGGGGCAAAACTGCACCGCCCGTTGGCCGTCAAACGATCGATTATAAGGAGTAAGCCTTTATATTTAAGTAAGCGGATAAAATTCGATGAAATTTTTTACCCTCTTCGACAGCCGCTGTACCGGATAGGCTTACAGCTATTCCACTCTGATCGGAATACCGGAAAAAGTCGCCTGCGGCTTGACTTCCGCATAGACCGGAGCCGCTTCCGGCACCATTTCACCGCTGGTTTTAGGACCTTTGATTGCGGTCAAAATTCCCTTTAACGGATTCTTCAGCATATCTTCAACCGCAGTCGCCTCATAACCGCAATGAGCCATGCAATTGGCGCATTTCGGGTTATTTACCGTACCGTATTTCTCCCATGGAGTGGTTTCGATCAATTCCTTGAAACTGGAGGTGTAGCCTTCATCCGCCAACAGGTAGCAAGGCTTCTGCCAGCCGAATACGTTGCGGGTCGGATTGCCCCAAGGGGTGCAGTTGTAGCTTTGATTACCGGCCAAGTAATCCAGGTACAATCCGGAATGGTTCAATTTCCATTTGCGTTTCTTTTCTTTGCCGATCCGGAAAATACCCCGGAACAATTCCTTAACTTCCTTCCCCTTGATGAAAACATCCTGTCTCGGCGCGCGCTCATAGCTGAAACCCGGCGCAATCGTAACGCCTTCGACGCCCAGCTCCATCACGTAATCGAGAAACTCGGCCACCTCGTGATCTTTCTCGCCCTGAAACAGCGTACAGTTCACGGTAACCCGAAAACCCTTGCCGAGCGCCAGCTTGATCGCCTCGACCGCCCGGTCGAACACGCCTTCCTGGCATACCGACGCGTCATGGCGCTCGCGCAGGCCATCCAGATGCACCGAGAAAGTCAAATAAGGGGACGGCTTATAATCGTCGATCCGTTTCTTCAGCAGCAGCGCGTTCGTGCACAGATACACGTATTTCTTGCGCGCAATGATGCCTTCGACGATCTTAGGCATTTCCTTGTGAATCAAAGGCTCGCCGCCCGGAATCGACACCATCGGCGCATTGCATTCGTCGACCGCCTGCATGCACTCTTCATAAGAGAGGCGCTTATCGAGGATTTCGTTGGGATAATCGATCTTGCCGCACCCCGCGCAAGCCAAATTACAGCGGAACAGCGGTTCCAGCATCAATACCAGAGGGTATTTTTTCACGCCTTTGATTTTTTGCTTGAGCAGATAAGTGCCTACTGTTAATTGTTGACGTATTGGAACTCCCACGCGAAAACCCTCCAAAAGAAAT
Organism: Candidatus Methylomicrobium oryzae; assembly: GCF_016745425.1. Classification (GTDB taxonomy): domain Bacteria; phylum Pseudomonadota; class Gammaproteobacteria; order Methylococcales; family Methylomonadaceae; genus Methylomicrobium; species Methylomicrobium oryzae. The sequence goes on along the minus strand of NZ_JAERVK010000010.1, from coordinate 179,162 downwards.
TCAAAAAAATTGCGGAATCCGTTTCCCGGAGCCGCGATTCCTAAACCGATACGGACGCCGCCGCCTGTTGCATATCAACAACATTCCCGCCATTTTACTGCCAAAATGGCCGCTTTCGAGTAAAATAACCTCAAAAGCAAATGCTTTGAACGAGCGTCTGTTTCATTTTGGTGACTAGAATACTCTTTTTTTCCAAACGACTCCAGTTTTAGCAACAAAATATCTGAATTACACGACGAATTCGCCTTTACTCTTTCCTTTCCTTCTCCTTAAATAACCCTTGTATCTTTTTGTTTTTAATTTGTTTTCTATATACACCCAAATACCACAACTATCCTATTGGCAACAAAACAACATTACTTTGCAAATTGCCAACAAACAAGCTATCATTGCGATCAATGAAAAAGAACCACTCATTCAATAGGCCGAAGGACTCTTGCTTATGAATAAAGATCGAAATTTTTTGAACGACCCTAAATCACTGAGCAAACTTCCTGACGATGCCTTTCAGACGGAACTCCTAAAAGGCGTGTCCAGAACATTTGCATTGACCATTCCTCAGCTGCCATCGCCGCTGTACGGACCGGTCGCCAATGCCTATCTGCTCTGCCGGATCGTCGATACGATCGAAGACGAAGTCTCGTTGACACCGGAACAGAAAAGTTATTTTTGTTCCGAATTCATCGATGTAGTTAAAACCGGCCTCAATTCCGAACCGTTCGCGGCCGAACTGGCGCCTTTGCTGTCGGATAAAACCCTGCCCGCCGAACATACGCTGATCCATGTGATGCCGCGCGTGATCGAGATCACCCACTCGTTCGACCCGGAGCAGATCGATGCGCTCGCCGAATGCGTCGCTACGATGGCGGAAGGCATGTCCGCGTTCCAGTCGCAAAATCTGCATCACGGCCTGGCAACGCTGGCCGACCTGGATAAATATTGTTACTACGTTGCGGGCTGTGTCGGCGAAATGCTGGCCAAATTATTTTGCCATTACTCGCCGGCAATCGCCGAGCACCGGGACGAGCTTCTGCGTTTGTCGGTCTCTTTTGGCCAGGGCCTGCAAATGACCAATATCCTGAAAGATATCTGGGACGATGCCGAACGCGGCGTCTGCTGGCTGCCGCAGGACATATTTCGCGAAACCGGTTTCGATTTGAAAAAACAGACGCCGGACGCAAATGATCCAAGTTATAAGGAAGGCCTGACACACTTGATCGGCATAGCGCACGGTCATCTCCGTAATGCGTTGCGTTATACGCAGTTGTTGCCGGCACACGAAACGGGGCTGCGCAATTTCTGCCTGTGGGCGTTGGGAATGGCGGTACTGACGTTGAAGAAAATCAAACGTCACCTCGACTTCAACCGCTCCGAGCAAGTCAAAATTTCCAGGAAAAGCGTGAAGGCGACGATTTTAGCGACCCGATTGACCGTGCGCAGCAACTGGCTGCTCGGATTGCTTTTCGATATGACGGGACGGGAACTCAAAACCCCCGAATGGCAATACTCCGCACCCAATTTATTAGCTCAATTAAACCATTAAGGACACCCCATGTTTACCGATGCTAACACACAGATAAATACCGGCGATGCTCCGAGCTCATCGACACCGATCCAATCCCATGCCTATGATCTCGACCGTGCGATCAAAAAGGCCCAGGACAGCCTGATCAAGCTGCAGGATCCGACCGGTTTCTGGGTTTTCGAACTGGAAGCGGATTGCACGATTCCGTCCGAGTACATCATGATGATGCATTTCGTCGACGACATCAATGTGGGCCTGCAGAACAAAATCGCCAACTATCTGCGTTCGCGCCAATCCGAAGACGGCAGCTTTCCGCTGTTTACCGGAGGACCTGGCGACATCAGCGGCAGTGTGAAGGCCTATTACGCACTGAAGATGGCCGGCGACGATATCGACGCGCCGCATATGAAACGTCTGCGCGAATGGATTTTGAGCCAAGGCGGCGCCGCGAAAGCGAACGTATTCACCCGGATCGCGCTGGCGACCTTCGAACAATTGCCGTGGCGCGGCGTACCGTATATTCCGGTCGAAATCATGTTATTCCCAAAATGGTTCCCGTTCCATCTGGACAAGGTGTCGTACTGGTCCCGAACCGTGATGGTGCCGCTGTTCATCCTGTGCAGCATGCAGGCGAAAGCCAAGAATCCGCATAAGGTCAACGTGCTCGAACTGTTCACCGTCCATCCCGACGAAGAAAAGCATTATTTCCCGGAAAGAACGCTGCTGAACAAGATCTTCCTGGGACTGGACAAATTGGGCCGCCTGACCGCGCCGCTGATCCCGAAAACAATGCGCGAGCGTGCGATCCAGAAAGCGCTGGATTGGTTTACCGAACGCCTGAACGGCGAGGACGGGCTCGGCGGCATTTTTCCGGCCATGGTCAATGCCTACGAATCGATGCTGCTTCTTGGATTCCCCGAAGACCACCCGAATGTCGTGATCGCGCGCCAATCGATAGACAAACTGCTGGTAATCAACGAAAACGATGCCTATTGCCAGCCCTGCCTGTCGCCTGTCTGGGATACCGGTCTGGCCGCGTTAGCGCTGCAGGAAGCGAATCGGAACGGTAACAAGGACAGCCTGACGAAAGCCTACGACTGGCTCAAAACCAAGCAATTGAAGGACGAGCCAGGCGACTGGCAGGTCGCGAAACCGGACCTGCCGGGCGGTGGCTGGGCGTTCCAGTTCAACAACCCCCATTACCCGGATGTCGATGACACCGCGGTCGTCGCGTTCGCGATGGCGGATTCCGGCCTGCCCGATATGGAAGAACCGATTCAACGCGCGACTCGCTGGATCGAAGGCATGCAGTCGAAAAACGGCGGCTACGGGGCCTTCGATGCCGATAATACCAATTATTATCTGAACGAGATTCCGTTCGCCGACCACGGCGCGCTGCTCGACCCGCCGACCGCCGACGTCAGTGCACGCTGCGCGATGCTAATGGCGAAGATCGCGGAAGAGCAGAAGGAATATCTGCCGGCACTCGAGCGCACGATCGAATACCTGCGCCGCGAACAGGAAGCCGACGGCTCCTGGTTCGGCCGCTGGGGCACCAACTACATTTACGGTACCTGGTCGGTACTGTTGGGCCTCGAACAGACCGGCCTGCCGAAAGACGATCCGATGTATACCAAAGCCGTAACATGGCTGAAAAGCATCCAACGCGAAGACGGCGGCTGGGGCGAGGACAATTTCAGCTACCACGACACCGGTTTCAGCGGCAAATACCGGTTCAGCACCGCGTTCCAGACCGCTTGGGCGGTGCTCGGCCTGATCGCAGCCGGCGAAACGAAAAGCCCGGAAGTCAAGGCCGGCGTCGACTTTCTGTTGCGCAAACAGCAGGCCGACGGCTTCTGGAACGACAAATGCTTTACCGCGCCCGGATTCCCGCGCGTGTTTTACCTGAAATATCACGGTTACGACAAGTTCTTCCCGCTATGGGCGCTGGCGCGTTACCGCAATGAGTTAGCCAAGCCGTGATTACCGGTATCGTTGTCGCCCTGCCCGAAGAAATCGTCACACTGACCGCCAAGCGCATCGACAAGGGCCATTGCGTGTTCATCGGCGACAAGATTCTGGTCGCCTGTGCCGGCATGGGTCCGAAGAATGCGGCGGCGGCAGCCGAGCTATTAATCTCGAAAGGCGCGTCCCGGCTGATCAGCTGGGGCTGCGCCGCGGCGCTCGAACCGTCTTTACGGGCGGGCGACCTGACGCTTGCGGACCGTCTGCTCGACTCCGAAAATGAAGAAATCAGGGTCAATCAGGACTGGCTGAACCATACCCAAGCGGTGTTTGCCGAAGCATTTATCGGCCGGCACAAACAGGCCGCTCTGCATACCGGCCTTTTGACCGAAAGCGACACGGTCGTCACCTCCGGCAACGCCAAAAAACAACTGCATTCTTTTACAGGCGCCCTGGCCCTGGATATGGAAAGCAGCACAATCGCGAAAGTCGCGCACAAGCGCGGTTTGCCTTTCCTGGCGATTCGTGCGATCGCCGATCCTGCCGGCATGGGTTTGCCGGAAGCGGTCGTATATGCAACCAATGTCGACGGCGAAATCGCGATCGGCAAATTGTTAGGCTATCTGCTTCTCCACCCTGCGCAATTGCCGAGCCTGATTAAACTCGGCCTTTATTTCAACAAGGCTAAACAGACCTTGAAACAGGCCGCCGGCCGGCTTGAATCGATCGCCGAATTCAACTGTCTATCTGCCGACCGGCAAGCCTCTTGACCGGCTATTTTTTAAAAGCTTTTGCCCACCCGATAACTATTAACGAAAGACCGCTCATTATGTCATTCAGCATCGCCGAGCTTTTCGCTCAACACAGCACCGATAAGTTCGATCTGCACGAACAGTTTCTGAACAACCAGATGGTTCGGGTTTTGAAAACGATCGGCTACGACCGCCACTACAAACGCGCCGTCGGCCAATATCTTTACGATCAGCACGATAACGAATACCTGGACCTTCTAAGCGGCTTCGGCGTGTTCGCGATCGGCCGCAACCATCCGACTGTGATCAGCGCACTGCATGAAACCCTGACTCTGGAGTTGCCGAATCTGGTGCAATTGGATGTTTCGGTGCTGAGCGGGCTGTTGGCGCAGGAAATCCTGAAAACCACGCCGGACAACCTGACCAAGATGTTCTTCTGCAACTCCGGCACCGAAGCGGTCGAAGCGGCAATCAAATTTGCCCGCTACACAACCAAGCGCGAGAAAATCGTGTTCTGTGAACATGCCTATCACGGCCTCACGATGGGCGCTTTGTCGCTGAACGGCGAACCGATCTTCCGGGAAGGCTTCGGCCCCCTGCTGCCAGGCTGCAGCGCGGTCCCGTTCAACGATCTGGCCGCGCTCGAACAGGCCTTGAGCGGCAAGGATGTCGCGGCCTTTATCGTCGAACCAATTCAGGGAAAAGGCGTGAACCTTCCGGACGATAACTATCTGTCCGAAGTCGAAAAAATATGCAAAAAATACGGCACGTTATTCGTCGCGGACGAAGTGCAGACCGGCCTCGGCCGTACCGGCAAATTCTGGGCGATCGAGCACTGGAACGTGAAGCCTGACATGATCTGCATGGCGAAAGCCCTATCAGGCGGCTTCGTGCCGGTCGGCGGCGTCGCGATGACCACGAAGATCATGGACAGCGTCTATAACCGGATGGATCGCGCGGTAGTGCACGGTTCGACTTTCTCGAAGAACAACATGGCGATGGCGGCAGGACTTGCGACGCTGAACGTGATGCAGGAAGAAAATCTGGTCGAAAACAGCGCGAAAGTGGGCGACGACATCATCGCGACGCTGAATGCGATGTCCTCGAAATTCGAATTCCTGAAGGAAGCGCGCGGCAAGGGTATGATGATCGCGATCGAGTTCCATGCGCCGAAAAGCCTGACCTTGAAAGCGGCCTGGGCGATGCTCGAAGCGGCGAACAAAGGCCTGTTCTGCCAGATGATCACGATTCCGCTGTTCAAGGAACACCGGATTCTGTCGCAGGTGGCCGGCCACGGCATGAACGTGGTCAAACTGCTGCCGCCGTTGAATCTCACGCAGAAAGATCGCGACCATATCATCGCGGCGTTCGACAAGACGATCTCCGATACCCATCAGATTTCCGGCGCGATCTGGGACTTGGGTAAGAATCTGGCCAGCCATGCGCTGAAAGGCAAAAGCGGCAAATAAGAGGAATCGTGAGATGAAAACATTACTGAAACTGTGCTTAATGGCATGGACCCTGTGCCAGGTAGATCCGGCGGCCGCGCATGCGGTGGTGACCGATTATTCGCTGAAAATGCAGCCTATCCGCGCCAATCGGCCGGACAAGGTCGTGATGACTTTCAATTCGCAGATCGAACTGGGCCTGTCGCAAGTATTTCTGGTCCGTAAAGGCGATACGCACGAACTGCTGAAGATCGGCAACGGCGAAAAACAGGGCCAGCTCGTCGTCGAAGTACCGGCGCTTGAGCCCGGCGATTACGCGATCAAGTTCAAGGTCTTTGCCGCCGACGGCCATTTGACCGAAGACGTAATTCATTTTTCTGTAGCACAATAAGTTTTTTAGTTTATGGCAGGCATAGCGGACTTTCTCGACTCGCTGATCGGCGGACTCGACCTCATTTGTTTTTGTCTCATGGTAGGCAGCTTGTTCTGGGGGCTTTTCGTGTTGCGTCCCTGGGAACGGCAACACGGATACAATGCCGTGCATTTGGATACGACAATCACCTTGTTGTACAAAGGCGGCTTTTATCTGGCCGGAGCCCAGCTTTTCAAGATCGTTCTGAAAGTCTGGCTGATGACGGCGGTACTCGAACGCTGGCCTTTTCCCGAGTTCGCTTCGACCACCCAATTCATCGGCGGCGTGATTCGCACCGTCTTGGCTCTGGCGGCGGCTTTTTATTGCCAGCGCATATTGCGAGCGCATGCCGAGTCGCAAAAACACTGGATCGCCGCCATGCTTGTCGCGCTGCCGATGATCATTTCCGGCGCCTGGCTGGTCCATGCGGCAGGCCGCTTCGACAACCGAGTGATGCTGATGTCGCTAACCGTCGCGCACCAGTTGGCTGCCGCAGCCTGGATCGGCGGCGTATTTCAATTGGTCAACGTCTGGCTGTTGAGATACCGAGGGCAGATTCAAGCCGATTTATGGCCGTTCCTTCTCAAACGCTTTTCGATCTTCGGGATTACCTCGGTCAGCCTGTTGCTGATTTCAGGGGCACCGATCGCACTGCAATACATCACGACCTGGAACGGCCTGGTCGGCACCGGTTACGGCAATCTCTTAATGGTCAAGATCGCGCTGCTGTCGCTCGCATTGGGATTGGCCTGGCTGAACCGCAGTGCGGTGCTCGCTTACGGGATCAGCGGCAATCCCACCCGCCTGAATCGAGGTGTGCCTTATTATATTGAAGCCGAAACCTTTATCCTGGTCACATTGCTGTTTACTGCGGCCAGTCTGGCCTCCCAGCCGCCGGCAATCGACATCCCGAGCCTGACCGCCACCTGGCAGGAAGTTCTGGAAACCTTCAAGCCGGCCATCCCGCGCACCACGTCGCCGACTCACACCGCGCTGATTGCGGGCGAGGCGGGCCGAGTTGCGATCATCGGCCAAGTGCCTTCGATTGCCGCAACCGAATGGTCGAATTACAACCACAATATCGCCGGCATCTTCCTGACTGTAATGAGCTTCTTCGCGATGCTGTCCTATCTGAAATCGCCAGCCCCCTTCCTCAATCGCTTTTTCGAGTCGATCAAATTCTGGCCGCTCGGCTTCGTGCTGCTCGGAATTTTCCTGTTCTTCCGCAGCGATGCAGAAACTTGGCCTCTGGGCCCGATCGGCTTCTGGGAAAGTACATTCAACAACGGCGAAGTCCTGCAGCACCGGATCGCAACCCTGCTGGTCTTTGTGCTCGGTATGATTGAAATCCGGGCGCGCATGCAGAGCAATCAAAACTCGCGCCTGCCGCTGGTGTTTCCGTTGCTGGCAGCTTTCGGAGGACTGATGCTGTTGACCCATTCGCACGTCGGCTTTCAGGCCAAAAGCGCCTTTCTGATCCAGGTCGGTCATACTGCGATGGGCGTATTTGCGCTGATCCTCGCCACCGGCCGCTGGCTCGAACTAAAGCTCGAAAAGCCCGGCAAGGATATTGCCGGCTTCGTTTCCGTTGCAGCTCTGTTCCAAATGGGGCTTATTCTGATGTTCTATCGCGAACCCCTGTACTAATATGAAACTCACGACCGAATTTCCGTTGCTCGATCAGATCAATCTGCCTGCGGACCTGCGCAAGCTGAACAAGGATCAGCTCAAGCCGCTCGCCAAGGAGTTGCGCGAGTACCTGACCCACACGGTCAGCGTCTCCGGCGGCCACTTCGCGGCCGGGCTCGGCACGGTCGAGCTGACCGTGGCGCTGCACTACGTGTTCAATACCCCCGAGGACCAACTGGTCTGGGACGTCGGCCACCAGGCCTACCCGCACAAGATCCTGACCGGCCGCAAAGGCCGCATGACCACGATCCGCACCTTCGGCGGCATCGCCGCGTTCCCGTCCCGGAGCGAGAGCGAGTACGACGCCTTCGGGGTCGGCCATTCCAGCACTTCGATCAGCGCCGCCCTGGGCATGGCGATCGCGGCCGCCCGGAATGGCGAGCACAAACAGATGGTGGCGATCATCGGCGACGGCAGCATCACCGGCGGGATGGCCTACGAGGCCATGAACCATGCCGGGGCCCTGGATGCGAATGTGTTGGTGATTCTGAACGACAACGAGATGTCGATCTCGCCGAACGTCGGGGCGATGAATAATTACCTAGCCAAAATCCTGTCCAGCCGGCTTTACGTGTCAGCCTGGGAAGAGAGTAAAAAGGTGCTCAGCAGCATGCCGACCGTTTGGGAACTCGCGCGCCGCACCGAATCGCACATTAAAGGCATGGTGGTGCCGGGGACCTTGTTCGAGGAGCTCGGCTTCAACTACATCGGTCCCATCGACGGCCATGACCTGGACGTCTTGATTCCGACCCTGGAGAACCTGAAGGCGATGCCCGGCCCCCGCCTCCTGCACATCGTCACCAAGAAAGGCAAGGGCTATGCCCCGGCCGAGAAGGATCCTTTGGCCTACCATGGCGTGCCCGCCTTCGATCCCCGCCAGGACTCGCTGCCCAAGTCGGCCCCCTCCCCGCACCCGACCTATACCGAAGTGTTCGGCCGCTGGCTCTGCGACATGGCCGAACAGGACGAGCGCCTCTTGGGCATCACCCCGGCCATGCGCGAGGGCTCCGGGCTGGTCAAGTTCTCCGAACGCTTCCCGGACCGGTATTTCGATGTCGCGATCGCCGAGCAGCATGCGGTGACCCTGGCTGCGGGCCAGGCCTGCCAGGGCGCCAAGCCGGTGGTGGCGATCTATTCGACCTTTCTGCAGCGGGCCTACGACCAGCTGATCCATGACGTGGCGATCCAAAACCTGGACGTCTTGTTCGCGCTGGACCGGGCAGGCTTGGTCGGACCCGATGGGCCGACCCATGCCGGCAGCTTCGATTTCAGCTACCTCAGCTGCGTACCGAACCTGGTGGTGATGGCGCCGGCCGACGAGAACGAGTGCCGGCAGATGCTCTACACCGGCTTCCTCCATGACGGCCCGGCCACGGTCCGCTACCCGCGCGGCAAAGGGCCGGGGGTGGCGGTCGAGCAGACGATGACCGCCTTGCCGCTCGGCAAGGGCGAGATCCGCCGCCAGGGCAGCAAGATCGCGATCCTCGCCTGGGGCAGCCTGGTCGCCCCGGCGCTCCAGGCGGCCGAGCAGTTCGGCGCCACGGTCGCCAACATGCGCTTTGTGAAGCCGCTCGATGCAGCCTTGATCCGCGAGCTCGCCGACAGCCATGAAATCCTGGTCACGGTCGAGGAGAACGTGCTCGCGGGCGGGGCCGGCAGTGCGGTGAACCAGTTCCTGCAGGCCCAGCGCATCCTGATGCCGGTCTTGAACCTGGGCCTCCCCGACGCCTTCGTCGAACAGGGCACCCGCGAGGAACTGCTCACCCTCTGCGGCCTCGATGCCCAGGGCATCGCCAACCGCATCCAAGCGTTCACCGGCTGAAAATCTGACCTATGCTCGAAATCGTCCAGGTACCGGTCCTGACCGACAACTACATTTACCTGATCCATGATCCGGTGTCCCGGGATACCGCAACGGTCGATCCAGCCGAAGCGCGGCCGGTGCTGGACGTATTGGCGAGCAAAGGCTGGAAGCTGACCTGCATTTTGAACACCCACCATCACTGGGATCACGTCGGCGGCAATCTGGAGCTGCAACAGCAGACCGGCTGCTGCGTAATTGCGCCTTCGGCCGACCGCCACCGGATTCCCGGCATTGACCTGGGCGTATCCGAAGGCGACACGATATCCCTCGGCAATCATACCGCCCGCGTAATGTATACTCCCGGCCATACACTCGGCCATGTCGTCTATCATTTCGCCGACGACCGGCTTTTATTCTGCGGCGATACCTTGTTCGTGATGGGCTGCGGCCGCCTGTTCGAAGGCACCGCCGAGCAGATGTGGGATTCTTTGCAGCGGTTGAAAGCGCTGCCGGCCGATACGCGCATCTACTGCACGCACGAATATACTCAAACCAACGGCCGCTTTGCGCTGACGGTGGAGCCGAACAATCCGACACTGATTGAGAAAATGCGGCAAGTGGACGAACTGCGGGCTCGAGGCCTTCCGACCGTACCCTCGACGATCGGCGAAGAACTTGCCACCAATCCGTTTTTCAGAGAAGACAGCTTCTCGCTTCAAGAGACCATCGGCTTAAGAAATGCGGCGCCTGTTCGGGTATTTGCCGAAATCCGGCGTTTGAAAGACAGGTTTTAAGCGGGAAGTCTACAGGTAGGAACCTGTAGATTTACGGAGAGGAAAACACGGCCTCTCGCGTTTCACTGCGAAAGGCCGGATAAAACCATTTTAGGATTCCAAGAGTTCCGCGAAAGGTTTGAAATTTTCGTTGTTATGTTGGGTACACACGCTGAACCGATAGTCTTGATCGTTCACCGATATCTGAATATGGCCCAGGTTCGATTTGTTTTTGCACTGTGTTCCCTTCGCCGTGCTCGCCTGGCATTGTTTGCCGTCATCCAACCGGACAACGTTATCCGAATCGCCTGCTGACTCGGCTATTTCAATTGTTTCCGAGGGTTCTTCAACCTTTCCGAGGTCCTTGATCACTTGCGCCACTGAGGCAATGCCCGAGGACTCTGCCACTGACTTGTTTTGGCCTGCCAGATATTTGCTCACGCCGGTGCGCTTTGCCGGCTCCGCTTCGGGTTCTGGAGCGGTTTCGGCTTTCGGCTCGGATGCGGCTTCAGGTTTTTTGGCGGCAGCCGGTTTGAACTCTTTGCCGACCGCCGCGAGGTATTTGGCGACGCGGGACAACGGGGCGCCGGCTTCTTGCTCGGTTTTTTCCTCGGCAATGGCTTCGGATTGCGGAGCTGCCTCGGCAACCACAGGCTCAGCGGCTTCTGCCTCGGGCTCGGCTGCCGCTTCCGCCGGCTTGGCGGCCGCTTCCTGGCTGGCC
>NZ_JAERVK010000010.1:0-168063 GCF_016745425.1 Candidatus Methylomicrobium oryzae | reverse complement strand
TGCCTCGGGCTCGGCTGCCGCTTCCGCCGGCTTGGCGGCCGCTTCCTGGCTGGCCAGATAGCGCGCTACCCGCGACATGGGCGCGGCCGGTTCCTGCGCCACCGGAGCCGGCGCTGCCGGAGCGGCCACCGCTTCGGCAACGGCCGCCTTCGCCGCAGCCGCCTGGCTGGCCAAGTATTTCGCCACCCGCGACATGGGCGCCGCCTCTTGAACCGGAGCCACAGGCTCAGCGGCTTTTGCCTCGGGCTCGGCTGCCGCTTCCGCCGGCTTGGCGGCCGCTTCCTGGCTGGCCAGATAGCGCGCTACCCGCGACATGGGCGCGGCCGGTTCCTGCGCCACCGGAGCGGCGGCCGTTTCCGCTTCGGCAGCGGACGGAGCCTCGGCCGGTTTGGCGACAGCGGCTTGTCGAGCGAGATATTTTTCCACGCCGGTCAGCGCCGCCGCAGCTTGCGCCGCCTGCTCTTGTTTGGCCAGATATCTTGCTACGCCGGTTAATCCAGTATTCACTTCCATTTCTTCCTTTATATAAATGTCATTGCCTATCGGCCCGGTCAGTTTACTTGTCGCAAAATCAAGAAACTGTTCTAGTAAATTTTTTGCCATGTTTAAGGTTACCTTTCTTTTATTTTAATAATTAAAGAGCAAATCAGTGTAATCATATGCTAAACCTATTCACGGGTAAAGCTTGCCTTGCGCGGTCGGGGGATTCGTTCGGCAATCCTAAGTCCCAGGGTTCTGGGATTGAAGCCGAACAGCCATTTTCATATGACTCAAGCCGATTCTTCGATACACTCTTCCCTTTTCCACTCCACCGCCCAGCCCTTCGCTAACCGCATCCACCTCCGCCCGGGGTTTCGATTTGAAACTGATCTCCCGATGCCATTTCGATTTGGGCGCAGCCCGGAACGACTTCAATCGTCCCCTCGCGGCGGATCACGCGATTGACGCCGGGCATTCCGGCCTTACCGCCGTCGAGGCCGAAAGGCGCCGCCCTTCGGCGGCCGGATAGAATCCCTGCGGTCATCGGCTCCAGGAACCGGATCCGGCGCACCGCGCCGTCCCCTCCCCGCCAACGTCCCTCGCCGCCACTGTGTTCGCGAATCGAAAACTCATTCAGTAGCACAGGGAAACGCCATTCCAGCACTTCCTGATCGGTGATGCGCGAGTTGGTCATGTGGGTGTGCACCGCCGAACAACCGTCGAAGCCCCGGCCCGCACCGGCGCCCCCGCAGATCGTTTCGTAATACTGGTAGCGGCCGTTGCCGAACGTGAAATTGTTCATCGTACCCTGCGACGCGGCCAAAACGCCTAATGCGCCGTACAGCGTATCAACGATCATCTGCGAGGTTTCGACATTCCCTGCGACCACCGCAGCCGGATAACTCGGATTCAATAGCGACCCTTCCGGTATCATGATGTCGAGCGGCTTCAGGCAGCCTGCATTCAACGGGATATCGTCCTGCACCAGGGTCCTGAACACGTACAGGACGGCCGCCTTGCACACCGCCGCCGGCGCATTGAAATTGCTCGCGAGTTGTTCGGAAGTGCCGGAAAAATCGATTCGCGCCCGGCGCTGCTCGCGATCGATGCTGATTTCTACTCGGATCTTCGCGCCGTCGTCCATGACCTGTTCGAACGAGCCGCCGGGCAGCTTTTCCAGCACTGCGCGCACACAAGCTTCGGCATTGTCCTGCACATAGCGCATATAGGCCTGCACGACCGGCAGCGAATAATGTTCGACCATCTGCAGCAGTTCGTGCGCCCCTTTTTCGTTCGCCGCAATCTGCGCCTGCAGGTCGGCAAGATTCTGTTCCGGATTGCGCGCCGGATAGGTGCCGGAACTCAGCCAAGCACGCAGCTCGGCTTCCCGGAAACGGCCTTGCTCGACGATTTTGAACCCTTCGCTGCAGACGCCTTCCTCCTCGATGAGGCGACTGTGCGCGGGCATCGATCCCGGTGAGATACCGCCGATGTCGGCATGATGTCCGCGCGAGGCGGTGAAGAACAGCAATTCTTCACCGCCCGGCGCAAACACCGGCGTCACCACGGTAATGTCCGGCAGATGAGTTCCGCCCGCGTACGGTGAGTTGAGCAAATACACATCGCCGGGCTTCCAGTCGTCCCGATGCCGCCGAAGCAACGCCTGCACGCTTTCGCCCATCGAGCCCAGATGCACCGGAATGTGCGGCGCGTTTGCAATCAACCGCCCCTCCGCGTCGAACAGCGCACAGGAAAAATCCAGGCGCTCTTTGATGTTGACCGAATGCGCGGTGTTTTGCAGCACGAATCCCATCTGTTCGGCGATCGACATGAACAGTTTGTTAAAGATTTCAAGCAGCACCGGATCGGCGCGGGTACCTGTCGCATAAGCTCGCGTGATCGGCTGCACGCGGCTCAACAGAAGATTGCCGTCTTGGCGCAATTCGCCTCGCCAACCGGGCTCGATCACGATCGTCGAGGTCGGCTCGACGATGATCGCAGGGCCGTCGATAGATTCGGAAATCCGCAGACTATCTCTGTGAAAAACCGGCGTCCGATGCCATTGGCCGTGGCTGAACATCGAGGTAAATGACTCGGGAAGGCCACTGCCTCCGGCCTGAACGGCATCGGCGCCGAGCACATATGCCTCGCTGCCGATACACTCCACCAGCGCAGTCTCGACCAGCAAGGGGCGGTCTTCATAGCAAAACCCGAAACGTTGGCGGTATTTCCGTTTGAAATCCTCAAGCATCACCGCCTTATCGGCAACATCGACCGGAAGACTCGTATCGGTGCCCTGGAAGCGCAACAGCAGACGCCGTACGGTTCGCACCTGCAAATCACCCACGCCCTGCGCGTTCAGCGCCTGTCTGCCCTGTTCTTCAAGCCCCTGCAGCCGGGCATGCAAAATAGCCTCTGAAACCTCATCCCAGGGCAATTCCAGCGCCTGCTCCTTCAGTACTCGGAAATCGGCCAGCCCCATCCCGTAAGCCGACAACACCCCGGCCAGAGGATGCAGCAGCACGGTCTGCATGCCGAGACGATCAGCAATCTTGCAGGCATGCTGTCCGCCCGCCGCGCCGTAGCAGCACAGGGTGTATTCGGCGACATTGTAGCCTCTCTGCACCGAGATTTTTTTGATGGCCGCCGCCATATTTTCGACCGCGATGTCCACAAAGCCTTCGGCAACCTGCTCGAGGCTGCTCGCATCGCCGGTTTGTGCATTGGTACGTTCGGTCAAGCCGCCGAACAGTTCCCGGACCCTTTCGGCATCCGGCGGCAAATCGCCGTTCGGGCCGAAAACACTCGGAAACAGCGGCAGCTTGCCGAGCAGCAGATTCGCATCGGTCACGGTCAACGGCCCGCCGCGCCGGTAACAGGCTGGGCCGGGGTTCGCGCCCGCCGACTCCGGGCCGACGCGGTACCGTATCCCGTCAAAGTGCAGAATCGAGCCGCCGCCCGCCGCGACCGTATGGATCGCCATCATCGGCGCGCGCATCCGGATTCCGGCCACCTCGGTTTCGAAACTGCGCTCCAGTTCGCCCGCATAATGCGCGACATCGGTCGAGGTGCCGCCCATGTCGAAGGCGATGATTTTGCCGAAGCCCGCCCGTTCGGCTACCGCTGCTGCTCCAACGATGCCGCCGGCCGGTCCTGAAAGAATACAATCCTTGCCTTGAAACGCATGCGCCTTGGTTAGCCCGCCGTTCGACTGCATGAACATCAGGCGCGGCTGACCTCCCTTCTCCGCTGTCGATTTGCCGACTTGGAGCCCTTCCCTTCCTGGATAACTCTTCGGATTACTCAAATCTTCGGCGACCTGGGACACATAATGTTTGAGCAATGGCGATAAATACGCATCGACTACCGTCGTATCGCCCCGGCTGACGATCTTCATCAGCGGACTGCCTTCGTGCGAAACCGACACCTGCGTAAAGCCGATTTGGCGGGCAATCCCAGCCAATAGCCGTTCGTGTTCGGGGTAGCGCCAAGCGTGCATCAGCACGATTGCCAGCACCCGGTAACCCTGATCGTACAAGGCCTGCAACTGCCGCCCCGTTTGTTCGGCATCCAGCGCCTTAAGTACTTCGCCGTGCGCGGTCACCCGCGCATCGATCTCGACCGCCGTCTCGTACAATTGCTCGGGAAGGCAGATGTTCAGCGCAAAAATGTCCGGCCTGTTCTGATAGCCGATCCTCAGACAATCCTTCAAGCCGCGCGTGATCGCCAAAGCGACCCTCGCACCTTTGCGTTCGAGCAAGGCATTGGTGCCGACCGTGGTGCCCATTTTGACGCAGTCGACGAACTCCGCCAACGGTTCCCCGGCAGGCAACCGCAAGATCTCCCGGATACCCTGCAACGCCGCATCCCGGTAACGTTCGGGATTTTCCGACAGCAGTTTGCGAGTCACGATATGCCCTTCCGGGCTCAAGGCCACCAGGTCGGTAAACGTGCCGCCCCGATCTATCCAGAATTGCCAGCGTCTCATCCCGTATTACAAGTCCTGTTTGACATCTTCTCTTAAAGCCGGCCAGCGCATGAAAGCGAAGACCCAAATCATTACGATATTGACGACCGGAAGCAGCAGCATCAAGGTCCACCAACCGTCGAAACCGGCTTTCCGGATGATCCGGAAACCCAGCCAAAGACAAAATCCGACATAGATCGGCAACAGAATATAAAATAGCAAGGTCATAATTTACGCTCCAGCTCGCTGCGGCGATTGGGCCACGGCAAAAGCGCCAACTGGAGAAAAACCAGCAGCATGCCGAAAACCGGCAAAAACACCAACGCGGCCCAAGCGGGATGAAAACCGGCCTTGCGATAGATCAGGCAAACCGGCAGGAACAGAAAGAGTCCCAGAATGAAAACCTGGAAAATATTGGGTATATTCATCATCATATATCGCCTCCTTATCGATTTAAGAGCATGTTGTCGGCAGAGTTTATCCTCAATGCAAAGGCCGTGCGACAATTTTGCAAAGAAACGAAACGGCAACCGCCAGGCCAAGCCGATAGAATACGAAAATTCACGGCAGGTTTGGAAAGAGGTCTAGGGAATTAGCTTAAGCGGGCTTGGCGCAGAAGAATGTGTGAAGGCCTACTGTTCAAATCCCCCGGTTTCCGCATCGGCCTGTCTAACTACCTCATCAGCTTCATAAGTCCCTCGAATGATCATTCACAGTTCCTTCAAACCGGCCTGGTGGCTGAAAAATGCCCATCTGCAAACGATCTTCCCGGCTTATTTCCGGACGACTAAACCGCCCCGCGCGTTGCGCCGGGAACGCTTAACCACGCCGGATAACGATTTTCTCGATATCGATCACTGCGGCGAAACCGGGCAACCGATCGTGATCCTGCTGCACGGTCTAACCGGCAGCTCGGAGTCCGGCTACATCAAGGGCTTGCAGCACACCCTGGCGAAAATGGGCCTGCGCACCGTCGCGCTGAATTTCCGCGGCTGCAGCGGCGAATCGAACCGCCTGGCGCGCTGCTACCATTCCGGCGAAACCGAAGACATCCATTTCCTTTACCGGACCCTGCGCGAGCGCGAACCGGAAACTCCGATGGCCGCGATCGGGTTTTCGCTGGGGGGGAACGTGCTGCTGAAATGGCTCGGCGAACAGAGCGACCGTCTCAGCCTGTTCGCTGCGATTGCGGTTTCGGTGCCGCTGGTGCTGAGCGTCTGCGCGAGTAAACTCGACCGGGGATTTTCGAAAATTTACCGTGGAAATCTGCTAAGCGAGCTCAAGCAGTACGTCCGCTTGAAACTGCAGCATCTGGAAACGCTCGGGATCGAGGCGGAAGCCGAAAAAATCAGACAGCTCGGCAACCTCGCCGAAATCGACTCGTTCTGGCAATACGACGATATCGTCGTCGCAAGGCTGCACGGCTACCGCGACGTACACGACTACTACCAGCGGTCCAGTTCCCGTCAGTTTCTCAAGTCGATCGCGGTGCCGACTTTAGTCATCCAAGCCGCCGACGATCCCTTCATGACTCTCGAAGTGCTGCCCGAAGCACATGAGCTGTCGCCCAGCGTCCATCTGGAAATCGCCCAAAACGGCGGCCATGTCGGCTTCGTTACCGGCGCCTACCCTTTCCGGCCACGCTACTGGCTGGAACAAAGGATCCCGGAGTTTTTAGCGCTGCATCTCGATAAAAATCTTGCAGAAAGGGCTTAAAATAAAGCACCATCTATGGTTTAATATGCAGCTCTTCAAAAGCCCCTTCACCAAGCCGATGTAGCTCAGTCGGTAGAGCAACTGATTCGTAATCAGTAGGTCGCGGGTTCGAATCCCGCCATTGGCTCCATAAAATCAATAAGTTATACAATAACCCTAACCCTTATTGATATTTGGGGTTACGCCGGGGTTACACTCCAGATTTAGCAAAGCCTTTTGACTGATCCAGATTCAACCGCCGCCGCTCCCGATCCGCCAGGGTGATTTTATCGCTATCCTCATCCTATGCTAAACTCGCCGCTTTCAAATCAACGAAGGACGGGCGTTATGAAAAAGTTACTGGCTGTGCTGATATTTGCGATTGCGGGGAATGCGTATGCTACTGGCGAAACCTTTGCGCTTACGATTATCTCGGGCACAGAGTATTGCCCAGGGCTTCGTCCGCTCAAGCTAAACCGCTCGAACAGCAGAAAGTTTTTCATTCGCTTTGATACCGAATCATCTGCGTCAGTTTTCTTTGATGCTGTAAAAGCAACGCCCGATTTTGTGGCCGATTTGAAGGTATCATTTATCGGTTTGAACCAATTGTCTTTTGATGCTTTTTTTTATGCCGACAACAACAATCATGCTGAAATGATCGGCACTATAAATCTCGATAAGTATGGGTACGCAAAAACTCTGGCCGGGACTTATTTGAGCGCTGGCCTTGGCAATAATCAGTGTTATGACGTGGGCAAAATGATCGGTAAACGGATCAGTTAAGGTATAAAAAAACTGGGGTTGCCCTGACTTCCCTAAAAAGGCAGGTTACAATGCATAAGATAATTTTTCTTTCAGTGATTCTCTCATTATTGGTTGGCTGCAGCACAATAATAACCGTTCCTGTTGATGCCACTCCGTTATCAGACGACGAGTCGACTTTAGTTATCTATCACGAACAGGGGATTAATGACGAATTTAAGGTCTATGTCGACAACCAATTACAAGGCACAGTCACATCCGAAAAACCGCTTAAGATAAAAGTAAATCCAGGCAAGCATCAATTGTATGCGGATGCAGGACTTATTAGACAAATCTCAAACTTCACTTTTGAAAAAGGGGAAGTCTACTTTTTGAAAGTTTGGGTAGACTTTGGAGATAGGTTCGTTGGATCAACCGAAATTGAGCCGTCAAGCAAAATTGAAAAATACGTAGTGAGAAGTTTTAAGCAGTAGCCCTTCTATCATTGATACAAAAAAGCCCGGACTTGCCGGGCTTCGTTGGTGTAGCGCTTGGTCAATCTTTCGGCTTCGCCCTTGCCTTACCCACGACTTCGGCATAGGAGGCGTTGACCCGATCCACGTCTGCAAACACGTCCATACGCTGAGCTTGAGCATAGATCAGGCGCTCCAAGTGCGAAAAGAATCCTACCCAGTAGCCCTTCGCATCCGAGTTGTCCTTGAAGTCGATGTCTTCAATGATGTAGCCCAGGACGTTCGAGCCGACCAGGCACGGGTTATCTTTCATGTATTGGGCGAAGTGTGCGGCGTATTCCCGGCCAATTTCGCACGCCAGGCCGTAGTCATCTATCGGCGTAACGCACCAATTGCTGGCGTTCTTGGCGCCGCGTTTGGGTCGATAGACAAATGGCAGTTCGGAAAGAGATAAGGGTTTGACTTCGGGCTTATAGTCCCGTCTGGCGGGAGCCTTAACATGAACGGGATCGTAGGCTTGCGTCGTGTCGAAACGATGCGGGAAAGGATTGGTTGGGGTGGTCATTGGGATGGCTCCTTGTTGATAGCTGAGAAGACCGCCGCCTGTGAGATTGGGCGGTGGACTGATACAGGATCTCACTACCGCTCAACAAGGAAACGGCCCGCCCGAAGGCGGCCTGTACCAACCCACCATCATGCAAACGATACAGGTATCCCGTACCGTAAAACCGATAGGCAAAAAAATAGCGCATCAGATGCGCCGGCATCTTGTTGATTAAAGCGGGGTGAGATTCCCGGCGGCCAACAGGGACCGCCAGGAAAGAATAGCTCTGCTTGAGCTTGTGTGTCAATAAAATTTGGCAGGCTTGACGTTACATATCACATCGACCCAAGCGCCGCCGTCGGTGGGTCCATGATCTCGCGAACGACCAATAGGTCAGGCAGTGGCTTCCCCGGATTTTCCGCCAGCCATCGCGCTGCCGCTTGGCCGGCTTCGTGGGCTTCGACGATCACGCGGCCGGCGGTCGGCAATCTCGTGTGCTGCAGCTGCTCCAGTTTTTCTAGTCTTGTTTTGATGCTCATTTCTTTTGCTCCAGGGCTTCCACCCGTTTGATTAATTGGTCGATCTCAATGATTTTCGACTGCGCCGCCAGCGCGGTAATGAGCTGGCTGCCAATATCCGGTGGAATCTGCCCAGACAGCGCCGCTGTAACGACCGCTGCGCCTTGTTCCGACAATCCCGCCCCATCCGGCACCGATAGCGCGATTTGCGCGGCGACCGGCTTCAAGGGCGGTGTGATCCGGTCGAGCAGCATCGTGCAGGCTTGCATGTCCCCAGCAATGGCCGCCTCGATTACGGCCTGCAGAATCTCATCCTTACGCTTTTCGATGGCCTTGCGAATCTGTGCGCCAGGGGTTTTTCCGGCTGGTCTTCCTGCTGGATTGCCAGAAATGCCAGATTTGAATCGGGGTGATGGCATGGTGTTTTACTCCTCCTTTTTCAGCATTCGATGCTGCTAATTAAACACTGTTCATTTTACCGGCTGTGCTGGGGCTTTTTGAATCCCGGACGCTTGAACGGTGGTATCCGTTGCCGTCTATCGATCTCTTTCTTGATCCGGCCGGCGGCGGTGATGTAATTGCCCCACATTGCCCAAAGCTCTTCTTCATGTTTTTTCTCAAGATCATTCGTCATTGGAATAGCCCTCGTTTTCGACTGGCTCGATGGCGGCTGCGTCGTAGTATTGGATGCGGATTTCGTGCAGGGTCATCCTTGGTATCTGGCATGAATAGAACTGTGTGCCGTCCTGCCGGGTTATCAGCCATTTGAAGTAATGACCGGTGGCGTTGTGGGCGGCTTCGCTCACCATGCGGCCTTTTGGCAGTTTTGGCGGCTCCGTGGGTGCCGGATAGCCCATGAAATCCTCGCAACGTCTTGGAATGTCATCGACCGGCCGGAACCGTTGGCGGATGCAGCAGCTGTTCCGAAGATTCATACACTCCCGGCAATGTTGCCGGTCGTCGATCGCTGGCACGGTATCGGTGCTTGAAGACATTGTGTTTTCGGAAAAATGAGCTATTTGGCTACTGCCAAAACTGTCATAAGGGGCTTTTGGCAGTTTTGACAGTGCCTTAGTTGCTTGTTTTTCTGAATTTTGGTCTTTCAATCGGTCAAGGTAGCTCATACGGCAAGCCCTCTTGGATTGGCGGCGTAGACCGTCGCGGTGCGTCCTCCGGTTTCTTTCCGGGTTTCGCTGATCCAGTCCAACTCAACCAACAGCCGCAAGGCGTCCGCCACTTGTTCCCGATCCGATAGCATCGCCCAGCCCGGCCGCCATACGTCGCGGCTTGAAAAAGACTTAGCCAGATCGCCCTTACGTAAGCGCTGAATGATCGCCTTCGCTGCCGATATTTCTGGAGTCGTCACGCTGGCATAGGCCCGTAGCGCGTGCGTTTCCAGATATTCCGCCCATGCTAGGGCTTGCAGCGTCGCCCGTTCTGAAACCGGCCCGGTGCCGCCATCGGCAAGATGCAGGATCAACGCCAGGCCCGGAACCAGCTTGCGGTATTTGGCAAGGTGGGATTCCATCGCTGGGTGAAGATCGCCGCCGCGTAACTTGGCCTCAAGATCGGTGCGCCATTCCAAGAACAGGCCGTGTCCGTCTTCATCGAAGCGCAAGTAAGGTAGGCCGTCCGGTTCGCCGTTGTAATCGGTATCCTGCGCCGCGCCGATGGTCATCGGCTCGAAACGGTCCAGCCGTTCAAATACGCGGAAGGCTTCGTTTTTGGCGGTGCTGTCCGGCCAGCGGTCAACATTTTTCCAGTCGCTGCCGTTGTCCGGCCAAACCAACAAGCCGAAGCGCTGAATCAAGCCATCGTCGCCCGATCCTCCGCGCACTGCCTGCCGGATGTAATCGGCAATCCGCCCCGGCTGCGTCGATCCCAGTAGCGACAAACAGACGGCGGGAATATGCAGGTTGAAGCCGCGCGTAATCCGGTCGAACGTATAGGCGCTATCGCCATTCCAGCCGGTCAGGTAAAAGCCGCGTGCCTCGGCGTTGTCTTCCCGATCCAGAGATTTGAGCAGCGAAACCAATTCATCACGGTAGACCAGCAAGCCGTTAGGGTTCTGCCGGTGCAGCTCGCCCAGCGCCGCCGCCGTCGTATCGTTGGCGATATAGCGCCGCAAGGCCGGTAAATCGGGTTCTTCTACGTGCAGCGTGCACAACAATTCCATTTCGGTAGCGCCGCCTTTTGCCAGTTTCTTTTTTACGTCGGCCGCCGCGCTTTCCTGCTGCAACTTGAACAATGTCGCCCGCGCCTTGTAATCGGCCATTTCCGCTTCATGCGCCTTGGTTGCTTCAGCAGCCAAACGCTTGAGCGGGGAAAGTGCCGCTTCCATTGCCGGGCTTTTCAACACGCCAGGCCGCCCAACTACAAGGCCCCATTGGTTCGGCGTAACCGTCCAATCGGTTTGGGTTTGCGGCCGGATCCCCAGCTTGCGCCCAATGACCGAACCCAAGGCCGTCACGACAGCTACGCCCACGTAATCGGGTGCGCACTGTACCCGCTCGCAAATATCTTGAACCCAAGGCTGTAGCGTGCCCGGCAACAGGGCGAAATCGAAAGTGGCAACCGGCGGCAAGCCTTCCGGCAAGGGTTGCGGCGCCTGCCATTTGTCGCCCTTTTCGCTCTTCGCTTGGGTTTGGTCGAAGTATTGTTCAATGCCAGAAACATATTCCGTCATAGCCGAATCCCCATCAACAGCGCCGCATCGCGCAAACGCTCATGCGCCAGCGCCACGCGGTCGGCGTCTGCCGCGGTCAACGGGTGACCGGTCGATACCTGAGCCGCCGCAAGTGTCACGATCCCGGCCTCACGCGCCAAGCATTTGAGTACATCATAAGCGTTGAACGCTGCCGATCTCTGGCCTTTGTGATAACTCGGATTCTCGGGATAAAGGTCTGCAAACGTCAGGCCCACGGCGGCTAGAACATCGGCAGGTGGGCACCCTGCAAAACAGTGAAAAATAACGCAGCCTTCTTTCTCGGCCACGGTCAGGGATGGCGATTTATCAGGGTGTGCTGGGCATTTCGCGGTATATCTACCATGGCCCATATTTTTGACTCCATCGAGTCGGGTAATCAGTTTTTCAATCATGGCAAAATTCCTGTTTGCCGGTGCATCCGTCATCAAAAACCGTTATAATTTCAATGCGTTGAATTTGCGGTTTTGATCAGGAACCCCGGCCTATGGTTATAGGCTCGGGGTTTTTTATTGCGTGTCGGAATCCGCGCCAACAGTGCGCGACTCCAGGAAGGCATCAAGATCGGCTTGGCGATATTTCACCAGTCGCCCGACTTTCACATAGGGCAAAGGGTATCGCTTAGTGCAGCGCCAGACTTCTAGCGTTCCGACAGAAACGCCCAAATAATCAGCCGCTTGCTTAGGTGGGAAAAGTGTTGATTGTGCTGGTTGCGTCATCGTTAAAACCTGCTTGGTTTAGTTAAACAATGGCGCTACTCTAGCGGTCAAGTTTTCCCATAAAAACGAAAACCTGACCTTTGCTTAATTATCAGGATCGGCGCAGTTTGGGGATGTTGTTGAATATCGTTTTCTTCCTGCTCATAACCAATTGTCTTTGCATTCTGGACAGGTTCAAGTCTTCACAAACCGCCTCCAATGCTTGTTCATCGGTCGACCGATTTCCTTGGGTTTCAAGCTCTGCTTTCTTTCGCAGGACAAGCCGCGCGTATTTCACGGACTGTAAATTCTCGCTTTTCGGCCGGCCGCGTTTGGGTTTTATTGAATAAGCAGAGGCCCCGTTTATTAATGGGGCATCAGAAAAGAGTGCGGTAAGCAGCCCCCCGCGTTGATGGGATATTGTCCTAGCGGTTAATATGTCAATCATCTCATCCTTGGGTGACTCGTACTTTTTCTTCTTCCTGCGACTGGCCTTCCGTTCTTTTATGGTAAGTGCAATTCGCGCAACGTCTCGTTCTCTTTTCAACTCAGCAATAAATTGCTGGCCTTTTTCTTCAAGATAACGCGCATAAGCTCGCCATTCTTCAATGCTCCAATTCTCTTGTTCATTAAAATTTATACCTCTGACGTATTCTGGAGCCAGGGTTATCAATAAGCCAGGTCTAGGCGGCCACATTGGTTCATGGCTGGGTTCGCCAAATAGCATTAGCAACACTCCATCAAAGTGCAATCATCACGCAGGGATTAACCGGAAAGCGGGTGATGAATCCGCCTTGTCAGCCCGTCGGCCTATCCGGTCAAAAGGGTTAAACCGCCTTGGCCGCCAGTTCCTTGTCCAGCGTCAGCAATGCCAGGCTATGCGCTTTAGCGGTCGCGGCAATGATTGCGTCGGGCAGCTTTAAGCGGTGTTGTCGCCGGATTTGAATCGTCAAATCCTCGATCATTGGCGTCAGGCTTAAATGCGTCATTCGCTCCAGCAGGTTATGAATAGCGCGTTCTTCCTCTAATGTGATTCCAGGGAATCCAAGCAACTCCATGCGCGTTATGGCGCTGTAGGCGCATTCAGGCAATGTGATTGCCTTGGTCGCGCATAGCTGCAGAATAGCGGCGTCCTTCCGGTACATTCCCAGAATGACATTGGTGTCGAACAGATACTTAATCCCACTCATCCCGCATCGCCTTTTGAATGTCCACTGGATCGCCTTGGAAGGATGGCAAATCGGGAAGGGTCTTGATAAATTCCGTCAAAAATTCATCCTTGGGTTGTGCCGCGTTTCGCATGGCGGTTGCATGTTCTTCCAGGGCCTTCTTGACCAACTGCACCGCCCCGATATGCTCCTGTTTGGCCAGTTGCGCCAAGAGTATGGCAGTTTCGTCGTCTAACTCTAAAGTCATCATGCTTGTTTCCTCTTGTTAATGGGAATGATCTCGCCCGATGCTTTCAAGCCGCCGGCCGCCAGCATGGCGCCGGTGGCCCGCTCGACCGATTCCCGAACCGGATCAAGGTCCAGCCGGGCATAAATGGCCGTGGTCGATGGCGACTTGTGGTTAAGGCTCTTGCCGACAATCGCCAGGGATGCGCCGGTCTTGGCCTGCCAGCTCCCCAGCGTGCGGCGTAGGTCGTGAATCCGTAGGTTATCAAGCCCGGCCCGATCCAGAACTCTAGCCCATGCCTTTTTGGGTTCAACGATGTGGCCGGTCGCGCCGGCGCCGGGAAAAACCCATACCGCATGACAGCCTTGCCGATTACGCAGGATTTCGACAGCTTCCGGGGACAGGGTAACAGTCTGAGGTTCGCCGTTTTTGGTGGTCGGGATGCGCCACTCGGCCCGCTCCAGATTGATCTGGCTCCACGCCATTTCCAGAACATTCGACCGCCGTGCTCCGGTCAGCAGCGCAATCAGAAAATAATCGCGAAAAGTGTCGTTCGGTTCTTCGGCCAGCGCCTTGAAAAACGCGGGCAACTCGTCCGATTGCAGAAAGCGATCGCGCTTGGTTTCGGGAAACTTCTTGATCCCCTGCGCCGGATTCGCGCCTTTGAACAATTTGCGCTCGGCGGCATAGCCGAACAGGCTCGACGCCATCGCAATGACTCGGTTCGCCGTGGTCGGATGCTCCTTGCCGATATCGGCGTGTAATTTGCTGAAGTCGGTGTCCTTGAACTGCGACAGTTTGCGCTTACCCCATTTCTCCAGATACAGAGCGAAGTCGTATCGGTAACTGCGCTTGGTTACCTCGGACAGGAACGCGCCGCGCTTATTACGTCGGTGTTTCAGAAATTCGTCGAACAGCTCTTGCAGGGTGGTTTCGGTCTTTAAGGCTCTGGCGTCGGTGTTGGGGTTGATGCCTTGTACCAACAGTCCGTTCAGCCTGACCGACTCATTTCTGGCCTGCTCAGGAGTCATGTCGGGGTATCGCCCCAGGGTTACACGCTCGGGACTGCCATTCTTTACTCGCCGGAAAAGCGAAAAGGTCTTTACCCCGTTACTGGTAACGCGCAACTGTAGGCCGCTGGTTTTCAGGTCGTGGTAGGTGTCGCGCTTGCCTGCGTCGGGTAATGGCAAGGCATCGAGAACCGCCTTGGTGAAATTGATTTTCTTCTCTGCCATATCGCCGCCTTCTGGGGTTACAAAATGATGCCGGGGTTACGCCGGGGTTACACAATAGAGCAAATTTGAGTAAATTTCGTGTAACCCCGTTAAGGCTATGATAGGCTGAACGTATTGGTTTGTAAAGCTTCGTTAAGGTTAAGCAATCAGTAGAAAATAGCGGACTTTAGAATTCGTAATCAGTAGGTCGCGGGTTCGAATCCCGCCATTGGCTCCATAAAATCAATAAAATACTCTAGAAAAGGGTGATGGATCGCTGCCGTCTAGCCTCAAACTATCTTTTGTGACTAACCCGATATTATCTGCTTTAACCCAGCTAACCCAGCCTCGAATTGTGTAATCGGCAGGGGCTGGCCGAACAGATACCCTTGAAAATGAGAGCAACCGCTCCTTAACAAAAAGTCTCGTTGCTCTTCCGTTTCGACCCCTTCGGCAATCACGCTGAGTTTCAGGCTTGAGGCCATCGCGATGATGGTGCGCACAATCGCCTGGTCATCGTTATTCGTGGCGATATCCCGGACAAAGGACTGGTCGATCTTCAGTTGATTCAGCGGCAATTGTTTCAAGTATTGCAACGAGGAATAGCCCGTGCCAAAGTCATCTAAAGAAAAATGTATGCCCATTTTTCCTAATGCCGTCATCGTGGCGACGGTCTCTTCGATATTTTTTATGAGGAGACTTTCAGTGAGCTCTAGCTTGAGCAGCCTGGGATTGATCGCATGTTTCCGGATCGCTGACCGGACTTCCTCCACAAAATCCGCTTGAAAAAATTGCCTGGCACTCACATTGATCGACAATTCCAATCCGCGGGTCAGCGGGGAATTCTGCCATAACTGAAGCTGGGCACATGCCATCTCGATGACCCACCGCCCGATCGGCAAAATCAACCCCGTCTCTTCCGCTAGAGGAATGAATTCAGCCGGCGATATCATGCCCCGTTCGAGATGATGCCATCGAAGCAGGGCTTCGGCCCCTACTACCTGTCCCTCATTATCAACCTGAAGCTGATAATGCAGTTGGAATTGCCGATAATCCAACGCCTTACGGAGATCATCTTCGAGTGAAAACCGAGCATTTATAGCGTCTTGCATTCGGGGATTAAAAAAGCGCAAGGCATTTCGTCCTGACGTTTTCGCTTGATACATCGCAATGTCGGCCTGTTTCAGCAACTCGTCAACGTCCCGGTCATGCTGCCCATTAAAGAGCGTGACGCCGATACTGGATGTACAAATATAGGCATGTAAGCCCAACTGGAACGGCTTATTCAGGGAAGCCTGAATCTTATGGCCGATTATTTCCGCCTGTTTCGCTGCTTCAAAGGGGGTCTCACTGAGATTCTGAATCATGACGACGAACTCATCGCCTCCTAGCCGAGCGACGGTATCGCCTTCACGGACACAAGCCATTAACCGTTCGGCGACCTGCTGCAATAACAAGTCGCCCATCGCATGTCCCAAAGAATCGTTGAGGTTTTTAAAATGATCCAGATCAATAAATAGCAGCGCCCCTTTTCGGCCGTGACGATGACTTATCGCTAACGCGGTCTTTAACTGGTTTTGCAACAGTCGTCGGTTGGGCAGACGCGTGAGAGGGTCGTAGAAAGCCAATCGCTCGATTTCTTCGGCCGCCGCTTTGTGCAGGGTAATATCCAGATGCGTGCAGACAAAATGGGTCACGCGGCCGTTCGGATCTTTCACCGCGGTAATCGTCAGATAATCGGGATACACTTCGCCATTTTTACGGCGATTCCAGACTTCGCCTTTCCACATGCCCATCCTATGGATGGTTTTCCTCATGGAAGTATAAAAATCGAGGCCATGGCGGTTAGAACGGAGGAAACGCGGATGCCTGCCGAGCACTTCTTTAGCCGAGTAACCGGTCATTTCCGTAAAGGCTTTATTGACTTTCAGGATCTTGTGGAAAGCATCCGTCACCACCATCCCCTCCTGGGATTCGAACACGGTAGCCGCAATGCGCAGCTGATATTCGGCCTGTTTTTGTTCGGTGACGTCCTGCACCGTGCCCTGAGAATATAATGGCTTTCCGCTCGCATCATAATCAGTTCGGCAACGCTCGCATACCCACTTGATGCGGCCATCGCGCATGAGCAGGCGGTGAGTGATTTCATAAGGCGTGCGCTGGGCGAGCGATTCGTTATACGCCCGATAGACTGCCTCACGGTCGTCAGGATGAACCGCATTCAAAAACGCTTCATAGTTCGCTGAAAATTGCCTCGGGTCAATCTCGAACAAGCGAAAAACCTCATCGCTCCAGCTTAGTTCGTTGGTCACCAGATCCAGCCGCCAGCTGCCGATATTGGCGATCTGCTGGGCATCCTTCAAGCATTCCGTGCTGAGACGCAGTTCCTTTTCGATCTTGAGCCTTTCGGCCTGCAATGCCGTAATCAGCAACCCGGTCAAGACTGTGGTTGCCATATAGGCCCACAGCAGAAATAAACTGATGCGCATATCGGACAAGATAAAGCCGCCTTGACCCATGGCGGTACCCCAAGCGGCAAACAGGGAAAACCCCAAGCCGGCCAAGGCCGCCCCCGTATTACCGAAACGCAGCCCAGACCACGTCAGCAGAGGCAGGGTCAGAAACGCCAACGGTAAAGACTGTCCGTTATTCCCGTAATCGTGAACCAGGGCGAACCAGGCAATCGTCGTGGCCAGCAACATCCAACAGAGTAATTCGACGCGGGCACGACTCAAATGGCGCAGGTTGTCCCGGGTCAGCGTCAGCAAAAACGGCGCGGCCAGCAAAACGCCAACGGTGTCGCCCAGCCACCACGAGAGTATTGCAAAACTCACGCCGTCAATCGCAACCAATTCGTTTAGATAAAGACTCGTCACGCCGCCGAATGCGGGAAGGCTCATCCCTATGGCGGCCGCTATGACAAGCAAAGCCACGTCTTTTCGGCGATCGAAGGTCGAATGAAAGCCAAACCGTTTAAGCAAATCCGCCGCCACCAGCGGGCCGGCGGTGTTGCCGACCGCAATGGCGGCCGCCAACAGCCAGGTGGAACCAATGCATAAATTGACCCCCAAGGCGCCAAGATAAATGGCGGGCCACAGGGATCGTCCCCAGCGTACTAAGGCAGCCACCGCAATCCCAGTAGGCAGCCAAACGAGCGTAATATGGGTACCAAGGAAGGGCAGTTTTAGCCCTCCCCAACCGGCAACAAAGTAACTTGCCATCAGGAAAAACGGCCGACTGATTTCCGGATACAGGCTTAAGCGTTTCAAGGCCATCGGCCGACTCTCCCACCTGTAGGAGCATGTCTTTGCGCATCCCTCTGCATCTGTATATAAGCCCTGTCCAGTTAAGGTGCCTCTTGCGCCACAATCCTATTGCGGCCGGCCGCCTTGGCGCGGTACAGGGCCGCATCGGCCCGGTCGATCAGGCTTTCGGGCGTATCGCCGGGCTGCCGGACGGCAATGCCCGAGGACACCGTGACCTTGCCCAAGGCATCGAGACTGCCGTTATGCTTCAAGCGGCTCGTCTCCATCACGCTGCGGATCTGCTCGGCGATGGTCAGCGCTTCGGCCAGTGGCGTTTCCGGCATGATGATGGCCAACTCCTCGCCTCCGTAACGGGCGACACGGTGATGCCCGGCCGCATATTTTTGCAGCAAGGAAGAGAAAAAACGCAGCACCTTGTCGCCGACCAAATGGCCGTGGGTATCGTTGATCCGTTTGAAATGATCCAGGTCCAGCAATACCAGGCACCCCGGTTGAACAGCGGGCTTCGTGACGAAGGTTTTTAAGGCCTGGTCGAAGGCCCGCCGATTCAACAGCCCGGTCAGGGCATCGATTTTAGCAATCTCCCGTACCTGCGCCAGCTCGTTGCGCAGCTGCGCCATTTCCTGATGGGTCTGATCGAGCCGGGTCTTCAGCGCCTGGCTGGTTTGGGCCAGCTGTTTGGTTTCCTGGATGATTTCGGACAAAATGGTTTGCAGCCCCACTTGCTGCGCGGCAGCCGCCAGGGTTTGGGACTGCTCGGCCAAGTGATCGCCGGTCACCGCCGCCTGTTCGCTGGTCAGGCTGACGGCCTGGGCGGCTTGATTGACGAGCCGTTGCAGTTGCCCATTGATCTTTTCGAACGAGTCCACCGAGGCATGGCAAATGTACGTCTTATACAGCCTGAGGCTGGTATCGGCATCAAAAGGGGTTTTAGAACGGACCAGCGCATCGAGCTCCAGCCGCAACGGCACATTGCGCCCGGCCACATACTCATACCAGATCGCATAATTGATCGGATCCGGCGGGACGCTGTGCTTGACCATCAACGGCACGCATTGGCGCAGGTATTCCTTGTGTTGTTCCAGCGGGGCATCGTAGGACGGTAAAAAAGATATGTTATTTGTCATAGTTAAAGGCAAATTTGGCAAGAATTAAATCTCGGACCGCGGTTGAACGGGCCGGATTAAATTTAATTTTTTACTTAAAACGATCCCCTAATAAAAGGACTAGCCATGAAGCTTGGGTCATGCCGGACTATTCTTCCGCGCTAACGGCAAAATCATCTCCTTACACTGTCGGGTTTTACCCTTGCCTTATCAATCGTATAGCTCAGGTCGCTGGCGTGGTCGCCATGCAGGAGCATCAGGAAAATCTTGCACATCTTCGAGCTCTGGGCTTGCATGACGGTGTAGTTAAACTGGCAGCCCATGCTGATATCGAAGACGAAGCTCTCGCCGCAGCCGAACTCGACGAACAGGCTGCTTGCGTCGGTCGCCTCGCTGGACAGGTTATCCACAAATAACTTTCTCAAAGGGATCCTGGATGGGAAGACGATATCAGCGCCCCGAGAGGCAAGCCCTGAGGCTTAATCCTCCTCGAGAATCTCGATGTATTCGGCTTTGCAATAGCGTGGAGGCATCGCAGCTCCTTTGGCTTTCTGCGCTCTCAGGTACTTTCTCAACTCTTTTGTCAGCGCTTCTTTGGCTTCCTTCTCGTTCAAACAGGTCACGGTACAGGCAGGGATATCCGGGCTATATGCGGTAATCCCTTTGAAGCTGGCTTCTAAAATCACGATATACTGCATATTCAATACTTTACAAAAAACAATTTTGCCGGAAAAACAAAAAGCCTGACTCTCTCGCTGGCCGTAGCGGCAGCCATACTCGTGAAGCCGACTTTCCTACATTCTGAATCCGCGACTTTCAGCTCCTGCCTTGGATAGGCATAGAGAGTCATGTGGTCAACACGTTTATTAAATTGCATTATTGCCCCCCCTTTTACTGACCTTTTGCTTTTCTTTTAATTTATGGCTCCCAAAAAGTGTCGCACAGCCGGTTACACCGTCGTATAAGAAAGGTCTGATTTTTAGGTAGGAATAATCCTATGCCTAGACTTTCGATTCACCGAGTGTCGTTGATTTTTTTGAACCCTTCGAAATCGAAGGACAGTAGAGCGTGCCGCCGGTAGCTGCGTGCGACAGCCGCAAACATGCGTACCAACTCTTTATGACAGAACGGACCGTCACCGGCCTCGATCTCAACGGGGATTGATCGTTCGTCCTCGGCCGTCAGACCGATCGAGGTAGACCGCCTTTCACGAAACGGAAAAGGAGACGCTACGGGAAACGGACTGGCTCACTGTCAGCACGATCCGCTCTGCCGCCCGCGGGGGCGCCAGATTCGATCGAAGGCGGGGATTTCAATGAATTGCCCCAGTGCTTGCTGTTGACAAACAGAACACCCATCTGCATGGCATCGAGCATGGTCAGGAGGGCCAGATTTTCTTGATCGGCGTCGGTCGAACGAGCGCGCTGCGCCGGCCGTCGTCCTTTTTTCGGCACGGACCAGGCACGCAAGTATCGGAAGGGCCTGATTTTTTGGGGGGGGAATAATCCTTTGCTTCTATGCTGGAATCATCGTGCTGCCGATCAATTCGCAAGCCCGGCTCGGCTCAGCAATCCTCGTCCGCGCATGCGCTTGCGAGCCGGTGCCGGATGGCGTAACGAATTAATTCCGCGGTATTGCTCATGTCCATCTTCTCTAGGATATGGATCTTATGTGTGCTGACGGTCTTGATGCTTAAACAGAGTGTCGCGGCGATCAGGGAAATGCCCTTGCCGGAAACCAACAGTTCAAAGATCTGGTATTCGCGATCGGAGAGTCGTTCGTGCGGCAGACCTTCATGAGCCGCGAGTACCTGCTCGGCCAGCTTTTCCGCAACGTTCGGGGGGACATAGCGCCCGCCCTGAGCGACCTTGCGGATCGCGGCGACCAATTCGGCTGGGGGACTGTCTTTAGTCAGATAGCCCGAGGCGCCGATTTTGAGTGTCCGCACGGCATATTGGCTCGCCTGATTCATGCTGAACACGAGGATCGGGAGCCTAGGCCGCTCGGTCTTGACCTGTTTGATGAGCTCGAGTCCGTTGCGCCCCGGCATGGCCATGTCCAACAGCACGATGTCCCATTCGGTCTGCCTGATCTGCTCCAGGACCTCGTGGCCGTTCTCCGCTTCGCCAGCCACTTGCAAATCCGGATGATCGGCGAAAATTCGCTTGAGGCCCTGCCGTACCACGGCGTGATCATCGGCTATCAAAATCTTAATCATGGATGGGGTCCTCTTCGGCGCGGTTGGCTTTTTCTGATAAGGGCAAGGCAATTTCGACCCGGGTGCCGGCCTCGGCATTACGGATGACGGCGAGCGTGCCGCCGAACAGCGACACCCGCTCACGCATGCCCCGAAGCCCGAACGACTGCAACTTCTGTTGCGCCTGATCGCTGATCCCCTTGCCGTTATCCTCGATCGTGAGCGCCAGGGAATGATCGTGCGCCTTGAAGCTGAGTCGCGCCTGCGTTGCGCCGGCGTGGCGCCAGATGTTGGTGAGCGCTTCCTGGGCGATTCGAAAGACTGCTGTGGCATGTCTGTCGTCGATGTCCATGTCGTCTTCCTCAATCTCAGCGTAGCAGGAAATACCCGAACGCTGTACAAAATCTTCGACCAGCCATTCGAGTGCCGCGCTCAATCCCAAGTCGTCGAGTATGGCCGGGCGCAAATCGGATATTATCCTTCGCACCGATTGAACGGTAGCGTTGAGGAGTTTTTCCATATCGTGGAGCTTGACTGACAGTGACGCGGGTGACTCCTGCTCAATCCGCCCGGCAAGCCCGACGAGATCCATCCTGAGCGCCAGCAAATGCTGACCCAAATCATCGTGCAACTCCCGCGCGAAGTGCTTGCGCTCGGCTTCTTCGGCGTCCTGCAACGCACCCGCCAGTTCGCGCAGGCGCTGGTTGGCTTCTTGCAGTGCAAGCTCCGCCCGTTTTCTGTCGGTAATGTCCTGCATGGCGCCAATCATGCGGACAGGCTTGCCCTGATTGTCGCGGATCACGAATCTCCGGTCAAGCACATTGGCATAGTCGCCGTCTCTGCGTTGGAAGCGGTATTCGCCTTCCCAGTGATCGCGCGCCGGGTCCTCAAGCACGGCATGGAAATCCGCTGTGATTCGGAGGCGATCATCGGAGTGTACTCGATCAAGCCACCAGGAGGCCGTCTGTGGCATGTCGATGGCATCGCGCCAGCCGAAGACTTCGGCACTGGCTTCACTCCAGCGTTGAGAGTCGTACACGATGTCCCAGTCCCAAATGACATCGCGGGTAGCATTCCAGGCCAGCCGAAATCGCTCCTCGCTTTCGCATAGCGCCTCTTCGGCATGTTTGCGCGCGTCGATATCGGTATTGCTGCCGAACCATTTGATAATGCGGCCAGCCTCATCCCGCAGAGGAATTGCCAGGGTTTTGAACCAGCGGTAAACGCCGTCGTGCCGGCGAATCCGGAATTCGACAGCGAAACTGTCGCCCCGGCGGGACGCCAACTGCCACAGTTCGAGAGTTCGGGGGCGGTCATCGGGATGAAGCTGCTCCAGCCAGGCGTAGCCCAATTGAGCAGATTCGGGAAGGCCCGTATAAGCCACCCATTGGGGGCTAAGGTAGTCGCAAGGTCCTTCCGGCGTGCAGGTCCATACCAGCTGCGGAAGCGATTCCACGACCTGCCGAAACCGCCGCTCGCTATCTCGCAAGGCATCTTCGTTTTCACGCAGCGCTGTCTCGGCGGCCTTGTGTTCGGTGATATCGATGCACATGCCGGCCACGCGCAACGGCTTACCGGCAGCATCCATGAAAGCCTGAAACCGCCCGGCAAGCCAGTGCACGCTGGAGTCGGGCCAGACAACCCGCCATTTGTGTTCGACTGATGCGCCGGTTGCCAGCGTTTCCTCGGTCTTGGCTAATATGCTGTCGAGGTCGCAGGGGTGGACCAATTGCTTCCAAGTTGGATACGTCCGGCTGAATTCACCGGGCGCCAGACCATGCATCGCTTCCAACTCCGGCGTCCAGACGCTCACATCGGTCTGGGGATTCCAGTCAAATGCGCCGATCCTCGCCGCCTCCAGCATCAATCGCAACCGCTTTTCGCTCTCGCGCAGCGCCTGCTCGCTCCGCTTGATCTCGGTAATGTCTTCGGCAAAGATCAAAATACCGCCTATTTTGTCTGTCGCTGTGTGCCACGGACGCACTTCCCATCTGACCCACTGCTCCCTACCGTCAAGGAGTTGGTAAAAGTCTTCCTCGGCTCGAATGACCTCGCCCTTTAGGGCACGTCGATGCACCTCCTTCCAGCGCTCGGGAATGTTGTAATTGACTTCGTAATGTGAGCGGCCGATCGGACTACGGGTCTGGTCTAGGCAATAGTAAGAGCGCCAGCGGCCACTGGTGGCGAGATAAAACATGTTAGTATCGAACATGGCTATCGCCGCCGGCGCATGTTCAATGAATAAACGCAGCAGCTCGTTGGCTTCGCGGCCAGCCGCCAGTGCTTCGGCGACCTGCCGCTTCGCTTTGTGATTGCGCTCATGAAGCAGACTGAAGAGGATACCCATGGTCATGAACACCTCCATAGTAAGGCCCATGGAGAGCTTTTCCAACGCGAAGGAAAACGACGGGATAATAAAGTAGTGCCCTACGAGCAACGCGGAAATGATAGTAGCCGCCAATCCGCCTATGAGCCCACCAATCCAGGAACTCAGAAATACCGCAGGATAGAACAGAAACCAGACGTAAGGTTGAATGACGGGCCAAAATACCCATTGCAGCACAAACGCCAATAGCGGGATCAATATGGCTAGGAAAAGACGAATGAAATTCGCGGCTCCGGTTTTTTTACCCATTCTTAACGTCCAATCCAGTAGATGTTCTGTTTCATATTAACCTTTTGATAATGTTAAGTTTAAGAAATCTCAGAGCGGTTTACCGAGGGCTGATTGAAATAAGCGGTGAGTATTTCATAAGGGGTGACATTCTTCAAACGCTTATACGGCTTCACGTTGTAGTAGAAGTTAATAAATCGGGTGAGCTCGATATGGCGATGAGCCGTATCCTTTGAAGGTCAGTTGGCTGTATCTCTCTCCATTCAGGTGCGAATGACCCGCTCGGCTTTCCCGTGGGTCTGAGGCCGATTGACGCGGGCAAATTTCTGGCCGATACCGTGTTGCTGGCCGGCTTTGCCAAAGGCAGGGTCGGCTGTGCCCTTGGGCTCCTTGCCATTGTCGGGGACAGGCGTAATCGGCCTGATACGGAAACTGGGCAATCACGTTCTCAGCGAGAAAGCGGGCGGCACCGGCCTGGGTTTATCCGACAGAATCTCGGCATATAGCTCCCTGGAGAGGTCATCGTTGGCGACAAACGGCTATTCGCGTGGATCGTTAACGAAATGTATGCGGAAGCGCGGCTTAAAGCTGAGATCCGTCTGGAGGCACTCGAGGGAAAATTGTAAAGCCATCTCGACAAACCAAAGTTATCGTCGGAAATCGAAATGATCGCGGACTGGTTACTGCTCTGACGACAGCGAATAAACGCTGGGGTGCAGGTGACGGTATCGAGGCGGCGAAATGCCTCAATATCGTTATAAATAGCGCCAAGAGTGACGGTATTGGATGATACAACTTGGGAATGTTTGAAACAATAAAAAACCCGCCAAGCCTTGCAACTTGCGGGTTTTTGGGAATGCTTGGGACTGTCTGAAACAGTCATTTGGCGAAGAGGGAGGGATTTGAACCCTCGTGACTCCGAAGAGTCAACCGGATTTCGAGTCCGGCGCATTCGACCACTCTGCCACCTCTCCTTGCAGTGTGGCCGCCATTATAACACACCCTGAGCACCTCGACAGCAGGGAAAATCGCAGGATTCCTTTTTTACCGCTTCAACGATCCATACGCCGGACGCAATCCGCCTCCCCTAACCCTATACCGAAAGCAAAACTAACCCACAGCCCTCGCTTCGTTACTTAAAGTCAGGCTTTGCAGCCAGTCCTTGATCGTCTGCATATGCCGTTCCTCGAGATCTTTTGCTTCTTCGAACCTGGCGACATACTCGCTGAGGCCCGCCTCGTTCACCAACTCGATCAGCAATTCCCAAGCGGATACATCCGCCAGCTCGGCCATTAATATCGCTCCCACACACTGCGGAATCGTGCTGCGTGGATCGTTCAGTACCTGCATCAAGCCCATGGCGGCTACGCCTGAAGCATCGGCGCAAGGCGTCTGCGCTGTCGGGTCGCCCCCCATCGAAACGATGCAATCCCGCACCAGGGCAAAATGCTCGGCTTCGTTGTCGCGAAATTGTTCGAGGACCGAAACGTCCAGCACGGGCTCGGCCGATTTGCATTTGGTGATCAGCGCATCGTAAAGCCGAACACCGCTGCGCTCGAAGGCCAGGCGTTCTCCCAGCTTGTCGATCAGCACGGACGGGCTGTTTCCCTTGATAGCCTGCACGCCGGTACTGACGGCGCCTTTAAATGTGCTGGGCAGCGGCACGGCCCCCAGCTGCTCCGAGTTTTCGATATAGAGCTTCCGCATGGTAAAAGCGTCCATTGCAGTATCTTCGGCGTGCGGAGGAAATTCTTTGCAACCCTCCAGCATCGACTGGGTCATGGCGGGATTCAGTTGGGTCGGTGTTTTGTTCAATCCGAATTCAGCGGCTTCTTTCATAATGGCCTCCTCAATGTTGAAGTTGACTGACATGCATCGGGGCTCGAAGGCTGTTCAGTTCGCCGCCCGGCTGCCAAATATAATTAAGCGCAACGATTTCCGACGGCACGCCATCGGCATGCAGTCGCTGGCGGTAGACTTTCGAGGCTTCGCTTTCTTCGGACAGATCGACAAAAGCCGTGCCTCTGGCGCGTAGATCGACTTCGTTGCGCAGCACTTCGCGGACATAGTCCCGCTGGCTCGCATACGGGAACGGCTCGGGCAGCGTGGTAGGCACGACGCTTTGCGCGTCGCGGTTCTCGTATTGTTCGAAGAGCTCGCGCACCATGTGAAACTGGCCGAGCTCGTAATCCAGGAAACGCTCCCAGATCGCTTTGACGCGCGCGTTTTTTTCCTGTTGGACGCAGCCGTAGTAGTTGTACACTTCATTGGCTTTATGCAGCATCCACTTTTCAAGCCAGGTTTCTTCGGGATCGATAATGGCCTGGTATTGAGTGACATGCTGCTCTTCGATATGCGCGATTTCGGCATAAAGCTGCCGGGCTATCGGATCACTGAAGAGCGGCCCGATGTTCATGTAGTAATTCCAGGTCTGCTGTTCTCCGGACATGATCGTCAAGGCGTGCATTTTGCTCAACGGCTCGGCTTTTTTGCGGTCGTAAGGTTCCCGCAGATCATCCTCCGGCGCGCGATGCTCGTAAATGGTCGGGCGCCCCGGCAGAACGTCGGTATAACTTTGCAGAATATTGTTCGAATCCTTGCCTTCGAGCCGGTCCAACAAGGCCGAATAACGGTACATGTGATCGAAGTCCTCCAGCAGGCCGAAGCGATAAACCTGGGCCAGGTAAGGATCGGGTTCGTTTTGCGCAACCGCCGCGGTCACTTCGATCGCGACCTGCTCGTAGGCAATCGTGGTTTCCAGCGGGGAATGATCGGCGCCGAGCATCCAGTTGATCGTGGTCGCCTGATGCTGATCGATCCGCCGCAGCTGAGCCAGAGGCAGCTGCAGATCCTTGTTCATTCGGGCACAGGCTCTGGAGAAATGGATCGATTCCAGCTCGATGCCGTTCATCAGGATAATCATCACCCGGGTAAACGCATCGTCGTCCAGCTTGCTGATGGGGGCCTGAACCATTTCCCGCCACGTTAAAAATTGTTTTTCGATCGGGCGCCCCCGATTTTCGTAAATATTCAATGCCATTGCCGACCTCCTGTAGAGATGAATGGGATTTGCCTCGAAAAGCCGGTGATCCGGCCGATGAAGAGAATGCGAAATGATGGAGCATGCAGTCGGGAAGTAACATTGTACGCATCAGGACTTTAAATACATCCCGTGCATTACCCGAAAAGGAAGAAGAGAACAGTTAAGCGGTATCCGCCTTGTTTCCATTGAAAAAACCGGCTATCCGGCACTGTTCCGGAGCTGTATCTCGTACTCGGAATTTCTCCGCAGGAAGCTATCCCTTCTTGCCGGTCCTTCGATCCCGGTTATTTATCTTGATCAATCGACACGGACTGGTTCCGCACGCGTCCAAATCGCATAATTCATCGTAAGTCGATAAACACCCTACATCTGTTCGTTGTTGAACATACCCTGGACTTTTCGACAGCCTCTTCCTTCACCCAATCCTCCCGTACCTTTTCGGACAGCCCACCTTGAAATACCGGGCAAAAAAAAGGGCGCATGCAGCGCCCTTTTTTTGTCTCTTGTCGACGACTTTTACCGCATCGATTTGACTTTCGCCATGATGCCGACCGGATCGAGGCCCTGGTGCGGGAATTGTTCCCACAAGCCGCCGCAGCCTTCTTGGTGCGTGCCGAGGTGCGCGAATTTCGGCGTGAAGCCGCGTTCCAGGAGCCAAGTGCCGTAACGGCTGCCGAGGCCGGTCTTGCGGTTGAACGATTCGACGACCAGCACCAGCGGCGACTTGCCGACCTTGGCCAGCATGTCTTCGTCGATCGCGTTCAGGGTCGGCTTGTTGATCAGGCCGACGTCGATGCCCTCTTCTTTCAGGCGCTCGACCGCATCCAGTGCCCGGTACAGCGCTTCACCGAAAGCGACGATATAACCTTGCGTGCCTTCGCGGATCACTTCGTCCTTGCCGGAGACGAATTTGTAATCGCCGCCGAAACGCTCGTTGCCGTTCTCGTCCAGGATCAAAGGCACTTTCGAACGGGTCGAGAAGATGAAGCGCAATCCCTCATCGTGGAATACGCTTTCGACGCAGGCGCGCATCTGGTTAGGATCGGCCGGAAAATACAAGTTGGTCGGATACGCATCGTCCAGGCCGTTGTCCGCGAACATATTGTTCAGACCGAAATGGCAGGTGTTGTCGGCCATGTCGTCGATGCCGGAATGCGAATAATGGCTCAATACGTTCGAGTGGTTCAGGCGCGCCATCGTGATCTCGGAAATGTTCATTTCGAGGAACGCGCTGAACGTGCCGAAAATGCCCTGCTTGCCCTTTTCCATCCCGAAGCCGGCTGCCGCGGAGAAGTTGCCGCGCTCCATGATGCCGGACGCGATGAAGACTTCCGGGTGCGCATCGTGGATTTTCTTCAGGCCGCAGGAACCTTCGAGGTCGCTGTCGATTACGCGGACTTTGGCGATGCGGTCGGCTTCGCTCATCTTGCCGAGCACCGAAACGCAAGCATCGCCGAACACGTTACGGTTCGCGTCCCACTTGTCGCTGGAACCCTTGAAGGTATAGTTCTGCTTGGCAGGCTGGGCGCTTTTCAGCAATTCGATAGCGTCGGTGTAACCGCGCGCTTCGAGGTATTCGATCGCGTGTTTGACCGAGATCACGTCGTGGCCGTGGTTAGAGCCTTCGATGCCCGGAATGCCCGGGCACATCTTCCGGTGATTGATCACCGCGACCGGGCCGTCGGTATTGATCGCTTGGATGATCCGCTCATACAGCCCGTCGAGGTCTTCACCGTCGCCTTCGAACACGGTCACGCCGTGGCCGCGCAAGGTTTGCGCAGTCGAACAGCCTTTCAGGTAATGCGACGGATGGCCGGCGATCGTCACGTCGTTGTCGTCGATCAGCAATTTGACGTTCAGCCCTTGCGCAACCGCCAGACGCGCCGCTTCGGCATCGTCGCCTTCCTGCTGCGAACCGTCAGAGCCCAGGCAGAAAACCGTCTTGCCGGGATTGGCCATCGCCACGCCGTTCACATACGGCCACATGTGGCCCAGACGGCCGGAACTGAATTTGACGCCGGGAGTAAAGCCCAGCTCAGGGTGGCCCGGCAGATGCGAATGCGCTTCGCGGTACAGCATCAGCTTTTCGGCCGGCATGTCGCCATTCAGCACCGACATCAGGTATTGCGTCGCGACGCGATGGCCGGCTTCATCGAAAAAGATCGGTACGAAGCCGTTCGAACCGCGGAACAGCGCGTCCATGATCATCACTTCGGGAACGGTGTCGTACGGGCCGCCGGTATGGCCGCCGACGCCGCGCGCCGCGCCGGTAGCGGTAAAGAAGACGATTGCGTCGCGGCAGAGTTGAATATTTGCCTTGAGCGCGGCTTTTTGGTCCGGCGACAAGGTCGGGTTGCCGGAAGCCAGCGAGACGCGGCGGTAGGCGCCCAGGTCGATGGGGAATTGTGCCATGGTTGTTTTCTCCAAATTGTTATGTGTTTTAGTTATTGAATCTTTAAGCGCAAATCCTGTGCACTTAGTGTGCCTCGAGCTATTTTAACCTAAAAAAAAATCACGCCGCAGCTTAATTTCGCCCCAAATAGAGACGGTCGATTTGCTTCTCCGAAACGTAGGCCCACCACTTTCAGAAGCGGTATGATGCAATTAATTGAACATTGTTTAATTAAACGCTATAGTATTCTTCACCACGACCATTTCGATAGTTTGATAAGATGAAATAAGGAGGATGGATATGCTGAAACCACTGTTGCGCTTTACGGTAAAACTGATTCTTAAACTGCTGTACCGGGTCGAAATTCACGGCATGGAGAACTATTATGCCGCCGGCAAACGGGTACTGATCGTCGCCAACCATACCTCTTTCCTCGACCCGATGCTGCTCTGGATCTTTTTGCCGGACGACATCACTTTCGCGATCAATACCCATATCTCCGAGCGCTGGTGGCTGAAGCCGTTTCTTGGCTTGTCCAAAGTATTCCGGATGGATCCAACCCATCCGCTGTCGTTAAAAGACCTGACCCACCATTTGCAGCAAGACACCAAGACGGTAATTTTTCCGGAAGGCCGGATTACGGTAACCGGCACATTGATGAAGATCTACGACGGCACCGGGATGGTGGCCGACAAATCGCACGCGGCGGTGCTGCCGGTCCGGATCGAAGGCGCCAAGTATACGCATTTCTCGCGCCTGCAAAACGTCGTGCGACTGCGCTGGTTTCCCAAAATCACGATCAGTATTTTACCGCCGACTCAAATGCGCGCGCCCGAGCATTTGCGGGGCAAGGCCCGACGTCAATACTGCGGTCATATCCTGACGGATATCATGACCGAAATGATGTTTAAAACCAGCCATTATCGGCGCACGATTTTTTCCGCGCTGCTGGAGGCGCGGCGGATTCACGGCGGCAAGTTTGCGATCGCCGACGATTTGGCGCGCAAACCGGTTTCTTACAATACGCTGGTCACCCGTACGATTGCATTCGGAAACATTATCGCCCCGTTCACAAAAGAAAGTGAACATGTCGGGGTGATGCTGCCGAACTCGGTCAATACGCTCTGCGTGGTGCTGGGCCTGCAGCTGCATCAGCGCATTCCCGCGATGCTGAATTTTTCGACCGGTTCGGCGGGCATGGTATCGGCCTGCAACACAGCGCTGGTCAAAACGGTGCTCACCTCGCGCCAATTCATCGAAAAAGCCAAATTGGACGACGAGACGGCGCATCTTGCCGAACATGTCAAATTGGTGTACCTGGAAGACCTGGCAGCCCAAGTGAACCTGGCTGACAAACTGAAAGCCCTGCTGCTCAGTCATACCACCGGCCTCTGGTATAAATCGGACCATATCGATCCCGACCATCCGGCCGTCGTGCTGTTCACATCCGGCTCCGAAGGCACGCCGAAGGGCGTAGTGCTGTCGTATGCTAATATCGTCGGCAACCTGAAACAGCTCGAATCGGTGATCAACTTCAATCCCCAGGACGTGGTGCTGAACTTCCTGCCGATGTTCCATTCGTTCGGTTTCACGGTCGGGACGATGCTGCCGATGCTGAACGGGATGCATGTGTTTTTCTATCCGACCCCGCTGCATTATGCGGTAATTCCGGAGATCGCCTACGAAATCAAGGCGACGGTGATGTTCGGCACGAACACCTTCCTGGCGGCCTACGGCAAGAAGGCCAATCCTTACGATTTTTTCCGGATGCGCTATGTGGTCGCCGGCGCGGAAAAACTGCAGGAAAACACCCGCACGCTCTGGGCCGACAAATTCGGCATCCGGATACTGGAAGGCTACGGCGCCACCGAAACCACGCCGATCGCCTCGGTCAATACCCCGATGAACTACAAGGCCGGCACGGTCGGCCGCTTCATGCCGGACATGAAATACCGGCTCGAACCGATCCCCGGCATTCACGACGGCGGCCAACTGCATGTCGCAGGACCGAACATCATGCAGGGCTATCTGCTCGCGGCGAACCCCGGCAAACTGGTGCCGCCCGAGTCGAAATACGGCAAGGGCTGGTACGATACCGGCGACATCGTCTCGGTCGACGAGGAAGGCTATATCACGATCAAAGGCCGCAGCAAACGCTTTGCGAAAGTCAGCGGCGAAATGGTGTCGCTGACCGCGGTCGAACAGTATGCGATCGAAGCCTGGCCGGAGGGACACCATGCCGCCGTCAGTCTGCCCGACCCGAAAAAAGGCGAACAGGTGATTCTGCTTACCACGCATAAGGGCGCAACGCTGCACGATTTGATCCGGTCGGCGGCCGGCGTCGCCCAGATCAGTCTGCCGAGGAAAGTGCTTGTCGTCGACGTAATACCGGTGCTGGCGACCGGTAAGACCAATTATATCGAGGCAACGGCGCTCGCAGCGAAACGGATCGAGGAAGCCGAGCAGGCCTGATGAATTGGCGCCTTGCAAACTGCCACGCCGTTACGGCAGCGCGGCGGACGCAGCGCCTCTTGGTCACACAGCCTCCGCCTAGGGTGATAAATTCTGCGCGGGAAACGCCCCCGGCAGCGGCCGGACGTCCTTCTCCACCGCTCTTCAACTTGCATTTCCGCCATGAATAAACAAATCTATCCTTTACTGATCGCACAGTTCTTGTCCGCGTTCGCCGATAATGCGATCCTGTTTACCGTGATTGCGCTCGTGATGCACGACGGTCAGGCGGCAAAATGGTACGTTCCGGCGCTGCAGAGCGCCTTTCTGGTCGCATTCGTGCTGCTGGCGCCCTGGGCCGGCGGCTTTGCCGACCATCATGCCAAGTCCCGGGTTCTGATCGCCGCGAACCTGGTCAAAGCCCTGGGCGCAGCACTGCTGTTCATGCATGTCGAGCCGTTGTTGGCTTATTGCATCGTCGGCGCCGGCGCGGCGATTTACGGCCCGGCCAAATATGGAATTCTGCCCGAACTGGCCGGACACCAGTTTCTGGTCAAGGCGAACAGTCTGATCGAAGGCTCGACGATTCTGGCCATCTTGATGGGCATGCAGATCGGCGCGAAGGTGGCCGACCATTCGATCGACATCGCGCTGGCAGGCACAATCGTCTTATTCATCCTCTCGGCGCTGGCGACACTGCTGCTGCCGGCCAAAGGGGCTGCCGCCTCTGCGGGCGGTTCGAAAATGCTCGGATTCGGCCGGCAAATGCGGCAATTTTTCTCGACGCCGCGTTCGCGCTTTTCGATGCTCGGCGCTTCTTTATTCTGGGCGACAGCGGCCACCCTGCGCGTATTGATCGTAGCCTGGGCGCCGGTTGTACTGGCACTCGACAGCGCGACCAAGATTGCGGAACTGACGCTGTTCCTCGCAATCGGGATCATCGCCGGCTCGGCTCTGGTGCCGCGCCTGATTCCGCTCGAACATCTGCGCCGGGCCCGCCTGCCGGCTTATCTGATGGGATTGTTCATCGTCGGCCTCGGTTTCACCGGCAGCCTGTGGCCGGCGCGCGGCGTGCTGTTCTTTATCGGAATGATGGGGGGCATGTTCATCGTACCGGTCAATGCGGCGTTGCAGGAACTTGGGCAATTGAGCATCGGCAGCGGCGCGGCCGTCGCCTTGCAGGGATTTTTTCAGAACCTGACGATGCTGCTTGCGGTCGGCGGCTATACCGTCGCCGCCTCTCGAAATGCCGACCCGGTCCTGACGATGCTGGCGCTCGGCAGCCTGGTATTTATAGCCACCTTCCTGATAGCGTGGCATCTGCCCGATAACCAGATCAATCCGTTTAGGAATCGCCGCAAGATAAAAAATTATTAGCTGCCGCCCTGCCCCGCGCCTCGTCGACTTTGGACAACAGCAGCAGGCCGAACGCGAAAAAGGCCAGCGTCGACAACAGCGACAGACGGTGGTTGCCGCCGCTCCAATAGTTAATCAGGCCATAGCTGAGCGGACCGACGATCACCGACAGGCGGTTGACCAACCCCCACAAGCCCAGAAACTCGCCGGCCCGCTCGGCCGGCGAAAACTTGCTGACCAGCGCGCGGCCGACTGCCTGGCTCGCACCCATCGCGATTCCGATCATATTTCCGACGATCCACATCTGACTCGGTTCTTCTGCGAAATAAGCCGCTAGCAGCGCGGCAATCCAGATCGCCAGCGTAATCACCAGTGTCGGCACCGAACCGATGCGGTCCTGCAAGTGGCCGCAAATCAGCGCACCGACCGCGGCGGTCACATTGATCACCATGATCAGCACGATCAGCGATTGCGTGTCGAATCCCATCACCTGCTGCGCATAGACCGCCGCCAGTACGATCACCGTACTCACACCCGATTGGTAGACGGCCAGCGTGATCAGAAACCGGAGCAAATCCCGGAAGCGGCGGGCTTCCCGAAAGGTATGCCGCAGGCGCCCGAAACTGGCCGCGAGAATGCGCTCTCC
The DNA here is from genome assembly GCF_016745425.1 of Candidatus Methylomicrobium oryzae. Taxonomy (GTDB): domain Bacteria; phylum Pseudomonadota; class Gammaproteobacteria; order Methylococcales; family Methylomonadaceae; genus Methylomicrobium; species Methylomicrobium oryzae. The sequence continues at coordinate 134,563 of NZ_JAERVK010000010.1, read as the reverse complement.
CGAAACGTCCGGCAGCGGCCTGGCGCGCTCCCGCAGCCAGATAAAAGTGGGTGCGGCGGTTAACGCAAAGATAACAGCGGTGATCAATAACGTGGCAGGCACCGCCTCGGCTTCGCCCATACCCTGCTGCGTTGCCCAATGAAGATAGCCGAGACAGAGCAGCAAGGTCAAAAGTCCGCCGACATACCCGAGTCCCCAGCCGTAGCCGGACAACCGGCCCATCTGCTCTTCGGGCACCAGCTCCGGCAAGAACGCCGCGATGAGGTTTTCTCCATACGCGAACATAATGACCGACACGGTGACCAGCGCCATACCGAGCTTATAATCGCCGGGACCGACCTCTGCCAAAAGCGCGGTCGAGACGATGCAGCCTATCGAAGACCACAGCAGGAAACGCTTCTTGCAGGCCTTGATATCCGCAATCGCGCCGACCACCGGCGCGCTGAACATCACCACAAAGTTTGCGAAACCGACCGACAGCGACCAGAGCAACGTCGCCAGGCCGGGCGAAAGCCCCCCGACGCCGCCGGCCACCACGCCGACGAAATAGGTATTGAAGAGGGTCGTCTGCACGACCGTCGTATACCCCGAATTGGCAAAATCGTAAAACGCCCAGGCGATCAGTTCCCTACGCTCCGCACGGCCTAGCGTACGATTTTTCTGGTTTCTCGATTGTTCAAGCATGGCCTGATCCTGAAATAAGGTTCTTGATGGGGTTATTATCCGCTTAAAAGCCTCGATTTGAAAAAAGCAAAGCCCCGCCAGCCATTTATGCCTGCTCATGAACGTATGCGCTATGATATGACCAATGGGCCCAACCCGATTTCCCTTATTCTTGGCATGCGCGGAGACGAAGTGATACCTTTCTGTCGCCAAGCCTGAAGCCCAAATCGGAAATATACTTTCATTCCCATTTTCTACGACCGCTTGGTCTGGCCCATGGTTTATATTGACGGCTTTTTACTTCCGTTGGCGAAAATTGCCGGGCAAATCTAAAATACTCCGTTTATTCAGTTAAGGAAATTACAAAAAAACGTGACGAAGCTCTAACTTTCAAAAGCAACTTACTTTAAACATTAGACAGATATCTACACTTTATTCTGAGTGGCTAAGTAGAACGAATTAGAGGCTGTTTAGCCGCTCTCATCTTTCCACTCTTATTGGAGATTGTCATGAAAAAAACACTCGTTCTGATGGCCGCATTTTCTTTCAATGCGATAGCGGCACCCGTAAATATCAACACGGCCGACGCAAAGACCATTTCAGAGTCGTTGACCAATATCGGCCTTAAAAAAGCGGAAGCGATCGTGAAATACCGGACCGAGAAAGGCCCCTTTAAAACGGCCGAAGAGCTAACCAATGTGGCCGGCATCGGCGACAAAACGGTTGAAAAAAACAAAAAGGACATTTTACTGCAATAGCTTAAATTGCAGATAATTAGCTTTCTGCCTCAAACGGCGCCATCCGGCAACTGAACCAGGATGCAGAGCGGCGCCGTTTTTTCCACATGCAATCTTTCATGAAGGAAGCAACAGGACTCCCGGCCGGCCCGGCAGCCCCCACGGACCTTTCAAACGAAAGAACCGCACGCTCGATTTATTGCAAATTTCTTGAAAGATCCTTCAAATATTCCAAAAATCCGTCTTTCAACTCCGGGTGCAATAAACCGTATTCGACCGTCGCAATCAAAAAGCCGAGCTTTGAGCCGCAATCGTAACGCTTGCCTTCGAATTCGTAAGCCAAGACCTGCTCGTCGGCCATCAGGGCCGCGATGCCGTCAGTCAGCTGAATTTCGCCGCCCGCGCCGCGGCCGGTCGTTTCGAGTTTGCGGAAAATCGCCGGCGTCAGGATATAACGGCCGACCACGGCCAGATTGGACGGCGCATCTTCCGGCTTCGGCTTTTCGACGATCAGTTCGATCGGGCTGGACGTACCGGACGCCTCTCCCGTCTTAACGATGCCGTAACTACCGGTTTCTGAAGGATGCACACGCTCGACGCCCAGAATCGAAGTCTGTTTTTGGTTGAACAGCTCGACCATCTGCGCCATGCACCCACGCGTGCCGTCTTCGATCAGATCATCCGGCAGAATCACCGCGAACGGCTCGTCGCCGATCACCGGCTTGGCGCAATGCACCGCATGGCCGAGCCCCAAGGCTTCGGACTGGCGAATGAATACGCAGGATACATGGGGCGGCAGGATGCCGCGCAGGGCTTTCAGGATTTCGGTCTTGTTTCTGGCTTCGAGTTCTTTTTCCAGTTCGTAAGCCTTGTCGAAGTGATCCATGATCGCATTTTTAGTGCGCCCGGTCACGAAAATCATCGTGTCGATACCGGCCGCGATCGCTTCTTCCACGGCATACTGCACAAGCGGCTTGTCCACGACCGGCAGCATTTCTTTCGCGGTCGACTTGGTCGCCGGCAGGAAACGCGTGCCCAGCCCGGCGACCGGAAATACGGCTTTGGTGATTTTTTGATTCATGATATTCCTTATATGTAGAACAAATGGAAAGGGTTATGGCATCGTTCAGGTACGCCCGTACAAATCACCGAAACGCACGATATCGTCCTCGCCGAGATAACTGCCGGATTGCACTTCAATCATTTCGAGCGGGATAACGCCGGGATTATGCAGACTGTGCACAACGCCCAACGGGATATAAACCGATTCGTTCTCGGTCACCAGAATCTGTTCGTCACCTTTCGAAACGAGCGCCGTCCCTTTTACGACCACCCAATGCTCGGCGCGATGATGATGTTTCTGTACGGACAGTTTGGCGCCGGGTTTGACGACAATCCGTTTGGTCTGATGACGCTCGCCTTCGTCGATTGAATAATAATGCCCCCACGGGCGATAAGCCTTACGGTGAATATCGGCCTCCGAGCGCTTGCGGGCCTTCAGCTTGTCGACGACTTGCTTGACTTCCTGCACCCGGTCCTTCGGAGCCACCATCACCGCATCGGCGGTTTCGACGATTACCAAATCGCTGATGCCGATGGCCGCGATCAAACGATGACTCGAATGCAGAAACGAGTTTTTAGCGTCGACGGTCAATACGTCGCCGCTCAGCGCGTTGCCGTTGCCATCCTTGTCAATGACGTCCCAGAGCGCCGACCACGAACCCACATCGTTCCAGCCCGCGTCTAAAGGAATCACCACCGCCTTGTCGGTTTTCTCCATCACCGCATAGTCGATCGAGTCGGCCGGGCATGCCATGAAAAGGGATTTGTCGATACGCACGAAATCCAGATCGGGCTTTGCATCGGCCACGGCGGCTTTGCAGGCCGTCAGCATTTCGGGATTGAATTTTTCCAGTTCCTGTAAAAAAACTCCCGCTTTGAAGGCGAACATCCCGCTGTTCCAGAAATAATCGCCGCTCGCCAGATAGCGCTCGGCGGTTTCGAGATCGGGTTTTTCGACGAAAGCGGCAACGCCATAGGCCGAGCCGGGCTGCGCATCGCCGCGTTTGATATAGCCGTAGCCGGTTTCGGGATGTCCCGGCACGATTCCGAAAGTCACCAGAGCCCCCTGCTCGGCCAACGTACGGGCTTGTTCGACTGCAGTATGGAACGCCGGAATATCGGCGATTACATGATCCGCCGGCAGGACGAGGAGCACATCATCCGCCGACTTTGACGACAAGGCGGCCATCGCCACGGCCGGCGCGGTATTCTTGCCGACCGGCTCCAGAATGATCGCTGCCGGTTTGACTCCGATTTCCCGCAACTGTTCGGCCACCATGAAGCGATGGTCTTCATTACACACCGCGATCGGCGGATCGAGCCGGGATACGCCGTTCAAACGACGGATCGTCTCCTGCAGCATCGTATTTTCGGAAACCAAAGGAAGAAACTGTTTGGGATAATGGCTACGGGACAAAGGCCAAAGCCGAGTACCGGAGCCGCCGGAAAGAATGACTGGAATCATGCGAACCTCCTGTTTTCAAATTATGCACAATATAAAATTAGCAAACCGGAAACCGGACTCTGGCAGTCTTCCTATCGGGGCCATTCCGATTTTGCAAAGGTATGGCCCGTGGACTATCAAGAGAACGGATGTTCCAGAACGATCGTTTCGTCGCGATCGGGGCCGGTCGAAAGAATAGTGACCTTCACGCCGACCAGTTCTTCCAAACGTTTAATATAGGTCTTCGCGTTTTCCGGCAATTTCGCATAGTTGGTCACGCCGGCCGTCGTTTCGGACCAGCCCGGAATTTCCTCGATCACCGCCTCGCACTGCTGGTACTGGTCCGCGCCCAGCGGAGCCGTCTCGGTGACTTTGCCGTTGAGGCGGTAGGCCGTACAAATGCCGACCTTATCCAGCCCGTCGAGCACATCCAGTTTAGTCAGACAGATGCCGCTGATGCTGTTGAGCCGAACAGATTTCCGCATCGCGACCGCATCGAACCAACCGGTGCGCCGCTTGCGGCCGGTGGTGGCGCCGAATTCGCGGCCGACCGTGCCCAAGTGTTCGCCGTAATGGTCATTGAGTTCGGTCGGGAACGGGCCGTTGCCGACCCGGGTCGCATAGGCCTTGGTAATCCCGAGCACATAATCCAGATCGAGAGGACCGACGCCCGAACCGGTCGCAGCTCCCCCGGCGGTCGTGCTGGACGAGGTCACATACGGGAAAGTGCCGTGATCAAGGTCGAGCAACGCGCCCTGTGCGCCTTCGAACAACAGGTTCTTGCCTTGGTCCTGGTAATGGTACAGCACCTCGCTGACGTCGGTCAGCATCGGCTTGATCTGTTCACCGAGCGCCAGTGCCTCATCCAGGGTCTTTTGGAAGTCGACCGTGTCGGCATGATAATAATTGGCCAGCATGAAGTTGTGGTAATCCAGCAATTCCTTCAATTTGTCCGCAAAATCGGCCGGGCTCAACAAGTCGCCGGCACGCAGTCCCCGACGCCCAGCCTTATCTTCGTAAGCGGGACCGATGCCGCGGCCGGTCGTACCGATCGCTTTCGCGCCGCGCGCTTTCTCGCGTGCCTGGTCGATCGCCACATGCACCGGCAGAATCAGGGCACAGGATTCGCTGATCAAGAGGCGGCTACGCACCGGGATGCCGGCTTTTTCAAGCAATTCGATTTCCTCGATCAGCGCATTCAGCGACAGCACCACGCCATTGCCGATCATGCATTGCACATTCTCTCTGAGGATACCCGAGGGAATCAGATGCAGGACGGTCTTTTCCCCCCGGATAACCAGCGTATGCCCCGCATTGTGGCCGCCTTGAAAACGCACCACGGCTTCCGCTTGTTCGGTCAAGAGATCGACCAGCTTGCCTTTACCTTCATCGCCCCATTGTGTGCCGATGACTACGACATTTTTTCCCATTTCTATTCCACTAAGCTAAATTTTTAATGAACCAGTTTTGATTCTCTTGTACAAGAACCGCGGTACAACCCATTGCAGCGCCGTCGCCGGCCTGCCCCGGCAATTGCTGAATTACCGTATTCCCGGCCGCGCGTAAGTCGCGGATTTTTTCCGCCAGCACGGCATCGTCGATGCAGGGCGCAAAGATTTTGTTTTCCGGTTCGCTAGGCCCTTTTACGCTGCTGAGCCCCGCCAGTAACTTCAGATCGGCGCTGAAACCGGTCGCCGGCCGAGCGCGCCCGAATACGCCGCCGATATTGTCGTAACGGCCGCCGCGCGCAATCTCGCGGCCCACAGCAGGCGTAAAGGCAGCAAAAACAACGCCGGTATGGTAATGATAACCGCGCAATTCCGCCAAATCGAAACTGACCGGCAGGGACGGAAACAGCCGGGCAAGCCTTCCGGCAATTGTCTCAAGATCGGCCAAAGCCTGTTTCAAGTCGGCGTCCGCCTGTTCAAATACCTGGCGGGCTTTGCCGATGATCTCCATACCGCCGTTCAATAGCGGCAACGCCAGGAACATCGCTTTCAGATCGCTGTCGAGCGCATAGCTGTCGATCCACTCGGCAAGCTCGGGCCGGGCCTTGCGCTGCAGCACGTCGAACAGTTCGCCTTCCTGCACCGGACTCAAGCCGGCCTGACGGGACAACGAACGGTAAATGCCGACATGCCCCAGGTCGAGATGCACATTCAGAACTCCCATCAACGCGAGCATTTCCAGCATCAGCCGAATCACTTCGACGTCACTGTCGACCCCCGCATGGCCATACAACTCGGCGCCGATCTGCAGCGGACTGCGAGTCTTTTCCAGCGGATCGCCGCGGGTATGCAATACCGTGCCGTAATAACACAATCGGGTCGGCCATTCGTGTTTCAGATGGTGCGCATCGATCCGGGCCACTTGCGGCGTCATGTCGGCTCGGACGCCGAGCATTTCGCCGCTGAGCTGATCGGTCAACTTAAAGGTTTGCAGGTCGAGGTCGTGCCCGGAACCGGTCAATAATGAGTCGAGAAAGTCGATAAACGGCGGGATGACCAGTTCGTAACCCCAACAGGCGAACATGTCGAGCAGTCTGCGTCTCAGGCTTTCCAGATGTTTGGCGTTGGCCGGCAGGATCTCTTCGATCCCGTCCGGCAACAGCCAGGAGTCTTTTTGTTGCATGTATTTTCTAAGTCCACTCAAACAAAACGCCCCGCACGGGCGAGGCGTTCGTCACAATTGTCGGCACTGTAATTCGGGAATCCGATCCGCTATTTCTGCTGCGAAAAATATCGGAAGAAATCGGAATCCGCATCGAGCACCAGCGTCGAAGACTTGTTGAAGGTCTTCTTATACGCATTCAGGCTACGGTAAAAAGTGAAAAACTCGGGATCCGCACCGAACGCTTTCGCATAAATTTCAGCCGATTTAGCATCGCCTTCGCCACGCAACATTTCGGCTTCCTTGAACGCGTTCGCCTTTGTAACCACACTTTGCCGATCCGCATCGGCGCGAATCTTTTCGGCGGCTTCCGAACCTTGCGAGCGGAATTCGCGCGCAATCCTGTCACGTTCGGCTTCCATGCGCCTGAACACCGAGCTGCTGACTTCCGGGGGCAAGTCGATGCGCATCACCTGGATGTCGATAATTTTCAACCCCAGGCCTTTAGCTGCCTGCTTCGAATTGTTGATCAGGATATCCCGGATCGCCTTGCGGTCGGTCGAAACCAACTGGCGGATATCGCGTTTTGCGAACTCGCCGCGGAACGCATCTTTAATGATCGGATCCAGCCGCGAATTGGCCTGAAAGACATTCCCGCCCACCCGTTGATAAAAACTGCTGACGTCGTCCACCCGCCATTTGACGAAAAAATCGACAAAGACGTTTTTCTTTTCCGCAGTCAAAAAACCTTCCGGTTTGGAAACCATGGTCTGAATCCGGCCGTCGAATTTTTTGATGTCGTTGAACGGGTACGGTAACTTGAAATGCAGCCCCGGTTCGAAATCATGCTCGACGATTCTGCCGAACTTGAATTTGATCGCTTTTTCAGTCTCGCCGACCGTGAAAACGAACATGGCACCAATCAGCCACAGCGCGGCGAGACCGATGATGATCTTATTTAAAGTTGTCATTGGCGTCCCCTTGCTTCGCGTCCGCGGAACGAAGGCCGCACCGCGGCCGGCTGTTCTTCCGTTTCGACAGGCGCCGCCTCGGCCTTTGCCGCCGGGGCTACGCTCTGACTCTCGATTTCAGGTAACTTTTGCGCCATTTTATCCAACGGTAAATAAAATATATTGTTGCCGCCTTTCACGTCGACCATGACCACGTTCGCTTCGCCCAACACCGACTCCATCGTGTCGATGTAGAGACGCTTGCGGGTCACGTCCGGCTGTTTCAGATATTCGCCGAGCATTTTCGAAAAACGGTTCGTTTCCCCTTCGGCCTGGGCAATGACCCGGTCCTTGTAGCCTTGCGCTTCCTGCAGCATTCTGGCCGCCGCTCCGCGCGCTTTCGGCACGATGTCGTTGGAGTAAGCCTCCGCTTCGTTGATCAGGCGCTGCTTGTCTTCGCGGGCCTTGATGACGTCCTGGAACGCGGCCTGTACTTGTTCAGGCGCCTGCGCATCCTGCAGGTTCACACTAGTAATTTCGATGCCGGTTTCATAGCGGTCCATCACTTCCTGAATTTCCTTTTTGATCTGCGTAACGATCTCGTTGCGTCCTTCCGTTAATACGAAATCCATGTCCGAACTGCCGATCACGCCGCGTTCGGCGCCTTCGGTGACTTGTTTCAACGTCGTTGCAGGGTCGGCGACATTGAACAGGAATTTTTTCGCGCTGTTCGTCAAATTGCTGACTTTATACTGAACGACCAGACGCACGTCGACATAATTTTCGTCACGGGTCAGCATCAGTGCCTCTTTCGGCTCCGACCGGTCTCCCGCTTCACCGAAGCTTGAAAAACCAACCGCCAAGGTACGGTTCTGCTCGACGTTCACGATATCGACCCGTTCGATGGGCACCGGTAAATGCCAATTCAATCCAGGGCTTGTTTCCCCGACATATTTACCGAAACGCGTGACGACGCCGATATTTCCCGCATCGACCTTGTAAGTACCGCTGGCGATCCATATCGCCGCGATCGCTCCTACCACGATCAAGCCGAGATTCTTTCTCGGACCGCCCGTCGACTCCTGCCCGTCGCCGCCGCCACCGCCGAATAAATTGCTTAATTTGTCCAGGGCCTTGCGTATGGCTTCATCAAGATCGGGCGGTCCTTTTTGGTCGCCCCGACCGCTCCACGGGTCTTTGTTGTCGCCTCCAGGTTCATTCCAGGACATACTTTTGCTCCATAGCAGGATATTTGTTTAAATTAACGATTTATCAATAGCACAGATAAACACCAAAGGTCCCCCCGGGCCGAGCGTTGACCGTTAAAGCGGAACGAGCCGGTTCCTTATGGCTGCTAGTATGGGGGGCATTTTAACGTAAATAGCGAAAAACACGAAAACTTCAGGGGATACAGCGAGCAAAAGCACCCTTCATCCCGTTTTTCGCCATACACGGTCAGGGCAATATAACTTCGCTATGTATTTTTTCCAAAACTCCCGAATGCTTGGGGTCGATTTCAATAATCATCTCGGAATGGCCGTCATCGCCAATCTTCTCGACGAAGACATCCGCATAAGCGTATATTTTTGCACGAATATCGCCTTGTTCCGGCCGCAGATGGCAGCGTATTCGGATTTTGTGTATGGAAAAAATCTCCGCAAGCGCCTGAAACAACAAATCCGCCCCTTCGCCGGTTATCGCGGACAGCCAAACGCGTATCGGCTGGCCCGATTCATCGCGGTCGATCCGGAAACGGCCGTTGTCCAGCAAATCGATTTTGTTGTAAATTTCGAGCTGGCGGATTTTATCGGCGCCGATCTCTTTTAATACCTGATTCACTTCGGCGACCGTTTCATCGCGATCCTCCGCATGCGCATCGATCACATGCAGCAACAGGTCAGCCTCGCTGGCTTCCTGCAAGGTCGATTTGAAAGCCGCGACCAACTCGTGCGGCAGATGGCGAATGAAACCGACCGTATCGGCCAGGACGATTTCCGAATTGTTCGGCAAGCGGCAATTGCGCAGAGTTGGATCGAGCGTCGCAAACAACTGGTCGGCCGCATAAATATTCGCTCCGGTTAGCCGGTTAAACAGGGTCGATTTGCCCGCATTGGTATAGCCGACCAATGACACGGTCGGGATCTCGGCTTTTCTGCGCTTACCACGGCTTTGATGGCGCTGTTTTTCGACTTTTTCGAGGCGAGACTGAATCTGCTTGATCCGGTCGCCGATCAAACGGCGGTCGGTTTCCAATTGGGTTTCGCCGGGACCGCGCAGGCCGATGCCGCCTTTTTGCCGTTCCAGGTGGGTCCAGCCGCGTACCAGACGGGTCGAAAGATGTTTGAGCTGTGCCAGTTCGACTTGCAATTTGCCTTCGAAAGTCTGGGCGCGCTGCGCGAAAATATCGAGAATCAGGCCGTTTCTGTCGACGACGCGCACGCCGAGGGCGGATTCGAGATTCCGCTCCTGGCTGGGCGTTAGGGGATGATTGAACAAGACGATATCGGCCGCATGATCGGCAATAGCCTGCTTGATTTCATCGACTTTTCCGCTGCCGACGAAATATTTCGGATCGGGATTTTTACGGCTGCCGGTCACCGTATGCACCGGTTCGGCGCCGGCCGACTTGGCCAATTCCTTTAATTCCAGAAGATCTTCCTGCCCGGAATGCAGGATCAGATGAACGAGGACAGCCCGTTCACCCGAGTCGGGGCGATCAAACAATCAATAACTCCAGTACTGGAAAGACCAATAGATAACAAACACCGGTACGCAACGTACTAACGGGTTACATTGGTACATTACCGGAATGTGACGATACTCTATAAAGCAAGCCGGTAATTATTCTTCTTCGCTTTCGGCTTCAGGAACCATCTTGACGGCTTTCCCGGGCACGATCGTCGAAATGGCGTGCTTGTAAACCATTTGGCTGACTGTGTTTTTCAGCATGATCACGTATTGATCGAACGAGTCGACTTTGCCTTGCAGTTTAATGCCGTTGACGAGAAAAATAGAAACAGGAGTATGCTCCTTTCTCAAGGTATTCAAAAAATTATCCTGCAAATTTTGGCCTTTTGACATCCGATTTCTCCTTATTATGTTTATTCGGGTGATATCTAAGATAACGGTAAATACGAATCTGCACAATGGCTAATTTAAGAACGGTTTCGGCTCCAAATTATTTTCCTAGACATTGCGCTTGTGATGGCGTCTGATTGCTAATAGCTTATCATTTATCGTCAGGCTTTCCTATTGTCTGGGCATATTTTGGCATTTTTCTGCGCTGTAGCGGAGTGAGGGTGAGCAACGCCTAGACGCCGCCAAACCACCTTTATGCGTGCAAGAAGTCCAGCGTCTCAGCCAGAAAACTTTCAGGCTGCTGGACATGCAGCCAATGCCCGGCACCGGCGAGCGTTTTCATTCGGGCCTTCGGAAACAGCGGAAACACAGTCTCGGCTTTAACGAAATCCGACTCGGCACCAGAGATGAACAAGGCATCTTCCGGATAAGGCGCCCGGCTTGCGGCATCAGGGAAAGTCACGATTTGCGGCGCGGAACGGCTGAAGATATCCAGATCGACGCGCCACCGGTAATGGCCGTCACGCAATACCAGGTTTTGCAGTAAAAATTGCCGATAACCGAGCTCAGGAATGGCGGAAGCAAGGTACTCCTCCGCCTGTTTCCGATTACCGATCGCCGCCAACGGCAACATTTTTAACGCCGAAATGGTAGAATCGAAACTGTGCGAATAGCGCGTCGGCGCAATGTCGGCAATGATCAATTTATCGACAGCACCGGGATCGTTCAACGCCAACCACATCGCCACCTTGCCGCCCATACTGTGCCCGAGCAGGCTGGCTTTCGCCAGACCGCGTCGAGCTATAAACGATCGAACATCTTCCATCATCGCCGGATAATCCATAACCGGATGATGGGGCGAAGCGCCGTGGTTACGTAGATCCACCACAAAGACATGATGCGAAGCCGCCAGCCTCTCCGCGATAAACCGCCAGTTGCGCGAGGAAGCGAAAAATCCGTGTAAAACAATCAGCGGCGCGCAATCCGACCGACCAAACTCGCTATAGGCTAATTCGACAACAGCCATCCGCTCCCTACAATGATGGACTCAATCACTGCCCCGTACAGATCATAGGGGCAAGCTCAAAAAATTAAGTAGGACCGCCCATTCGGTCTTGTTCCGGCAAACATGGAATCTCGGCAGCGCGCCGGGACACGCCGATACCCTCATTGATTGTTAATGAAGACGTAGCGGAAATTTTAAAATGGCTTAGTAAACCAAAGAACTTTCCAGACTGCAAGCAAATCTTGCCGCCGCGCGTTGAATTGCGGAAGATAGCCGCTGAAAACGAGATTGAGGTCCGCGGCTTGGGAGGTGAAAGAAATGCTTGCGCCACATCCTTATGACCGCAAGAATATTCAGACAGCGAGGGAGGAAGATCGATAAGTCGGAGATGTTTTCCGCAACGGAAGCCTTCTGCCGATGCACGGCTCCGATCGATTTTTAAGGCTGCAGCCGCTAACGGCAACCGGGACTACAACAAGCCGATAATGCTTTCCGCCGCGCGTTTCACATCCAAAAAGATCAGACCCAATTTCGCATTCGGCTTGGCTAACACGGTTAATACGGCATCCTCGCCCGCATAGCTCATCAACACATAGCCCTTCTCGCCTTTGATCAGCACCTGTTCGAGCGTGCCTCTGGATAACTCATGCGCAGTCCTGTCACCGAGGGACAGCATTGCGGCGCTCATCGCCCCTACTCTATCTTCGTCCATTCCGGCCGGCAGCACTGACGCCATCATCAGCCCGTCCGTCGAGATAATTCCCGATGCCTCAATATCTGCTGAAGTTCCATTCAAATCTGTCAATACAGATGTAAGCATGTCTGCCCGCATATCGCTTCCTCTTTAATGAAAAATTATTATTAAAATTTTAAGAGGCTTTAGCCGCGTAACGAATCGCCAAAGCCCAAATCAAACTCACAAATTCCGGCTGATTAAAATGGGGAATCCCGGAAATGATCAATACAAAACGATTTTTTCCAATGAACAGCGGCCAGAATCCCATTTGGCTATTTCCGAACACATCAACAATAGCCCAGGCCTGGCTTGTCTGCCCTAAATTATTCATCAACACTCCGGAACGGCGCGCGTGAACGTTTGCAATCTCAGCACTCAATGCCGATAACTCTTCAGCCACTTCATGAGGAAATCCATGGCTTGCCAGATAAAACCCTTCCATATCCGCCAGCAGCACCTTACCGTTCTCGGTAATAGCGCTCAACATATCCGGTAAAATTTTGTCGAGTTGCTCCGACGGATAACTCAATTCTTGTTTCAATCCCTGTACCCAGCCCAGCTTTTGACAGTGATGCAGCATTTCCATGCATTTTTCCGGGTCTTCCAAGCCTGTCAATTCCTGCAGATTTTCGATGGTTAAAGCCTTGGTCGCAGGCTGTAACAGCATCTGCCGGATAAACTGGCGCGGCTTGTCAATCTCGTTCGAAGACACCGCATAGTAGGCTCCCGACGGCGTCGGATACAGAAAAAGCTCCTCTGTCAAATGATAGGCGCTCATATTATTCGGACAACCCCGGATCCAGAGAATAGAGAAGGGATTGCACCAACAGCGACACATCGCTTCTAACCCGGGCGTCCACAGCGAAAACCGGGGGTCTCAAACCCGAAGCCTGCAATTGCGTATGATAATCGGCAATCGTCGGTTTACTGCTCAGGTCCATCTGCGTAACTCCGATCGCGACACTGGTTTTCGAAATGAAATCGCCGAAAGCTTCCAGGAAAAACTTCATATCCTTGAACGGGTCGGCGCGGGTATTATCCAGCAACAGCACCAATCCGATGCCTCCATTGATCAGGATATCCCACATGAAATCGAAACGCTCCTGCCCCGGCGTTCCGTATAAATGAATTTTCTCTCCATCGGAGAGGTTCATGATGCCGTAATCCATTGCAACAGTCGTGGCCGCCTTTCTGGATTTGGTCATATCGCTCGCGGACGCATCGGTTTTTACCGGCGGCACATCGCTGATTGAATGGATTGCCGTGGTTTTTCCGGCTCCAACCGGCCCTGTAAAAATAATTTTGTACTGACTCATAGTGATGATCGTGTCGTTCCGCTGTGCTGAGTTAACCGCGCAATTTATTCATGATACGGCTCAATAAGCCCTGCCCCTTAGTCGCTTTTACCTCCGGCGGCTGAATCAGATTATCGGCTTCCCGCTTCGCCTGCCTCATCAGACCCAATGCGCAGGCAGCGCTGGCGAATACAAACACATATTGCGGCTTGATATCGAGCACCTGCGCAACGTTCGGCAATGTCCGGGGGCCCTGCATCAACAACGCTGCAATTCTGAGTGCGTGCGGCGTAATCAACAGACGCGTAAAATTGGGCCAGCATTTGAGATAGACCGGCTGAGTATAATCAATCAGGCGGGGGTAACGGCCTTTTGACGTCCAACAGGCCAGTTTCCATAAAAAGGCATCCATGCTCTGAAACTTGTCCAACGATCCGCCCAATCCCATGGTTTGTGCATTCACCGGACTGATCGACATTTTGGAAGTCGAGTTCTGATTTAACTTGATACCGGCAAATGCCCGCAATTGCGGATCATCGGCGTCGAGCCACACTTCATGCGTATGTGGAAAAATCATGATCGGTTTCCATCCCGACTGCAGTTGCATGATCTGGCCTTTGGCATGGCACACCATAAATGCGGACTGGATATATCCTTGAAAGTAATCCTTCGGATCATACGATGCGTTTGCAAATTGCGCCGGATCATTGACGTCGATGTCGGACAGCGAGCCGATATACCCCTGAAAGCCTTTTTCATCGAAGCGCATCGCCGTCCGGTGCTTCGAGGTTTTTTTGCGCTCATCCCGGTCCAGCACATAGGTCTTGAAAGGCTGCGGCTCAGACTCATCATCTTCTTCCGCCTCAGACGTCGCGAGAACCGCCTGTTTCTCGGCCTTTTTCCTGGCAAAGTCGGCCAACTGAACTTTTGCTTCATTCAACACCGCTAGCATGTCATCGGTTTTTACCGGTTTCCTGACCTGGAGCACGCCCTCATGATTGAAATCCTGCAAAGACAGTACGATCGTCGGCTTTTCCCTCGCCGCTCTCAAATGTTCAGATAATAATTTTTTTGAAGCGGGCATGTCCCCGTCGAAAATATCGACATCAGGGTCGTCATCATCAATTACAATCACCGTCCCCCTGCATGGGCCCTGCAAAAACATCATCATGATTTTACGGCTGCGTTCATCCATTCCATGGAGCGCAACTGTTAATGGTTTTTTATCCGACATTGATCAGACCTTTAAAAAATCGCCCAATTGCCCCCATTCAGGCGGCAGATTGGCCCCGAGACGGACAAGCGCTTGATGAGTCCGCTTAAAACCTGCTCGATCTCGGGTCGAGCGGTAGAGCGTCAAGAGCTCATTGTGTAATTCAAAGCGGTCCGGGTGATCCAGAATGGCTTGTTCAAGCACCCGGACCGCTTCGTCCAACTGGCTGAACTCGACATAATCTCTTGCCAATTGCAAAGGATCATGCATCGTTTCGCGCGGCTCTTCGACCATCTGCACCAGCATGACGCTCGACTGCAATCCCTTGCTGAACAGTGAAAAACGGGCATGCGGTAACGATTCGAGCGCATTCTCTTCCTTTTTCAAGAAATCTCTCAGCATCTGAAACTGACCGGCGGTCAGCCGCGATCTAGATCCGAATATCATGCGCAGACTCAGCCTGCGTCCCGACTGGTTGAGAACAATCAGCAAATCGATCAGCGCCGCATACAATTGTTCATTCAAATGATGACCGAAACAGTAATGAATACGCTCCACATGCGCCCGTAAAGACCTGGGCATTCGTGAAACCCGAAAAGCCAGGCGTTCGAGCCGCTTTTCTACCGACAAAGCAGGCCATTCGCAGAATCCGGCAGTGGATTCATCATAAACAAATTTTAGCGCCGGAGATTCGTCAAAATCGCCATTGTTAGCAGTAATCAAGACAGACCTCATCACATGGACAACTTAGTTACCACAAGAATAGTCACTTATTACTGATTTACAAATGGGCTATCGGCAAAACAGATAAGCGATATCAATGTTGTGACGAGCAGCGCAGAAATTAAACTCCGTTTTGCCATGTCGCGGTTTTGCTTACAAAGCCAAAGCCGACAGCCCTCCGGACGAACTTTCGTATCACTCTTCCCGTACCGGAGCGGGTTCGAAACGGAAAGTGAGTTCGATATACCGATTTAGCCGGCGCTTTCGTGCACCAGATTCACGATCCGGTAGTTGCCCTGTTTTTCGGCCCCCAGCGCGTCGGCTAACCACGGCAGTTCCCGCTGCATTTCGGCTACCAATGTCCAGGGGGGATTGATCACGACCATGCCGCTGGCGGTCATTCCGCGCCCCTTGCTGTCGGGAGCGATGCCCAGCTCAAACAGCGCGACATTTCCGATACCGCTGTCTTGCAGTTGCCGTTCCAGGCGACGGATCCGCTGGCGTTCGACAACCGGATACCACAGCGCATAAATCCCGGTTGCAAACCGCTTGTGCATTTTTTTCAGGCTTTCGATCACTAAACGGTAATCGTCGGAGAGCTCATAGGAAGGATCGATCAAAACCAGACCGCGACGCTCCTTCGGCGGCAACAACCCGAGGGAATCGACCAGGCCGTCTGCATGAAAGGTCTTGATGCGCCGGTCTTTCTCAAAGAGCCTATGCAGAAACTTGAATTCGGTAGAATGCAAATCGTAGAGACACAGCCTGTCGTCCTTACGCATCAGCGTGGCGGCAATACAGGGAGAGCCTGGGTAATGCGCCAGCTCCGTCCCCTGATTGCACTGCCTGACCAGTTCGAGATAACGCTGGATGCCTGGCAGCGTATCGTCTCGTTGCCACACCCTGGCGATGCCGGATTCGAACTCGCGGTTTTTTAATGCAAATTCGCTGTTCAACGCATACATCCCCGCGCCCGCGTGCGTATCGATGTAACAGAAAGGTTTATCTTTCTTTTTCAGATGCTCAAGGATATGCACCAGCACCAAGTGTTTCAGCACATCGGCAAAATTGCCGGCATGGAAGGCATGACGATAACTCAGCACGAGTTTATAGCACCTTGTCGTAGATCGTCATCCCGATTTCGAATGCGATCAGCCAGATGATGATCCACTCCAACCGTGAAGAATGACGATGGTTTTGTTCATCGGCCAACATCTCGAACAATTCGTGGATCGTTTCGAGTTTTTTCGACAGCACGTCGGTGCGAGGCGCGATTTCGAGATATTTAGCCGCGATTGCGTAATAGTCTTCGTATTCCGGATACTCCCAGAAAAACTCCGGAATATCGAGGAGATCGTAGTTGACGATGATGTCGCTTTTGGTCAGAAACAACTGGCCGCGGATTTTGGCAATCTCGCGACGGCTGATGTTGATCCTGCCTTTGTCGGCCAGGGACTTCGGAATATAACTGGTATTTTCGATGGTCCTAAGCGCTTGGGTTTCGAAGGATGCCAACTTGATCGACTGCGCCATCCCCTGTGACAACGCAAACATCAGGATCGGATCGGAGGACTCGAGCTCGATATGATCCTCGATAATTCGCGTGACTGAGCAGTCATAGGTAAACGTGAAGTGATCCTCCTCAATTGACGCCAAAGGCTGCTCGGCATTGGCCAACAGCACGCGATGGATCACCGCCTGGCGCTCCGGGCTGACGTTCCAGTGCACCGCCGCGCCGTAACCCAGAATAACCGAATAAGTATCGTTTTCCTCGACCAGCAGCGCGCCTTTGATCAACCGGATAAGACTTGATTCCGAGAGCGCTCTCGCCAAGGCGTCGACATTGAAACGGTGCGCCAGGCAATAAGCGACGCACCGCTTGACAGGGGGATTAGCTGACATCGAAGAAGCTTTTCATTGGTAAACGGAAGCTGGGAACATGGGCCAAAAACCGGAAAATCACCGAAGCGTGCGCGAAACGGCACTCCAGACGCACGACACTATCATTCGATGATCAGCAGCCAGCCCTTTTCTTCTTCGCAATGGGGCGACTTGGCGGAAGCCTTAATATCGATCCGGGCGGCGGTCTTAGTCAAATGAGCCGGCAACTTGCCCTTGACAAGAAAATAGGGCTCCTTATATTCCGCAGTCAGCTCCACCGGCTCTTTTTTGACGGTAGCGGATAACTGGCTGGGGTTATCTATATTAAAGGCATAAAAAGAAAAAGCAGCGCCCGGCGCCACTTTCGCCAGATGCGGCGGATTAAAACGTTCCAACCTGGCTTTCTGGCATTGACTCGCACTGCCCCCACCTCCGCCGGACATCCCGGCGCCGTGCCCGCTATGGTGTTCAGCGGCTTGAATCGCCGGAATATAACAAAACGAAACTGCAATTAATCCTAATAAATTAAATGATTTCATAAGGTTTCTCTTTATTGTAGTTATAATGCTGAAGGTCCACCGAAATCGCCCTTCACCCGAACCCGGAAACTCCCTCCGGTAGTTCTACCGTAACGGATATCTCTCCGCAATCATTATAATCACAATCCGCCTTTCGGCTGCTACAACTTATTAAAACACTAGGAAATACGCTCCATTTACGTCATTCAGTCTTCATCACTTGTATCATCGCCATAGAATGCCCGGCGCAGACCGATAAAGCGGCATCATTCTCAGGTAAATACGGCTTCATACTGAATACCGCCCGCCTCTTTGCCGACCGGCACCAGAAAGATGTCCATGCTTCCCAGTTGCGACTGCTGAATCCGATAAATGCGCTGCACCAGCACCGGCTGGCCGGGCCCTTGAAACAATAAGGAATAAGCCTCGCGGCCACCGTTCAAACGCCGCCCGAATCCGGACACCGAAACCAGATTCATATCGACGGCATTCCGATGGTCGACTTGAACCTGAAAATCTTTATTCAGATAGGCTTCCCAGTTTTCTTTTGTCAAAGTTTCAAGCACAGCGGATCATACCCTTTTGTTAACGTTAATTATAGTTGAACCGGCAATGGGTTTTCCGAATTGCCGGCCAGAGCCGACAAGTTTTTGGCCATGAAAATAAAATGAACCGAATTGCCGGCTCAATATAACCAACTTCATGCCCACAAGTTATTTTCCCTTTATTAGCCGCAACCGCACTCCATCAAAAAATACACACCATGCTCGCCGATTTCTACAAAGCCCAAACGCCGATATAAGGAGATGGCCGGATTGAAGCGCTCGACATGAATCCGGACCGGCTTTCGAACTGCAGCGGCCTCACTTAACACGCTTTTTAAAATGGCCGTACCGATGCCCGCATTTCTAAATTCCGGTAAAAGCGCAAGATCGACAATGCGAATTTCCTCCGGCCAGCGAGCAATGTAGAGGCGGCCGGCCATCCGGTTATCGAACAGGATGACGGAAAAATCGGTATTGGCGTAGTTTTCATGGTAATAGCGGTGCTGGGCAGAAAACTGCATCTCCAGGAACTGGGCTTTCCGGCTTTCGTCCCAATCCACGAGAGCCAGTTCCTCCGTACGCGTCGAAGCATAAACGGCATAAAGAAAGTCGTGATCGGACGCGCCGCATGGTCGTAAACTGAAGCTTGTCATGCGTTTAACTTAAAGCAGCAGGTTAAATTCAGCCCGGCAATAATTGCCCGGAAAGTCCGTTCCCATCGACTGCAGGAAAAGCGAAGCCTTTCCGGCAGTGGTATGGTGAATCCGGCAGATCCCGTTAGGCGGGACTTGACCTTCATCCACCCGGAACACCAGATAAAACTGGTCGTTTTCAGAAGACAGAAAAATAATCTTGGCCTCTACTAATTGCGCACGCGCGCGGTATTCAGTTTGTAATTCCGGGTGGGTAATCGTAAAGTTTTCCCCGACCAGAGCAGCGAAAACTCCATAGCTCAACTTGCCATTCAAGCTTCTGCGAGGCATTGTCGGTTTCCGAAGCCGAATGGCGCCAATACCGCCGGAGGCATATCCTGCAACGATTCCGCCAAGAATCATACGCAAAAAAGACCTTCTACGGATATCCTTTTTCAACGTAAAACATCCCTTACTTCAATAGATTAAAAATCACCCGATAATAGCGGCCTTTGGCGTCTTCCCCGACGGGCTCCAGAAGAGAGAAAATCGATCGGACGGCGCCTGCTCGAAAGTATAGACAGACTTATCCAGAGGGGTATCGGCAGGCCCTTGAAAACGTACCGAAGCTCCTAAGACTACCTTCTATAGTATACAGGGATTTATGATTCCAAATTGGAGTGATTCTTAAAAGCGGGCAAAACAATAAATTTCCGATCGTCGGCCCGGCATAGCCCAGATCCGGCTTCAAATCGCCCACCTTCTACCGGAAAATTATTTTTTGCCTAAAATCCTTAAGTACGCGGCGGAAATACGCCCTGCAGGGCAATACAGAAGTTCAAGGTCAGATACGGCATCATGTTATTGTGGGGCTGATCGCCTCCCACCGGGGGAAGCGCTTCCGCAGCTGCGTTTGCGTTCGGCGTGGCCTGGTACAGGGTTCCTCCGCTCGAGAGGGCAAAGCTGGCAGTCGAGCTGGCCACATTAGTATCCGCCAAATCGAGCGTGTTGGCTCGAAGCTGATGCGAATGCGCCGGAATTTCCGACTCGAGAAGTGAAACCGTCTCCGAGCCGCCTGTTTCACCGAGGTCATGCAATGACAAGCCCGGTCCTTGTCCTGGATGCATAGGGGCGCGGCCCTGTAGATCCGGTAAGGCGAAATTGGATTTGCCGTTACCGCCGTAGGTTGTACCCAACAAAGAAAACAGCGCCGTATTCTGGGATAGGGGCATCAATTGTCCATCGCAAAAAGCCCAGCCGGTAGGCGCAAAGTTGAACGGAAAAATTCTGATTTCAGCAACAAATGGATCGGCCATTTTCGGCTCCTAAGTCTGCGACGGGAAAATCCCGAATAAAGAAATGATAAAATCGACACACAAATAAGGTTGAAAATTGGTGTGCGGCTGGCTTCCTCCGACAGTTGTAATCGCGTTCGCGCTCATATTTCCGTTCGGTGCGTCATTGATATACGGCGTAACATTGAAGGAATTGGCAGGCAGAGCCCCTGAAGGGCTGATCTGGTCCCCGGCTACGCCCGCCGCCAAAAGCGGATGGGTATGTGCCGGAATCTGCTGTACTGTCAGGGTGATTTCCTCCGCTCCGCCTGTCTCCGCCAGAATAAAGCCATTTCCCTGATGCAGAGGAAGCCGGCCGCGCAGATCCGGCAACGCGAACGTAGATTCGCCGTCGCCGCCGTAAGTCGTCCCGATCAGAGTGAAAAGCGTTTCGTTCTCCGAAATAGGCAGCAACTGCCCTTCGCAGAACATCCAGCCGGCCGGGGCGAAATTGCCCGCAAATATGCGGATTTCACCGACATAAGGTTGTGCCATAGATCTCTCCTAGGTTTGGGAAGGGAAAATACCCTGAAGCGCGATGGAAAAATTGAGCGTCAAGAACGGCTGCATGTTCAAATGCGCCTGACTGCCACCCGTATTCGTTACCGAACCCGGCTCCAAGGCCGTCAGATTGCCGGCTGCGTGATAGGCATTGTTGGCGCCGCCGAGCACCCTCCCTGACGGGTTTACATTACCGCCGGAAGCCGCTGTGGAAACCGCAAGCGGATGCGTATGGGTCGGCATTTCGGCAAGGGTCAGCGTATGGGCTTGTTCGCCGGCCCTTTCGCCAAGCGTATGGCCGCTGCCCATATGAATCGGCACCCGCCCCCTGAGATCGGGAAGTGCAAAGTTTACCCGCCCGTCTCCCCCGTAAGTTGTGCCCAACAATGAAAACAGCGCCTGGTTCTGGTTGATCGGCAAGAGCTGGCCATTGCACAGAGCCCAGCCTTTGGGGGCAAACCCAAAGCTCATCAAGCGGATTTCACTTAAAAACGGTTCGGCCATGATTTCTCCTCTCTGGTTAAATTGAATAAGGGTTAAGGTAAAGGACACGCCCCGCCGGATCCAGGCGTATTAAAGAAGCCGTCCGACCCTGTCGACGCTTGGTTCGACGCAATCGCCGACGGCGCTCCATCACCGCCGTTGCGCGCGATAATATAGTTCTGAACCGCCGTGTTGTCGTTTGCGCTACCCGTATATCCACGCAGCAGAACCGTAGTGTCTTGGCGTTGCCGCAACCGGATATCCTCGCCGCCAGCCGCGGAATCGTTCGGCGCGCCCGAGTTCGATAGCGAGTTCTGAAGCGCACCGCTGCCGCCGGCGTCGAGGCATATCTCGTAAGTATCGCCCGAAACCGTGCCGGCATTGAGATGAATGCCGTTCTTGGCAATCGCAGCCGCAGAGGAGTTGGTCCCTGGATTGGCGATCGTATTACCCGTAATCGTGGAATTCAGCTCGCCGGAAAGCGCCGTAGCGCCGCCGCCGGTCAATAATTCGATGCCGAAATTATTGTACTGGCGGATCTGATTGTTGGTGACGGCCACGGTTACAGCGCCCAGTCCGGCATTCTGTACTTTTAATCCCGAACCCTCGAGCGAACCGGAATTCGCTACTCCCGCCACGCCGATCTGGTTACTGTTGAAAGTCGCTTTGAACGTTCCCGGATCGGTGGATTTGACGAACAGGATCGCATGCCCGAGCGCATCGCGGAAGGTATTGTTGCTGATGTTCGAGGTCAAATTGGCACCGGCTCCGGTATTGTCCCCGCCGGAAATTGTCACCCCGCCGCCGCCTGTCGCGATGGCCGAATGGTTATTCGACAAGGTGTTACCCGTGAAAACCAGATCGGCGGTACTGTTGCCGATCACGTTGAGCTGGAACAAATCGCCACGAGCGGAAGTAAAGGTACTGTTCTGCACCGTCACATTCAGCACAGTACCGGCGCCTTGCGATTCGATACCGATACCGTCATTGCCGTCGGTCGTACTGTTGGCACCGATCGTGGTGCTGGTGAACGTCAGGCGGTCCAACGTCCCGCTGGTGTTTACGACTTTGAAGTTATCTTCGAAACCTCCGCTGATATTACTATTCGAAATCGTCGCCGAACCGGTCAATCCGGTAAAACGCACACTGCCTTCGTCCGCGGCAGCATCATTGCCGTTAACGCCGTTGATTACCGAATTATCTAGCATAAAGTCCACGACCGATGAACCGCGAATCGCGAAATCTGAGAAACCGTTCAGCTGCATTCGGGTCAGGGAAATATTGCGAGTATTGGTTAAACTGATGCCAGTGCTCCCATTCTGAATCGTTCCGC
Organism: Candidatus Methylomicrobium oryzae; assembly: GCF_016745425.1. Lineage (GTDB taxonomy): Bacteria > Pseudomonadota > Gammaproteobacteria > Methylococcales > Methylomonadaceae > Methylomicrobium > Methylomicrobium oryzae. Next base: position 111,819 of record NZ_JAERVK010000010.1, on the reverse strand, counting down.
CGCTGCCCGCCGAACCGGTGCCGGAGACGGTCAGACCGCCGTTCGAGCCGGTATTGTTCAATGCAATGCCGTTCGCAGCGCCGTTCGAGCTAATGCTCTGGAACGTCAATCCCGAGCCGCCGATCGTCGAATTGCTGACATTCAGCGCGATACCGGTCGTCGAGGCGAGCGTATTGCCGCTACCGGTCACGTTAATCGCTGTAGCGCCATTGATCGCATTGAAACCTGCGCCGCTGGTCGTCGTGACTGTAAGGCCGCCGCTGAAGTTGATCGTCGCCGAATCGTTGTTATCCAGGGTCACGGCAGCACTCGCTCCGGTTGTCAGTGTCTTGCTCGCGCCGCTGAATGCGATCGTTCCGTTCGTCGTGTTGTCCTTTACATTGATCCCGGTGCTGCTGCCTGTGCCGCTCAGATTGCCTGACAAGGTCACGCCGCCAGCGCTTTTATTAACAATATTGACCAAGCGCGCCGCCGCGGTATTGGTCACGGTGCCGCCATAAGTGATCGAACCGGCACCGCCGTCGAGGTTGAACGCCGTTCCGCTCGCCCCGGACAACGCACCCGAGCCGAAATTGCTGGTTCCTGCAATGCCGGTCAGATTGATATTGTTGGCTCCCCCGGTCGAGGTGAGACCGGCGAACGTGGCGTTGAGCGTTCCGCTGGCCAGATTCAGCGCACGACCATTGGTATTGATCGCGGCGTCCAAAACTGTCACCGTACCGAAGCTGGTAGCACCGGTGTTCATGTTGATGCCGGTGCCAGCGGCGGTAACATTGCCGATCGTGAAGCCGCGGAGAGTATTGCTCCCCCCCTGGCTGATACGGATCGCATCCGAAGCGCTGGTAATGCTGACAGTCGTGCCGTTGCCGCTGTTCGATACAGGCAAAGCGGCGCTGTTCGGAGCCAGCGTAATGCCGGCCATCGTCGCCAGGTCGGAGGTCGCATCCTGCCCGAGCAATTTTTGGTTATTCAGCAGCGTCACCGGCCCGGTGTAGGACGAAGCACTCTCGTACAGGAAAATATTATCGCCGGCTGCCGGATGGTTGCCGGTGCCGTCGTTGACGGCCTGGAACGCCGCCAGCGTGTTGAACGGATTGCTCAACCGCCCGTCGCCTCCGGCAGCGGCCGTGTTATCGATGAACCAGACCATGCCGCTAACGGTAAAGTTGACCGTCGCCGATGTACAAGCGCTGGCAGGTAAACCCACGCCGCTGTCGCAGACTTGATAGGTAAAGCTGTCCGCCCCTTCGTAGCCGGCCGGCGGATTATAAGTGAAAGCGCCCGTGCCGGTATCTACTGAAACGCTGCCGCCTTGAGCCGAAGTGAAAGAAGCGCTGTTGATTGTGAACGGCGATGCGCCGGCGCCGTCCGCCGGATCGCTGACGGTCGTGAGCAAGCCGGGCGCCGCCACCGAAACCGATACGTTGCCGGTCGCGGTATAGGGCCCAGGCGCCTCCACCTGTGGCGGATCGTTGACTGCGTTTACCGTGATCGTGAAATTTGCCGTATCGGAGGTATCGTCGCCGCCGTTCGCCGTGCCGCCGTCATCATGGACGTGCAAGGAAATGTGCGCAACCCCATTCTGATCCGCAGCCGGAGTGAAGGTTAAAGTACCGTTGGACGCTACCGCAGGCGCGGTCGAAAAGAGCGACGGATTATCGTTGCTGTCGATCACGAAATCGACCGTCTGTCCCGTCTCGCCCGGACCGGGCGAGATGGAAGCGGCCCACCCGTTTACCGTCACCAAACCGGCGTCTTCGTTGACGGTTTGATCGCTCCCTTTGACGAATGAAGGCGCATCGTTTACCGAATTAACAGTGATCGTAAAGGTCTGCGCCGCCGAAGTATCGGCTCCGCCGTTCGCCGTGCCGCCATTATCCTGCACGACCACCTTAAAGGTCGAAGTGCCGCTGGCGTTTCCTGCCGGCGTATAGGTCAGGGTGCCGTCCGCCGCCACCGCCGGAGGCGTACTGAACAATGCCGAGTTGGAGACATCGCTTACGGTGTAACTCACCACGGATTGACCGGACTCGTCGGTACCCGCGTTAAATGTCGCCCAATTGTTGACTGTCTGCAGCCCCGCATCTTCCGATACAGTCGGCGGATTAACGGCGGTCAGGCTTGGCGCGTCGTTGACGCTGGTCACTGTCAAGGTCCTGGTTATCGTATTGCTGTCGATCGATCCGTCATTTGCCTTGAAATCGATCGTGCGCGCGGTCGAATCGGGGTTTTGCGACCCGTTGTCGTAAGTCACGCTCCGCAGCACCTGTTGATAGTGGGCCACCGTATCGGTTCCTGTCAACGTCAAAGTCGGAGCGCTATAGGAAGCGGTGATGGAAGTTCCCGTCGTGTCTACCGCGAGCGTCTCGTTGCCGCTATCCAGGAGGTTACCGATCGTGACGGTAGCCGATTCCAAATCGGTGTCGTTGGTGTCCGTCACGGTAAGACCGCTGTCCACCACCACGGCGCCGCCGTCTTCCGTAAAGGACGGGCTCGCTCCGCTCGCCGTCAGCTCAGGCGGGGTATTGGGAGAAACGGTAATGGTAGCGTCGGCTGCAGCACTCGTCGCGCCGTCGCCGTCCGTCAGCACGAAATGCGCCGTGCGATTGTTGAGATCCGGCGATAAGGCGTTGCTGTTGCGGTAGGTAATGTTGCGCAGCAGTGCGCTCACCGCAGCGGCGTCGGCGTCGGCATCGAAAGTGACAACGAGCTCGACGCCTCCGGTGCCACCGCTAAAAGTGCCGATGACTACGCCGCCATATTTGACGTTTGCGCCGTCGAGGCCAATCTGGCCGGCGGCATCGCCTTGATTGCGAATGCCGAGTTCATCTTCCCCGGCAACACCGTCGACCAAAGAAAGGGTAAGCGTGCCGGTATCGAAATCAGCCGAATCGGCATCGGAAGCATCGGCGTTGTCGCCTTGGTCGATTACGCGTGCCGGTTCGTTTTGAGAATAGGCCAACGTATCGCTTGCAAGATCAGTGATCACCGGCGCATCGTTGACCGAATTGATGGTAATCGTTACTGTTGCGGTGTCGCAGAGCGGCTCACTGTCGCAGAGTTCGTAGACGAAACTATCCGTGGTGGTTTCACTGCCGTCGTGCGTATAACTGAAGCTGCCATCGGCATTGAGTGTAAATGCCGAAGCATGAGTCGGCCCCGATACCGGCGTCGTGGTCACAAAAAGCAGATCGCCCGCATCCGGATCAGTGTCATTGGCGGTAACCCGGGTTGCGAGCGATGGCGTCGTCAACGCCGTCACCGTACTGCCTTCATCGACGGTTGCGGTATCATCCACACCGGTCGGCTGTTCGTTGACATTGGTCAAATTGACCGTAATTGTGGCGCTGCCGCTCTGATTCGGACTGCCGTTATCGGTCGCCTCCACAGTCAACAGAAAACTCGGCGTCGTCTCGAAATCCAGCGCGCTGCCGTCCGCAACGGTGATTTGCCCGGAACTCGGATCAATCGCAAAAGCGCCGCCCGTGTTACCGGCAGTGATTGCATAAGTCAGCGTCTGTGCTGGAAGATCGACGTCGGACGCAGCAACTGTCCCGACGATGCTGCTGTTCAAACTGTTTTCGCTTAGGCTAAAGGTATCCGGAGTGACCACCGGCACATCGTTGACCGCGGTGACCGTCACCGTCAGGTTGAAGCTGCCGGAATTGTCGGTCCCGTCATTGACCACCACCGGCACGGTCAAGGTGCCGGTAAAGTTGGCATCGGGGGTGATCGTGTTGCCGGTATGGGTGTAATGGGTACCGTCACCCACCGTCAGCGTGAAGTCGGCCGGATAGGTATTGTCCGGGTCGGTCACGGTCAGGTCGGCCAGCACGATCTCGCGGTTGCCGTCTTCCGCCAGGCTCACCGCAGTCTGGCCGCTGATCACCGGCACATCGTTGACCGCGGTGACCGTCACCGTCAGGTTGAAGCTGCCGGAATTGTCGGTCCCGTCATTGACCACCACCGGCACGGTCAAGGTGCCGGTAAAGTTGGCATCGGGGGTGATCGTGTTGCCGGTATGGGTGTAATGGGTACCGTCACCCACCGTCAGCGTGAAGTCGGCCGGATAGGTATTGTCCGGGTCGGTCACGGTCAGGTCGGCCAGCACGATCTCGCGGTTGCCGTCTTCCGCCAGGCTCACCGCAGTCTGGCCGCTGATCACCGGCACATCGTTGACCGGCGAGACATTGATCGTGCTAATGGCGCTTACGCTGGTTGCCAGCCCATCGTTGGCCATCCAGATCACCGTACGCAGCGCGGCATTCGGCTTATCCGAGGTATTCTGATACTTAACATCACGCAGAGCGGCTTGGTAATTCGCCAGCGTTGCGGTTCCGGTCAATGTCAATAAGCCCGTGCCCGCATCATAGCTGCCGGTAATGCCGTTTTGGTTGACGAACGTCAGCACATCCTGACCGCTTTGGAAGTTGCTGCCGATCGAAACGGTCGCGCCAGTCAGATTCGTGCTGTCTTGATCGGTAACGGTTAGGGTCGGCGCGATTGCGGTTGCCGGACCGTTTTCGCTGTAGTTCAAAGTACCGCCCGCCGTTACGCTCGGACGGTCATTCACGTCGGTCACCGTCACCGTCAGCACTTTTTCCACCGCCAGACCGTCGCTGTCGGTGCTGCTCACCCGCAGGCTGTAGCTGGCCTTGGCTTCGAAGTCGAACACCGCCGCGGTCTTCAGCTGGTCGCCGTCGATCGTAAAGGCGCCGTTATCGGTATCGCCCGCCCCGGCCACCAGAGTATAAGTATGGGTATCGCCGCTGTCCGGGTCGATGCTGGTGAATGTGCCGATCGCCGTGCCCGCCGGTTGGTTTTCGTCCACCTCGGCCGCCGACAGGGTCAGGGCGGTGGGTGCCTCGGGCGCATTGCCGACGGTCACCGTCAGCACTTTCTCGAAGCCCAGGCCGCCGCTGTCGGTGCTGCGCACCCGCAGGCTGTAGCTGGCCTTGGCTTCGAAGTCGAACACCGCCGCGGTCTTCAGCTGGTCGCCGTCGATCGTAAAGGCGCCGTTATCGGTATCGCCCGCCCCGGCCACCAGAGTATAAGTATGGGTATCGCCGCTGTCCGGGTCGGTGCTGGTGAATGTGCCGATCGCCGTGCCCACCGGTTGGTTTTCGACAATGTTTGTCGAACTCAAGACAAGATCGGCCGGTACATCGTTGACCGGCATGATCGTGATCGTGCTGGTGGCGCCGGCGCTGTTCGCCGTCCCGTCGTCGACCGTCCAGGTCACCGTGCGCGCCGTGGTGTTCGGAGCCTCTGAGGCATTCCGATAGGCTACGCTGCGCAATGCCGCCTGATATTGCGCCAGCGTGGCGCTGCCGCTCAGCGTCAAAATGCCGGTGTCCGCGTCATAACTGCCGCTGATGCCATTTTGATCGGCGAACTCCAACTGATCCTGACCGCTTTGGAAGTTGCTGCCGAGCGAAACGGTCGCGCCAGCCAGATTCGTGCTGTCTTGATCGGTAACGGTCACAGACGCATCGATCGCTGTCGCCGGATCGTTCTCGGTATAATTCAGGGTACCACCCGCGGTCATCGCCGGACCGTCATTCACATCGGTCACCGTCACGGTCAAAGTCTTTTCGAACGGCCGGCCACCGCTATCGGTGCTGCGCACCCGCAGGCTGTAGCTGGCCTTGGCTTCGAAGTCGAACACCGCCGCGGTCTTCAGCTGGTCGCCGTCGATCGTAAAGGCGCCGTTATCGGTATCGCCCGTCCCGGCCACCAAGGTATAAGTATAGGTGTCGCCGCTGTCCGGGTCGGTGCTGGCCAAGCCGCCGACCAGTGTGCCTGCCGGTTGATTTTCATCCACGCCGGATGCGCTCAAGGCAAAGTCGAGCGATAATACAATCTGGAAGTCTTGTAGTTTTCCCGGAGTCAATCCGGCGTTTCCCCCCCTAAAAATCACTTCCGGATTTTCGCAAGACTCGACCGGTAACGACAGGATCGGCATAGCCAAATCGCACCGCAGAATGTCGCCATTCCGACCGCTCACGTCATTAACGTTAAATTTACCCCAAGTTGAGAAATACAGGAATTCGCCATAGATATCGACCCCGACGATATGCTCTTTCGCCAGATCCAAACCCGCCTTGCGGCCGTCGAACAGCAATTCGAAATAGCCGCTTGTATCAGGTCCGGTATTGCCAATAAATCGGACGAGATCCTGCTTACGAGCCGAAAAAAGCTGCCCTGGCGCCGTAAGTAATTTATTTATTCCGTTGAGACTGAAAACAAGATTCCCGTCCGGATCTAACGTCAAGGCGTCGATATTCCGTTTCAACCCTACATCGGAACCGTCAAAGAATAATTCAAAGGAGCCTTTTGTTTCGCTATCCCCAGGCGATGAATCCGAGTCCCAGTTGAACTTCAGAATATCCGAACCGCGAACTCTGATTTTCTCTCCACCAATATTCAACTTTACGGCTTTCGAAAGCGATAACAGGAGATAATCGTCCCCGACATAAAAACCGTTGATTCGCTCATTGGCCAATCCCACATCCGATCCGTCGAACAAAACCGACCATTCGTTTTTGGAGGTATCGAACTGCAGAATATCTTCGTTTTTGAATTCGAGATTGCCGACCTTCCCGTCGGTTTTGGTGGCAATATAGAATTTATCGGCCATTAATGGCGAAACACTCAGCAAGGCAACCAGACCGGAGAGAAGGCGTGTCCGTATTTTGGCAACTCTTTTATCGTTCGATTTGAGGAAATTCGGCATTACGCTGGCCCGATCAAGAGGTCTGATATAAAGTAGCGAGATGTCCAGCGGAAGAAATCGACTTTCGGTAAAATCCAATAAGGCATAGTAGAACTAACAGCCTTAATCGGTTTTTACCTCAAAAAAAGATGATTATATTCAGCAGAATTAGCAAGAGAATCAATGCAAGCCGCTCATATTACAACCTGCCCCCATCTATTTCACCTCTGGCACTAACTCTAACAGTAGAATATAAGGGCGGAACATTGTCAAGCTTCTTTATAGGCCTCAACCTCTACGGTTAGGGCATGATTTGGAATTGCACAGAATTTCTCGATTTTAATCGGGGCGATTGCCCTTGAAATTCCGTGCTGTTCCCCGGTTTGAATTTGGCCCCTCTTTGATCGTATAGTATGTGGCTGACCAGTCACACGGAATTTCTTGATGGACACCATTAGCATCCGCGGCGCCCGTACCCATAATCTGAAAAATATCGACCTCGACCTGCCCCGTGATCAGTTGATCGTTATTACCGGTCTATCCGGCTCCGGCAAGTCGTCGCTGGCGTTCGATACGATCTATGCGGAAGGGCAGCGCCGGTATGTCGAATCATTGTCCGCCTATGCCCGGCAGTTTCTCGCGATCATGGAAAAGCCGGACGTGGACCACATCGAAGGGCTGTCGCCGGCGATCTCGATCGAACAAAAATCGACCTCGCACAATCCGCGCTCGACGGTCGGCACGATCACCGAAATATACGATTATCTGCGTCTGCTTTACGCGCGCGCCGGTACGCCGCGCTGTCCTGAACATCAGGTTTCGCTCGAAGCGCAGACGATCAGCCAGATGGTCGATCAGGTACTGGCGCAGCCGCCGGAGCAGCGCTGGATGCTGCTCGCGCCGGTAATCAGCGAACGCAAAGGCGAGCACAGCCAGTTGCTCGAAGACCTCCGCGCGCAAGGCTTCATCCGCGCACGGATCGACGGGACCGTGTACGAACTGGAAGAGGCGCCGGCACTCGACCTGAAAAAGAAACACACGATCGAGGTGATCGTCGACCGCTTCAAGGTTCGCGAAGACATCGCGCTGAGGCTGGCCGAATCGTTCGAGACCGCCCTGCGCATCGCCGACGGCATGGCGATTGCGGCCTGCCTCGACGACGGAACCGAACTGCTGTTCTCGGAACGCTATGCCTGCCCGCATTGCGGCTACAGCCTGACCGAACTCGAACCGCGCATCTTTTCGTTCAATAATCCGAAAGGCGCCTGCACCAGCTGCGACGGGCTCGGCGTCCGCGAATATTTCGACCCCGAACTGGTCGTACACAACCCCGACATCAGCCTGGCCGGCGGCGCAATCCGCGGCTGGGACCGGCGTAACGCCTACTACTACCAGATCATTCTCGGGCTTGCGAAACATTACGGCTTCGACCCGGAAATGCCGTTTTCAGAGTTGCCGAAAGAGATCCAGGCAGTCATCCTGTACGGCAGCGGCAACGACGAAATCGAGTTCAAATTGGCCGGCGATTTCGGCTTTTCGAAAAAGAAGCGCCACCGTTTCGAAGGGATCATCGCAATTATGGAGCGGCGCTACCATGAAACCGATTCGCTGATGGTGCGCGAGGAACTGGCCAAATACCTCTCGCAGAAGCCCTGCAGCGTCTGCGACGGGGCGCGGCTGAACCTGTCGGCGCGCAATGTCTTCGTCGAGGACCTGCCCATCCACCATCTAACGCGTTTTCCGATCCGTAAGGCGCTGGCGTTCTTTCAGACGCTGAACCTGCCGGGCAAGCGCGGCGAGGTCGCGGCCAAGATCATCAAGGAGATTCAGGAACGCCTGGAATTCCTGGTCAACGTCGGCCTCGACTATTTGACGCTCGACCGCAGCGCCGATACGCTGTCCGGCGGCGAAGCCCAGCGGATCCGGCTCGCGAGCCAGATCGGCGCGGGCCTGGTCGGGGTGATGTACGTGCTCGACGAGCCTTCGATCGGCCTGCACCAGAGGGACAATCAACGCCTGTTGAATACGCTGTTCCGGCTGCGCGATCTCGGCAATACGGTGATCGTCGTCGAACATGACGAAGACGCGATCCGTTCGGCGCAGCATATCGTCGACATCGGCCCCGGCGCGGGCATTCACGGCGGCCAGATCATCGCCCAAGGCACGCTGGAAGACATCCTGGCCAGCGAAGCCTCGCTGACCGGCCAATACCTGGCCGGCAAGACCGGCATCCATGTGCCGAAGAAAACCACGCCGAACGACAAGGACAGGCAAATCGTGATCCGCAACGCCCGCGGCAACAATCTGAAAAACGTCGACATCGCGTTTCCGATCGGGCTTCTGACCTGTGTGACCGGCGTATCCGGCTCCGGCAAATCGACGCTGATCAACGATACCTTATATTGTCACGCTGCACGGCTGATCAACCGCGCCGGCGCCCTGCCCGCGCCTTGCGACGGAATCGACGGCCTGGAGCATTTCGACAAGGTCGTGGACATCGACCAGAGTCCGATCGGGCGCACGCCGCGCTCGAACCCGGCCACATACACCGGCCTGTTCACGCCGATTCGGGACCTGTTCGCCGGCACGCCGGAAGCCCGCTCGCGCGGCTACACGCCCGGCCGCTTCAGCTTCAATGTAAAAGGGGGACGCTGCGAAGCCTGCAAGGGCGACGGCGTGATCAAGGTCGAAATGCACTTCCTGCCCGACATTTTCGTGAACTGCGAAATTTGCCACGGCAAGCGCTACAACCGCGAAACCCTGGAAATCCGCTTCAAAGGCAAGACGATCCATGAAGTGCTGGAAATGACGGTCGAAGACGCTGCCGAATTTTTCAGCGCGATCCCTTCGGTCGCGCGCAAGCTGCAGACCCTGACCGAAGTCGGCCTGAGCTACATCACGCTCGGCCAGAACGCGACCACGCTGTCCGGCGGCGAGGCCCAACGGGTCAAGCTGGCCAAGGAACTGTCCAAGCGCGACACCGGCAAAACCTTGTACATTCTCGACGAACCGACGACCGGCCTGCACTTCCACGACATCAAGCAACTCCTGTCGGTGCTGCACACGTTGCGCGATCACGGCAACACGGTAATCGTGATCGAACACAATCTCGACGTAATCAAAACCGCGGACTGGATCGTCGACATGGGACCCGAAGGCGGCGACGGCGGCGGCACATTGGTCGCCGAAGGCACCCCGCGGGACATTGCCGCCAATTCCGCTTCATTCACAGGCCATTACCTCCAACGTTTTTTCGAATGATCGCGGACAATAACCGGCAAGGGCCCGGCAAACTCCCGGCTCGATGAACTTCCGGAATCAACAATCAACTTTATTAATTCATCCTGCCAACGGAGAAAAAACAATGTCGCTGCAAATATTCCGGACTAAACGGGTCGAGGCCGAACAAGAATCGGATTACGGATTGAAACGCTGCCTGAGCAAGTGGGACCTTTCCTTTCTCGGCATCGGCGCCATCATCGGGACGGGGATTTTCGTGCTGACCGGCATTGCAGCCGCCACGCAATCCGGTCCCGCGGTCGTCCTGTCTTTTGTCATTGCCGGTTTTGCCTGCACGTTTGCGGCGCTGTCTTACGCAGAGCTCGCTGCCGCGGTCGGCGGCTGCGGCAGCGCCTACGGCTATAGTTACGCTGCGTTCGGTGAGTTGATCGCCTGGATCATCGGCTGGGATCTGCTGCTGGAATACGGCATTTCGGTGGCCGCCGTCGCGAACGGCTGGGCGGGTTATTTCAATAATGCCCTGACCGCTATCGGCCTTACGTTGCCGGAGTCCCTGACCAAGGCGCCCAAATTGGGCGGCCTGATCAATCTGCCGGCCTTTATGATCATCCTGGTCCTGATGATTCTGTTGATCATCGGCGTCAAGCAGAGCGCAAAGGCCAATAATGCGATGGTCTTCGTCAAGCTGATCACGATCGTAGTCTTTATTTCGGTCGCAGTGTTTAATGTCAACCCCGACAATTGGCATCCTTTCATGCCTTTCGGCTGGTTCGAAACGCTGCCGGACGGAAAAACCACCGGCGTACTGGCCGGCGCATCGATCGTCTTTTTTGCTTATGTCGGTTTCGACGCGGTCTCGACCGCAGCCGAAGAAGCCCGGAACCCGCAACGCGATCTGCCGTTCGGCATCGTTTCGTCGCTGGCATTCTGCACGATCGTTTATATCCTGGTCGCGGGGCTTTTGACCGGCGTCGTGCCCTATACCGATCTGAACGTTTCTTCTCCGGTCGCCCACGCGCTCGAATTAATCGGGGTTAATTGGGCATCGGCGCTGATCTCGACCGGTGTCATCGCCGGATTGACTACCGTCATGCTGGTTCTGTATTACGGACTGACGCGGATCATTTTTGCGATGTCCCGCGACGGCCTGCTCTCGCCTTTTTTCTGCACCGTCAATCCGGCCACCCAAACCCCGGTTCGAGTAATCGTGATTTGCGGAGTGATCATGGCTTTGATTGCCGGCTTCATGCCGCTCGGCGACCTGGCCGAACTCGTCAATATCGGCACATTGGCCGCGTTCGTGATCGTCTGTTTCGGGGTAATCGTGATGCGCATTACCCAGCCTGATATGAAGCGCCCTTTCCGCACGCCTTTCAGCCCGCTGTTTCCGGTGCTGGGCATGATTTCGTGCTCCGCCCTGATGGCGTTCCTGCCGGCACTGACCTGGCTGCGGTTTTTCGTCTGGCTGGTGCTTGGCTTGATCATTTATTTCAGTTACTCCAAGTATCACAGCAAGATTGGACGGCTTGCCTAAATCAAGCGACGCTCATTCAAGTTAACCGCATACCTCGATGGAACCGTAAAACCGAAACGGAGCAAGTAAAAATCCTCCGATTCTTCGGTTTCCATCGAGGCCGTATTTTAAGAATCTCCTTCAAAACTGGACCACAAAATCGGCGCCGGCAAGAAACTGATCCTGTTGGGTGCCCCCGCTGAACGCCGGACTTGCCGCATCCGCCCACTCATAGCGGATCTCCGGCCGCACCGTCAGCCAGTTCAAGGGTTTCCAGTTCAGCCCGCCGGTCAGCGCATAATACCCTGCCTCGCCGGCACCATAGCGGACCCCGTGTTGATCGCGAAACCACTCGGCACGCAGCCCCGCCCCCAGCGAATCGGTAATCGAATAGGTCAGGTACTGGACAATGGAATACCATTCGGCCGTTTCTGTGCCCGCGCCCATCACGTTGTCCTGCCGACCGCGATCGTGCTGCAGTACATAATGCAGGCGTTCGGTCAGCGGGTATTGGAACACCGCACTGAGATAGGTCAGGTTGTCATCGAGCGTCTCGCTGACATCGCCATTCAGCACCGAGAAACTGAACGAGGTGGCGTTGTCCTCACCGGTCCAGTTAAAGCCGCCGAGATAACTCCAGGCCCCGAACTGCCGATCGAAATTATCCACACCGGTCACGGCGCCCGAATAGAAGGTCAGGTTGCTTTGCAGCGGATACGACAATAAGACGCCGGTATGGGTAAACGGCGACGATTTCATGCTGTAGGTATGGGAATAAAAGAAGTTGGGCGGCGAAGCGACCGATTCATAGCCGATGATGGTGTAGAAACGCCCGATTTTGGCCGTCACCCCATTCCCGAACGGCGCGTAGACTTCCGCATACGCTTGGGGAATCGCCACCTTGTAGAAACGCAGATCGTTGTCGTCAATCAGATGCTGGTCCCAATGGCCGGCCGCCTGGGTAAACGGGCTATCGAGGCCGAACATCCCATCGAAGCGTCCCCCGAGGCCCCATTGATCAGAGCCAGTCACCGTTTGCCGTTCGACGAACAGGTTGAGCTGTTCCAGGTTGAATTCGTTCGCACGGTAATTAAAGGAAACCGGTGTGTTCGAACGGTCCACGGGATGGTCGGGGTTATAGTTTCCGCCCGCAGCAATCCAACCGCCCACCGAAAGGCCGGAGCTACGCAAGAAATCAACATCATTGAGATTTTCATGGGTCAATGCTTCGTAAAGCCCCTGAGTATCCCGGAACTCGATCGCATCGGAAACGGCCGGTTGAAACAAAAGCAGCGCCGAAAGAAGGGACGCGCTAAAGGCATTTATAGCCATTGCGACACCAAAGAAATCCGCTATGAGCCCTGAAAGCATTCATTTTCGAAGTTATTCTACACTGTCCCGAGGCTTTACTTCTTCATTGACCGAAAGCCGGTAACCCACGCCGACCTCGGTCAGCAAATAGCGCGGCCGCGCCGGATTGGCTTCCAGCTTGTGGCGTAACTGGCCCATGTAGATACGCAAATAATGCTGATCGTGAATGTGTTCGGCTCCCCACACTTCCTGGAGTAATTGGCGGTGGGTCACCACTGCCCCGGCATGCCTTATCAGTATCGTAAGCAGCCGGTATTCGATCGGGGTAATGCGCACTTCGTGATCGGACAAAAAGACCTTGCGCCGAGCCAGATCCACCTTCAAGCGGCCGGTTTCGAACACCTCCATCGCGCTGAAACTCCGGGAGACTCGGCGCAGCAGGGCCTGCAGGCGCGCATGAAGTTCGCCGCTGCCGAAGGGTTTGGTCAGGTAGTCGTCCGCGCCGGCATCCAGCGCCATGATTTTGTTTTGCTCCTGGCTGCGGGCCGACAGAATCAGGATGGGCAAATCGGACAACTGCCTGAGGCGCCGCGTGACCGCGATGCCGTCCATATCCGGCAAGCCCAGGTCGAGAATCACCAGGTCGGGAGTTTCGCTGGCCAGCATCGCAAGGCCCGTTTTGCCGCAGTCGGCCTCCACGGTGCGCCATCCCCGGTGATTGAGGCTGGATTTCAAGAACCGCCGGGTTTGCAGATCGTCCTCGATGATCAAAATCAGATGCGCCGCCGCCATCAGAGGCACCCCTGGGTTTCGGGCTCGTCAATCGAAGGCGGGTCGCGCAGCGGCAACAGGATCACGAATTCGGCGCCCTTTCCGGCCCGGTTGCCGGCTCGGATAAGGCCGCCGTGCGCCTCGACAATCGCTTTGCATAAGGCCAAACCGAGGCCGACGCCGCTTTGATCGGATTCGCAGGCGCCCCGGTAAAACTTTTCGAATATTTTCGTTTCCTGGCCTTTGGCAATGCCCGGACCGTAATCCGCTACGGCCAAACGGCAACGGCCGTCCTGAATTTGGGCGCAGATATCGACCGGGCTGCCCGCCGGGCTGTACTTGATGGCGTTTTCGACCAGATTGACCAGCACCTGCTCGATCAGCACCGCATCGATCCACAACAGCGGCAGGTTGTCCGCCAGCACCGTACGCACCGGCCTGTCCTGCAAATGCTTCTCCAGCCGGTTCAAGGCGCTGCCGACGATCTCTTCGAGCGCGTTCCAGTCCGGATGCAGAACGATTTCGCCGCTGCTGAGCCTGGCCATATCCAGCAATTTGCCCGTCAGCTCGGACATCCGCTGCGCCTCTTCCAGTACGATATATTTAAAATCGCGGCGCTCCGAAGGCTCAAGATCGGTATCGTTCTCGATCAAAGCATTGGCGGCGCCGATGATGCGCGTCAAAGGCGTGCGCAAATCGTGCGAGATGGAACTCAACAGGGCGTTGCGCATCGCTTCGGTTTCGGCCTGCAGCGTTGCTTCTTTGGCTTGCGCGGCAAGCTGTAAACGTTCCAGGGCCTGGGCGATCAAATGGCAAAAAGTATCGAGGAAGGCGGCCCGCTCCGGGGATTGCGCCGGAAACGGCTTGGCGGCGTGCATAATCAAAATCCCCTGCCAGGCGCGCGAACCTTTGAGCGGGTAATACGCGGTATGATTTTCCTGTTTGAATTTTCGCGCCTCGAACATCCGCTGCGCTTCGGCCAGGTCGATGCCGGTCAAAGAGAAGGGCAAATGCAGGCTCGACGGAAATTGCAGGCGGTCATCGGCATCCGCGTTTAACAGCACCGAAGCCGCACCGAACTCGTCATGGACATGTTCCACGGCGATCCGGCCCACGCTTTCGTGATCCTGCGCCGCCGCAAGATCCTTACTCAAGCGGTAAAGGGCGCTGGCGCGAATTTCCCTTTGCCTGGCCAGCTCCGCCTGGAGTTTGGATTTCTCCAACAGGCTGCCGGTGACGTTGGCCACCACGATCATCACGGTCAGGCCGATCATGTTTTCCAGATCGTGAATCGCGAACGAAAAAATCGGCCGGGCAAAATAAAACGCAAACAACGGCGCGGTGAGCAGCGAAGCGATCAGGGAAGGTCCGCGGCCGCAACGGCTGGCGACCAGGAAGACGCCGAGCAGATAGGTCATCAAAATGCCGGCCTGCCCCACCCAATGCCGCAGCGGCCAATCGACCAGCGTGCAGAGAAACGGAGCGGCCACGCCCCAGGCATAGCCCCGCATCCGCTGCCTGTCGGCTAAGGCGCCGGAAGCGGCCGCGTTGTCCGGTTCCGGATGATGTTGGCTCCGCACCGTTGCTCCAGGGTGACGGCTTGCTGCCGGTTCAGAACGAGCCGGCATTGAGCAGGAAATGCACGCCGATGCTGGCGAAATAACCCAGCAAGATGACCGGGCACCATTTCATATGGCTGCCGAAGGTATACAAACCTTTCGCTTGCCCCATCAGGCCGATACCCGGCGCCGAACCGATCGCCAACAGGCTGCCGCCGACGCCCAGCGTCAAAGTCAACAGCAGCCATTGGCCCTGGGGGATATCCGGATGCATCGTCAACACCGCGAACATCAACGTGCCGTTGTCGACGAAAGCCGACGACAAACCGATCAGGATATTCGCCAGCGTCGGACTGAATTGCCCGTAAAGCACCTGCGAGATCGCGTCCAGATAACCGATAAAGCCCAAACCGCCGATGCCCATCATCGCCCCGTAGAAAAACAATAAGGTATCCCATTCCAGCCGGCCGACCTTCTCGAAAATATCGAAACGGACCGCCTCACTGCGGGAACCGGTTCCGTCGACGCCGAAGAACAGCGCAAACTCCACGTCGTACCGTCCGCTCAAACGATAGGATTTTTGCAAAAAATAATAAAAAAACTGCAATAACGTCAAACCCGCCATCATGCCGGCCGCGGCCGGCAAACCCAGCGCCGTATCGAAACCCACCGCCAGGGCAATCGTGACGCCGAACAAAAAAATGATCCGCTTGGCGCCGCGCGGCAAATGCACCTCCGCGTTTTCCACCGGAGGCTTGTCTTTCGGCAAGGCGAAATGCATGGCCGCGGCCGGCAGCAGAAAATTCACCAGGCACGGGACGAACAGCTTGAAAAACTGGGTAAATCCCAGCATGCCGTGTTGCCAGACGAACAGCGTCGAGATGCCGCCGAGAGGACTGAACGAGCCGCCGGCATTGGTCGCGATCACGATATTCAAACAGGCAAGCGAGACGAAGCGGGGATTGTTTTTGCCGACCGCCACCACGACGGCCCCCATCAACAAGCCCGCGGTCAGGCCGTTGACCACGCAGGAAAGCAGAAACACCAGCCCTCCCGTCATCCAGAACAGTTGCCGATAGCTTAAGCCTTTGCCGACCAGCCAAACTTTCAGGGCGTGAAAAATGCCCATATCTTCCATCGAATTCAGATAAGTCATCGACACCATGATGAACAGCAGCAGCTCCATATAGGCCAGCAAGTTGCTCTTGAAAGCGGTCAACGCCGGCAGGCTGCTGCCGTGCTGCTGGTACGCCACGGAAATGACGAACCAGATGACCGCCGCCGCCAGCAGCATCGGCTTGGATTTGCGCAATTCGGTGACGTCTTCAAGCATGGCTGCAATATAGGCGGCCACCATGACGACAAGCGAAAAATAACCGGCCCAGTGACGGGTCAGGTCGAGATGGAAGGATGGCGCCGCTTCCGCCGTCGACTGGGCAAATCCAAGCCCGGGAAGTGCCAACGCGGCCAAGCCCGAAAGGCGCGCAATGAAAAGCAACATGCTCTCTCCGATGGTGGTTGAAGAAAAGCCTTCGAAACCGCTCCATTCCTTAGCCGTTCCGCAAGACGAGCAAATTGTATTTTTCGGGGCGTAAAAAAAGCGTAAAGACCTTCGTTAAAAAACCGAGTTTGGCAAGACCCGTAGCCGTTCTTAGCTGGCTCCACTCTTTTTAATTAAACGCGCAGACAAGAGTTTCCCTATCTATCGCAGGGTAATCACGCTATATGCTTGATACTCGTCATTCCGGCAGGGAGTGCCGGAATGACGGCTTTTTATACATAGCGCGATCGCCCTGCTATCTACCGAAACGCAAACGGCAATAAGCCTGCCGCAAGGGTGATTACGGACGGATCGCTACAGTTCGGTCAGCCAATAAAACTGGTAAGGCGGCAGCACGATCCGCCGGTCGTACTGGGCCGGACTTCTGCCGCTGTATAAATCGATGAATTGGGAGTAGCGGTTAATGCCTTTGCCGCTGATCGTTTCAAGATCGAGATATTGGGGATGGGCATCGAAATTGGCCACTACCAGCACCCGCTCCGACGGACGCTGGTGGTTGAAGCGGATAAAACAGAGCAAATGTTCGTTATCGACGTCCATCAGCTCCCGGTTGTTGAAATCCGCAAAAGCGGACGTTTCCTTGCGGATGGCGATCATTTTTTTGATCGCGTTGAAAATGGCGTACTCGACCGTGCCCTGTTTTTTCCGTAGCTCGGCGCGCTGCCAGTTGATTTTGGGACGGTGGACCCACCGGTTGTCGAAACTCTTACTGGGGTCGTCGCGATAGCTGTAGTCGTTGACGACGCCGAGCGCGTCGCCGTTGTAGAGCAGCGGAATGCCGCCGAAAGACAGAATGAGGCTATGCAGCAGCACGATTCTGTCGATCGCGGACGCCGCCATCGCCTGGTCGCCGCTTTCCAGCGCCGCTTCCAGTCCGGCCAGGGAGGCCAGCGAACCGCAAATGCGCGCGTCCCCCGTTTGGTCGTTGCGCATGAACACCAGGCCTTTTGCCGGCGAATGATCGAACTGGCCGCTGAAATAATCGATCAGAAACCGGCGGTGGGCATAAGGTTCGTAGCCGGCGGCCCGGATGTCGTTATCGTCGAAACCGAAACCGATGTCGTCGTGGCAGCGCACATAGTTGAGCCAAGTCGCCCGTTCCAGTTTGGCGGGCAGGCTTTTCACGCCCTGGTAGAGCAGCTTGGCGTTCTTGGTGGCGACCGCGTCCCAGAGCAGTGCCATCAAGGTGGCGTTGTAGGCGATTTCGCATTCCTTGGCGATGATCGCGTCTTCGCCGAAATATTTGATCACCTCGACCGGCGCGACGATCGCTTCGGCAATGAACAATACGCCGGGCGCGGTCACCTGGCAGCAGTCCTTCATCAACTGCAGAATCAGGTGCGCATTGCGTTCGTTCTGGCAGGTGGTGCCGATTTTTTTCCACAGGAAGGCGACGGCGTCCAGCCGCAGGATGTCGACGCCCTGATTGGCCCAAAACAGGATGATGTCGAGCATTTCGATGAAAACCGCGGGATTGCTGTAATTCAAGTCCCATTGGTAGTCGTGGAACACGGTCATCACCCATTTTTGCATGTCCGCGTTCCAGGTAAAATTGCCCGGCGCGCTTTCGGGAAAAATTTCCGGCAGGGTCTGTTCGAACATGTCGGGAATTTCCCGAGTATCGAAAACGAAATAATAATCCTGGTACCGGCGCTCTCCGCCGACCGCTTTTTTAGCCCATTCGTGCTCGTCGGACGTATGGTTGAGCACGATGTCCAGGACCATCAGGATGTCCCGCTTCCTGAACTCCTCCGCCACGCGGCGGAAATCCTTCATATCGCCGATGCGGTCGTCGATTTGGCGAAAATCGCTGACCGCATAACCGCCGTCGCTCTTTCCGGGAGGGCACATCAAGATCGGCATGATGTGTACCATGTTGATGCCCAACTCCTGGAAATAAGGCGTTTTATCGGCTAAATCGTCCAGGTTTTCGGCGAACCCGTTGGTATACAACGCCATGCCGACCCATTTCTGGGACAGGAACCAGTTGTGGTCCGATTCGCGCTCGATATCGACGTGCTCCAGTTCCTGGGAACGATCGATGTAGCCCTTGGCCATCGTTTCCACCAGCCGCAGCATTTGCGTCTTGAAATCGTCGCGGTGCCCGTAGAGCGTGGAAAACAGCGAATAGATCGCGTAAAAATTGGCGCCCAGGCGAGTGTAAAAATGCCGCAGGTCCTGGCGCCTGATTTCCGGTTTCAAATCGTCGAGGATGGCATTCAGGAGGGAATGGGAAACTTGTTCATACATGGTTTTAGTTCCATTCGTCGAGGAATGCGCGGTAAAACGCTTTCTCGGCAACCGTGGCCCCGCGCCTTCCGACCAGCGCGCCGGCAAAGGCTTGCGCCCGCTCCAGAGTGAGGTCCAAAGGCCATTGCCGGTTCAGCCCCAGCACCAGCACGGCCGCGAACGCGTCGCCCGCGCCCACCGTATCCACTACGGCGGCGCCGGCCGAAGGCTGTACGGCCACGAAATGCTCCCGCCTGTCCCAAGCGACCGCGCCTTTTTCTCCGCGGGTTACCACCAGCGTCTCCAGGTCGAACAGCTCGTAAAACTCCACCATGGCCGCTTCCAACCCTCCCCCGCTTTCGGGGCTCAGTTCTGCCAGCTCGGCCTCGTTGAGTTTGACCCAATCCGCGCCGTCGAGCAATGCCCGCAGGGTAGCCTTGTCCCACCAGGGCGGCCGCAAATTGACGTCGACGAAGACCTTGCCCCGATGCCGAGTCTTCAAGGCCTCCAGTGCCGCCCGCGCAGCCGGATTCCGGACGGCCAGCGAACCGTGATAAAGAATACCTTCGGCGTCTTTATCTTCGAGCGATTCGGCGGCGATAAAGTCGTAGGCGCAGTCGGCGACGATTTCGTAATGCGGTTCGCCGTCCCTGATCAGCACCCGGACGCTGCCGGTGGGATGGTCGCGGTCGATCTGCAGGCCGGCGCGGCTCATGCCCCAAGCCTCCATCAAGGATGCGATTTCGCGTCCCGGCGCATCGCCGCCGATGCGGCTGATGAAGCGGGGCGATTGCCCGAACGCCTGCAGATGCCAGGCTACGTTGAACGGCGCGCCGCCGAGGACTCGGTTGCCGTCGGGAAAATGGTCGAAAAGCACTTCGCCGAAAACGTGGATAGGTGGGTTATCGTTCATCGTTTTCCTTCATCCAAAGTACGGCGCCAGGGTGATAATGAGCAACGCCCTCCAGGATCCCCGCGCTGTAATTGCCGTTCATGCCCAGGAATCCGCCCCGGGCCCGATAAAATGCGTTCAGCGATCCCAGCTTCGCCGCCAGCCTTTCGGCCTTCTCGACCACGTCGTCGGCGGCGTTGGCGACCAGGACGGAGCGGATCGGACTGACGATCACCGGCAGGTCGTTGCCGCTGTCGCCGGCATAAACCGTATCGGCCACGGCGAAAGCCTGATGCCGCATTAAAAATTCGACCGCATGCCGTTTGGTCGCCCGCGCGGGCAGCACGTCCAGGAGACCGGTGCCCGCTTCTTCGTCGACGCTGTGGATCAGGCCGGCCGTGAGGTTCCTTGCGCACAAGCGCCGCTCCATTTCCTGCCGCAGCGCCTCCGCGTCTATATGCGGCGGCAGGTAATAGCTGAGTTTATAACGGTTTTGCTTGGCTTCTTCCTGCAGGCGCAAATCCGGCAAATCGGCGAATAAAGGCCGCAAATCCTTCGCTTCCAAGCCGCGCCAGTCGGTACCGATATCCCGTTCCCATTCGGGCCAGTGCCGCCATATTCCCCGCTGAACGCGGTAAATCGTCGTGCCGACGTCGCCGATGACCCAGTCGGGCATCGGCAGCGCATAGTCCCGGATCGCTACTTCGACCAATGCCCGATGCCTGCCGCTGACGTAGGCCAAGGTCACTTCGGGGCGCGCCGCCAGGCGCGCGAAACGCTCACGGGCGCCGGGCGATTCCGGCTGGCGGCCGTTCGGCAGCAATGTCCGGTCCAGGTCGGTGCAGATCAGTAGACGTTTAAGCATCGGCTAAAGGCCCTCTGCTAATGGCTGAAAAAGTCATAATGTTCGATCGCTTCGAGCAGCCCCAAAGCATAGGGGCGCTCGGCAAAATAGACATGCTCCAAGTCGCCGAGCGCCGATAACTCCTCGCGATTATGATTGGCGGCCACGACGCCGAGGGTATTCCCGCGCAACATGTCTTCGTCGGCCGCGGAACCGCCCATCACCAAAATCCGTTCGAGAGGAATTTGCCATTGCCGGGCGATATAGCGTAACGCATTGCCTTTGGAGGCCCTTGCGGGCACCAGGTCGAAAAACTTGCCGAAGGAGAGCGTGGGATTGACCGACACTTCATGCTGCCGCAGCACCATCAGAATGTCGTCCATCGGCGGTGCGGCGGCGCTGTCGTAATGGTAAGACAGCTTGAAGCGGCTTTGCTCGGCTTTGGCCGGCGTCAGGCCGGGAATGCCGGGGAGCTCGCCGATGATCCGGCGCAGGGCCTGGGGCGTCCATAAATGGTCGATATGATGCGTCCAGGCGATGTCGGCAATCAGTTGCGGTGCGTAGTAGATTTCGGTGCCGAGACTGGTAATCAGAATATCCGGCGTCGGGATCCGGTATTTTTTCAGTACCGCCAGCGCCGAATCCAGACGCCGCCAGGTGGCGATGCCGAACAGGAATTTTTTGCGTTTGTCCCGGACGAACGGGATGAATTGTTCCAAAGCTTCCGTATCGCCCAGCAGGGTCCGGTCGAGCGCGGAAAAAATGGCGCGCGTCCGGAAACGGCCGGCCGTCACGACCGGCGGCGTTTTCGGCAGCCTGCCCCGCCCTTCCGTCAGGGGCTGGATGCGCCGCAAATAAGTCTGGACATGCGTATTCCAGGAATAGCGCTTGCGTGTGTTCCGCAGGCCGTTGGCGGAAAATTCCTTCCAGATTTTCGGCTGCTTGAGGATCGTCAACAAGGCTTCGGCAATCGCCGACTTATCCAAAGGATCGACCAGCAAGCCGTTGCGGCAATTGCCGATGATGTCGACCGGACCGCCGTTTTCGGTGGCGACCAGCGGCAGCCCGCTCGCGGCCGCTTCCAATAGCGTCAGCCCGAAAGGCTCGGTCAGGGCCGGATTGATGAAGACCCCTTTCGAAGCGGCAGCGAGCCGGTAGATGCCGGCGACCTCGTCGGCATGGTGATGTTTCGGCAGCGCCACACGGCCGTACAGGTCATAACGGTCCATGACCAGCAGCAGTTCGGTCAGCACCGCTTGCGCGCCTTCGCTCATCTCCCGGATATCCTCGCGGTTGCCGGCAATGATCACGAGATTGGCCGCTTCCTGCAGACGCGGCGACTCGCCGTAGGCCTCCAGCAGTCCGACGATATTCTTCCGTTCGTCCGGCCGGGACAGCGCCAAGATCATCGGCTTCTCCGGCGCGTGCAAAAACTTTTCCAGGATTTTGCTAAACGCGATTTCTTCGCCGGCGGCTGCCGGCGGATGGAATTGTTCGAGGTCGATGCCGGGCGGTATGATCACCATTTTTTCCGGCGTATAGCAATCGTAAAGCTCGTACTGTTCCGCGATTTCGTTTTGCGTGCTGGTAATGACCAGGCCGGCGTTGGTCAAGGCGTCTTCTTCGGCGCCGATGCGGCGGGAAATATGATAACGCTGCTCGATTTCCGCCATCGAAACCCCCAAGGCAAGGAGGCGGCGGCGCTTGTCCCGTCCCAGGGAATGGCCGGTATGAACGAGCGGCAGGCCCGTCAAATGCGCCAGCCGGACGCCCACATAGCCTGCATCCGCATAATGGCTGTGCAATACGTCCGGCAGGCGAGGCTGCTTGTGGAGCCAGCCGAGCAGATTGTCGGCAAAACAGTCCAGATGATCCCAGAGGTCTTCTTTTCGGATATAACCTTCGGGGCCCGCCGCGATGCGGACGATCCGGGCATTGTCCGCCAAGGGCTCGATCGCCTCCGCATAATCGTGCGCGACCTCGCTGTCGATGATTCGCCGGGTCACCAAATCGACGCGCCCGACTTCCGGCTGTTTCGCCAGGGCTTGCGCCAGCTCGACGACATATTTGATTTGGCCGCCGGTATCCGCATCGCGCCCCAGCTCCAGATCGCGACTGCGGATCAAGCCGTGGACGCTGATCAACACGAGATACAGCGGTTCGATTTTTTTATTTTTGCTCATCGTTTTTCTACTGTCGATCCCGTTAACAAAACGGTGGCCAGTAAGGCGCCGCCCGCTCGGCGGCTTCTAGACTGCAAACTGCCTGCGTCCGGAGGCTGTTGGGCTTATCCGGGGAATTTGTCCGGCTGCGGCAGTTCCCGGTAGGCCGCCCGCAGCAATAAGTCTTCGAAGGTGTAAAATCCGTTAGCGCAAACGGATAAATGGGAAAACGCGAAAGCGGCTCCCGTACCGAAAGCCTCTCCATTAAACTCAATATATTGATAAAAAAGTATTTTTTTAAGCTGGTGATCGTTGTAACAGTGATCTCTGCCAGTCGGGATGGTAGCACGATAACGGAAAGCAGGCCAAACTTGCGCCCTCTTGCAAACGGCTTGAATTACGGTTGTCATGGCGTCTGAAAGTGCGGAGGCCGGGCATTTCCGGCGAATCCGCACGCGAAAAAATATCGAAAAATACTTGGTCATCTATTGCTTTCTCCTTTAAACTTCGGTCCCATCGCTCGTCATTGACCTCTTCCGGAGTGCTGCCATGGAAGCCTATCCATCCGAACTTCTGCTGATTGCCTTCGTCGCGATGCTCGCGCCGCTCCTGGCCGAACTGCCCACCGGCTTCCGCTTGCCTGTCGTGGTTCTTGAAATCATTTTGGGGATCATCATCGGCCCCCATATGCTGCATCTTGCCGCACCTGAGGGTATGGTAGGCACACTGGCCGAACTGGGCCTGACTTTTCTCCTGTTCATGGTAGGACTCGAAATCGACTTCGACAAGATCCGCGGCAGGCCTGCGGCATTGGCGATCGGCGGCTGGTTTCTTTCGCTGCTCGCGGCCATGGCCTGCATGTCTGTTTTCAGTATGATCGGGTTGATTCAAGCGCCGCCGTTACTCGCCGCCGTCGCGTTGTCCACCACCGCCTTAGGCGTCCTGGCACCGATCCTGCGCGACCGGGGGGAACTGGATTCCGACTTCGGAACTTATATGGTAGCCGCCGCCGCAGCCGGCGAATTCGGCCCGTTGATGATCATTTCGCTGCTGCTGATTCCCGCGCACGACACTTTCCTGCACGGGCTGTTCATGGTGACGTTCATCATTATCGCTTTTATCGCGGCGAATCTCGCACTGAACGCGCGTTCGACGCGGTTGATCGAAATGATGAAGCGCACCATGCAAAGCAGCGGCCAGCTTCCCGTGCGGATTTGCATCCTGCTGCAGATTCTGTTCGTCGCGCTCGCCGCCGAATTCGGCTTGAATATCGTGATGGGCGCTTTTGCGGCCGGCATGGTGGCAGGGCTCGTCGTTAAAGGGAAACAGGGGGAACTGCTGCTGCAAAAACTGGATGCCATCGGCTACGGCTTTTTAATCCCCATCTTCTTTATCGTGGCCGGCATGAATTTCGATGTCAGTGCCTTGTGGTCCGCGCCGTTGGCTCCGGTGCAAGTGGCGTTGCTGTCCGGCTTGCTGGTCCTGGTGCGCGGCGTTCCGCTCGTGCTTTACAAGAAGGAACTGACTCCCGATGAGCAGCTGCCTTTCGCGTTTTATTCGGCCACAGGACTCCCGCTGATCGTGATCATCAGCGAAATCGGCGTTTCCTCGGGCCTGATGCGGCCGGACAGGGCGGCGATCCTGGTCAGCGCCGGCATGGTATCGATTTTGCTGTTTCCCGTCCTGGCCGTGAAATTGCGCGGCAAATTCAGCTTGCCTTGGCGAACATAAAAAGCCCGATATGCAACGGATGGCGCAGCTTCCGCTTCAACCCCGCACGGGGAACGGGAAGCCTTGGCGGACAAGGTCAATCACATGACGCACAAATCGTAAAATTTTATATAATAAACCCAGTATTTCTGTCGATTATACTTACCGGGTTATGGATTCTTACATTGTGTTCTGCTTGTTTTCTTTCGCGCTTCTCTCTCATTCTAACTTACTCAACCGCTGCTGCCGGAACCGCAGAACCAAAGCCGCAACGCGCCTTTCGCCGCTTTGCAAAGCACTCCTCACCGCACTCGGACTGCTCCTGCCCGCCCTCTCGTTTGCAGTCGACCAGGCTGGCGAAACCGGCGCCGACCCGTCATTGAACCTGACTCATCATTGGAGCGGTTATTTGATCGTATTGCTGTTTGCGATCGCTTACGTCCTTGCGATGCTCGAAGAGGTCACCGACCTGCGCAAATCGAAACCGATGGTGTTTGCGGCCAGCTTGATCTGGGTGATCATCGCCGGCATCTATGCGCACGGCGATATGACCGCACAGGCCGGCACAGCTTTCCGCACCACCCTGGAAGCGTACGCCGAACTGTTTTTGTTCATTCTGGTGTCGATGAGTTACTTGAATGCGATGGAAGACCGCGGCGTATTCGAGCGCCTCCGGGTCTGGCTGCTGAATAAAGGCTTCAACTACCGGCAATTGTTCTGGATTACCGGCTTTCTTTCATTTTTCATCTCTTCGGCCTGCAATAACCTCACCACGGCTCTTCTGATGGGATCGGTGATTCTGGCACTCGGCAAAAACAACCAGCGTTTCGTCTCGCTGTCCTGCGTTAATGTGGTCGTGGCGACGAATGCCGGCGGCTCGTTCAGCCCTTTCGGGGACATCACGACGCTGCTGGTCTGGCAGAAAGGCGTCGTGCCCTTTGGGGATTTCTTTTCGTTGCTGATCCCGGCGCTGGTCAATTTCATCGTACCGGCCACGTTGATGTATTTCTGGATTCCAAAGGCCTGCCCCGTTCCGATCGAAGAGTCGCAACCGATGAAGCGCGGCGGCATCGTGATCATCGTCCTGTTCATCCTGACGATCATTACTTCGGCCTGCTTCGAAAACTTCCTGCACCTGCCGCCGACTGCCGGCATGATGATGGGTCTGACTTATCTGAAGTTCTTCAGCTATTACCTGCAGAAATTTCCGCCGGGATTCCTCCATACGGCGCTGGACTCCGCCCGCTACGAATCCGAGAAGCAGGTCGAAATGGATCTGGCCATCAAAGATCTGACCGTGGTCAAGGACGGCTATATCGACTATTTCGGCCCGATGAAGATCATGAACCGGATGGAAAAATGGGAACATGACCGGGAAGAGCAACTGAACGAACCTTTCGACGTATTTACCAAGGTCGCCAATCTCGAATGGGATACCCTGCTGTTTTTCTACGGCGTCATGGTCGCGGTCGGCGGACTCAGCTTTATCGGCTATCTGGAACTGACTTCGCAGTACCTGTACACCGGCATGGACCCGACCATCGCAAACATTCTGGTCGGCCTCGCTTCCGCGTTCGTCGACAACGGCACGATCATGCTCGCGGTATTGACCATGTCACCGGATATTTCGCAGGGGCAATGGCTGCTGGTCACCTTGACTGCCGGGGTCGGCGGCAGCATGCTGGCGGTCGGCTCGGCCGCCGGCGTCGGGCTGATGGGGCAAACCAAAGGCCTATACACGTTCACCAGCCATTTAAAGTGGACGCCGGCGATCGTTTTGGGTTTTTTCGCCAGTATCGGCGCCCATTTCCTGATCAACGGGCGTTATTTCATAGAGTAACCGTCCCCGCGGCACCGGATTGAACGGTCCGGCGCCGCGGCTGATTTGCCGGGGAAGGCTGTTTTTGCCGTGCGATCAACCTCAGCGGAACCAACTATCAACGCAGCCAGGGCGGCCTTTGGGAGAGAAGGCTTCAATGCGAATTAAGCGCTGCGCCAGCGTTGCCCCATCAACTATTTGCAGAGCAAATCCCCCCCGCCCCCCTTTTTCAAAGGGGGAGAAAACGGCATTCCTTTTTCAAAGGGGGACGTCGTTGTCGCCATTGTTGAAGCCACTCCTGCCCTCGCCCCTTTTGACAATGCCGCTTCCCCTCCTTTTTCAAAGGAGGGCAGGAGTATTGACCGCATCGACAACGAATAACGTTTGACAATGCTGCCGCTTTCCCCCCTTTGAAAAAGGGGGGCAGGGGGGATTTTATTAGGCTGCTTTCACAGCATAACAGCCTTTAACTCTTAATCCGTATTTCAGTCTTCTTTTTTACGGTCGGCCGCTTCGCCTTCGACAGACGAATCCTGCTCGCTTTCGTGCGTATCGCTTTCGCCGTCCTTAACCGCCGAACGAAAATTTCGTATGGCCGCGCCGATGTCGGCCCCGGCGTTTCTGAGGCGCTTGGTGCCGAATAAGACCACCGCAATGCCCAGTACGATTAATAATTTGGTAACGCTGATTCCCATTTTTATCGCCTTAAGTGAAGTTAAAAATCGCCGACGAGCCGGCGGATTTCCTGAAAATACGGCAACATTCGGAATGTGGACCGTACTTTACTGTAATGCGCGTAAACCGCGCTGCGCTATTCTTCCAACCGCTGTTGCTGGATCCAGGCCTGCCAGACCGCCAGCAGCACCGCCAGAATCACCGGCCCTAAAAACAGCCCGATCGGGCCGAATGCGGACAAGCCGCCCAGCACCCCGAACATCACGATTAGGAAGGGTACGCGGCTGGCGCCGCTGATCACCAGGGGGCGGATCACATTATCGACCGTACTGACGACCAGCACGCCCCACATGATCAGCCCGACCCCCTGCCAAAGATGCTCGGTGGCGATCAAACCCAATCCCAACGGCGCCCAGACCAGCGTCGCCCCCATCGGCACCAGCGCCAGCAGTGCGGTGACTGCGCCGAACATGACCGGCGCCCTGACCCCGGCAAAGGCGTAGCCGAGACCCGCCACGATGCCTTGCGCCAAGGCAGCCAGCACCAGGCCATAGACCACTGCGCGGGTCGTATAACCGGCGGCCCTGAGATACAAGTGCTGGTATTTGCCCAGGAAACGGACCAGCCCCTGCTGCAGCTGCTCCACAGCGCTCTCGCCGTCGCGGAAGCAAAAAAACAGCATGACCAGCATCACCGAAAGCTTCAGCACATATTGGCCGACTCCGCCGATAAATTTTGCCGCGTCGCCGAGCCACTGTTGCACCCATTCGGAAATCTGCCTGGCCATTCCGGCGCGGTCGCCGATGAATTGATCCAACTGTTCCTGCATATGAGGACCGATCCAGGGAATCTCGGCCAGGAACGCGGGCAGCCGGTAAGACGGGTTCTGCAGATTGTTCGCGACCGTCTGGTACATGGTCCTGAGCTCTTCCTGCAGCACGTCGACCAGCCCGTACAGCACCAGCAGGATCGCTGCGGAGATGCAGCAGGACATCACCACGGCGCTCAATGTGTTCCGACGCCCCAGTCTGCGCCGGAGCCTGAGGTAGGCCGGCCACATCACATAGGCGACGATCAAAGCCCAGGCGATCGTCTGCAAAAACTCGCGCAGCACCAGGTAACTCAACCACAACAGGCCAACCAGTAAAATTCCGGGTATCAGAAAGCGGGTCGGCTTGTCGGGCAGCAATTCATTTATCATCGGACGACGGGCCTCATCCCGGAGGAAGTCCAAGGCTTTCCGGGGCAGTCGGGAAAATACGGATTTGCTCGATTCGCGAGTTCTGCATCTTGTCGATCACGACATCGAACTGGCTGAACTCGATCTGCTGCCCTTCGACCGGAATGTCGCCGAGTTTGGCCAGAATCAAACCGGCGACCGATACCTCGTTTTCGAGTTCGAGTTCTTCGTTTTCGATATCGATACCCAGAATCCGTTCCAGGGAAAAGATCGCCAGACTGCCTTTCGCCACGATCGTACCGTCATCGAGCCGGGTCCATTCGGCGACGGCCGGACGGAATTCGTCGCGAATCTCGCCGACCATCGCGCTCAATAAATTGTCCAGCGTAATGAAACCCTGCGGCATCCGGTTTTTCCGGCCAACAATCGCGAAGTGCGCGGCGCCGGCGCGAAAATGGCGGAACAGTTCAAGCGCCGGCGTATGCGCGGAAACATAATGGACAGGTCGCAGGAACGGGCGAAGATCGTCGATCGGCTTGCCTTGCTGCTGCGCGAAAAATAAATCCTTCAAATGAATCATCCCCAGCACATCGATACCGTTCCGGTCGAAATAAGGATAACGGCTAAAACGCTTTTGACATACGGACCGCAAATTTTCGTTCAAACTCTTCTTCGCATGGAGCGCCGCCATTTCATGCAGAGGACGCATCAGATCGGAAACCTGCAATTCGCTGAAGTCGAGTGTATTCGCGAGCACTCTCCATTCTTCCTGGGTAAACGTGCCGCTTTTGCGGTTGCCGCGCAGAATCAGCTTAAGCTCTTCGGCGGTGTAATGGGGATCGTGGCCCTCCTGCAGTTTGATCCCGAAAAGCCGCAAGGTCAGATTCGCGCTGCAGTTCAGCAGCCGGATTACCGGGTACATCACTATGTAAAATCCGTAGAGCGGGGCGGCGCTGATCAGACCGGCCTTTTCCGGGCTGCGGATCGCAAGCGATTTGGGCGCCAGCTCTCCGGCAACGATATGCAGGAAGGAAATGACCGAAAAGGCGATCAGGAAAGCGATGCTGTGTACCACCTCCGGCGAATGCAGACCCATCAGGCTCAATGCCGGCAAAATCAAATCGGCGAATGCCGGCTCGCCGATCCAGCCAAGCCCGAGCGAGGCGAGCGTAATGCCGAGTTGGCAGGCAGACAGATACGCATCCAGATGCGCATGAACTTTCGCAAGCATGCGCCCGCGCCAACCTTGGGTTTTCGCAATCGCGCGGATACGCGTCGGGCGCAGCCTGACCAGCCCGAACTCTGCAGCCACGAAAAAACCGTTCAGGGCAACGAGAACAACGGCGATCGCAATCAAAAACAGATTATTCATAAAAGATAAAAACTCATTTTCGAGTTTTTCGGAATGACCTTCCGAAGGCCGCAGAGGCTAGAAAGGATGGGCATGGCTTCCCGCCATCATACGACTCTGTAGACAATCGTTCGACGGGCATTGCACCTGCCCCGAGCGCCAATTTTTTAAAAATCCCTAAGACCGTTCGGATTATAATAAACCCTACGGCCAAATGCGAGGACTCGAATGAAATCGACTCGCCCCGGGCTTCTGCGATAAACCGGCCCTCGTTTTGCGTCCGTCCAAAGCTCGCATCCAACCCTATTTCGTATTAATATCTGCCGAATGATCAGACCAGCAGCACGCCGCGATTACGCCCCGATAGATTTTGCAGCGCCTTCATTTCCCGTTCGATTCAGTGCTTCCCGACGCGAGCCGCGCCGTCGGCGTTTGCCGTTGGGTTGGCCCGGCACAATCATGGCCCTTCTGTTCATCGCGGCTGCCGGCTGCACTCAACCGCCGTCCGTGCAGCAGTTGAAAGGCTTCGCGCAAGGCACCAGCTACCATATCAGTTACTGGTCCGCCGCCCCGGCCGATACCCAGGCGGTCAAAAAAGCGGTCGACGCCGAATTCGCCGCAATCGATAAGCTCCTTTCGAATTACCGTCCCGATTCGGTGATCGAGTCGTTCAATCGCAATGCCACGACGGACAGCCAGGAAGTCGGCCCCGAAATCGTGCAATTGGTGAAAACCGCAGAAACGGTCCATAAAGCGTCGCAAGGCTGCTACGACCTGACAGTCAAACCGTTATTCACGCTGTGGGGTTTCAACGGCGAAACACCGGCCGTTCCGGATGACAAAGCGATCGCCGATACGTTAACACAAACCGGCATGGAAAAACTGGCCGTCGTCGACGACACCCATCTGAGCAAGAAACAGCCGGCACTGCAGACGGACCTATCCTCCATTGCGCAGGGCTACAGCGTGGAAAGCCTGAGCCGCGTGCTCGAAAAACACGGCATTCGCGACTATATGGTCGAAATCGGCGGCGAACTGAAAACCCGCGGGCAAAAGCCCGATCAGACGGCCTGGCGCATCGCCCTCGAAAAACCCCTACCCGGCGAGCACAAGCTGCACAAGATTCTGGCGATGCCGAAAGAGTCGCCGCTCGCGATCATGACCTCGGGCACTTACCGGCACTATTTCGACGCCGACGGCCGGCGCTACAGCCACATTCTGGACGCGCGCACCGGCCGGCCCGTCACGCACGACCTGGTTTCGGTGACTGTCGCCCATCCCGATCCGGCCGTTGCCGACGCCTGGTCTACGGCCCTCTTGTGTCTCGGCCAGGAGCAGGGACTCAAAACCGCCAATGCCGAACATCTCGCCGCCCTGTTCATACGGCTGCAAAACGATCAATTGGTTGAATCGCAATCGGATTCGTTCGCTGCGTTAAATCTTATCTCCAATCAATAATAAGCGCCCGGAGCAAGGACACTCGCTTAATGTCTTCAAACGTCGTACAAAAAATCATCGCCTCCGTCGGCAACCGCATCCTCGGCAACCCGTTCAAAACTTTTCTGATCATCTGCCTGCTGGTCAGCCTGGTCGTGCAATACACCGCCAACAATTTGAGCATCAATACCGATACCGCCGAATTGATCGCGCCCGATGCGCCGTTCCAGCAAAACCGCCGCAAGTTCGAACAAAACTTCTCCCAGGATATGCATACGCTGTTGCTGGTCGTCGAATCGGACGTGCCCGAACTGACCAAGTCGGCGACCAAGCGCCTGGGCCGTTTGCTGGGCGCGGACAAAACCAATTTCGATTCGGTATACGTGCCGAACGATAACGAATATTTTCATCGCAACGGCCTGCTCTATCTCGACGAAGACGACCTGCAAACCTTGTCGGACAGCCTGTCGCAAGCCCAGCCTTTTATCGGCCGCATCTCGAAAGAGCCGAACCTGACCGGTTTTTTCTCGATTCTCGAAGAGGCGCTGACCTCCGCGAACAAGGACCAGTCCGTCCCGATCGATCTGACCTCGCTGATCGACAAAATCAATGTTTCCCTGCATAAACGCATCAACGGCGAGGATAGCCTGTTGTCCTGGGAAAACCTGATCGCCGAACAGAAAATCACCAAGGCAAGCGCGAACAAAGGTTTCATCAATGTGCTGCCCAAATTCGACTACACGTCGATACGGCCCGCCGAAAACGCGATCGAAGCGATCCGGAAGGCGGCCGAGTCGATTCAAGAGCCGAACCTGCCAAAAGTCAAAGTCTGGGTGACCGGCGAAGTCGGCCTGGAGGATGACGAGCTGCTGGGTATGAGCACCGGCACCTTCAACGCCAGCATTTTTTCGGTGGTGCTGGTCTTCGCTATTTTGTTGACCGCCTACCGCTCACTGACCCTGACGTTGGCGACCCTTTTCACCCTGGCGCTGGGCATGGTGTTTTGCGGCGGTTTTGCCGCGCTTTCGGTCAAAGAACTGAACCTGATTTCGGTCGCGTTCGCGGTTTCGAACATTGGCCTCGGCGTCGAATATGCGATCCATTTCTGCCTGCGCTACCGGGACAACCTGACCCACCACATCGACAAAGTCCGCGCGATCCGCAGCACCCTGCTCAGCACCAGTCCTTCGCTGCTGTTGTGCGCCGGCACCACCGCGATCGGGCTGTATGCCTTCATTCCGACCGATTATAAAGGCGTGTCCGAACTGGGCCTCCTGGCCGGCACCAGCCTGTTCATCTGCCTGTTGATCACGCTGACCGTTTTGCCGCTGCTGCTCAAATTCGTACCGGTTTCAGTTCCCGCCGACTCAATGAATACGCATCCGGCACTGGCCAGGCTGGGCGAGAGGCTGGCCAATCTGACCCTGCATTATGCCAAACCGATTGCGATCGTAACCGGGTTGCTGACCTTATTGTCGATCGTTCTGGTCTTTCGGGTCGAAACCGATTTCAATCCGCTGAACCTGCGCGATCCCAAGACCGAATCGGTGGTCGCGTTCAAAAATCTGATGAAGGACAAGGACACTTCGCCAATGACCTTGACCATCCTCGCGCCCGATGCGGAAAAAGCCAAGGCGCTGCAGCAGCAGCTCGCGAAAATCGATACGGTCGATAAATCGATCAGCCTGTTCGATTTCGTGCCGGAGAACCAGGAAGACAAACTGGCGATCATCGAGGAAATCGCCTTGATGCTGGGCGCACAGCCGCAGCGTTTCCCCGAACTGCAGCCCGATCCGGCGCCGGAAAACGGCATCAGAAAGCTGATTCAGGCCATCGATACGATATTGCCTCAAAAAACGAACGCCAAGGAAATCGAATCGCTGGCCACCTTGAGGAAGGAGTTGCGCGACATTTTGATCGAACTGGATGCCAGACAGATCACCAGCCGCGATCAGTTTATCGAACAGGTGCAGATCACCCTGCTCGGCACGCTGCCGAAAGTGATGAACGAACTCTACGCGAGCCTGAACGCGAGCGAAGTCACGCTCGCCGACGTGCCGCCGGACATCAGGGAAAGATGGCTCAGCAAGAGCGGACTGTACCGGATTCAGATCATTCCGAAATACGATCTGAACAATCTCGACAACATGGCGAAATTCATCACCGACGTGCAGGCAGTCGCGCCGGAAACGACCGATCTGCCGATCATGTACTGGGAATCGATGAAGGAAGTGATCAACGCCTTCCAGGAAGCGATCATCATCGCGCTGATCACGATCGCCTTGCTCCTGATGGCGATCCGCCGCAACGTGATCGATACGCTGCTGGTGATGACGCCGCTGATTCTGGCCGGACTGTTTACGATGGCCAGCACGGTGCTGACCGGCACCCCGATCAATTTCGCGAATATCATCGCGCTGCCGCTGCTCCTGGGCCTCGGCGTCGACAACGGCATCCACATGGTCGAAAAACTGCATCACTCGCTGTCGGAAGAACAGAACATCTACCAGTCGAGCACCGCGCGGGCGATGTTCTACGGCGCGCTGACCACCGCATCGAGTTTCGCAGGCCTGGCGTTCTCTCCGCATCAGGGCATCGCGAGCATGGGCCTGGTGATCACGATCGGGATATTCTGGATCATGACCTGCACGTTCGTGATTCTGCCGGCGCTAAGCAAACTGGTATTCAGACGCAGAATGCCCCATCCCGCGGTCAAACTGCCGGAAACGGCCTAGGCGAGAGGCATCGTTCCGTTTGCGCCGCCTTTTACGATCCTACGCCGCAAGCCGCCCGGGAGAAGATACACGATGCTCGACTATAGCGACTATATCAAAATCTTCATTGCGCTGCTGGCAGTGGTCGATCCGATCGGCGTCATGCCGATCATTGCCGGTCTGGCGGCGCGCGGCGACCGGAACGAACTGAATTCGATCGCCGGCACCGCCGCGCTGGCGGTCGCGGCAATCCTGCTGGCCGCACTGTTCATCGGCGAAGATCTGCTGCATTTTTTCGGGATCAGCATCAATTCCTTTAAAATCAGCGGCGGCATTTTGCTGATGCTGATGGCGCTCTCGATGCTGCAAGCCAAAACCAGCGAAACGGTGCATAACCGGCAGGAAGCCGAAGCGCTCGAAAACCACCGCTCGCTCGCGATCGTGCCGGTGTCGATGCCGCTTTTGGCCGGCCCCGGCGCGATCAGCGCGGTGATCCTGTATGCGCAAATGGGCAACAGCATCGAACACTATTTGCTGATCAG
Organism: Candidatus Methylomicrobium oryzae; assembly: GCF_016745425.1. Lineage (GTDB taxonomy): Bacteria > Pseudomonadota > Gammaproteobacteria > Methylococcales > Methylomonadaceae > Methylomicrobium > Methylomicrobium oryzae. The sequence continues at coordinate 77,594 of NZ_JAERVK010000010.1, read as the reverse complement.
CCTCGACATTCTCGCGGTCGTGCTGATCTTATGGGCCGTCATCCGCTTCATTCCCTGGCTGACCCGGCACCTGGGGCAGACCGGCGTCAACGTCTTTACCCGTCTGATGGGCCTGATCCTGTCGGCGCTGGCGATCGAATTCATGGCGAGCGGCTTGAAAGGCTTGTTTCCGGTTTTATCCACCCATCTTTGACGCGCATGATCGAATCGTTAAGCTATGCTTCCGAAAAATCGGGCATGCCGCCCGGTTCGCTCGTGCATGTCGGCGAAGTGCACGACCACCTCCAGAGCATTACGGTAATCAATTACAACGCCTCTCTACTTGAAATACGCACACTCGCCTCAGTGGACGAGATCCTACAGTACGACACGCCCGAAACGGTCACCTGGATCATCGTAAACGGCCTGCAGAATGTCTCGATCGTCGAGGCAATCGGCCGACATTTCAACATTCACCACTTGGTGCTCGAAGACATCCTGAACACGCATCAGCGGCCCAAATTCGAAGAATTCGAGAATTATCTGTACATCGTCTTCAAAGCAATCGCTTTACTGAACGGCGATGCTTCGGTCGAGTACGAACAGATCAGCCTGCTGCTGTTGAACAATATCGTCTTCACCTTCAAGGAAAAACCCGACACGATTCTGGACCCGATCATCAATCGGCTGAAGGTACCGCAAAGCCATATCCGCACGCAAAAAGGCGACTATCTGGCTTACGTGATCATGGATACGGTCATCGACGAATACTTCGCGCTGCAGGATGCTTATGACGAACTGATCGAAACGGTCGAAGACGAGCTCCTGACCAACCCGACCCACCGCACTCTGGGCACGATCCAGAAGATCAAGCGCGAACTGGTCTATTTGCGCCGGTCCGTCTCCCCGCTCCGGGAATTGCTGGCGGCGATCCACCGCAGCGAATCCCCGCTCCTGAAACAGCGCACCAAGCAGGATTTCACCGATGTCTACGACCATGCGATCCGGATCATCGAAACGCTGGAATCCTACCGCGACCTGATTTCCGGCATGCTGGATATCTACCTGTCCAGCATCAGCAACAAAATGAACGAAACGATGAAAGTACTGACCGTGTTCGCGACGCTGTTCATTCCGTTGACCTTCATTGCCGGCGTGTACGGGATGAATTTCGAATACATGCCCGAACTGAAATGGAAATGGGGCTATCCGGCATTGTGGGCGGTGTTTATCGTCATCGCGGGCGTACTGCTGATCTTCTTTAAGAAACGCAAGTGGATTTGAGTTCCGCCTCGATTCTGTCCTGATCCCAGCCCAGAACCGGCGCGATCGTTTCCGCAATCCGCCTTACCTCTTTCGGCGCCAGTTTCGCCAGAATCAGCAAAGGCAGCCTGCGCCGAAGCAGATCCTCGAGATGCACGACCATTTCGGTGCGCGCGCAGACCAGCAAATCGGCAACGATAAACGGCGCGTCCGCCACGATCCGCGCCGCCGACCCGGGCTGCTGCCCGCACTGTTCGAAGATTTCCGGGACGCGGCTGCCGTACCGGAACAGCAGCCATTCGGCGCTTTCGCGGTCGATGCCCAGTTCAACGGCGCGCCGGATCATCGCTTCGGACCAAGCCGGAAAATCAGCCGACGGCGACCAGGGCAGCGGCTTGCCGAAGGTCGCGCAACGGACCGGTTTACTCAATTCGCGGCAGAGGCGATCTACGATCTGCGCCGCATCGCTTCGGGCCGAGGTCAGTTTGCCGCCGATCGAGGTCAATAGGCCGTTGGGCGCCGCATGCAGCGCCCAGTCGCGGCTGACCGCCGACGGGGAGGAGTCATCGCTTGCCTTCAGTACGCGCAGCCCTGCGAAAGCGCCGATAATGTCGTCTTTCGTCCAATGCGTGTTCCGGGCGAAATGGTTCACTTCGTTCAACAGATAGTCGATGTCCTCCGCATCGGCCCTGACCGCATCGATGTCGCCCGAATAATCAGTGTCAGTCGTGCCGACCAGCGTCCGTCCGTACCAGGGAATCATGAAGAATACCCGACCGTCGGCCTGCGCGGTCAGCAATAACGCCTCGTTGCCCAACAGATTCGGCAGCACCAGATGCACTCCCTTGCTGAGGCGGTAGTTCTGCCGGCCTTGCCGCAATCGGAAAGCCCATTGCCCGGCCGTATTCACGAAGTGCCGCGCCCGCACGGTCATGCTTTCGCCTGTCGTCCGGTCGGTCACGACCGCAGCGGAAAGTTTGCCGTCCCGCTCCAGAAAATCGCTCGCTTCGCAGTAATTCACGCAGACCGCGCCGGCGCTTTGGGCGCCGGCCACCAGTTCCAGCACCAGCCTGGCATCGTCGGTCTGGGCATCGAGGTAGGTAAATCCGGCTTTCAGGCCGTCGGCGCGCAAAAACGGGAAACGCCCGGCGAACCTGCGTTCGCCGTAATAACGAAAACCGTGATCTCCGCCGATCGCTCCGGCCAGTCCGTCATACAACGTCAGGCCGACCGCCAGCCGAAAGCGGTCCAACCGGCCGCCCCGGTAGACCGGCACCCCGAAACGCAACGGACGCACCCGGTGCGGCGCCGCGGCCAACAGCATCTGCCGTTCGGCCAGCGTTTTGCGCACCAGTTTGAAATCGAAATTTTCGAGATAGCGAAGGCCGCCGTGTACCAGCTTGCTCGAAGCGCTGGATGTCGCATTCGCCCAGTCGCCCCGGTCGACCAGCGCAACTTTCAATCCGCGCAGAGCCGCATCATAGGCGGTCCAGGCGCCGTAAATGCCGCCGCCGCAAATCAGCACATCGAATATCTGCCCATCCAATCGGGAAAAATCGCGCACCATCATTTGCTTTATTGCCTCAGCCGCCGTAAATACCTCATCACTGATGCCGCGCATTGTCCACGAAAAACACGAAAAGCACGAAAGATTTCATGGCTCAATCCGTTCAACCGTTAGACGATTGCAGCTTTGGGTTTTCAATTGCAGGTCGCTACGGTTAGATGGCTTATTAGAACGGTTGACCGGGTTGGTAATGGCTTTTTTGATACACGTCCGTGATGGCTTCTCCATTCCAGACGTAGCAAAAGTGGGGGCCTTGCCGAACTGGGGAGAGTAAACGCGGCCTGAAGACGGCGACACACTCTCCGCCGGCGTAGCGAACGCTGTCATAGACGAGCCCGTTCGAACCCGAGTCGCGCAATCCTTTCGCCAATGTTTGCGGATGTCCATAGTGCAAAGGATTATCGGTATAAATCTCCGGCAGTTGAGCCTGCATTTGGCGAATATCATGAAGCTCCGCATCCAGATCGGTCGCATAGCTGCGCATGTCGATTTCAATCGGCGGCTCGTTCGTAGCGGCTAAAAACCGCGCCTTATGAAATCGGGTTTCCGCAATCGCCGTATCCACGTCGCTGCCGGCATAATAAACCCCATAAGTCCCGTCCGTGAAGCGGCTTCCTTCGGGGATGAGATGGGTAAAGGCCGCCATGATCGGCGTGGTGCCAGGGCCTGAGATACGGTCCCTCACAGGCACGAGCCGGATATCGCCGGATTCGTCGAGTAAGCGGTCATTCGTCAGCGCCTCGATCGCGAAAACAATGTCCAGGTCCTCCGGAGCGGCAACCCGATCAAACAAGCCCACCGGCGGAAATCGGCTGGGGACCAGCCGCCAACAAGGCTGCCAAACCACGCGGTTGATCGGCGGTGATATTGCCGTCACCACCCGCGTTGTCCGTCGAGATACTGCCGAACCACATATAAATCGACGACGCGGCCTTTCAGCATCCGCTCAAGCGCCGATTGCCCCTGAAACGGGGGGGCTTTATTGGGGCGCTTGATCCATTGGTCCGCCGCTTCGGATTTAGGCAACAAAACCTGCAGGGCTTTGTAAATGCCGAAAATGTAGGAGAGCCGTTCCAACTTGTCGGGATTCAATTTGGCCAGTTCAGGCTGTTTTTTCCACTTGAAAAAGGTACTTCTCGCATCCAGGCCCAGCAGGGTCATTGCTTCATCCGTACTGAGCTTCCAGGCTTCAGCAATATTAAAAAAAACCCGTAACGCGCTTTTTGCAATCATTGCCTCATCGTGGCCCAAGCGTCCGCTAGCGATCGATAACATACTGCACCGTCTGATAAAGTATATTTATAAATGAAATTAAAAAATAAGTTCATTTATGAACTTTGTCAAGATTTTAGGCATTTGCTTCACGAGGGGGAACGGAGCAAACGGAAAAAAATCGTACGGCAAGACAAAAACGGTCAGATTGAACCCTAAGGATTCGGCTCCGAATAACTTCCCGGCCCAAGACCTGCCAGCTTTTAAAAACTAGCAGGTCTACCCCTCATACCAGGAAGTTAATATCGGCCAGATCCTAAGAGGAAGCTCGATGCAACACGGAAAGCCCTTCGCGTAGTCGAGCGCAACGACCAACCCAATTCCGGTGACGGACAGATCGAACGCAATAGAATGACGGCGAGGTTCGATTGCCGGGAAGGCTGCGTAATTTCAGTGGAGGAAAAGGGCCTCAGCTCAGAGCCAACGTTGAAATTTTGCCCCCGATTTCTTTCCTCAATTTTTTCGTGCCTTTCGTGCCTTTCGTGTTTTTCGTGGATCTTGATCACACCGCATCAGGCGCGGGCGCAAACCCAGACGTCGACCCGTTCGACGCCTTGCCGTTTGAGCAGCAAGGCCATCTCCTGCACGGTGGAACCGGTCGTCATTACATCGTCGAGAATCGCCACATGCCGGTAAGGCAACGGCTTGACCAGTTCGAACGCATTTTTGATGTTCCGCTGCCGCTGTTTGGAAGTCAGGCCGGCCTGATGCGGCGTGGCGCGCCGCCGCCGGCAACTGTAGAGATCGAGCGGAACCCCGGTTTCGGCAGCGATCAGTCTGGCAATTTCGATCGCCTGATTGAAACCGCGCTCCCGGTAACGCGTTCTGTGCAGCGGCACCGGCATCACGCAATCGGGCATTGCCGCATGCCGGCCGACATGCTCGGCCAGCAGCTGCCCGAGCAAACGCGCATGGGCATGGCGGGAACCGAATTTCAGGCCGGTGATCAGATGGCGCATGCCTTCCCGGTACAGAAAAGGCGCATGGACCCGATCGAATGCCGGCGGCCGGCTGATGCAGCGCCCGCAAAGCCGGTCCGCATCAGCCGCTGCCAGCGGATTTGCGCAACGCGGGCAACAGCAGGCATTGACCGGCAATTGCTCCCGGCACGGCAAGCAAAGGTCGCGCCCCGCCTGTCCCGCACTCCCGCACAGGACACAGGTTGGCGGAAACAGCAGTTGCTGTATAATATCGAGCCAGTTGTTCACCCTTTTTAGAGAATTGAGTTGATCGGTTTTCAATTCAGCCCTACCCGGAGATTTTTCGCATGACCGCACACCCTGCCGCCAGCGCCCTCGAAGCCGCCGCGCCGGTCCGTCACGACTGGCAACTCGAAGAAGTGCGCGCACTGTTTGCGCTCCCTTTCAATGACCTGATCTTCAAGGCGCAATGCGCGCACCGGGCTTACTTCGACCCGAACGAAGTGCAGGTCAGCAGCCTGTTGAGCATCAAGACCGGCTCCTGTTCGGAAGATTGCGGCTACTGCCCGCAAAGCGCCCGTTACGATACCGGCCTGAAGCCGGAAGCCTTGATGCCGGTCGATGAAGTCCTGAAAGCCGCGGAACGGGCCAAGGCGGAAGGCGCGAGCCGCTTCTGCATGGGCGCCGCCTGGCGCAGGCCGAAGGACAAGGATATCGAGAGAGTAGTCGAAATGGTGCAGGGCGTCAAAGCGCTGGGCATGGAAACCTGCGTCACGCTCGGGATGCTGACCGACGAACAGACCGCGCGCCTGAAGGAAGGCGGCCTCGATTACTACAATCACAACCTCGACACGTCCGAAGAGTATTATTCCGAAGTGATCACCACCCGCACCTACCAGGACCGCCTCGACACGCTCGCGCGCGTCCGCGGCGCCGGCATCAACGTCTGCTGCGGCGGCATCGTCGGGATGGGCGAAAGCGACGATGACCGCGCCAAGCTGCTGATCGAACTGGCAAACCTGCCATCGCACCCGGAAAGCGTGCCGATCAACATGCTGGTACAAGTCGAAGGCACACCGCTGATGGGCACCGAGACGCTGGATCCGTTCGTCTTCATCCGGACGATCGCGGTTGCGCGGATCATGATGCCGAAATCGCGCGTGCGCCTGTCGGCGGGCCGTACCGACATGAATGACGAAATGCAGGCGTTGTGCTTTCTGGCCGGCGCCAATTCGATCTTCTACGGCGACAAGCTCCTGACCACCGACAACCCGATGACGAACCGCGACAAAGCCCTGTTCGACCGGCTCGGCGTGCATATGGGCGGTTCCAGCTACGCGCATCAATAACAGCCATCGACAAGGGCTCAAAAGGTAGGTGGGGTTGCGCTGTTTGCAACCCGACCCGTTTGAAGACTCATGTTGGGTTACGGCTGACGCCTCACCCAACCTACTCGCTATTTCGCTGATTTTTTGAATGAACGCCTTCCAAACCGACGCCGAACAGACGCTCGAAACCGTTGCGGCCCAAGGCTTATACCGCAGAAGGCGAATCGTCGCCTCACCGCAAGGCGTGCATCTGACGGCCGACGGCCGCGAACTGGTCAATTTTTGCAGCAACGATTACCTGGGCCTTGCGAATCATCCTGAGGTGATCGGCGCCTTCAAAAACGCCGCCGACCGCTACGGCGTCGGCAGCGGTTCCGCGCATCTGGTCTGCGGCCATAGCATGGCGCATCACGCACTCGAAGAGGAACTGGCCGAATTTACCGGCCGTAGCCGGGCCTTGCTGTTTTCGACCGGTTACATGGCAAACCTCGGCGCGATTGCCGCGCTGACCGCCAGCGGCGATACGGTACTCGAAGACCGCCTGAACCATGCCTCGCTAATCGACGGCGGCCTATTGTCTGGCGCGCGCTTGAAGCGCTACCGCCATGCCGACCTCGAACACTTGAAAAACACAATGTCTGGCGCCGGCGGCAAAAAACTGATCGTGACTGACGGGGTCTTCAGCATGGACGGCGATCTGGCACCGCTGCCGGCCCTCGCCGAACTCGCGCAAGAAGCCGGCGCCTGGCTGCTGGTCGACGATGCGCACGGCCTTGGGGTGCTCGGCGAACGGGGCGGCGGCGTGCTCGAACATTTCGGCCTGAATCAAACCGACGTACCCGGGCTGGTCGGCACGCTGGGCAAGGCGTTCGGCACCTTCGGCGCATTCGTGGCCGGCTCCGACACCCTGATCGAACTGTTGATCCAGAAAGCGCGCACCTACATCTATACCACCGCGCTGCCGCCCGCGGTCGCGGAAGCGACGCGCGCGAGCCTGCGGCTTGCCCATGCCGAAACCTGGCGGCGCGACAAGCTGAAAATCTTGACCGAGCGCTTCCGGCACGGCGCCGCACAGATCGGCCTCGAACTCATGCCGTCTCCCTCGCCGATCCAGCCGATCCTGATCGGCGACAGCCGGAAAGCCGCGGCGCTCAGCGAAGAACTGCTCGAATCGGGTTTTTTGATCGGCGCAATCCGGCCGCCGACCGTACCGCAAGGCAGCGCGCGGCTTAGAGTCACGTTTTCCGCGGCCCATGAGGAAGCGCAGGTCGACAGGCTGCTGGAGGCACTGGACCGACTAAAGGCTAAAAATGATACGGACACGGCGCCGTAAACGGCATTGAACTTCCTAAATGACACACATTCATACAGAAACCTACGGACGCGGAAAACCGATCGTGATGGTGCACGGCTGGGGCATGCACTCGGGCATCTGGCGGCCCTTTGCCGAGGCGCTGGCCGGGCATTACCACGTCACCTGCGTCGATCTGCCGGGACACGGACGCAGCGGCAGGATTTCCGCGTTCGACCTGGAACATCTCGGCCCTGCCCTGCTGGCCGCGGTCGGCGATGAGCCGGCCTGCTGGCTGGGCTGGTCGCTCGGCGCAACGGTCGCGCTCGATGTCGCCTCCCGCTTCCCGGACCGCGCCGACCGTTTGCTTCTGCTGGCCGGCAATCCCCGCTTCGTCCGCACCCATGACTCCGCCGACGATCCCGACCATTGGCCCGGCGTCTCGCCCCGCGTGCTCGAGGCCTTTTCCGGCCAGTTGACCGCCGATGCCCAGCAAACCCTGCTGCGCTTTTTAGCCCTGCAGGTGCACGGATTGCCGGAAACGAAAGCGTTGTTGAAGACCTTGAAAGCGGCCGTTTTCGAATGCGCTCCGCCCGACAATGCCTCGCTTCTGCAGGGGCTGCGCGTGCTGAAAGAGGCCGACTTGCGTCTGGCCCTGGCCGCCTTCGACCGGCCCGTCGCGGCGATTCTGGGCGGGCGGGACACCCTGGTGCCGCACGCGGTCGGCGCGCATCTCCAGCGCCTGCAGCCGAAACTGCAATTACACCGGCTGGAGAAGGCCGGGCATGTCCCCTTCCTGACCCATCAGGAACAACTGCTGGCGATCATTGCCGGCTTTATGGAGTCCCGATGAGCGCGGCCTTGCTCGACAAACCCCGGATCCGGCAATCGTTCGGCGCCGCCTCCGGGACTTACGATCAGGCCGCCGCACTGCAGCGCCGGAGCGCGTCCGACCTGATGCAGCCGATCGAGGAAGCCGGCATCCGCGGCACCGTGCTCGATCTCGGCTGCGGCACCGGCAATCTGACCGAGCTGTTGTCATCCGTCCTTACGCCTCCCAGCGCCGTGATTGCGCTGGACATCGCCCCAGCCATGCTCGATGCCGCGCGCGCCAAGCTAGGCCTGCCTCTTAACGCGGATTCGAAGGTTAATTACATCTGCGCCGACGCCGAACGCCTGCCGTTCGCGGACGCGTGTCTGGACGGCGTATACTCGAATCTGGCGCTGCAGTGGTGCGAGCGGCTGGATCGGGTGCTGGCCGACCTGAAGCGGATTATGAAACCCGGCAGTCCGTTGATCTTCTCGACATTCGGCCCGCAAACCCTGAAGGAACTCAAGAGCGCCTGGGCGGAAGTCGACGATCTGCCGCATGTGAACGCGTTTCATACCGGGCAGGAATTGCTCTGTCTCCTGCAAACAACGGGTTTTAGCGCATGCCGGGTACGACAATCCGTCCATACGCCCCGCTATGCGAATGTGGTCGACCTGATGCGCGAACTCAAGGCGATCGGCGCCCACAACGCCCACCTTGGCCGGCCGAAACACCTGACCGGTAAAGCGCGGATAGAGGCGATGAACCGTGCGTATGAGCGCCTCCGGACCGAAGGCTCGCTTCCCGCCACTTTCGAAATCCTGCAAGTTTCCGCGCGCGCTTGAGATGATCCAGCAAGGCTATTTCATTACCGGCACCGACACCAACGCCGGCAAAACCTGGGCGACGCTGGCGCTCATGCAGGCCTTCAAATACCGGGGAAAAAAGGTTGCAGGCATGAAACCGGTCGCCTCGGGCTGCCGGTTTCGGAGCGGAAAATTGGCAAACGAAGACGCGCTGCTGCTGCAGGCCCATGCCAGCGTTTCCCTCGATTACGACCTGATCAATCCGTACGCCTACGAACTGCCGATTTCGCCGCATCTGGCCGGCAGCGACAACCCGGCCGATTTCGCCGTGCTAAAATCCCGCTTCGAGCAATTGCAGGCGCGAGCCGATACCGTTCTGGTCGAAGGCGCGGGCGGCTGGTATGCGCCGGTCAACGCGCACCAGGACATCAGCGACCTTGCCCTGACCTTAGGCCTGCCGGTGATCCTGGCTGCCGGAATCAAACTCGGCTGCATCAATCATGCGAAGTTGACCGCCGAAGCGATCGCGCTGAAAGGACTCAGACTGGCCGGCTGGATTGCGGTGTGCAACGACCCTGACATGCTCTGCGCGGAAGCCAATATCGCCACTCTCAAGGAGGCATTGGCTGCGCCTCTGCTGGGGACAATCCCCTATCTGCCGAGTGCCGATTTAAACGATCTCGGCCGTTTCCTTAATCCGGATCGGCTCTGATGTCCTCAAACCCGCCAATGCGGCGGATTGGTCCTTGCGAATCCGGGCAATGCCTCGATTCGCTCGCACCACGCGTTGAGGGCCGGAAAATGCGCATCGGCCCGGCATAGCCTGCCGCTGACCGCCTCGGTGTTTTCGCGCCGGGCGGCGATCAGCAGGAGCTGAACGACCGGATAAACCGCCACGTCCGCCGCGGTGAGCCGGTTGCCTGCCAGATAATCGTTTCGCTCCAGCAGCGCTTCGAGCCGGTCCAGCTCCTGCTCGACCTGCCGGCGGGACGCGATCGCTTCGTCCGTTTTTTCCGGCAACTCTCCGGAAAAGATCGTGCCCGCGAACGCAGTCATGTGCGGTTCCAGATAATAAACGCATTCCATGATCAGCCGCCAGATCAGTCCATGCTCCTCAGGGCCGCTTCCGAACAGGGCCGGCTCCGGCCGTATCGCATCGAGATAAGCGAGAATTGCGATCGACTCGTACAGCGTCAATCCGCCGTCTCTCAGTGCGGGAACCTGTCCACGGGGATTGATGGCCAGGAACTCGTCCGACTTGAGATCATCGTCGGCAAAACGCAATTGCCGGCTTAAGTAAGGGATTCCTTTGATTTCCAGCGCCAGTTGGACCCGCCAGGAATACGGGCTGCCGCAGCCCCAGAAAATTTCCATCATCGCAAATTCCGAATGAATGCGTTGCGATCCGCCATCAATCCCGGAGCGCTTTTACCCAACCGTAACCTTCCCGATAACCGGGATATGAAAAACGGTACCCCAGCGCCTTCAAGCGGGCATTATTGCAGCGCTTGTTCATCGGCGCATCGTCGCCGGCCTCTTTGACGGCCGGAAGAGGGCACTGCTGGCGTTCGGCCAGCCAGGAGACGACTTCCCACATCGACGCGGGGTCATCGTCGCTGGCCAGATAACACGCATCCAATGCCCTGCCCGCCCGGCGCTGTTCGAAGAGGAAGGCCAGCACGCCGACACAGTCGTCCCGGTGAATCCGGTTCGTATAGTAAGGCGGCGTTTGCTGAATCGCCGGCCGGCTCGCCGCCAGCCTGACCAGATGTTCGCGTCCCGGCCCGTAGATGCCGGAAAAACGCACGACGATATTGCCGGGATGCGCAGCCAGCACCCGTTTTTCCGCTTCCCGGATCAGCCGGGCGTTCGGATTGTCCGGTTCGGCGGGAGACATTTCATCGACCCATTCGCCGCGCGATTGCCCGTAAACGCTGGTGGAAGACACGAAGATCCAGGGTATTCGGGGAAATTTTTCCAGCACGTTTCTTAAACCGGTTTGATAAACGGCTCGGTAGCCGGTTTCGCTCCGGCCGTCGGCCGAGACGATAAAGAACAGTTGGTCGAAATCCGCGTCGAGGCCGGCGAGCGCATCCGCATTGGAAATGTCCGCTTTCAGGTAACGAATCTCTTCCCCGACGTCGGGCGGTTGCCGCTTTAAACCGGTCACTCGATGCCCCTCGGCGATCAACCGCTTTCCGAGCCGCATTCCGACATCGCCGCAGCCGACGATCAAAATCCTGGCCATCGTTACAGCGCGTTGATCAGCCGCAGTTCCTGCGGGTAAGGCGACATGTAATAGGAGTCGTCGATGTAAGGATCCGGGGCTTTCCGGAAATGATGCTTGAGCAAAGTCAAAGGCACGATCAGCGGAATTTCGCCGCGCCGATAGCGTTCGATCACTTCCACCATTTCGGCCTTGTCGTCGAAATCGAGTTCCTTTTTCAAATAGCCCTGGATATGCTGCAGCACATTCACGTGCTGGCTGCGAGTCGGCACGTGTTTCAGCAGTTTCATCAGCCCGGCGATATACTGCCCGGCCGTCTCGGCCAGATTCTCCTTCGTCAGACCGGCCAGCATCCGCCCGAGCTCGCGGTAATCGCCGTGACTCATGATGATCAGTTTGTGGCGGGCATGGAACCGGGTCAGACTTTGGGCGGAAATGCCTTCGGCGACGAGTTGCTTCCAGCGGTAGTAGACATAAACGCGCTGGACGAAATTCTCGCGCAGTCCCGGATCGCCGAGCCGTCCTTCTTCTTCGACCGGCAGCAGCGGATTCGCTTTCATCATCGCCTCCGCATAGATCCCGACGCCCTCCTTGCGCGGCTGCCCGCCGTGATAGACCTTGACGCGCTCCATCCCGCAGCTCGGCGAGTCCTTTTTCAGAATGTAGCCGCACAGACCGGCATGCCGCTCTTTGAGTCCCTCCGCATGCGCGCGCAGCCTGTCGGTTACGTCGCGTTCGGGGTCCTTCACCCCGACGCAACGTATCCGTCCGTCGCTATCGACCAGATGCAACGTCGGCCGCGGGACGCCCAGGCCTATCTCGACCTCCGGGCAGAACGGGTGGAACTCGAAATATTGGCCGAGCGTCCCGGTAATATAGGAATCGTGCTTGTGGCCGCCGTCGAAACGGACTTCCTGACCAAGCAGACAACTGCTGATGCCGATCGGAATTTTGTTCATGCTGCTTCAATACCGCCGTTGCAAACCGGAATTGTTAGGGTACATTGTACACAACCATTATACGTGACAGCGTTTCGTAGTTCGATCACGAGTCGCGTCAAAGAAGATTTTCGGCGGCTGAAAGCCTTGGCTTTTTTCCGTGCAATGAGTCCCTTTATGAAGATTATCCAATCATTTTTTCTAGGATTGATCATTATGACGCTCAGTAATCCCACCGAAGCGAAAACCCTGCCGCCCTGCCCGAAGAGCCCGAACTGCGTATCGAGCCAGGCAACCGGCGAGCATTTCATCCCGCCCTTCAAAATCAAAGGCAAACCGGAATCGGCGTTTGCGGCTTTGAAAAACGCGCTGACCGGACAAAGCCGCACCGTGATTACCGAAGCAAGCGGCGATACGGTGCATGCGGAAGCGACCAGCCTGATCTTCCGTTTCGTCGACGATATCGAAGCGATACTGGATGCCGATGCCGGCCTGATCCACATCCGTTCCGCCTCCCGGGTCGGTTACAGCGACTTCGGCGTCAACCGCAGGCGGGTGGAAAGATTGCGAACCACCCTGCAGCAGGCCGGGGTTATCGAATAATTTAGCTTTATTGGATTGTTACAACTGCCGGCCGTTCAATGTCCCGTTACCCGCTCTCGTTGTTCATTTTCCGTCGCGACCTTCGGCTGGAAGACAACACCGCACTCAATGCGGCGCTCAAGCATTCGCGCCGGGTGCTGCCCTGTTTCATCTTCGATCCCCGGCAGATCCGGCCGCATCCTTATCAGAGCCTGCCTGCCCTGCACTTCATGCGGCAGTCGCTGAATGATCTACAAACACAATTTGCCGCTGCGGACGGCAAGCTCGCCGTCTTTCACGAGGAACCTTGCCGGGTGGTTCGAGAGCTGTCCGCCAAACTGAAGATCGGCGCGGTATTCGTCAACCGCGATTACACGCCGTTCAGCCGCCGCCGCGACGAGGAAATGGCCGAGGTTTGCCGCGAACTCGGAATCGATCTGCACGTGCTTCCCGATGCGCTGCTGAACGAACCGGAAAGCCTGCTCAAAAGCGACGGTACGCCGTATCAAGTGTTTACCGCGTTTTATCGGCGGGCGCAGCAGAATCCGGTCGATTTGCCCGTGCCGCTGGCCGGCGCGAATTTTTTCGCATCGGAAGGCAACAGGCCGTTGGTGGAAGGAGACATGGCGGACGCACCGGCCCGGAACACGGTAAGCGGCGGGCGGCGCGAAGCCTTGGCGATACTCAACCGGCTCGACCGGCTTGCCGATTACGAACAGAGGCGCGACTACCCGGAGCTGAATGCCACCAGCCGGCTGTCGGCCTACCTGAAGTTCGGCTGTTGCTCCGCGCGCGAAGCTTATTATGCGATCCGGTCACAGCTGGGCGACGACCATCCGCTGCTGCGCCAACTGTACTGGCGCGATTTTTTCACTCATATCGCTTACCACTTTCCGCGCGTATTCGGACAGCCTTTTCTAAAGAAATTCGAGAACCTGGAATGGGAGAACCGGCCGGACCGGTTCGCGGCCTGGTGCGAAGGCAGGACCGGGTTTCCGATCGTCGATGCGGGCATGCGCGAACTGAACGAAACCGGCTTCATGCATAACCGGGTCAGGATGATCGCCGCTTCGTTCCTGGTCAAGGATCTCCACATCCACTGGCGCTGGGGCGAACGCTATTTTGCGAGCCGTCTGGTCGATTACGACCCCTGCGTGAACAACGGAAACTGGCAATGGGCGGCCTCGACCGGCTGCGACGCCCAGCCCTATTTCAGGATCTTCAATCCCTGGACACAGCAGCGGAAATTCGACCCGGACGGCGGCTATCTTTACCGCTGGCTGCCGGAAGTGCGCAAATTCCCGGCGGAAACCCTGCACCGCTGGGACAAAAAACACGGCGGAAGCGGCTATCCGGCTCCCATCGTCGACCATGCCACCGAGAGCCGCGCCGCGAAGGAACGGTTTTCAAACGCCGCGAACGCGAAGGTAAACGCCGTAAGCGAGCAGAAATAGCGCCAGCCAGCCGGCTACCAGCCAACCGATCACCCCGTCGTAATAGCCGACCAGAAAGCCGTATTCGGCATTGTGATGCGTATCGAACAGGGTCTTGCCCATCTTGATCTGCCAGACCCAGGCCGAATGGCAGCCGATGCAAAGCCCGAGATTCGCGGACGCGCGGGTTCGCAGAATGCCCAGAAAAATGCCGACCGTAAATAAAGCCAGCCAGTCCGGAAAATTGTACCCGTTAAACAGATTCCCGAACGCTTCGGCGAGCAGCCGGAAACCGCTCGCTAAACTCGCCCCTTTGCCTGAAACCTGGGAATGGCTGTGCAGGAAGTGCAGCGAAGCATAATAGAGCGCGCTGACTGCGATCGCGGCGAACAGCGGCATTTTCCTGCCCAGCGACGCGATCAGCAAACCGCGGAACAGCGACTCTTCGATCAGCGAAATCAGCAGCGACAATAACAGGAGCAAGCCCATCTTCCGGGCGATCAGCAGGACCGTCCACGCTTTCGCCGGGTCGAGGCTTTGAATGCCCAGGAGATACTCGGCCGACAGCACCGGCAGCAGTGTCAGGAGGCCAAGCGCGAAACCCTGCGGAATCTGCTTGAGCCACAGGTTCCCGGCGGCAAAGCCCAAGTCGTGGCGGCCGATCCTGAGCCAGGCCATCGCCGGAAAGATACTCAGCACCAGAAAAACCAGCGTGGTTTTCGAGATGACTTTGGATAGGGTAAAACGGTCGCCGACGGCCTGAATCAGCAAATAACCGAGCAGGCAGGCCAGGAGCGAAACCGCCAGCAAGACCGCCAGCGGAACCAGCGCATAATAAATGCGCTTCAGCATGCTTTCGGGCCGAGCCTAAAATCGCCCCACAGCATTTGCACCGCGGACAAGGCCGCCAGCGAAGCGGTTTCGGTGCGTAAAATCCGCCCGCCGAGCCGCACCGGCACGAAGCCGGCCGCTTTCGCGGCTTCCCGTTCGTGGTCGGCAAAGCCGCCTTCCGGGCCGGTCAACAGCGTCACTTGATCGTTTTCAGGCTGCAAATCGGCCAGGGTCATCTCGGCATAAGGGTCGAGAAACAGCTTCAAACCCTGCTGTTCGGGCACCCATGGATGGAGCGGAGTGATCGGCGCCAGTTCCGGCAGGATGCTCCGGCCGCATTGTTCGGCCGCATGCCGGACGATGCGCTGCCAATGGGTAAAACGCTGGACACGCTTGTCGCCTTTCAACTGCACCAGGCAACGCTCGGTTTCGATCGGGGTAATCCGGTTCACGCCAAGCTCGACGGCCTTCTGCACGGACAAGTCCATCCGGTCGCCGCGCGCCATGCCGAGCCCGAGGCACACCGTCAGCGGGGACTCCACATCGCGGCTCTGCCGTTGCTCGACCGCCACGGCCACCCGGTTCCGGCTGGCTTCGAGCAATACCGACAGATAATCGGCACCCGAGCCATCGAATAAGACGATCTTGTCGTCTTTCGCCAGACGCAGCACGGTCCTGACATAATGCGCGCTGTCGTCGTCAAGCTCGATATGCTGGCCGCAGTTCAACGGTTGGGAAACGTAGAGTCGGGAGATTCGCATTGCGATGAAGGGAAGCTTGGCAATATGAAATTCGACGGGGGACAGCGCCGAAGATTCGGTCCGAGAAGGCCGCAAGATCTGCCAGGTTTTTAAAACCTGGCAGGTCTATATGAGGCGGCCCGGAAAAACGGCGTATTCATGCCGCCGGCGGCCGGAATTGGAGATTCTCGAGAATCGCGAGCGTCGGGCCCGACTGATTCATCGTATAAAAATGCAGGCCGGGCGCCTCCTGTTCGAGCAGTTTCCGGCACAAGTCGGTCACCACGTCCAGCCCGAAAGCCTGGATCGCGGCGCGGTCGTCGCCCAGGCACTCGAGGCGCTTGCGCAGCCAGCGCGGAATGTCCGCCCCGCACATCTCGGAAAAACGGAACAGCTGCGCATACTGCGTGATCGGCATGATGCCCGGCACGATCGGAATGGTGATGCCGCTTTGCTCGCAACGGTCGCGGAAATAAAAATAGGCTTCGGCGTTGTAGAAATACTGCGTAATCGCGGCGTCCGCCCCGGCATCGACCTTGCGCCTGAAGTTGGTGAAGTCGGCGTCGGAATTCTGCGCCTGCGGATGTACTTCCGGATACGCGGCCACGTGAATTTCGAAGGTGCCGCCGGTTTCCTTGCGGATAAACTCGACCAGCTCGTTCGCATAGCGGAACTCTCCGGCAGACAGCATCCCGGACGGCAGGTCGCCGCGCAGCGCCACAATCTTGCTGATTCCGTGCTCGCGGTAGTCCTGCAGTATCGTCCGGATACTGTCCCGGGTCGAGGCGACGCAGGACAGGTGCGGCGCGGCCGCGATGCCTTTGGACTGAATTTCGACAACCGTTTCGAAGGTCTTCTCGCGGGTCGAACCGCCGGCGCCGAAGGTGACCGAAAAAAAGCCGGGATTCAGCCGGGCCAGCTTGTCGTGAACGACTTTCAGACTGGCCGCACCGTCGTCGGTTTTCGGCGGATAAAACTCGAAACTGAGCACCTTCGGGTGCGTGTAGCGTGATGTCATGCGTTACCTAAGCCGGAGGATGTCCCGGGCTGTCCCGCGGGCAGCCCGAAACGAGTCAATCAATAACGGTAAGATTCGCCTTTGTACGGGCCTTCGACCGGCACATTGATATACCGGGCCTGTTCCTCGGTCAACTGCGTCAACTGGACGCCGATCTGGGCCAGATGCAGGCGGGCGACTTTTTCGTCCAGCGGTTTGGGCAGCACGTACACCTTGTTCTCGTACTGCTCGGCATGCTGCCACAGCTCGATCTGCGCCAATACCTGGTTGCAGAACGAATTGGACATCACGAAGCTCGGATGGCCGGTGGCGCAGCCGAGGTTGACCAGGCGGCCTTCGGCCAGCACGATCAGGCGCTTGCCGTCCGGGAAGATCACATGGTCGACCTGCGGCTTGATGTTTTCCCAGGGGTATTGGCGGAGCGAAGCGATGTCGATTTCCGAATCGAAATGGCCGATGTTGCAGACGATCGCCTGATGCTTCATCGCCTGCATGTGGGCGTGGGTGATCACATTCACGTTGCCGGTGGCGGTCACGAAGATGTTCGCGCGCGGCGCCGCTTCTTCCATCGTCACGACCCGGTAGCCTTCCATCGCCGCCTGCAGGGCGCAGATCGGATCGATCTCGGTGATCCAGACGGTCGCCCCCAAGCCGCGCAGCGACTGCGCGCAGCCCTTGCCGACATCGCCGTAGCCGCAGACCACCGCGATCTTGCCGGCCACCATCACGTCGGTGGCACGCTTGATGCCGTCGACCAAGGATTCGCGGCAACCGTAGAGGTTGTCGAACTTGGATTTGGTGACCGAATCGTTGACGTTGAAGGCCGGCACCCTCAGGGTGCCTTGGGCAACCCGTTCGTGCAGGCGCAGGACGCCGGTCGTGGTTTCTTCCGACAAGCCCTTGACGCCCGCCATCAGCTCGGGATATTTCTCGTGCATCATCAGCGTCAAATCGCCGCCGTCATCGAGGATCATGTTGGGGCGCCAGCCGTTCGGGCCTTCGATGGTCTGTTCGATGCACCAGTCGAATTCGGCCTCGGTTTCGCCTTTCCAGGCGAAGACCGGAATGCCGGCCGCGGCGATTCCGGCGGCGGCATGGTCCTGGGTGGAAAAGATGTTGCAGGACGACCAGCGCACTTCCGCGCCCAGGGCAGTCAAGGTTTCGATCAGCACCGCGGTCTGAATGGTCATGTGCAGGCAGCCGGCAATCCGGGCGCCTTTCAGCGGCTGTTCGGCGCCGTATTCGGCGCGCAGCGCCATCAGCCCCGGCATTTCGGTTTCGGCAATGGCGATTTCTTTGCGTCCCCACGCCGCCAGCGCCATGTCGGCGACTTTATACTCTTGGCTCATTTTCTGCTTCTCCATTTCCATGCTGATTAAATGCCGGCCGCATCGCGCAAGGCGTCAACCTGGTCGGTTTTTTCCCAGGTAAAGGTGGCTTCGGTGCGTCCGAAATGGCCGTAGGCGGAGGTGGGCTGATAGATCGGCTGCAACAGGTCCAGCTGCGCGATCAGGCCTTTCGGCCGCAGGTCGAAAATCGAACGGACGATCTCGACCAGGCGGTCTTCGCTCAGCTTGCCGGTACCGAAGGTTTCGATCGTGATCGAGGTCGGCTCGGCCACGCCGATCGCGTAGGACACCTGAAGCTCGCAGCGCTCCGCAAGGCCCGCGGCGACGATATTTTTGGCGACATAGCGCGCCATATAGGCGGCCGAACGGTCGACTTTGGAAGGATCCTTGCCGGAAAAGGCGCCGCCGCCGTGGCGCGCCATGCCGCCGTAGCTGTCGACGATGATCTTGCGCCCGGTCAGGCCGCAGTCGCCGACCGGGCCGCCGATCACGAACTGGCCGGTCGGGTTGATGAAAAATTTGGTGTCTTTATGAATCCATTCCTTCGGCAGTACCGGCAGGATGATTTCGTCCATGACCGCTTCATGGATCGCCTGGTTGCTGATGTCCGGCGAATGCTGGGTCGACAGCACCACCGCGTCGATCGCGACCGGCTTGTGATTCTCGTAGCGGAAGGTGATCTGGCTTTTGGCATCCGGGCGCAGCCAAGGCAAGGTCTTGTTCTTGCGCACTTCGGCCTGGCGTTTGACCAACAGATGCGAATACTGGATCGGGGCCGGCATCAGCACCTCGGTTTCGTTGGTCGCATAGCCGAACATCAGGCCTTGGTCGCCTGCGCCCTGTTCGTGGTTTTCGCCTTCGTCGACACCCATCGCGATGTCGGCGGACTGTTTGCCGATCGCATTCAACACCGCACAGCTTTGGCCGTCGAAACCGATGTCGCCGTGGTCGTAGCCGATATCGCAAACCGTTTTCCGTACCAGGGCTTCGAGGTCGACCCAGGCGTTGGTCGTAATTTCGCCGGCGACAATGACCATGCCGGTTTTTACCATCGTCTCGCAGGCCACCCGCGATTTAGGGTCCTGCGCCAGCAGCGCATCCAACACCGCATCGGAAATCTGGTCCGCCACTTTGTCGGGATGCCCTTCAGATACCGATTCCGAGGTAAAAATGAAATTGTTGCTCATAGAAGTGCCTTTTATAAAGTGTTATAAAGCCTGATACGCAAAAAGGCTGCAATGGCAGCCTTTTTCATGAGTTGGTGGGCCCTGTAGGACTTGAACCTACGACCTGCCGATTATGAGTCGGACGCTCTAACCAACTGAGCTAAGGGCCCGTGTCCGTTTTTTAGTCGCCGTCAAGAAAACAGCGCAGCTGTTCCGATCTCGATGGATGCCGCAGCTTTCTGAGCGCCTTGGCTTCGATCTGGCGTATTCTTTCGCGGGTTACGTCAAATTGCTTACCGACTTCTTCGAGCGTATGGTCGGTATTCATATTGATGCCGAAACGCATCCTGAGCACCTTCGCTTCACGCGCGGTCAACCCCGCCAGCACGTTTTGCGTCGACTCGCGCAAGCCGGCAATTGTAGCAGATTCGACCGGCGATAGCACTCTCGAATCTTCGATAAAATCGCCCAAATGCGAATCTTCGTCGTCGCCGATCGGCGTTTCCATCGAAATCGGCTCTTTCGCGATCTTCAGCACCTTGCGCACCTTGTCTTCGGGCATTTCCATCCGCACGGCCAGCTCTTCCGGCGTCGCTTCGCGGCCCAGTTCCTGCAGGATCTGCCGGGAAATCCGGTTCAGCTTGTTGATCGTTTCGATCATGTGCACCGGAATCCGGATCGTACGCGCCTGATCCGCGATCGAGCGGGTAATCGCCTGGCGAATCCACCAGGTCGCGTAGGTCGAGAATTTGTAACCGCGCCGGTATTCGAATTTGTCGACCGCTTTCATCAGGCCGATGTTGCCTTCCTGGATCAGGTCGAGAAATTGCAGACCGCGGTTCGTGTATTTTTTTGCGATCGAAATAACCAGGCGCAAGTTCGCTTCGATCATTTCCTTTTTCGCACGCCGCGATTTGGCCTCGCCGATCGACATGCGCCGGTTGATGTCTTTCAAACCGTTGATCGTCAGGCCGAATTTCGCTTCGATTTCGCCCAGGTTTTTGATCGCCTTGCGGAGTTCCTTTTCATGCGGCTTCAACGCTTCCGCGTATTTGCTGCCGTCCTCCAGGCAGCGGTCCAGCCAGACCGGATTGCTTTCGTCCTCGGTAAACATCGCGATGAATTCCGGACGCGGCATTTTTGCATGCTTGGTGCAGATGTCCAGAATGATCCTTTCCTGCTCGCGAACACTCGTGACGCCTTCGGGAATGATTCCGGACATTTTTTTCAGGTACTGGGGCGTCCACTTGAATTCCATGAACAAATCGGCCAGCACGTCGAACGCCTGCTCGGTTTCCGCACTCGCATAGCCGTATTTCTTGCAGGCATTGGTCGCGACCTGCAATTGCGCCCTCAATCTCTCGACTTTTTCACTGACCTCTTCGAGATTCAGGCCTTTCAGCTCTTCGTCGGCAGGAGCGGCGTCCTCGACATCTTCCGCGCCGGCCTGCGCCACGCTCAAGTCGTCGGTTTCGCTGTAATCGGCGAAACCGGTAATCAGATCGTTCAGGCGGATGCCGCCCTCTTCGGTCGAAATCGAATCGTAGGATTGCAGAAAATCGTCCACCACGACGCAGGAGCGTGCCAGGGCTTTGACCAATTGCTGCTGGCCTTCCTCAATCCTTTTCGCGATTTTCAATTCGTCCGCGCGCGTCAAAAGTTCGACCGAACCCATTTCGCGCATGTACATCCGGACCGGATCGGTGGTCCGCCCGAACTCGCTGTCGACCGAGGCCAGCGCGGCAACTTCTTCCGCATCTTCGTCATCGCTCGTGACCGCGGCCGCATCGGTGATCAATGAGTCTTCATCGGGCGCAACTTCGTAGACCTGAATCCCCATATCGTTGATCATGCCGATGAAGTCATCAATTTGCTCAGGATCGACAATGTCACTCGGCAAGTGGTCGTTAATTTCGGCATAAGTCAGGAAGCCCTGAATTTTGCCTCTGGCAATCAATTGTTTAATCTGAGACTGTTGCTGTTCTTGATTCATCATTCACTCACCGGATATGCAATTCAGCAGAACTACACGTAACAGGCAATTCTACTATATAAACTTATGATTTGGCACCTACTTTTTGAGCGCCAACAACTTGCGCAGGGACTCTTTTTCTTCGAGAGTCAACACTTTCTTAGACAAAAGCCGCTCCAATTCATTTTCCGCGGACTGTTTAAGCAAACCGGCAAGCGCATCGAGAAAAACGTTTTCGATATTTTCCGGAGCAATCAACAGCTCCAGAAACGCGAGCGCCCTGACCGACTTTTCATCACCCGAACCGCGGTATGACTCAAGCAGCACGGCAGTAGTTGCAGGCTTCTGCGCCCAAATCACTTCTACAATATTTTTAAACAGTTCGACGCCGGGAAATATCAGCGTGCTCCAATCGATTTTCCGCAATTCGGAACGCTCGGCCAAGCAGGGATTCTGCACCAACAAGGCAGCCGCCATCCGCGCAGCAGTCATTCGGGATTTATCCCGCTGGCCTTGAAGGCGGACGTTTCGATTAAGTGTAGACTCATTCTTCGAAACATCCAGCCTATTAAACTCGGACAAAGTCTTGAGTCTAGTAAACATCATTTCCCTAAAAACGCCTGCCGGCAATTTTTCGAGGTAAGGGCGGGCTTTGCCGACCAGTTGCGCACGCCCTTCGAGACTGGACAACTGCAAACCTGTGGCGATCCGGGCAAAAAAATAATCGGACAATACCTCGGACTCTCGCACCCGGGCCTGAAACCGCTCGACACCCTCCTTGTGCACCAGTGAATCAGGATCTTCAGCCTCGGGCAATAACATAATGCGCACCTGACGCCCGTCCCTAAGACAGGGAAACACCGACTCCATCGCACGCCATGCCGCCTCCCTTCCCGCACGATCGCCGTCGAAACAAAACACCAACTCCGCCGAAAAACGGAACAGCAGTTCGGCATGCGCCTGCGATGAGGCGGTACCCAAAGCGGCTACGGCATTATCGATACCACATCCCGCCAGCGCGATCACATCCATGTAACCCTCGACCAGCAAAATCCGTTCCGGTTTGGCATTTTTTTGCAGCAGTTCGTAGAGACCGTAAACCTCCCTGCCTTTATGAAATAGGGATGTTTCCGGAGAATTCAAATATTTCGGGGTAGAATTATCCAGTACACGCCCACCGAAGCCGATGATCCGTCCGCGCTTGTCGCGAATCGGAAACATCACTCGGCCGCGAAACCGGTCGTACACATGACCCGCGTCATTTTTGACCGCCAGACCGGCATCCAGTAAGGCTTGCGAATTAAACCGCCCCGACAAAGACTGCCAGGCATCGGGCGCATACCCGAGCCGGTATTCCCGCATCACCTGATCGCCTACCCCTCGACCCCGCAAATAATCGAGCGCCGCAGCGCCCGCTTTCACGTGCAGTTGATCCGTATAGAAAGCCGTCGCCTGCTCCATCAATTGATACAGATTACCGAGATCGTCTTTTTTCTGCGGCGAACCTCGGGCGGAAACGGATTCCTTCGGAACGTCGACACCAACGAACGCCGCCAAATCCTCAACCGCTTCGACAAAGTCGAGGCGATTGAATTCCATTAAAAATGTGATCGCATTGCCGCTCGCTCCGCAGCCGAAGCAGTAATAGAACTGCTTGTCGCGGTTGACCGAAAAACTCGGCGTCTTTTCGGCATGAAAAGGACAGCGGGCGACAAAATTCGCCCCCGTTTTTTTAAGAGGAAGGTGCGCATCGATAAGATCGACGATATCGACCCGCACCAGAAGGTCATCGATAAACTGACGAGGTATTCGCCCCTCGGACATAGGTTAAGCGACTCGCAGGAAGGCTTATCCTCCCAAAGCGTCCTTGATCTTTTGGCTGACTAACGCCATATCGGCTCGACCCTGCATTTTCGGCTTCAAGAGCCCCATGACTTTACCCATGTCTTTGATTGACGCGGCACCGGATTCGGCGATCGCTTCCCGAACCATCGCCTCGATTTCGGCATCGCTCAGCGCCGCTGGCAAAAACTCCTGAATGATTCTGACTTCGGCCTCTTCCGCCTCGGCCAAGTCGCTGCGGCCCGCATCGCCGTACTGCTTGATCGATTCGCGCCGCTGCTTCAGCATTTTATCCAGCACTTGGATGGCCCGATCGTTATCGAGCGTAATACGCTCGTCGACTTCGACCTGTTTAAAAGCCGCCAGAATCAAACGGATCACGCCCAGTTTGAATTTGTCTCCGCCTTTCATGGCGGCCTTCATTTCGTCCTTGATACGATCCGTCAATAATTCCATCGCCCGAACCGGAAATTAAGTCGTAGGCCGGCCGCGGCGCAGATTCTTCAGCGCATAACGCTCGCGCGCCAGTTTTTTCAGGTGACGTTTGACTGCCGCAGCCCCTTTACGCTTGCGTTCCGTCGTCGGTTTTTCGTAAAACTCGCGGCGACGGACTTCGGCCAAGACGCCGGCTTTTTCGCAGGCGCGTTTAAAGCGGCGAATGGCGATATCGAAAGGTTCGTTTTCTTTAATTTTGACTGACGGCATTATTAGGTTTCCAAATTTCCAGTTGTGTTAAGATTTAAAAAACAAGGGCGTCACCACACCCACTAGTAAACTCCTAATTATACCTTTCTTTCAGCCCATTTTCAAAATCCGATGATCGTTTTAGGCATAGAAACCTCCTGCGATGAAACCGGCGTCGCGCTTTACCATTCCGAACGGGGACTGTTGTCCGACCTCCTGTACAGCCAGATCGACCTGCACCGCGACTACGGCGGCGTGGTACCGGAACTGGCGTCGCGCGACCATATCCGGAAGTTGGCGCCGATGATCCGGCAAGCGTTGAAGGACAGCGGATTGGTTCCTCGCGACATCGGCGGCATCGCCTATACCGCAGGCCCCGGCCTGATCGGCGCCCTGTTGGTCGGCGCCGCGACCGCACGTAGCCTGGCCTGGGCCTGGCAGGTACCGGCGGTCGCAGTGCATCACATGGAAGGCCATCTGCTGGCGCCGATGCTGGAGCCGGAGCCGCCGAGATTCCCGTTCGTCGCCCTCTTGATTTCCGGCGGCCATACGCAACTGGTCGAAGTCGAAGGCATCGGCCACTACCGGATCCTCGGCGAATCGCTCGATGATGCGGCCGGCGAGGCCTTCGACAAGGCCGCCAAGATGCTCGGCCTGAGCTATCCGGGCGGCCCTAAATTGTCGGCCTTGGCCGAAAGCGGGAAGCCGCGATTCGTCTTTCCGCGCCCGATGACCGACCGCCCCGGTCTGGATTTTAGCTTCAGCGGACTTAAAACCTTCACCCTGAATACCTTGCAGACAACCGCCCAAAGCGAACAGGATAAGGCCGACATTGCCCTCGCCTTTCAGGACGCGGTCGCCGATACGCTGACGATCAAATGCCGGCGCGCGCTCCGGCAAACCGGGCTCAAAACGCTGGTGGTCGCAGGCGGCGTCAGCGCCAATACCCAAATCCGCGCCTCGCTCCGCGCCATGGCGGAAAAAGAAAAAGCCTCGATCCATTTCCCCCGGCCCGCCTTCTGCACCGACAACGGCGCAATGATCGCCTACGCAGGCTGCCAGCGCTTATTGGCCGGCCAGGGGGAACCGCTTGCGATCAAAGCCAAGCCGCGCTGGCCGATCAGCGAATTGGCGTCGCCCGGTTGATTTGTAAGGCGGAGCCGGCACGACTGCATGGATGCCGGGGCTAGGGCAACGCAAGGAGCAGTTGCCGAGGCGACCCGCCAACCCGAGGTTCCCGGAAAACAGTCGGCATCCTTCCCCGTTCCCAATGGCGGAACCCGGTAAACCGGTTCCGCCTTACCGGCTTGCGCAGATCAGGCCGGTTCGATCAAACTCGAATCGTAACCGTCCGGCGCCTCGAAACCGAGCAGATTCAGCACGGTCGCCGCAATGTTCGACAAGCCCGGCGCCGCTAAATCCTCCCGCAAATTGAATGCCGGCTCCGGCTCACCGAAAATCAGCACAAACGGCACCGGATTCAGCGTATGAGAGGTTTTGGCCTTGGTGCGGCCTTCGGCATCGCGGGTCACGTTGCCCTTTTTATCCAGTTCGTACATTTCGTCGGCATTGCCGTGGTCCGCGGTGATGATCGCCGTACCTTTCGCTTCCAGAATCACCGGAATCAAACGGGCTAATTGCAAATCGAGCCCTTGCATCGCGGTCACTGCCGCTTCGAAATTGCCGGTATGGCCGACCATGTCGCCGTTGGCGTAGTTGACGCGCAAATAGCGGTATTTGCCGCTCCGAACCGCCTCGATCAGGGCATCGGTGATTTCGGCGCATTTCATCCACGGGCGTTGTTCAAACGGCACCACGTCGCTCGGGATTTCAACATAGGTTTCCAGCGCGTCGTCGAATTTGCCGGTACGGTTGCCGTTCCAAAAATAGGTGACATGGCCGTATTTTTGCGTCTCACTGATCGCGTATTGTGGAATGCCGTTTTTGGCTAAGTATTCACCCATCGTTTTGTCGATCGCCGGCGGCTGGACCAGAAAGCGCGGCGGCAACTTGGTATCGCCGTCGTACTGCATCATGCCGGCATAGGTGACTTTCGGCAAGGGGCCGCGCGGAAAGGCGGTAAAATTTTCTTCGGTGAAAGCGCGGGAAATCTCGATCGCACGGTCGCCGCGGAAATTGAAGAACACCACCGCATCGCCGTCGACGATCGGTCCCAGCGGCTTGCCGTCTTTGGCGATCACGAAACCGGGCAGATCCTGGTCGATCACCTTCAACTCGTTGCGATAAGTGACGATGGCTTCATGGGCGCTGGCGAACTGCCGGCCCTCGCCGCGCACGTGAATATCCCAACCGCGCTGCACCATCGCCCAATGCGCCTCGTAACGGTCCATCGTGATCGTCATGCGGCCGCCGCCGGAGGCGATCGCCACGTCGAACTCGGGACTGCGCAAGCCGTCCAGAAAGGCCTCGAACGGATCGACATAATCCAGCGCCGAAGTTTCGCCTACGTCGCGGCCGTCCAGCAAAATATGGAGACGCACCTTCGACACGCCTTCTTTCCTGGCCTGCTCGAGCATCGCACGCAAATGGTCGATATGCGAATGCACGTTGCCGTCGGAGAACAGACCGATGAAATGCAGCGTGCCGCCGTGTTTGGCGGCAGCAACGACTTCATGCCATGCCTGACCTTGCCACAAGTTGCCGCTGGCGATCGATTCCGCGACCAGTTTGGCGCCTTGGGCGAACACACGGCCCGCGCCGATCGCATTATGCCCGACTTCGCTGTTACCCATGTCTTCGTCGCTGGGCATCCCGACCGCAGTGCCGTGCGCGCGCAGAGCCGTCATGGGGAAATTCGCCATCAGCTTATCCAGCATGGGCGTGCGCGCGGTTTTGACCGCATCGCCGTCCTCGCGCGGAGAAATACCCACGCCGTCGAGCACGATGGTGACAACGGGACCGGGACAAGGAGCAAAGCGGGAAGATTTTTCTAATTTCATAATTTTTCGAGTAAGTGAAAAAATAAGCCAGATAAACGAGATAGGGCTGTTGAAGCGCAAAACGGCTATTCTATCATGCGCAAGGCGGATGCCGTCACGACTGGATTGATGCGGCCACGAGAGGGGCTATGGATAGAGGGACGCCCCAGAGAGGCAAAAACGCGTAGGATGGGTAGAACGCAGCGAAACCCATCACAGCCTTATAACGGGATTTCGAT
Source organism: Candidatus Methylomicrobium oryzae (assembly GCF_016745425.1). Taxonomy (GTDB): domain Bacteria; phylum Pseudomonadota; class Gammaproteobacteria; order Methylococcales; family Methylomonadaceae; genus Methylomicrobium; species Methylomicrobium oryzae. The sequence continues at coordinate 50,397 of NZ_JAERVK010000010.1, read as the reverse complement.
CGATGGGTTTCGCTGCGTTCTACCCATCCTACATCATACCCTAACGATCTTTCGAGGAAATAGGCTCAAAGCGCGAACGAGGGCAATACATCCATCTCGGAAGTCAGAGGACACCTCGCGCATCGGTATAGGCTTTGCCGGGACGCCGGTAGCCGGGACAGTCGATACTGACCCTTTCGACGGACTCGCCAAGGCGCAACGCCGTCAGTTGCCCGCCCCACAAACAACCCGTATCGATCGCATAGCAATTGTGCCCATCGTAATAGCCGAGCTGCGACCAATGCCCGAAGACGATCCGCAAATCGGCATTCCGGCGGTTCGGCGCGGCGAACCAGGGCATCAAATGGCCCGGCTGCGAGCCGGGCGGGCCGTCGTTCTCGAAGTCGAGCCGGCCCTCCGCGTCCACGAAACGCATCCGCGTAAAGCAATTGACGATCAAGCGCAACAGCGGCACGCCCTCCAGGTCTTTCGACCAGCGGTCCGGCTGGTTGCCGTACATCTGGCCCAGAAACTGCCGGTAATCGTCGCTTTGCAGGACGCCTTCGGCCAACCTCGCCATCTTCTGCGCCTCTTCCAGGCCCCATTGCGGCGGCAGGCCCGCATGCAGCAGGCAGAATTCGCCGTCGGTGTAAAACAGTGGACGGAACCGAAGCCAGTCGATCAGCTCGTCCGCATCCCCGGCCTCCAGAACCGGGCGGAAGGTATCCTTTTTATGCACGATGCCGGAGTCATAGGCCGCCAAAAGATGCAGGTCGTGGTTGCCGAGCACGGCGACCGCCGTATCACCCAAAGACTTGACGAAACGCAGCACTTCCAGCGATTTCGGCCCCCGGTTGACCAGATCGCCGGCAAACCAGAGCCGGTCGGAATCGGGATCGAAGGCGATCGTGTCGAGCAGTTTCAGCAGGTCGTCATAGCACCCTTGAACGTCGCCGATTGCATAAATCGCCATCGGCTTAATGCAGCGTCCGGGGAATCGACAGCGTAAAACGCGGGATCGCTGCGTTGAAATGATTGCCATCGTCCGTGCGCATCGTATATTCGCCTTGCATCGTGCCGACCGGCGTCTCGATCATCGCGCCGCTGGTATAACGGAAAAATTCGCCCGGCTTCAGATACGGTTGTTCACCGACCACCCCGTCGCCGCGGACCTCCTGGATCTTGCCGTTCGCGTCGGTGATCAGCCAATGCCGGGTCAACAGCTTTGCCGCCGTCGTACCTAGATTCGTAATCGTAATCGTATAAGAAAATACGTAGCGGCCTTCCTCCGGCACGGACTGCCCTTCGACATAATGCGGAGCCGCTTCAATCAGAATTTTATTTTTTTCGCTCATTATTCATAAACCAAATCTTTGTAAACGTCGCCGGCAAGCGGCTACGATCGGAGTAGGGTTATTTCATCCTAACTTGACCGCCGGCGCAAGCGGTACGGGATTAAAGAGATCAGCGGGTTTTACCAATCCGGCTTCCCTACAGTATCATAAGAAGATTCGCAGCGGCTTAATGCGTCAGGCGACTCCGTTCCACTCTCATTCGGAAAAAGACTTTGCATATTCACATACTCGGCATCTGCGGCACCTTCATGGGCGGCCTGGCGGTAATCGCCCGGCAAATGGGGTACCACGTCACCGGCTCCGACCAGAACGTCTATCCGCCGATGAGCACGCAACTGGAATCCCAAGGGATTCTTTTAATGGAAGGCTACCGGGCCGAAAATCTCGACCCGAAACCGGATTTGGTGGTCGTCGGCAATGCCCTGTCGCGCGGAAACCCTGAAGTCGAAGCCGTGCTGAACCGGGGCCTGAATTATGTTTCCGGTCCCGAATGGCTCGCTAAGCATGTGCTGCAGGACCGCTGGGTGCTCGGCGTAGCGGGCACGCACGGCAAGACGACCACGACGAGTATGCTGAGCTGGATACTCGAACATCAGGGTTTTAAGCCCGGCTTCCTGATCGGCGGCATTCCGCTCAATTTCGGCGTATCGGCACGGCTTGGCGAATCTTCCTTTTTTGTCGTCGAGGCGGACGAATACGACTCGGCGTTTTTCGACAAACGCTCGAAATTCGTGCACTACCGGCCCCGGACCGCGATCCTGAACAACCTCGAATACGACCATGCGGACATTTTTCCGGATCTCGATGCGATCAAGAAACAATTCCACCATCTGGTCCGGACGATTCCGGGCGAGGGCCTGATCGTCACGCCGGAAAACGAACGCAACATTCGCGATGTGCTGGCCATGGGCTGCTGGACGCCGGTCGAGCAAACCTCGATCAACGGCGCGGCCGGATGGAATGCGGTACTGGCTAAGGCCGACGGCAGCCGTTTTACGGTTCGCCATAAGGGAATCGAGCAAGGCGAAGTCGATTGGGCGCTAACCGGCGAACACAACGTGTCGAACGCACTGGCCGCAATCGCCGCCGCGCATCATGCCGGCATCCGCCCTACCGACGCGATCGACGCCCTGGCCCGGTTCCGGAACGTCAAACGGCGAATGGAAGTGATCGCGAAACTCGACGGCGTGACCGTCTATGACGATTTCGCGCATCACCCGACCGCGATCGCGACCACGCTGGACGGCCTGCGCAAACAGGTCGGCCCGGAACGCATCATCGCCGTCCTCGAACCCCGTTCGAACACGATGCGCCTCGGCGTGCATACCGAAACCTTGGCAAAATCATTGAACCAGGCCGATCAGGCGCTGATCTATCAGCCCAAAGAATTAAGCTGGGACCTGAGCCAACTCAAACGGTACGCAGAGAACATCGAGATTTGCGAAAGCCTCGACCAGATCATCGCCAGGCTGAAGCTGGAAGCACGCTACGGCGGCCATTTCGTATTGATGAGCAACGGCAGCTTCGGCGGTATTTATGCCAGATTATTGGCAGAATTGCGCCAATGACATCGAAAAGACGGCGGATAAGCGCAGCGCATCCGATGTCGCCGCATTGGCGGATGCGCTGCGCTTATCCGCCCTACACATTTTTTCAGCCCTAATAATTTAGTCCGATCCAAACAATGAAACCGATCCGAATCGCAACGCGCAAAAGCCCGCTCGCACTGTGGCAGGCCAATCATGTCGCCGCCCTTCTGGAACAACATTTTCCGGGCATCCGGACCGAACTGGTGCAAATGACGACGCGGGGCGACAAGATTCTCGACGCTCCGCTCGCCAAAGTCGGCGGCAAGGGCCTGTTCGTGAAGGAGCTTGAACAGGGCATGCTCGAAGGCGAGGCCGACATCGCTGTGCACTCGATGAAGGATGTACCGGTCGAATTTCCGGATGGGCTGCATCTGGCGGCAATACTCAAGCGCGAGGATCCCACCGACGCGCTGGTATCGAACCGCTTCGCGTGTCTTGACCAATTGCCGGCCAACGCCCGGATCGGCACTTCGAGCCTGCGCCGGCAATGCCAGATCAAACAGCGTTTTCCGAATGCCGAAATCCTCCAGCTCCGAGGCAACGTGAACACCCGGCTCGCCAAACTCGACGCCGGCGATTTCGATGCGGTAATCCTGGCCTCGGCCGGCCTGATACGCCTGGGAATGACGGACAGGATCCGGGAGCGCCTCGACCCGGCGATCAGCCTGCCCGCGATCGGCCAGGGCGCGATCGGCATCGAATGCCGCCGCGACGATGCGGAAATCAATGCCCTGCTCCGCGTCCTGCACGACAGCGATACCGCCGTTTGCGTCCGCGCCGAACGCGCAATGAATGCCCGGCTGCAAGGCGGCTGCCAGGTGCCGATCGCGGGATTCGCCGAGAAACAGGGCGAACGCCTGTTCATGCGCGGGCTGGTCGGTGCGCCGGACGGCTCGGTAATTTTCCGCAGCGAAAACTGGAATGGCCTGGACCAGGCGGAAGACTTGGGCAGGCACATCGCCGAAAACCTTCTGGCGCAAGGCGCCGATCGAATCCTCGCCGCATTGTATCAGGAATGATTTCACTGAACGGGGCGCACATCCTGGTGACTCGCCCGCAGCATCAGGCATACAATCTATGCCGCTTGATCGAACGGCAGCAAGGCGTCGCGGTCGCGTTTCCGACCCTCGAAATCGTTGCCGCGGCCGACCGCGTCCGGATCGCCCAAGCGCTGGCAAACCTGCATCGCTTCCAATGGGTTGTTTTCATTAGTGCAAATGCAGTAAATTTTGCACTGCTCGCGAATGATGGCAAAATAGATCAATTTCGCAACACCCGGATTGCCGCAATCGGAGCAGCGACCGCAAGGGCGCTTGCCGCCGCCGGTCTAACGGCCGATCTTGTACCCGCGGACGGCTCGGACAGCCGAGCACTGCTCGCAATGCCGGCGCTGCAGCAGGTTTCGGGCCAGCGCATCCTGATCGTGCGCGGCGCAGGCGGCCTCGACACGTTGCGCGAGGAACTCGTAAATCGCGGCGCGAATGTCGATTATCTGGATGTTTATCGAAGAACGCGCCCGCTTGCGGATCCGGCGCCGGTACTGGACTTGCTGGAGCAAAAGGGGCTTGGGCTAATCATAGTGACCAGCGGCGAAGCTCTAAAAAACCTATTGATCATGCTGGGCGAAAAAGGGCGAAACCAGGCGTTGGCCACTCCTCTGATAGTCGTCAGCGGCCGTATCCGCCAAATGGCCGAAGACAGCGGATTTGAACGAATTTATGTAACGGATAGCCCTTCGGATACAGCAATTCTCGAAAAAATAATAACTTGGGCAACAGGTGAAAAAAGTGGCCGAACTGAATGAACAAATAGAAGGGAATGCGGAAAATCTGGTAAAAACGCGGCGATCCCGCAGCGGATTCTGGTTTGGCATCGTCATCATTCTGACCATTTTGGCCGTAGCCGGCGCCGGTTACTATTTACTGATGCAGCTTAGGGAGCGGCAAACCAGCCTGGGCGGCGAAGTCCAGAAAGAGATGGCCAAGAAAATTTCCGATTACCAGGCCCAGCTGACCGCGATTCAGGAACAATTGTCCACTCTTGAAGGAACGGTAGCGAATCGGGACGACCACTTTACCAAGAGACTCGACGAAGTCTCCAGGCAACATGGCGAAAAGCTGGATACGGCGCGCAAAGAACTGAGCGAGGAAATTACCCGCCTGCAACGCCAGCTCGGCAAGACCCGCGGCGACCTGCTGATTGCGGACGCCGAATACCTGCTCGGCACCGCCAATGAAAGACTGCAGCTGGTCGGCGACGTGAATACGGCGCGGGAGGCGCTCGAGGCCGCCGACGAGCGCCTTCGTGAAAGCGGCGACGCAGCCGTATTCAAAGTGCGCGAGGAAATCGCCAAAGAAATTGCCTCATTGAAAAACGTGGAGGCGGCCGATATTGTCGGACTCTACGCGTCGTTGCGAAGCCTTCAGGAAACTTCCGGGAATCTTACCCTGTTATTGCCCTACGCCGGCAAGGCGCTGAGCCCTTCGACCGAAATCCACAGCCATGCCGACAGTAATGAGCCTTCTCATGAACTGCTGGACTCGGCAATTGAAAGGCTGCACGGCATCGTTACGATCCGGCATACCGATCAACCGATCAAAGAAACCCTGACCCCGGAAGAAGCTCAATTTATCCGCGAACAGCTGCGCGCGAAACTGGAAACGGTCAAAGTCGCGCTGGTGCAGCAGAACGAAGCGCTATATAAAGCCGCCCTGGACGATGCGAAAAAATGGACCGAAGAGAACTTCACGCCGAACCCGGAAACACGCAAATTCATCGCTGAAATCGACCGGTTCCAGGCCATCAATATCCGGAGCCATTTCCCCGACATCAGCGAATCGCTGAAGCTGCTCAGAAACATTACCAAATTACGGATCGAAACCGATAAAGCCCTGCAGGCTGCGCCGGCCGCAAAATCGGCACCCGAACAAAAACCGCTGCCATCGGAACCGGCACCGGTACAGGTCCCTCCGCCTGCCGCTCAGCCGCAACAACCTGTTCAGATTGCCCCTATCCAACCGGAACCGAATAAAAAATGAAAAAGATTCTTTATTTCCTGGGGCCGGTGTTTATCACGATTGCCGCAGCACTAGGGGCATATTACGGATTCAAGAGCCTGGAAACGCCCGGCTATGTCTTGGTAGGAATCGGCCACTGGTCGATCGAGACGACGCTGGCCGCTTTCGTGGTCGCTTTGATCCTCGCGTTTTTTTTACTTTATATCTTCTTCCGCTTGCTCGGCTGGCTGTTCCGGTTGCCTGGCCAGCTTAAGAAACGCGGCAGCCACATCAAATTCAACCGTTCGCAGGAAGCGTTGATAGCAGGGCTGGTCGATTCGGCAGAAGGCAACTGGGAACAGGCGGAAAAAATTCTGATCAAGCATGCCTCCCATAGCGGGGCACCGTTGATCCATTATTTGACCGCCGCCCGCGCGGCTCAGTCGCGCGGCGCGTTCGACAAACGCGACGAATATCTGCAGAAAGCCGCCGATCAGGCACCCGGTTCGAATATCGCAATCGGTCTAACCCAAGCCGAACTGCATCTGTCCGGCAACCAGTTCGATCATGCGCTCGAAACGCTGACCAGATTGCACTCGATCAACCCGACGCATGCGAGCGTATTGAAATTACTGCATCAGACCTATCAACAGGTCGGCGATTGGGAAGCGATTCGGAAACTGCTGCCTTCGCTTCATCACAACAAGGTATTGATGGAAGCCGAGGTCAAACTGCTCGAAACCGAAACCTTCAGCCGTCTGCTGAAACAGGCCGCCGAACTCGGCGATGCGACTCAAATCGCTCTGCTCTGGTCGGAAATGCCGGCGCACATCAAAAAAATGCACGGCATGTCGGCAATCTATTTTGCCGCGATGATCGAAGCCGGCGCCGGCGCCCGGATCGAAGAAGAGCTTGCGCATACGCTGTCAGTCAATCTGGACGACACTTTGCTGGTTCTGTACGGCAGCATCCAATCGAACGACGCGGCCGGACAATTGGCGGCCGCCGAACAATGGCTGGCCGCAGGTCACGGCAACTCGGTGCTGTTATCGACTCTCGGCAAGCTCTCCCTGCAGCTGGGCGAGGGCGAAAAAGCCGAAAACTACCTGAATCAAAGCATTGCACTCGACCCGAGCGTAGACGCCTATCAATTGCTGGGCGATTTTTACTTTGGCCAGAACGAAAAGGACAAGGCTTGCGAGAGCTATAAATCCGCGCTAGAACTCTCTTCCAGCGAAATTGTGACCCGTCTGGATCAAATCGTCGAACACGAAGAATAGCTCATCCGAGCTAGGGTAACGTCTTGGCGGTATTTACCACTCCCCGGCGCGTATGCGTAGCGGAGAGAGGGGAACTAAAGGATGGGGCCGCTCCTCTCTCCCGCAGAGTATGCAGTGAACAAGAACGGCCAGGGGGGTGATCAGGCTGAGGCCGTCCGATTTTTCCCGTCCCAGAACGGCGATTTCTTGATTTCGTTCGACAAAAACTCGATAAATTCCCGGATTAGCTTGCGGTTATAACCGATCAATTGTTTTATCTGGGCCTTGGAGGCGCCGCCGAGATCCTCCGTGGCATGGGGAATCGCGTTGATGAAGGACAACAAAGGATCCACTACCCGCATCTGAAACAATACCGAAATATCCGACGGCAGTTCCTTCGCAAAATGCGCGAGACGCTCATAGTTCCGCGCGCCCGGCTTTAACACTTCTTCCTGCAGCTGCTGAATAACGGCCGTGTAACGGATCGCCGTCTGCTGAGAGATGTGACGCATCGCAAAACGCGTGGGCTCAAGGACCGTCTGTTCGAAATAGTGTATCGCCTTGTCGGGGCTGCGTTGAATCAGGCTGACCGTCGCCTGGGTATTTTCCCGCAGCAGCCGTTGTTTTTGTTTGATGACTTCCCGGCTGTGGTCGACGAAGCCCTGCAACAGGTCGATGTTGCGCCGGATCTCGCCCAATACCGGCCTGACCATTTTTTCGTCGATTCCGTTCTTGATCTGATAACGCAACTCGTAAATCTTGTCCAGCGTCGATTTCTCGAGTTCCTTCTGCGCCGCCGCCAGCTTCGTTTCCAAATCGCCGATATACGTATCGCGCTCGGCCAAGGTCGTTTTCAAAAATGCAATGGTCTCTTTGTTCAACTCCAACTGCATCGTCAATGTCGAAACTTGATCTTCCAGCCGATTCAGCTTGATCAGCAAATCGCTTTGGGCCGTGCCGCTATTCGATTCCATGCATTTCTCCCCCTTTAGTGGTGTTATTGTTATATGTTATTGTTGCCCGGAACGACGCATTGATAGCAAGCGACCTAAAATAAGTCAAGCAATATTAATCAATTACGCATTCAAGAGCCGGAACGGTGCGGGAAACGGCGATGAATTCGAGGTAAAAAACCGCATGCCGGGGCAGTGCTTGCGCATCGGCTGCAGGCCGCCGCAAAATGAGGCGCAGAGGCTCGGATCAATAATGGGGAGGAATCTCGTGAACCGTTTCGCCGGTATTGCCGGTTTCGGCCAACAGATTCTGCATCCGCTCGTTCAGCAGGCGACAGACCCCTTCGAGCCGGTCTATTTGCTGTTGCTGCTGACTGACGACCTGATTCAAGGCCTGCAGTAAATCTTCCTGATAGGCAACCTTAATCTCGAGTTCTATGATCCTTTCTTCGTTCATCGCTTGCTTTTTAAATAACTTTCGAAAACTGCTGCCGGGTTTTCTGCGCCAGATAGCGGTCGAACACCATGCAGATATTGCGGATCAGCAAACGGCCCGCCGGAGAGACCGCAATCCCTTCGGCCGACAGCGCCAATAAGCCGTCGGCCTGCATCGGCTTCAAAACTTCGATTTCGCGAGCGAAATAGTCGGCGAAATCGATCGCAAATTCTTTTTCGATCGCCGCGAAGTTCAATTCGAAATGACAGATCAATTGGGTAATTACCGCCCGGCGCAATTTGTCGTCCTGATCGAGATCGACGCCTTTGAACACCGGCAGTTTATGATGGCGGATCAATTTGTCGTAGGTTTCGAGGTCTTTCACGTTCTGGATATACGCATCTCCCACCCGGCCGATCGACGTAATCCCGAACCCGACCAGGTCGCAATCCGAATGCGTGGAATAACCCTGAAAATTACGGTACAGTTTACCTTCGCGCTGCGCAATCGCGAGTTCGTCGTCGGGCCTTGCAAAATGGTCCATGCCGATATACACATAGCCTGCCTCGGTCAGCCGCAAGCCGACCATCTGCAGGATCGCCAGCTTCACGTCCGGGGTCGGCAAGTCGGCTTCATTGATTTGGCGCTGGATTTTAAATCGCACCGGCAGGTGCGCATAATTGAACACCGACAACCGGTCCGGCTGCGCGGCCAGAATCTTGTCAAGCGTTTCGGAAAAAGTTTCGACCGTTTGCAACGGCAGGCCGTAGATCAGATCGATATTGGTCGAACGGAAGCCGTGCCTGCGCGCAGCTTCCATCACGCTGAACGTCTGCTCTTCGCTTTGCAGCCGGTTCACCGCCTGCTGCACTTTCGGATCGAAATCCTGCACGCCCAGGCTGATCCGGTTGAAACCCAACTCGCGAAGCCGTTCGATGGTGCCCTCATGCGTTTCCCGGGGGTCGATCTCGATCGAATATTCGCCGCGGTCGTCGTCCCGCAACGTGAAATGGGCGCGCGTGGCGCCCATCAGCCGCTGCATCTGGTCGTCGCTCAAAAAAGTCGGGGTTCCCCCGCCCCAGTGCAGTTGATTGACGATCCGGCCTTTATCGAATAAAGCACCCTGCATCGCGATCTCCTTGCAGAGATTCTCCAGATACGGCGCCGCATGCCCGCGATTTTTGGTCACGATCTTGTTGCAGGCGCAATAAAAGCAGACCGTATCGCAAAACGGCAGATGAAAATACAAGGATAAAGGGCCGCCCGCCCGGTTCGATTTGGCGATATGCCAGCGGTAATCGGTATCGGTGAACCCTTCGTGCAGTTCGAGTGCGGTCGGGTAAGAAGTATAACGCGGCCCTGCCTTATCGTAGCGGTTGATCAGGTTCAGGTCGAAAATGATTGATTGATCCATGGAAAAGAAAATGGGCCCGGCAAGGAATAAACACTCTAAAAATAAGCTTATTGTAGACGCAGTGGCGAGCAAACGTCCACGACCGCAAGCAAACCATGAAAAAAACGACCGCCGGCGCCCCACAGCCGAGGCGCTGCCGGCTCGGTCACAAGGGACAAACCTCTTTCAGGGACGGACACGGAGCGGCTTTAACCTGATTGCGGCCGGCTTTTTTCGCGTCATAGAGCGCCGTATCGACGGTTTTGACCAACTCTTCCAGAGACAGGCTTTCGCGGTATTCCGCGATGCCGAGGCTGGCCGTAATCCTAAGCGGAATACCGAAATCGTGCGATTGAATCTTTTGCCGAACCGTTTCGGCTAATTGCAGCGCGCCGTATTGATCCGTTTCAGGACACAAGATCAGGAATTCTTCGCCGCCCCACCGCCCGGCCAGATCATTTGCCCGGATCGTCGCACTGGCCAGGTCGGCGATCGCTTTCAGGACATGATCCCCGGAGTGGTGGCCGAAATTATCATTGATCGCCTTAAAGTGGTCGACATCGAACATGATCGCCGAAAATGTCGAATGGTAGCGCCGAGCCCGAGCGATCTCTTTCTCAAGCGCATGATTCAACAATCGTCGATTGGCGATGCCGGTGAGCGCGTCGGTGTTCGACAATTGCTCAAGCTCTTTATTCAAAGCCTGCAGCTTCATCCTGTATTTTCTGACGACTAACTCCCTTAAAAGCAAAAGCAACAGCGGAACACCTAAGCCGACCAGGACATAACCGAACAAACGGTAATCGGCCCTGTTTTCATAGGTAATCGAAATCCACTTGTTCAAAATCGTCAATTTCTCCGCTTCGCTCAACGAGTCCACCGCCTTGTCGAAAATGCTCAGCAGCAAGCGCTGATCGTTTCTAACCGCGACCGACATCGTATAATGCACATCCGTAACCCCGGCAATCTTGACATTCAATATGCCGTGTTTCTGGCTTTGGTAGCCGATCGTTGCGACCGTATCGAGATATCCGTACACCTTGCCGTCGGCGACCCATTCGAGCCCTTCCCGAGCATCATCGGCTTCGATGATTCGCAGCTTCGGGTATTTTTGCTTAAGCAGATCCAGTGCCGCAAACCCCTTTACAGTCACAAACGTTGTTTCCGGCAACGCATTAAAATCCGTAATGAACAAACGATCGCTGCGTGTGGCGACCACGATCGGATAATCGTTGAATGGATGGGTAAAGTCCAGAAATTCCCGGCGTTCGGCGGTCGGGGTTGCGCTGGACAAGATATCGCATTTTCTTTGCCGTACGAAATCGAGCGACTGCCTCCAGTCTTCGGTTTTCACCAAGCGAATCTCCTTACCTATCCGTTCGGCAAAAATTTTATGAAAATCCGCATTGATCCCGATATATTCACCGCGTTGATCAATAAAATCGTAGGGCATCCAGTCCGGATCGATGCAGATCCTGATATGGTCAATCCGGCTCAGGTACTTCATTTCACTTATATTCAGCGGCAACTGAAGAATGCCGTTTTGAGGCGCAAAACGCTCGGTTCCCCAGGCGGACAACGACGCTGAAAAAATCAGAACCAGAACCAGCAAGTTGATCAGCATTTTTTGAAACTGGTCCCTTAACTTAAATTATTACTACGACCCAAACGCAGTATATCGATTTTCCTAGTTTTCGGCCACAGCCGCTTAACCTTTAAGCCAGCAAATTTTCCATGAATAATGCATTTTGGCTGCGTAAATCTGATTTTTTCGCCAAAATAAAGGGCAATTTCGGAAGTACCGGAATCGATGTCCCAATGACTCTTTCCGCTATGAATCAGGAGAACTTCATGAACACCGACCGTCCCGCCCTCGTCATCGAACGGCTATCGACCTTTTTCGCCACACCGCTCGAAACGATTTTGCGGCAGCGCATGACCGCCGACCCGTCTTTTCATGCGCTGCAACTGTTCAAGGCGGCCGCTGCCGAGGTACCGGCTTACCGGCAATTTCTCCAAGACCGGGGCATCGATCCGGACTCGATCGCAGACGGCGAAGGCTTTACAAGCTTGCCGCTGCTGACCAAAACCGGTTACATGCAGAAATTTCCGCTGCCGTCCCGCTGCAAAGGCGGCCGGCTCACCGCCTGCGACCGGCTCGCGGTATCTTCGGGATCAACCGGGATTCCGACCTTCTGGCCGCGCGCAATGACGGACGAACTGGACATCGCTTTGCGCTTCGAACATGTGTTTCGCCACAGCTTCCGCGCCGACCGGCGCGCTACGCTGGCTGTCGTCTGCTTCCCGCTCGGCAATTGGGTGGGCGGCCTGTTTACGGCTTCATGCTGCTGGCATCTGGCGCAGAAAGGCTATCCGTTGACCGTCGCCACCCCGGGCAACAAGCCGGACGAAATCCTGCGCGTGGTACGCGAATTGGGCCCTTTTTTCGAGCAGACCGTGCTGCTCGGCTATCCGCCCTTCGTGAAGGATGTGATCGATACCGGCGCGGCCCAAGGACTCGACTGGCCCGCGTTCCACATCAAGTTCGTCTTCGCCGGCGAAGTGTTCAGCGAAGAATGGCGCAGCCTGATGCTGCAGCGGGTCGGGTCAATCTCACCCTGCCATGACTCCGCCTCGCTCTACGGCACCGCGGACGGCGGCGTGCTCGGCAACGAGACCCCGCTCAGCATCGCGATCCGGCGCTTTCTGTCCGCGCACCCGGATGTCGCCCGCGAACTGTTTGGCGAGTCGCGTCTGCCGACCCTGGTTCAATACGATCCGGTCAGCCGCTACTTCGAGCTGATCGAAGGAAATACCCTGGCGATAACCGGTGATAACGGCGTGCCGCTGATCCGCTACCACATTGCCGACCGGGGCGGACTGATCGGCCATGACGATCTGATCGCTTTTCTTCAGGCGCGGGGTCTGGCTGCGCTCGAGGATTACGGCTTCGAAGGCGAAGCCTTCCCCCTGCCCTTTGTTTGGGTATTCGGCCGTGCCGATTTCACCGTGTCCTTTTACGGAGCCAATATCTACCCGGAAAACGTAGTGGTGGGCCTGGAGCAACCGGAATTGGCGGACCGGGTCAGCGGCAAATTCGTAATGGAGGCCAAAAACGACCGGAGCGGCTCCGAATTTCTGTGCATCGCGGTCGAACTCCTGCCCGGCGTCACGGCCGATGCCGGTATCGAAGAGGCCGCTGCGTCCTCGGTGCGTGCGCAGTTACTCAGGCTGAACAGCGAGTTCGCCAACTATGTGCCGCCGCCCAAGCAGATACCCCGGATCGAGCTCAGGCCGTTCGGCGATCCGGAATATTTTCCTGTCGGCGTCAAACACCGCTATACACGCCGCCAGACGCCTACTTGAAGCCTTTATCTCCGCAGTGCCATGCGGGAAATCGAAGAACCGATCGCCCGAGACTTGTCTAACCGGCAAGGCAAAAAGGTTGAATTCTGGGCAGCGCCGATTATAATATCGATTCGATATTTAATTACTGACGGAGGCCTTTTATGAAATTGCGCAAAATCCTCACCCTGCTGTCGGCGGCAGCCGGTTTATCTTTGGCAAGCGGCGCGGCGATAGCCGAAACCGAAGGTTACCTATCGATCTGGAGTTCTACGGTCAAAGTCGCCGGAAAAGGCGACAAAAAAACGCTGACGATGGACATCCAGACCGCAAAACCGATTCCGGTCGACGGCAAATCCGGTGCCTTCGGCTATGCGGCGCTGACCGACAACGCCAATAACCTGCTGGTGTTGGTAACCCATTTGCCGATCGACGACAGTTCGCACGAAGATCCTACGAACGGCTTTCACACCCATGTCCTTGATTTGAAAGAGCCGACCGCCGCCTGCGCGGGCGCCAACTTCGAAGTGGACCTGGAAAATTCGGGCAAAAATGCCGCCTTCGACGCCGATTACCCGTGGAAGGTTAAAGGCAGCAAGATTTCGGTCGAAAACGTTCCGGTCAAGGATTTAGGGGATGCGGGTGTCGATACGATCGTTTCGTTTACGTTAAAACCGGTACTGGATGCCCAGCAAAAACCGGCCAACCTGTGCGTGACCGTGGCCGATAAAGGCTAACGGAAAGAGCTGTTGCCTGCCCGGAAGCGGCATACAGGAGGATCGAGATTCGACTCAAGCAGGTGTTGAAGTAAGATAACGCTTACTTTTCTACAAAAAACAGCCGGCTCTCTTCCGCTGGCTGTTTTCTTTGTCGAGCCATTTATTCCACCCCCGATTTACCTGGAGGTTTTCGATGTCGATTGGAAAATTATTGACGATTCTCGGTATCGCGATCGCCATCATCGGACTTATCCTGACCTATCTGCCCGGCCTTTTCAGCTGGTTCGGCAAATTGCCGGGCGACATTCATATCCAGGACGACAAAAAGTCCATTTTCATTCCGATCACATCGATGATCGTAATCAGCCTGCTCTTCACGCTGCTGGCCAATCTGTTCTTCCGCAAATAAGCCTTCACGCAGCCCTACACTACGGCCTGCGGCCGCGGTACGTCCCGAAAAACCGCGTATTCAAAGGCATGGCCGTCTGCTTTATCCGTTCCCGTCAAACCGGAACTTTCTTGCCTCCTCAGGAGCCATTTGAATTACTATATGATTCATCAGCAGCAAACACGGAGCAAGCACTATGATTCCCATCCGAGATACCGCGCCTTGCAATACCCGTCCCGTAATCACCTGGGGACTGATCGCAGTCTGCACCAGCATTTTTGTCGGAATGCAATTTTTACCTTATGAAGTCAGCAATCCCCTGATCACCCGTTTCGGGATGGTGCCGCTGCGTTATTCGAATCCGGAGTGGGCGAGCCGTGTGGGGCTGCCGTTCGATGCTTATCTTTCGTTTCTGACCAACCAGTTCCTGCACGGAAGCTGGTTCCATCTGATCATCAATATGTGGTTCCTGTGGATTTTCGGCGATAATGTCGAGGATAGAATGGGGCATCTGTCGTTTTTGGCGTTTTATCTGTTGTGCGGCCTGGTCGCGACGGCCTTGCAATGGTATTTCGATCCTTACCTCGCGATCCCGGTCGTCGGCGCCTCAGGTCCTATTGCGGGCGTATTGGCCGCGTATTTTTTTCTTTATCCAATGGCGCGCATCATCCTCTGGGTGCCGATTTTTTTTCTGCCGGTCGTCGTGCACGTGCCGGCAATCGCTTTTCTAGGCCTCTGGGTCATCTATCAATTGAATGAAGCGACCACATCGATCTTATTCGAAGGCGGTGCCGCCAAAATGGCCTGGTGGGCGCATCTGGGCGGCTTTATCGCAGGCTTTCTGCTGTACCGGTTTTTTCTTAAAAAACCGCCGCACGGAATAAAAATGGAAGATTCCGGCAGCTTTAAGATATAATCCCCGGTTAAAAAAAGGAAAGAGCATCAGTCTCAGGTGCGGGTTCTTTTTGACTAAAGCTTATTTAAGTTGGAATCAGGAAATTACGTAATTATATGAAAAAAATTAATGTTGCCTTGGTCAGGTTGCTCCAGTTTGTGGTGTTCGTCGTGTTCACCTTTGTAGTCATTACCTATTTCGGGGCGATGATTTTACTGCCTCTGGATGCGGTAACCCTGCTGGTCAAACTGTTCGGTCTGGTCGGATTGCATGGCTTCATCGGCGCGGCGATCGCGATTCCGGCCGTGGCCTATCTGGGATTGATCGTCTATCGGACGCCGGGCCTGTGCCCGATGATTATCGATACCGGCGTGGACCTGGTCAAGATCGGCAAAGCCAAGGTCGAAGCCTTCAATGCCATCGCGGATTCGGTGAAAGCCTAATTTTTCACCCCGTGCCCGGGGAATAAAAAGGCGTGACGGAGATGTCCGCCACGCCTTTTTTATTGGGCGCAATAAAGCAGCAATATCACGCGAGCGGACGCCGTGCACGTCCGCCCTTTCGCCTGTGTGTTTTTTTCACTATCTATTAATTGGGATTGTTATGTGTTTTAGTGCAAATATGTCATTGGGGTTGGGCATCGTCGGCTTCGCCGCGTCGGGCATCACGTTCATGGACAAAAGCGAAACGTTGCCGGTGCGCGCCGCGCGGGCCTTCGCGATTTTCCATTTCTCGCTGATGGAACTGATCCAGTATTTCGCCTATCCGGTCGCGGGGCAATGCGGTTACGGGACCAATCAGCTGCTCAGCGAACTGTCGACTTACCATATCGCCCTGCAGTCTTTCGCGATCATGCCGGCGCTGGCGACCTATTCGACCGATCCCGGCGCACTGAAGCGCGCCACGATCGCAGGCGCCGCGATGAGCGGCTCGTTCATTCTGTTCAGTTTCCTGCCGAAAGAGATCCAATTGTTCGACATCGAGCCGAACTTCATCGGCAACATGATTTCCTGTCTGTACATGGGCACCTACCACATCGCCTATGCGATCCAGAGCGCGCTTGGCCTATTGGTGACCTGGGGCTCGTTGTTCGCACTCGCGCTCAGCGCCTTCGTCTGGCCCAACAACTGGCGCATCGGCCTCTATCACGGCGTGATGGCGCTGCTGACCCTGTTCGTGCCGCAATGGCTCTTCGGCGTTTCGACCGGCGAAGCAGCCGCGATTTATTGTTTTTACTCGATTCCGATCACTTGCAGCTTCATGCCGCTGTTCAAAAAATACTTCACACCGAGTCCAATCGAGGCACAGGCCGCATTCGATCTGCGCGGCACTTCCTGATGGCCGTCCCGCTCAATT
Source organism: Candidatus Methylomicrobium oryzae (assembly GCF_016745425.1). Lineage (GTDB taxonomy): Bacteria > Pseudomonadota > Gammaproteobacteria > Methylococcales > Methylomonadaceae > Methylomicrobium > Methylomicrobium oryzae. The sequence goes on along the minus strand of NZ_JAERVK010000010.1, from coordinate 33,734 downwards.
TGCAAACAGGGGCTTCGGCAACCGCGGCGAGCATGCCTCCGCAGTAATGAAACCTTCTCTTCAATTCGCTTGAGGATATTTATGAACGAGATACGCTGGAATCCGGAAAAACCGGCCGTCATCACCGCCATCTGCGTGGTCGGACTTATCAATGCGATACAAATGATCAATCTGGTCTTCTCGCCGATGTCCAAACAGGTCGGCGCGATCTACCCCGTCTATTTTTCGTTTTCGGTCGTATTAAGCCTGATCTGCATCGCCGGCCTGTGGCTGTTGAGGCGCTGGGCGGCCTTGTTTTACATCATCCTATTGATCGCTAATCAAATCGTACTTGCCGTAATGGGATACTGGGAAATCACCGCCGCGATCATTCCCGCCGCTATCATTGTGATGCTGTTCAAACATTTGGATAAAATGTGCTGAGTGAATAATGTCAGACCTGCCGGATTTTCAAAACATGGCAGGTCTGAAAAGCGATTTTGACCCAACCCTCGTCTACCTTGCATGAGCGGCAAACAGGTTCCCTCCCGGAGCGGGGCCCTCATCAATTACCCCAGGCAGTGCCGGAACCAAAATCTCGTTCCGCCTCTCTACTGCACACCTTAAATACAAACCGTTATAAAATATCCGGCTCGAATTCACTTTTATCGTCTATGAAATCTCCGATCATCGCTACTGCCGTACAACAACCCTGCCATCTGGACAGGCAAAGCAATCTCGACTTCTCGATCGAAAAAATTCATGAAGCCGCCGCGGCCAAAGCCGATCTGGTGGTCCTGCCCGAGCTGCATCTGGGACCTTATTTCTGCCAGAACGAAGACTATAATCACTTCGCCCTGGCCCAGCCGATTCCCGGTCCTGCGACCGAAACACTGTCCGCCGTCGCGAAAAAGCTAAACATCGTGATCGCCTCGACAATTTTCGAAGAAAGAGCGCCCGGCCTGTACCACAACACCGCCGTCGTGTTCGACAAGGATGGCCGGATCGCCGGCAAATACCGGAAAATGCATATTCCGGACGATCCGGGGTTTTACGAAAAGTATTACTTCACGCCCGGCGACCTCGGCTTTACTCCGATCGAAACCTCGATCGGCAAACTGGGCGTCCAGGTCTGCTGGGACCAATGGTATCCGGAAGGCGCACGGCTGATGGCGCTGGCCGGCGCGGACATCCTGATCTACCCGACCGCGATCGGCTGGGACCCTAACGACACGCCGGAAGAACACCAGCGCCAGCTGAACGCCTGGATCACGGTCCAGCGCGCGCATGCGGTCGCCAATGGCATCCCGGTGATTTCCTGCAACCGGATCGGCTTCGAACAGGCGCCCGATCAGGAAGCCGGCGCCGGGATCAATTTCTGGGGCAACAGTTTCATCGCGGGCCCGCAAGGCGAGATTCTGGACAATGCGGACGAGAGCGAAGTCAAAGTCCTGAGCGCCACGCTCGATCCGGCGCGCAGCAAGCGCATCCGCCAGATCTGGCCGTTCCTGCGCGACCGCCGGATCGATGCGTTCGGCGACCTGACCCGGCGTTTTATCGATTAAGGCCGGGCCTTTCCTCTAAAAGAGGTGCGCGCCGTACATCTTATTCATCTGCGTAGGATACGCTGCGCGTACCGTTTCTGATGGTTTCGGGTCTTTCGTTAAGTCGGCAAGGTACGCACAGCGCACCCTACGTCTTCCATTTGATATTGCAGCCCATGCTCGGAATCTGCTGCGGATCGATCGGACGGCCCGCCAGCAGGTTGTCGAGCGCGGTGCGCAAATCCGACCCGGTCACCGGCACATCGTTCTTCGGCGTGGCGCCGTCGAGCCGGCCGCGATAAACGCAGGCTAAATTCGCATCGAACAAATAAATGTCGGGCGTGCAGGCTGCCTGGTAAGCTTTCGCGGTTTCCTGGGTTTCGTCATACAGATAGGCCGCAAAAGGCCGTCCCCATGCAGCCATCATCGTCTTCATCTTGTCGGGCGCATCCTCCGGATACTTTTGCACGTCGTTCGAACTGATTGCGATCGTCGCGATGCCCTTATCTTTGTATTCCTCCGCAATCGCGATCAATTGCTCCCTCACATGCAGCACGTAAGGGCAATGGTTGCAGATAAACATCACGATCGTGCCTTTTTCGCCTTTCAGGTCTTGTAAAGCGAATGTCGCGCCGGTCACCGTATCGGGCAATGAAAAATCCGGTGCAATAGTGCCGAGCGGCATCATTTGGGATAAAGTTTCCGCCATAGGTAAAGCCTCCTTTTGAACGTTTTAAAATTCTTCCGATTGTAAGAGGGTCTGCCGCCCCGGAAAACCGCCGTTTGCCGGGGCAGAAGCATTGCCGGGAAGTCAATCCCTAAACCCTTTTAACATAGAATTGCGTATAATAGCAGGGTTTATGGAGCCGAACCGGACCGGATGGAGCACTTAATTTTATGACCTCACCCAAACTTTTCGATTATCCGCTTTTCGCCTTGGGATTTAGGGCATTCTTTGCCCTGGCAGGGCTTTCGGCGCTGCTCCTGATCGTGCTGTGGAATGCGATCTATAACGGCAAGCTGAGCGGAGCCAATTATTTCGGGAATGTCAATTGGCATGCGCACGAGATGCTGCTCGGTTATTCGGCCGCGGTGATTGCCGGTTTTTTATTGACGGCGGTCAAAACCTGGACCGAAAGATGGACCTTGACCGGAAGCCCTTTGGCGGCTCTGTGTCTGCTCTGGCTCTACGGACGAATCGTGCCGTTTTATGCCGGACTTTTACCCGATCCGGTGATCGCAGTAATCGATTTTGCGTTTTTGCCCGCGCTGGCGTACCAGGTCGCGAAGCCGATCCTGGCCACCCGCGAGTACCGGAATCTGGTTTTTATCGTTATTCTTTTAATACTGACCCTTGCCAACGGCCTGATTCATACGGGCATCCTCGCATCGCACCCGGATCTGACCTGGCTGGGCATGCAACTGGCGGTAGCGACAATCGTACTGCTGATTTTGGTCATTGCCGGCCGCGTATTTCCGTTTTTTACCGAGCGCGGCTTGCCGGGCGTCAGAGTCGATACGAATCATCTGTATGAGTACGGCGCGGTCGGCAGCGCGGTACTGGTATACGGCCTGCTGCTGGCCGGCGTCGGCGGAACGCTGCTGGCGGTGGCGTCGGGCCTCGCGGTACTGTGCAATTTGGCGCGGGTCTGGGGCTGGTATGTGCAACGCATCTGGTATGTGCCCTTGCTATGGGTCTTGTATGCAGGTTACGGCTGGATCATTCTGGGCTTTGGACTGACCGCGCTGTCGGCGTACGGCTTGGTACAGCCGTCTCTGTCATTACATGCCTTTACGGTCGGCGGCATCGGCGTACTGACACTCGGCATGATGGCGCGGGTTTCCCTCGGCCATACCGGCCGGGCGCTGCGCGCTTCCAACGCGATGGCAATCGGCTTCATTTTGCTGAATATTGCGGCCCTGATCCGCGTATTGCTGCCGATCGCCCTGCCCGACTGGTACGGCACATTGGTTTATTTATCGATGCTGTTCTGGCTGGCCGCCTTTGCGCTGTTCGTGTATGTCTATTCCCCAATCCTGACAAGCCCCCGCATCGACGGGCTAAAGGGTTAACCGGCGCATGACGCAAATCATCGGTTTATCGCCAACGACAGAGGAGATACCGCCGGTTTTTTCCCCTATCCGGTTCTACTATGGTGCAGTCTTTTTCATACAAGAAGCCTGCGACGCCCAATAGCTCAATGCCCATGCCATCACTTCCTCGCGTGCCGCGGATTGCCTTGACTCCGGGAGAACCGGCAGGCATCGGCCCCGATCTTTGCATACAAATCGCCCGGCACGATTTGCCTTGCGAAGCGGTCGTGATCGGCAGCGAGGAACTCTTACTCGGACGCGCGGAGCGTTTGGGCATCGAAATTAAGCTGAACCGTTTTGACGGCACTTTGCCGCCTTCGCCGCACCGGCACGGTGAATTGTCGATCGTGCCGGTAAATCTGAATACGCCCACCCAGTGCGGACGGCTCAATCCGGCCAACAGCCGTTATGTGCTGAAAACCTTGAACAAGGCGGTCAAAGGCTGTATGGAGGGCGTTTTCGATGCAATGGTGACAGGTCCGGTACACAAAGGCATCATCAACGATGCGGGCCATCCTTTTACCGGTCATACCGAATACATTGCGGCTGTCACGGGCGGCACGCCGGTAATGATGCTTGCGACGCCCGGCTTGCGCGTGGCCCTGGTCACCACGCACCTGCCGCTAAGCGAAGTCAGCCAGGCGATCACCCGCAGCCGCCTACGCCAGACCCTCTCCGTGCTGGACCGCGATTTGCGCACCCGGTTCGGCATCAATAGACCCAAAATTCTGGTCTGCGGCCTGAATCCGCATGCGGGCGAAAACGGACACCTCGGTACCGAGGAAATCGAAGTGATCGAACCGGTATTGGTCAACCTAAGGCTACAGGGCATGAATCTGCACGGCCCCCTGCCCGCCGATACGCTGTTCACCTCGAAATACCTTGCCGATGCGGACGCGGTGCTGGCGATGTATCACGATCAGGGACTGCCGGTCTTGAAGCATATGGGCTTCGGCCAGGCGGTCAATATTACTCTCGGCTTGCCGATCATCCGGACCTCGGTCGACCACGGCACGGCGTTGGATTTGGCCGGCACCGGCAAGGCCGAGACCGGCAGCCTGCTTTATGCTCTGCAAACCGCCGCGCAGATGGCACAAGGACATATACAATAAATGGCGCATATAGCACGTAAACGCTTCGGGCAGAATTTTCTGCATGACTCGTCGGTCATCCGGGATATCATCGCTTGTCTCGGCATCCGTTCCGGCCAGCACTGGGTCGAGATCGGCCCCGGCCAAGGAGCATTGACCGAACCGCTCCTTCAGGCCGGCGCATGCCTCGATGTGATCGAACTGGACCGCGATCTCGTCGCCTTATTGAAAAAAAAATTCGCGGGCCAGCCGCATCTCGACATTCATAGCGCCGATGCGTTGAAGTTCGATTTTTCGTCGCTGTCCGAACAGAGCGAACGGCTGCGCATCATCGGTAATCTTCCTTACAATATTTCGACGCCGCTGATGTTCCATTTATTGAACAGCGCGGACTGTATCGAAGACATGCATTTCATGCTGCAAAAGGAAGTCGTCGACCGCTTGTGCGCAGAACCGGGGAACAAACAATACGGCCGGCTCAGCGTAATGATGCAGTATTACTGCGAAACCGAACACTTGTTCGATGTGCCCCCGGAAAGTTTCGATCCGGTGCCTAAAGTGGTGTCCTCAATCGTTCGTTTGACGCCGCATCGCCGGCCGCCGGTTCAAATCGGCAGCAGCGACAAGCTGAACCTGATCGTCACGCAAGCCTTTTCACAGCGCCGGAAGACCCTGCGCAACTCGTTGAAAAATCTGCTTTCGGACAGTGATCTGGATAAGCTGTCGATCGATCCGAAACTGAGAGCCGAGAATCTGACATTGCAGGACTTCGCCAAATTGAGCAATCTGCTGAGCGAATGCTCAGGCCCTGCCGAAAAGGAATAGGCTCGAGAATGATGCGACAATATGCCACATTCTCACATTGACAAATCCGGCTAGAATATATCTAACTCCTTGAGATGCATGATTCCCAAGCGGAATCCGGAGTTAGATATCCTTCTCTAATGCGGCCCCGACCGGCCGCATTTTTTTTGTCCGTGATTTTTCCATCCCCTCCGGGCGATTGCTTTAATCCGATACCCGCTCACCAGCCGCCCAGTCATGAAGGGGAAAATGCGCCGAATGACGGCCTAATTTTGCATCCAAACTGACTTCAGCGACCGAACGAGCTGTTCGCCAACCGGAAAGAATTTATTAGAAAATCGTTTGGGTTTCTGATAAATTCCAACCATTAAACCCTGCGACCTCATTCTTGTTGCAAAATATTTCGCCTAACTGAATTATCCTGGGCTTTTGGCAAGAAATTGCCGAATAAGGTGACGATTTTTAATAATAAAAATAGGAGGAGTTATGGCTGTATTAGATTCGATCGCGATAGAAATTCAGACCACAGTTGCCGGGGTGCTGATCCTGCTAATCATTACGTTATTGCAAACCATGGATTTGCGGCGTGCGCGCAGGCAGCACCGCGAGTCTTTAGACGCAATCGCACATAACGCGGCGCCGGCCCGGAACAAACGGCTGATCTCGCCTTTCAGCCTGATTCTACAGTTCATCTTCGGCTTCTCCGCGTTCGCGCTGTTCGTTTTCTGGATGATGTATCTCCTCCTCAGAGGAATGCCGGTTTTAGCCGGAGCCGCAGGCGTTTCGGCATTTATCGCGGCGCTCATGCCTATTGTCGTCTGGAGCGCCGTCCGGAAAACCGGAAAGGAAACGGCCGAAACCATTAAACAAGCCGAACAACACAGCCAAGAACCCGTACTTCGCCAAAAGGCTCCTGAAGAAGCAGCGCCTCAAGCACCGGCACCCGCGGTTAAAGAAACAGTTTTCGTTGCTGACGAACCGGCCATCCATGAACCGGGGCCAGTCCTCGAACCTCAACCGCCCGCGGCACCGGAGCCGGCAACCATCGCGGAAACTCAGCCTTCACCTTATCCGAAACCCGATCCGGCGTATGTATTTCCTCAGGATTCGATGCTGCGCCGGCATTTTATGACGCATTTGGCCGCAGCGGCCAAACCCTATGAGCCCGTTCGTCCCACCGATTCGATGCTTCGGCGTCACTACGATGCGACAGTGGAGGCCAAGACGTCGGCAATTTCTTTCCAACCGAAGAAAACGCCCGTCCCCAAAACGGCAAAGCCGTCATCTCAGGAAAGCCAACAGGCGAAAATTCCCCAAGACTCGATGCTCCGGCGGCATTTCATAACGGCATTGCAATCGAAAATCGAGTCGCACCTGTCGCTGCCTCCGCGGCCGACCGATTCGATGCTGCGCCGCCATTATGAAACCATGAGAGAGAGTTTGGTTGCTGGCGAGTTGAAAAAATATCTGGAAGGATAAATCCGGGTACAACGGAGCGAAAACCTGGACTATCTCTGAGTAGGAAAAATGACGGGGCGTTAGCCCCGTCTTTGAGCGGATCGGGAAAATAATCCCAGTTATTTCTTTTCGGGCGCTGGAACCGGTGCCGATTCAGCCGGCTTGGCTTCTTCCTTAGCCGGCTCGGCGGCAGGTTTTGCCGCTTCTTCCTTGGCAGGCTCGGCCGGTTTTTCGGCGGGTGTCGGAGCGGCTTCGGCTGCCGGCGCTTTCTCTTCCGCAGGCGCAGCTTCTTTCGCTGCAGCACCTTCAGCCGCCGGTTTTTGTTCCGCAGCCGGCGCAGCTGCTTCAGCCTTCGGTTTTTCTTCGGTCAGCGGCACCAGAATCTCGACCTTAGCTTGCTGGCGCATCCCCTCGATCATTTTTTGGAATTTTTGACGCTGCAGGTAAGGCGTCAATTGATCTTTTACAGCTTCCAGCGGAGGCGGGGTCTGCGCGCGCGAGTCTTCGCGCAGAATCACATGCCAGCCGAACTGGGTTTGCACCGGCACCTTGGTGTATTTGCCTTTTTCGAGTTTGGCGACCGCTTCGGAGAAAGGCTTCACCATTTGATCGGCCCCAAACCAGCCCAGATCGCCACCGTTTTGCGACTCTTTCGCGTCAATGGAATGCTTATTGGCCAGCTTCGCGAAATCGCCGCCTTTGTCGAGTTCGGCGATGATCTTTTTCGCTTCCTCTTCGGTCTTCACCAGAATATGGCGCGCCTTGTATTCGGTGCCGGTTTCGGCGACGACCTTACTGTCGTACTCGGCCTTGACTTCCGCATCGGTAACCGGGTTGGTCTTGAAGAAGTTTTTCAGGGACGTCTGCGTCAGGATCGACTTTTTGGCTTCTTCAAGCTGTTCCAGATATTCCGGCGATTTATCCAATTGTTTTTGCAGCGCATCCTGCACCAGCAATTCGCGCTGAATCAGTTCCTCGACCAGCTTTTCCTTCGGGAAAGTGGCGCCGTGCGCGCGCACCGCAATTTCTTTTTCCAGATTTTCCAGCTGTGCCTTGCTGATGTATTTGCCGTTGACGGAAGCGACCGCGTCTTCTTTTTTGACGATCTCCGTAACCGGTGCAGATGACGTACCGGTGCTGTCGCCGGATTGGGGTTGACAGCCGGCGACCAGTCCGGCGCCTGCAACAAGCAATGGGATGATTTTTTTATTCATCGATTAATTTCCTTTGGTTTCTTCTGAGGGGGTAAGAGCATTGATGCCTAAGGCATGAATTTGTTGCTTCATCAGATCGCCGAGCGCCTTGTAAACCAGCTGGTGCCGTTGCACCAGCGACTTGCCTTCGAACAGCGGCGAAACGATTGTGACGTGATAGTGACCGCCGCCCTGATTGCCCGCGTGTCCGGCATGGGCGGCGCTGTTATCGATGATTTCTAGCTTTTCGGGGTGGAGAGCTTCGGTGAGCAGTCGTTTGATTAATTGCGCTGTCATTGAGGAAAAACCTTCTTGAACGGTTTGACGGTAACCCTGGCGTAAACGCCGGCTTCGATATAGGGATCGCTGTCGGCCCACTGCCGGGCCTCTTCAAGACTGGGGAATTCGGCGACAACGAGGCTGCCGGTGAAGCCTGCGTCCCCGGGGTTCTCGGTATCGATGGCAGGATGCGGGCCCGCCAGCACGAGCCGTCCCGCATCCTGAAGCGCCTGCAGCCTCTGCAAGTGTCTCGGACGGGCAGCGGCTCTTTTGGCCAGGCTGTTTTCCACGTCTTCGCTGATGATCGCGTATAGCACGGTTTATTCCTCGGTTTCCGGCAAATGTTTATAAATCAGTGCGACTTGGCCGAGCAGAAAGACGACCATCAATCCGGGCACCACGAAGGTCTTGAAAATCACCCAATCGTCGGTGCTGTAATGGTACATCACATACACATTGACGAAACCGATGCCGAGGAAGAAGAACGCCCACAATGTGTTCAGGCGCCGCCAGACCGCATCGGGCAAGGTCAAATTGGCCGACAGCATCCGTTCGATCACCGGCTTTTTGCCGATAAACTGACTGCCGAGAAACACCAGGCCGAACAGCCACTCGACGATTGACAGTTTCCATTTGATGAATTGCTCGTTTTGCAGGATGATCGTCGCACCGCCCATCACTAGGATTAAGCCTAAGGTTATCAACTGCATCGTGCTGACCTTGCGGGTCTTGAACCAGCTGTAGGCAACCTGGAGAATCGTCGCGACAATCACGACGCCGGTCGCGACATAAATATCGTAAAACTTATAGGCAATGAAAAATAAAACGATCGGAAAAAATTCGAGTATCGGATTCATGCGTCTGATGCGATGGAGGGCGCGATATGATAGTTGTTATTGTGGGTAATCTCTGATGATTCGTCCATCTCCGGACAAGCCTCCAATGGTTTTGTAATGGGGGCGCTACTGAGAAATTCAAGCCCGGTCTCAGGATGGATTCTCGCCGGTGTAAAACGGTTCCCTCAGCTTCGGCTTTTTGTAGTCGTATCCGCTGCCGGAAAATAGTTAAAACAGCGTAAGCCGCCGCAGCAACCTGTGCTGTTGAAGCAGGAACTTGCAGGTTCCGTTGAAGTGGACTGTTCAGTCCATCAGGAATTGGGCTGGTATTATAATGATGACTCCGTCAAATGTACATCATTCGGCTTTTGCTTCTGATAAAATGGGAAGCGGATTATGCGGGAACACTCATGGACAAACAAACTCAGACAGAAATCGAAGCTGCCGTTTTCAGGCGCCTGCTCGACCATTTTCAACAGCACACCGAAGCGCAGAATATCGATCTGATGATTCTGGCGGACTTTTGCCGAAACTGCCTGGCCAAGTGGTACGCGGCAGCCGCCCAGGAACGCGGCGAATCGGTCGATTACGAGCAAGCGCGCCGAATAGTCTACGGCATGCCTTATCCGGAATGGCGCGAAAAATACCAGAAAGAGGCGACGCCTGAACAGTTGGCGGCATACGAACTGAAACAGAAGCAAAAAACCTGACATCCGTTTCTCCGAATCGCTCGCAGAAATTTCGGCCGAGCAGCACCTCGAAACGCCTGCGCCAGGCATTTTGGTTTTTAGGTTATACCTTGGCCTGCTCGGTTAAAATCGCCGAAGCAGGCCACAGCATCCGTTATGCACGAACTGTCCCTCCTATGGAGCGTGCGGGAAACGCTCGAAGAGCAAGCGCTGGAACACAAATTCAGCAAGGTCACCCAAGTCACCTTGGAAATAGGCCGGTTAGCCTGCGTAGAAACGGCCGCCCTTCGATTCTGTTTCGATACCGTCATGAAAGATTCGCTGGCGGAAAATGCCGAGCTGGTGATTTTGGAAATCCAGGGCGCGGGGATTTGCCGGCAGTGCGGCGAACGCTCGGAAATGGAATCGCTCTACAGCCCCTGCACGCATTGCGGCAGCCTGCGTGTTGAACTTGTCCAAGGGATCGACATGAAAATCAAGGACCTAATCGTTATTTAAAGACTCCGAGAAAGCCATCGGGTGTTTATTCGGATCAAGCCAGAGCCTTTCGAACTCATCCGCCGGAAGCGGGGGCGAGAAATAGTAACCTTGAAACTCGTCGCAGCCGTGTGCTTTAAGCACAGCCAATTGGGATTCGTTTTCCACCCCTTCGGCAACCACCGTCATATTCAGGCTATGCCCTAAAGCGATGATGGTTTTGATGAATATCGCCTCGCTCGAAGTCGGGTCGCCGGTATAGGCCTGAACGAACGAGCGGTCTATTTTGAGCACTTGGAGAGGCAATTTTTGCAAATAGGACAAAGACGAATAACCCGTCCCGAAATCGTCCATCGCGATGCGAATGCCGCGGTTGCGGATTTGGCATAATCGTTCGCACGCCTTATCGATGTCATGCATGATCAGGCTCTCGGTGACTTCCAGCTCGATCCATTCGGGACTCGTTCCGGTTTCTGTCAGTATGCGGTCCAGAATCGAAATAAAGTCGTCATCCAGCAATTGCCGCGGAGAGAGATTGACAGCAATCCTGAACCCCGCAATTTTGTCTTTCCATGCTTTGGCTTGAAGGCAGGCCATTCTAAGTATCCAGGCCCCCAGCGGAATAATCAGTCCCGTTTCCTCTGCAACAGAAATAAAACGATCCGGAGGCATCATTCCGAAACCGGGCCGTTTCCAGCGAATTAATGCTTCCGCACCGGCAATACGTTCAAGGGAGCCTCCCACCTTAAGCTGGTAATGCAGCTGAAAATCTTCCTGCTCGATCGCCAGCCTCAGCGCATTCTCCAATAGCAATCTTTGGTGCGCCGCTTCATTCATACCCGCTTCGAAATATTGAAATTGTCCGCGTCCTTTGGCTTTGGAAGCGTACATGGCGGTATCCGCATGCTTGGTCAAAGTATGGAAATCATTGCCGTCATCCGGAAACACGGCAATACCGATGCTGGTGCTGACATGTATGGCATGTTCGGCAATCTCTATCGGCTTTTGCACCTCGTCGTTCAAACGCTGGGCCAGCTCTGTCGAATCGGCGATTCCTATCAGGCCGGGAAGAATGATGGTGAACTCATCTCCCCCCAAACGCGAGATCGTATCCGACTCCCTCAGGCAGCGTTGTATCCGGCTGGCGATAATTTTCAGCAGATAATCGCCTACCCAGTGCCCGAGCGTATCGTTAACGTTTTTGAAATGGTCAAGATCAAGAAAAAAAACCGCCAGACGGGTATGGCTGCGCTGAGCCACCCGAATTTCATGCTCCAGCCTGTCCTTGAATAAGGCCCGGTTGGGAAGCTGAGTCAGGGCATCGTAATAGGCAAGCTGCTGAAGTTGCTGCTCTGTCTGTTTTTGCTGGCTGATATCGGCGCAAACCGCCACATAATGCATGAGCTGGTTCTGGTCGTCATAAACGGCGTTGATGCTCGCAAGCATCGGGCATAATTCACCGTTTTTTCGGCGATCCCAGATTTCGCCTCTCCAGTATCCGTGATTTAATAAGGATTGCCACAGCTGTTTGTAAAATGCCTGATCATGCATGTTCGATTTCAGCAGGCGAGTATTCTGACCCAGGACCTCGGCCCGCTCATAACCGGTAATCTCGCAGAACGCGTCATTCACCTCCTGAATGGTGCCTTGGGGATCGGTGATAAAAATCGCTTCGCTGCATTTGTCGAATACTTTGCTGCTCAGCCGTAGACGCATTTCCCGCGCTTTCAGCTCGGTAATATTCAGCGCGGTAATGACGGCGCCTTCCAATTTTCCTTGTTCCGAATGCAATACACTGCTTTTTAGCCAATAGACCGCTTGGGTATTATCGAGATGTTTGCTCAACAGTCCGTGTTCGCCGCTGTAACAGCCGTTCAGCCGAATGGTTTCCATCACGACCGAATGCACCGACCATGGCAGTATGGGGAGACAATCGGCAAGATGACGGCGATCGGCGGCAGGCAGCAAATCGTCGATGCAGCTCGCCGCCAAATCGGCCTCGGTAAACCCTAGCTCGCGCTCCACGGCTGTATTGATCCGGCGAATTCGGCCTTTTTTATCAAAGAAAAACACCAGATCGTCCATGGTATCCAGAATGCGGTTGACGAAGCGTGCAAACGCTTTCTCCTGCTCTGCCCTTTCCTTGAATTTCTGCTTTTGCTGCTCCGATTCGCTGAGCATGGCATCCATGCTGCGGGTGATGACAAGAATTTGCCTCTCCTGCTTCAAATTGGCCATCCGCAGTTGTTCGATCTCTTCGCGCATCCGTTCCAGCGCCAAGGAATGCTGGTCGCCGAAAATCGGGGCGTTTTGATCGATGGGACCTTCTTCGATCAGGATCACCACGAATCTGCCCTCGACTTTTTCCACGTGATAGCTGTGCGTGTCATTCAGCGCTTCAATGCACAGTTGGTGGCCGGGGCAGACCAGCATTCTTTCGCTGACCAATGGGCAGTGCGTCAGATTGACGCCTTGATGGGGGCAGAAAGCGGGAAAGGCCTTGAACTCGCCGAGAATCTCGAAAATCAGAATATCGACGACATGCCGATTGCCCGGCAACTGGATTCGCCCCGTCCAGCGCGGCGGATCGGCCGAAGAGATAAAAGAGGCCGATTGAACGGGAATAATTGACAATTTCGGACTATGAGGACTCATACGATAACAAGTCCCCGTATCAACTGCACCGTTTCAATGACGGCGCGCTCGGTTTTCTCCGATAAACCAATAAAGAACGGTCTGACGCTTTCTATTTCAACACCCACAATTAGAAAATCCGGCAAAGGTTTCCGGATCGTATTAAGCGCCTCCAGTAAGTAGGGAATTCCTAGGCCGTGACCGCTCAGATCCTGACTTCCTTCAGCCAGATCTTCGGGTTTTAATACATAAACTTGGCCCGGGCTCCCGAAATTGGCTAAAGCATCGACCAAAATCGCCCGGCTGCAATCTTCCAGAAAGCGGAGCGCATTGAGCCCGGCGACACCGGCGTTGAACACCTTCACATCGTTCGGCCAAACCTGACGGCACAGCGCCTCGTAAACGCGAATGCCGAATCCGTCGTCTCCGTGCAATTCGTTACCGAAGCAAACAATATGGCACATGCTCATTTTAAGGCCATACGGTGAGACGCTTGCCCGTGTCGAGAAGATGCACGGTACAGACCAGGCAGGGATCGTGGGAGCGGATGATATGGCCGATCTCTACAGGATCGTCCGAATCCTCGACCGTCAAACCGATCAAACTGCTTTCCCAATGCCCGTGCCGTCCTTCGCTGTCTTTCGGCGAAGCATTCCAAGCTGTCGGCGTGATGACCTGATAACGGCTGATGACGCCGTCCTTGACCTGCAGCCAATGCCCCAGCGCGCCGCGTGCGGCGGTAACGAGTCCGAAGCCTTCGCCGTCGGGAATTTCTTTGTCGGCAGGCGGAAAGATATGCGGAGCACCGGGATGCGCGGCCAGCTCGTGCAATAGTTGCGACATTGCCTGGAGCAGCCGCCCCGTACGGTGCAGGCGGGCGAACTGGCGCAGCCAGGCATTGCCGCCTTCGGCCCGATAGAGTGCATGAATCAGGGGTTCGCCGTCGATCAGCGCATCGGCCAGGGGCCCGGTCTGCACGACCTTGTCCCGATAGCGCGGCGCCTTGCACCAGGTATAGCGGTCGGAATGGGGCTGATAATCGGGGACGGTCTGTCCCTGAAACGGATGGCGTCCGCCCGGATAGGGAAGAAACCAGGAATAACGCACATGTTCGGTGATTTCGCTCTGATCGAACGGTTCGATACTCCCCGTATCGCCATTCAGGAAACCGGCTTTAAACAAGCGTTTGCGGTGAGGAGAGAAATTTTCCGCATCTTCCGGATCGTCGTAAGCCCCATAACTGATCATGTGGGGGGTTCCGCAACCCAAGCGGTGCAGGCCGATCTCGCGGCTCATCCGGGTCAGCAATCCTATGGCACTGTCGGCATGGGCTTCTTTCGCCTCCAGCCAGTCGAAAAATTCATCGACGGATTGGAGCGCCAGCCAGTCGTCCAGGGGCATCCCGATCACAGACTTCTCGAACCACCGCGTCACCTTGTTGAGCAGCGACAAGCTGTCGATGAGGTGGCGGCTGTTTGCCGGCGTCGTCACGCCGCCCGGCACCATGTAAGAGGAATGCGGCCATTGACCGCCGAACAGGGCGATGATTTCCAGTATATGACGCGAATACTCCAAAGCGCCGCGGTAAATTTCTCCCTGAAACGGTAAGAATGCCGCCCGCGCCTTGTCGTAAAGCGATAATCCACAATATTTGGGATGACAAAAATCGGCGGTGAAAAACAAAAAGGATTGCCTAAGGTCGCTTTGCACCGTCTCGGCCATCAGGCACAAATTGCGGATGCGAATGGCGGCAGGCGGAACCGGCAGGCGGGCGAGATGCTCCAGCGCGAGCACGGCGGCATTCAATTGCGCAGTGCCGCAAATACCGCAGATACGCGGAGTAATGACCAAAGCGTCCATGGGTTTACGGCCCAGGAGAATCTGTTCGAATCCTCTGTAGAGGGAACCGACACAGCGTGCGTCGACAATCCGGTTATCCTCCAGTTCGAGTTGGAAGTCTACATCCCCCTCGACGCGGTTCATGTCGATTTGGACGATTTTTTTCGACATACTTTAAGGATCCATCTTTTTATTCAATACCCGCAAGGGCGCCGCTTCGTGCGCCAGACTTTTGTAAGCCATATAGTTGGCTCGCTCCACATTCAACGGCAGGTGCACCGGTACCTCGCCGATTTTTTCGGTGCGGAACAAATCGTGGTCCAGGGGGAAATCGGGGGAAGTGCAGCCGAAACACGGCACACCTGCCCGGGTCTTGCTGCTGCGGCCGTTCCAAAGTTCGGTATTGCATATCGCCACTGTCATCGGCCCCTGACAGCCCAAATTGAAAAACAGGCAGCCCTTATTGCCGAACTCGGCGTCCTCAACATCGTATTCGTGATACTCGATGCGGGTGCATCCCTGATGCACCATGGTATTGAAAAAGGCCTTCGGACGATTCAAATGGTCGAGTTCGACCGGCAGCCCGGAAGCCAGCATGGCCAGCGTTTTGGTCATTGCATTGGGATGAGCGGGACACCCTGAAATATTGATAACGGGAAGCCCCTTGCGCGACCGCCATTCGATCGGCAAAAGTCCGCCGGGATTTTTCTTATCGAATTGCAGGCCGAGACAATCGGTAGGATTGGGCGGCGCGGCATGAACGCCGCCGTAAGAGGCGCAAGTGCCCATCGCCACCACGTATTCGGCTTTCTCGACCAACTCCCGGACCAGGCTCATTTTGGAGCGTCCGCGATAGGGATCGTACATGCCTGAACCGTCCGGTCCGGTTATGATGCTGCCTTCAATGCATAAAATATCCAGTGTTTGCCGATCCGCCAGGATGGCCTCGATCAAGGCATCCAGTTTTTTCATCGGCTCCGTGGATAAAGACGGTTGCCAGAGTATTTCGATGCCATACTCATCTACCAGGTCTTCCAGGGAGGGGCTGTCCGCGCAGAGCATCGACATGGTGTCCCCCCCGCAAGAGCCGGTTTGCAACCAAAGCAATGCCGTCATAAAAACTCCGATAACGCTTTAAAACTGTAATAATTTTAGTTCAATTGTTACAAAACTATTAACTATTTAAAACTACCGGTTCATTGCAGGATTTTCTTGCGTACTGGACTGCTTCAATCCCTGATCGCTTCGATCTGAATGATCACGTTGACCTCGTCGGCCAGCGCCGGCGCATATTTGTCCACGCCGAAATCGGAGCGTTTGATCGTCGCGGTCGCGTTCGCGCCGCAGACATTTTTCATCGAGATCAGATTCATTCCGCAGTGGAAGCGGTCCACGGCCAAATGCACCGGCTTGGTCACACCGTGCAGCGTAAGCTCCCCCTTGGCGCCGATTAATTGTCCTTGATTGTCGAAGATCAACTGTTTCGATTTGAACAGGATTTTCGGAAAACGCGCGACATCGAGGAAATCCTCTCCCCGCAAATGCTTTTCCAATTCCGGCAGGCCTGTGCTGATCGAGGCGGCATCGATCGCGACATCGATCGAGCCGCCGGCAGGTGATGCGGGCTCAAGCGCGATTTTGCCTTCGGTCTGATTGAAACGACCCCGCTGTATCGAAAAACCGAGGTGATCGATTTCAAAGCTCGGAAAGGTATGACGCGGATCGACAGTGTAAGTCTCGGCTCGCGCCGTTGATGTAACGGCCGATACAGCGGCGGCAAACAACGCAAATAATAAGCGGATCATAGGAATTTTCCTTCGTAAGGGCATCAATATTTGTAAATATAATTTAGCACGTTATTAAAATTTTTGATTGATTATCAACATAAAAGAAACAATGAATTAATTCAATTCCACTTGATAATTCGGCAAAAACTAATATACTAGCACCATTGCTTTAGCAAACTTCATGCCAGGTTTTTCGAATAGCCACTATTCCCGAAGGCCGGCCTCTCGCCCGCTAAGAGTTTCAGCGCAGCATATCTTCTGTTTTCAGCCTTTTTCATACACCTCCTCGAAGTGTGAAAAATTCGGAACCTCCACAGTCCGAAGCGTTTGTCTCCCGGCACCTACTACATACAGGCGCCGGGAGTATTTTTTTGCATTTTCCCCGTTGATTTTCCCGCTCACTGCACTTTCGCCATTTCCCTTTGCCAGCCCAGCACCTGTTGCCTTGCACGTTCCGCCAACTCGGCAAAGCCTTGTACCGCCCCTTGCGCATCGGGACTGATCTTGCCGCTGCGCAAAACGAACTCCCGCGTACTCATCTTCTTTTTGCCGTCGGCTGCCAACGCCTCGACCGAAAAGCGCATCAGTACAAAAGCATTCCCCGGCGCCTCGAATTGCTGCTCGAAATTCACCAGGTGAATCACCAGAGAATGGTTCGGGCCTAAGCGCCCCGAGCTGAAATACAGCCTGAGCAGGTCCGGCGGGGGCGCAATCCACTGGTCCAGGTTATAGAAACGCACCCGGGTCGGCTGATCGTAAAGCAGCCGGTAACGGATCCGGTTATCGCTCAGCCATTTCGGCGCGATGACCCGAACTTCCGCGGTTGCGGCATTTTGCGGACCGGCCGCCGGCGGCGAAAGGGGGCCAACCCCGAAATCGTGAAGCGCCGGTACCCGCCCGGTTTCCGAGCAACCCAGCAGCAGGATGCCGGCGGTATAGAGTAAGCAGTATTTTTTCATCGAGCCTCCTTATAGCCCGGTTCGCCCGGTGCGGGTTCCTGATCGGGGGGGCCGAAGATCAGCGCTTGCGGGTTATTTTCGAGCAAATTCGCAATTTTGTTCACCTGCTGTGCTGCCGACTGCAACTCGTTCATCAGCTCGTTGACTTTCGGGAGCGTAGTCTGGGTGACCTGGTCGCTCACTTCGAAACCGGTCTCGGCAAGTCGCTCGGCTTTTTGCTCCAACGCTCTGACATCCTTGCTCAAATGCTGCAAATCGCTCGCAAGCCGGTCGATATTGTCCAATGTTTTTCCGGCCCGATTACTGAGCTTCGGAGCCTCGGCCAGCGCCTTGTCCACGCTTTTTTCGAGTTGATTCAACTTATCCGAGAGACTTTTCAGATTGTTCAGGATGTCGGTGACGTTCTTTTCGTTTTCATCGCTTAGAAATACGCTGAGCCGCGCCATGATATGCTCGGCTTTTTTCAGAATGTCCTCGCCGGTGGTCATCAATCGGTCGGCCAAAGACGGTTTCAACGGTATCCGATCGGCCGAATCGCTTCCCGGCGGCAATGGTTCGCCGGGGTGTTCCGGGTCTTCGAGCTGAATCTGGGTCAGACCGGTCACCCCTTTTAGCTGCAAGGTCGCGAACACGCCTTTACTCAACACGATCTCCTTATCGACTTCGATCGGAACCAGGATCGTTCCGGAGTCGTTCGGGTCGAAATGGATATCGAGGACTTTGCCGACCGCAATGCCGCGGTAGAACACGGTCGACTCCGGATTCAGGCCGGATACCGACTGGCGAGTCGAAACATAGTAGACGTTGCGTTCGCGCTCGAAGTGGCCGATCCAATACACGACCGCGGCGGTGGCGGCCGTCAAAACGATCAGGAAGAGGCCGGTAATCAGCGCATATTTATTTTTGCCCATGCGTCGTATCCAGACTTTGAAAAACCCGCTCGGCGCGGTTGTTGTGAAAAAAACGCTCGACGAACGGATGCGGACAGCTTAACACCGATTCGAGGGGACCGAAGGCAACCAACTGGCCGTCCGCCAGTACCGCGATCCGGGTACACAAATCGCGCAGAATGTCGAGATCGTGCGTCACCATCACCACAGTAAACTTCAGATCGCGGTGCAATTCGGACAGTAGGCTGACGAAATCCTCGCTCGAAATCGGGTCGAGGCCGGAGGTCGGCTCGTCCAACAGCAGCAGGTCCGGTTCGAGTATCAGCGTACGCGCGAGCGCCACCCGCTTGGTCATGCCGCCCGATAAATCCGCCGGCTTCAGCCAGGCGTCGCGTACCGACAAGCCGACCCGGGACAGTTTCATGAACACCAGCCGCCTGATGATCTCCTCGTCGTCGAAACCGAGCTCGCGTAGCGGAAAGGCGATATTGTCGAACACATTGAGCACGCTGAACAACGCGCCTTTCTGAAACAATACCCCGCAATTGCTCTGCAGATGCCGGCCGATCTGATGCAGCGACGCTCCCATCACGAAGATTTCACCCTCGCTCGGCGCCTGCAGGCCGATGATTTCGCGCAGCAGCGTGGTCTTGCCGCTGCCGGAAGCGCCGACCAGCCCGAGGATCTCGCCGTGCGCAAGGCTTAGATTGATGTCCCTGTGCACGATTTTTTCGCCGAAGCGGGTCCAGACATGTTCGAGACGGATCGCCGAGTCCTTCATATCGGCATCCCGATGCCCATGAACAGGATCGCAAACACCGCATCGACCATGATCACGATCGTGATCGAAGAGACAACCGAATTGGTGGTTTCATTGCCCAGGCTTTCGGTGTTCGGTTTGATCCGGAAGCCGAAATGGCAGGCCACCAGCGCGATCAGAAAGCCGAATACCGCGCTTTTCAACAGGCCGATAAACACATTCAGGAGCGGCACCGCATCGGGCAGCTTCAAAAAGAATTGCATATAGCCGATATCGAGCGTGTTCTGCGCCGAAAACATCCCGCCAAGCAGCGCCGAACCGCTGGTCCACACGCCGATCAGCGGCAGCACGACCGCCAGGGCTGCGACTTTCGGCAACACCAGCCGCAGCGAATGCGAAATGCCCATCGCAGACAGCGCATCGAGCTCTTCGGTGACCCGCATGATCCCGATCTGCGCGGTCATCGCGGAACCGGAGCGTCCCGCGACCAGGATCGCTGCGAGTAAAGGTCCCAATTCGCGAATGATACTGAGCCCGAGGATGTCGATAATGTAGATTTCCGCGCCGAACAGCTTGAGCTGCAGGGCGGATAAATAACTCAGCACGATGCCGATCAAAAAACCGACCAGCGCGGTAATTCCGAGGGCGCGTACGCCCGACTCGTAAATGGTGGTCGAAATTTCGGCCCACGGCACTTGGCCCGGATGGCGCAGCAAGTAGCCCAGATCCAGCAGCAACTGGCCGAGCAACGTCACCATATCCAATGTTTGCCGGTAAAAATCGGCGATGAATCCGTAAAGAAAGAGCAATACCGCGCCGAGATCGCGTTTGGGCGGCGCAGTTTCGGAAATTTCCTGCGCCTGCCAGCGCTCCAGCATACGCAGATGTTCGGGCCGTATCGCCAGCCCCTCCGGCAACACCCGGCCCCACTCCTGCCAAAGGATCAGCGCGGCCGCATTGTCGAGCACATCGATCGTCTCCAGATCCCAGTGCAACCCGGACTTGCTTCGCGCATACTTTCTGAGTTGGCGGCGCAGCGCCGGCATCTCGCACAGATTACGCAGATTCCATTCTCCGGATAACTTGACGCCATACAGTTTTCCGTCCTGCTCGATTGCATCCAGCGCGGGCTCGCCTCTTTCACTTATGAGAAACATCGAAACGTCCGGATACAGGCGGTATGATCAAAGAAAAACGATTGCCAACCCATCATACGCTCATTGCTCGCCCCGGCCTATGCCGAACTGGCGATTTTAGATGCTCTCCGACAATCTCGAACACCGGCCTGCCGGCCGCCGGTGCCGAAACGGTCGCCCAACCGGCGACTTTATATTGTTTTCCGGCCTCGACCCGGTCACCATTGCAAAGCCGCATCGTTCCGATGCGCTTGCCCCATTCGGCTGCAGGATCGCAATCGAAGCGCATGCCGCCCGTCCTGACCATGTCGCCGCCCTGCCGATAGTAAGGATCGGGATTGAACAGATTGTCGGCCACGTCTTCCAGCATGTTTTTCAATTGTGTACCGGTCATCATGGCGGCATAGGTTTCGGGATAAGTGATCGCCGTATGATTCATCACATCTTCCATCGCGATCGTCCGGCCAGGCAATACGGCCGTACCCCAGCGGAAACCGGGCGTCAACGCGATGTCCGCGCCGTACTCGGCCAGCAGCGCATCCAGAATCAAGCCGTCGAAAGTTCCATAAAAATTATCGCGGCGGTACAGCAGCTCGCTTGCTTCGGCCAATGGCCGCCGCAAGGCAGGCATATACGGCATTCTCAAGCTATCGATCAGACTCTGCATTTCAAAATCGGGTTCCAACAATTCCGCAAAGACCGGCAGCAGGCGATAGCGTATCGCCTGCAACCGCCCGCCCGCGGCTTTCAAGTCGATCACCGCCAGAAACTTGCCGTGGCTGCCCGCGTTGGTGACCCAGGTCCTGCCTGCGGGATTCGCGACCGGGATCGGTTCGGGAACCGCATCGTGGGTATGGCCACCCAGGATCAGATCGATTCCGGCGACGCGCGAGGCCAGTTTCAGATCGACGTCCATGCCGTTGTGGGATAGCAAAATAATCGCGTCGGGCCGTTCGGTGATGCGTATCCGGTCGACGAGCGACTGCAGGCGCCGTTCCTCGATCCCGAACTGCCAGCCTTTAACGAAGCGCGGCGGGTTCGCGATCGGCGTATAAGGATAAGCCTGGCCGATCACTGCAATCCGGATTTTACCGATCTCTTTGATCAGGTAAGCCTTGAACAGCTCGTCGTTGTCCGCACCGGACTCGAAGGCCGCTTCCTCGGCCTGTGCTGCGTTTTGCGCAAGAAACACCCCCTTGAAGCGTTTCAGGTTCTCGAAAAGACGCTCTTTGCCGTAGGTAAACTCCCAATGTCCGGTCATCGCGTCGACGCCCAGCAAATTGCAGGCATCGACCATATCCTGGCCGCGCGTCCATAACGCGGTCGCCGAACCTTGCCAGCTGTCGCCGCCGTCGAGCAGCAAGGTCTTATCAGGCCCGCGCAAGTCCCTGATCGTGTTGACCAACGTCGCCAGGTGCGCGAAACCGCCCATTTTTCCATAACGGTGCGCCGCCCCGGTAAAATCCAGATGCGTGAAGGCGTAAGCCTCGCGGCTGTGCGGAAGAATGCCGAAACGGCGCAGTAACTGCTCGCCGCTCAGGTGGGGCGGCGCATTTTTGCCGGCGCCGATCCCCAGATTGACTGCCGGCTCACGGTAATACACCGGCAGCAACTGCGCATGGCAGTCGGTTATGTGCATGATCGTGATGTCGCCGAATTCCGGCTGACGGTAATAATCGCGACGCGGCACGGAACAGCCAACGGCGACGGGCGACAAAGCGAGGTATTGAAGAAAGCGGCGGCGGTTCATACCGTAGGGTACGCTGCGCGTACCGTGTTCGGGAAAACTCCCGGATAGTTTTGGAAAAGGTACGCGCAGCGTACCCTACGCGAACCGGGAAGCATAAGCGCCATATGCCCGGTAAGCCGCAACGAGGGACAACATCAAAAAAATCGTTCCGCTGATCCGGTGCAACAGCGCCAACGGAAATTTCTGCAGAATCGTGCGTCCGGCCAGAACGCCCAGCGCCGAGGTCGTGACCAGCGCCGCAGTCGACCCGATCCAGACTGGAGTTGGCAAGGACGTGCTGCTCAGCGCAACCACCGCAAGCTGCGTTTTGTCGCCGAACTCGGCAACCGTAATTAATAAAAACGTCGTAAAGAAGATGCCGTGCCCGCTTTTTTCGCGGACTTCCCCGTCTTCGTCGCCATTGACGCGCAAAGCGTGAATCCCGAATGCGCCGAATAAAAAGGCGACCGCCGCCGCGACGATGTATTCGGGCAACCAGCTTGCAATCGCGGCGCCGAATACGACCGCCAGCGTGTTCAACAGAGCGAACGCCGCGCTCGCCCCCAACAGCACCGGCCAGGCTTTGTGCCTGGAGGCCAATGTCATACAGACCAGCTGGCTTTTGTCGCCGATTTCGGCAGTGACGATCAAAGCGAAACTGGTTGCGGCGGCAATCCCGGTTTCCCGCCAGTTGCCGCTCGCCAGTAAAGCCGAAAATTTGTGCAGAAAAGTTTGTAAATAGGGTTCGACCGGAAGGCTATGGAACCAGGTAATGAAGCTGTTCAGCCAGGCGCTCAGGTGCTGCAGTAATTGTTCGGCTCTGTCCATGCAATGGATGAATTGGTAGACGGGTACGATTGAAAGCGGGATAAAAGGAGTGCCGGACGGCTTGAGCCGCCTGGCCTGATTGATGACGTCGGGGTCAACCCAACATATTGTCGAGAATCATCATGATGATGAAGCCGAACATCAGCGCAAAGGTGGCGTACCGGGAACGGTTGCTCGCGCCGCCGTGCGTTTCCGGGATGATTTCCTCGCTGATCACGAACAGCATCGCGCCGGCCGCAAACCCCATCGCCACCGGAAGAATCGGCTGGAAGACCGTCACCATCGTAATCCCGAGCAGGCCGCCGACCGGCTCGACCAGGCCGGTCAGAGTCGCAATTGCGACCGCGCGCCGTTTGTCGTAGCCCAAACCGACCAGCGGCAGCGCGACAGCCAAGCCTTCGGGAATGTTCTGCAAGGCGATCGCGATCGCCAGAACGATGCCGGTTTTCATCTCGCCGGTGCCGAAACTGACCCCAACCGACATCCCTTCCGGAAAGTTGTGAATCGTGATCGCGACAATGAACAGCCAGATTTTGCTGAAAGACGTTTTGCGCAGATCGGACACCTGATCGAAATGCACGTGCGGCAACTGGCGGTCGGCATAATGCAGAAACAGCGCACCGATCAGCATCCCGAACGAAACCAGGTAAATACCTTTGCCGGCCCAGACCGCATTGCCGAAACCGATGCCGGGAACCAGCAGCGAAAACGCGGTCGCGGCCAGCATCACCCCGGCCGCGGCGCCGAGCATGCTGTTGAACAGATTGTTTGAAATATTCCGGAAAAACAGCGCCGGCAGCGCGCCGGCGCCGGTCGCCAGTCCGGCCAGAATGCTGGCCAAGAAGCCGATCACCACGACTTTGCCGAAGATCAGGTACAAAGCGCCGAAAACGATCACCTGCGACAACAGAAACAAACCGGCAATCACAGCCCACCGCTGTAAAGACGGCAGCGCCATCAGTTTTTGGTAATAAGGGCTGGCGAGCGCCCTGGCTAATTGAGCCTCCCAAAACAGCCGCATGTTTTTAAACTTCTGATCCGCCGTTGCCATTTCTTACCCCGCCTCCGCCTGATTAAGTTCATACTGGCTGCGGATTATAACTAAATACTAATAGCAGCGGTAAGGTTATTGGAAGGATTTGAAATTCGCGGCGATCAAGTCAAATTGCCGAGACAAGCGGAAAGTGTTCGAGAACCGGCAGTGAAGCCGAGTCTAAAATTGAAGCTTTTATATATGCCCGTCTGCCGGCCATGACGAAAATAACGGTCATGGCCGGCGCTCTGTCCGAATAAGGCAGCCTGGTGCCTTAGCCGTTTTTCAGGGTCTTCTCTTCAGGCCATTATTCCTGAGTATCGTTGACTAGGTCATAGGTGATATTCGGATTGAAGCCCATCGGCCAGTAGATTGCGGCGAACGGCGGCCAGAAGATGGACACGACGCGAAATTTGGTCCGCAATTTGCCTTCCTTGATGGTTTGGCCGTTCTGTTCCAAACGGTAAGGAATCCCGCCGCCCGGCGGCATGCCGGCCGCTGTCCAGAAAAACGGCTTGGTTGTGACCTTGCCGCCGGCCGCGACCTGCACCGGCTCAGGTCTTTTATAAATGTACAACTTAGACCCTTCCGGCACTTTGAATGTCCCGGTCGTCGTACAACCGGTAAACAACATCAACGACGCCAATAGCAAACTTGTTTTTTTTATCATGCTTATTTTTCCTCGGGTTGATTCGGGATTGATTCAATCCCAGCGTTTAAAAATCAGGGAAGTGTTGATGCCTCCGAAAGCGAAGTTGTTGCTCATCACATAATCGCAGTCGAGATCGCGGACAGTACCGGTGATATAGTCCAGCTCCGCGCAGTTCGGATCGATCGTTTGCAGATTCGCGGTCGGATGAAACCAGCCTTCGTTCATCATCCGGATCGCCGCCCAAGCCTCTAACGCGCCGCATGCGCCGAGCGTATGACCGGTATAGCTTTTCATCGCGCTGATCGGCGTTTGCGCGCCGAAAACCGCCCGAGTGGCATGGCTCTCGGCGATGTCGCCGTGCTCGGTCGCGGTGCCGTGCGCGCTTATATAGCCGATCGCCGTTGGCGGCAGGCACGCATCATCGAGCGCGAGCCGCATCGCAAGCTGCATGCTGTGGCTGTCAGGCTGCGTCACATGCAGACCATCCGAATTGGTGCCATAGCCGACCACCTCGGCGTGAATCGTCGCACCGCGCGCCTTGGCGTGTCCCAGTTCTTCGAGAATCAGCGTGCCCGCGCCTTCCCCAATCACCAGTCCGTCGCGGTGCCGATCGAACGGCCGCGGCGAGGTGTCGGGCGCGTCGTTCTTCAGGCTGGTCGCATAAAGCGTATCGAACACGGCCGCCTGGCTGGCTGAAAGTTCGTCCGCGCCGCCGGCCGCCATCAGCGTCTGCCGGCCGTACTTGATCGCTTCGTAGGCGTAGCCGATGCCCTGGCTGCCCGAGGTGCAGGCGCTGGATGTCGTATAAACCCTGCCGTTGATTCCGAAGAACAGGCCGATGTTGACCGCCGCGGTATGTCCCATCATCCGGATGTAGGAAGTCGCATTCAGCCCGTCGGTCCGGTGGTTCAGCAGCATGTTGCCGAAATCCGCGATCGCGTCGAAACTGCCCGAACAGCTGCCGTAGGCGATTCCCATGCGTCCGCTTTTCAGCACCGGATCGTCGATCAATTCGGCATCCAGCAGCGCCAGTTCGGTCGCATAGGCCGCCATCAGGGCGACCCGGCCCATGCTGCGCGTCTGCTTGCGGGAATAATGGGCGGGCCGCTCGAAATCGACCGGACCTCCGAGCCGCGTATTCAGCCCCTGGTATTTGTCCCATTCGGGCATGGCGCGAATGCCGGTCGTCTGCGCCTTTAAACGCTCCGAGACAGTCTGCCAGTCATTGCCGAGCGGAGACAGCCCGGCCATCCCGGTTACAACAACGCGCTTCATCAGCACAAGCCTCCGTTGACCGCGATCACCTGGCGGGTGATGTAGGCAGCGTCTTCGGACAGCAGAAAGGCCACCGCCGCGGCGACTTCTTTCGGGTGACCGACACGGCGCGCCGGAATCATTTTTTTGATTTCGTCCAGCGGCAGTGCTTCGACCATTTCGGTTTCGATCAGGCCGGGCGCGACGCAATTGACCGTGATGTCGCGCTTGGCCAGCTCCAGCGCCAACGCCTTGGTCGCGCCGATGATGCCGGCCTTGGCGGCGCTGTAATTGACCTGGCCGCGGTTGCCGATCAGGCCGGAGACGGACGACAGGGTCACGATGCGCCCGGGACTCCGCCGCCGGACCATCGGCATGATGACAGGCTGCAGCACGTTATAGAAACTGTCGAGGTTGGTATGGATCACGCTGTCCCATTCTTCCCCGGTCAGCGACGGAAACGCATTGTCGGCGGCGATACCGGCATTGCAGACCACGCCGTAATAGGCGCCGTTCGCATCGATATCCTCGGCCAGGTGCTGGGCGCACTGCACGCGGTCGCCGACATCGAATTGCAGAATCCGGGCGCTGCGGCCCATCTCTTCGATTTCCCGCGCGACCTCCTCGGCCTGATCGCGCCGGCTGCGGCAATGCAGCACCAAATCGTAGCCCTGGGCCGCCAGATACAAGGCGATCGCCTTGCCGATGCCGCGGCTCGAGCCGGTCACTAAAACGGTCTTATTTTTCATAATGCATTATCGTATCGAGGGGCGCCTGGTAGACGTTCAGCACGGCGCTTACTTTAACATGATCGCCGGTTATCCGGCAGTCGAACACGGACAAGTGTCCGTCCTGCATGATTTTCTCAACCCGTACCGTCAGCACGGAACCGATCCGGAAGCCGGGCGCGCTGCTCTCGAAACGCCGGGTGCCGAGCAAAAAACCCAGCCTGATCGGCTCGCCCGCGCGCTTGGCATGGAGGCCGGCATACAGGCCGATCGTCTGCGCCATGTATTCGATCCCGGCCCAGGCGGGAACCGTATCGCCGCCGCCGAACAACGGGCCGGCCCGGACGGTCAGCTCGGCAGTGGCCGTCTCTTCGTCCCAGGCAAGCACTTTATCGAGCCAGATCATCCCGCCGGTATGCGGCAGCAGTTCGGCGATGTCGAACAGCGGAAAATCGTTCATGCCCGCCCAACCACGATCGAGATGTTATTGCCGCCGAACGCGAATGAATTGCTTTGGCAGGTATCTATCCGGCGCTTCAGTTCGCTGCCCGGACGCACGAGATTCAATGGGGTCAGTAGCGGATCATCCGTGTCGTCGTTGACGTTCGGAATCAGCCTGCCTTTCTCATCGTCACTGTTCAGCAGCAGCCAGCAAAAACCGAGTTCGAGCGCCGCCGCCGCGCCCAGCGTATGGCCGGTCATGCCCTTGCTCGAACCGGCCGGCACCCCGACGCCGAACAGCCCGTTGACCGCCTTGCTTTCCATGCTGTCGTTCAGCACGGTCGCGGTGCCGTGCAGATTCAGGTAATCGATCTCCTCGGGACGCTTGCCGGCATCTTCCAGAGCCAGCTGCATGGCCCGGCCCACCGCCAGCCCGTCCGGATCGGGCGCGGAAAAATGGTAGGCGTCGCTGGTGGAACCGATCCCGAGCAGCTCGACAGGACCCGGCTCGCGGCTCAACACGAACAGGCAGGCCGCCTCGCCGATGTTGATCCCGTCCCGGTGCGCGCCGAACGGCCTGCACAAGCCGCCGCTCAACGACTCCAGGGCCGCAAAACCGTTGATCGTCAGATTGCAGAGCGTATCGGCGCCGCCGACGATTACCGCATCACAGAGGCCCAGGCGCAGCAGGCGGCGCGCGGACGCGATCGCTCGTCCGCTCGAAGAACAGGCAGTCGACAAGGTATAGGCCGGTCCGCCGAGATTCAGGCAGGCCGCCAGAAAATCGGCGCTCGCCCCCATCTGCTGCTGTTTGTAATGAAAATCGGGCGGCAGGGCGCCGTTGGCCGCTTGATAGGCCAATGCCAGTTCGGTGTTCCGGACTCCGGACGTACTGGTGCCCAACACGCAACCGATACGGTCCTTCCCAAAGCGGGCGATCATTCGCTGGACCGTACCGCGAATTTGTTCCTGCGCGGCCAGCAACAGGCTGTTATTACGGCAACGGTAATACCCGAAACGGTCGCCGATTTCCGGCAGTTCGGCATCGATCCGGCCTACCGCGAACGGCCGACCGGGGCTGAACCGGTCTGTAAAGATCAGGCCCGAACGGTTTCCGGCCAACAGCCCCGCCAATACCTCCCGCTTGCCGTTACCGGCCGCGCAGAGCATGCCGACGTCATTCAGATACAACTTCATAGCTGACCGTTTGGATCGTAAGCCGGTAATGATACTGTAGGTTGAGCAGTTCGGCCGCTTTCGGCCAAGCGCCGTCGGCGCTCAAATAATGTATTTCGGTCAGAGGCTTGCCATCGTCGGATAAGCGGCGGATACCCGGACCGGCTTCCAGCTTCAAGCCTTTCGGCAACTGCTTCCGCACGCTGTCGAGCGGCCAGTAAACCAGCTGCAAATCCGCAACGATCAGTTCGGGAACGAGCGTCTCGGGAACCAGGGGATTTTTGTCCGCCTCCAGGGTCTTTCCGTCATAGGTCAAATTGAACAGGCTCAGCCCGTCCCGGGTAAGGCCGGCCATCGCGATACGCCGGCTGTCCAGTTCCAGCACGCAGAGCAGCGTTTCCTCGCTTCCCGGCCAGTGCGCGGTCAACTGCTGCACGATGCGCCGCTCCGGACCCAAAGGCGGCGCGAGCGGAAACAAAGGCTGCGGGCGCGCCCCGGCCTGCGGGGCCGCTTCAGGCAGGCTTCCGCCCTGAGGATGAATCGACGCGCAACCGGCCAAACTAATGATCAAGGCGACCAGGCTTAACTGTCGTCGCGGCATAGTTCCACGAGCGTATCCAGCCGCGAGCAGGCGTTCTTCACATAGGGGTTGTTTTCGTCCCAGGCATAACCGGCCAGGATCGAACAAATCATCGCCTTGATGCCGGGCTGTTGATTGGGATGGAAAATCACATCCTGAAAACGGCCGTCGTACCACGCATCGACAAATACCCGGAAGGTATCGACGCCGCGCTTCAACGGCCGCGCGTAATCCTGTTCCCAATCGACCGGCTCGCCCTTAAATTGCCGGTCCAGCGCAGCCGTGGTCAGCATCGCGGACTTCATCGCGATCGTCACGCCCGAGGAAAAAATCGGGTCGAGAAACTCGCCCGCGTTGCCGAGCAGCGCATAGCCCTTGCCGTAAAGGCTTTTGACGTTGGCCGAATAACCGACCAATGTATTGATCCTGTCGTCGAATACCGCGTTTTTCAAAATCCGACCGAGGCCCGCATCCTGACGGATCAATGCCTGCAGCTGCGCGCCGTAATCCTCGCCCGGCGCATAAAAGGCCCGCTCGGCCACTACGCCGACGCTGCTGCGTCCGTTGCTGAACGGAATCAGCCAGAACCAGACGTCCGGGTGTTCCGGATGCACGGTGATCCGGATTTTGTTCCGGTCGAACGCCGGATCGTCGATCCGGTCTTCGATATGCCCGAACAAGGCCTGCCTGACCGGAAACCCCGACGGGGACTCCAGATCGAGCAGGCGCGGCAGTATCCGCCCGAAACCGCTCGCATCGAGCACGAAGTCGGCCGCGTAATCGTAAAGCCGGCCGTCCGTGTCGGCGACGGTCAAATGGGCCCGGGGACCGGAAAAATCGACCGCCTTTACTTCCATCTCCCAGTGTATATCGACGCCCATCCGCGCCGCTTCGTCGGCCAGCAGCGCGTCGAAGCGGCCGCGCTGGACCTGGAAGGTCGTGCCGATGCCGGGGGTAAACTTGTCTTCGAAATCGAATTCGGTGTAATGCTCGCCGAAGGCGAACGCCGCGCCGTTCTTAAACTGAAATCCGGCATCGACAACCGCATCGAGCATCCCGGCTTCCTTGATGAACTCCATGCACTGCGGCAACAGGCTTTCGCCGATGCTGAAGCGGGGAAAACGCTGGCGCTCCAGAATGATCACCGGATAGCCTTTTTTTCTGAGCAGGGCCCCCGCGATACTGCCGGAAGGGCCTGCGCCGATGATGATGACTTTGCTTTGAGGCGGTTTGTCCATGCGGGGGATGTTCCTTGGCATGTGTAAGTGGGGAAAAGAAAATTATAATGCGGAGGTCAGGTTTTCGGAAAAAATGTCCGGTTGATAAGGCGGTTAAGCACCGCGCATCCACGGGAATCATTTGATGTATGGCCGAACGCAGTTGGACTGTCCTGCCTGTTTCCCTCATTCAATGCGGCTGCAAAAACGCCTATTGCAAATTTATCCGCCTTTCGGGATAGCGGCCTCTATCAGCTCGGCAATCGCCGCGATCGCCCCCCGGTTTTCGTTTAGAAACACCCTGGCCCGGTCCGCCAGTTCCGTCCGCTGCTCCGGGTCGGCATATAACGAAAGGATTGTCCCGATAATTTCTTCCGGAGACCGGCACTGCAGCGCCGCCTGGTGAGCCAAAACGCCCCCGGCGATCTCCTTGAAATTGGCCATGTAGGGTCCGAACATCACCGGCACGCCGGCCGCGGCCGCTTCGAGCAGATTATGGCCGCCTACCGGCACCAGGCTGCCGCCGATAAAAGCCACGTCCGCCGCCGCATACAGCATCTTGAGCTCGCCCATCGTATCGGCTATATATACATCATATACATCGGTTTCTGCCGTACAGGGACTCTCTGATGTGCGCATCACGGCTTTCAGCCCGCGTTCCTCGCACAGATTCTTGACCTCGCTGAAGCGCTCGGGATGCCGGGGCACGATCACTAACAGCAGATCAGGAATTTCCACCTTGATTTCGGGGTAAAGGTTCAGAAACGGCGCTTCCTCGTTTTTGTGCGTGCTGGCCAGGATCCAGACGAAACGGTCGCCGAAGACCGAAGCTTTGAGCCGCCTGCCTTGGGCGAGGGTCTCTTCGGCGATCTCGATATCGAACTTCATGTTGCCCATTACCCTGACCGAATCCGGCTTCGCGCCGATCTGCACAAACCGTTCCGCATCATCCGCGGTTTGCGCGGCGATCAGGCTGACGTGTTCCAGCGTCGGACGAATCAGCGATGGAATTTTCCGATAGCCGCGCGCGGATTTTTCGGACAGGCGAGCATTGATCAGGAACAGCGGAATTTGCTGTCGGCCGCATGCTGCATAAAGATTTGGCCAAATCTCGGTTTCCATGATCACCGCAAGGCGCGGTTTGAAAGCCGTCAGAAAACGCCCGATCACGAACGGCATGTCGTATGGCAGATACACATGCTCCGCCTTTCCGCCGAACACCGCCTGCACCCTGGCCGAACCGGTCGGTGTCGTGGTCGTGATCAATAGCTTCAGGCCGGGATGCCGCGTCTGCAGCAAGCGCAGCAGCGGAAACAGCGCCTCGGCCTCGCCGACCGACACCGCATGGAACCAAACAACGTTTTGGGAATAGGTTTTATCGTAAAAGCCGAAACGCTCATTCCAGCGGCGGCGGTAAGCAGGAGCTTTAAGGCTGCGCCAGAGTAAACGCAGCAAAATAAACGGCGTTAAAAGATAGAACAGGACGGTATAGAGGGAGTGCATCAAGGGCTGCTGTTTCGGCTACGGGAAGGGAATCGCTTTCCGATTGAAAATTCAAACGGTCCATTATAGCAACACCCGGAAAAAATCCGCTCCGACAGTATTACGGCAAAACGGAGTTTGTAGTTCCGTCTTCAACGTTTCAGTCATTGCCTGAACTTCGGAGAAAAGAGCCGGACGGGTTTACCAAACCCGTCCGGCGGGGTTCGTCGATTTTTTAGGAAAACAGCGTCATAACCGATCTAACAGGCTTACAACGCCTCTTCCGCCCTTGTTGAGAACATGCGTGTAAATCATCGTCGTCTGCACATCTTTGTGACCTAGCAATTCCTGCACCGTGCGAATGTCATACCCCGAATCGAGCAAATGGATCGCGAACGAATGGCGCAGCGTATGGGGCGTCGCCAATTTTGTTATGCCGCTGGCCTGCACCGCCTTTTTCATTGCCCGCTGCAATAACTTTTCGTCGATATGATGGCGGCGTTCGACACCGCTGCGCGGATCAAGCGAAAAACTGCCCGAGGAAAACAAATATTGCCAGGCCCATTCGGTCGCTGCATTGGGATATTTACGTTCCAGTGCATCCGGCAAATAAACCGAGGCCTTGCCCAAGCGGGAATCATCATCAAACAAGGCGCGGCGCTGGCATAAATGGTCTTGCAAGTGGCTCGCCAACGATTGCGGCAACATCGTGACCCGATCCTTTCCTCCCTTGCCGTCGCGGACCATAATCTCGCCGCGCTCAAAATCGACATCTTTCACCCTGAGGCGTACACACTCCATCAAGCGCATGCCCGTGCCATAAAGGAGATTTGCCATCAATCCATAGACTCCGCTCATCCGCGCCAGCACGGCGCTCACCTCGGTGCGCGTCAACACACTGGGTAAACGTTGCGGTTGCTTGGCCCGCACGATATTATCCAGCCAGGGCAAATCGATTAAAAGGACTTCTTTGTACAAAAACAGTAAAGCGGACAATGCTTGGTTTTGTGTTAAAGCCGATACATGGCCTTCCACTGCGAGATGCGTCAAAAAAGTTTCAATTTCCATCGCACCCATTTCTAACGGATGGCGTTTACCGCAAAACAAAATAAACCGCTTGATCCACTGCACGTAAAGCTTCTCGGTACCGATACTATAGTGCTTGACGCGAATCCGATCACGGACTTGATCCAGGAGCTTTGGAGGTGTACTTTTCGTTAGCATAAAGAGGTTGCTATCAATAATTGAATATTGTAGTATCCAGTTTAGCAGATTGTCAGATTGGCATTATACACCGATGATCGTAGATTAATATACACCTGTATAGGTGTCTACTTAACGTTAGAAACCGCCCCTTTTAACCCTGGAGTTTCCCTATGGTGAATTACGTTACTTGGTACAAAGACGAACCTACCTATCTTCGTTTTAAAGAAATCTGCGAGGATAAAAGTCATTTTGGCGAATCCTACGATTCGTGGGTTCGAATCGTTCAAAAGAAAATAGACGAAGCGGAGGCTTTGGGGCAAGTTCTTACCAAAGTAGCTATTGACCCAGAACAGTTCCTCAACTGGTGTAAAATCAACGGCAAACCTTTGAATGGTGCGTCCAGAGGGCTTTTCTGCTCGGTCACGGTATTCGGCGACTCGCCTAAAACCCATTAAGTCTGTTCTAAAAACTACGTGTATCCCGTTCGGTTCATCGCACAGCCGCAGGTTTTTAAGCATCTGTATTCTCCTAGTTCTAACAGTTCATTCAACGCGACGCCCAGAAGCATCGCGGCTTTGCTCGGCGTCCTTATGGGCGCCGCGTTAATTCTACGTTAGATACCGACTCTTTTAACTCTGGAGAGAAAAATGCCTTACGCTTTAGTAATTGTAGAAAAGTCTGAAAGTCGTCCTTGGTCGAGTGATATGCGTTCTCTATTGGATAGCCTACCGCAGCAGGAAGGAGTGTCCAAAATGAACGAAAGTGCCCTATTAATTGACGTTGCCACGAATCCGCTATCGCTTTGTGATCTGCTGAAGTACGCCCATAACGACAGGCTAGTTCATCATGTCTTTTTCTATGACCAAAAACCTTCATACACCACCTATAAAAATTAATTTGTGTTCTAACGAATAAGGTTAGATGGTGCGAGCGCAGCGCGCGAAGCCACCATCTGAACC